>DATLIZ010000006.1:0-247686 GCA_035539155.1 Aliidongia sp. | reverse complement strand
ACGCCAACATGCGCTACACGCTCAACTACGTGCATGGCTCGTTCGACCGCGCGAACCCGACCGCCGTCGCCGGCGCCCCGCTCGGCGCCCAGATCGGCACCGATTTCGACGCCATCGCCGTCCGAGCCCAGGTCGCGTTCTAATCCATGAGCGCGGTCCCGGGATCGGGCTGAAGCCATCTCACCGGGGCAGGGTCAATAGTCCGGAAGGCAGGCCTGTTCCAAGTAAACGGAAGCCTGTCGGAAGACAATTATTTCGAGGATTTCGGATGGCGCGCAATGCAGCCAGTGAGTGGAGCCGTCGGGATGTCGAATGGTCTCGACTCATGGCGACGGCACAGAAAGGCGATTTCAGAGCCTATGAATGTCTGTTGGGCCAGATCCGGCCGCTGATCCGGCGGATCGTCGCGCCGCGCCATCGCAACATCGACCGCGTTGAGGATGTCGTGCAGGACGTGCTCCTCACCGTCCACCGCGTCCGATACACATATGACCCGTCGCGCCCCTTCAGCCATTGGCTGGCGGCGATCGCGCAACGCAGATCGATCGACGTGCTTAGACGCACGGGTCGGATCGAACGGCGGGAGGTTTCGGATGACATCGCCTACGCAAGCTATTCCGACGCGCTGGCGGATCGAACGATTGAGATGCGGCAAAAGTCGAAAGAACTCAACAAGGCGATCTCGGCCTTGCCTTCCTCACAGCGAATGGCGCTCGAATTGCTGAAATTGCGCGAGATGTCGCTGGCCGAAGCCTCCGCCGAAACCGGCCGATCGGTCAACTCGCTCAAGATCGCGGCCCATCGGGCTGTCAAAACGCTTCGCCTATACATGGCGAGAGAGTGAGGCCGACGCGAAAGGACGGATCGTGACGAGCCCGTTCCAGGACCCATCGAGCGTAGACGACGGCCGTCCGCTCGATGGGCGATCGGATCGGGAAGAGACGCGGACTTTGCCGAGATCGCGCGTCTATCTAGGTCGAGACTTCGTGCCCTTGCCGCCGATCATTGCGGCAGTTCTTCGCCGGCCTGTTCGCGCACCATGTACTCGGCGTACCAGTCCGGCCAATTCTGGTCGGCCTGCCCCGTCCGCGCCTCATGCTGCCCGTGTGCTGCGGCCGCACGCCGAAGCGCGCTCGACAGATCCTTCGCCAACGCGAAGCTCGTGGCCGCGGGGTCGATACGACCGGGAAGCCGCGTCGTGATTTCCTGGAACAACCAGCCATTGCCGTCCGGATCGCGGAACGAGGCGAACGAACGGTAGCTGCGATGATCGGGATCCGGGCCATTGACGCGGAACCGGCCAAACAAATAGGGCTCGTCCGGGCCGGCATGCACGCCGGCTTCGTCGTGGAACACCTCGCTGATCTCGGCGCCGAGACCGAGAAGCTCGGTGCGGGCGGCCTCGATGTCGGAGACGATCAGGTATAGGCCCTGTGCCGATCCGGGTGCCGCGGCGGTGACGTTCCTGCCGAAAATGACCGAGCATCCGGAGCCCGGCGGCGTGAATTGGATCACGCGGAAGTCCTTGCCGCTGTCGTAGTCGGCGTCAAGCCGCCATCCGAGCTTTCCGTAGAAGTCCTTGGCGCGATCGACATCCGAGACGGGGATGACGACGATCTCGAACTTCATGTCGACTTTCGCGATGCCCATGTCGCTGGGACGGACTGCCTCGGTGCTCATGGCTGCCTCCTTTATCGGGTGGGATGAATGTCGCGCTTTCACTCCAGCTTGCGTGTGGCGGCCTCATATCGAAGTATGCGAAAGAAGCGGAGATCCGTTGCGCGCCTCTCCACTTCGCCGGCAGCAAATTCTGCCTCGATATTACACGCCCGCTTGTTCCTTCGCATCAGGAGAAGGCGCCCGAGCCCGGTTCAGAGCCGATGCCCCGGGGGTTCGGCGCAAGGCGCCATCGCCCGGGCGCGGAACGTCTCCTGGCGTATCTGTTCCCTGACCCAATCCCGGAAAGCCGTTACGCGCGCTAAGCCGACTTTGGTAGGGGGAATGACGAGATGGTAGAAGAGAGGCGGCCCGCCGACATCGCGTCCGAACGGTGCCGTCAAACGCCCGTCCGACAACTCGTCCGCCACCACTTGGCGCGGGAGCAATGCCAGCCCGAGACCCGAGACGGCAGCGCTGATCGCTATCAGAGCATGCTCGAATGTCGGACCCCATCTTAGATCGACCGTCTCGATGCCGGCGTGCTCCAACCATTCCTGCCATAACCCGGGCGTGCTCGCGACCTGAAGAAGCCCATGGCGTCGCAGCAGCGCACTCGGCGACATGCCGCTCACGACCAGATCGGGACGGCAGACGAGCAATGGGCTCGCTTCCAGGATCGGCTCGATCATGCCATCGGGCTCGGATTGCGGGCCGAACCCGATGGCGAGGTCGTAATCGAGCCTTTCGATCGGTCCATCCGCGGTCATGAGCTGCAGATCGATATCCGGATGGCTTGCCTGAAAGGACGCAAGGCGCGGGACGAGCCATTTTCCGGAGAAACCCGACGGGCATCGGATGGTAAGGCGGCAGCCGCCGTCGCCGCGCTGGATCAGCTCCTGCGTGGCCTCCTCGATGCGGTCGAGCGCGCCGCGGATGATGCCGGCGTAGAAATGCCCCTGCTCGGTCAGCTCGACCTTGCGCGTCGTCCGCCAGAACAGATCCACGCCGAGAATGGCCTCCAGGCTTTTCACTTGCCGGCTGACCGCGCTCTGGGTCAGTTGCAACTCTGCCGCCGCCTGCGTGAAGCTGCTGTGACGCGCGACCGCCTCGAACACGCGAAGCGTTTGCAGGGGCGCCGGAAGCGCCTCCTTGCCGGTAGGGATCTCGGGCATCGGCAGGCTTGCGGCGATCGGGGCCGTACGATGGTGCGGTCTTGCACGCGAGAAGCTGTCCCCCTCGGTGAAGCGGGCGCGCCGTGGGTCGATGCGCCCTCTCTTGCCGGCTTGCATGATCATGGCCGCTCCTCCCGATGGCGATAAGGGGCCGTACGGCACGACTTCCAGCCGGATCGAGGGTAGAAATCCGCGTCCGACCTGGGGCATGCCGTGGCAGTCTATCCGCGCAGCTCTACCGCTGATTGTTCTGGAATACCGACAACTTAATCGTGTTTGTCTGGTCTCTATATTCTCGATCGTATAGGTCCGCCGTTGTCACTCGCGTGGCGATCACATGACGCTTGGGTGACGAACAGGTCGGAATCTACACAATGGGAACGGCCGCTATCGCGGCTGCAGCGGATTACCGAAGGATCTTGCCGGCCGCTGCGGCGAGACCGATTTGCCGAAGGAATCGCCCAGACGCTCGGCCGTCGCTGCCTCGTTGAACAGGCCGAGCTCGTTGCTCGTCGTGGGGACGCCGGCGCTGGCGGCGGCGCTTGCCTGGGTTTGCCGATTCCTCTCGGCCTGAGTGCTGTGCCTGAGCACATCGTTCAAGCAGCCCAGATTGGGGGTTCGCTCGGTGCCGATCACGACATCGACGCACGGAGTCTGGGCCGATGCTGAGGCGGCGAAACATCCGCCGGC
The DNA here is from genome assembly GCA_035539155.1 of Aliidongia sp. Lineage (GTDB taxonomy): Bacteria > Pseudomonadota > Alphaproteobacteria > ATCC43930 > CGMCC-115725 > JAXDMU01. Next base: position 244,165 of record DATLIZ010000006.1, on the reverse strand, counting down.
CATCATCGCCGCCACCAGGATCTGCAGGATGATCGTCCTCGACTGCCGCATGATGGTTCCACCCTCTCTTGCTAAGGACGGGGCCGGCCGACAAGTTCCAGATCAGGTCGCGAAATCGAGCCTGAGACGCAGGATCAGCGGTTGGCGCATATCCGGCGGCGGCGCTTGCGACAACCGGCTTCGGCTGAGCAACCGGCGCAGATCCTCGTCCGCCGAGGGATCGCCCAGCGACGGAAACTCGATCCGGCTCACCGCACCGCCATCGTCGATCCAGGCGCGCACGGTCACCGAGTCCTCGGGCGCTTTGTCTGTCGGCGTCAACTTAGCCGTGTCCGTCAGCCGGTCTTCGAGGAATTTGTGAAAGCGGAAGGCGATCTCGTCATCCGCACCGAGCCATGCCTGGAATTGCCGGCCGACGAACTGGGCATAGCTCATCCAGGCCTGCGGCACGCCTGGTGCTGAATCCGGCCTTGTCTCTGCCGGTGCCTGCAGACTGAACAGGGCGGAGATCGCCATGATCGTGGTCCCGACGAGCCGGCGCGGCCAATTCATCGGACGGCGCCGTCAGGCAGATTGGGCGACGTCGGCCGAGGCCGGGGCTTCGGTCGCGGGACCCGCGCTGCCCGTCTGACGGAGATGCAGGATGAATTCCTGCAGCAGCCGATCCCATAGCTCGATCATCGCGCGCAGATGTGCTTCGCTCACGCCGCCGGCGACCAGCGCATCCATTTCCAGCATGAGAAACTGATCGTGCCGGGTCAGGCGCCCGAAGCGCTTGGTACGATGCCATTGCTCGACCAGCGAGGCGGGCAGATCGCCGGTGATCTGCAAGACGCAGGAAAAGGCGAAATCCAGATATCGCCCATCGCCTGCCCGATTGGCGAAGCGCACGACGAAGCCGATGCCCTGTGAGGCGCTGAGCAACTGCGTCACGCCATTCTGCTCGGTCTGGGTGACGCGGTATCCACACGTCTTCAACAGTTCCGAGATTTGGTCTGCCGATACCGCTTCGATCATCTTGGCTGCCATATCATCCTGCTTTCCTGGAGATCATCGCGCGCTCTGCTGTGCGCCGGGCGCAGGCGAGATCTTTTGGTCGTGAAACTTATCCTGATAGTCCTGCACGAGATTCTCGAGCTTCACCCGCGCGATTTGCGTGAAAGGCTCGTCTTCCTTCAGCTCATCGAAGACGTCCTTGTCCTCGAACTTGGCGAGAACCTCGAGGCCGAGCTTGTAGAGCGCGGCATTCTTCTCCTCGCAGACGCCGACGCGCGGCGTCAACTGACTTGCCAGCGCCTCGAACTTCTTGGCATCGGCGTCGCGGGCGCGGGCGACATCGGCGGCCTGCTTGTAGGCCGCTTGCCATTTCTCCAGCACGGTCTGCGATTGGGAGAGCTGTTCCTCCGCTTGCCGGGCCTTGCCGGTGGACTGCTCCAGCTCGGCGCGGAGCCTGACAGTCTCGCCCGAATCGGCCGGCGTCGCCGACACCGGCGCCGGCGCCGGTTGTGCGGCGAGCTTGGCCGAGAGCGTCTGGATCTGATGCTCGTAATCGGCCTGCTTGCCCTGCAGGGCCGCGACCTCGTCCTGCGCCTCGCGCAACTGGGTCGTGGTCGTGCGCAGCGCCTCGCGCAGGCGCGTCTCGACATCGGGCGTCTGGGCATGGGCCGATGCGGAAAGCATCGCCAGCGTCGCCGTCAGCCCCAGGCGTCGGAGATCAGAAGCGCGCATTGAGATCGAGATGCAGAACATCGATCGCAAGCGGCGGTCCGCTGACTTCGGTAGCGCTGTACCATTTCGCCGTGAGCCAGACATTGTGCGCGAGGCCCAGATCGCCGCCGACGATATAACCCTTCGCATTCGTGCCTCCGAGATGGAAATCCTGGTCGTTGAAGGAAGAGACGACCGAGTCGGCCTCAAGATATTTGTAAGCGGCCATCACGTCCCAATCCCAACGCTCCCTGACCTTGGGGTGGCCGACCGTGATGCGCGCCATATAGGCTCGGTTGCCGGTACCGAGCTGGTTATTGTCGTTGAAGTTGTTGACGAAATTCAATGCCGCTTCACGGCTGAAGTTGAAAGCGAGATTGTCGGCGAACTCCGCGTCGACGATAACATGCACCGGATCGGAGGCGGCATAGTCGAACCGGCCGGTCAGCGCCAATACATGGAAAGGCGACGCGAGGCCGAAGAGTTCCGGCTCGGTCAGCGCCACGCCAGCCGCATTGGAGGAGGCGGCGAAATTCCGGATCGGGAACACCGTATTGCCGAATTGCAGGAAGCCGGCCTTGCTCTGATCCGTGCTGCAGCTGATGAACGCCGCCGAGTTCAGCGAATTGTTGCAAGCTGCGGAGGGCGCGCCTTCGATTCCGTTGAAATAATAGTACGCCGCCGCCGCTTTGAGGCTCATATCCGTGCTCGGCCGCCATTCCGTGCCCGCCTGAACCGCATAGAGCCACCGATCCCAGCTGCCTTGCTGATTATCGCTGGTATCAGCCACCCCGATCGAGGGGAAATTGATCGCCGTGTTGGAGAGCGGGAAGGCACCGGCGGTGACGAAGGGCGAGAGGCCGACACCGATATCCTGCGCCCATTGCACGGCGACGCCATCGAAGGTGAGGTCGTCGGCCCACAAAAGATCGGTCGCGAACCACGGGTTGGGCATGCGGCCGCCCCAGATGTTCAGACCGTTGATCGGGTGATAGTTCAAGTAAGCCTGGTCGATGACCACGCCGAAGAAATCGAAATTGTTGCCGAGCGTCTGGTTCTGCGTGCCCGGATTGAGATTGTTGCCGGTGCCGAGCTCGAATCCGACGGTGAAGTCATCGTTGATATCGGCCGTCAGGCCCAGGCGGGCGCGCACGCGCAGCCGGTTGCGATCCTCGGTGGAGTTGAGCACGGGCACGTCCTGGCCGAAATTGGCGCTGGCCGGGTTGAACTCGAGCCCGCTGCCACTATTGATGGTGTTGAAGTCGAAGAAGTTTGCGGAATTGTGCGGATCGAACTGATCCATTTCATAGCGCAGCCGGAAGTCGCCGTAGAAGTGGATGCGCTTGGTCCAGTCCGGCAAGGCTTCGGGTTGAGCCCAATTCTCGGCCTTGGCCTGCTGCAGCACCTCCTGCTTGATCTCGTCGCGCAGCTGTTGCTTCACGATCTCGGGCACATAGGTGACATGGACGCTGCCGGATGGAGCGCCCGGTGCCGCGGGCTGTCCGGCAAGCGCTTGCCCGGCGATCGGCTGCCCGACCGTCGGAGGGGCTAGCGGTGTCGCGGCGGCTGCGACGGGCGCCGGCGCGGGCCGGGCCGAGGCCGCTTGCTGCTCCGCCTGGGCGATGAGCGCCTTCGCCTGCGTGGCCGTGATGATCTTCTGCTGCACCAGCAGGCGGATGAGATTGAGCGTTACATTGTCGGACGCGGTCGGCGCCGTCTGGGCGAAGCCGGGCGCCGCCGTCAATCCGGCCATCAGCGCGCCGATCGCCGCGGCCGTCGCGAACCGTCGCTTTCTTCCCGCCGGCCGGGCCGGCATGCGTCGCGTCATGATCTTACTCATCCTCTGAAAGGGCTTTCGTAAATTCTGTCGGCTTCGATCTCAGCCCTGAGCGTTGCGGGCGTCGATCCGGAGGACGATCGGCTCGGGCATGTCCTGCGGCGGCGCTTCGGCGAGCTTGGGCATGGCGAGAAGAGCGTCCTTGATCTGATCGTCGAGCGCGCTCTGTCCGGTCGAGCCGACCAGCTCCACGCGCGACGGCGTACCGGCCCGGCTGAGCCAGAGCCTGACCGCGACGCGGTAGCGGGCAGTGCGCAGCTTGTCGTTCTTATGCAGCGTGTCCTGGATCTGTTGCTGGACCATCGAGGCGTACCAGCCGTACCGGGTGCCGCCGCCACCACCGCCGCCGAGGAAGTCGCCGCCGCCCGGACGCCCGGCGAGGCCGAACGCGTCGGCCGGCCCTTCGCCCTTGGCGTCGAGCGCTAGCGGCGCCGGCGGGGCGTCGGTGTTGAGCGGCTTGGGTGGTGCATCCTTGGGCCGTTCGATCGGCTTGTCCGGCTTCACTTCCGGCTCGCGCATCTTCGGCTGCTCGACCATCTTCGGTTCGGGCGGCTGTTCCGGCGGCGGTGGCGGGGGAGGCGGCGGCAGCACGCGCAGCGTCACCACGTCCGGCACGACCTTCTTCGGCATGACCTCGCCCGAAGTGACCCAGCGGATCAGCTCGATCGTGACCGCGGCGCAGGCGAGCACTGCGCCGATCGCGACCGCTTGGCGGCGAAACGCTGTCTTGTCGCTGTCGGACACCGTGCCGCTCCTAATTGACGAGCCGCTGGGTCGCGAGCCCGACCTGGCTGATGCCGATCCGGCCGAGCAGGGCCACGACATCGATGACATTCTTGTACTGAACCTCGGCATCGCCCTTGACGATGACCGGTACGTCCGGATCCAGCGCCTTCTGCTGGCGCAGCTGAGTCTCCAGCTCGCTCAGGCTGACGGGGATCGTATTCATGAAGATCTTGCCGTCATTGGTGATGGTGATCGCCACGGTCTTGGGCTTGGCCAGACTCGGCGCGTCGCTCGCGCGCGGCAGATTCACGCGAATCCCCTGCACGGCCGCCGTCGTCATGATGATGAAGATGATCAGCAGCACATATGCCAGGTCCAGCATCGGCGTGATGTTGATATCGTCATAGGGTTTACCGTCGTCACTCTGTATCTGCATGGCCGTTACTCCGCGGCCAGGCCGGGAAGTTCATCGGGCGTGCGGTAAAGCTCGGCCAAGCGCGTGATGAAGGAGTCGACGAATACCTGGGTGTCGTTGGTCGTGTTCTTGATCTGGGTGATCAGATAGTTGTAGCCGAACAGAGCGGGGATCGCGACGATCAGGCCGGCGACGGTGGCGACCAGCGCCGCCGCGATGCCCGGCGCGATCGCGTTGACGTTCACATCGCCCGAGGCCGCGATCGAGGCGAAGGTGATCATCACGCCCAGCACGGTGCCGAGCAGACCGATGAAGGGACCGCCGCTGATCGCGATGGTGAGCAGCACCATGCGGTGATTGAGCGCTTGGGATTCGCGGACGGCGGTGCCGTCGAGGCTGGCGCGGATGGCTTCGATCGCCTGGGCCGACAGGATCGTCGTATGGGCCTTGCCCGGCGGATCATTCTTGAAGCGGTCGCGCAATTCGCGGATGCCGTCGGCGTAGAGCCGGAAGAGGGGGGCCGTTTCGATCAGGCGGGCTTCCCGCTCGGACAGGACGGCCTTGCCACCACGCAACGGCACCGTCTCGGCCGCGAGCAGATGGTCGAGCAGCTTCCGGTCCTCATCGGTGCCGTAATACAGCCGGCGGAACGAGGCGTTGGCCCGATTGGCGTTGCCGACGTAGCGGGCTTTGCTCGCCATGACGAACCAGCTGATCAGCGCCATCAGGATGAGGATGTCGATGACGACCCAGCCGTCGAGCGTCACGGAATGGAGGATGACGCCGAGATATCCCGTGCTCCAGGACGAGGTCTGCTCGTCGGCGCCGTAGCGCAGCAGCTTGCCGGCCGGCCCTTGACCCGCGGCCGCGGCGGCGATGGCGCCGGCGCTGCGGGCGACCTTGGAGATTTCGAGTTCGTCGAGCTCGCCGACAAAGCCCGATTGGGCGGTGGCCGGGTCGGCGCTCGCATCGCCACCCAGGCTCGCCGTGCCGCCGAAGGCCGGCACGGTCGCGGCGAGCGTGGCCTTGGCCTGGCCGTCGACATAGAGCGTGATCTTGTCGGCCGTCGTGATGGCGATATGGTGCCAATTGGCACCGGCCATCGGTTGGATCTGGTCCGTGCGCTGCGTGCCGCCGGCGTCCGTGACCGTGACATAGGGGATGCCCTGATCGAGCCCGATGACGAAGCTCCGCGCTTCCTCGTGCCGGGCATAGAGCACGCCCGTCGGTGCGGCCGCTTCGGGCTTGATCCAGGCCGACCAGGTGGTCTGGGCGCCTTCGGCGGTGGCGAGGCTGGGCGTACCGGGCAAGGCGATGGTGTTGCTGCCGGTGAATTTGGCGCCGGCACCGATCAGCGAGGCGTCATTGGAGAGTGTCGCCGACAAGCCGGCATTGTTGTAGGCGCTGGCATCGACGGGCGGCAGGTTATGCTCGCCGAAGTGATAGACGAGCACATAATCCGCATCGTAGGTGCCGTGGATATCAGCACCCGCCGTGGCCTTCTGGTTGCCGTAATACATCCAGATGTTGCGCGTCGCCCCGGCCTTCAGGTCGGGAACGTCGACCCAGACGAGCGCCAAATCGAAGATCGCGTCGTATTTCTCGATATGGAACTTCAGCGGTGTCTTGTCGTCCTCGGCGATGAAGCGCAGATCCGAGCCGTCTTCCTTGGCGTCGGTGAATTTGAAATCACCGTCATGCAGCCGCACCAGCACCGGCACGCGTCCGGCGTCGCCGGGCAATGCCGCTCCGGCCGCGCCGGCGTCGATGGTGATCGGCTTGCGATAGGACCAGCCATCGTTCCACCAGGCCTTCGCCGTGCCGGGCGTGAGCAGCATTCCGGCGGCGAAGGTCGCGGCCAGCAGATGCGGCGCTACCGCCCGGGCCCACCGGTTGCGGCGTTGCGGAGAGGTTTTGGGCAGGGGAGCGAGGGGCACGACGTCAATACTCCGTCCAAACGCGGAAAAGGATTTGCCGGGAGCCGGCCTTGGTGGAGCTCGCCGCCAGCACCGGCACGGCGAGGTCGACGGCACCGTTGAGGTGCTCGAGCAGCTTGGCGCTGGCGCCGGCGCCGACGCTGGCGAGACCGAATTGCGAGCGTTGCTCGGCCAGCGGTTCGTTGAGCCAGAGATGGGCGCCTTCGGCGAAGAGGATGAATCGAAGCTCGTCGACATCGACATCCTTCAGATCGAGCCAATCCACGATCGAAGGGCTGCGCAACTCGACGCCGCCATGCGCGCCGATATCGCCCAGTTCCTCGGCTTCCAGATAGCCGCGGACGCTGTTGTAGCCGCCGGCGCTGAACTGCTCGTTGGTGATCAGCGGCTGATCGGTGATCTGGCCGTCGACATGGCCATAGAGTTCCAGACCGCCGGGCAGTTGCTGCGTGCGGTTGAGGCCGCCGCGCACATAGAATTGCTGCCCGCGCGCGCTGAAGCGATCATTGTCGAACGCCGTGGTGCTGCTGCCGGTCGGCGGAAAGGCGAAGGTGAGGGCGAGCGTGCCCTGATCGACCGCCTTATCCTCCTGCAACGTCGCCGCATAGCTGACCGTGATGGGGAAATAGGTGACCGGCGTATCGGTGCTGTTGCTGCCCAGAGAGGTGACGTTCTGGAAATCCTTGTAATAGATGGCGGCGGTCAAGGATTGGTTGAATTTCTCCGTGCCCGGCAGCGCCAGCAGCGCGTGCACGCCGATCTGGCCGCCCTTGCCGACAACGTCGGTGGCGCCGACCGTGGAGACGTTGCTGTCGGTCTTGACCCCGTCGAGCAGAATGCTCCAGGGGCTGTCCTTGACCCGCCAGGTATAGGTGCCCGAGAAGACCTGCGTGTCGTTCGGGTTCTGCGGCGCTACCTGATAGGTCAGGCTGATGCTGTGGCCGAGCTGCCAGAGATTGTCGTACGAGGCGGTGCCGATGGCACGCAGGGATGTAGTGCCGACGCTGCGCTGATTGTTGAGCTCGAGGCTCGCATGGAGCGGAAGCTGGTCTTCCACCTGCAGATCGACATCGACCGTATCAGGCTCGATGCCCGCCTTGAGCGTGGGCGTGACCTTGCGGTCGGGCCATTGGTTCAGGTTGACGATGTCGCGCTGGATCTGGTTGAAGTCGGGGACCGTGCCCTCGATCATGGACGGCGCGTCGGCCTTGATCTCGCTCGGTGCGTGATATTGCGAATTGACCACGCGCAGCCGGCCGACCCGTCCTTCGGACACCTGCAGATGGACCGTGCCGTCGCGCATATCCTGCTCGGGAACGACGACCTGAACGGTCTGGAAGCCGTGCGCCTTGTAGGCATCTTCGAGGGCGGCCCGAGCCTTCTCTATGTCGCCGCCGGTTCGCCCTGGACCGAGGAAGGGATAGACCGCTTTCTCGATCTCGATCTCGGGCAGGACCGTGTTGCCGTCGACGGCATATTCCATCAGATCGAAGGTCTTGGCCGGCATTGCCACGTTGGCGTCCTGGATCTGGCTGTTCTGCGCTTGGGCATCCTGCGCATAGGCCGCTGCGCTCGACAGGCAGGTCGACAGAAATCCGTAAATCAATGTTCGGCGCATTGCCCAGCCTTCACTAACCATAACTTGGGTGTTCTAACTTATACTGCCAAAGATCGAAGTGATCTTGCATCAGGGTTCGATTTTATTTACGATTTAACGATGTTCTGAAGCGTATGACTTGAATCCCGCAACCCCTCTCAATGAACCTTTGCCCGCATGCGGTTTGCGCTTTGTTCACTGGAAGGGTGAGTGGCCGAACTATACGAAGCCAATATTACGGCTTCTAGAAACTGATTTGACGATTTGCTCATCATTTATGCCGCAATCTTGTCTTTCCCGCCCGATTGATGAGTTTGACTCATCGATTTCGAAGGGGCTGGAAATCGCTCGATCACAGCGATAAAGAGAGAAAGCATTCTTTCGGTCTAATTTCCTCAAGATTCAATCAATATTCGCTTCATCGGTGCTCCAGGCGAGGAATGTTCCGCCACGAGGTAGCGCAGGGTTGAGCCGAACGACGGCTCTCCGGACGAACCGGGCGCCGGATGTGGTGACGGCGGATGCATCGACCTCGATAATGGGCAGCTTGGTGAGCCCGGTCGGGTCGAGCGGCATCTGTGTGCCTGCCCCGGGTGTGGAGTTCTGCAGCGCCGCCGCCACAACCGGATCGGCCTTCCGCGCATCGGGCGGCCCGAGCGGATAAAGCGATAGGTGGGGCAAGAGATCCTTCAGGAGCGCCGGGGTCATGCCCATCACCCGCCCAAGCTCCTGCAAGGTTTCGAATGGCGCGCCCGGCGGCCCGTGGTCGAGCCCGGCGGCGCGATACGATGCCAGCAAGGCGTCTCGCTGCGGCCCTGGAGAAGATCTCCAGGTCACGATCGCCGCGGCGATCGCGTCCGGATTGCCCGCCTCGACCGGAGGGAGCCCGCTGCCGGCGAGGCGCAGCAGCTTGGTCAGCAGCTCGATCGGGGCGATGTTCGGATTGACCTTGCCGGTCATGGATTCAAGGTGGATATCGAGCCTGACGCCGGCCCGGTCGAGCCGATGTTCGCTGTCATCGGCATCCCAATGCAAGGCGGAGGCGTCGTTCAACCGGAAGATCGCCTCGCTGACGGCGCCGTCAGCCGCTGCCTTGGCTTCGGCATTGGCGCGGAGATTGGCGGCGATGCGCAGCTCGGTTCGTCCGGCCGTGCTGAGGCGCGTGATCACCAGCGCCAGCAATACCATCGTCCATAACACAAGCAGCAGGGCGAAGCCGTGCTGCCGGGACCGAGTCATCCCCGAGCGCGCCAGCCCGCTCATTCCGTTCCGCTTGGCCTCCGTCGGATCCTGCGGTCTACCAATCATAGGAATCCTCTGAAGGTTGCGGAACGCCGTGTCCGTCGAAGCGCATCGTCCATCTGGGCACCAGCGAAACCGGGCGCCTCCGGAGGGAGGCGCCCGATCCCGTCATGCTAGGCTTGGACGGCCAAGCCGTTACGCGCCATGGGCGCCGGACGGGCAGCCATTGCCGCCGGTCGACGCCGCCGTGATCGAGGCGGAACCGCCGTTCGCATATTCCTGGACGATCGCCCCGGCGATCGCGGGAATGAGCGGGCTGAAGCCGTTATTCGCGAGCACGGCCGAGACGGTGCCGTTGGCGGCGCCGGTCGTGCCGCCATAGTACCAGTCGATGAAGTTGGTCAGGTCGGTTGCGGCGCTCGCATTGCTATAGCAGGACGACAGGAACATGAACGTCGTGCCCGTGATCGGATAGGCGTTCGCCTGGTTGGGAATGCCGAGGATCGACTTGCCCGCCAGGGTGGTGCCGGCCGAGGTCGGGTAGACCGCCGCATAGAGGTTCCAGGCGACATTGCTGAAGGTCGAATTGACCGGCGCGAAGGCCTCGAGGGTCTGGAACGCACCGTCCGCACCGGCCGGGGTCGGGGCGATGAAGTTGGCCTGGCTCGGATGCAGGATGCCGACCGACTGCTGCGACTGGTCCTGGATGCTGGCGGAGAGCGGTGCAGCGGTGCCCAGGATGGTGGCGTTGGCGTAGGGCTGCGTGAAATCGGCGCTGAGATAGCCGATCGAGCCGGCCGCGGCCCGGGCGGTGCCGATCTGAGTGGCGACGCCGATGCTGCCGGTCTCGGGCGTGAAATGAGCGCCGGAGTGAACGGCGAGGGCATTGTTGACGACGGCGGTGAGGAAGCTGGTGTTCGGCACGCCGGTCGAGCTCAGCGGATTCGGGAAGATCGTGCTGTAGCTGTTCGTGGCGTTGGCGAGCGGAGCGCAGGAATTATGCAGATAGTTCGCGAAGATGAAGCTGGTGCCGCTGCCGTCGCCACGATAGACGATCTGGATCGGCAGGGTCGAGCTGGCATAGGGCTGCGGCGTGGGCGCCGACAGGCCGACATTGTCGGTGTCGAAAGGCTCGGTGATCTGGCTGCCCGCGGCGTTGAGGGCGGTGATGTTGGCCGTCGAGTCCCAATCGGTCACGGTGCCGGAGAAGATGGCGCAGACCTGGGCGGTCGAGAGCTGGATGGCGCTGCCGGCCGTGCCCGCGGTCAGCGCGGACTGGATCTGGAACTTGCTGGCATTGTTCGTATTGATGGCGATCGCGACCGGCGCTTCGAAGAGCGGGAGCTGGACCGCGGCGCCGCGATTGGCGGCATCATAGGTGACGGTGGCGGTGGCGGTGACGGCGATGGTCGTCGGCGTCGTGGTGCCGTCGACATCCCAATTGGTGCTGGTGTTGAAGGTGAAGGCCGAGGTGGTGATGGTGGTGTTGCCCGTGCTGATCGGCAGCGGTGCGTCGCTGGCGCCGAAAACGAGGCTCGGATAGGGATAGGTGTTGAAGGCGGACGAGCTGGAGCCGGTGTCGATGAAGACCGGCGGCACCGCCGGCAGCGACACGGTCGAGCTGGCGCCGTTCGGGCCGCCATTGACGAGCTGCTTCGCGTCGTTGGCGACGAAGGCCTGGAGCCCGCGGCCGCTGCCGACGGAGGCGAACAGGCCTTCGTCGGCCGAGCTGAACGGGGCGGCGCAGGTCGAGGGCAGCTGGCCGGGGGTGAGCGGCGACACCGTGGTCGTGGCATAGCCGTCGGCGGCGGGATGATGGCCGAAGCAGTCGAAGATCTGCCGCATCGTCAGCGAGGACAGCGAGCTGCCGCCGCCATAGAGGCCGACCGACTGGGCGGCGGCGGGCTGGAATGCCGCAAGGGCGGCGAAGGTCGCGGTCGACAGGGCAACGGTCGAGGCCATGCCGAGCAGGCGGCTTTGTGACTTGAACAACATTGCGAGTGCTCCGATTGGTTGAGGCGGATCGTCTTGTCCGTCGAATTAGGAGTCGTGTCTTAGAGGTATAATAAATCCGTCACGGACTCCCCCTTCGCATGACGGAAGTAATACTCTCATTCCGTGAAGGAATGAACTCATTCCCGCCAATCATTTATTTATCGATCCCGAGTATTTTACTGATTTTGACTCGGTCGATCAGCGAGAACATCGGCCTTGTACTATATAAACCTGCTTGGCGGCAATCACAGATACGAGATATAAATGGCCGGCGTTGGCGAAGCCTGGTCCGGTGAGGGTTCTATTTGCGATGGAAAAACAGTCATCTAATGCGATCATGCGTGGTGTGCATGGCAGCCATCCCGAGCCTTCGGCGGGAGGATCCGCCAGGAATGCGCGGCAGGAAGCGGCCCCATTCCGCCGGGCCCGCAAGCTCTTCGAGCAAGGCCGCGCCCATGCCGAGCAGGATCGCTGGAAATTGGCGCTCGAATGCTTTCGGCAGGCCGTGCGCGCCACGCCGAGGCAGCCGGGCGCGAATTATGCCTTTGGCGTCGCCCTGTGCCGTTTCGATCGTTTTGACGAGGCGGTCGCTGCATTTGAGCGGGAACTGGCCGTGACCCCCGATCATGCGCCCTCGATCGCCGAGATCGGGACGTGCCTTGCCCGCACCGGCCGCACGGCGGCGGCGATTCCCTATCTGCAGCGCGCGGTCGGGTTGATGCCCGGCCTGGTGCCGGCTCAATACAGCCTGGGCTTGGCGCTTCTGACCGAAGATCGCAGAGGCGAGGCGATCCGCGCTTTCGATCGCGCGATCGCGCTCGACGGCGCCTATGCCGACGCCTATCGCGCCCGCGGCCTGGCCTTTGTCATGGACGGGCAGTTCGAGCGTTCGGTCGAGGACCTGCATGTCGCGGCCGCGATCAACAGCGAGAACTACAAAGCGATCATCGATCTAGGCGTTTCCTTCGGACGGGCCGAACGGTCGCTGCAGAGCGGTAAGCTGTTCGAGATGGCGGCGCGCGTGGCTCCGGACATTGCGCTCGCGCAATATTTCTTCGGTCAGTTCCTCATCAATCAGCGCCAGTATGAGCGCGGGCTGCACCATATAGACCGCGCGCTCGAGCTCGACCCGCTTCATGCCGAGAGCCATGTCGGGCGCGGCTTCGGCCTGCTCGGCCAGGGCCGGATCGAAGAGGCCGTCCAAGCTTATAGGCGCGGCGGGGAGCTGAAGCCGGAAGATGCGGTCATCGCCGGGACGCTGCTGTTTGCGCTCCAGCACAAGCCGAGCGTCACCGAGGCGGAGCTGTTCCAGGCGCATCGCCGATGGGGCGCGCTCTATCGAAAGGGTGATGCGGCCAACGATCGCCGGCATTTTCCGAACCCGCCCGATCCGGAGCGCCGGCCGAGGATCGGCATCGTGTCGCCGGATATGCATCGCCATGCCGTGGCGTTTCTGACGCTCCGCGCTTTCGAGGACCTGGCGGCGCAAGGTTTCGAGATCGTCTGCTTCAAGACGCTGCGCACCCGCCAGGATGACGAGTATAGCGAGCGCTTCAAGGCGGCGGCCACGGCCTGGCACGAGATCTTCGATCTCGACGATGAGGCCGCGATGAAGCTGATCGCCGAGGAGGGGATCGACATCCTGTTCGATCTGGCCGGTCACACGGCCGGAACGCGCATATCCGTGTTCGCCCGTCGCGCGGCGCCGATTCAGCTGAGCTGGGCCGGCTATGTCGGGACCATAGGGCTCGATACCTACGATGGCATCATCGCGGACCCGGTCGAGATTCCGCCGGGGCACGATCATCATTATGTCGAGCCTGTGATCCGGTTGCCGAATTGCTATGTCTGCTACGATCCGCCGCCCAAACCGCCGGCAGTGACGCCGCTGCCTTGTCTCCAGGAGGGACATGTCACCTTCGGCTGCTTCAACAGGCCGGCCAAGATCAACAGCGTGCTGGCCGCCGTGTGGGCGCGCATCCTCGATGCCGTGCCCGGCTCGCGGCTTCTCATGGTCTATGGCGGCCTGGGCGAAGCCAGCACCCGCGAGTCGGTCTTGCGCATCCTGGAGGATGGCGGCCTCGACGGGGCCCGTGTCGATCTGGTCGGAAGGACTGAGCAGGCAGAGCTGCTGGAGGCTTATGGCAGGGTAGATCTGGCCCTCGATCCGTTTCCCTATTCAGGTGGCGTGACCACGCTCGAGGCGATGTGGATGGGGGTGCCGACCGTGACGCTCGTCGGCGAGACCTTCGCCGGCCGGCACTCGGCCTCGCATCTGACGGCGGCCGGGCTCGACCAATTCTGCACAAGGACGGCCGACGATTATGTCGCCTGCGCCGTCGATTGGACCCAACGTCCCGAGGCGTTGGCGGCGCTGCGTGCCACCTTGCGGGCGCAGCTTGCCGCATCGCCGCTCATGGACGCCCGCGGCTTCGGCCGCGACTTGGCGGAGGCGCTCGAGCAGCAATGGCGAGGCTGGTGCGCCGCCCGTTCTATTTTCACGGAGGCTTGAGCCATGTCGCCGAAAACAACCGCGGTTCCTTCCGCCATGATCAAGACGATCGTGGAGCGCGGCCTGGCCCTCTATCGCGAAGGCCGCTACGACAGTGCCGAGATCATGCTGGCGATGGTTTCGAACGAGCCTTCGGTCAAGGCCTTCGCCCAGCATATCCGGGGACTGTGCGCCTTGGCCACCGGCCGCAGGGATCTCGCAGCGCAGTTCCTGCGCGAGTCCATCGAGGCGGACCCGAGCGTGGCCGAGGCGCATGCCAATCTCGGCGTCGTGCTGCTGGAGGATGAGAAGTACGCGACCGCCTTCGCCGCTTACGAGGCAGCCCTATTCCTCAAATCCGATGCGGCGCCGACCCATTTCGGCCTGGCACGCGCGGCTGCCGAGCTTCAGATGACGGATCTCGCTATCGACAGCTACCGCGATGCGCTGGCGCTCGATCCGGACTATGCGGAGGCAGAGCTCAATCTCGGCCTGTTGTTGAATGATGCGGGCGAAAGCGCCGCCGCTATCGAGTTGCTCCGCAGAGCGCTGGAGCGCTATCCGGCGCGGGCCGACTTCCATGCTGGGCTGGGGCTGTGCCTGCTGAGCGCCGGCGCCTGGAGCGAAGCATGGCCGGAATACGAGTGGCGTTGGGCCGACCCGCGCATGGCTCCGGACCAGGCAGCCGGCGAGCGGCCCTATTGGCGGGGGGAGGCTCTTGCGGGCCGGACGATCCTGCTGGAAGCCGAGCAAGGCTTCGGCGACACGCTCTTCTTCCTGCGCTACGTGCCGATGGTCAAGGCGTTGGGCTGTCGCGTGCTGCTGAGCGGGACCGGCAAGCTGTCTTCTCTTGTCCGCGCGATGCCGACGATCGACGAGGTGATCGGGAACGACCAGCCTCTCCCCCAGAGCGACTTTCGCGCTCTTCTCGGGTCGCTGCCGGGGATTTTCGGCACACGCCCCGATGATGTTCCCTCACAGACCCCCTATCTTCGAGCCGACCCGGCGCTCGCCGATCAATGGCGGATCCGGCTCGGTTCCCACGGCGGCCTTTCGGTCGGACTGTGCTGGCAGGGCAATCCCGCCTACTCGAAGGACCGCCACCGTTCTATCCCGCTCGACGCCCTGCGGCCGCTCTTGGATTGCGCGGAAGCGCGATTCGTCAGCCTTCAAGTCGGGCCGGGCCGCGAGCAGCTTGCGGAGATGGGCGGCCGTGTTCACGATCTCGCGGCCGATATCGATGCCGCCTCGTTCGAAGACGCCGCCGCGATCATTTCCACCCTCGATCTCGTGATCACGGTCGACAGCGCCATAGCTCATCTCGCCGCGGCGCTGGGCAAGCCGGTCTGGCTGCTGATTGCTGCCAATGGCGATTGGCGATGGCGCCTCGACGAATCGCATTCGCGCTGGTATCCGACGGCTCGGCTGTTCAGGCAGGCGCGTCTTGGGGATTGGTATCCGGTTGTCGCGGAGCTGCGATCTGCCCTTTGGTCCCTCGCCGGACATGGGGATGAGGCGCCGCCCCTACGCCCGGCGCCCGCCCGGCCGGCGACTCAGACGCTGGTCGACGCCCTGTTCATGGCGGGAGGGCGCCATCATCGGGCCGGCAACCACGACCGCGCGCGGAAATCGTTTGAACGGGCCCTGTCGCTCGATCCGGACCATGTTAACACACTGTGCAATCTCGCTGCTCTGGAGCGGATGTCGGGCGACGATGATCGTGCCCGGCAGCTGCTGGAGCGAACGGTCGCCCTGGCGCCGGATCTGAAGCCGGCTCGCGCCATGCTGGCCGACCTGCTGCGCATGTCGGGCGAGCTTGAAGCAAGCGCCGAGCAGTATCGGCTTGCTCTCGTCCTGGCACCCGAAGACCCTACTCTCCACGCCATGCAGGCCCTGGTCTTGCAGGGCATCGGCGATGTCGATGGTGCGGCGGCGCATTTTCGCAAGGCGGCCGAGATCAATCCACAGAAGGCGTTCGATTTCCTGCAGAAGCTGACCAAGGGAAGCGCAGCGCAAAGGGAGGTCGGCGGATTAGAATGACAAAGTCGCACCGACCTGATGTCATCGCGCTCTAACTGTTTGAATGGAGACGGATTCATGGGTGGGTTCCACCCATTCCGATCCGGCAATAGCGGTCAACCGGGATCGAGGGCGCGGGCAACGATCATATCCGGCCATTGAAGCCTGTCCTTCTGCGTGAAGACGAAATGGATCTTCACCAGATCCGGCGGCATGGGGCCGGGCCATTCCCGGCGCCAGCCGTCCGTTTGGCCGTTCGTGCCGATCGCATAGGCATAGCTGAACTCGACGTGATCGAGACCCGACAGCAGCTCGGTCTCGGTCTCTGCCGGGAGATCGGCGAAAGATTGCTCGTGACGATGCGGCGACCAGCGCAGAACCAGCCGGTGATTATCAACCAGCAGCGCCGCATCGGCTCGGCGCGTATCGAGGGCAGCGGCTTCCGGCAAGACGGTCACGAAGTCGAGATGATCGTCGCTGCCGTGAAAATGCGCCTCGCTCGGCGTTTTGCCGATGGGCATCTGTCCAATAAGCTGCCGCAGCGCCCGGTCGAGCGCATCCAGCCCGTCGCGCTGGCCGACCAGCCGAGACTGCGCATCCCGGGCCTTGAGGCCATAACGGACGCCTTGGCTTAGGCCAGCCATCAGCAGCCCCAGAACGACAAGCCCGATCAGGATCTCGATGAGGGTGAAGCCGGCTTCTCTCTCTGGACGCCGCGCGCTCACGAGGCGCCTCGATCCGCCGGCAGGGCCATGCGTTCGGTCCGCAGCACCACCTCGCGGCGCCGCTCATTCTCGGTCCAGAGGATGGCGACCTCGATCGAGAACAGAGTAGGCAGCCTCGCACCGGGTGCGGCCGCGTCTGCCGAAGGCAGGGTCAAGCCGGCGACGGGCGTGATGGCGAGGTGCCAGTGGAAGCCGCCGCCATCATCGCCGCTTGTCTCACCCTCGGTCAGTATGGCGTCCCGTTCGAGCGGCGCCAGATGGGAGGTTGCACGCGATACGGCTTCTTCGTAGCGGCCGGCGGCATGCACCAGCAGCATCCCTCCGCTCGCGGCCTGGAACAGAATCCCGAGCGCGAAGGACGCGATCACGAACGCGATCAGCAATTCGAGCAGGGTAAAGCCGCGCATGCTGCGCATCGATAGCACTCGTCGGGCCGGGGCGTCGGCGGCAGGCCCAGCTAAACTATCCGGCCGGTCATGACGGTT
Source organism: Aliidongia sp. (assembly GCA_035539155.1). Classification (GTDB taxonomy): domain Bacteria; phylum Pseudomonadota; class Alphaproteobacteria; order ATCC43930; family CGMCC-115725; genus JAXDMU01. Next base: position 226,989 of record DATLIZ010000006.1, on the reverse strand, counting down.
CAAGATCGAATCCGAAACAAGATTCAGGCAGAGTCCACATCCTGAACCGATCGGACCGTTATTCATGATGATAGATCATGAACATATCTTTTCAGATCATATATCGGTTTCGCCTGTCATCATTTCTTCCGTCAACTGTCATTCGGGAACCATAAAGTGCATCGGCCGATGCGGATTCGGTGGCGAGGGGAATTTGGAAGCGAGCGGAACGGAGAGCGGCCGGATCAAGATCCGGGATTCGGGCGCCGTCGTGCCGCTGCTGCATCGGCTGCGCTGTTCGCTGGCGATCAGCACGCGGCCGACCAGTCTGATCCTGCTCGGCGCGGCCGATGGGCAGCCGACCTTGACCGAGTGCCCGCTCTATCGGCCGATGGGCCTTGCCGTCGAAGGCAATCGCCTCGCCATCGCCGGGGCGAACGAGCTGTTCATCTTCATGAACGTCCAGAGCATCGCCCGGGATCTGCCTGATCGCCCGAACTACTACGATGCCGTCTTCGTGCCTCGCGCTATGTATTTCACGGGCTATTGCGATCTCCACGACATGGTCTTCGACGGCGGGGTCATCCTGGCCGTCAATACTCGTTTTTCCTGCGTCTGCGTGATAGACGGGCAATATAATTTCACGCCGATCTGGCAGCCCCCCTTCATAACCGGCTTGGCGCCGGAGGATCGATGCCATCTCAATGGCATGGCCTTCGCCGGGCGGCGCGTGCGCTACGTCACCATGCTGGGCACCTCGGACCAGCCCGAAGGCTGGCGCGACGACATGGCCGAGGGCGGCGTGCTCATGGAGGTGCCGAGCGGCCGGCCGCTGGCCACCGGCCTGTCCATGCCGCATTCGCCGCGTCTGTTCGACGACAGGCTCTACATGCTCGAAGGCGGGCGGGGCCGCTTGCTCGGTATCGACCAGGTTTCGGGCGAGCGTCATGTCGTGGCCGAGTTGCCGGGCTTCGCCCACGGCCTCGCCGATTACGGCGGTGTGCTGTGGATCGGCATGTCGAAGCTACGCGACCGCCGCGGGCCGTCGGCACTGCCGATCGAATCGGCCCGCGACGAGCTGATGGCCGGCATCGCGGCGATCGACAAGCGGAGCGGCGAGATCCTGGGTACGCTCGAGTTCCTGAACGATGTCGAGGAAGTCTACGATATCCAGGTGATGCCGAACATCCTGCGGCCCGAAATTCGCGATCCGGTGAAATGGTTCGAGCAGCCTTCGGTCGAGACGCCGAAGGGAGGATTCTGGTTGCAGCGGCCGACGCCCAAGGAATGAGATGTGCTGCCGAGGCCGGCGTTCCCACGCTCGCCGGAGTCGGAAAAGTCATATCGCTCTCACGCCATGCCTGTAATCATCCAGTATCAATACGAGCGTATTAGATGGAGCGGGATTTTTGAGGACGACCCCTCGTGGCACGGATGCGGGCATGCCGGCAAAAGCGTCATCGACTCCGACCTTTCATCCGGGGCTCCTTCCCGTTCTCGGCGGCGTTGGGGGTATTCTTGCTGGGGCCGCTCCTAAGGACGCCGGCACACGGAGCCGACGTGCCGCCGACAAGCGAAGATTCAACCGGCCAAGCCCGGACCGCTCGGGACGATGCGCCGCTTTCCTTCGATCTGCCTCGCCAACCGCTGGCCAGGGCGCTCTATGCTTTCAGCGCGCTCACCGGCATCGAGCTCATCGCCGATGCGCGGCTGATCGGCGGACGGCAATCCTCGGCTTTGCGCGGTACCATGCCACCGTTGGAGGCGCTGCAGGCCTTGCTCCGGGACACTGGCTTGGTCGGACAGAGCTTCATGCCGGGAACGCTCATCCTCACCCTGTCCGGGGCTCCGCCGGTGGTACCCCCGGAGGCCACGCATTTCCGGCCGCCCCAGCCAACCTATTTCACGGCGGTCCAGCGCGCCGTGCTGGGCGCTCTGTGCGGGACAAGCGCCACCGTTCCCGGCGACTACCGGCTGGCGATGAAGCTATGGATCGATCCGGCGGGAACGGTGCTGCGCACCAGCTTTCTCGACAGTACCGGCCGGCCGGGCTTGGATGCGGCGCTTGGTGCCGCGCTCGCCCGGCTCCAGATCGGCGTGCCGCCGCCCGTGGACTTGCCGCAGCCGGTTGTCGTGCTGATCCTGCCACAAGCCGCGCATGACGATGATTGCCCGGCTGCGGCATCCGGCCAGGGATAGGGTCGGCCCATGATCGACGCCGGTCGCGCCCTGCTGCGTCACCTGCTGGTTGCCGGTTACGAGGATCTGAAGCGGCGCCTGACGCGCAGGCTCGGTTCCGCCGACCTTGCGGTCGAGGCGCTGCACGAGACCTATCTGCGCCTCGACGGCGCGGCCGAGCTCGGCGCGGTCCGCCAGCCCGCCTCCTATCTATACCGGACCGCCCTCAATGCTGCGGCCGACCGGCATCGAGCCGACATGCGCTGGGCCGGCCGGGCCGAGCTCGAGGCGCTGCTGCACACCGACGAGGAGGCGCTCGATCCGGAGCGCATCGTCGCCGCCAAATCGGAGATCGCGAGCCTCGAGCGCGTGCTCGCCGAGCTGCCGTCCCGCCGGCGCGGCATCTTCATCGCCGCGCTGGTCGAGGAGCAGCCCTATCGGATGATCGCGGCCCGGTTCGGCATCTCTATCCGCTCGGTCGAGCGCGAGGTCGGGCTGGCGCTCGACCATTGCGGGCGCCGGCTGGAAAAAAAATTGCAAAAGCGGGCGGGTCGACCCCGATGAGAAACGTCATAGGATTAGAAGGGCGAGACCGCTGGTCCGCCATGGACGGGAAGAGAGGATGATGAACGGTCCCGATCGGCGGCGCGATCATCTCGATTCGCTGTTGCGCGAGGCGCAGGGCTGGGTCGTCCGGTTGCATTCCGGTACGGTCAGCCAGGCTGAAATCGAGGCGCTGGAAAGCTGGCGCGGCGAAAGCCCGGCGCATCGCCGCGCCTTCGCCGAGGCGAATCTGCGCTGGGACGTGTTGCGGTTGGCTGCCCAGGGTTTCGTCGCCAAGCATGGCCGTGACGGTGCCCATGATCCGCAGCTGTTCGGGCGGCGCGCCCTGCTGGGCGGCTTGCTCGCCGCGGCCGGCACCGGCGGGTTCTATCTGGCGGTGCGGCCGCCCCTGTCGCTATGGCCCTCGATTTCCGAGCTGGCGGCCGACTATCGCACCGAAACCGGCGAGCAGCGGCAGCTGACGCTGACGGATGGCGTCGCCGTCCAGATGAATACCCAGACCAGCCTGTCGCTGCGCGGCTCGGTCGGCGATGCGCCGCGGCTCGAGCTCATTGCCGGCGAGGTCTCGGTCGCAACAAAGGGTGCCCTGGCCGAGCCGCTCATCGTCACGGCCGGGGTCGGCAAGGTCAGCGCGCTCGATGCCGGTTTCGACCTGCGGCTGACCGAGGTGCGGGCGCTGGTCACCTGCCTCAGGGGCGAGGTCCAAGTGCAATGTGGTCAGGATCGCGCGACACTGCAGCCCGGTCAGCAGATCGCCTACAACCGCCGGGGCCTCAGCAGCGCGGTGGCGGTCGATGGCGAATTGGTCGAGGCCTGGCGCCGCGGCCTGCTCGTGTTCGACGAGACGCCGCTCGCCCAGGTCGTCGAGGAGGTCAACCGTTATCGCGCGGGCAAGATTATCCTGCTGGATGCGGAACTCGGCCGGCTGCCGCTCGACGCGACCTTCCGCCTTGACCGGATCGAGGAGGCGTTGCCCAAGATCGCGCACGTCTTCAACGCCAAGGTGCAGCTCTTGCCGGGCGGCGTAGTGCTGCTCGGCTGAGGCCGATTTCTGGTTGGGGCTGTCACAAAAACTTATTCATTTTTGCTGGCGGGTCGATCCGCGCGGGAGTCGTCAACCAAGTGGAAGCAGTGCTCCGGCCGTCCGGAGCATGTCCGCCAACATGCCTGCCCCGGCATTCGTAAAGACGCCCTCAGCGGCCCGAAGGATCGTTCATGCCTGCTCGCCCATTCCCGTACCTTGCCGCCCCGTCCCGCCGTTCCGTCCTGCTTGCTGGTGCCAGCCTCGTCTCGATCGTGGCGGCGGCCGGACCGGCCTTGGCCGGCGGTCCGCCGATGTTCAGCCCGGGCTGGTACGCGCAAAACGGGGTCGCGGGCGGTGGCCGAGCGGGCGGCTCGGGCGCTGCCACCGGCGGTGCCAACGGCTCGGCCGCCAATCTAGGGCAGATCCAGGCCAAGGCGGCACAGCAGACCAGCGATCTCGCGCGCGCGGCTCAAGCGATCCGGGCGGCACAGGCCGCGCAGGCGGCAACCCATCAGTCGGCTGTGTCCAACCCCAGCTTCTCGGTCAACAGCCTGCCGCCGGTGACGGACGGGCTGGGCGGCAACGGGCTCGTCGTTGACCCGCGCGTCGTCAGCAGCCAATTCGCCAACACCCCGCTCTGGCAGGGGGCGGCGCCGGTGACCGCACAGTCGCAGACCGTCGCCAACGGCCAGACCAACGTCACCATCAACCAGACGGCGCCCCAGGCGGTGCTGACGTGGCAGAATTTCAATGTCGGCGCGCATACCTCCCTGACCTTCAATCAGCAGGGCAATTCCTCCTGGGTGGCGCTGAACCGCGTCGATGCGACCACCCGGCCGAGCCAGATCCTGGGCAACGTCAAGGCCGACGGCACGATCCTGGTGATCAACCCGAACGGCATCATCTTCGGTGCCGGCTCCCAGGTGAACGTCCATTCTCTGGTGGCGTCGGCACTCGACATCAATGGCAATGCCGCGCCCAACGGAAATGCCAATCTCGGGGTCTTCAACGCCAAGGGCGACTATGTGCCGGTCACGGTCAACGGCACGGCCGTGGTTTTGGCCGACGGCACGCCGCTTCTGGCGCCGGCGAACGAGCTCAATGCCGATCAGCAATTCGTGAGCCTAGGCCTGTTCGCCAGCAATGCCGCGAATAATTCCGGCACGGCCATCTTCTCGCTGGGCAATCAGACGCTTGCCAGCCGAGGCGGCGGAGCGGTGATCGTCGAGCCGGGGGCCTCGATTACCGCGACCGGCGATGCGCTCGACAGCGGCTATGTGGCGCTGCTCGGGCCCACGGTCAGCAATGCCGGCAGCATTACCAGCATTTTCGGCCAGACGATCCTGGCGGCCGGCAGCAATATCTTTCTGACCACGCCGCCCAACAATGCGACGGGTGCGGGCACGGCGATCGCCGTGAGCGAGTTCCAGCCCAGCGTTTCGGTCGGCCCCAGCTTCACGCCGGCGGCAATCCCCGGCGGTTCCTTGGTCGTCAATGCCGCCTCGGGGTTCCTGCAGGCAAACGACGGCAACGTCACCATGGTCGGCGACGCGGTGCAGCAGGCGGGGACGGTGAGTGCCACGACCAGTGTCTCGCGTACCGGCTCGATCACATTGACGGCGTCCGGCACCGTCACTTTCGGCCCGGGCAGCGTCACGGCGATCCTGCCCGACGAGAGCGGGGGGACGATACCGACCAGCTCCGTGCCGAGTTTCCTCGGGCCCCAGATCAACATCAACACCCTCAATCTGGACATGCAGGGCGGATCCTTGATCGAGGCGCCGGGTGCTGCCGTCACGGTCACCACGTCCACGCACAGCGGTGCCACCACGGCCAACGGCACGGTGCTGTTCGAGCCGGGCAGCACGATCGACGTGGCCGGGCTCAGTAATGTCTCGATCCCGATATCGGACGATTTCGTCTCGATCCTGGTTACGGCCAACGAGGTTGCCGACGATCCGCTGGCCAAAGGTCTCATCGGGCAGACCATCACGATCGATGCGCGCCTCGGCGGTACCTTGCCCGACGGCCGCGTCTGGATCGGCTCGCCCCTGCTCGACGCGGCCGGCTTCGTCAACGCCATTCCGCAATCGATCGACGAGCTTTTGACCACCGGCGGCTCCGTCAATATCGGCGGCGGCAATGTTCCCTTCCTGAACGTCATCCAGGCGCCGGGCGCGGCCATCAACGTTTCGGGCGGATCCATCCAGTATCAGGGCGGGACGGTCGGAACGACCTTTGTCCAGTCCGGCAACGGATCGATTTCCGCGATCGGCAGCGCCGACCCGACCTTGCTCTATACCGGTTTGGCCGGTCAGTTTCAGGTGCAGCATCCGCGCTGGGGCGTTACCCAGACTTTCAACGATCCGCTGATCAAGGAGAGCGGCGAGCAGTTCGTGCAGGGCTATACCGATGGCATGAGCGCCGGCGGTATCTCGATCGCCGCTGCCAATCCGGTGCTGGACGGGTCGATCCTGGCTTCGACCGATGCCGGCAGCCGGCAACGCCAACTGGCGCAGACCGGTCCGCAGAGCCTGGGAGCCCAGCTCGGCAGCGACCCGCTGCCTTCGGGCGCCGCTCTCTCCATCAACGTCGCGCCGATCGATCCGACGACGAACACGATCAATAGCGTCACGCTGCAGAGCAAGAGCGATTCGAGCAATATTACCGGGTTGAGCTTCACCGATATCGCTGCGGACGCCTCGATCGGCGTCACCGGGCCGGTCGTGCTTTCGACCGAATTGCTCTCCGCTGCCGATCTCGGCTCGATCACGATCGGCGGTTCGCTCGGCCTCTCCATGGCGGCGGGCGCGAGCTTGGCGGTGCAGCCGGGCGGCAGCATCACGCTCAAGAACGTGACCACGATCGACGGCACGCTGACCGCTCCCAGCGGCCAGATCAATATCAGCGGCTTTTCCCAATCGGGGACGGTCCAGCAATCGCCGCCGTCCACGGCCGTGACCATCGGGCCGGACGCCGTGCTCGACGTGCATGGCCTCTTCGTCAACGATGCCGGCCTGGCGCCGGACGCGATCGTCGGGTCGGCCTTCATCAACGGCGGCACGGTCTCGATCAGCACGGCGGCGACGAGCTTCGTCACCGATCGCGGGTCGAATGACGGCGGCAACACCGAAATCTTTACGGCCGCCGACACGACGCAGAGCATCGTGCTGGCGCCGGGCAGCCTGATCGACGTATCGAGCGGCGCCTATGTGCAGCCCAGCGGTGCGCTCAAGGTGGCTGCCGACGGCCTGCCGGCCGGACAGGGCGGCAGCGTCTCGCTCGAGACCTACACCGGCGGCTTCAACGCGCCGGGCAAAGGCCCGATCATCGCGACAGGGCTTACCGGCTCGCAAAGCGCGCTCAACGGCAGCCAAATCTACCAGCTCCAGTCCGCTGCCGGCCAGCCGGTCAATCTCACGCCGACCGGGCCCAACGATCCGGATCAGGCGAGCGTAGCGCTCGACGGTACGATCAAGGCAGAGGGTTTCGACGGCGGCGGCACCTTCACCCTGCAGGTCCCCTCCATCCAGATCGGCGGCTCGACCTCGATCGTCTCGGGAAGCGGTCACGCCGGCCAGGTCACCTTGCCGACCTCCTTCTTCCTCGATAACGCATTCTCCAAATATGCGCTCACCAGCACCTTCGGCAGTGTCGTGGTGACACCCGGCACGGTGCTGACGCTGCAGCAATCGAATTATCTGCTCCCCGGTTTCGGCAATACGGTTCTTTCCGGTCCTTCGCCGCAGGGCACGGCGGGCGGCATCCTGCCGCGCAACGAGCCGAACGGCACGTCGGTCGACGCTTTCGCCTCCATCGGCATCGTCGCCGACGGGCTGCGCCACCCGGTCGATCTCACGCTCGTCGAGCAGCCCTTCGGGTTCGGCTTGGCGACCGATCCGAGTGCCGGTGCCGGGCTGACCATTTCCGCCGGCGCCCAGATCAATGCCGACCCGCAGGCGGCCATCACGCTTGTCGCCGGGGGACAGGTCACGATCCTCGGCAGCATCACCGCGCCGGGCGGCAGCATCACCGCTCTCAATGCGCTGCCGCAGGATAACCTCAACCTTAAAAGCCAGGCGCCTCAGGATGTCTGGGTCGGTCCCGATGCCACGCTCAATGTCGCCGGCATCTTCCTGCCCGACCCGCTCGTCTCGGGCTTCAACACCGGCACCGTCCTGAATGGCGGCTCGATCACGCTCGGCGGCTCGACCGTCGTGGTGCAGCAAGGAGCGCAACTCGACCTCGCCGGCGCCAGCGCCACGATCGAGGAGCCCAATCCGGCCGCGGCCATGCAAGGACCAGCCTTCATCCCGCAGGCGATCTGGAGCAATGGCGGCACACTCGCGCTCGGCGGCAACGGCTCCGGTCTCGGCAGCATCTATTTCGCCGGTACCGTCGATGCGGCAGGCGGTGCGCCGCTCGCCGCCGGCGGCGCCTTCGTCCTGGGCAATATGCCCGTTTTCGGTGACGCGGCCCAATTCCTGCCGAGCATCGTCTCGAACTCGGACCTGCCCGGCCTGTCGGCACCGCCGACTATCCTGCTGCAGCAGAGCGGCAATGTCGCCGCAGCCTTCACGGCCCCTCCGGCAAGCGGCTCGGCGCTGACGGCGATGCTGCAGAGTGCCCAGGGTGTTTCCGGCAAGACGGCGCCTGCCGGCATCGCGGCAATCACGGCCGACATGCTCAACGGCAGCGGCTTCTCGTCGGTCACGCTCAACGGCGCGCTCGATGTTGCCGGCTCCGTCACGGTCGCGCTGCGCGGCGCTCTCGTCATCAACGGCAACATCACGCTGCTGCCCACGGGCTCGACCTTGCCGCCTGCAGAGCTGCCGGCGAGCATCGGGGCCACCACGGTGACGCTCGACGCGAGCTATATCGGTCTCGACATGGGGCTGAACGACAGCGGCACGAATGGCGGCATCAGCCGTTCCGCGACCGACCTCGCCAATAGCGACGGCACGCTCGATCTGGGCGGTACGGTCGGTGGCATCAGCGCACAGCAGATCGATCTCAGCGGATCCATCGAGATCGCCGGCGCCCGCACGGTCAACATCACCAGCGACGGCGACATTCGTCTGCTGGCCGCGGCGAATCCCGCTCCCGTCGGGTCGGGAACGCCGACCGCCAGCGGTACGCAGTTCCCGGCGGCCCTGCAGGTTCCGTTCGATCTCAATCTGACGGCGCACCAGATCTATCCGGCGACCGATACGGCCTTCCTGCTGCAAGCCGGCAACAGCATCACCATCAGCTCGAACGGCGCCGCCTCGACCCCGCCGATCTCGGCGAATGGCGAAATCATCCTCGATGCCCCGACCATCAATCAGGACGGCACGCTGCACGCGCCCTTCGGCACGATCCAGATCGGCGTCGGGGCCGGGCAGGCTCTGCCGTCCATCTTCGGCAGCGCCGCCGCGATCGCCACTGAGACCGCGACGCTCGGGGCCGGCAGCCTCACTTCCGTCTCCGGCGCCGGCATCAACGTGCCGTTCGGCTACACGATTGACGGAACCTCGCTGTTCGAGGATGCGACCTTCAGCGCATCGGCCCCCGCAAATCCGGATCCGCTCGCGGCGCCTCCGGCCAAGCTGATCTCGCTCGCCGGCGCCGATCTCACGGCCGCGCCGGGCGCAGTGCTGGATGCGAGCGGCGGCGGCACGATCTTCGCGACGGAGTTCGTGCCGGGCACCGGCGGCAGCCGCAACGTCCTTGCCACCTTCGAGCCCAACATCACCGCCGCGAGCGGCTCGGCGACAAGCTTCACTCCCCAATTCGCCAATGGGCAGCAGGTCTTTGCCCTCGTTCCCAGCTACGAAGCGCCGGTCGCGCCCTACGACCCGACCTTCGCCAATTTCTACCAGTCGGGCGTGAGCGTGCCCGGCAGCACCAAGGGCTTCGATACGAGCCAGGTGACGCCGACCAACGCCATAGCGCCCGGAAGCTCGGTGTTCCTCGCCGGCGGCAACGGCATACCGGCCGGCAGTTACACATTGCTGCCGGGCATGTACGCGACCTTGCCCGGCGCCTTCCGGATCGTCCAGGCCACCGGGCCTCTCAATCCGGCGGCGGCCAAGAGCTTCACCACGGCCGACGGGTCGCAATTCATCGCCGGCTTCGCGAGCAACGCCTTGACCGGGGCGCGCTCCGCGCTTCCCAGCTATTTCGAGGTGCAGTCCGCGGCGACCTGGCAGGCGACCTCGCAGATCAACATCACCGATCTCAGCAATTTCTTCACGACCCAGGCCGCCAATGCCGGTACGGCGGTGCCGCAATTGCCGAGGGATGCGGGACAGCTTTCGATCGCGGCCACGAAATCGCTGACGCTGCTCGGCAGCAACGCATTCGCGCCGGCAGCCGGAGGACGCGGCGGCGAGGTTGATATCAGCGCGCAGGATATCCTGGTGCTTGCCCCGGATCAGCGGGCTCCCGCAGCCGATGAAGGCTTTCTGGTGCTTGACAGCGATCAGATAAGCGCGCTTGGCGTACAAAGCGTGCTGATCGGCGGCCGCCGCAGCGACATCAGCACTGGTATCGGCCTCACGGCCATCGCCACCAATGTCGAGATCGACACCGATGCGGCGCATCCGCTGACCGGTCCGGAGCTGCTGCTCGCCGCACTGGCGCCGCCGAGCGCCGATCCGTCGGCGAAGGGAATCACCGTCGATGCCGGCAGCGTCATTGCCGCGATCGGCACCGTTTCGCCCGGCACCGACGCCAACATCACCATCGGCACGCCGGCGGTCACGACGACTAGCGGTGGCCAGAGCGTCACGACGCCGGCTTCCGGCGGCGACGGCGCGCTGCTCAGGGTCTCCAACGGCGCGCCGGTCACCATCACGCGCAATGAAACGGCGGGGCAGCTGGCAGCGCCGCTCGGCAGCCTAAGCATCGGGGCCGGCGCCTCGATCAAAGGCGGCGTGGCGCTCGCCCTCGATAGCAGCGGCAATGTCGTGTTGCCGAGCGATGTCGTGCTCGCCGCGCAGAATTTCGATATCGCCGGAAGCGCCGTCAATCTCGGCAATGTCCCGGCGGGAACGCAGGGCGTGACCCTCTCGTCGGACCTGCTGGCCCAGTTCGCGGGCGCGCAGACGGTAACGCTGCTGAGCCGCTCGGTCTTCAATTTCTTCGATGAGGGTGGGCTTGCGATCGGCGACCCCGCCCACCCGATCGGCGTCCTCACCCTCGACGGCGCCGGGCTGTTCAGCGCCGGCGGCAACACCACCATCACCGCCCAAAACATCGTGTTGCAAGACAGCCAAGCGACGCCGGCGCTTCAAGGGGCCGTTGCAGGAAGCGGCGGCGCGCTCACGCTCGACGCGCTGGCATCATCGGCTGCGAGCACCGGAGCGATCACCCTCGGCAATGGCGCCTTGGCCATGGGCGGAGTCGATCAGGTGACTCTCATCGCCGGCCAGCAGATCGTGTTCGCGGGCAATGGATCCACCGACACCGGTGCCGCGTCCGTGCAGTTGACCGCTCCCGTGATCACGACGGCGCAGAGCAGTACGCAAGCCCTCACGACGACCGGGACGATCGCGATCGCTCAAGGTGCCGGAACCGCGCCTTCGATCGGCGTCGACAATGCCGGCGGCGCCCTGACCCTGACGGCCGCGGCCATCACGGATGCCGGAACGATCGCGGTCCCCGCCGGCACCCTCACTCTCGAGGCGAAGACCGGCGACATCGTCCTGGCCGCGGGGGCCAGCATCTCGGCGCCCGGCATCGGCACTCCCTTCTTCACCGAGACGCTCGATGTTCCCGGCGGTTTCGTCCATCTGCTCGCGGATCAGGGAAATGTCACGGTGAATGCCGGGGCCACCATCGACGTTTCCGGCGCCGGCAGCGGGGCCGGCGGTACGCTGGTCGTCACGACCGCGCCGACCGGTACCGCGACGCTGGCCGGCACCTTCGACGCCGCGGTCGCGGCAGGCGCCCAAGGAGCGCAATTCTCGCTGGATACCGGGCGCCTGGCCGGCACGCTGCCCCAGAGCTTCACCGGTAGCATCGAGGTCGAGACGCGGATCGGCGACCTCGACGTGTCGACGCCGCTCTCTGCCTCGACGATCACGCTGACGGCCGATGGCGGTGCCGTCAATGTCGCAACGACGCTCGACGCCAGCGGCACGCAGGGCGGCATGATCGGGCTGTTCGGCGCCGGCGGCGTGGACATCAAGCCGGGCGCCAGGCTGCTCGCCAATGCCACGGGCGCCGGCCAGACCGGCGGCCTGATCGAGCTCGGCACGACCGGTTCCTGGGACGGCTCGACGCTCAATGCCGATGGCAGCGAAGCCTTCACGGCTGCCGGCCTCCTCCAGGTCGAGACCGGCGCCGTGCTCGATGTTTCCGGCGGGGCGGGGGGCATCGGCGGCAGCGTGCTCGTGCGTACGCCGCTTTTGGCCAGCAATGATGTCAATGTCCAGATCAACGGAAAGGTCTCAGGCGCCAGCTCGGTCGTCCTCGATGCCTTTCACACCTGGAGCACGACGGATCCGGTGGCCAGCGCCGGCACCCATTTCGACGGCATCGTCGATCCGGCCGGATGGTTCAATGCCGATGGCCAGATGGTCGACGGTGTCTGGGAAGACATCATCAACGGCCAGGTCACGACGATCGCGACCGAGACGAATGGCGTTCGCACCGCGGCAACCGGCATCACCGACACCAATACCGGTTTCTTCGTGCCCAACGCGATCGATCAGGCGCACGAGACTTTTTATCAGACGACCCTGCTGAATTTCGTTCAGAATGCCGGCGCCGGCCTCGATCTCGCCAGCCACTTCGCCTCGGTCGATCCGACCTTGCTGGCGCTGCAGCCGGAAATCGTGCTGCAAAACCCTTCCAGCGCCATCAATGGCGGCAGCATCACGGTCGCCAGCAACTGGAATCTGGGCGCCGGCGCGATCGATGGCGGCGGCAACATCCATCTCCTCTACCGGACCGGCAGCGGGCAGCCGGGCACCGTCACCTTCCAGGCCGCCAACAACGTCCAGATCAATGCCTCGATCAGCGACGGCTTCTTCCAAGCCGGAAGCGAGCCCTTCTTCGTGCCGCCACCGCCGCCGCCGCCGCCGCCGCCCGTGGGGCTGGAGACTTTCGCGACCGCGAGCGCCGATTGGCTGGACGCGTTCGACAGCGCGGAAAATATCGTATCCGTGCTCGAAGCCTATATGTCGAGCACCAGCACGAACATCTATCAGTTGCTGAACCTCAACGGCGCCGGCGATCTTGCGACTTTCGGGCTGCAGGCCTTCGATTCGACCCAGGTGACGGCCGGCCAATCGGCGCAGGCTCTCGCGCAGGGGACCTTCTCGGTGCTCAGCCTGACGCCGGCGCAGCAGAACGCGATCCTTGCCGCCTACGCCTTCAACGCCGCCAATCCCGGCAATTCGGCCGCTCTTCTCGAGCCGTTGGCGCCCGTCAACCTCAGCGGCGTTGCCGGCATCAGCCAATTCAGCGCCAGCGCCTATTACCGGCTGTTCTTCGAACAGGGCTATCTCCAGACCAATTACGCGAAATTCGTGGCCGCCACGACGCCGATCCTACGCAGCGGCGTCGTCTATGCCGTCGGCAACGGGGCCGGGCCGATCCCCACGGGGCCGCTCGCCAACTATCCGTTCTATGGTAGTCCGTTACCGACGGCGCCCGGTCTCTCCGGCTCCGATTTCGTGACCTACTACAAGAGCTATGCGGCGTTCACGACGACGAATTACGCGAACAACGGCCCGCCAACGACCTTCCTTGGCTTCTTTCCCGCGCTCGGAGCATATAATCACTACTACGGCACGAGCTATCACATCCCGAGATTGGCGGCTCCGGCGGCGCTGCCGCTTTCTCCAGGCGCCAATGCGGCCCTGTATCTGGATTCGACGGCGCCCGGTGGCGCCACATCCTATTCGACCGTCTATTCGAATTATCTGACGGCCACGGCCCGCACGGAGGCCGATCCGATTCCCTTCCATCCGTCTGTCACTGCTAAAAACGACACCTGCGTTCAGTGCTGGGTGCCGATGCCGCCGGCAGCGGCACCGTCCTTCCAGGCGGCGAATGCGGCCAATTTGCTGCCGCCGCCGCCGCCGCCGCCGGCGCCGCCCTTCCTGCCGCCGACCAATGCGTCGCCCAGCAACGCCATCGCCAACAATCCCAGCCTCAGCAACAACGGCTCGGTGCCGACGGCCGACTACAATACCACCGCCTCGGCCAATCTGCTGCCCGCCGGCGCCGGCGGCAGCTTCTCCTTCGGCTTCGTGGCCGGGGCCGATTTCGGCTCGGCCAATCCGCATGCCGTGATGGCGGCCGCGACCGGCGGTACCAGTACCAGCCCGGTCGAGAGCGTCACGATCGACGGGCATACGCAATATGCCGATCTTCAGCAGCCCTTTGTCGCATCCTCCATCGAGATTCCGACATTGGTCCGGACGGGTACCGGCTCGATCGATATAGCGGCGGCCGGGAGCGTCGAATTCCTCGACAAGATAGCGCCGGGCGCGATCTATACGGCCGGTACCGCAGCACCGGCGACGCCGGGCTTCAACCCGCCGACGGTGCCCGCGAACCCGACGGCGAACGGCCGCCCGGGCGGGACGCCGGTTCTGCCGAACGGCCTGGTCAGCGATCCCGTCTGGGCCGATGGCGGTGGCAATGTCAGCATCTCCGCCGGCAAGGACATCATCGGCATCGAGACCCCGACGGATCCCGACGGCAGCGAGACCGGCAAGGCCGGAACATTCACCGGCCAGATGTGGAGCTCCTGGTTCTATTACGGCGGCCAGTCGACGAGCGATGCGATCACGCCCTTCGCCGGCGGAACCCAGACCAGCAGCTGGATCAACTATGCCACCTTCTTCCAAGGGATCGGCGCGCTGGGCGGCGGCAATGTCAGCCTGAAGGCCGGCGGCAATATCGACGACATCTCGGCTTCGCTGCCGGAAACCCTGCAGGTGAGCGGCGGCGTCAGTGCCGGCGCGCCGCCGGTGGAGCATTTCTTCGGCGGCGGCAATCTTTCCGTCCAAGCCGGCGGCAACCTCCTCAGCAGCGCATTCCTGGTCGGGCGCGGCACGGGCACGATCACGGCCGGCGGCGTGGTCGCGGCCGATCCCTCCAATCCGATCACAGGTGCCGCCACCGCGATCACAAGCACCCAGGCCGGCGTGGCCACGACGACGGCCCTCCCGCTCCTGCTGGCCGTCGAGGATGGGTTCGTGACCGTCGATGCAAGACAGTCGGTGATCCTGGGCGGCATATTCGATCCGACCACCTTGCCGCTCGATACCTTCAGGACCTTTCCGTCGGCATTGCCCATGTCGGGCGGCGCATTCGGCAGCGTCTTCGACAGTTTCGGTCCGGATAGCGGCGTCGCCGTCAACTCGCTCGTCGGCAATGTGACGCTCGATACGCTGCCGCCCTTGGGCGGTAGCTCGGGCAATATATTCTCGCTGTTCATCCAGGGCGGGAGCGCCAATACGGCTTCGATCGATGGCGCCTCGGCCAACCAGGCGATCGCTTCCGGCGTCGCGCCGGCGACCATCGAGGCATCGTCGCTGCTCGGCTCGGTCGCGACCGCCAACCCGCTGGCGCTGATTCCGTCCGCAACCGGAACGCTGACACTCATTGCCGGCAAGGATGTCGATCTGGCTTCTCCGACCGGCCAAACCGGCAATCTGCAGATGATCGACGGCGATGCGCAGGGCTTCGTGAGCCCACTCGGTCTGCCGGTGCCGATCCTGACCGCTCCGCTTCACGCCGGTGATACCAAGCCGGTCGAGATCCTGGCCGGTCACGACATCGACGACACCAATACGTCGGTCACGCTGATCAAGGCGGCCACGATCGAAGCCGGGCACGATATCGAAAATCTGCAGCTGATCGGCCAGAACAACGCCGATAGCGACATCACCAGCGTCATCGCCGGCAACGACATCACCGGCGGCGGCACCAGCAACGCCTCCATGTTCACCCTCTACGGTCCCGGCGTCTTCTATCTGCAGGCCGGGCATGATATCGGCCCGATTAGCCAGTCGATCGCTCCCGGCAGCGCCAACAGCAGCACGGACGGCATTGCCACCATCGGCAACGGCAGCGACGCGCTCGGTACGAATGTCGGGACCAGCGGTGTGGTGCGTAGCCCCAAATCCTACCTGCCGGCGCAAGGGGCTTCGATCGACCTTCTGTTCGGGGTCGGCCACGGCGTCGATTATCAGGCGGCGATCAGCCAGTTCGTCAATCCGACCCAGGCCGGCACCGACGGAATCGATTTCCTCGGCGACATCGCCTCGATCCTGGACCAGTCGCGCGCCCAGGCCTGGGCGAGCTTCCAAGCGCTGCCGGCCATGCAGCAGCAATTGCTGGTGCAGCGCGCCTTCCTGGACACGCTGACCCAGGTAGCCCAAGATTCCAAAAATCCGGCCAGCCAATTCTTCGGCCAGTCCAACCGCGCTTACGAGGCGATCAACACGCTGTTCCCGGCGGCGCTCGGCTATACCAACAACCTGACCGGCACTGGAGCCGCCAACGGTGCCGCGACGACGGTCGAAACCGGCAACCTCGTCCTGTCCCGCTCGGTGATCGAGACGCAAATGGGCGGCGATATCAACCTCATCGGACCGGGCGGCTCCATCACCGTCGGCAGCAATACGCGCGACAATCTGGGCCAGAGCCAGCAAGGCATCCTGACCGAAGGGGGCGGCACGATCCGCGCCTTCGCCGACGGCAGCATCAATCTCGGCCAGAGCCGCATCCTGACCGCTCAAGGCGGCGATATCGACCTGTTCAGCGCCAATGGCGATATCCAGGCGGGCGAAGGGCCGAAGACGCTGGTCTCCGATCCGCCGGTGCAGCTCATCTGCACGCCGTTCGGTGTCTGCGTCATCAACCCGTCGGGGCTGGTCTCGGGTGCCGGCATCGCGGCCCTGGTGACGCTGCCGGGCCAGGATCCGGGCTTGAGCAACGTCACGCTGGCAGCGCCGCGCGGCACGATCGATGCCGGCGCCGCCGGCATCCGCAGCGCCGGCAATCTCAATCTCGCGGCGCTGCACCTGCTCAACACCTTCAATGTCCAGGCCGGTGGCACCATCGTCGGCATCCCGCAGGCGCCACATGTCGATGTCGCGGCCCTCAGCAATGCGAGCGCGGTCGCCGCGGATTCGAGCCAGATCGCGACCGAGCTCGCCAATCAGCGTCGCACCGCGCCGACCGGGCAGACCCTGCCCTCGATCATCGTGGTCGAGGTGCTGGGCTTCGGCGAGCCCGATGACGATCAGAAGAAGCGCCTGCTGAACCAGCAGCAGAGCTACGACACGACGAGCCCGGTTCAAGTGATCGGCGGCGGCGTGCTGAGCGCCGAGCAGCGCCAGGCGCTGACCGACCGGGAAAGACGGAAGCTCGATGAGTGAAGCCGGAGTCGCCCGAACGCCTCAAACCGTGGGAGGAAACATGCTTCGTTCCGAAAGGCTCGCCCTCGTGCCGCCGGCATCGGCACTGCCCTCGCTGGCGGCGCTGCCGGTGTTCGAGGCGGTGGCCCGGCTCGGCAGCTTCACCGCCGCCGCGGCCGAGCTGGCATTGACCCAGAGCGCCACCAGCCGCAGCGTCAAGAATCTGGAGGATTTTCTGGGTGTGGCGCTCTTCCTGCGCACGACCCGGCAGGTCGAGCTGACCGACAGCGGCCGCTACTATGCATGCCTTGTCCGAGCCGCCCTCAACCGGATCGAGCAGGGCACGGCGGAGCTCATCCGCGGCAAGCAGCTTGAACGGACGCTGACGGTCGGGGCCGCCTCGGGCTTCGGGGCGAAATGGCTGATACCGCGGCTCGGCGGTTTCCAGGATCGTCATCCCGAGCTGCAATTGTCGCTGCTCGGCACGGTTCCGTCCGCATGGCCGGAAAGCGCGCTCGACGTGGCGATCCTGTTTGGCGACGGCCGCTGGCCGGACGCGGTGGCCGAGCGGCTGGTCGATGCCGAGATCCTGCCCGTCTGCAGCCCCGATCTGATGCGCGCCAAGCATGCCGGCATGTCGCCGGCGATCCTGCGCCGCTACCCGCTGCTGCGCTCGGCGGAGATGCCGGACCTATGGCCGCGCTGGTTCGCCGGTGCCGGCGTCCCGGTCGAGGAGCTGCATTTCGGCCTGACCGTGCCCGATCTGCTGTCGATGATCGGGGCGGCCGTGTCCGGCTTGGGGGTGGCCTTGCTGCCGCGCGTGCTGATCGAGACGGAGCTGGCGCAGGAGGCTTTGATGATGCCGGTGCCGCAGGCCGGCTTCTCGCCGCCCGATCTCGGCTATTATGTCGTCAGCACCGAGGCCAAGGCCGATCTGCCGCGCGTCCGCGCCTTCCGCGCCTGGCTCCGCGACGAAGCCCGCCCGGCTTTGGATTTTGCCCGGCATCCCGCCGTAGTGGGGCTCGCGGGGCGCTGACTCCGCAATCCCGGAAGGATCGAAAGGTCCGGCGCGCGCAGGGCGCCGAGAAATTCCTCATTTCGATCACAGCAAACAAGCCGATCCGACGCCGGCCGGGCCCGAAGTGAAGAAGTAGCGCTGGCCTGGAGCTCTCGGTGCGTGCTTCCCGCGACGGTATGCGCCGCGAGCGTGGCGCATGCTGCCAATTGATCGCGACGTTGAGCGGCGCCGGTGCCGTGGATTGCCGCGCCGGTGCGATGTCGGGCCGTCACCGATCGGATCGCGCGCTTGCGCTCCAACAACTCTAGGCGGCAGGCGTCGGCCAATGCATTTTTCTTATAGTTTCAATATCTTGCGCAATGAGCGCCCTGAAATTAACGATATCCCGCCATGGCCGGACGCTGCCGATGGATCATGCGGTCTTTCGCGTCCGGCTCGGAGCATGACCATACCGGTTCGCGGCGGAACGATCCGTGGTCGTCCGAGAAGTGTTAGAGGCGGCAGCGATGGAATTGAACGAGATACGGTATTTTCTCGCACTGAGCGAGACGCTGAACTTCACCAGTGCGGCGAAGCTATGTCGTGTTTCCCAGCCGGCCCTGACGCGTGCCATCCGAAAAATGGAAGATGAGCTGGGCGGGCTGCTGTTTTCGCGCGAACGGAACAACACGCATATAACCGATCTGGGCCGCCTGATACTGCCGCATCTGAGCGAAGTCATGACGCGCACCGGCGAGGCGGAGCAGGCGGCGACCCGCTTCCTCCGGCTGGAAGCGGCGCACCTTTCGGTCGGCGTCATGTGTACTATCGCGCCGGTTCGTTTCGCCAGCTTCCTGGGGCGTTTCAAAGCGGACAATCCCGGGGTCGAGGTCACGCTCCTGGAAGCCGTCCCGGATCGTCTTTGCGAGCTTCTGGTGAAGGGCGAGCTGGATGTGGCGCTGATCGCGCGTCCCGGCGGCTTTCAGGCTCCTTTCAAGCCTTCGAAGCTCTATTCGGAGCGGTTCGTGGTCGCCTGCTCCCCGGGGCACCGCTTCGCCAGGAGGAAGGAGATCGCCATGGCCGAGATGGATGGCGAAACCTGCTTTTCCCGGATCAATTGCGAGTTCGTCGATGTGCTCGGCGAAAGATGCCGGGAGCAGGGGGTGGATCTCGTGCAATCTTATCGAAGCGAACGCGAGGACTGGATTCTGACGATGGTGGCGGCTGGCCTTGGGGTTTGTTTTCTTCCCGAATTTACGGCCAGCTTTCCGGGTGTCATCGGCTGTCCGCTTGTCTCGCCCGCCGTCGATCGCGATGTCTGCATGGTCACCGTGGCCGGCCGCCATTCCTCGCCGCCGGTAGAGTCCTTCGTCGAGTCGGTCCAGCGCTATTTCGGGTCTTCCAATCAAGCCGCGAACGGCGCTGCGTGAATTACCTGGTCCCGATCGCGTCCTCGACGGTGAAAGCTTCACCGGCCGTGCCCCCGGCATCGTAAGCGGCGATCGAGACCATGCGGCCCCCGCCCTCGACCGGATGGAGCTGAACGCCCAGCTTGGCGAGTTCCTGATCGACGAGCGATGTCTTGAGGATGGTCAGGTCTCGGCCGTCGGCATGAATGGCCCGGTCGCGCGCGGCCTTCATGGCGATCAGCTTCCCCGCGATGGAATCGACCATGCCGAGGGCAAAGGATGCATTGGCCATATGCCGCTCATTGTGGCGGAAACCCTGATATTCCAGGGAGGTCTTGTAGCGGCCGAGTTCGCTGCGGACCGCGGCATCGACGAGTTCTGTCAGGTGACGCGCCGCCGTCGCATCGGCAGGCAGGCCAAAGAACACGTATCGGAGCTGGCCTGAGGCGGACCGCTCTCGCCACGCCCGGCAGTCGCAGAATTCGGCGATGGCGCCGATGCACCCGTCGAGCGGAATACGCTTCTTCCGGGACGGCTCGAAGGCGAGGCGCTCGCACGGCGCCTCCTGGATCTCGATATCCGTCAGCGACAGATCGTGGCGATCGAGAAGCTCGGCGACCTTGGCGGCGGCCGAGAGCGCTTCATTCTCGGTGCAGCCATTCTCGATGGTCTTGGCGAGCAGCGCCTGGAGGCGCGCCTTGAGCTTGTCCAGCCGGTCCGGCGAGTTTGAGGAGAGCGTCATGCCGATCTGAGGCCGTTCGCGGAGGGCTTCAGGATTTGGTATTACATCCCGCTCAGGCGATCCAGCAGATCTTCCCACCAGCCCGCGGCCATCGCCTGGCTCTGCTGCTGTGCCGGAGCACGGCAGATCGACGAGCGCGGAGTCTGGTCGAAACCGGGCAGTGCCGCCCTTTGCTGCCCGGCATGCGGGGCGGTGCTTTCATTCGGCACCACGCGGACCACGCCCATCATGCCGTTATCCTCGTGATCGACCAGATGGCAGTGGAACGGGATGTCGCCGGCGAGGGAAGCCGGGAAATAGAGCTTGATCCGCACCCGTCCGGGCGCCACCCGGTCGCGCGCGGTGACATCGGCGGGGGCTGCCGGGGCAACGCTGACCGTGTCCAGCAATGGCGGGGCGGCGACGGCCTGCCCGTTCACCTCGAGCACGCGAAAATGGACTTGATGGATGTGGAAGGCGTGCGCCTCGTTGGTCCAATTCTCGATCACCCATTCCTCGACCGATCCGGCCGGGACCATGATCGCCGGCGGCCGGTCCATCTCGAACGGCGTGAAGTTCCCGCCCTTGCGCCGCTCGGCGATGTAGAAATCGGTCTGATCGTCATTGCCGGGACGGGGATATTCGGCGAAGGCGATCACGCGCGTGCGATCGGTCTTGCGCGCCAGCAGGCCGGCGAACGGGCCGGGCTCGCTCGGCTCCGCAGTCAGGGGCTTCAGCGCTTCGGCCGGCGCGTCCTTGTAAGGCAAGGTGGTCAAGAGCGCCAGCCGTCGCTCCGGCACCCGGTCGCCGGCGCAGCCGGTATCGACGGCGTGGCTCACCAGATAGAGCTTTCGGTCGAGCGGCGGGGCGGTTACCAGGAACTCGACCCTGCCCGCCGGCGGCACGAGCTGGGCTTCCGTCGTCGGCCGCAGCGGCAGCGGCTTGCCGGCATCGTCGGTCACGGGCGCGCCGTCGCGGGCGACGAGCTTGACCGGAACCTTCCTGCCATCCTCGTCGACCAGCGCCAGATCGAGGAAGGCGTCGGTCGCGGCGTTCAGCACCCGCCAGAGCTGGGTGGTGCCCTGATCGATATGCAGCGGCGCCAGATCCTGGTCGGCCGCTGGGCCGTCGACGACCGGCGCACCGTTGAGGGTGATCTCGTCGATGGCGGCCGCATCCGTGCAGCCCAGCTCGTGGCTTGTGTCGACCCGCATGCCGCCGACCACCGGATCGATCGGCTTGGGCGCTATGGCCGCCACAGACACGCCGCGGACCGGCGCGCCGGAGGTGGGTGGCAGCCCTTTGCTGTCGGCATCCTGTTCCTGGCGCACGATGAAGACGCGATCGGGGATGCCGGCGGCCTCGCGCGCATCGTCCTCGGGCCCCTCGACGACGATCGCGCCGGCCAGGCCGGCCAGCATCTGCGCCTGGACCTCGCCATGGACATGCGGGTGATACCAATAGAGGCCGGGCGACATGTCCGCCGGCACCGTATAGCGATAGCTGATCTCGCGCTGCCCGCACGAGCCGTCGCCGCCGGCGGGATCGGCGCAGCCCATCAGCACCTCGTCCTGCGGCACGGTCGGCGGCACGGCGAAGCCATGGACATGCAGATTGGTGCGGCCGGTCGGCGCATGGGCGGTGCCCGGCGTTACGGGAACCATCCGGGCGGCATCGGGCACCCTCGGATTGGGCCGATCGAGCTTGCCGGCGGGTAATAGCTGGGCCAAGGCGGCCGGATCGGTGATCTCGTTGCGCACGGTGATCGCCAGCGTCTCGCCCTGCCGGACCCGGATCACCGGCGCCTCGGCGATGCCGTCGATGACGTAGCAGAGGCGGGTGCCCTCCTGCTTCACCACCAGCTTGATCGTTGGCTGGCGCGCATTCACCCAACGGTCGTGGGGAAAGTTGCCGCGCTGCGGCAGGCCGATGCCGCACGGATGGGCGGCGGTCGACACGGGCTGCCAATCCTGCCCCGCATATTCGTCCGCATCGGCCCAAGCGGGTTGGCGGGGAAACGAAATGATCACGAGCAGGAGGAGGCCGAGGATGGCGCGCATGAGGAGGCTCTTATATTGGAAATGAGCAAGCGATCCGCCCTTGCGGGCGGATCGCGGCTTTGTCGCGTATCGTGACGCGGGATTACTTCTTGAACAGGTCGATGATCTCGGCCGTCGAGTCGCACGAATTGTTGAGGCAGGGCAGGCCGAAGGCGGCTTCCATCGTCTTCAGCAGCGAGTAATGGTCATAGGCGGTCGTGCTCTGCACGCCCGGCGTCCCGTAGTTCTTGTCGACGATGAAAGGCACGTTATTGATGTTGTTCGAGAAGTCGTTCTCGTCGAACAGGATCACGATCGCCGACTTGCCCTGGGACCAGACCGGCGAGTTCTTGATCGCGAGCACGACCTTCTTCACGACGGCGTCGGAGAGTTGGATGTCCGGCTGCTGCTCGCTGCAGGTGTTGGACTGGCCGCCGATGGTGTGGATGTCATGGCACTTGTTCGGCACGATGAAGGCGAGGTTCGGCACAGCGCCGGTCGCGAGATCCTGGTAGAGGCCGTCCGTGCCGTCCCAATCGACGACCTGCGCCTCGGACAGCAGCGGGTTCGTGCCCTGCTGGATGTCGGCGAAGAAGACGAAGGGGTTATGGTCGGTCACATAGAGCTGCGAGACCGACGGTGCCGGGTTCTGCTGGAAGAAGGATAGCGGGCTCCGGTTCGAGAAGGAGCCGTCGGCATAGTAGACGCCGTCCACGCGCGGGCCGGTCGTCGGCAGGCTCTCCTGGTAATCCTTGAAGCTCAGACCCTTTTCGACGAGCTGATGGGCGATCGTCTTCGGGGTGTACTTGATCGAGGCGTAGTCGCGGAGCGCGCAGTTGAACTGGACCGGCGTGCCCGAGAAGGAGATCTGGCCGTTGCAGCCGCCGCTCGGCGCGGTCGCGGGCGTGGCGACATCGCGGCCGGCGATGAAGATCGGATCGACGGCGCCGTTGCAGTCACCGGCCGATTGGTTGGACTGGCAGGGACCGCTGACCCAATTCAGCGGATTGTCGTTGGTGATGCCGAAGTTGGAACCGCCCACCAGTTCCAGATAGTTCACCAGGCTGGGATGGCCGACGCCGAAGTAATTCAAGGCCTGCCCGGCTTCCGTGGCTTCCTGCGTCATGAAGGGGGCGTTCGGGTTGCCGATGATCTCGGACTTCAGGTGGTTTTCCATCATGATGACGAAAATATGGTCGAGCTGCGGAACCCCGCCGCGGCCGACCGGCCCCGTTCCCTCCTTGGCCAAGGCTGAGCCCGAGGCGAGCAAAGTCATGGCCGCGAGACCAAAAAAGGCGCTCTTTTTCATTCCAGATCCTATCAGGTTGCGGGAGCCCCCAAATAGGCCCACATCGGTGCGCCCGACTTTCCCGGGGCTACCCCAACTTCCGATGAAGGGCCGCAATCCAGGCACCCCCATTAGCGACGCCGGCAATCTAAGGAACGGGCGGGGGGCGCAGGATGAAACTTCCGTTAAATTACTGTGAGAGTATTGAAATGCTTTTCCGGAGGATGGGTGAATGTGGTGAATTAATGCCGGATGTCCCGCTGTTTATTGGTGCGGCACACTATTTTGACACGATTTTGTCGACGATCCTTTAGCAGCCCGCGGCCGGAAGATCGGAGGCCTCCCCGCGGACACTAGAGCACGATCGCATTGGCTGTTTCCAGCCAATGCGATCGTGCTCTACCTATTGAATAGAGACGGATTCACGGGTTGGGTGGATCGCCATGCGATTCCACCCAACCCGATCCGGCTCTAGCCATACGAGATACCGCCGGATCCAAATTTTAGGCCTGGCCCAAAATCATCTTGTTCCGATATCGCCCTCCCGCGTCGCGCAGATGAGATAACGCCTCCACGCTTCCGCTGAGCGCGTCGCATATGCGCCCGATCGGAGAGTGGAGGCGTCAAGCCGTACAGGCCGCGACGGCGCGGAGGAGCCTCGCCGACCCGCCCGCGTTGTTGTCGGGAAGAATTAGCCGGTCTTGGCGGTGGTGAGGTCGTAGATCAGGCGATCGGGCTGCCCGTCCGAACCGGCGGCGGCCATCTGCGTGGTATTCACTTCGATCTTGGTGAAATTCAGCGAGATCGTCTCGGTCGGGCGTTCGGCGCCCGACGCCATGGAATAGCCGCTGATGATGGTGTTGGTCAGGTTGATGCTGAGATAGACGTCCTGCTTGTCCTTGGACGTGCGGGTGAACTCAATCTTCACCGTCTGGCCTTCGCCGCTGAAGGCTTCGACCAGCAGCTTGCCGGAGGCCACGTCGTTATCCTTGGTGATCACGATCTCGCTGACCGACGGTGCCGACGATTCACGCTCGGCGCCTGAGCCGACGGTGGTCGAGATGCCGCGACCCATACCCCAATTAAAGGAAGACAGCTCGATCCAGGTGCTATGGCCGGTCTCGGTCACGTCACCAGGAATGCTGTTGTAGTTCATATAGATAGCCATCTGTATCCCTCAGCCTCTCGACTTATTGCAGTTCGCACACAAAGGATCCGGTGCCGTCGACATCGACGGACACCTGTTCTATCGGCTCGCCTTCGGCCATCCGCGCCAGGATCCGGGCCGACAGGTCGGGCAGCAGCGTCCGGGTCAGCAGGCTTTCGATGCCGCGCGCACCGGCGCTCGAATCGGTGCACCGGGCGACGGTCAGATCGATCAGTTCCGGGCTGTAGCGCATGGCCGCACCGAAGCGCTGCTTGACCCGGCTGGCGATGCGGCCGAGCTGAAGCTCGACCACCTTGCGCAACGTGTCCTGGCCGAGCGGCATGTAGGGCACCATGGTCACGCGGCCGAGGAAGGCCGGCTTGAAGGTCTTGGCCAGCTCCTCGCGCAGCGCCACGCCCAGCCCCTCCGGGTCAGGCGCCGTCTCCGGATCGGCGCAGAGCTTCGCGATCAGATCCGTCCCGGCATTCGAGGTCATGATGATGATGGTGTTCTTGAAATCGATGTCGCGGCCTTCGCCGTCCTTCATCGTTCCCTTGTCGAACACCTGGAAGAAGATGTCATGGACGCCTGGATGGGCCTTCTCCATCTCGTCGAGCAGGATGACGGAGTAAGGGCGGCGGCGCACCGCCTCGGTCAGGATGCCGCCTTCGCCGTAGCCGACATAGCCGGGCGGGCTGCCCATCAGCAGGCTGACCTTATGCTCTTCCTTGAACTCGCTCATATTGATGGTGGTGAGGTTCTGCTCGCCGCCATAGAGCAGTTCGGCCAGCGTCAGCGCCGTCTCGGTCTTGCCGACGCCCGAGGTGCCGACCATCAGGAACACGCCGATCGGCTTGCGCGGGTCGGTCAGGCCGGCGCGAGAGGTGCGGATCGCCTGGGCGACGGCTTCGAGCGCATGCGACTGGCCGACGACGCGGCGCTCCATCGCCGTGCGCAGATTGAGCACAGCGCCGATTTCGTCCGATTGCATCCGGCCGGCGGGAATGCCGGTCCAGCTTTCGACGATCTCGGCCACCGCCTGGGCATCGACGACCGGGAAGACCAGCGGATGCTCGCCCTGAAGCGTCTGCAGCTCGGTCGCGATCGCGGCGAATTCGGCTTGCAGCCCCGAGGACTCCTTCGCCGCCTCGACCCGCTCGCGCATCTCGCGCAGTGCGCCGGCCAAGCGGCGTTCTTCGTGCCAGCGTGCCTCCAGCTCCTCGAGCCGGCCTGAAAGCTGCTCGCGTTCGGCCCCTAGTGCCGCGATGCGCTCGGCATGGTCCGCCCCCGACAAGGACTCGCGCTCCAGCACGCGCAATTCGGTCGCGATCAGCTCGAGCCGGCGCCGCGCATCCTCGATCGCAGGCGGCGGTGCCGCCTGGCTCATGGCGACGCGGGCGCAGGCCGTATCGATCAGGCTCACCGCCTTGTCCGGCAACTGACGGCTCGGAATATAGCGGGCCGACAGCTTGACCGCCGCGGCGGCGGCCTCGTCGAGGATGCGGATGCCGTGATGCTGCTCGAGCGTCGAAAGCAGGCCGCGCACCATCGCGGTCGCCATCTCCTCCGACGGCTCCTCGACCTTGACGGTCTGAAACCGACGAGTCAGTGCCGCATCCTTCTCGAAATATTTCTTGTACTCGGCCCAGGTCGTGGCCGCGATCACGCGCAGCTCGCCGCGCGCCAGGGGCGGCTTCAGCAGATTGGCGGCATCGCCCTGGCCGGCGCTGCCGCCGGCGCCGATCAGCGTATGCGCCTCGTCGATGAACAATATTACCGGCTGCGGGCTGGACTGGGTCTCGTCGATAACCGAGCGCAGCCGGTTCTCGAACTCGCCCTTGACGCCGGCACCAGCCTGCAGCAGGCCGAGATCGAGCGTGCGCAGCGCCACTTTCTTCAGCGGCTCCGGCACGTCGCCGGCGGCGATGCGGAGCGCCAGCCCCTCGACCACGGCGGTCTTGCCGACGCCGGCCTCGCCGGTGAGGATCGGGTTGTTCTGGCGGCGGCGGGTCAGGATGTCGATGACCTGCCGGATCTCGCCGTCGCGGCCCAGGATCGGATCGATCTTGCCGGCCCTTGCCCGGGCGGTCAGATCGACCGTGTAGCGGTCGAGGGCGGCGCCGCCGGCTGTCCGGGCCGGCGGCGCCTCGCTTGCGGATTGCGCTTCGGTGGGGGCTTCAGCACTGTCCGCAAGGATGGTGGAAAAGTCGCGCTTGATGATGTCGGGCAGGATCCGGCGCAGCGACGGAGCGGCGCCGACGAGCCGGGCCGCCAGGGTTTCGTCGGCCAGCATCGCCCAAAGCAGATGGCCGGAGCGCACCCGGGCGGAGTCCTGCTCGATCGAGGCCAGCAGCCAAGCCTCCTTGGCGACGTCGACAAGCTCCGGCGACAGGCTTGGCGCGCGGCCATTGCCGGTCTTCATCCGGTCGAGCGCCGCCGTCAGCTCCGCCGTCAGGCGGGCCGGCGCGATCTCGAAGTGCCGGGCCAGAAGCGTCGCGTCGGATTGCGGCGCATCGAGCAGCTGCAACAGCCAATGCTCGATCTCGACGTTGTAATGCGTCCGCGACAGCGTGGTGCCGGCAGCCGCTTCGAGCGCGCGCCGACACACATCATCCAACCGGTTGACCAGCAGCTTGAGGTCAATGGCCGCCATCAATGTCTCCTCTGGATTTGCGGCTGACGACCTAAAGCTAGGATTGATGTTGGGCGATGTCCAGTATTGCCTGGTTACGGTTGTAACCCTTCTTCGTCACGGTGAAATCATGACGTAACAGACGTGGTGCATTTTAGCACTCATCGCAATATGAATCTGAACGATTTCTTGATTGGGCGCAGAAGTACTCCATGTCATTTCCAGTTGATCTCTTCGACATAGAAGAAATACTGGCGCCGGTGACCGAAGAGGCGCCGGCGGGGCAAGATCTGCGCCTAGATGTTTCGCCGCAATCGCTTTATTTCCGTCTTCGGGATGCGCGGGCGGAAGCGCGCGCGGAGGAGCGGCGCGCCGACAACGACCCGACCGCCGATACCGGCGTATCGCGTCATTGGAAGGTCGTCCGCGATCTGGCGCTCGAGGCGCTGACGAAGAGCGGCAAGGATATCGAGATCGCTGCCTGGCTGACCGAGAGCCTGGTGCGCAGCGACGGGCTGACCGGCCTCGCCGCCGGTGCGCGCGTTCTGGAGGGGCTGGTCAAGCGGTTCTGGAATGACGGGCTCTTTCCGCTGCCGGACGAAGACGGCATCGAAGGCAGGGTGGCTCCCGTAGCCGGTCTCAATGGTCAGGGCGGCGACGGCACGCTGATGCAGCCTCTGCGCAAGCTCGAGATGTTCGCCAGGCCCGACGGCACGCCGGTGGCGTTCTGGCAGTTCGACCAGGCGGAAGAGGTGGCCGGTCTCACCGACGAGGCCCGCAAGACGAGCCGCGCCGCCGCCGGCGTGCCTGTGTTCGCTGATCTGGAGGCTGAAGCGAAAGCGGGCGGCAATGCCGCGCTGGCGGGGCTGGGCCAAGGCGTGGTTCGTGCGCTCGACGCCTGGCGCGCGTTGGAAGAGGCGCTGCAGACGGCCGCTGGAGCCGAGGCGCCGCCGACGCGTCGGGTTCGCGATTTGCTGGAGAAGCTGCGCCGAATCATCGAGCGCTATGTGACCCTGGCGGCCGAGGCTCCGCCCGAACCGGAAGCACCTGCCCTGCTCGAAGCCGGGCCGGCGTCGGCCGCGATTGTCGCCGCCGCGCCTGCCGCACCGTCGCGAGAGCAGATGCTGGGCGAGATCGCCCGGATCGCCGCCTTCTTCCGGACCAGCGAGCCGAACTCGCCCCTGAGTCACACGCTGGACGAGGCGGTCAGGCGGGCGCGGCTGAGCTGGCCCGAATTGCTCAAGGAAATGATGCCGGACCTGCCGGCACGATCGGCGGTCCTGTCCAGCCTCGGAATCAAACCTCCCACCGAATAGCCGAATTGCGAGGTGGCGCGGCATCCAATCGCCCCTCGGTGCCCAACCACCCGTTCAGGAGAAACGACCATGGCCTCCAACGCCAGTATCCATGAAAAGCTCGCCCGGGTCCGCCGGCCGCGCGTCCATATTACTTACGAGGTCGAGACCGAAGGCGCGCAGATCGTGCGCGAGCTGCCGTTCGTCGTCGGCGTGCTCGGCGATTTCTCGGGCGATCCGAGCCAGCCGCTCCGGCCCTTCGGCGAGCGCAAGTTCATCCAGATCGACCGCGATAATTTCGACGAGGTCATGGTCCGGCTGGCGCCGGGCCTGCATCTCAAGGTCGATAACAAGCTGAGCGAGCAGGGCGGCATGATGGCCGTCGACCTCAAGTTCAACGGCATCGACGATTTCGAGCCCGGCCGGGTCCTGGATCAGGTTCCGGCCCTCCGTCAGCTGCTGGAGACGCGCAATCGCCTGCGCGATCTCATGAGCAAGGCGGACCGTTCCGAGGAGCTCGAAACCCTGCTGGAGCAGGTCCTCAAGAACCAGGACGACCTCGCCCAGATTTCCGATCAGCTCGGCATCGAGAAGGGGCACTGAGCCATGTCCGATACATCACGTACTCCCGAAAGCCCGGCGGCGGCGGCGGCCGATGCCGGCAGCCTGCTCGATCAGGTCGTCGGCGCCACCAAGCAGACCGAGCCGGACCGGGCTCAGGATCTCGTCCGCACGTTGGTCGAGCAGGCCTATGCCGGCACGGTGACGTTCGACCGGAACCTGACCAGGACGATCGAGCGGGCCATCAAGGTCATCGATCAGAAGCTGTCCGACCAGCTCAACGAGATCATGCATGATGAGAAGTTCCTCAAGCTCGAAGGCAGCTGGCGGGGCCTGCACTATCTGGTGCGCAACAGTGAGACCGGCACCAATCTCAAGATCCGGGTCATCAACGCCTCGAAGCGCGAGTTGCATCGCGACCTGACGCGCGCGGTCGAGTTCGATCAGAGCCTGCTGTTCCGGAAAATCTACGAAAACGAATTCGGCACCCCCGGAGGCGAGCCTTACGGCGCGCTCATCGGCGACTACGAATGGACCAACCATCCGGACGATATCGAATCGCTGCGGCTGATCTCGAATGTCAGCGCCGCCGCCTTCGCACCGTTCATCTCGGCCGCCGGTGCCGGCATGATGGGCTTCGAGCAATGGACCGAGCTGTCGCGGCCGCGCGATCTGGCCAAGATCTTCGATACGGCCGAATATCTGAAATGGCGCGGCTTCCGCGACAGCGAGGATAGCCGCTTCGTCTCGCTGGTCATGCCGCGCGTGATGGCCCGCTTGCCTTACGGCGCCCGCACCCATGCGATCGACGAGTTCGCCTATGAGGAGGCGCCGATCGACGCCGCCGGCGCGCCGCAGGCGATGGAGCACGATCATTATTGCTGGATGAACGCCGCTTTCGTCATGGGCACCAAGCTGACCGACGCCTTCGCGCGTTACGGCTTCTGCACGGCGATCCGCGGTGCCGAGGGCGGCGGCAAGGTCGACGATCTGCCGCAGCATATCTTCCAGTCGGACGATGGCGATATCGACGCCAAATGCCCGACCGAGATCGGCATCACCGACCGGCGCGAGTACGAGCTGTCGAATCTCGGCTTCCTGCCGCTCTGCCATTACAAGAACCACGATCACGCCGTGTTCTTCGGCGCGCAGACGGCGCAGAAGGCCAAGGAGTACGACCGGGCCGAGGCGACAGCCAACGCCAAGATCTCCGCACGCCTGCCCTACATCATGGCGACCAGCCGTTTTGCCCATTACCTCAAGGTGATGGCGCGCGACAAGATCGGCAGCTTCATGGAAGCCGACGATTGCGAGCGCTGGCTCAATCGCTGGATCAAGAATTACGTCAACGTCAACGAGAAGGCCGGCGCCGAGAGCAAGGCGATGTATCCGCTGCGCGAAGCCAGGGTCGAGGTCCGGGAAATCCCCGGCCGCCCCGGCGCCTACAACGCGATCGCCTATATGCGGCCGTGGCTGCAGATGGAAGAGCTGACGACCAGCCTGCGCATGGTCGCCCGCATTCCTGAAAGGGTCTGACCTGTCGGATCGGTCCCAGCCGGACGAGCGGGGGCGGCGGGTGCCGTCCCCGCTGCGCGAAGACGTGCTGGCCGGGCGCTTCATCGGCACAAAGGGCAAGCCGGTTTCCCGCCGGCTCGCGCGCTTCCTGCACGAGGATGCCGGGGCGCTGGCGGAATGGCTCGGGCCGCGGTCTGCGGAGGAGCTCGCGCGCCATCCCGATCTGTTGCGCGTCATGATCGATCGCGACATCGTCGCCATCGATCAGCTCATCTCGGCACAGCTCGACGAGCTTCTGCACCATCCGCGCTTCCAGCGGCTGGAGGGCTCCTGGCGTGGGCTCGCCTGGATGATCGAGGGTTTCGATCCCGCCGCGCGGCTGAAGGTGCGGATCCTGTCCGCGTCCTGGAGCGAGCTCGCCCGCGACCTCGCCCGCGCCAGCGAATTCGATCAGTCGGCGCTGTTCCGCAAGATCTACGAGAACGAGTTCGGCACGGCCGGCGGCGAGCCGTTCGGGCTCATGGTCGTCGATCACGAGATCAGGCACGTGCCGGACCGGCGCGGCCTGTCGGAGGCGGCGCCGGTCGACGATCTTTCGGTGCTGTCCGAGCTGGCCTCGATCGCCGCGGCCGCCTTTATGCCGATCGTGACGTCCGCTTCGCCGGCGCTGCTCGGCGTCGACCGGTTCGAGGAGCTGGCGCTCGCCAACGATGTTTCGGCGGCGCTCGCGGATATCGACCACGCCCGCTGGCGGGCGCTGGCGCAGCGCGAGGATACGCGCTTCCTGTGCGTGACTCTGCCGCGCGTGCTCGCCCGGCCGCGCTGGAGTTCGGCTACCGTCCGCCGCGACGGGCTGCGATACGATGAATATGCGCCGGCGCCGCGGCACCGGACTTGGTCCGTCGCCGGCTATGCTTTCGCGGCCACGGTCGGACGTGCCCATGCGGTCCATAGCTGGCCGGCAGACGTACGCGGCGTCGCCGTCGACCGGGTCGGCGGCGGGTTGGTGCAGGGGCTGCCGGCGGAGCCCTTCGTGCTCGGCGCGGAAACGGTGTGGGATCGCCCATCGCTCGATCTCGCCTTCACCGACCGGCAGGAACGCGATCTGGTCGCCGCCGGCTTCATGCCGCTCAATACGCTGCCCTATGGCGAGGCAGCCTTCGCCGCCGTGCACAGTCTGCAGACGCGGCCGCTCGAGGTGCCGGGTCGGGATCCGACGCCGTTCGCGGCCAATGCCCGTCTCTCGGCCCAGATCAACGCCATGCTCTGCGTCTCGCGTTTCGCCCATTATATCAAGATCATGGGCCGCGAGATGACCGGCGCTTTCATGACCGCGGACGAGGTCGAGCGGCGATTACAGGCTTGGCTGTCCGGCTACACCAACGCCAGTTCCAATGCCGGGCCCGACAGCCGGGCACGGCATCCCCTGGTATCGAGCCGGGTCAAGGTGCACGAGCTCGACGGCCAGCCCGGCTCTTTCGGCTGCGTCATTCAGCTCCAGCCGCATTACCAGCTCGACGACGTTTCCGCGACCTTCCGGCTGGTGACGGGCTTCACCGCGCCCTCCGCCCGCAATTGACAGAAACAGGAGAACTCGATGCAGACCAGCGAAGCCGGCGCCTTCTTTCATGAAGGCAAGCTCGCCGAAGCGATCGCGGCGGCGAACGCGGCCGTGAAGCAGAGCCCGACCGATCTCGGCGCTCGCCTGCTGCTGGCCGAGCTGCTGCTGTTCGACGGCAAGCTGGAGCGCGCCGACACGATGCTCGACGCGGCGGCCTCGCTCGAGCCCGAGGCGGCGATGGTGCTCGCCGAGTTCCGCCAATTGCTGCGGGCCGAGCAGGCGCGCCGCCAGGTGTTGAGCGAAGGGCGGGTACCGGAATTCCTGGGCGAGCCGACCTCGACCCAGACTCACCTGCTGCAGGCGCTGGTGGCGCTGCGGAATGGCGATGCCGCCGCTGCCGCCGAGCAGGCCCAGGCGGCGGAAGCGGCGCGACCGGCCGTCACCGGCACGGGCGGCGATGCCCGGTTCTCTGATTTCCGCGATGCCGACGATCTGTGCGCCGGCAATTTCGAGGTGCTCACGACGACGGGCAAGTATTTCTGGATCCCGACCGAGCGGGTCGTGAGCATGGAATTCCATCCGGCCAAGCGGCCGCGCGACCTCTATTGGCGCCGTTGCAGCATGATCGTGCGGGACGGGCCGGACGGCGACGTCTATCTCCCCGCCCTTTATCCGGCCGACGACAGCACCGGCCATCTGCTCCGTCTCGGGCGCGGCACCGAATGGTCGGAGACCGCGCCGGTGCGCGGCACGGGCCAGCGCCTGTTCCTGGTCGGCGAGGAGGGTGTGCCGATGCAGCAGCTCGACACGTTGGAATTCGCATCGACGCAGCAGCTCGATACGCTGGAATTCGCATGATCGGGGGTCCGTCGCGCCAGAACGCCCGCCCGGCCCAGGCCTCGCTGCTCGACCGGTTGATGGATGCCGAGCCGGAGCGCCCGCGCGATGCGCCGATCTCGGCGGCGGAGAGCGTGGCGCAACTGCGCCGGTCCGTGCATCGCGATGTCGAGGCCTTGCTCAATGCCAGGCGTCCCTGGCGCTCCGTGCCCGACGAAATGAAGGCGCTCCGCCTGTCGCCCTTGGGCTTCGGCATCCCCGATTTCACGGCCGGCGCGTTCAACGACCGGCGCCAGCGCGAGATCCTGCGCGCGGAGATCGAGGATACGATCCGGCGCTACGAGCCGCGCCTGACGCAGGTCCAGGTGCAGCTCGCCGATGATGGCGATCTTCTGCGCGCGACGCTGCATCTGCGGATCGACGCGCTCTTGCGCATGGATCCGGCGCCGGAGCCGATCATCTTCGACACCACGGTCGATACCACGACCGCCGATGTCACGCTGCGTCCGCTCTACGACGCTTAAAGCCATGTCCGACGCCTTCCTGCCCTACTACAATCGAGAGCTCGGCGCGCTGCGCGAGCTCGCGGGCGATTTCGCCGAGGCGCATCCCAAGGTCGCGGGGCGGCTCAGGCTGGCGCCCAACACGATCGACGATCCGCATGTGGCCCGGCTGCTCGAAGGCGTCGCCTTCCTGTCGGCGCGCGCGCAGCAGCGGCTCGACGACGAATTCCCGGAGCTCACGGACGCGCTCCTGGGCGTGCTCTATCCGCATTATCTGGCGCCGATCCCGTCGGGAGCTGTCATACAGTTCGCCTGCCAGCCCGATCTGCGCGTGCCGGTCACGGTGCCGGCCGGGACCGCGGTCGAGACCGATCCGATCCGGGGCGAGCCCTGCCGTTTCCGTACCGCCTACGAGACGGTGCTCTGGCCGATCGAGATCGAAAGCGTCCGGCTGACCGGCCTGCCGCTCATGGCGCCGGCCAATCCGCAGATTCAAGGGGCCCGCAGCAGCCTGCGCATCGTGCTCCGCACGGCCGATCCCGAAGCGACCTTCGCCGAGCTCGGGCTCGACCGGCTGCGCTGCTTCCTGCGCGGCGCCTTCGAGCAGAGCCTGCCGCTCTACGAGCTCTTGTGCGGGCATACGCTCGGCGTGGCGCTCGCCGACGGGCCGAACGATGCGCGTCCCACATTCTTGCCGCCGGAGGCAATCCAGCCGGTCGGGTTCGCTCCCGAGGAGGCGCTCTATCCCTGGTCGGCGCGCTCCTTTTCCGGCTTCCGGCTGCTGACCGAATATTTCGCCCTGCCGGAAAAATTCCTGTTCATCGATCTCGCCGGCCTCGACGCGCGGACCCTGCTGCAGACCGGCAACCGGATGGAGATCTTCATCTATTTCGATCAGGCCATGCCCGAGCTGGAGCGCGGCCTGCAGCCCGACGGGCTCGCCATCGGCTGCACGCCGATGGTCAATCTGTTCGCCCGGCAGTGCGAGCCGATTCCGCTCACGCGTCGGGAAACCGAATATCACATCTCGCCCGACAATCGCCGGCCGCGGGCGATGGAGATCTGGAGCGTCGAGCGGGTGCGCGAGCTGCGCGCCGACGGCTCGCTCCGGCCCTGGCGCCCGTTCTACCGGCATCCGGCCGAGATCGCCACACAGGAACCGCCGGCCGGCTTCTACAATATCGTCCGGCGCGACAGCCCGGCGCCGCTGACCGGCACCGACGTGATGCTGGCGCCGTTCGATCCCGACTTCGCCGCCGACCGGCCGGCGGATACGATGCTGTCGATCGATGCGCTGTGCACCAACCGGGATCTGCCGGCCGAACTGCCCTTCGGCGGGGGCCAGCCGCGCCTGCATCTTTCCGAGGGTGTCAGCGCCGTCACCAGCGTCAATTGCCTGACGGCACCCACGCCATCGTTGCGCGCGCCGTTGCGCGAGCAACGTAGCTGGCGGCTGATCTCGCATCTGTCGCTCGGCCATCTGTCGGTCGTCGGCGGCCCGGACGCCGCGGAGAGCCTGCGCGAGGTGCTCAGGCTCTATGATCTGCGCGATACGGCGGAAAGCCGTGCGGCGATCGATGGGCTGGTCGGCGTGCGCTCGGCGCCGGGAACGGCGCGGGCGCCGGGGATACGTGCCGGCGGCTTCTGCCGGGGCCTCGACGTCACGCTCGAATTCGACGCGCGCGCCTGGGAGACCGGCGGGTTGTTCCTGCTGGCGACTCTGCTCGAACGGTTCCTGGCGCTTCACGCGACCGTCAATTCCTTCGTGCGCACCAATGCCGTGCTGCGCGGACGGGCCGGCACGGTCGCCAAATTCCCGCCGCGCGCCGGCGCCCGGGCGTTGCTGTGAGCGAGCCGATCCGCGGCGCGGAACCGACGGTCTATGCCGAGGCCGAGCCGGAAATCCTGCCGCCCGAGCCGGGACCGCCGGAACCCGTCCGTCGAACCCGCGCGCTCACCGTGATCCAGACGCTGATCGAGGAGCCGGGGCGCTTCAGCTTCGACGCCGCGATCTCGGTGCTGATGCAGGCGGCCGGACGCGCCGAGCCGGGCGATGCCGTCCGCTTCCATGCCGTATCCGGGCTGGGCTTCGTGCCCGCCGACGTGCTCGAGGTCGAGCGGGACGATCTGGCGTTCCGGGCCACGGTCGGGCTCATCGGCCTGACCGGGCCGTCGGGCGTGCTGCCGCGCCCTTATACCGAGACCGTCAATACCGAGCAGCGGCGGCGCTCGGGCGCTCTTGCCAACTTCCTCGATCTCCTGGCACAGCGGCCGATCGCCCATTTCGCCGAGGCAGCCATCAAGTACCGGCCGCATCGGACCGCGGAGGCCGCCGCGATCGCGGCCCGCGGCGGCGGTCCCATGCCGTCGGACGGCATGCGCGAGATCCTGCTGGCGCTGACCGGCTACGGCACGCCGCAACTGGCGCCGCGGCTGGCGGTCGGAACCGATCCGCTGCTCTACTATGCCGGCTTCTTCGCTGCTCATCCGCGCTCCGCCGACCGGCTTGAAGCGCTCCTGTCCGATTGGCTCGGCCAGCGGGTCGAGATCGAGCAGTTCGCCGGCGCCTGGCTCAGCCTCGGCCCGGACCAGATGTCGGCGCTGCCCGCCGGCGACCGGCCCGGCAATTTCAACCGGCTCGGCGTCGATGCCGCGATCGGCGACCGGTCCTGGGACGTGCAGTCGCGCATCGTGCTGCATATCGGCCCCTTGGATCTCGACCGCTTCGAGGCGCTGTTGCCGGCCGGTGAACTGCTCGCGCGTCTCGCCTCGTTGGTGCGCGCCTATCTCGGTTTCGAGACCGGCTTCGCCGTCAACCCGATCCTCGCCGCCGCTTCGGTGCCGCCGCTGGAAATGTCCGACACCCAAGCGCCTCGGCTCGGCTGGAACAGTTGGCTGCCGACCTCCGGTCCCCGCCGGCTGGATGCCGCCGAAGCCGTGTTCGAGGCGGAGCTGATCGAAAGCGTGAATGCGGCGGCGTGAGGGGCGCGACCGTCCATTGCTACCGCTGTAACCCTTCCCGATTGATCTGACACCAATGTGTAGCTTGGCCGATCCATCCTAATCCCCTCGTTGAATACCATTCCGGACCGGGGGCCGGACGTTGTAACGGCAGCCTCCCGGAGGCTTTGCCGGATTTGGGAGATTTGAATGCGCGGGCCGATCGATATGCTCGAACTCACCTCGTCCCGTGGAGCGGCGAGGCACGTCTGATGGCCGGTCCCCTGCAACCTCTGCTGCTGCTGACATCCCCGCTCGGCGACGACACGCTGCCGATCGAGGAAGGCACGCTGCACGCGGTCGGCCTCGATGCCGAGGAACAGATCAGCCGGCCGTTCGTGGCCACGATCACGGCCGTCTCGACCGTCCGCGCCATCGATCCGGACGAGCTCGTCTATCAGCCGGTCGGCCTCACGATCCGCAAGCAGCCTCATTCCGACCGTTTCTTCAACGGCATCATCCGGCGCATGGAGGCGATCGGCCTGCCGCAGCGCGACCGCTGGCGCTATCGGCTGGAGATCGTGCCGCGCTTGTGGTTCCTCAGCCAATCCCAGGATTGCCGCATTTTCCAGCAGAAGACTGCCGTCGACATCCTACAGACCCTGTTCGCCGAGCATCAGATTAGCCCGGTCGATTTCCGCATCTTCGGCGACAAGCCGGTGCGTGAATACACGACGCAGTACAACGAGACCGATCTCGATTTCGTGCACCGGCTGCTTCAGGAGTCCGGATACTTCTACTATTTCGAGCACACCAAGACCGAGCACACCCTGATCGTCACGGATCGGAACCAGCCCTTCAAGCAGACCGACCACCCGATCCATTGGGTCATTCACGCCGGCAACAATATCGACGTGTTCGATCGCTGGAGCGAGGCGCTCGAGACCGCCTATGGCGAGGTTCAGCTCCAGGATTACGATCCGACCAAGCCCAGCACGCCCGTCCAGGGCCAGCAGACCACCACCTTGTCGACCGCGGGCGCGGCCAAGCGCGAAGTGTTCCATTGGCCGGCCATGACCTTCGAGAACCAGATCGCCAACGACCGGGCCAGGTTCCGCATCGAGGCGTCGGAGGCGGCGGCCGAGTTGCAGGAGGGGCATGGCTACGATTCCGAGTTCTGCCCCGGCCGGCGCTTCACCCTCGCCAAGGATCCCTTCACCGAGGCCGAAAGCATCGATTACGCGCTGCACGGCGTGCGCCATACCGCGATCGACGAAACCTGGATCACGGGCGCCGGCGAACCGCATTACGAGAATCACTTCACCTGCTTCCTGCAGAGCGTGCCCTGGCGCGAGCCTCTCGACATTCCGCGTCCGGCCATGGCCGGCATCTTCTCGGCGATCGTGCTCGGCGATGCGGGCGAGGAGATCCATGCCGACCCGATCGGCCGGATCAAGGTCAGGCTGCTGTTCGACTATCGCAAGGAAACGGTCGCGAGCATGGCGATCTGGGCGCGGGTGATGCAGCCCTGGTCCGGCAACACCTGGGGCTGGCAGCACCTGCCGCGCGTCGGCACCGAGGTCGCGGTTTCCTTCATGAACGGCGATCCGGATGCGCCGGTCGTGGTCGGCTGCTTCTATAACCAGGAGATGCGGCCGGTCTTCCAGATCCCCGACCAGCAGACCCGACAGGGCTTCCGCAGCCGCTCGACCCTGAAGGGCACGACGCAGGAATTCTCTGAGCTCTCCTTCGACGACAAGAAGGGCAGC
Source organism: Aliidongia sp. (assembly GCA_035539155.1). Taxonomy (GTDB): domain Bacteria; phylum Pseudomonadota; class Alphaproteobacteria; order ATCC43930; family CGMCC-115725; genus JAXDMU01. The sequence goes on along the minus strand of DATLIZ010000006.1, from coordinate 188,663 downwards.
GAGCTCGTCTATCTGCATGCGCAGAAAGACTACAATATAGAGGTCGAAAACAACGAAACGGTTACCGTAGATTGCAACTATAGCCTGACGACAAAGACGGGCGATATCACGGTAACCGCCGATCTCGGGGCGATCAGTCTCACGGCGGCGCGGAGCATTACCTTAAGGGTAGGCGCCAGCCTAATTTCCATGTTGCCGACAGGAATCGAAATCAACGCGCCGACTGTCACCGTCACCGCCGAGACCACGGCGACCGTTGTCGCGCTCGAAGAAGTCACCATCCTGGGCACGAACGCCGTGAATATCGTGACGGAGGACATGAGTATCATCGCAACGGAATTCGTTGCGATCCCGTTTCCCGACCTGCCGGCGTAAGCATGACGATCGCCGCACCCGATACGGGCAAGCTCAGGCCGCTCGAACCGAACTCGCTTCGGCCGCGGCTTCGCCTGCCGCAGGCGCATGAGGCGGTGCTGGACGATTGGGAGAGGCCCGCGCTGCTGCTCGGCCGCCTGATCGAGCTCGAGCTGTTCGCGGAGGCGGCGCGGTATCTCGCCTATGCCCTGCCGGAGCGCGAGGCGGTCTGGTGGGCTTGCATGTGCGTGGCCCACACCGCCTTGGAGCCGTCCGTCCCGGAGCGCCATGCGCTGGATGCGGCCGAGGCCTGGGTGCGCCGGCCAGACGAGGAGATGCGGCGCGAGGCCGCCTGGGCCGCCGCCGCCGCCGGCTATGGCGTGCCGGGTGCCTGGCCTGCGCTCGCCGCCTACTGGAGCCGCCGCTCCAAGCCGCTCGATATGCGCGGCGGGCGGGGCGTCGAGACGGCGATCGACCGCGCCGCCCGGCGCGATCGGCCGGAACGCCGGGCGGAGCGGCTGCGGCGCTTCATCGCCAGCGGCTGCGATATCTCTTCCGGGGGCGCCGGTCGCTTGCCGCCGGAGGCCAATTGATCATGATGGGGAGGCGGAACCGATGACGCTGACCTTGAGCGTCCTGCGCTGTCCCGATGGCGTGCCGCCCGAAACGCGGCAGGTCGGCGGCGGCGAATTCTCGATCGGGCGCGGTACCGAGAATGATTGGGTCCTGTCCGATCCGGACCGGGTCATGTCCAAGCGGCACTGTGTCGTCTCGTTCCACGACGGTGCTTGGCAGGTGGTGGATACCAGCACCAACGGTACCTTCCTCAATCACGAGATGCAGCGGCTCGGCCCCGACGCACCGCGCGTGCTGCGCGACGGCGACCGGCTCATCGTCGGCGCCTACGAGATCGAAGTCGTTCTGAACGGGCGCGAAGCGAGTCCGGTCGCCGGTGTCCAGGGCGAGCGGGACGCCCTCTTCGGCGAGGACCGCATCACCGGCGATCCGTTCCCGATGGAGGAGCGCGATCCGCTGTCGGTTGCGATGCAGTCGATCGGGCTGCCGCTCGGCTTCGACCCGCTCGCGACCGGCGAGCAGCGGGCCGAACCGGCGCTGCCTGCTTCTGATCACCTGCCGGCCTTCCAGGAAAGCTATCGCCCGCCGCGCACCTCGTTCGAGGTGCTGCCGGCCGATTGGGATGGCGATGACGAGCCGTCGATAGCGCCGCCCAAGGCCAAGCCGGCCGAACCGCCCGTGCCGGAAGCGCCGCCGCCCCTGCCTGTCATTGCGGAGCCGCTCGAACCGGTGCTGGCCCCTGTGCCGGCACCCATCCCGGTGCCGGCACCGCCGTCCGCTGCGGACATACCGGCCGGGGATGCGCTCGCCCTCATTCTTGCCGGGGCCGGGATCGAAGGCGAGGCGCGGGGCGAGCCGGCCAACATCCTGCGCGCGCTCGGCAGCGCCTTCCGCGCCATGGTGGTGGGGCTGCGCCGGCTTATGATCGCGCGCGCCGCGGTCAAGGGCGAGTTCCGGATCGATCAGACCATGATCCGGCCGGTGCGCAACAATCCGCTGAAATTCTCGTCCGACGACGATGACGCGCTCGCGGCCCTGCTGAGCATCGGCCGGCGCAGCGACATGAGTGCTGCCGACGCCATCTCGGATGCGCTCCGCGACATGCGCAGGCACGAGCTCGCGGTCTCGGCGGCGATGCAGCAGGCGGTGCGCGACATGCTGGACGAGTTGGAGCCGGTGCGGCTGATGACCCGACTGCCGGCGCATTCGCTCGACAGCCTGCCGGGCCGGCGCAAGGCGCGGGCCTGGGACGCTTACGAGGCGCGGCATGGGGAGATCGTGCGCGCGCTCGCGGACGATTTCGACAGCGTGTTCGGCAAATCCTTCGCCCGCGCCTATGAGCGGGCGATGGCCGATATCGCTGCCGAGGACGAGGAATAGGCCATGGACCTTCCTGAGGGAGATATGACGTGACCTGGAGCAACCGGATCGCGTGGCAGGAAGGAATGTTCCTGCGCGCGCAGCATTTTCAGCAGCAGGATCGTTGGGTCGAATTCCAGGTGCGCGGCAGCGTGTCCGCGCTGGCGCCGCATCCGTGGGGCGTCACGGCGCTCGCCGTCGCCCGCGATCTGCTGACCACCGGCCGCTTCGCGCTCGCCACCGCTGCGGGTGTGTTCGAGGACGGCACGCCCTTCTCGATGCCGGGCGAGACCGATCTGCCGCCGCCGCTCGAAGTGCCGGAGACGGCGCGCAACGTGCTGGTCTATCTGGCCGTGCCGGTACGCCAGCCGGGCGCGCTCGAGATCGGCACGCCGAGCGAGGAGGGGCGGTACCGGCCGCGCCCGTTCGAGGCCTATGACACCCATTCGGGCGCACCCCAGCCGGCCGAGCTGATGATCGGGCGGCTCCGTCTGCGCTACCTGCTCGAGACCGACGATCGCGAAGGCTATCTCTGCATTCCGGTCGCACGTCTGACCGAGGTCGCCGCGGACAAGCGCATCCTGCTCGACGAGCGCTGGATCCCGCCGGCGCTGACTTGCGCCGCCGTGGCGCCGCTGTCGAGCATGGTGGTCGAGCTGTCGGGCATGCTCAACCAGCGCGGCGAGGCGATCGCGGCACGCTTGACCGCGACGGCGGCGAAGAGCAACACCGAGGTCGCGGATTTCCTGCTGCTGCAATCGGTCAATGGCTGGCAGACGCTGGTCAGCCATTTCGCCGATGCCGGCAACCTCCATCCGGAAGCGCTCTACCGCACGCTGATCCAGATGGCCGGCGAGTTCGCCACCTTCACCGATCCGCGCCGGCGGCCCAACACCTATCCGGCCTATCGTCACGAGGATCTGCAGCGCTGCTTTACGCCGGTGATGGCGGATATCCGCCGCTCGCTCTCGGCGGTGCTGGAGCAGACGGCGGTCCGCATCCCGCTGCAGGAGCGCCGGCACGGCGTCCGCGTCGGCTCGATCACCGACAGGACCTTGCTCAGCGGTTCGAGCTTCGTGCTCGTGGTCCAGTCCGACATGCAGGCGGAGACGCTGCGCCGCACCTTCCCGGGCACGGCCAAGGTCGGCGCGGTCGAGCATATCCGCGAGCTGGTCAATGTGGCGCTGCCCGGCATCGAGCTCAGGGCGCTGCCCGTGGCACCCCGTCAGATGCCGTTCATCGCCGGCGCCCAGTATTTCGAGCTCGATCGCAACAGCCCGCACTGGCAGCAGATGCAGTCCTCGGGCGGCTTCGCCATCCATGTCTCGGGGGATTTTCCCAATCTGGTGCTCGATCTCTGGGCGATCCGGGCCTGAGGTGATGCGATGAGCGACAATCCGTTCGCGGAGCGGGACGACAAGGACAGCACGATCATCCGCCCGATCCGCGGCGTATCGGTGCCGCGTCCCTCGGCCGCCCAGCCCGCGGCACCCGCGCCCACGCCGGTGCCGGACGAGCAGGCGATGAAGGCGGGCGCCGAGAAGGTGCCGGCCCAGGGCGCCTCGCCGGTCCTGGCCGCGGCGGCGCCGCTGCTGCTGTTGCTGGCACGGCTGCGCAACCTGCTTTCGGTGCCGGAGCCGTCGAGTCTGCGCGACAACGCCATCCAGGAATTGCGGCGCTTCGAAGCGGAGCTGCGCCGGCGCAACCTGCCGATGGACCAGATCCGCACCGCCCATTACGCGTTGTGCGCGAGCCTCGACGATGTCGTGCAGAGCACGCCCTGGGGCAGCCGCGGGCCCTGGGCCGATGCCTCGCTGACCTCGACTTTCCATCGCGAGGTGAAGAGCGGCGAGCGCTTCTTCGATCTTCTTAAGCAGCTCTCTCAGAATGCCGGCAAGTTCCTGCCGGTGGTCGAGCTCATGTATGTCTGCATGGCGCTCGGCATGCAGGGGCGCTATCGCCTGTCGCCGCGCGGGCCGGCCGAGCTCGATCGCGTGCGGGAAGAAACCTATCTCGTCATCATGCGCCAGCGGCCGCCGCTCGAGCGCGCCCTGTCGCTGCATTGGCAGGGCGTGTCGGCGCCGTATCGTCCGCTTAGGGCGGTGCTGCCTGTGTGGGTCACGGCTTTGTTCGGCTTGTGCCTGATCGCCCTGCTCTATGTCCTGTTCGCCTTCAGCCTGAACGATGCCTCGGACCGGCTGTTCGAGGCCGGATTGTCTCTGCCGCCCGGCCAGATGCCCGTGATCGCGCGCACCGCACCGCCACAGCCCGTGCCGGCCTCGCCGCCGCCCGCCCCGGGCGAGCTCGACAAGCTCGCCGGATTCCTGGCGCCGGAGGTGAAAGAAGGCCTGGTCGTGATCGCCGGTACCGACGCCGTGCCGATCGTGCGGCTGCTCAACAAGGGCATGTTCGCCTCGGGCAGCGCCGTCGTCGAGCGCCGCTTCGTGCCCATCATCGGCCGCATCGGCGAGGCGCTGAAGACCGAGCCGGGGCAGGTCGACGTCGTGGGCTACACCGACAACCAGCCGATCCATACGGTGCAGTTTCCTTCCAATTTCCAACTGTCCCAGGCACGGGCCAAGGCGGCGGCCGCGATCCTGTCGGCGTCGATCGAGCCGTCGCGGATCACCACGGCCGGGCGGGCCGATGCCGATCCGATCGCCTCCAACGCCACACCCGAGGGACAGCAGCAGAACCGGCGCATCGAGATCGTCTTGCACCGGGCGGGGACGAACTGATGCAGAATGTCGAAGCGCTGATCGCCTATTTCCTCAACCGGTGGACGACCAGCTTTGCCGGCATCGGAATGGCCAGCCTGATCGTCTGGTATCTGGGGCCGCTCGTTCCCGGCTTCCAAAACCCGCTGATGCGGGTCGGCCTGATCCTCATCTTCGTGCTGGTCTGGGGCGCTGTGAACGGTGCGTTGAGCTGGCGCCGCCGGCGCCGGGAAAATGCGCTGGTCGACGGGGTGGCCAAGGGCGATGCCGGCCCCAGCCGCGATCTCAGGGCGGACAAGGCGGAGGAGGTCGGCCGCCTGCGCGAGCGGATGCGTGGCGCACTCGCCCGGCTCCGCGCCAAGGGCACGCGCGGCTATCTCTACGAGCAGCCCTGGTTCGTGCTGATCGGGCCGCCGGGTTCGGGCAAGACCACGGCGCTGCTGAATTCCGGCCTGAGCTTCCCGCTCGCCCAGGACGGCACGGACGCGTCGGTGGGCGGCGTCGGCGGCACGCGGCTGTGCGATTGGTGGTTCGCGGACGAGGCGGTGCTGATCGATACGGCCGGACGCTATACGACCCAGGATTCCGATGCCGCGGTCGACCGTGCCGGCTGGGAAGGATTCCTCGATCTGCTTCGGCGTGCCCGGCCGCGCCAGCCGATCAACGGTGTCGTCACCATCATCTCGCTGGCCGAGCTCGCCGCCGCGAGCCCGGCCGAGCGGGCGGCCCATGCGCGCGCCGTGCGCCGGCGCGTGACCGAGATCTCCGACCGCCTCCGCCTGCGCATCCCGGTCTATGCCGTGTTCAGCAAGGCCGACCAGATCGTCGGCTTCAATGAATATTTCGATGATCTCGATGCCGAGGCGCGCGCCCAGGTCTGGGGCGCCACCTTCCCGCTGGCCAAGGGTGTCGAAAGCTTCGCCGAGGAATTCCGCCTGCTCCTGGCCCGCCTGGACGAGCGCCTGTTCGAGCGGCTGCAGGCGGAGCGGTCGGCCGATCGCCGCGTCCTCATCGCCGGATTCCCGCTCCAGGTCGCGAGCCTGGAGCAGCCGCTCCTGGATTTCATGACCCAGGCCTTCGGCGGCACCAAGCTCGATCCGGCGCCATTCCTGCGCGGCGCCTATCTCACCTCGGCGACGCAGGAGGGCACGCCGATCGACCGGCTGACCGGTGTGCTCGTTCGTTCTTTCGGCATCGATCAGAAAAAGCTTTCGAGCCTCCGGCCCACGGCGGGCCGCGCCTATTTTCTGAAGCGCATGCTGACGGAAGTGGTGCTGGGCGAGGCCATGCTGGTCGTCAACAACTCGGCCAAGCTGCGCCGGCGGCGCTGGCTGCGCATCGGCGGCTATGCCGGCGTCGGCGTCGCCACGCTGGTCGCGGCGCTGCTGCTGATCCGCACCGAATCCGCCAACCGCGTCGCCGTCGAGCATGCGGAAGAGGCGATCGCCGCCTACCGCACCCAGCTTGCCGCGATCAAGCTCGATCCCGTCGAGGATGACGATCTCATCCATGTCGTGCCGCTGCTCGACGCGGCGCAAGCCCTGCCGCAAGCGCAGGAGGGCTGGCTCATGAACCTGCCCGGCCTGGATCAGGCCGAGAAGCTGGCGGAAAGCAACAAGGCGGTCTATCGCCATGTGCTCGAACGGGTATTGCTGCCGCGCCTGATCTGGCGGATCGAGCAGCAGATGCGCGGCCAGTTCGACAAGCCGGATTTCCTTTACGAGGCGACGCGGGTCTATCTGATGCTCGGCGGTGCCGGCCCGCTCGATGCCGATCTGGTGCGCGATTGGATGACGCTGGATTGGCGCAGCCGTTTCCCGGGGGCGCTCAATGAAAAATTGCGCAAGGATCTGCTGGCGCATCTGAATGCGCTTCTGGCCGAGCCGCTGCCGGCGGTGACGCTGGATGGCGCGCTCGTCGGCACGGCGCGGGCGAGCTTCAGCCGCGTGTCGCTGGCGGAACGGGTCTATAGCCGCGCCCGGCCCGACGCATCCGCCACCCATGTGGCGGATTGGACGCCCGCTATGGTGCTCGGTTCGGCCGGGACCCCCCTCTTCACCCGCATCTCGGGCAAGCCGCTCACCGACGGCATTCCGGGTTTCTATACGGAAGAGGGCTTTCGCGAGGTGCTTTTGCGCAACCTCGCCGCCACCACCAAGAAAGTGGCGGACGAGAGCTGGGTGCTGGGGCGCAACGAGCAGATCCCCACGGACGGGCCGCAGATCCAGGAGCTGGAGCGCAACGTCGTGGCACTTTATGTCGCCGACTACGAGAAGCAATGGGATGCGATGCTGAACGACCTGGCGCTCGCTCCCTTCGGCAATCGGGCGACGGCGATCCAAAACCTCTATGTGCTGTCCTCGCCGCAATCGCCGATGCGGGATCTGCTGATCTCGATCGCGCACGAGCTGAGCCTGGCCCAGACGCCGAACCCGGCCGTCGAGGGCGACAAGCAGGCGCCGGCGACGAACACGCAGCAGAAATACCTCGCCGGCGTGATCGGTGCGGCACCCGCCAACGCCGCCCCGCCCGAGCCGCCGGTCAGCGCCGAGCTCGAACGCCATTATCAGCCGCTGCGCGATTTCGTCGGCGACGGCAAGACCGCGCCGCTCAACAACGTACTGCGGGTCGTCAACAGCCTGCAGCAGGAGCTGGCCCAGCTCGGCCCCAACGCCGCCAACGTGCCGGCGACGCTGCAGAGCGGCGGCGACCCGGTGCAATTGCTGACGGCGGAAGCGCAACGCCAGCCGCAGCCGGTCTCGCGCTGGCTGAGCCAGATCGCGTCGAGTGGTACCTCTATGCTGGGTGGCGGTGCCCAGGATGCGGCCACCGCCGCATTCTCGGGCAGCGACGGCCCCGACAAGCTGTGCCAGGCGGTGGTGACCGGCCATTACCCGTTCGAAGCCGGTGCCGCCCAGGAGGCGCCGCTCGACGATTTCGCCCGGCTGTTCGCGCCGGGCGGCATGCTCGACAGCTTCTTTCAGACCCAGATCAAGCCCTTCGTCAACACCACGGGGGCTGTCTGGAAACCGCAGCCGCTGGGCGGCGTGGCCGCCCCGGTCAATGCCGCGGCGGTGGCCCAGTTCCAGCGCGCTGCCGCGATCCGGGATATGTTCTTCCCGACCGGCAGCAGCCAGCCGCAAGTGCGCTTCTCGGTGGCGCCCTTCGCGACCGATTCCGGTACCAAGCAGGCCGTGCTCACCCTAGGGAGTACTTCGATCCAGGCCGGCGGCGGCAGCACGCAGGAGAGCGCCCTGAGCTGGCCCGGGCCGGACGGGATGAGCGTCGCAAGCCTCAGCTTCGACCCGCCGGCCGACGGCGAGCCGCTCAAGGCCGACGGCAGCTGGGCCCTCTTCCGTCTCTTGGAGAAGGCGCAGATCGTCCCGTCCGACAAGCCGGTGGAATATCGGGCGACCTTCCATCAGGGCTCGCACGAAGCGGATTTCACCCTGCGCGCCGGCTCGTCGCGAAATCCGTTCGGTCAGAACCTGTTGAAGGATTTCCGCTGCCCGTCGCTCAAATCACCTTCGTGATCCAGCCGCCCCGGAAGCAAGGCATGCTTGTCTCGTGACGCTCCCGGCTCGTTCGACAGCAGAATGACCCGCCGTCGGAGCGTTGCGACGCTCCGACGGCGGGAGGTGACGGGTCGGATCGGCCGCCAATCCGACCCTTTTTACTGCAGGTTTTCCGATGGGTCCTCTTCAGAACGATACATGCACCTTTATGCCCAGCACGGCGGCATCATGCACCGTCGTGACGCCGCCGGGGCGCATGAAGTATTCGAATTCCGGCTGCAGTTGGACGCCACGATAGACCGGAAAGTTGTAGTTGGCCTCGATGACGCCGGCCGTGTTCTGAATGCCGAAGGCGTAGGTGGGCGGAAGACCGAACTGCTGCTCCACCTCCTCGGTTCGGGTCAGGTTGTTGCTGACCTGATACCAGGTATAGGCCAAGCCGATCTGATCATTGGGACGCGCCGGCCAGAAGCCGGAATAGAGCAGGCCGGTCCAAATGAAGTTGCGAAACAGCGACGTCCCCGGATCATTGTGATCGAAGGCGCCGAGTATCGTCAGGCCTTGGTTCTGCGCCGGACCGGTCCTGATCAGCATCTGGTCGAAGGTCGCGTAGAAGGAGCTGCGACCCTGGTCCTTGCGCGGGGCGAGGCCGCTCAGCACGAACGACGCGTCGTTATTGTCGGCAAAGGAATCGTTGAAGCTCGACGTATCATAGACGTAGCCGAGCTTGTAATGGCCGAGCAGCTGATTGGGGCCGAATACCGGTTCCCAGGCGAGCTCGACCGGAATCGTGGCACCGGTCACCTTGCTCGACGAAAAGTCGAAGCCGCTGCGGCCGCCGCCGGGAAAGGGCTGGGATTCGAAGCCGCCGACCATCACGTAGGTCTCTGCGGTCGGCCGCACGCGGATACGACCGCCCCAGGTATTTTGCGGCCAGTCGATGAAGCCCTGCGTCGAGGTCAACGCCCGCGGATGGCCGCAGATGGTTAGGGTCATGAAGTTGCAGTAGAGCGGCGAAGCCGCGAAATCGACACCCGGGAAAAAGCGGCCGGCAGCGATGTCGATCCGCCCGTCGAGCAGCTTTTCCTCGCCATACATATAGACCAGATGCGCCGCCTGGCCGAAGCCGGCGCCGTAGATCTCCTGTGCCTGGAGAACATGGTCGCCGATATAGTCGTTGCTGGCGTTGCGGCCGGCGCGTTCGACGAGCACGGTATGAGTAGAGAAGCCGGTCAAACCGGCGATCTTGTCCCAGTCGATATCGGCGCCCGCGCTGAGCTGGTGCGCATAGTCGGTACCGGTACGCAAGCCGCCCGAAATATTGGAGGCGGTTTCGGACGTATAGTCGAAATTGAGGACGATCCCCATGTTTCGGAGATCGCTGCGGACGCCCCACCAGTCTCCGAAGAGATGATCGCCGACTGGCGGCGGCGGTACGGGAACCAGCGGCTGAGCTTCCTCCTGACTAGGTCCCAGGCCGGTGCCGCTATTCGTCGGTTGCTGGGCGTTGGCGGGAAAAGCAGCGACCGTCGCTGCGACGGTGCAGGCGCCAAGCAGGATGTAAAAGCGCGAATAAGCTCCTTGCGCAATATGTCGGTGAAGCAAGTTCTTCCTCCTTTTATTATTCGGTACGGCAAATTTGGGTTATGATTGCCTGACCGTCGGGTTATCGGCCCCCTTTGGAGACCGAATTCTGTTCGATCTCCATGGATTTTACTCCATAATGTTCCAGGCCGTCTTGATGGAGGCAGACGTATAGTGTCCGCTGTTCTAAATATTCTTATCTTGTTTTAAGAGGTCGCGGATTACATGGCGCGTTGGGGCCGCTTGCCGAGGATGATCATGGCCAGCACGTCGTCCTGGGTGACGTCCTTGGTCTCCACGGTACCCACCAGCTTGCCGCCCTTCATGACGCTGATTCGGTCGGCGAGTTCGAACACGTCATGGATGTCGTGGCTAATCAGGAAGATGCCGATGCCTCGGGCCTTCAACCGGCCGATGAGTTCGGCGACCTGGCGGGTCTCGTGTGGCCCCAGAGCCGCCGTCGGCTCGTCCATGATGAGGATGCGGGCCTTGAAGTGAAGCGCCCGCGCGATCGCGACCGATTGCCGTTGCCCGCCCGACAGGTTCTTCACCGGCTCCTTCATCCGGGTGAAGTTGGGATTGAGCTCGATGATCGCTTGGCGAGCCGCATGCTCCATGGCGGCGTCGTCCAGCGTGCCCCATCCGGTCAGGAGTTCTCTCCCGAGGAACAGATTGCCGGACGCATCGATATTCTCGGCCAGCGCCAAGGTCTGATAGATGGTCTCTATGCCCTGGGCCTTGGCGTCGCGCGGCGTATCGATCGCCACCGGCTCGCCGTCGATCAGGATCTGGCCGGTATCGGCCTGATAGGCGCCGGACAAAATCTTGATGAGGGTCGATTTCCCGGCCCCGTTATGGCCGAGCAAGGCCACGACCTCGCCCGGATAAAGATCGACGCTGACATCGTCGACCGCTTTGATCCCGCCGAAATGGATCGAGATGTTGCGCATCTCGACCAGCGGCGTGTGCGCAGAACGGGGGGTCATTGCCGCTTCTCCTGTAGCCACGCTCATGGCCGCCGCCGCTGATAGCTGGTGTCGATCCAGACGGCGAGGATCAGCACGAGGCCGATGACGACGTTCTGCATCGGCGTGGGCAGGCCCAGGAGGATCATGCCGCTCTGCAGGCTCTGCATGAAAACCGCCCCGACGATGGCACCCGAGATCGTCCCGCCGCCGCCGGCGAGCGACGTTCCGCCGATGACCGCGGCGGCGATCACGCTGAGCTCCAGCAGCTCGCCGGTGGAATTGGCGCCGGCATTGAGGCGTGCCGTTTGCACGGCCCCCGCGAGCCCAGCGAGCAAGCCCATGAGCGCGAAGACGGTCATGATCACCAGCCGCGTATTGATGCCGGCCAATTGCGCCGCTTCCGGATTGCCGCCGATCGCGAAGACGTAGCGGCCGAACCGGGTGACCTTGGTCACTGCCGACATGACGCAGACGGCGCCGATCAGGATGAGCACGGGGATCGGGATTCCCTGCGCGATATTTGTGCGGGGCCGGTCATAGGCGTTCATCACGGCCACGAAAGCCAGGATGCCGGCGACGATCACGCCCGATACCGCCAGTTCGGCCCAGGCCGGCCGCACCGCGAAGCCATAACGTTGCCTGCGGCGCCGTCCGGAGACGGCGCGCAGGATCACGAGGATTATTCCGGCGAGGCCGACCGCCCAGCTCCAAAACGCGCCGATGGAGCCGAGGAGGCCGCCGCCGAGCAGCTGGAAGCTTTCGTCGAGCGGCGCCACCGTCTGCCCCTCGGTCACGGTCCAGGCGAGCCCGCGGAAGATCAGCAGGCCGCCCAAGGTGACGATGAAGGACGGCACGCCGCGATAGGCGATCCACCATCCCTGCGCGGCGCCGATGACGGCGCCGAGGGCGAGCCCGGCCCCGAGTGCCGCGATCCAGGTCCACGACGCCCCGATCGGAAAGATCTGAGCCTGCAGCACCGCCATGATCATGCCGACGAAGCCCAGGACGGACCCGACCGAGAGGTCGATGTGGCGGGTGACGATGACCAGCACCATGCCGGTCGTCATGATCCCGACGACGCTGGTCTGCACCGCCAGGTTCCACAGGTTGCGCGCCGTCAGGAAAATGCCGCCGCTCAACAGATCGAACCCGATCCAAACGACGATGACGGCGGCAATCATCGCCAACAGGCGAAGATCCACCTCGAGCGCGGCCATGAACTCCCGAAAATTACTTCTATGGGAGGCCGCGCTTGATTGAGCGATCATCATGAGCCTTGTCCGTTCTTGAGCACGGTTCGACGATATCTCGGCCATCGGTCCTATCCCCAGCGGCGGAAGCGATCGAGGGCCGGCGTTACTTGCAGGCGGCCGGCGCCTTTGCCGGCTCGACGCCCTGGCAAACGGCGTCCTTGGTCACCCATCCGGCCTTGATTACCTCATCCAGATTGTCTCGCGTGATCGCCTGCGGCGTCAGCAGCACCGCATCCATCGTGACCTTCTTCGGTCCATCGCTCCATTTCTTGGCGTTCGGCAGCTTGTCGGGCGTCGTGCCCTTGGCCATCGCCACCGCGGCGTCCGCGGCCGTCGTGCCTAGTAAGCGCGCGTCTTTCCAGACGCTCACCGTCTGCAGGCCCTTGGCGATACGGTTGAGCGCCGCCTTGTCGCCATCCTGGCCGGAGATGGGAATGCCGGCCAGCCCCTGTGCCGACAGCGCCGCAACCACACCACCGGCCGTGCCGTCGTTCGCAGCCACGACCGCATCGACCTTGTTGTTGGCCTTGGTCAGGATCTGCTCCATCTCCTTCTGGGCGTTCTCGGGCAGCCAGCCCGGCGTATATTCCTCGCCCACCACCTTGATGGCGCCGGCATCGATGGCCGGCTTGAGCACGTCGAGATTGCCTGCATGCAGCAAATCGGCGTTGGGATCGCTCGACGAACCCTTGATGAAGACATAGTTGCCCTTGGGCGCGAGCTTGAAGACCGAAGCGGCCTGCAGCCGTCCGACCTCGCGATTGTCGAAGGTCAGGTAGAAGACGCCCGGGCTTTCGATCAGTCGGTCATACCCGACCACGGGGATCCCCTCGGCCTTGGCCTTCGCGACCGCGGGCTGAATGGCGCTGGTGTCTTGAGCCAGCACGATGAGCGCCGTGGCGCCGCGCGAGATCAGGCTTTCAATGTCGGAGAGCTGCTTTGACGGCGAACTCTGCGCATCGGCGCCGATATAGCTGGCGCCCTGCTTGGTCAGCTCGGCCTTGATCGCCGCCTCGTCGGTCTTCCAGCGCTCTTCCTGAAAATTGGACCAGCTGACGCCGACCACGATCTTCTGGTCGGCCGCTGCCGCGCCGTGGCTCATCGCCACGGCCATTGCCAGCAGCGCCCCGGCACATTCTGCGCCGAGAAATGTAGCGCCTAGAATCCTCTGGCGAAGTACCTGCATTTTTCTTGCCTCCCCGTCCGTTTGTATTATCCGTCGATCGCGCGTTTCCGCCGCCCGCCGAGGGCGGCGAGTTTTGGGATGGGCGAATGGCAGCTTCTCTCTGCCCTGGTGGGCAGCGGGATTTCCCCAGCCATGATCGCGAAGGAATGTGCGCTTGGGTTCGTACACACCGTGCGATTTAGCGCTTGCGGCCCTCCCCGAGCCGCTCGACGTTTTTGCTTGTTACCCACGCATAATTCCGCGCAGAAGCAACCCTGTCAAGCGAATGACGTATCGCACTGCACATGGTTTTTTCTCACATGAATTGAATATTTCGCCATTTCAGTCGGTTAATTCCACTTTTTCCCTGATTTTGAGAGGCGGCGGCACGGGAGCGGATCCCGCTTTTTGTCGACATGCCGGAAGAATTCATGCGAGGCTGGAAAACGAGGCCGACTCTCGGGACGGTCGATCTTGCGGAGTTGAAAGGGACATGCGTTCTTGAAGCTTCCGAGCCCCCGATCACGGTATGGAGACGATGCAGACTGGCGATACCGAGCTCATTCGGACGATCAACCGCTTCCACGTGCTTGACACGATTCGCCGGTTCGAGCCGATCTCCCGTGCCGAAATCGGCACGCGCACACAGCTCAGCCGCACCACCGTTTCCGCGATCATCACCGTCCTGCTCGAAGACGGCGTCATCTATTACGATGTGGGCGAAGCATCACCCGCGGTCGTGCGCGGACGGCCCCGGGTGATGCTTCGCATGAATCCCAACGCCGCCTACGTGGCCGGCGCGAAACTCTCCATGCATCAGGTTTCGATCACCGTCACCAATCTGCGCGCCGATCCGCTATCTTCCCTGATACTGCCCATCCGCACATGGCGCCTCGGTCCGGAGGTCATCGCCGATCTGCTGGAGGACGGGATTCGCGCGGCCGTGGCCAAGGCCGGCATTTCCATGGCCCAGATCGCCGGCGTCGGCGTCGGCCTGCCCGGCTTCATCGACTCGATCGCGGGCATTTCGCATTGGAGCCCGATCCTGGGGCCGGAACCGGTATCGATCCCGTTCGCCGACATGCTGAGCCGCAGGCTTCGCGTCTCGGCCGTCATCGAGAACGACGCGAATCTCGTGACGCTCGCGGAGCGCTGGTTCGGGCATGGCCAGGATATCGATAATTTCGTCGTCGTCACCGTCGAAGCCGGTATCGGCATGGGCCTGTTCATCAATGGCGATCTCTATCGAGGCCATCACGGCATCGGCACCGAGTTCGGGCATTCGAAGATCGACCGCAACGGGCCGCTCTGCCGTTGCGGCCAGCATGGCTGCGTCGAGGCTTTCGCCGCCGATTACGCGATCCTGCGCGAGGCCCGCAAGGTCGTCGACCTGCCGCCGACCGAGGACGAGCCGGCGATCGAGGCCGCCGTGTCCGAAGTCACGCGCATGGCCCGGGCCGGGCATGACGGCCTGCGGGGCGTGTTCGATCGCGCCGGCGCGATCCTCGGCCTCGGCATCGCCAATCTGGTCAACATCATCGATCCGGGCAAGGTCATCATTTCCGGCGCCGGCATGCGCGCGGCCGATCTGCTGGAGCCGGCCCTGCGGGCGGCCGTCGCCGCCAACTCGCTCAAGGTCCTGAACGGACGGTGCGAGATCGTCTTTCACGATTGGACCGACGAGGTCTGGGCGCGCGGCGCCGCCTCGCTCGTGCTGCAGGGGCTCTATCGCCTGCCATGGAGCCGCAACGCCCATATCCAGGTGGCGCTTTGACGCCACCGATTTCGCCAGAATGGAAGGATGAGGATGTCGGAATTTGCCAAATACCCCAGCCTGCGGAACCGAACGGTCCTGGTGACCGGCGGCGCCTCGGGCATCGGCGCCTCGATCGTCGAGCATTTCGCGACCCAAGGCGCCAAGGTCGGCTTCATCGATCTCGACATCACGGCGGGGCAAGAGCTGGTAAAGAGCCTTGGCGCGGATGATCGAGTGCATTTCGAGGGGGCGGATCTTCGCGACATCGAGGCGCTCAGGCATGCGATCGCCAATATCCGCAACGCGCTCGGCCCGATCACCGGCCTGATCAACAACGCCGCGCGCGATGACCGGCACAAGATCGACGAGGTGACGCCGGCCTATTGGGACGAGCGCATGGCGACCAACCTCAAGCACCAGTTCTTTGCGGCCCAGGCGGTGAAGGACGACATGATCGCCGCCGGCGGCGGCGCCATCGTCAATATGAGCTCGGTCAGCTTCCTTCTGGGCCAAGCCGGCATGCCGGTCTATCTCACGGCGAAGTCGGCCGCCATCGGCCTGACGCGAGCGCTGGCGCGCGAGCTCGGACCGAGCAAGATTCGCGTCAATGCGCTCATCCCCGGCTGGATTATGACCGAGCGGCAGATCGAGCTCTGGCTGACGCCGGAATCGGAGGCCCAGCTCATGAAGGACCAATGTATTCCGGAGAAGCTCTACCCGGCCGATATCGCGCGCATGGCGCTGTGGCTGGTGGCCGACGACAGCCGCCTCGTCACGGCCCAGAATTTCGTCGTCGATGGCGGTTGGACCTGAAGGGACGTGGATGGAGGCTTGGCCCCACGCGCACCAACGCCGGCTTCCATCCGTTCCGATGAGGCTCTGACGCGCGTCAGAGCCTCGCGGCTCCGACGGTCTCCGGCGTATAGCGTGCGCCCGCCATCAGGTCGCTTCGGGCCAACGCCAGTCGCGCACCTCCGGCATGTCGGTGCCGTGCTCGACGATGTAGCGTCCATGCTCGATCAGCTTGTCGCGGATCGCCTGCTTGGCGTAGACGGCCGAGGAGCCGAGGCTCGGCACCCTGTCGATCACGTCGCCGACCAGATGGAAGCGGTCGAGCCTGTTGCGCACGACCATGTCGAACGGCGTCGTGGTCGAGCCTTCCTCCACGAAGCCGCGCACATGCAGATTGTGATGGTTGGTGCGCTTATAGGCGAGGCGGTGGATCAGCCAGGGATAGCCGTGATAGGCGAAGATCACCGGCTTGTCCTTGGTGAAGAGCGCGTCGAAGTCATTGTCGGTGAGGCCGTGCGGATGCTCCTGGCGCGGCTGCAGCGTCATCAGATCGACGACATTCACGACCCTGATCTTGAGATCAGGCAGGTGCCGGCGCAGCAGATCGACCGCGGCCAGCGTCTCCAGCGTCGGCACGTCGCCGGCGCAGGCCATGACGACATCGGGATCGCCGCCGCGATCGTTGCTGGCCCATTCCCAGATGCCGATGCCTTCGGTGCAGTGCTTGATCGCCGCCTCCATGCCCAGCCATTGCGGCTGAGGCTGCTTGCCGGCGACGATGACGTTGATGCGGTCCCAGCTTCTCAGGCAATGGTCGGCGACGAAGAGCAGGCAGTTGGCGTCGGGCGGAAAATAGACCCTGACCGTATCGGCCTTCTTGTTCACGACATGATCGACGAAGCCGGGATCCTGATGGCTGAAGCCGTTATGGTCCTGCCGCCAGACATGCGAGGTCAGCAGATAGTTGAGCGAGGCGATCGGCTGCCGCCACGGCACCTCGCGCGAGGTCTTCAGCCATTTGGCATGCTGGTTGAACATCGAATCGACGATGTGGATGAAGGCTTCGTAGCAGGAGAAGAAGCCGTGCCGTCCGGTCAGCAGATAGCCTTCGAGCCACCCCTGACAGGTATGCTCGCTTAGGATCTCCATGACCCGTCCGTCAGGGGCGAGATGATCGTCATCCGGCACGTGCTTCGCATCCCAGCTGCGGTCGGTCGCCTCGAAGAGAGCTTGCAGCCGGTTCGACGCCGTCTCATCCGGGCCGAACACCCGGAAATTCCGGCTCGCCGCATTCTGCCGCATCACGTCGCGCAGGAAGGTGCCGAGGATATGGGTCGATTCCGCATCGGCACCGCCCGGCCGGACGACCGGCACCGCGTAGCCGGTGAAGTCAGGGAGCCGGAGCGGCCGTTTCAGCGCGCCGCCATTGGAATGCGGATTGGCGCTCATCCGGCGCGTGCCTGCCGGGGCCAGGGCGGCGATCTCGGCGCGCAGCCGGCCCTTCTCGTCGAACAGCTCCTCCGGACGATAGCCGCGCATCCATTCCTCGAGCAGCGGCAGATGCTCCGGCTTCTCGAGCGTGAAGGGCACCTGGTGAGAACGCCAAGATCCCTCGGTCTTGAGTCCGTCGACGGTCTTGGGTCCGGTCCAGCCCTTGGGGCTGCGCAGCACGATCATCGGCCAGGCCGGGCGCTCGCCAAGCTCGCCGTTTCGAGCCTTTTGCTGGATAGCGCGGATCTGGTCGAACGCCCGGTCGAGTGCGGCCGCCATCGCCCGATGCATGGCGGCTGGCTCCTCGCCCTCGACGAAGAGCGGGGCATAGCCATAGCCTCTGAAGAGGGCCGCCAGCTCGTCGGGGGAGATGCGGGCGAGCACGGTGGGGTTGGCGATCTTGTACCCGTTGAGATGCAGGATCGGCAGGACCGCGCCGTCGCTCGCCGGGTTGAGGAACTTGTTCGAATGCCAGGAGGTCGCGAGCGGTCCGGTCTCGGCCTCGCCGTCACCCACCACGCAGGCGGCGATGAGATCGGGATTGTCGAAGACGGCGCCGAAGGCGTGCGACAGGGAATAGCCGAGCTCGCCACCCTCATGGATCGAGCCCGGCGTATCGGGCGAGGCATGGCTCGGAATGCCGCCGGGGAAGGAGAATTGCCGGAACAGCCGGCACATGCCGTCCTCGTCCTGCGATATGTCGGGATAGAGCTCGCTGTAGGTGCCTTCGAGCCAGGTGTTGGCGACCACGCCGGGGGCGCCATGGCCCGGGCCGGCGATGAACAGCATCTCCAGGTCCCGCGCCTTGATCACGCGGTTGAGATGGACATAGATGAAATTGAGGCCGGGGGTGGTGCCCCAGTGGCCGAGCAGGCGCGGTTTAACATGCGCGCGCGTCAGCTTCTCGCGCAGCAGCGGGTTGTCGAGCAGATAGACCTGCCCGACCGACAGGTAGTTGGCGGCGCGCCACCAGGCATGCATGAGGTCGAGCTGATCCTGCGCCAGCGGCGCCGAACGGTCGGCCTCCGCGTCTCGGTCGATCGAATTCATCGGGGGTTCTCCCTAGCCGATAAGGGGCGCGGCAGCGGAGCAGGCCGCGCTTCGGGCAGATGCGGGATGGGAGGCGAGGCTCCCGATCAGGAATTAAGGTCCTGCAAGGCCGCGAGATCCTTCAGCCGGATCTGGCGCGTCGCGGGAAGCTCGATGAGTGCGTCGCGCTCGAGCTGGGACAGGGTCCGCGATACGGTCTCGATGGTGAGGCCCAGATAATCTGCCATGTCCAGGCGCGTCATCGCCAGCGTGGCGAGATTGCGGTCGGGCGAGTATTGCGCCCAGTCGATCAGAAAGGCGGCGACCTTTTCGAGCGCGCTACGGCGGCCGAGCAGCAGGGAATGCTCCTGGGCGCGGCTCAGGCTGCGCATGGCGTGCGAGAAGACCTGGCGGGATACCGCTTCATCGGTCATCAGGAGCGCCTCGACGCTGCGGCGGCGATAGGGGACGAGCACGCACTCGCAGACGGCTTCGGCGGTGAGGCTGTATCCCGGACCGGGCTCGAAACCCAGCAGATCGCCGGCGACGTGAAACGCCTCGATCTGCCGACGCCCGTCGCTCAGGAATTTGCAGGTGCGCACCACGCCGGAAACGACCTTGAAGAAGATTTCGGCGTCATCGCCCTCGCCATAAATCTCCTGGTCCTGGGCGAAGCGGATCGCGGGCCCGATCGGACGGAGGCCGCCTTGTGTGGATGCCGCGTCCTCGGCCACCGGCGCCCAGGACGGCGCCCCCGCCAAGGCCGCATGGATTGGCGGGAGATGAGCGGGCGGAGAGGCGAATTGTACCGACATCGAAGGCTCCTATGGGCGAAGGATTACCCTCTCTGTCTATCGGTCCGGGGCCTCGGGCGTTATTCGGTTAGATGCTACGTGATTCTACGTAGAGGCGACGGTCAGCCCGGATGGTCCAGCACGTCGTGGATGCTGTCGAGCAAGGCGCCGTCCAACAGCGGCTTTTCCAGGACATGCCGAACGCCGGCGGCGGAGGCCCGGCGCCGGACCGCGGCATTGATCGGCGCGGTGATGAGAATCACCGGCAGATGCAGGCGCATGCCGGCCATCCGGTCGAGAAGATCGAAGCCGTCCATTCCCGGCATTCGCAGGTCGAGGATGAGGCAGCGCGCTTGGGTAAGGTCGGGATGACTGAGCGCTTCCATGCCGCTGCCGCACACGCGCACGGACAGGCCTTCGACCTCCAGGGCGAATTTGAGCGCTTCGCGAACGGCCTGATCGTCGTCGACCACCAGGACGATGTCCTTGCGCTCCATCATTGCTTCGGGTTCTGCGGGGACATGGCGGCCGCTTCTCACGCTCATCGGAACATCATTGTCGATGAGTGGAACAGTCCATACCTTGATATGGCGCAAATTCGAGGCTGAAGAGGTGCCGCGTCACCCTTGCGGCAGCACCTTCGCCAGCAGCGCCATGCGCACGAGGTCCGAGAGGCTGCTGGCGCCCATCTTCAGCATGACGTTGGCGCGATGAACCTCGACCGTCCGAGGACTGAGATTGAGATCATAGGCGATCGTCTTGTTGGGATGGCCGACGAGCAGCCCGTCGAGCACCTGCCGCTCACGCACCGATAGACTCTCCAGCTTCGCCTGGAGCTGAGTCGTTTCCGCCTGTCGGTGCCCGCTCGCGTCGTACCGATCGAGCGCCATGCGGATGGACGACAGCAGCAGCTCGTCATCGAACGGCTTCTCGATGAAGTCGATGGCGCCCGCCTTCATCGCCTCGACCGCCAGCGGCACGTCGGCGTGGCCGGTCATGATGATGACCGGCATGTCGACGCGCAGCGCCTTTAGACGGCGCTGCAATTCCAGCCCGTCGATGCCGGGCATGCGCACGTCGCTCAGGATGCAGCCGGGCTGAATCGTCTCGATCATCTCGAGAAAGGCCGAGCCGGAACTATAGACGCGCACCGCCAAGCCGGCGGTCGCCAGCAGAAACGCCAGCGATTGCCGTACGCCCTCGTCGTCATCGATCAGATGTACGACGGCATTACTCGGCATTCTCAAGATCCTCCATCTTGATAGATTTGAGCGTGAGGGAGAAGACCGTGCCGCCCGCCGGGTTCGGCTCGGCCCAGAGACGGCCGCCATGCGCCTCGATGATGGTCCGCGAGATGGACAGGCCGACACCCATCCCATGCCGCTTGGTCGTGATGAAGGGCTGGAAGAGCTGGGCCGCGACCTCTTCGGCGATGCCGTGCCCCGTATCGGCGACATCGACCCTGACCATCTCGTCATCGAGCTGATGGGTCGTGACCGCCAAATCCCGGGCTGTGGCTTCCTGCATGGCCTCGATGGCGTTGCGCATCAGGTTCAGCAGGACCTGCTGGATCTGGATCCGGTCGGCCAGGACGAATTCGCTGCGGACATCTAACTCGAATGTTATGCGCACGCCGGCCTCCTTCGCGCCGACCAGCGCCAGGGCGCTTGCTTCCTCGATCAGCTTGCGCAGGCTTTCGATCTGCCGTTCGCTGTCGCCCCTGGCGACGAAATCGCGCAGACGGCGAATGATCTGGCCGGCGCGCAAAGCCTGATCGGCGGCGCGCTCGAGGGCGTCGCGTACCATCGGGATGCTCTCGGTCGGGGCGTTGTCGAGCAGCCGCCGTGCGCCCTTGAGGTAGCTCGCCGCCGCCGTGAGCGGCTGATTGAGCTCATGCGCCAGAGCCGACGCCATCTCGCCCAGTGCGGTGAAGCGCGACATATGCACGAGCTCCGCCTGCAAATCCTGCAGTCGCTGCTGCGTCTGCTGCCGTTCGGTCAGGTCGCGGACGAAGCCGGTGAAGAAGCGGCGTTCGCCCGAGCGCATCTCGCCGACCGAAAGCTCCATCGGAAAGGTTGTCCCGTCCTTGCGCCGACCCACGACCAGCCGGCCGAGCCCGATGACGCGGCGCTCGCCGGTAGTGAGATATCGGTCGAGATACTGGTCGTGCTGCTCGCGATAGGGGGCGGGCATGAGGATGCTGACATTCTGCCCGACCGCCTCGTCGGGGGTGTAGCCGAACAGGCGCTCGGCGGTGGTGCTGAAGGACTGGATGATGCCGCGCGTGTCGATGACGATCATGGCGTCCGGCACCGTGGCCAGGACCGATTGCAGATGCGCTTCGCGCTCCGCCAGCGCGATCTGGGCTCGCTTGCCCGCCGTGATGTCGCGAGCGACCTTGGAGGCGCCGAGCAGGCGGCCGGTCGAATCCCAGACCGGAGACACCGTCACCGACACATCGATGATCTCGCCATCCTTGCGCCGCCGCTGGGTTTCGAAATGATCGATCCGCTCGCCTGCCTTGATTCGCTCCAGGATGGCGGCGCTCTCCTCCTCGTGCCCGGGCGCTTCGATGATCGAGATCGGTCGGCCGAGGATTTCGGCGGCGCTGTAGCCGAAGATCTGCTCCGCGCCGCGATTCCAGTCGGTGACGATCCCGTCGAGCGTCTTGCCGACGATGGCATCCTCCGACGAGGTGACGATGGCGGCGAGACGGCTGGTCGCCGCTTCGGCGAGCCTCAGCCGAGGACTGTCGATGAGGATGCCGCAGACTTCTTCCTCGCGGCCGGCTTCGACCGAGAGGCGTCCGCGCATGCGAAGCCATTTTTCCCGGCCGTCGAGCGTCGGCCGGAGATGGATGTCGAGCTCCGCGCCGGCGAGGCATTCGCGCAGCGACGTTTCGAAGCCGTCGGCGTCGAGGGGATGCAGCAACGCGAGGAAGCTCGGAGAGGCGACATCGCCGTCCGTTGTCCGAAGCAGCGCCCGGGCCTTGGAGGACAAGGTGAAATTGCCGGTGTCCGGGTTCCATTTCCACAGCCCGATCCCGGATGCTCGTAGGGCTGGAAGGAAACTTTCCTCCTCGGAGAGCAGTGAAGGCGGGTCGGGAGGCTCGGTCATCAAGGTTCCGATCGGCGGTCAGCGGCACCCAGTCCTCTCAGCATAGCCCGTAGATAGCAAGACCACACGTGTCGATTGCTCGGCGCGTCGAACTGCCCGACCGTGGGCGTGACGAATGTTCTGGGTTCGCTTGCGTGCCGCGGCCCGGCTCAGTAGATCCGCTCCTTCGGCGGAATGGACGCTACCTCGTTCGACAAGGGCTGCAGATGAACCGGCCGATAGTCCAGGCGGACACGGCCATCCTCGTCGAGCCAGGCGAGCGTGTGCCGCAGCCAATTCTCGTCGTCGCGCTTGGGGTAGTCCTCACGGGCATGCGCGCCACGGCTTTCAGTGCGCGCGATTGCGGACTCCAGGCTGACGACGCCCTGGGCCAGCATGTTGTCGAGCTCGAGCGCCTCGACCAGATCGCTGTTGAAGGCCAGAGACCGGTCCTTGATGCCGAGCCGGTCGCGCATCGCGCCGCTCGCTTTCCGCAAATGCTCGCGACCTTCTTCCAGAAGCGGTCCGTCGCGGAACACTGCGCAGTGCCGCTGCATGATCCGCTGCATTTCCAGGCGGATCTCGCCGGCCGCCATCGGGCCGCTCGCCCAGCGAATCCGGTCGAAATGGGCGAGCGCCCGGTCGGTCGCTTCCTTCGGCGGCGGCAAATGTCCGTCGCCGGCCTTGATCGTCTCCGCCGCCCGCATCGCCGCCGCGCGGCCGAAGACGACGATATCGAGCAGCGAGTTCGATCCCAGCCGGTTGGAGCCGTGGACCGATACGCAGGCCGCCTCGCCGATCGCCATCAGGCCGGGGACGATCGCTTCGGGATTGCCGTCCCGGACGGTCACGGCCTCGCCATGGATGTTCGTGGGAACGCCGCCCATATTGTAATGGACGGTCGGGATGACCGGGATCGGCTCGCGCGTGACATCGACACCGGCGAAGATCTTGGCGGTTTCCGAGATGCCGGGCAGCCGCTCATGCAGCAGCTCGGCGCCGAGATGCTCCAGATGAAGCAGGATATGATCTTTCGCCGGGCCGCAGCCTCTTCCCTCATCGATCTCGATGGTCATGGAGCGGCAGACCACGTCGCGGCCGGCCAGATCCTTGGCGGTCGGCGCGTAGCGCTCCATGAAGCGCTCGCCTTCCGAGTTCGTCAGATAGCCGCCCTCGCCGCGCGATCCCTCCGTGATGAGGCAGCCCGAGCCGTAGATGCCGGTCGGATGAAACTGCGTGAATTCCATATCCTCCAGCGGCAAGCCCGCGCGCAGCGCCATGGCGTTGCCGTCGCCGGTGCAGGTGTGCGCGGCCGTGCAGGAGAAATAGACCCGGCCATAGCCGCCCGTGGCGAGGACGGTGCGGTGCGCGCGAAAGCGATGGATCGTGCCGTCTTCGAGGTTCCAGGCCAGCAGGCCCCGGCATGCGCCGTCCTCGTCCATCAGCAGGCCGAGCGCGAAATATTCGACGAAGAACTCGGTG
Source organism: Aliidongia sp. (assembly GCA_035539155.1). GTDB lineage: Bacteria > Pseudomonadota > Alphaproteobacteria > ATCC43930 > CGMCC-115725 > JAXDMU01. The sequence goes on along the minus strand of DATLIZ010000006.1, from coordinate 164,732 downwards.
CGATGGCGCTGGCACTGCTGATAGAGCGCGTGCAGGATCGCGTGCCCGGTGCGATCGGCGGCGGCGCAGGTTCGCTGCGCCATCTTCTTCCCATAGTCCAGGGTCTGGCCGCCGAAGGGCCGTTGATAGATCCTGCCGGCTTCCGTGCGCGAGAACGGGACGCCGAACTGCTCCAGCTCCAGCACCGCCGGGATGGCTTGCCGGCACATATATTCGATCGCGTCCTGGTCGCCGAGCCAGTCGGAGCCCTTGACCGTATCGTACATATGGAAGCGCCAATCGTCCCCGTCGCCCATATTGCCCAGCGCCGCCGCCATGCCGCCTTGCGCCGCCACCGTATGGCTGCGCGTCGGAAACACCTTGGTGACGCAGGCGGTCTTCAGGCCGGCCGAGGCCATGCCGAGTGCCGCCCGCATGCCGGCGCCACCCGCGCCGACCACCACGACATCATAGGTGTGATCGATGATCTCATAGGCACCGTTCATGCCGCTCACTCCTTGCGGGATTGATGGGCGTGCGAAGGCGGATCAGCGGCCGGCCGGGTCAGGGGCGGTTCGGCGCCGGCGGCGGAACTCCTCGACCGGCAACCCGCCCCAGCCCCAATTCTCCAGGGCGACCTCCTCGATGACGACATAGGTCGAGTCCAGCGGCTTATGCAGAACCTCGAGCAGCAGCTCGCTGACGCCCTTGATGAGGGCCGCCTTCTCCGCGGCGGTGGCGGCATCGGCGCCGGGCCTGCTCCCCTCGCGGGTGATCTGGATGGTGACGATGGGCATGGCCAACTCTCCGCGTGGTCAGTGGCCGGCGCTTTGGCCGCCATCGACATGCAGGATCTCGCCGGTGACAAAGCCGGCCGATTCCAGGTAGAGGATCGCCTCGACGATGTCGGAGATATCGCCCATGCGCCCGACCGGATGCAGCGCCGCCAATGCCCCGTGCGTCTCCTCCGGATGCATCGGGCTCCTGATGATGCCGGGCGAAACGGCATTCACGCGGACGCCCCGCTTGGCATATTCGATGGCGAGCGATTTCGTCACCGCGTTCAGCCCGCCCTTGGTCAGAGCCGCCAGCGCGGCCGGCACGCTGGAGAGCGCATGGTCGACCAGGCTGGTCGTGATGTTGACGACATGGCCGCTGCCCTGCTTGACCATCTCGGCGATCGCGCGCTGCGTGATGTGGAAGAATCCGGCGAGATTGACGCCGAGCACCGCCGCATAGTCCGCCTCCGAATAGTCGGTAAAGGGCTTGGCGACGAAGATGCCGGCATTGTTGACCAGCGTATCGATCCGGCCGAACCGGGCGAGCCCCTCGGCGATCGCCCGGTCCGCCGTGCCGGGATCGGCGATATCGCCGGCGACGGCGAGAATATCGGGATCGCTCGACGGCTTGATCGACCGGGCGACCGCGACGACGCGGTAGTTGCGATCGCGATATGCCTGCACGAGACCGGCGCCGATACCTTGCGATGCCCCGGTGATGACGGCAACCTTCTGTTCTGCGCCCATGAAATGGCTCCCTTGCCTCTGAGACTTTCGGGATCACTGGCGATCGGCCAGTGCGGGTAGCTCACGGGATAAGCTAATCTCTGCCGCCCCGAGAGCGAATGGTCGCTATTCGATAGACACTCTTCCGCAAGACGATCGAATACCGTCGCTATTCGGCAGGCACTCTTTCACGCCGCGGCGAAGCGGGAACGCTCTGCTCGGCGGTATCCTTGGTCAGGCGGGTGAAATGAGCCCGGAGCCGCGGCACCGCGAAATCGACGAAGGCGCGCACCTTCGGTACCGACAGCCGGCCATGGGGGGCAATGATATGCACGGGCAGGGGCGGATGCTCGTCGTCCGCGAGCACGATCTCCAGCGCACCGTCACGAACCTCGTTGGCGATATGGTAGGAGAACATCCGCGTGACCCCGCGGCCATCGACGGCGGAGGCGACGGCGCCGCGAATGCTGTTGACGACGAAGCGGGGCGTGAACTGCATCGTGCGCGGCACGGAGGAGCCTTGAAGAGGCGGAAAGCTCCATGAATCCAGGCCGAAATGCGTCATTGCGATGATCTGGTGCTTGGCCAGGTCGCTCGGCTCCTCGATGCGGGGATGCTGCGCCAGATAGCGGGGGGCGGCCGCGACGACCCGGCGAACCTCGCCGATCCGGATCGCCACGAGGGTCGAATCGGCGAGGTGGGCGATCCGCAGCGCGATATCGATCCCCTCGTCGATCAAGTTCACCGGCCGGTCGAGCAGATAGAGCCGCACCGAGACCGTCGGGTAGGCATCCATGAAGGCGTCGAGGATCGGGCGCAGCACCTCCTCGCCGGCCACGACCGGGGCGGTCAGGGTGAGGGTGCCGCGGGGTGCCGAGCGTTCGCCGGCCGCGATGATGTCGGCCTCCTCGAGATCGGTCAGAACGCGCCGGCAGGCGACGGCGTAGCGCTCGCCCGCCTCGCTCATCTTGATCGATCGCGTCGTCCGATGGAGGAGCTGGGCGCCCACATGCGCTTCGAGGAAGGCGATCGCGCGGCTGACGGCCGCGGGCGACCGGCCGAGCTTGCGGGCGGCGCCCGCCAGGCTGCCTTCGTCGAGCGCGGCGACGAAGACTTTCATGGCATCGATGCGATCCACCAGACTCTTCCGCAGCGAGGAACGACGGCCTTCGAAGCATAGATATCCGCTCGCTCTGCGGCAATCCGATCGCGCAGGCGGTTACGATCCCTCGGGTTCGGCACGCGCCAGCGCGGCCACGGCCAGATCGACCCCGAGCGCCAGCAGGATGGCGGCGGCGCCCAGGCCGAAAAGCACGCGGTAGTCGCCGCCGCTGCGGATGAACAGGAACGACATGCCATAGGCCGACAGGGCCTGCATAACCGCGAAGCTGGTGGTGGCCGTGCTCCACGCGCGTTTCCGGGCTGCCGGGTGGTGCGCTAGCAGCTCATGGATGCGGCCGAGCACCAGCGGGACGATCCCGGGGGTGAAGGCGCCCACGACGAGGCTGGACAGGATGAGCGAAGCCGAGCCGAGTCCAAAGGTCGGCAGCGCCACGGCGACCACTTGGACGAGATAGGAAAGGCGCAGCGCCGGGCCGAATCCGGTCCGATCGGCGAGATGCCCGCTCAGCAGCGGCCCGACCACGGCGCCCAATCCGAACAGCACCCAATATTCCGATCCGGATTCGAGCCCCTGGCCGAGGCCGCGTGCCACGAAATCGACCAGGAAGATCATGTGCGGCACGAGGCCGAAGGCGTTGAGCCCATATTCCAGGTAAAGCGCCCGCAGCTTCAGCGTCGGACGGGATCGGTGAACGGCGTGATGCGCCGCTGCGGCCGGATGGTCCCAGCTCGGCCATCCGGTCCAGGCGATGGCGGTCAGGCCAAGGGCGAAGAGGCCGAGCCCGATCCAGGTCTGCTGCAAGCCTTGGCGCAGCAGCAGCGGCACCAGCGTTCCCGAGACCGCGATGCCGAGCCCGACGCCCATGAAGATGGCGCCGCTGGCGAGGCCGCGCCGCGACGGCGGGATATGCGGGAGCACGGTCGGCGCCGCGAGCACCATAAGGGTGCCGCCGCAAACGCCTGAGACGAACCGCCAGGCGAAGAACCAGAGAAAATCGATCGGCCACGCGCAGGCGAAAAAGGCCGCCGTCGCCAGCAGCATCATGCCGCGCAGGATCGTCGAGGCCGGTACTCTCGCCGAGATCGGGCCGGCCAGCAGCGCGCCGGCCAGATAGCCGACGAGATTGGCGGCGCCCAGATATGTCGCGTCCGGGGCGTCGAACCAGTGTCCGCCGATGAGCGCCGGTAGAAGCGGGGTGTAGGCGAAGCGCGCAAGACCGATGCCGACGAAGCTGGCGCACAGGCCCGATAAGGTTGATCGCCATGGTGCAGGGTCCTCCGGCTTCGGGCGATCGAGGGCGGCAGTACGCGACATGGCGGTCTCCTGGCGGTCCGGTCGTTCATGCGGCTCGATGAGGCAGGCGTCGAGGACATGAAGTTAGACCGCGCGGCCAATGCGCGAATACTCGCTTTCCGACAAACACTCTTCCGTATTGCGATCGAATACCGGCTACTGCCTCTCAAGAAAGGCGCGCATGAGTGCCGCGATCTGGTCGACGGACTCGTCGAGGGCGAAATGGCCGGCATCCAGGATATGGATTTCCGCATCGGGCACGTCGCGCTTGTACGCGTCCGCGCCTTCGACGGCGAAGGACGGGTCGTACTTGCCCCAGACCACCAGCATGGGCGGCCGGTGCTCGCGCATCCAGGCCTGCCAGGCCGGATATGAAGCGACGTTGGTCTGGTAGTCATAGAAGAGGTCGGCCTGGATCTTGGTCTGTCCCGGCCTGGACAGGGCGGCGCGCTCGTCGGTCCAGGTGTCGGGATTGTAGCGCTCGGGGTGAGGGTTCGTCCCGACATGGCGCTGCTTGGTGGTCTCAAACGAGAGAAAGCTGGAGATGACTTTCTCCTCATGGCCCGCACGGTCCCGCCAATAGGCGCGCCTTGCCTCCCACAAGGGCCCGAGCCCGTCCTCATGGGCGACGGCGTTCTGGATGATCATCGCCTGCACCCGCTCGGGATGGGCGACCGCCAGGCGGAACCCGACCGGCCCGCCGTAATCCTGCAGATAGAGCGAGTAGTGCCGCAGCCCCAGTGTCTCGGTGAATTTGTCGACCACGCTCGCGAGATGGTCGAAAGTATAGGCGAAGGCCGAAGGCGGCGGCGCGTCGCTCTGGCCGAAGCCGGGATAATCCGGCGCCACGATGTGATAGCGGTCCGCCAGCAGCGGGATGAGCGTGTCGAACATCCGCGACGAGGACGGGAAGCCGTGCAGCAGGAGGAGCGTCGGCGCATCCTGCGGCCCGGCCTCGCGATAGAAGATCTTGACGCCGTCGATCGCCACCGTGTGATAGGTCGTCGTCGCCTGGGTCGAGGACAGGGGCTGGGCCGCACCGCCGGCTCCAGCCAGTGCCAGCGTCGCCGTCGCCGCGGCGAGTGTTTCCTTGATCATCGCTGCCGTCCTACTGTTGTCGTGCCTGCGCCGATACTCGGCCCCGGTCAGACGGAGAACAATCGCCATGATCGGCAACACATCATGCCGGAAACCGCAATAATCACGGGCCCGCCAGGCCGCCGTCGATGGCCCGCTGGGCATAGCATTCTAGGATCAGCTCGCTGGGGACGTCGCCGGGTTGCTGGGACCGCTCCCATTTTATCATGCCCAGGCGCGCTTCATCAGGTTGGCGGGATTTGCGGAGAAAAGTCGATCGATTTAGCTACATCGGTGATAAAGTTGAGTTCTTTCGCAATTTTTGCTCTCTGGTCCCGCTGCACTTTGCCCCTGTCCGGCGTTATCGTTCCGGCTGACAACATGCGAGACGACTATGCAAGAAAGCACTGACGCAGGTAGCACCGCCGTTCGGAATGCGCCGGCGATGGTGCCGCCGGATTTTCCGCCCGAAAATTTCGATCTGCATCAGATGCTTCATGTCCTGCAAGCGATGCGTGTCGGCGATTTTTCGGTCCGTCTGCGCGGCGACCAGACCGGGCTGGCCGGTAAGATTTCCGATACCTTCAACGAGATCGTCGCCGCCAACGAACGCATGGCTCAGCAGCTCGAGCTGGTCGGCCAGGTCGTCGGCCGCGAGGGCAAGACGCGCAAGCGCGTCAAGTTCGGCCTGGTCCAAGGCGCCTGGGGCGAGATGGAGGCGTCGGTCAACACGCTGATCGACGATTTGCTCTGGCCGACCACCGCCGTGACCCGCGCCATCACCGCCGTGGCGCAGGGCGATCTGTTGCAGACGGTCCGCCTCGATGTCGATGGCCGCCCGCTCAAGGGCGAGTTCCTGCGTTCGGCGACGATCGTCAACACCATGATCAAGCAATTGAGCGTGTTCACCTCGGAGGTGACGCGCGTCGCGCGCGAGGTCGGCACCGACGGCAAGCTCGGCGGCCAGGCCCAGGTGCGCGAGGTGACGGGCGTCTGGAAGGATTTGACCGAGAGCGTCAACTCCATGGCCAGCAACCTGACCGCCCAGGTCCGCAATATCGCCGATGTGACGATCGCGGTCGCCAATGGCGATCTGTCGAAGAAGATCACGGTCGATGTCCGTGGCGAGATCCTGCAGCTGAAGGAAGCCATCAACACGATGGTCGATCAGTTGCGCTCCTTCGCCTCGGAGGTGACGCGCGTCGCGCGCGAGGTCGGCACCGAGGGCAAGCTCGGCGGCCAGGCACTGGTGCCGGGTGTCGCCGGCACCTGGAAGGACCTCACCGACAGCGTCAACGCCATGTGCGGCAACCTCACCGACCAGGTGCGCAACATCGCGCAGGTGACGACGGCCGTCGCCCGCGGCGACCTGTCCCGCAAGATCACGGTCGATGTCCGCGGCGAGATCCTGGAGCTGAAGGACACCATCAACACGATGGTGGACCAGCTCAATGCCTTCGCCGGCGAGGTGACGCGCGTCGCGCGCGAGGTCGGCACCGAAGGGCGCTTGGGCGGCCAGGCGCAGGTGCCCGGCGTCGCTGGCACTTGGAAGGATCTCACCGACAACGTCAATTCCATGGCCGGTAATCTCACCGCCCAGGTCCGCAATATCGCCGAGGTCGCGACCGCCATCGCCGGCGGCGATCTGTCGAAGAAGATCACCGTCAATGTCTCGGGCGAGATCCTGCAGCTGAAGGAGACCATCAATACGATGGTCGATCAGTTGAATGCGTTTGCCGGCGAGGTGACGCGCGTGGCGCGCGAGGTCGGCACCGACGGTCGCCTGGGCGGCCAGGCCAATGTGCTGGGCGTCGCCGGCACCTGGAAGGATTTGACCGAGAGCGTCAATTCCATGGCGAGCAATCTGACCGCCCAGGTCCGCAATATCGCCGAAGTGTCGACCGCGATCGCCAGCGGCGATCTGTCGAAGAAGATCACCGTCAACGTCTCGGGCGAGATCCTGCAGTTGAAGGACACCATCAACACGATGGTCGACCAGCTGAACGCCTTCGCCGGCGAGGTGACGCGCGTGGCACGCGAGGTCGGCACCGAAGGCAAGCTCGGCGGCCAGGCCGAGGTGAAGGGTGTCGCCGGCACCTGGAAGGATCTGACCGACAACGTCAACTCGATGGCGAGCAACCTTACCGGCCAGGTCCGCAACATCGCCGAAGTCGCGACCGCCGTGGCGCAGGGCGACCTGTCGAAGAAGATCACCGTCAATGTCTCGGGCGAGATCCTGCAGCTGAAGGAGACCATCAACACGATGGTCGATCAGCTCAACGCCTTCGCCGGCGAGGTGACGCGCGTCGCGCGCGAGGTCGGCACCGAGGGACGCCTGGGCGGCCAGGCGCAGGTGCCTGGTGTCGCCGGCACCTGGAAGGATCTGACCGACAGCGTCAATTCCATGGCCGGCAACCTGACGGGTCAGGTGCGCAACATCGCCGAGGTCGCGACCGCCATCGCCGGCGGCGATCTCTCGCGCAAGATCACGGTCGATGTCCGCGGTGAGATCCTTCAATTGAAGGAAACGCTCAACACCATGGTCGATCAGCTCAACCGCTTCGCGGGTGAGGTGACGCGCGTCGCGCGCGAAGTCGGCACCGAGGGGCGCCTGGGCGGCCAGGCACAGGTGCCGGGCGTCGCCGGCACCTGGAAGGATCTCACCGACAGCGTCAATTCCATGGCCGGCAACTTGACCGCCCAGGTCCGCAACATCGCCGAGGTGACGACGGCGGTGGCGCGCGGCGATCTTTCGCGCAAGATCACCGTCGATGTGAAGGGCGAGATCCTGGAACTGAAGAACACCATCAATACGATGGTGGATCAGTTGAACGCCTTCGCGTCGGAAGTGACGCGCGTGGCGCGCGAGGTCGGCACCGAAGGCAAGCTCGGCGGTCAGGCCGCGGTGCCCGGCGTCGCCGGCACCTGGAAGGATCTCACCGACAATGTGAACTTCATGGCGAGCAACCTGACGGGCCAGGTGCGCAACATCGCCGAGGTCGCGACCGCCATCGCCAATGGCGACCTGTCGAAGAAGATCACGGTCGATGTCCGCGGCGAGATCCTGCTGCTCAAGGAAACGCTCAACACCATGGTCGAGCAGCTCCGCTCCTTCGCGGCGGAGGTGACGCGCGTGGCGCGCGAGGTTGGCACCGAAGGGCGCCTGGGCGGCCAGGCGGTCGTGCCCGGCGTCGGCGGCACCTGGAAGGATCTGACCGACAACGTCAATCTGCTGGCGGCCAATCTCACCACCCAGGTCCGCAACATCGCCGAGGTGACGACGGCCGTGGCGCGCGGCGATCTTTCGCGCAAGATCACGGTCGATGTGAAGGGCGAGATCCTGGAGCTGAAGAACACCATCAACACGATGGTGGATCAGCTCAATGCCTTTGCGTCCGAGGTGACGCGCGTCGCGCGCGAGGTCGGCACCGAAGGCAAGCTCGGCGGCCAGGCGGTGGTGCCCGGCGTGGCCGGCACCTGGAAGGATCTCACCGACACGGTCAACGTCATGGCGGCGAACCTGACCGAGCAGGTGCGCGGCATCGTCAAGGTCGTGACTGCCGTCGCCAACGGCGATCTCCAGCAGAATCTGACGGTGAAATCGATGGGCGAGGTGGCGGCCTTAGCCGAGACCATCAACAACATGACCAATACGCTCGCCACCTTCGCCGATCAGGTGACGACGGTCGCGCGCGAGGTCGGCGTCGAAGGGCGCCTGGGCGGCCAGGCCAATGTGCCGGGTGCGGCCGGCACCTGGAAGGATCTGACCGGCAACGTCAATCTGCTGGCGGCGAATCTCACGACCCAAGTGCGCGCCATCGCCGAGGTCGCGACGGCCGTCACCAAGGGCGATCTCACCCGGTCGATCCAGGTCGATGCGCGCGGCGAGGTCGCCGAGCTCAAAGACAACATCAACACGATGATCGACAATCTCCGGCTCACCACCGACCGGAATACCGAGCAGGATTGGCTGAAGACCAACCTCGCGCGCTTTACCAACATGCTGCAGGGCAGGCGCGAGCTCGCCACCGTCGGCCGCATGCTGCTGTCGGAGCTGGCGCCGCTGGTCAATTCGCAGAACGGCGTCATCTATCTGGTCGAAGCCGACGGCAGCCTGCGCCTGCTGTCGGCCTTCGCCGATCAAGAGGGAACCGGGCATCCGGAACGGCTCAGGGCCGGCCACGGTCTCATCGGTCAGTGTGCCGCCAATGCCCGGCGCCTGCTGATCGCGGAAGTGCCGGCCGATGCCGTGCCGGTCAGTTCCGGCCTGTTCAAGATCCAGCCGCGCAACCTCATCATTCTGCCGGTGCTGTTCGAAGGGCAGGTCAAGGCGGTGATCGAGCTCGCCTCGGTCGGTCATTTCACCGGTCTGCAGATCTCGTTCCTGGAACAGCTCACCGCCAGCATCGGCATCGTGCTCAACTCGATCGAAGCGACGATGCAGACCGAGGGGCTCTTGAAACAGTCCCAGCAGCTCGCGACCGAGCTGCAATCCCAGCAGGCCGAGTTGCAGCAGACCAACGAGCAGCTGGAGCAGAAGGCGCAGCAGCTCGCCGAGCGCAATGTCGAGGTCGAGCGCAAGAATCAGGAAATCGAGCAGGCGCGGCGCGCGGTCGAGGAGAAGGCGGCGGAGCTGGCCCTTACTTCCAAATACAAGTCCGAATTCCTCGCCAACATGTCGCACGAGCTCAGGACGCCGCTGAACTCGATCCTGATCCTCGGCCAGCAGCTCAGCGAGAATCCGGACGGCAATCTGGAGCCGAAGCAGGTCGAGTTCGCACGCACCATCCACAGCGCCGGCACCGATCTGCTCAATCTCATCAGCGACATCCTCGATCTGTCGAAGATCGAATCCGGCACCGTGTCGGTCGAGGCGGAAGAGATCCTGTTCCAGCATCTGCGCGACGTGGTCGTCCGCCCGTTCCGGCACGAGGCCGACAGCCGCCGGCTCTCGTTCGATGTGCTGCTCGACAACCGGCTCGGCCGCAGCATCGTTACGGATTCGAAACGCCTTCAGCAGGTGCTGAAGAATCTGCTGTCGAACGCCTTCAAATTCACTGCCGAGGGCGGCGTCACCTTCTCGATCAAATCGGTCGAGAGCGGCTGGAGCCCGGATCACCCGATCCTGGCCCAGGCGGCGGGCGTGGTCGCCTTCGAGGTCGCCGACACCGGCATCGGCATCCCGCCGGAAAAGCAGAAGATGATCTTCGAGGCCTTCCAGCAGGCCGATGCCAGCACCAGCCGCAAATATGGCGGCACCGGTCTCGGCCTCGCGATCAGTCGCGAGCTGGCGAATCTGCTCGGTGGCGAGATCCATCTGCGCAGCGCGTCCGGGGTCGGCAGCACCTTCACCCTCTATCTGCCGCAGAACTATGTCGGCGCCGCCGCCCGGCCCCAGACGGCACCGTCACGCCCGGCGCTCGCCGTTGCCGAGCAGATCGAACGCGTCGTCGACATGGTGCCGGACGATCGGGATGCGATCCAGCCGGGCGAGGCCGTCCTGCTGATCGTCGAGGACGACCCGCACTATGCCCGCATCCTCTCGGATCTGGCGCGGGATGCCAGGCTCAAGGTCCTGATCGCGATGACCGGCGCCGACGCGCTGGCACTGGCGCAGGAATACGCGCCTTCGGCGATCTCGCTCGATGTCTTCCTGCCCGACATGCTCGGCTGGACGGTGCTGAGCCAGCTCAAGCAGCATCCGGTGACCCGGCATATTCCGGTTCAGATCGTGACGCTGGACGAAAACCGGCAGCACGGCCTCTCGCGCGGCGCCTTCTCCTTCGTCACCAAGCCGACCACGACCGAAGGGCTCGAAGAGGCGCTGTTCCGGATCAAGGAATATACCAAGCCGCGCCGCAAGCGGCTCCTCATCGTCGAGGACAGCCCGGCCGAGCAGCTCGGCATCAGCGAGCTTCTCGGCCATGACGATGTCGAGCTGATGGCCGTCGGCACCGGCCGGGCCGCACTCGACGAGATGCGGGCGCGGCCCTGCGATTGCGTGGTGCTCGATCTCAAGCTGCCGGACATGTCCGGCTTCGAGCTGCTGGAGCAGGTTCGCGACGATCCGAACCTGATGAACGTGCCGATCGTCGTCTTCACCGGGCGGGAGCTCTCGCCGGAGGAGGATGCGCAGCTTCATACGATGGCGCGGAGCGTGGTGGTGAAGGGAGTGGAATCGCCGGAACGGCTGCTCGATGAGACGGCTCTGTTCCTGCACCGGGTGGTGGCCGATCTGCCACCTGAAAAGCAGCGGATGATCGAGCGGCTGCACATCTCCGACGACGATCTGGTCGGGCGCACGGTGCTGCTGGTCGACGACGATGCGCGCAACATCTTCGCGCTGTCGAGCGTGCTCGAACGGCGCGGCATGAAGATCCTGGCGGCGACCACGGGCAAGGAGGCGATCGAGCTGGTTCAGTCGACCCCGGACCTAGCGATCGTGCTGATGGACATCATGATGCCCGAGATGGACGGCTATCAGACCATGCAGGTCATACGCTCGAACCCGGCCTTCCGGCGCCTGCCGATCATAGCCCTCACCGCCAAGGCGATGAAGGGCGACCGGGAAAAGTGCCTGGAAGCGGGCGCCTCCGACTATCTCGCCAAGCCCGTCAACACCGAGCAGTTGCTCTCGGCGTTGCGGATGTGGCTGCACCGATAGGAAATGCCTCCTATGGGCGTGCAGGAACCGATGAACATTCTGCTGGTCGATGATCAGCCGGCCAAGCTCCTGAGCTATGAGGCGATCCTCAAGGATCTGGGCGAGACGCTGCTGAAGGCGGATTCGGCGCGCACCGCGCTCGAAATGCTGCTGCGGAACGATGTCGCCGTCATCCTCGTCGATGTCTGCATGCCCGATCTCGATGGGTTCGAGCTGGCGCAGATGATCCGGCAGCATCCGCGCTATCAGCACACGCCGATCATCTTCATCTCGGCCATCCAGGTGACCGATCTCGATCTGGTGCGCGGCTACGCGGAAGGAGCGGTCGATTACGTTCCGGTGCCGGTAGCACCCGAGCTCTTGCGGGCCAAGGTGCGCGTCTTCACCGATCTTCGGCGCAAGACCCGCCAGCTCCAGGCCTTCAATGCCGAGCTGGAGCAGCGTGTGGCCGATCGCACCGCCGAGCTGGCCCAGGCGAATGCGGCGCTGGAGAGCCATAACCTGGAGCTCGAACGGCGGGTCGAGGAGCGGACGCGGGAATATGAGGCGACGCTCAACCGCATCAATCAGATGAACAAGCTCGAAAGCCTCGGCCAATTGACCGGCGGCGTCGCCCATGATTTCAACAATATCCTGATGGGCGTCCTCGGCCAGCTCGACGTGCTGTCGAAATTCCTGCCGGACGACGAGCCGAAGGCGCAGCTGCTGCTGCAGGGCGCCATCAAGAGCGCCGAGCGCGGCACGAACCTGACGAAGCGGATGCTCGCCTTCGCCCGGCAGCAAAATCTCCAGCCGGAAGTGGTCGAGGCGGGCACGCTCATCCACAACATGCTCGACATGCTGTCGCGGGCGCTGGGGCCGGCGCATCAGATCGTGACGGATTTTCCGGTCCAGCTCGCGATCTGCGTCGACGCCAACCAGTTCGAGCTGGCGCTCCTCAATCTCGCCCTCAATGCGCGCGATGCCATGCCGTCGGGCGGGACGATCACGATCGCGGGCCGGCATGCCCAGCTGAAGCATCCTCCTCTCGCCGGTGCCGGCCTTGCTTCCTGGGTGAAGATCTCGGTCCGCGACAATGGCAGCGGCATGGACGAGGCGACTCTGAAACGGGCGGCGGAGCCGTTTTTCACCACCAAGGATGTCGGCAAGGGCACGGGGCTCGGGCTATCTATGGTCGACGGGCTGCTTGCGCAATCCAGCGGCTTCATGAGGCTCGAAAGCCAGGTCGGTCTTGGCACGGCCGTCGAGATGTATTTTCCGTCGGCGAAACTGAGCGACCGAAGCACCGCCGACAGCGCCCCGGCGGCATCCGGGCATCCGGCCGCCGGCGGATCGCACTACCGGGTTCTGATCGTCGATGACGACCAGCTGGTTCGGGACAGCACACTCGCGATGCTCGAGGATCTCGGCCACGAGGTCGTATCCGCCGCGTCGGCCGCCGAGGCCTTGCAGCTTCTCGGTGAAGGGCTGATCGTCGATTGCGTGATCACCGATCACGCGATGCCCGAGATGACCGGCGCCCAGCTCGTTCAGGTTCTCGAACGGAAATGGCCGGCCTTGCCGGTCATCGTCGCGACCGGCTATGCGGATGCGGCCGAGCTCAAGGCGCAGAATGTCCGTCGCCTGGCGAAACCCTATCGTCAGCAGACCTTGTCGGCGCTGTTGGCGCAGGTCGCGGAACCGCCCGGCCAGGCGAGCCGATGATCATATCGGGCTGAATCCCTCATGCTCCATGAAACGCCGCTCATTGCGACGATCGTCGCGGGCCTGGGTCTCGCCTTCGTCCTCGGCACGATCGCCAACCGGCTGCGCCTGCCGCCGCTCGTCGGCTATCTGATGGCGGGCGTGCTCGTCGGACCGCACACGCCGGGATATGTCGCCGACCAGGCGCTGGCGCCCGAGCTGGCGGAGATGGGCGTCATCCTGCTGATGTTCGGCGTCGGGCTCCATTTCTCCCTGAAGGATCTACTTTCCGTCCGCGCCATCGCCGTGCCGGGCGCCGTGGTCCAGATCGCCGTCGCCTCGGCCATGGGGGCCGCGCTCGCCTGGGGCATGGGCTGGCCGCTCGGCGCCGATATCGTCTTCGGCCTCGCCCTTTCGGTCGCGAGCACCGTGGTGCTGCTGCGCGCGCTGCAGGAGCGCCGGCTGGTGCAGACCACGCGCGGGCGCATCGCCGTCGGCTGGCTGATCGTCGAGGATCTGGCCATGGTGCTGGCGCTGGTGCTGCTGCCCGTGCTCGCGAACGTGCTCGGCACCAGCGACGCCGCGGTCGATCCGCTGGCGGCCCGCCTCGGGCTCGGGCTCTGGGGCATGATCGGCCTCACCCTCGTCAAGCTCGCGGCCTTCGTCGCCTTCATGCTCGTCGTCGGGCGCCGCGTCATTCCCTGGATCCTGCACTACATCGCCAATACCGGTTCGCACGAGCTGTTCCGTCTCGCCGTGCTCGCGATCGCCCTCGGCGTCGCCTTCGGCGCGGCCAAGCTCTTCGGCGTGTCGCTGGCGCTCGGCGCCTTCTTCGCCGGCATGATCCTCAGCGAATCGGAGCTCAGCCATCGCGCGGCCGAGGAATCCCTGCCGCTGCGGGATGCCTTCGCCGTGCTGTTCTTCGTCTCGGCGGGCATGCTCTTCGATCCGGCGAGCCTGCTGGTCGAGCCCCTGCCGATCCTCGCCACGCTGCTGATCATCATCCTCGGCAAGTCGGCCGCAGCCTTCCTGATCGTCCGCGCCTTCGGCCATCCCGCCGGCACCGCCCTCATCATCGCCGCGAGCCTGGCGCAGATCGGCGAGTTCTCCTTCATCCTGGCCGAGCTGGGCGTCGGCCTCCATCTGCTGCCGGAGGATGCGCGCGATCTCATCGTCGCCGGCGCGATCCTGTCGATCCTGCTCAACCCGCTGGGCTTCGCCGCCGCCGAATGGCTCCGGCCCCGGCTCGAAAGGCGCAAGGCCGACGCCCCGGTCCCGCCGCCCGCGGAAGCCGAGCCGCCTTTCGCGACCGGGCTTGCGAACCATACGATCCTGATCGGCTACGGCCGTGTCGGCAGCCTGGTCGGGCAGGAACTCAAGCAGGCCGGCGTCCCGTTCCTGGTGATCGAGGATGCCGACGCCGTCGTGACTGCCCTGGCAGGCGCCGGCATCGAGACGATCGTCGGCAACGCCGCCCGGCCGGAAATCCTCGCCGCCGCCAACCCCGCCGCCGCGCATCGCATCATCGTCGCCATCCCGAACGCATTCGAGGCCGGCCAGATCGTCCGGCAGGCGAAGGCCGCCAACCCAGCCGTCACGATCATCGCGCGAGCCCATTCGGATGCGGAGGTCGATCATCTGACCGAGCTCGGCGCCGACAATGTCATCATGGGCGAGCGCGAGATCGCGCGCGGCATCATTGCGTTGGTCGGCGGCTGAAGGGGGCTTTCAGCCGAGGGCCAGGACCCGTTCGCCGATCGCGATCAACGCGGGGATGGCACTGCCGAGCAGCCTTCCGGCGATGATCCGGCGCAGCTCCGGCGTGCCGCTCTCTGCTGCCCGCCAGAACCAGTCGGCCGCACGCGCGATCTCGCCCTGCTGAAGGAGCGAGGTTGCATAATTGTACTGACCGCGGAAATACCCGCCCTCGGCCGAGCGCCGATACCAATGGAAGGAAGCGGCCGGATCTCGGGCCGTGCCCCAGCCTTCCTCGTGACAGCGGGCGACCAGGTTCATGGCTCGGGCATGGCCTTGCCCCGCCGCCTTGAGATACCAGGAAAGGGCCTGGGCCGGATCGCGCTCGAGGCCGCCACTGCCGTCGAGCAGCATATGGCCAAAATTATATTGGCCCCAATCATGACCGGCGGCCGCGGATTTCCCGAACCAATGCGCCGCCGCCGACATGTCCTTGGCGGTACCCCAGCCATTCTCGAAACAGCGCCCGACCATGTTCATCGCCTCAGCGTCGTGCGACCGGGCGGCGGTCTGGAACCAGCCGAGGGCTGCCGCGGCATCTTGCGCCACGCCGCGCCCTTCGAGCAGCATCCGGCCGAACCGGACTTGCGCCGCCGGCAGCCCATGCTCGGCGGCGACCCGCAGCCAGCGGGCGGCTATCTCCGGATCGCCGGTCAGCAGCTCGTGCAGCTCCCGCTGCGACAGACGAAAGAATTTGGCGGCGTCGGGTTCGCCGTACCGATCGGCGGCGGCGCGCTGGCCGCGCCACATTGTTCTGCGCTCGATCATCGAATGTTTCAGGTGGTCGCGAGCTCACGCGCGCACATGGTCGGTCCGTCGGTCCTCGGGCGCGCCAGATGGAGGCCGTTGACCGAGAGCGCCGTCGCCAGGGCGCCGGTGGCGATCGCGAGAGCGGGCCGGGCTTCCGGCCGGGCGAGCCATCTGAGACGGGCCTCGAACAGGGCCGGCATGTCGGCTTGGGCGGCGCCGAGCAGGGACAGCGCCAGACGCTCGTCCGGGCTGAGCGCCAGCGAGCCGGGCGAGCCGACCGTCAGTTTCCGCCGCCCGGCGAAATCGAGCGCTTCGAGAAAATTGCAGAAGGTGGCGATGACCTCGCCGGTATCCTCGCCGCAGACGCCGGCGAATTCCCGGCCGATCAGCGCGGCATCGAGCTCCGAAGCCAGGCGGCGCCAGGACCAGACCAGCAAATGCTCGCCATAGCCGAAGCTCGACGCGGCATCGAGGTCGAGGATCGTTCCGTTCGCAGGCAGCATCGGGGGTCTCCTTGGAAACATCTTATCTGCGATTGATTTGCAATAGCAAACAATCTCGGTCGCCGCTTCTCTTGCAGCACCGGCCGGTACGCATTTGCCGAGGATGGCTCGCCGGATAGCGTGCTCGAGTCTATCCGCGGCGCTGATTTTGTCGATAGGGTTCGCTTCCGACGAGATCTGGCCTGGTGCCGTGCCGGCACAAAGTTCATTCGGGACCAATGAGAAAAATGCGGAGAAATCCGAGACAGTCTCAATATTCGACACAGTTATGTGGAATGTTCGCTTATCAGGTTTTCCGAGTCCTCTCCGTAAATCCTTGGAATTGTCTTCAAATCTTCACGTGATGCGGGCGTATGCGCATGATAGATGCGCCCGACGAACATTCCGATATTAACGTTACGGGATTGGAATCGTGCGCTTAAAAACTCTTCTCATGATCTCCGTTTTCGGCTTGGCCTGCGGGCAGGCGATGGCCGACGACACGACGCAAGCCGGCGTCACGCAAAGCGGCTTCTCGCCCCTCTATGTCGGGGTGGATACCGAGACCGCGACCGTGCCGTCGAATCCGGCGACAGCGGGCGGCCCGGCCACGGTGAGCCGCGCCTATGTGACGCGCGTCGATCTCAAGGCTCCCGGCGTCTCGCTGACGACGACCGGGCAAAGCGGTCCGCTCAACACGACGTCTGAGACGATTTCGCAGTTCGCCGCGAGAACAAAGGTTCGGATCGCGATCAACGCCAATTTCTTCGCGCCCTGCTGCGACGCTTTCGCGGAGCCGAAGACGGTGATCGGCCTGTTCGTTTCGCATGGCCAGGTGATCACCCCGCCGACGACGGACCCGACCCAGAGCGAGGCGGTGCTTGCCGTTACGCGCGACAACAACGCGGTCATCGCGCAGGCGCCGCAGGTGAGGCTCGGCCGCGTGTTCACGGCCGTGGCCGGTTCGGCCATCGTCGTGCAGAACGGCAAGGACATCAGCGCCTCGAGCCCGAACGAAGGCGATCCCGCGGATCCGAACCCGCGGACGCTGGTCGGCTTGTCGGATAATGGCCGCTTTCTTTATCTCGTCGTGATCGACGGGCGCGTGCCGGGCTATTCGACCGGTACGACGAACACTCAATCGGCGGCGCTCATGCTGGCGATCGGCTGCACGGACGCGGTGAATCTCGACGGTGGCGGGTCATCCGAGATGGTGCGTGCGGACGTGCCTGGCCAGCCCTACATCGTGAACACGCCGAGCGGCGGAGCGGAACGGTTCGATGCGACGGCGCTCGGCGTCTTCGCCCAGGATCTGCCGGCTCCGCGCAAGTTCGGCGCGCCTGGCCTCTGATCCGTCATCGACCGACCGGGCAGCTTCAAGTGACCTAAAGGGTAGAGCACCCTCTTACAAGGGGGTGCTCTACCGGCCGAGACCGCGTCTACTGTCTATTGAGTGCGCACCGCGACGCTGGTCAATCCGCTGATGAGGTTGTTTTGAACGAAAAAGACGTTGATTCGATTCGCCACCGGATCGAACGGCACATTGCCATTGCCACTCACGAAGACCGAGAAGGTTGGCGTGTCACCGGTGTTGATCAGCGTGGTGACGGTTGGCGCTGGCGGTGCCAAACAGGCGGAGGTCGCCGGATCTGTCTGGCAGATCGACAGGTTAACCGGCAGGCCCGCCGTGCTTAGAAATGGTTCGGCCGTGATCGTGGCGCTGGCCCCCAGATTTGTCGTGGCGAGAGCGAAGGCATTGACGCCGACGTTTCCGGGCAGATCGACGATGCCGTCCTGCGTCGCCGTGGCGTTGAGGGCGATGATGTCGGGAATCGGCGTGTCGGAAACCCGTAGCGTGATCGTGTTGAGCTGGATAGTGGCCGGCGCCGGATTCGAGTTGGCGCAATAGAAGCCGAGCTCGAAGAAGACCGGCTCGGTCGGCTGGCTGCTCGTGATCGAGATGACGAAGCTTTGCGACGCTCCGGCTGGGATGTCCACAGGCGTGTCGGGGGCGCCGGTGGTCGTATTGTCCGCGGGGCTGGTCGTTTGATAGTGGAAATCGAGAAGCGTCGAGTTCAACCCGATGCGGCAAGCCGTGCCCGCAACCGAGCCGGCATTGATGATGGTCGCGAAGGCCGTGGCCGTTTCGCCGGTTCCCACGGATCTTGCACTCGGAAGGACCGCGGCGAAGAGATTGACCGAATTCGAGAATGGCAGGATGCGCCCGATCTGATTGGCCGATTCGGTGAACCATATTGCCTGATCGGGCCCGGCTATGAGGCCATGGGGCCCGCTATTCGCAGTCGGTATCGGGAATTCTTGGATTGTGCCATCCGAGGTTATGCGCCCGAGCTTGTTTGCATTCGGCTCTGCGAACCACAGGGCTTGATCGAGAGCTGTGACAAAGCTGGCTGCTCCACTATTGGCGCTCGGGATCGGGAACTCGGCGACCATGCTGCCATTCGTGGTCATGACGCCGATCTGATTGGCGGCGGTTTCGATGAACCAGATATTGTGGTCGGCGCCATTGGCAAGCCCCTGCGGAGCGGCGTTGCCTGTCGTGATGGGGAATTCGGTGATGGTGCCGGCGGTCGTGATCCGCCCGATCCGGCCGGCATTCTTCTCGGGGAACCAGAAGGCGCCGTCATGGCCGACGACCAGACCGATCAGCCCGGCATTCGCCGTCGGCACAGGAAATTCGGTGATGGCGCCGCCTGTCGTGATCCGGCCGATTTTGTTACCGCTCGTTTCGACGAACCACAGAGCGTCATCCGGCCCGATGACGAGGGCGGGGATACCCGCATTTGCCGTGGGTATCGGAAATTCGCCTAGAAAGTTGCCGTTGATATCCATCGTGCCGATTTGATTGGCGGTCTGCTCGACAAACCAGAGATTAAAGTCGGCGCCGCGGGTCATCGGTCCAGGGCCGCTGTTGGGCGTCGGCGTGCGGAACTCGGTGATTGGTTGCAAGCCCTGGTCGATAT
Source organism: Aliidongia sp. (assembly GCA_035539155.1). Taxonomy (GTDB): domain Bacteria; phylum Pseudomonadota; class Alphaproteobacteria; order ATCC43930; family CGMCC-115725; genus JAXDMU01. The sequence continues at coordinate 145,437 of DATLIZ010000006.1, read as the reverse complement.
TGATCGTCAGCACGCCGATCTGGCTGAGGCTGGGCTCGCTGAACCAAATCTGATTGCTAAAACCGCTAAAGATATTGATCGGCCCCGCATTCGGCGTCGGCGTCGAGAATGCCGTGATCTGGCCGTCGGGTGTGACTTGGACAAGCTTGCTGAGATTGGATTCGACGAACCAAAGATCCTTAGCGTCGGGGGACCGTATCAAGTTGCCGGGCGATCCACCGGCAAGCTGCGGAAGCGGGAATTCGGTGGTCGTCTGCGCCTCGGCCGGCATAGACACCAAAAGTGCTGCGCCGAGCAGCAGCATGCCTGCAAGCCCGGCCATCTTAATAGAACACATCAACGCTAACCCCCGAGACGCCAATACACGATTTTCCACAACCTATCATGGCGGTATTGTCGCGGGAAAGGATCCGGCGGGACAAAACGCCGCATGTCTCGCCGGATCGCCACATGCGGTTCCAGGCACGCGGCGATCGATCGCAGGCCGCCCGATCGGCGATCTGTTTCTCAGGCGTCGATTGCCGTCGCACCGTATGCCGGACTAAGCTCGCCCCATCGGGCCTGTTGCCCATACGACTGCGTGTAGACGGAGCTGCTTATGCCGCTGCGGCCGCCCTTGTGCCGATCCTTCGGTCCGCGACGCCGACGCTGATGGTCCATGACCCGAAATGGGAAGCTGACGATGTAATCTCCTTCGGTCCCTTCCGCCTCTTTCCGGTGAACAGGCTGCTCGAGAAGGGCGGCGTTCCCGTCCCGCTCGGCGACCGTGCCTTCGATGTCCTGCTCCTGCTGATCGAGCACGCCGCGGAGATCGTCAGCAAGGCGACGCTGCTGGCGCGCGTCTGGCCCGACGTGACCGTGGACGAAGGCTCGCTTCGCGTTCAGATGGCGTCGCTGCGCAAATCGCTGGGTGATGGCGAGGCCGGCGTTCGGTACGTCTCGACCGTGCAGGGCCGGGGCTATCGGTTCGTGGCACTCATCATCCGTTCCAAGACCTCGAAGCCGCTGCATCAGGCCTTCCTCGACGGTCCGGCCCGAATTCCGCGGGGACGTCCCGCCCGCATGGCGGGGCGCAGCGGCGCCGTCCGGAAGGTGTCGGCGCTCCTATCGGTTCATCGCTTCGTCACGCTCGTCGGACCCGGCGGCATCGGCAAGAGTGCCGTCGCCCGGGCGGTCGCGTCCGAGCTCGAGGCCAGCTATGCCCAGGGCGTCCGCTTCATCGATCTGGCCTCCTTGGCGGATGCGGCGCTCGTGCCGGCCGCGCTCGCGAAGGCCGTCGGATCGACGGTCGCGGCGACGGAGTCGATACCGGGCCTCATCGCCTATCTGGGCGACAAGCGGATGCTGCTGGTGCTCGATAATTGCGAGCCCGTGCGTGCGGCTGCCGCCGCTGCGGCCGCGAGCATCGTCAAGGGAACGGTGGGCATCGCCATTCTCGCGACCAGCCGCGAGCCGCTCCGCGCCGAAGGCGAGCACCGGCATCGGCTCACGTCCGAAATCGAGCTGGCGCCCCAGGCGGCGTCGGAGCCGGCCAAGCCCGGCACCAACCTGCCGCAGCCGCTGGATGCCCTGATCGGCCGGGCGGACGAACTGGTCGATCTGCAGGAGAGCATCGCGCTCCATCGGTTGGTGACGGTGGTCGGCAGCGGCGGCATCGGCAAGACCAGGCTGGCCATTGAGCTCGGCTGGCTGGCGGCCGGAGAGTTTCCCGACGGCGTCTGGCTGATTGATCTGGCGCCGGTGGCCGACCCGGCCGTGGTGCCCAGCGCGACCGCGACGGTGCTGGGCGTGGCGCTACGCGATGCCGACACGCCGGTCGAAGCGATCGCCGCCGCGATCGGCAAGCAGCGGAAGCTGCTGATCTTCGATAATTGCGAGCATCTCCTCGGTGCCGCGGCCCGGCTGATCGAAGGCTTGCTGGAGCGCGTGCCGGGCTTGTCGGTGCTGGCGACCAGCCAGGAGAATCTGCATGCGCCGACGGAACAGATCTATCGTCTGAACCCGCTCGCCCTGCCGCCGGTGGGGACGGACGATATCGCGGGTTTCGGCGCCGTCGCCCTTTTCGTCGAGCGCGCCGCCGCCGCCGACCGGCGCTTCATCCTCGATGCCGGCAATGCCCCTGGTGTGGCCGAGATCTGTCGTCGCCTCGACGGCATTCCGCTGGCGCTGGAGATGGCCGCCGCCCGTCTGCCGCTCCTCGGAATCGAAGGGCTGCGCGCACGGCTCGACGAGCGGCTGAGGATGCTGACGACCGGTCCGCACACCGTCGAATCTCGTCACCGCACCCTGCGGAACATGGTGGAGTGGAGCCACGCCCTGCTCGACGTTGCGGACCAGCGGGTCTTCCGCCGCCTGGCCATCTTTTCCGGGAGCTTCTCCCTCGATGCCGCCATCGCCGTGGCGTCGGACGGCGCCGACCAATGGGATGTCATCGACGCGCTCGGCCGGCTGATCGACAAGTCGATGGTGACGGTCGAAGCCGGCGAGCAGCCGCGCTATCGGTTGCTCGAAACGCTGCGGCTCTACGCGCTGGAGCAGCTGAAGGCGAGCGCCGAGCTCGATGCCACCGCCGCGCGCCACGCACGGCATTTCATCGAATTGTTCGATCGGTCCGACGCGCTGTGGGAAACGGTCCCGGAGGCGCAGTGGCTGGTGGCATACCGGCCGGAGACCGACAATGTGCGCGGGGCGGCGGATTGGGCGCTGGCCGCTCCGGAGCGGGCGCCTCTCGCCATTCATCTGATCGGAACCGCCTCCCTGCTTTGGCAGACCCTGGCGCTCTTCGCCGAGGGCCGGCGGTATGTGGAGCGCGCGGCGGCCCTCGTCGATCAGGCGACGGCGCCCGCCGCGGCGGCGCGGCTCTTCAGAGGGGCCGGCAGCCTTTGGTACAATTCCGACCGCCTGCGCGCCATCGCCTGGCAGGAGCGGTCGGTCGCCCTCTATCGCCGCATCGGCAATCGCCTGGATTTGGCGACCGTGCTCAGCTCGATCGGCAGCCTTTATGCCTCGCTCGGCCGCAACGCGGAGGCGAGGGTCACGCTTGCCGAGGCGGAGACTCTGTTGTCGGGCAGCGACCGGAAACGATCGCTGTTCAATGTCATGAACAATCTCGGCACGCTTGCCGGCCTCATGAACGAGATCGACGAGGCGCGGCACAATTTCGTCCGGGCGCTCGATCTGGCGCGGGCGCTCAAGGATGCCGTTCGCGAGAACTATGTCCTGATGAATCTGGCCGAGATGGAGTTCGTGCTGGGGTCCATCGATCGGGCGATCGACAGGGGGCGCGAGGCGGTCGACGGCCTGCGTTCGGCCGGCCGACGCTCCTTTCTGGAGCTGGCACTGATCAATCTCGGCTCGTATCTGATTTTCCGGGGGGATCTGGCCGAAGCCCGCTCGGTCGCCGAAGAGGCCCTGGCAACGGCGAGCGAGGAGGGCGGCTTCGTCGTCCGGGTCTGCTTGCAGCAATGGGCGCTGCTCGGTGCCCTCGACGGCCGCCATCGGGAAGCGGCCCGCCTGATCGGCTTCGTCGATGCGGGCTATGCGGCGTCGGGCGATATCCGGTCTCCCAGCATGCAGCGGATCCGCGACGAGCTCCGACGGTTGCTGGAAAAAGCATTACCCGAGGCCGATATCGGCGGCAGCGCGGCCGAAGGCGCCGGCTGGGGCGAAGCGCAGGCGGTGGCATTCGCCCTCGATCGATTGATCTCCCGGAGACAGTCGTCGCCGATATAAGTCATTGACTGGAAAGATAGTCTTGGTACTTGGCGTGATCAGGTTGAGCCGGCACGATCAGGCCGCCGCTTAAGCGCGAGCTTGGGCAGCCGAAGAAGCCGGGAGCGGGATAATAAACCCGTCTAATGCTTTTTAATAAACGCTAACGAGCAATTACCAAAACTATCCACCACGATGTTTGTGACGATAATTTGTCAGACCCGCTGATCGAAAGGGTTGCGTACGTCGTCAGTCTCGTCATTCATGAAATCGATCCCGTTCATCGGTGTCGCCGGTCGAATCGCGTTCGAACAGGACTGCACAAATCTCATTCATGTTGTTGATTATTGTTTGAGCGGAGTGATTCTAATTTAATCAAGTTAGAAACTTCAATCTGGAAGTTCAATTTCACGACGATATTTCTTAAGCTCCGACAAGGCTCTCCTTCATTCGTTAGCCAATAAGCAAGGTTTCACTGCTGTCTGGGGGTTATTTTGACAGGAATCAATGTCTGGCGTCGGCCGTTGGGGGCTTGGAACACCAGGGTATATAGTTGCTCGCTTGCGGCGTTGCTCATGACGAGTGCCGCGATACCGGCACTTGCCGAGGCCGCTTCGTCCGCAACGCTCGACCTGTCGAGCGCGCAGGATGTCGGGCCGGTTGCCGCGTCCACTCAGCTCACGGGCATGGTCTGGCTCAAAGGTCATCAGAGCGACGCGTTCGATGCGGCGGTCAAGAGCCGCTACGACGAGAGCTCGCCCTCCTATCATCGTTGGATGACGGCGGAAGAGGTCGCCAATTTCGGCCCGACCGCGAGCGATATCGAAACGGTCAAGGCCTCGCTCAAGGCGCAGGGTCTCACCATCCTCCAGGTCGCGGATGACGGGGCCGCGATCAAGGTCTCGGGCACGGCCGCCAAGATCCAAGCGGCTTTCGGCACCGCGATCCATATCAAGCAGGCGGCCGGCAGGAGCTTCCTCGCCAATGTCGCCGAGCCGAAATATCAAGGCGCCAACGCCGAGCTGGTCGACAGCATCTCGGGCCTCGTCAGCATCGGTGCTCGACCGCTCATGGTGCGTCAGATCGATTTCTCGACCGGCCAGCCGCGTGCCGGCGTTTCGGCCGCGACGACCTCGCCGCTTTCGGTCTTCACCAACCAGTGCTTCGGGCCCAGCATCGACCAGACGGTCGGGCCCAAATTCGCGCTCGGCGGCGCGGTCACTGGCCACTATCATGGGCCGCAATATATGCCCAACATCGCGACGATGAGCTGTGGCTACACACCTCAGCAGGTCGCGACCCACTATGGTCTCGATGCCGTCTATGGCAAGGGCTGGACCGGCAAGGGCCAGACGATCGTCATCGTCGACGCCTTCGGCTCGCCGACCATCACCAACGACGCCAATACCTTCAGCAAGGCGATGGGGATATCGCCGCTCAACAACAAGAATTTCTCGATCGTCTTCCCGGATGGTCAGCCGCTGACGACCGACCCCGATTGGGCGGTTGAAACCTCCCTCGATGTCGAGTGGGCGCACGCGCTGGCGCCCGACGCCAAGATCGTACTCGTCGTGGCGCCGACGCAGGATGACGCCGAGCTGGCTTTCGCGATCAACTATGCGGTCGCGCACAAGCTCGGCAACGTCATCTCGAACAGCTTCGGCGAAGTAGAGGCCGGCACGGGCCCCGCCGTTGCCCAGCAATACAATGCCGTCTTCAAGAAGGCCGCGGCGCAGGGCATTGCCGTCAATGTCGCCACCGGCGATGCCGGCGATTTCGGCCTGGGCACGCCGGTGGGCGCTGCCTCGATCCCGGCCGACTCGCCCTTCGCGACGGGCGTCGGCGGCACCAGCATCGACCTGCCGGAGGACAATAAATTGGTCGAAGCCGCCTGGGGCATCACCAAGTCCGGCCTCAATGTGCCCAGCTTCTCCCTCCCGCCGCCCTTTTTCGATGGCTTCATTCAGGGCACCGGCGGCGGTGAGAGCGTCTATCTCGAGAAGCCGGCCTTCCAGAGGAGCCTGCCCGGCACCGGCCGCCAGCTGCCGGACGTGTCGGCCATCGCCGATCCGCAGACCGGCGCCATCATCGTGGCCCCGGACGCGAACAACGAACCGGAATTCGGCGTGATCGGTGGTACCAGCCTCGCGACACCGGTCTTCTCGGCGATCTGGGCGCTCGCCGATCAGGCGGCCGGCGAATCCCTCGGCCAGGCAGCCCCGATCATCGCCAAGATGGCGCCGGGGGCCTTGACCGACATCCTTCCGATCGTCACGACGAAGAAGAAGGATAATGCCTGGGGGACCATCGCGCAGGGCAGCAACCCTCCCGTCACTTTTGATCCGGCACAGCTCCTCGACCTCGACCAAACCCAGCCCGAAGGTTTCCTCGGCACGCTGGTCGTGACGCAAGTGCTGATCCAAGGCACCGTCGTCACCGATCTCGGCTTCGGCGCCGACAGCTCGCTGATGGCGACCACCGGCTGGGACAACGCCACCGGTTGGGGCGTTCCCAACGGCCTCAAATTCATCAACGCGGCAAAGAAGGCGGCGAAGGGCAAGCTCGACTGAGCCGCCGCTGCTCCGGCCTCTCCGCCTCGGGCGGAGAGGCTATCGCCGCATCTATAGATTCTCGGGGGAATAGGAATGAGAAAATACGCACTGAGCTCGCCGCTGGCGGGCCGGAAGGCTTTCGTTTGCTCGCTGGCTGCCGCGTTGCTGACCGGGACCGCCTTGCCGGCGCTGGCGGCGACAGCGCCGATCTCGACCCAGGCGCAGGATTTGGGGCCGGTTTCCGCCTCGACGCCGCTCACGGGCATGGTCTGGCTGAAGACGCATAACGAGGCGCAGTTCGATGCCGCCGTGGCGAGCCGCTACGACGTGAACTCGGCCTCCTTTCATCGTTGGATGACGGCGGAAGAAGTCGCCAAGTTCACGCCGAGCGCCGCCGATGTCGAAGCGGTCAAGGCGTCGCTGAAGGCGCTCGGGCTCAAGGTCGGTCAGGTTTCGGACGATGGCGCTGCGATCAAGGTCTCGGGTTCGGCCTCCCAGCTTCAGGCGGCGTTTGGGACCCAGATCCATGTCAAGCAGGCGGCCGGCAAGAGCTTCCTCGCCACGCTCGCCGAGCCGAAATATCAAGGCGCTCACGCCGAGCTGGTCGACAGCATCTCGAGCCTCGGCAGCGTCGGCATGCGGCCCTATTACCTGCGTCAGACGAATCTGGCGACCGGCGCCGTCGGCCTCGCCGTTCCGGCAGCGACCAACGCCAACCCGCTGGCGTTCTTCACCGACCAGTGCTTCGGTCCGCAGGAGACCAAGAAACTGGTCGGCGAGAATGGCGAGGCCGTCACCTACAAGGGCCCGCAATACACGCCGAACGGCTTCACCGCCGCCTGCGGCTACACCGCCCAGCAGGTAGCGACCCATTACGGCCTCGACGCAGTCTATGCCAAGGGCTGGACCGGCAAGGGTCAGACGATCGTGATCGTCGATGCCTTCGGTTCGCCGAGCATCACCAACGACGCCAACACCTTCAACAAGGCGATGGGTCTGTCTCCGCTCACCAACAAGAATTTCTCGATCGTCTTTCCCGACGGTCAGCCGCTGGGCACCGACAATGGCTGGGCCGGGGAAACCTCGCTCGATGTCGAATGGGCGCATGCGCTGGCGCCCGATGCCAAGATCGTGCTCGTCGTGGCGCCGACCGCCGACGATACCGAGTTGGCCTTCGCGGTCAATTATGCCGTCGCGCACAAGCTCGGCAACGTGATCTCGAACAGCTACGGCGAGGTCGAGGTCGAGCATGGGCCGGCGGTCGCCAGGCAATACAACACCGTCTTCAAGAAGGCGGCGGCGCAAGGCATCGCGGTCAATGTCGCGACCGGCGATGACGGCGATTTCGGCCTGGGCACGCCGCTCGGCGCCGCCTCGATCCCGGCGGACTCGCCCTTCGCCACCGGCGTCGGCGGTACCAGCATCGATATTCCCAGCGATACCGGCCTGGTCGAGGCGGCTTGGGGCATCAACCTCACCATCCTCGCGACCGCCCTTCCCGAAATCCCGCCCTTCATCACGGGTTTCGCGCAAGGCGGCGGCGGCGGCCAGAGCATCTATCTCGAAAAGCCCGCCTTCCAGAAGAGCTTGCCCGGCACCGGCCGCCAGCTGCCGGACGTATCGGCCCTGGCCGATCCGCAGACGGGCGCCATCGTCGTCGTCCCCGATGCGCTCACCGGAGAAGCGGACTTCACGGTCATCGGCGGCACCAGCCTCGCGACGCCGATCTTCTCGGCGATCTGGACGCTGGCTAACCAGGCCGCCGGCGAGTCGCTGGGCCAGGCGGCGCCGGTCATCGCCAAGATGGCGTCGGGCGCCGTGACCGATATCCTGCCGATCTCCGCATCCAAGGCGAAGGACAACACCGCCGGCAGCATCGTCTCGACCGATCCCAGCACCGGCATCGCGACCACGACCACCTACGACCCGGCGCAGCTTCTGGGGCTCGATGTCACGCAGCCGGAAGGCTTCGTCGGCATGCTGGCTCCGTCCGTCGGGCTGGTCGAGCTCTATGATCTGGGCTTCGGCGCCGACAGCTCGCTGATGGCCACGACCGGCTGGGACAATGCCACCGGCTGGGGCGTTCCCAACGGGTTGAAGTTCATCAACGCTGCGAAGAAGGCGGCCAAGGGCACGCTTAACTAGACTGCGATGATTTTGGGTCGAATCGACCCAAAGTCTCAATCGCCGTCCAATCCTACATTTAGAGCCCGCTTCAGACATTGAGTCGGTTCGACTTAATGTCATCGGGCTCTAGGCAGTCGGTATCATGAGGGCCCGGCCTCGACGAGGGGCCGGGCCTTTTTCTTTGGAGACCGGGTCAGGAAACGACGGGCAGCGCCAGTGTTTCGTAGCGATGCGAGAGGGTGCGGCCGAGCACGGGGTCGTGAAGCTCGATCTCGAAGCCGTCGGCAGGATGGATGCCGCTCCGCGCCGGCACCGTGCCGGCGAACATCACCGTGCCCGGGGCGAGATCGCCGCCGAAACGCTCGATCAGCTCGGACGGCGGACGCAGGCCGGAGACGCCGCCTTTCTGATAGAGCAGACGATTGCCGCTCCGCGTGGCATGAGCGCTCAGCCGCAGCGCGTCCCAATGATCGACGATTTCGTCGAAACGCCAGAGCGCCGGCCCGATCGGCTTCGGGCAGAGCTGCTTCGACAGCGCCACCGAATAAGCCTCGGCCGCGCGGTCGGTATGGTCGGAGCCGATGCCGACCCAGAGCCCGTCTTCCATGGCGATCAGCACCGCCTCGGCCTCGCCCGACGTCTCCTTGCCGACGACTTCGATTCGCGCCGCCTGGGTCACGAGCTGCGCCGAGGCGCGGTAGAAGAGCGGCACCGTCGAGGGCGGGTGCACGCCGAGCGCGGCCAGCTCCCTGATGTGATGCTGCACGGCGCCGGGATCGCGGCCGGTCCAGCCGGCGATGATCAGGGCGGAAGGGGTGAAGTCGACGCGCGAGGTGCCGGTACGCTCAAATCGTTCGAAACTCAGCATCCAGCTACTTTCACTGCGCGGCAAATCGACGGTTGGGCAGATGGGTCATTAGCATCTTGCCGGATGCATGGGGGATGGCAAAAGGGGGCTCGGCCGCGGCGATCACCGCTTGCGGCGTCACGCCGCACGCTCAGAAGACCGGCGGCTCGCCGCTTCGGATCTCGACCGGATCGCCATAGTCGAGCGCCCCCAGATCGGCGATGCCGATCGCTTCCGACAGGCTTGATGGGCGGGGGGCCAACGGATGGCGAGCGCGCGCGAAGGCGGTTCGGGCAGGGTGATGTCGAGGCCGCATTGCCCAACTCTGCCTAGCGAGGCTCGCCATTCCCGCTATGTGACGTGCCCATCCGCGTCGGCGACGACGCGAGCGGGCTCGACGGACTGCCGCCCTCCGGATTCAATCGGGACGAACTCGAATTTCGGTGCCAGGTTGGCGATCGAGGCATGAAAGAGTGCCGGCGTGCCGATGACCTGGAACGGCATCGCATCGAACCACATGTCGTATTTCAGCCCGTCTTTTCGAGCGGCGCCGACGGCGAGAAAATAGGTGCCGGCCGCCAGCGTCATGATGACGGCGATTGCCACTTCCAGCGTGTGTCCCGGTGCCGGTGTCGGCACCGTTTCCTGCACCCCGGCGCAGACCGTATCCGTACCGAAGAGGTCGGTGCCGCGCGTGTCGCGAACGAGAAAACCCACGGCAAGGCTTTCCAGGCTCGTATGTGCCTTTACGTGCGCGACGATGCGATACCGGGCTCCGCTGGTGAGCACCTGACAGGGACGCCCCTCGGTATCGTGAATAGCCAGCGAGACAATTTCGGCCATCCGGTTGCCATAGCGGTCGGCCCGCTGATCGAGCTTGCTGATGACCGTGGTGTTTTGCTGGGGCTGTGCGGTCTGCAGCGGAGGGGCCGGCGGGGGGGCGGGGGCGGCCGGGGCGGGGAGCGGCGCAAGCTCTATCACATCCGGGCCTTCCTCCACGCTTTCAACCCCGGTGTGCACGGGCGCGGTGCCGAACAGCAGGCGATGGTAGGTCTTGGCCACCGCGTTGGGCTCGCCATCCGCGATGATCCGCCCTCGGTCCAGCAGGATCGCGCGGTCGCAGAAGCTGGTGATGACATTGCTGCTGTGGCTGACCAGGATGATCGTCTTGCCCCGCGCCTTGAACTCCCGGAACTTATCGAAGGATTTCAATTGAAACCGGGCATCGCCGACGGACAGCGCCTCGTCGACGATCAGCACTTCCGGATCGGCGACGATCACCGTGGAAAAGCTCAACCTCGCCTGCATGCCGGTGGAATAGGTGCGAAAAGGCTGATCGATGACGTCCCGCAGCTCGGCGAAGTCGACGATCTCGTCGAACTTGGCCGCGATCTGCGCACGGCTGAAGCCGGCACACAGCCCGCCGAGATAGACGTTTTCGCGACCGGTGAAATTGGGATTGAAGCCGGTTCCCAGCTCGAGGATGGCGCTCACTCGCCCTTTGATGGCGACCGAACCCGACGAGGGCGACAGGGTCCCGGCCAGGATCTTGAGCAAGGTGCTCTTGCCCGCGCCATTCTGCCCCATCAGGCCGACCACATGGCCGGGACCGATATCGAATGAAACGCCGGACAGGGCATTGAAATTCTTGTGCCGCGCGCGCCGAAGCACCAGCTCGCGCAAAAGATCGGACGGCTTCGCGTAAATGCGGAACGTCTTCGCGAGGTCCGCCACCCGAACGACGGAATTCACGGCCGGCATGCTCATCGTCTCGCTCATCGTCCCACCGTGTTCAGGGCTTGTCCGGGATTGACCATGCCGGCGAGCGCCTCGGCCAGCTCGAAGCGTTGCTGATCGGTGAGAACGAGATCGAGCGCCTGCCATTCGGCGCGGCAACGTTCGAGGTAGGCTGTGACGGGGTCGGCCGGCACGGCGGTTTCGGCGGCGCGGGTGAAAAGATATTCGGAATTCGCCTCGCCGGTCGCGATGTTGGCGAGCTGCAGCCCCAGCGCCTCGGCGCCGAAGCGCTTGACCTCGTCGACCGACGAGAACTCCATCGGCCAGCCGCCGACCCAGTCCTTCACGTCGTGATAATAGGACATGCCGCGCGAGGCCCGGTAATTGACGACGTAGCTGATCGGGTTTTTCCCGCCGCGCGCATACGCCGCCAATTGCCACGACGCGTACCAGAGCTCGAGCGAGCGCTTGGTCAGCCAGCCGCCATCGACATAGCGCTTCTTGATGCGCAGCCAGAACGCTGCATCGTGCTTGCCGGTGAAGACGTCCGAGGTGTAGAGCGCGATATAGAAGGCGCCGCCCGGCCCTATTCTCGAAGCCGCGTTGCGGATGGCGTTCCACTGATCGCCCGTATGGTGCAGCACGCCCCAGGAATAGACGATATCGAACTCGCCCAGCGTCGCGAGGAAGGCCGGGTCGAGCACCGAGCCGTGCATGACCTGCCAATGCGCCGGCTCGCCGGCCTGCAGCCGCAACCGGGCGGTCGTCGCCACCGACATGGGATCGTAGTCGAAGCTCACGACCCGCTTGGCGCCGGCCTTGACGGCGGCCAGCGAATGCAGCCCCGAGCCGCAGCCGATATCGAGGAAGGTCGACCCTTCGAGCGAATCCCGGCCCAGGAATTTCAGCAGATGCGCCTGGGTGATCGCCACCCTTTCCTCGTCGAAATGGCGCTCGATGAACGAGGCCCAGTTCTGACCGAAAGCGAAGCGTTCCGTACCGACTGCCACCAGCATTATCCTCGTCAATTCCTGCCGTCGCTACCCGGTCAGCCCCAGCATGGTGCGGGCACGGGCGAAGAGCCCGGTGCGCCGCGTTGCGAAAGGCTGTTCCCGGGCGACCGGCATATCATGGGCGATCGGGTGGTTGCGCATCCAATTTTCCAAGATGAACAGTGCCCAGACCCGGTACGCGTTGAAATCCCGTCCTTGCCCGGCCAGGAAGGCTCTCAGCCTTTCCGGTTCGATCCATTGCCGCAGGCGGCCTTCCGGCGCCAGCACGCGGCTCTCGGTCGGCGGCAGCAGCTCGTTCCGTCCCCAGAGATCCATCGGCAGACCGAAGCCGCGTTTCGGCCGCGCCAGCCATTCCGCCGGCACGTAGCGCTCGGCGACGCGCTTCAGCACCAGCTTGCCATGGCCCGGCGCATAGCAATGCGAAGCCGCCAGCTTCTCGGCGAAAAGCGCGATCTCGCGGCCGATCAGCGGCGCGCGCACCTCCAGGCTGTGCTGCATGCTCATGCGGTCGACCTTGGCCAGCACCGCGCCCGGCATGTAATGCGCGGCATCCACTTCGCGCAGCACATTGATCAGCGGCCGCGGATCATTGTCGATGCCGGTCCTGAGATCCCTCAGCAGCTCCGCCAGCGCCGGAGGGATCTCGCCGAACAGCTCCGTCAGCACCTCGTCCGGATAGACCAGGATGCGATTGGAGAAATAGGTCGTGCCCGCCTTCCACCAGCCGAGCGACGGGTCGCCGGCCCGCTTGCGGTCATCCTCGTCGACGGTGGCGAAATAGCGCCCATAGCCGCCGAACATCTCGTCGCCGCCGTCGCCGGACAGCACCACCGTCACCGATTCCCGGGCGAAGCCGCTCAGGAGGTATGTCGGCAGGCAGGAGCTGTCGGCATTGGGTTCGTCGAGCACGCGGCCGATCAGCTCGCCCATCGACAGCGTGTCGGGCGACAGCACCCGGTCGTGATGGTCGGTGCCCAGATGTTGCGCCGTCTCGCGCGCTTGGAAATGCTCGGAATCGGCATGGCCCTCGAAGCCGATCGAGAAGGTCTTGAGGTTGCGGTTGAGCTTCTGCGTCACCAGCGCCGCCACGACGGTGCTGTCGACGCCGCCCGAGAGGAAGGCGCCCAGCGGCACGTCGCTGATCAGCCGGCGCTGCAGCGCCGTCACCAGCAACGCCTCCAGCTCGTCCGCGAGCTCGTCGATGGGCCGGGCGCTTTCGCGCGCGCCGCTGGTGCGGAAGGTGAAATAACGCTCGACCGTCGGCGCCCGTCCGGGCGCCAGCTTCAGGAACGAACCCGGCGGCAGCTTCCGGGCCTTGGCGTAGATCGATTGCTCGCCCGGGACATATTGGAAGCTCAGATAGCCCGCGATCGAGTCCCGCGAGATCGTCGCATCGAAATCGGGCAGCAGCGGCAGCGCGCTCAGCTCGGACGCGAACGCGAAATAGTCTTCGCAATCATAGTAGTAGATCGGCTTTTCGCCGAACATGTCGCGAGCGAGGAGCAGCTCGCGCGTCTCCATGTCGAAGAAGCCGAAGGCGAACATCGCGTCGATCTTGGGCAGCAATGCCGCCCCCTCGCGCACGAGGCCGGCGAGCAGCACCTCGGTATCGGTGCGCGTGGCGAACCCGACCCCGCGGGCGGCCAGATCCTCGCGCAGCTCCAGGAAGCTGTAAAACTCGCCATTATAGGTGATGACCTCGCGGCCGGAAGCCGAGAGCATCGGCTGATGGCCGGCGGAGGAGGTGTCGATAATGCTGAGGCGGCGGTGAGACAGGCCGCAATAGCCGCTCGAATCGACCCAGACGCCCGAATCATCCGGCCCGCGATGCGTCATCGCATCGGCCATCTGCCGGACCAGCGACGCCACCCGATCCGGCGAGAATCGGCCGCGCTTGTTGATCAATCCCGCGATTCCACACATGCCTTGGCAATCCCACCCGTGAGGACGTTGTCTCGAATCCGGCCATGGCGCCTGCAAGCGCCTTCCGGCGCTGACTAGCACAGCTTCGGGCGGCGAAACAGTCATATCCAGGCCCGCAACGGTGCCGGTGGTTGCGCGGGATTTCATAAGGTGTTGCGTTGAAAAGGAGAATTGCTCCTTCGCGCGATCGGTTGCGCGGAGCGGCTTGCGAAAGGGAGCGGACTGTCTCTATGGTCCGGCTGTATTTCCCGGGAAACGAGTTTAGTTCTGATGCTGGCAGCCCTTCTTGATCCGCGCCGCCACTATGGAAGCTACAGGGAACTGGCCCGTCTCGTCCGGCGTCGCTGGGAGCTGGTGCTGGAGCTGACCAAGCATGAGATCTCGGAGCGCTATGCCGGCCAGGTGTTCGGGACCCTATGGGCCATCGGCCATCCGCTTATCACCGTTGCCATTTATGTCGTCGTGTTCGGCTTCATCTTCGGCGGCAGAGGCAAGCCCGATCCCAGCATTCCGCTCGACCAGACGACCTATCTCCTGGCCGGGCTGGTGCCCTGGATCATCCTGGCCGAATCCCTCTCCAAGACCTGCGGGCTGATCGTCAACAACACGCCGATGGTCAAGCAGTTGGTGTTCCCGGTCGAGGTCCTGCCGATCAAGAGCGCGCTCGCCAGCATGCTGTCGCTGGTGGTCGGCATGATCTTCGTGGTCGTCTACGCCGTCGCGTCCAGCCGCACCGTGCCGCCACCGACCTATCTGCTGCTGCCGGTGGTCATGGCGATGCAGTTCCTGTTCATGGTCGGCCTGGGCTTCGCGCTTTCGGCCATCGCCCCGTTCTTCCGCGACCTCAAGGACTTCGTCACAGTCTTTCTGGGCTTCGGCATGTTCATTTCGCCGATCCTGTATTTTCGCGTCAATCTGCCGAGGATCTTCGAGTTTCTGATCGCCGCCAATCCCTTCAGCTGCATGATCTGGGTCTATCAGGACATCCTCTATTTCGGCCGGATCGAGCATCCGAACGCTTGGGCGGCGTTCGTGATCCTGACGCTCGGGACCTTCTCCGTCGGCTACCGATTTTTCATGGGGGTGAAGCACGCCTTTGCCGATGTGCTGTAGCACAGCGCCGGTCCCGCTATCTTCGAGCCGCTCGCGGAGAGATTCTGGGTTATCCCCGTTCAAAAATTTCAATTTACACGCTTATTATATTGATGATATTTTGCGTATAGGTTGTTCCCTAACTGTTTGGTTCGATTGATAAAACAGATATCCGGGCGAGACACGGGCTGCGCGGGGCTTTCAGCTTTACATGCCTTTGCGCCGTGGCTAGACATTATTTGTAAAGTCTACCAATCGCCGATCGCGTGAACGGGTCAGGGGCCGTTCATCTCTGCGGAAATTGTACGTTTGGGGCCTAGAGCATGCGATTGCCATTTCCAAAGACAGTAAGACATGGTGCGCGAGCTCTGCGTAATCTTCTCCGACAGGTCCCAGGTTTAATTTCGCAAGAGCTGGATACCAAACCCGAAGAGCTGGTTTTTCTCGCCGGCGAACTGATCGCTTCGCGCAAGCTCGAAAATGCCTGCATGGTCGCGTCCTTCCCGCTTTCCGTCGAGGAGATCGAGGCGGCGCGGCGCGCTGGCGTCTTTTTCGCCGTCGCCGGCAAGGACAATCCGAACGATTCGCGGCTTCCGGCGTCATATCGCGACGATCCGTTCTTCGGATATTATTTCGAGCCGGGGCATGTCCGGCTGCCCTCGGGAACGAGGTCGATCGTGTTCGCCGGGCCGTGGCGCCGCGTCACGCGCCGGACTATGCGGGACGCGGCCGAGCAGAATATTTCGGTGCTCTATTGCCGTGTCGGCCATCGTTGGATGGCGCTCCCGACCTATGCCGTCTTCCGGCAGCTTTGGAACGCACGGCACGGGCGGCGCGAGCCGGGGGCGCGGCGGCATCGGCTCGCGCGGCTTCCGGCGGTGGCTGCCTACAATCTGCTGCGCACGATCCTGTCGCCGCGCTCCTTCTTGCGCTCGCTCAGATGGTACTGGTCGACCCGGCTCGACGCGAAGCCGGAGGAGCTGATGCAATCGGCCCTGGTCGATGCGCGGCATCACGGGTTCGAGCGGATCTGCCTTGCCGCTTCGTTCCCTCTCACCATCGCCGAGGTCGATGAGTGGCTCGATCACGAGCTCGTCGAAGGCATCGTCACCAAGGACAATCCGGACGCGCCGGCCGTGCCGATCGATCGGGTCGCCCCTGGGATGCTCGGCTTCTACTGGGAGCCCGGATTCTGGCAGCTGCCGGATTCGGCACGCCATATCTATTTTATCGGCTCATGGCGGCTTGTCACTCGCGCCATGCTGCGGGAAGCCGTGAAGCGAGACGTGGTCAGCCTTTCCGTGCGGTCTGGCTTGGCATGGTGGCCGGTACCGCTGAAAGCGCTCGTCATGTTGAGCCGTTTCTTGCCGCGCTCGGTGCGGGGCGGGCTCGAACCGCTGAAACTCGATCCGGAAATCTTCCACAGAATACTGGGTGGGGCCGTGGCGCCGCGTCCTGCGAACGCCGCCTCCCGCGTCGTGATGGTGTGCGGCAGCCTGTCGCCGGGCGGCGCCGAGCGGCAAGTGATGTATTCAATGCTCGGCCTGAAACGGAAGGGCGAGCCCGTCCAGTTGCTGTGCGACCATCTCACGCCCAATCATCCCTCGCGCTATGATTTCTACCTGCCGGCCCTGCGGGATGCGGGCATCGAAGTGCGGACGATCCGGTCCCGCGCGAGCGGGGATCTCAAGCGGCGGCGTCTCGACCTGCCGAAATCCTTTCGTGATTGCGTCCATGGCCTGCCGCAGGGGCTGGCAGCCGACATCGCCAATCTCTATCTGGAATTTCGCGAACTGAAGCCGCAGATCGTCCATGCCTGGCTGGATTGGAGCAACATCCGCGCCGGGCTGGCGGCGGTGCTCGCCGGCGTGCCGACCGTGATCATCTCGGGCCGAAATCTGAATCCGAGCCATTTCGCGCTCTATCAGCCCTATATGGATCCGGCCTACAAGGCGCTGTGCCGGTTTCCGAACGTCGTCTTTCTCAACAACAGCCGGGCCGGCGCCATCGATTATGCCCGCTGGCTGGAGGTCGAGCCGAGCCGGATCCAGGTCATCCCGAACGGCATCGATTTCGGCGACCGCAAGCGGGCGGAGCCCGCTGTCCGGGCGGCATTTCGGGTGAAGCTCGGCGTCCCGGCCGAAGCTCCCCTGATCGGCGGCATCTTCCGGCTCTATCCCGAGAAGCGGCCGCTGCTCTGGGTCGAGGCGGCGGCGCTGGTGGCGGCGGCGCATCCGGCGGCGCATTTCGTCATCTACGGCCAGGGCATCCTGCTCGAGGAGATCCAAGCGCTGATCGAGGAGTTCGGTCTGGCCGACCGGTTTCATCTCCCCGGCGTCACGGACGACGTGCTGACGGCGCTTTCCGCCATGGATGTGTTCGTCCTGACCTCCTCGGGCGAAGGGCTGCCGAACGTCGTGCTCGAAGCGCAATGGGTCGGCACCGCCGTGGTCGCGGCCGATGCCGGCGGCACACGAGAGGCGCTCGACGAGGGACGGACCGGCTGGATCGTCGAGGAGGCGACGGCCGAGGCGATCGCCCGGCAGATCTCGGCCCTGCTCGACGAGCCGGCGCTGCTCCAGGACTGCATCGAGCGCGGCCCGGCCTTCGTCCGGCGTCAATTCAGCCTCGAACGGATGGTCGCGAGCACGATCGGCGCTTATAGGCATTCGCCTGTAGCACCGATCTTCGATATAGACATCCGCCAAGAGGAAAGCATTTGGGAAGGGTCATGAAGGCAGATACGGTAAGAACCGGCGGACCGGACAGCGCGAGCCCGGCCCAGGCGCGGATGCAATCGTCATCCCTGCGCCAGGCGATCGATGCGGTACTGGTCAGCATCTATATGCTGGGCGTTCTGGGATTGCTGCTCGTCCGGCGGCGTGTCGGGGCCTCGGGCCTGCGCTCCTGGGTCCTGTCGTTCTTCCGCCCGGCGATTCGCTCGTCTCTGGAGCGCATCGAGCCGGAAAACGGCCATTGCTACGTGGCGCCGTGCAGTGTCTTCATCATCTCCGATTCGGACGGTGTCTCGCCGATCGTGCTGCTGGAGGATGGCCAGCCATTGCCGCACGGGCACAGCAGCCACGACGATATCAGGCGTCTCGGCGGCGGCCGGTATTCCCATTGGGGACGGCGCATCTATTTCTCCGCGAGCGACAATTCCGATCCGGCCACCAATGGCCGGCGCTACGTCGCCGTCGAAACCCGGTGGTGACCAGCATGCCGTCTCAAGCCTTGCCGAAAGCGCTGGCGCCCGCCCTCGCCAATCTCTTTGTCGATCCGCGGACGAAGCAGAAGCTGGCCTGGGAGTCCGATCGCCTGGTCGCGGCCAACGGCGCCTCCTTCCCGGTCATCCGGGGGATTCCACGCTTCGTCAGCTCCGACCATTACGTCAATTCCTTCAGCCTGGAATGGAACACCCACAACAACACGCAGCTCGACAGCGTGACCGGCAGCTCCGCCTCGGAAGCGTTCTTCCGCGAGAAGACCGGACTCACGCCCGAGGATGTCAAAGGCCGCGTGGTGCTGGATGCCGGCATCGGGGCCGGTCGCTTCTCCGACATCCTGTCGCGCTGGGGTGCCAATGTCGTGGGCGTCGATCTCAGCTATGCGGTCGAGGCGTCGCACGTCAATTTCATCGAGCGCGAAAATGTCCTGGTCGCCCAGGCCGATATCGGCAATCTGCCGTTCGCGCCCGAGACCTTCGACATCATCGTCTCGATCGGCGTGCTGCATCACACGCCCAACACCGAGAAGTATTTCAAGGCGCTGGTGCCCCTGCTGAAGCGTGGCGGCCGGATCTCGATCTGGGTCTATCCCAAGGTCGGCGACTACATCACCCGGAACGAGTGGATTCCGTACACCTCGCGCATCCCCAGCAAGATGTTCTATTCCTGGTGCCGCTGGTTCGTGCCGTTCGCACTCAACCAGCGCGACCGCCGCTGGGTGCAGATCGTCCGCAAGCTGTTCCCGTTCAGCGACCAGGGGCTTGGCATGGAGAACGATATCCTGGATACGTTCGACGGCTATTCGCCGACCTATCACGGCATCCATTCGCCGGAAGAGGTGGTCGGCTGGTTCGAGCAGACGGGGCTGCGCGATGTCCAGGCGCTGCCCTATCTCACCGCGGTCACCGGCGTTAAGTAGGAAGCACGCGGCTCAGCTCTTCGTTGCCGTCAGCATCCGCAGCCGTCCGAACACGCCTGCGGGTGCGGTCTCCTTCACCTCGAGCCCGGTTTCCGACACGAAACGGTCGAGCGGGAAGTAGGGCTCGAACCCGAGCGATCCGGCGAAGCGCGTAAGCTGGCGCCGGAGGGGCGCGCCGAACCGGCTCGGGCTGGAGAAATGATTGACCAGCACGATCTTGCCGCCGGGCTTGCAGACGCGGCGAAGCTCGGCGCCGAAATGCTGTAGGTTCTGCACGGTCGAGGCGACGAAGAGCGCCAGCACGACATCGAAGCTGTCGTCGGCGAAGCCCATATCCTCGGCATTCATCAGCATGAGTCGGCAGCGCCCGCCCAGCGCCAGCCGGGCGGCCCGCTCCCGCGCCTTGGCGAGCATCTCTTCGGAGATATCGACGCCGGTGATCTGGGCATCCGGGCGATAATAGGGCAGCGACAGGCCGGTCCCGACGCCGATTTCGAGCAGCTTCTGCGCGGGACCGTCATTGGCGTGCCGGACGGCGCGGCGGCGCGCGCGCTGCAGCAGCGGTCCGAACAGAACATCGTAGGCCGGCGCATAGTCGCGATAGGCTTGCTGCGTTTCAGCCAAGGATACCATGGCGAGACCCGATCGAAATTGGCATGACGATATGACGCCAACCTGTCGCGGCGCCGCAAGTTCCGGGTAGCGGGAAAGGCTGCCGTGCCCCTCATCGCCGCGACGAGGTTGTTGACGATATCGGAGCCGCGTGCGCTGAAATCACGTCCCGCCAACCGGCGATTTCGCTACGCGCGATTAGCGAAGGCCAAAATTCGCCCCTCCTTCGCGACGATTTGCCCGGGATATTCTTCGGAACATATCGCTACGCGCGGCGATAGAGTTGCGGGGCCGCATGCCATACGGCTCGGTACAGATTCCAGTGAGGGGAGTAATGAGCATGATCGGAAAACGGCGCGTGCTATCGGTGGACGGCCTGGCGGCGTCCCTGTGCGCCCTGAGCCTCGGCTTGGCGCTGGCTCCGTCCGATGCGCAGGCCCAGGCGGCGCAGCCGGCCGGGGCGGCGGGCTGTGCGGCGGATAATGGCGGCATCACGCTGTCGCCCGGCTTCTGCGCTTCGGTCTTCGCCGACAATATCGGCCATGCGCGCCATCTGGTGGTGGCGCCCAACGGCGTCGTCTATGTGAATACCTGGAGCGGCCGCTACTACCACAACGACACGCCGCCGGCCGGCGGCTTCCTGGTGGCGCTGCAGGACACCAAGGGCACGGGCAAGGCCGACAGCATCCAGCGCTTCGGCGACGGCACGGCCGAGGGCAGCGCCGGCGGTACCGGCATCGCGCTCTACAACGGCGCTATCTACGCCGAGATGAACGACAAGATCGTGCGCTACACGCTGCCGGCGGGCGCCACCGTGCCGCCCGGCAAGCCCGATGTCATCGTCTCGGGCATGCCGCTGACCGGCGACCACCCGATGCATCCCTTCGTGATCGACGGCAAGGGCGAGATCTTCGTCGATCTCGGTTCAGCCACCAACGCCTGCGAGGTGCAGAACCGGATGCCGCTCTCGCCCGGCAACAAGCCCTGCACGGAGCTGCAGACGCGCGGCGGGACCTGGCGCTACGACGCCAACAAGACCGGACAGAAATTCTCCCCGGCCGAGCGCTATGCCACCGGCATCCGCAATGGCGAGGGCTTCGCCTTCGATTCCGCCGGCCGCCTCTTCGTCACGCAGCATGGCCGCGACCAGCTCTCGCAGAACTGGATCAAGCTCTACAAGCCCAACGAAGGCCCTGAGCTCCCGGCCGAGGAGATCGTCGAGCTGAAGCAGGGCGGCGATTATGGTTGGCCCGAATGCTATTTCGACGGCAACCAGAAGAAGCTGGTGCTGGCGCCGGAATATGGCGGCGACGGCGGCAAGAAGGTCGGCGAATGCGCGCAGAAGACGCCGCCCGTCGCGTTCTTCCCGGCGCATTGGGCGCCCAACGACATGATGATCTATAATGGCGACAAGCTGCCGGCACCCTATCGCGGCGGCGCCTTCGTCGCCTTCCACGGCTCGTGGAACCGCGCGCCGGCACCGCAGGGCGGCTACAACATCGTTTATCAGCCGCTCGCGGACGGGAAGGCGTCGGGCAATTACATCGTCTTCGCCGACGGTTTCGCCGGTAAGGTCAAGGAGCCGGGCCAGGCCGCCTTCCGCCCGACCGGGCTTGCTGCCGGGCCGGATGGGGCGATCTATATCGCCGACGATGTCCATGGCCGGATCTGGCGCGTCGTCGCCACTGGTGCCGGCGATGCGAACACGTTGGCGCCGGCGCCCTCGCCCAAGGCCGGCACCGTCGCCGGCGACATCCAGCCGCCGGAGGGGACGCACCCCGACGCCGGCCGCCAGACCGCCTCGCTGACGCCGCCCAAGGGCGCCACCAAGGAGCAGGTCGAGCTGGGCGACCGCATCTTCCATGGCGAGGTCAGCGACGGCACTTGCGGCGGCTGCCACGGCTCGAACGCCAAGGGCACGCCGGTCGGCCCAGACCTCACCGCCGGCAAATGGGCCTGGAGCGACGGCAGCCTGCAGGGCCTCACCAAGACCATCACCCAAGGCGTCGCCAAGCCCAAGGAGTTCACCGGCGCCATGCCGCCGCTGGGCGGCGCGCCGCTGTCGAAGACCGATGTCGCCGCGGTCGCCGCCTATGTCTGGGCGGTCGGGCATCAGGGCCAATAGCACGCAAGCACGTGGCGATCGTCAGCGCAGCATCGCGTGCCGCGCTTCGACGATCGCCACGAAGGCGCTCACCGCCGGTGCCAGCGACCGCGTGTGGACCAGGCTCATGGCCGCACGCGGCGCATCGCCCTCGATCGGGCGGTAAGTGACGCCCGGCGCCGACAGATGCTGCATCGAGGCCGGCACGATCGAGATGCCGATGCCGGCCGCGACCAGGGTCACGGTCGAGCCCATCTGTGGAGCCTCCTGACCGACGCGCGGGCTGAAGCCCGCCGCCTGGCACGCGCCGACGATATCGTCATAGAGCGCGCGGCCGTTGCGGCGCGGATAGAGAATGAACAGCTCCTCGGCCAGATCGGCGAGCGCCACGCGATCCCCTCCGGCGAGCGGGTGGTCGGCCGGCAGCGCCACCAGCATCTCCTCCCGGAACAGCGGCATGGCGGCGAGGTCGCCGGCCTCGCCCGGCACCGGCCGGATGAAGGCGACATTGAGCCGCTCCGCCGGGAAGAGCGCGATGAGCCGCGCCGTCGTCTCCTCGATCAGCTCCAGCCGGACATCCGGATAGGCCTGGCGATAATCGCGGATGACGCCGGTGACGAAGGGGTGGAACGAGGCCGACGAGGTGAAGCCGATGCGGATGACGCCAAGCTCGCCGCGCGCCGCCCGGCGGGCATTCTCCAGCGCCTCGTCGGCCTGCCGCAGGATGGTCCGGCCGTCCTGAAGCAGCCGCTCGCCGGCTTCGGTCAGCGCCACGCCATGCGGCAGCCGGACGAACAAAGGCGCCCCGATCTCGGTTTCCAGCTGCTTGATCTGCTGGCTCAAGGGCGGCTGGCTGATGCCGAGCCGAGCGGCCGCGCGGGTGAAGTGCCGCTCCTCGGCGACCGCGAGGAAGTAGCGGAGATGACGCAGCTCCATATCTTCTCCGAATGACGTTGCATGGTT
This sequence comes from Aliidongia sp., assembly GCA_035539155.1. Taxonomy (GTDB): domain Bacteria; phylum Pseudomonadota; class Alphaproteobacteria; order ATCC43930; family CGMCC-115725; genus JAXDMU01. The sequence continues at coordinate 122,610 of DATLIZ010000006.1, read as the reverse complement.
TTATATATTGGACGGATGGGCGTCGGCTCGTGAAACTACGTCGACGAGCCGGAGAACAACCGGCCGCGAAGGGAGGAAGGATCGATGGCCGAGCGCGGCAAGCCGCTCGACGGGCTGCTGGTGGTGGCGCTGGAGCAGGCGGTCGCAGCACCCTATTGCAGCTCACGCCTTGCGGATGCTGGGGCGCGCGTCATCAAGATCGAGCGGTCGGAGGGCGATTTCGCCCGTGGCTACGACGCTTCGGTCAACGGCCTTTCCAGCTATTTCGTCTGGCTCAATCGCGGCAAGCAGAGCCTGGTCGCCGACATCAAGGATCCGGCCGACGCGAGTCTCCTGCATCGCATCCTGGCGGGGGCCGATGTCTTCATCCAGAATCTGGCGCCGGGTGCCGCCGCCCGCGCCGGCTTCGGCTCCGAGGCGCTGCGCCGGCTCTACCCGCGCCTCACCACCGTCGACATCTCGGGCTACGGTTCGGGCAATCCCTATACCGAGATGAAGGCCTATGATCTGCTGGTCCAGGCCGAAAGCGGCCTCGCCTCGATCACCGGCCATCCGGCCGGCCCCGGCCGGGTCGGCGTCTCGGTCTGCGACGTGGCCTGCGGCATGGCCGCCCATTCCGCCGTGCTCGAGGCGCTGATCGGGCGCGCGCGCACCGGCGAGGGCAGCCGGCTCGAGGTCAGCCTGTTCGACGGCATGGCCGATTGGATGAACGTGCCGCTGCTCTATTACGAAGGCACCGGCAAGGCGGTCGAGCGCATCGGCCTGGCCCATCCCTCGATCTGCCCCTATGGCGCATTTGCGACCGAAGACGGCCGGCTGGTGCTGATCTCGATCCAGAACGAGCGGGAGTGGGCGAATTTCTGCACCATGGTGCTGGGCGAGCCGGATCTGCCCAAGCGCCCCGGCTATGAGAGCAACAATGCCCGCGTCGCCCATCGCGCCGAGGTCGACGGGCGTGTCGCCCGCGCTTTCGCCGCCATGAGCCGCGACGAGGCGGCGAAGCGGCTCGGTGCCGCGCGCACTGCCTATGGCTTCGTCAACGGGCTGGCCGAGCTCGCCACGCATCCGGCCCTCCGGCGCGCCGCGGTCGAGACCGAGAACGGCATCGCCTCGATCATCGCCCCGCCGGCGATCCGCAACGGCGAACCGCCGATGCTTGGCCGGGTGCCGTCGATCGGCGAGCATGACCGGGCCATTCGCGCGGAATTCGCGGCATGAGCGCCCCCATCACCGAGGAGGATCTGATCGCCAGCGTCGCCGACGCGCTGCAATTCATCTCCTACTATCACCCGGCCGATTACATCCGGAATCTGGCGGAGAGCTATCGGCGCGAGGAAAGTCCGGCCGCGCGCAATGCGATCGCCCAGATCCTGGCCAATTCGCGCATGGCCGCGTTCGGCCGGCGGCCGATCTGTCAGGATACCGGCGTCGCCCATGTCTTCATGAAGATCGGCATGGGCGCGCGCTTCGCCACCGACCGGCCGCTCGACGAGTTGGTGAACGAGGGCGTGCGCCGCGCCTGGACCTATGCGGGCAATCCGCTGCGCGCCTCGATGGTTGGCGATCCGCTGTTCGACCGGCGCAACACGCGCGACAATACGCCGGCCATGCTCCACATCGAGATGGTGGCGGGCGACAAGGTCGAAATGCATGTCGCCTCCAAGGGCGGCGGCTCCGAGAACAAGGCGCGCTTCACCGTGCTGGAGCCCAGCGACTCCGTCGTCGATTGGGTGCTGCGCACGATCGAGACGCTGGGCGCCGGCTGGTGCCCGCCGGGCCTGATCGGGCTCGGTGTCGGCGGCAGCGCCGAGCGCGCGCTGCTGATGGCGAAGCAGTCGCTGCTCGATCCGATCGACATGACCGAGCTCAAGGCGCGGGGACCCACCTCGAAGCTCGAGGAGATGCGGATCGAGCTTTTCGACAAGATCAACGCGCTCGGCATCGGCGCCCAAGGGCTGGGCGGGCTCACCACGGTGCTCGACGTCAAGATCCATACCTTCCCGACCCATGCCGCCTCGCTGCCGGTCGGGCTCATCCCGCAATGCGCCGCCGACCGGCATGTGCATTTCACTCTGGACGGTTCCGGCCCGGCGGAGTTCGTGCCGCCCAGCCTCGATCTCTGGCCGGAAATCTCGCTCGACGGCATGGCCGCGGGCGCGCGGCGCGTCGATCTCGACCGGCTGACACGGGCCGAGGTCGCCGGCTGGCGGGCGGGCGAGACGCTGCTGCTCTCGGGCAAGCTCCTGACCGGGCGCGACGCCGCCCATCTTCGGATGACGCGCATGCTGGCGGCGGGCGAGCCCCTACCGGTCGATTTCCGCGACCGGGCGATCTACTATGTCGGCCCGGTCGATGCCGTCGGCGACGAGGCGGTCGGTCCCGCCGGACCGACCACGGCCACCCGCATGGATCGCTTCACCGAGGCCATGCTGGCCCAGACCGGGCTCCTGGTCATGATCGGCAAGGCCGAGCGCGGACCGGCCGCGATCGATTCCATCCGCGCGCACGGCGCCGCCTACCTCATCGCGGTCGGCGGTGCCGCCTATCTCGTTTCGAAGGCGATCCGATCCGCGCGCGTGCTCGCCTTCGAAGATCTGGGCATGGAAGCGATCCACGAGTTTGAAGTGGTCGACATGCCCGTGACCGTCGCCGTCGATGCCGAAGGCACCTCGGTCCACCGCACCGGGCCGGCGCGATGGCGATCAAATATAGAAAGCCGATGATGGACAGCGCCGATCCCTATGCCGAAATCCGCCAGGCCGTGGCCAAGCTGTGCGCCCGCTTCCCAGGCGATTATTGGCGCAAGCTCGACCGCACCATGTCCTATCCGGCGGAATTCGTGCAGGCACTGACCGAGGCGGGCTATCTCTCGGTCCTGATCCCCGAGGAATATGGCGGCGCCGGGCTGCCGCTCTCGGCGGCGGCGGCGATCCTGGAGACGGTACAGCATAGCGGCGGCAACGGCGCTGCCTGCCACGCCCAGATGTACACGATGGGCACGGTGCTCCGGCACGGCAGCGACGCGCAGAAGGCGGCCTACCTGCCCAAGGTCGCGACCGGCGAGCTGCGGCTCCAGGCCTTCGGCGTCACCGAGCCGACGAGCGGCACCGACACGACGGCGCTGCGCACCGTGGCCCGTCGCGAGGGCGACAAATACATCGTCAACGGCCAGAAGATCTGGACCAGCCGGGCCGAATATTCCGACCTGATGCTGCTGCTCGCCCGCACCACGCCGCGCGACCAGGTGGCGAAGAAGACCGAAGGGCTCTCGACCTTCCTGGTCGATATGCGCGCGGCCTTGGGCCATGGCCTCACCATTCGGCCGATCCGCACGATGATGAACCACAATAGCTGCGAGATCTTCTTCGACAATATGGAGATCCCGGCCGAGAATCTGATCGGCGAGGAGGGCAACGGCTTCCGCTACATCCTCTCGGGCATGAATGCCGAGCGCATCCTGATCGCGTCGGAATGCGTGGGCGATGCCAAATGGTTTCTCGACAAGGCCTCGGCCTACGCCAAGGAGCGCGTGGTGTTCGATCGGCCGATCGGGCGCAACCAGGGTGTTCAGTTCCCGATCGCCAGGGCCTATGCCAATATGCGCGCCGCCGAGCTCATGGTGCGCGAGGCGCTCCGCCTTTACGAAGGCGGCGCCAATCCGGGGGCGGAGGCGAACATGGCGAAGCTGCTGGCCGCCGACGCCTCCTTCGAGGCGGCCAATGCCTGCATCCAGACCCATGGCGGCTTCGGCTTCGCCGAGGAATACGATATCGAGCGCAAGTTCCGCGAGACCCGGCTCTATCAGGTGGCGCCGATCTCGACCAACCTGATCCTCTCCTACCTGGCCGAGCATGTGCTCGGCCTGCCGCGTTCCTACTGAGGCCGCGCGTGACGATCGATATCGCCGCGCTCCAGCCCTGGATCGGCCGCGCCATGGAGGCGGAGGATCTGGTGACGCCGCGCCTCCTCGCCGAATACCGCGCGACGCTCGCGCCGCATCTGGCCCCGGTGGCGGACGGCGAGGCGCCGCTCGCCTTCCATTGGTGCCTGGCGCCGGCGATCGCGCCCATGCATTCGCTCGGCCCCGACGGCCATCCGGCGCGCGGCGAGTTCCTGCCGCCGGTGCCGCTGCCGCGCCGCATGTGGGCCGGCGGCAGGATCGAGACGCGCGGGCCGCTGCGCGTCGGCGACCGCGTCATCCGCCGCTCGGTCATCGCCGACATCAAGGTCAAGGAGGGGCGCACCGGCACGCTCTGCTTCGTCTCGGTCGATCACGATTATCTGACCGAACGCGGATCGGCCTTGAGCGAACGGCACGATATCGTCTATCGGGATGTCGGCAGCGCGGCACCACCCTCGGACGAAATACCGGAGCCGCGCGAAGCCGATCTGACCTGGGAAGTGGCGGCGACGCCGACACTGCTCTTCCGCTATTCGGCGATGACCTTCAACGGCCATCGCATCCATTACGATCTGCCCTACGTCACCGGCACCGAAGGCTATGAGGGGCTGATCGTGCACGGGCCGATGCAGGCGAGCCTGCTGTTCAATCTCGCCGCCACGCTCGGCGGCAAAGTGCCTGAAGAGTTCCGTTATCGCGGCGTGTCGCCTCTGTTCGCGGACCAGGTTTTCGCCGTCCGGGGCATCCGGCGGCCGGATGGCGGCATCGGGTGTTGGACCGAGAATGCGGCCGGGCGCATCTGCATGGAGGCGGAGAGCCGGTAAGAGCCAAGCAAGCAATCAAACCTTGGGGAGGGGACAAATGAAGAATATTTTGGCAGCAAGCATCTTGAGCGCCGTCATGGCGCTGGTCGCGACGCCGCAATCGGCGCGCGCGGACGATCCGATCGTGATCAAGTTCAGCCATGTCGTGGCGCCGGACACGCCCAAGGGCAAGGGCGCCGACAAGTTCAAGGAACTGGCCGAGAAATACACGGACGGCAAGGTCAGGATCGAGGTCTATCCCAACTCCCAGCTCTACAAGGACAAGGAAGAGGTCGAGGCGCTGCAGCTCGGCGCGGTCCAGATGCTGGCGCCGTCGCTCGCCAAGTTCGGCCCGCTCGGCGTCAAGGAATTCGAGGTCTTCGACCTGCCCTACATCCTGCCCGACAAGCCCGCCCTCCGCCGCGTGACCGACGGCGCGCTCGGCAAGAGCCTGTTCGACAAGCTTCAGACCAAGGGTATCACCGGCCTCGCTTACTGGGACAACGGCTTCAAGGTCATGAGCGCCAACAAGCCGCTCAAGATGCCGGCCGATTTCCAGGGGCTGAAGATGCGCATCCAATCCTCCAAGGTGTTGGAGGCGCAGTTCAAGGCGCTGGGAGCCCTGCCGCAGGTGCTGCCTTTCTCCGATGTCTACCAGGCGCTGCAGACGGGCGTGGTCGACGGCTCGGAGAACACGCCGTCCAACATGTATACGCAGAAGCATTTCGAGGTGCAGAAGTACGGCACGATCTCGAATCACGGCTATATCGGGTATGCCGTCATCGTGAACAAGAAATTCTGGGACGGGCTGCCGGCCGATATCCGCGGCCAGCTGGAAAAGGCGATGGCCGACGCCACCGCCTACACCAACGAGCTGTCGCAGAAGGAGAATGACGATGCGCTGGCGGCGATGAAGGCGTCCGGCCGGATCACCTTCATCGAGCTCACCGCCAAGGAGAAGGCGGCCTGGGAGAAGGCGCTCGAGCCGGTCACGGCCGAGATGACCCCGCGTATCGGCAAGGACACGATCGACGCCTTCAAGAAGGCGGCGGCCGGCACGCCCTGATCCGTTCCGCTCGGCCCCATAGCAGCCCGGCCGGATCGATCCGGCCGGGCCGATCCCATACCGCGTTGGCGGAAGGCACCAGATGCTCCTTCGGATTCTCGACCGGCTCGAAGAAATATTGATCGCCTTCATGATCGGCGGGGCGACGCTGGTCATCTTCCTGGCCGTGGTCCAGCGCTTCGCGGCGGGCATTCCGCTGCTCTATCCGGTCGCCAGCCAGATCGATATGTCCTGGGCGCAGGAGCTGTGCATCTTCATGTTCATCTGGATGGCGAAGTTCGGCGCAGCCTACGGTGTCCGGACCGGCATCCATGTCGGCGTCGATGTCATGGTGAACAGGCTGCCGGCGCGCGGGCAGAAGAGCGTGGTCCTGTTCGGGCTCTTCTGCGGCGCGCTCTTCACCGGCGTCATCGGTACCATGGGCGCCACCTTCGTCTACGGCCTCATGGGCACCGACCAGACCACGCCCGACCTCGAATGGCCGAGCTGGATGGTCTATCTGTGCATTCCGCTCGGCTCCTACCTGATGTGCTTCCGCTTCCTGCAGGTGGCCTATCACTATGTGCGCACCGGCGAGCTGCCGCATCATGACGCCGCCCATGTCGAAGGCCTGCCGGAGCCGGGCGACCCGTCGGTGATTCATGCGCTCGGCCGAGGCGACCAGCTATGACCGCCGCCATCATCTTCGGCCTGCTGCTGGCGCTGATGCTGACCGGCATGCCGATCTCGATCGCGCTCGGCCTGACGGTGCTGACCTTCCTCTTCACCATGACCCAGGTGCCGATCGAGAGCGTCGGCCTGAAGCTCTTCACCGGCCTCGACAATTTCTCGATCATGGCGATCCCGTTCTTCATCCTGGCCGGGACATTCCTGACGCGCGGCGGGGTGGCGCGGCGCATGGTCGCCTTCACCTCCTCGCTGGTCGGCCATTGGCCGGGCGGGCTCGGCCTGGCCGGCGTCGCGGCCTCCGCCCTCTTCGCCGCCGTCTCGGGATCGAGCGTCGCCACGGTGGTCGCGATCGGTTCGATCATGCTGCCGGCCATGGTCGAGCAGGGCTATCCCAAGCGCTTCGGCGCCGGCGTCATCACCACCTCGGGCGCGCTCGGCATCCTCTTGCCGCCCTCGATCATCCTGGTGCTGTTCGGCGTCTCGACCAACACTTCGATCGGCGCGCTGTTCATGGCCGGCGTCGTGCCCGGCATCCTGCTGGCGCTGCTCATGACCGGCCTGACGCTGATCATCGCCTGGCGGCGCGGCTATCCGCGCATGAAGCCGGCGAGCTGGGGCGAGCGCTGGCACGCCTTCCGCGAATCCGTCTGGGGCCTGTCGCTCATCGGCATCGTGCTGGGCGGCATCTATGGCGGCATCTTCACGCCGACCGAGGCGGCGGCGATCGCGGCCGTCTACGCCTTCACCATCGCCGTCTTCGTCTATCGCGACCTGCCGCTCCGGGACGTGCCCAAGGCGCTCTTGAGCGCCGCCAACACCAGCTCGATGCTGCTCTACATCATCACCAACGCGGTGCTGTTCTCGTTCCTGATGACCAACGAGCATATCCCGCAGAGCATGGCCGCCTGGATCGTGGCCCAGCATTTCAATGTCTGGACCTTCCTGCTCGTCGTCAACATCGTGCTGCTGGCCGCCGGCAACGTCATGGAGCCGACCTCGATCCTGCTGATCATGGCGCCGATCCTGTTCCCGATCGCGACCAGCCTCGGCGTCGATCCGATCCATTTCGGTATCCTGATGGCGGTCAATATGGAGGTCGGGCTGTGCCACCCGCCGGTCGGGCTCAACCTCTATGTCGCCTCCGGCATCGCGCGCATGGGCATTTCCGAGCTCACCGTCGCCGTGCTGCCCTGGCTCGCGGTGATGCTGCTCTTCCTGCTGCTCATCACCTACGTGCCGTCCATCTCGGTCTGGCTGCCGCATCTGCTGAAGATGTGAGCCCGGCCCGCAACCAAGCGAGAAGAGCATGCCGATCCTCGACGAGACCGACGCCTATCCGATCGCCAAGCATCTCGACCGCCTGTCGGCGCTGGTGCCGCTCCCTGGCCGCCGCATCCTCGATGTCGGCTGCGGCGACGGCGCGCTCGTCCGCGCGCTCACCCGCAAGGGCGCTCACGTCACCGGCATCGAGATCGACGCCCGCGCGCTGGCGCCGGCGCTCGCGGCCGAGCCGGTCGGCGACGAGCGCTATCTCGAAGGCCGGGCCGAGGCGCTGCCGCTGCCTAGCGCCTCGATCGATGTCGTCGTCTTCTTCAACAGCCTGCATCACGTGCCGATGCCGCTGCTCGACGCGGCACTCCGCGAGGCCGCGCGCGTGCTGGTGCCGGGCGGCACGCTCTTCGTGCTGGAGCCGATCGCCGCCGGCCCCTATTTCGATCTCACCCGCGTGGTCGAGGACGAGACCCAGGTGCGCGCCGCCGCCTACAAGGCGCTCGCCAACGCCCCGGCCCATGGCCTCGCGGCCGGGCCCGAGGAAGTCTATCGCAACCCGCTCACCCTCAAGGATTTCGCCCAGTTCGAAGCGCGCATGGTCGCGGTCGATCCGAGCCGCAGCGATGCGCTGGCCGAGCAGCGCGAGACGCTGCAGCAGGCCTTTGCCGCGAACGCCGAGCGGGTCGAGGATGGCTATCGCTTCTACCAGCCGTCGCGGATCAATCTGTTCGGTAAGAGTTGATCAGTCCCGCATCACCCATCGGCGCCCGAGCGCGATCGGCACGCCGAACTGAAGAGATGCACGGCAAGGCTGGTGGCAAAGATGACCGGATCCAATCAGTCCGGTCCCGTGCCGGCGACATCGAGCGGGTTTCATGCGGCAATTCGAGATCAAGGCTGATACTTCAAGACGGTCGTCGTTGAGTTCATCGCTGAAAACGTTAGCCAGACGATGGAAGATCGAGTGTCCAGCTGAGGAAACGTGTGGGCTAATTGCGACAACTAGATGGAAAGCACAGGAACGTACCACGATTATCCAGCGTGATCTGCACATCGTCTCTGGTCATGACAGTAGTGGTTATCCAGCCCGATGGTCTTACTATCGATAGTAGGTAGCTCGGTCCCTCGCCGTCCCAGTGATAGGTAACCGTTGGATCATCGCTATCGAGATGCCTGTCGGTGATCTTTCCTAAAGATCCGGCTGCCTTCTGAACTTCCGCCAAGGTCTGAAGGCCGCGCAGTTTCTGCGCAAATCGTAGAGAAAATTGGACCTTCGAATACGGTTGATCCGGATCAGATGGATTCCACGACTTCGCCGAGGGATTAGGTTGCTTCGCTATCGTTTCAATCGCGGTCGAGCTGCTTGGCTGAAGCGCCAAGTAGGCCACGGACGCGACGGAGAGCATGATAAGGCCGACGATCACAAGTAAGCAGCCGCCGGCCATCATACCGATGCTAGTACCAACGCTTTGCTTGCGAACGAGCCCGCAATGCGGACAAGTCACCGCCTTACTGCTTATCTCTTTACCGCATTCCCGGCAGGTGACGATCGTCAAGTCTCTCTCCGCTCATAGTTGCGGAAGAGTATGTCGTACAATTATGCAGATCTCAAATGTGCTGCGCCCGGCATTCCGCGGAGAAGCCTGCAAATCACACCGCCAGATAGCGCCGGATCGCCTCGTCGTCGAGCGCGCCGCGGTCGCCCGACAGCACGACCTCGCCCCGCTCCATGACGGCGAAGCGGTCGGCCAGCTCGCGGGCGAAGTCGAGATATTGCTCGACCAGCAGGATCGCCATGTCGCCCCGCGCCGCCAGCAGGGTGATGACCCGGCCGATCTCCTTGATGATCGAGGGCTGGATGCCTTCCGTCGGCTCGTCCAGCACCAGGCAGTGCGGCCGGGTCACGAGCGCCCGGGCGATGGCGAGCTGCTGCTGCTGACCGCCGGAAAGATCGCCGCCGCGCCGGTTCAGCATCCTTTCCAGCACGGGGAACAGCTCGAAGATCTCGGGCGGGATGGTCTTCGGGCCTTTGACCGCGGCGAGGCCGGTCTTGAGGTTCTCCAGCACGGTCAGACGCGGGAAGATCTCGCGGCCCTGCGGCACCAGCGCCAGGCCGCGCCGCGCGCGCTGATGGGTGGCGAGGGTGCTGATCTCGCTGCCGTCCCACGAGATCCTGCCGGCGGCGATCGGCTGCAGCCCGAAGATCGCGCGCAGCAGGCTGGTCTTGCCGACGCCGTTGCGGCCCAAGACGCAGGTCACCTCGCCCTTGCGCGCGGTCAGGCTGACCCGGCGCAGGATCTGGCTGGCGCCGTAGAAGAGATCGATGCCGTCGAGCTGCAGCATGGTCACCGCCCCAGATAGACTTCGATGACGCGCGGATCGTCCTGGACCGCATCGAGCGAGCCCTCGGCCAGGACCGAGCCCTCATGCAGCACCGTCACTTTCGAGCCCAAGCTGCGCACGAAGCCCATATCGTGCTCGACCACGATGATGGTCCGGTCGCGCGCGAGCTCCGTGATGAGGTCGGCGGTGGCGGCGGTCTCGGCATCGGTCATGCCGGCGACCGGCTCGTCGAGCAGGATCAGGCGCGGATCGTGGATCAGCAGCATGCCGATCTCCAGCCACTGCTTCTGGCCATGGCTCAAGAAGCCGGCGAGGTCGCGCCGCCGATGGGCGAGGCCGATTTGCTCCAGAATGGCGTCGAGCCGCCCTTCCTGCTCGGTGGTCAGGCGGTGGAACAGCGTGCGCCGGATCGAGCGCTCGTCCTTCAGCGCCAGCTCCAGATTCTCCTCGACCGTCAGCATCTCGAACACGGTCGGCTTCTGGAATTTGCGGCCGATGCCGAGATTGGCGATCGCCGGCTCGTCGAGGCGGGTGAGGTCGTGCCTGCCCTCGAACATCGCCGTGCCCTGGTCCGGCCGGGTCTTGCCGGTGATGACATCCATCATGGTGGTCTTGCCGGCGCCGTTCGGGCCGATGATGGTTCTGAGCTCGCCCGGCTCGATCACCAGTGACAGTGCGTTCAGCGCCTTGAAGCCGTCGAAGCTGACGGTGACGCCGTCGAGATAGAGCTGGGCGGAGGAGAGCGCGGCGGCATCAGTCATGGGCGACGCTCTCCACCGCTTCGAGCCGGCGGCGGCGCGACCAGGCCGGCCGGCGCATCAGGCCGAGCACGCCCTTGGGCATCAGCAGCGTGACCAGGATGAAGAGCGCGCCCAGCACGAACAGCCACAGCTCGGGCGCGGCTCCGGTCAGCCAGGTCTTGCCGACATTGACCAGCAGCGCTCCGAGCACCGCGCCCACGAGCGTGCCGCGCCCGCCGACCGCGACCCAGATGGCGAGCTCGATCGAGTTGGCGGGTGAGAATTCGCTCGGATTGATGATGCCGACCTGCGGCACATAGAGCGCGCCGGCGAGCCCGCACAGCATGGCCGAGAAGGTGAAGACGAAGAGCTTGGCGCCAGTGGTCGAGTATCCCAGGAAGCGCACGCGGCTCTCGGCGTCGCGGATCGCCGAGAGCACCCGGCCGAACCGGCTCGCGACGATAAAGCGGCAGAGGAGGAAGGTGCCGCCGAGCGCCAAAGCCGTCGCGATGTAGAGGCCGAGACGCGTCCCCGGCGCCTGGATCTCGAAGCCCAGTATTTCCTTGAAGTCGGTCAGGCCGTTATTGCCGCCGAAGCCCATATCGTTGCGGAAGAAGGCGAGCATCAGCGCATAGGTCAGCGCCTGGGTAATGATCGAGAGATAGACGCCGGTGACCCGGCTGCGAAACGCGAACCAGCCGAAGAGGGCGGCTAAGAGGCCCGGCACGGCCAGCGCCATCAGCCCCGCATAGGCGAAATTCTGGAAGCCCCACCAGGGCAGCGGCAGCTCCGACCAGTTGAGGAACACCATGAAGTCCGGCAGCTCGGCGTTGCCGTAGACGCCGCGCGTGCCGATCTGGCGCATGAGATACATGCCGATGCAGTAGCCGCCGAGGCCGAAGAAGGCGCCGTGGCCGAGGCTGAGGATGCCGGCATAGCCCCAGACCAGGTCGAGCGCCAAGGCCAGGATGGCGAAGGCGAGATATTTGCCGAACAGCGGCACCAGATAGGCCGGCAGGCGCCAGCCCGACTCCTCGGCCGGCAGCAGGGCGAAGGCCGGGATGACCGCCAGCGCCAAGAGGGCGGCCAATGCAAATCCCGCCCAGCCCGCGCGGCTCAGAAGCGGCGTCTGCTGCATGCTCACGCCTCCACCGACCGGCCCTTGAGCGCGAACAGCCCGCGCGGCCGGAACTGGATGAAGATGATGATGCCGACCAGCACCAGGATCTTGCCGAGCACGGCGCCGGCGAAGGGCTCCAGGAACTTGTTGAGGATGCCGAGCCCCATGGCGCCGGTCAGCGTGCCGACCAGGCTGCCGACGCCGCCGAAGACCACGACCATGAAGCTGTCGATGATGTAGCTGGTGCCGAGATTGGGGCTGACATTGCCGATCTGACTCAGCGCCACGCCCGCGATGCCGGCGATGCCCGATCCGAGCCCGAAGGTCAGCGCGTCGACCCAATCGGTCGGGATGCCCATGACCGAGGCCATCTTCCGGTTCTGGGTGACCGCGCGCATATGAAGGCCGAGGCTGGTGCGCTGCAGCAGCAGGACCAGGAGTCCCAGCACGACGAAGCTGAAGCCGATGATGACGACCCGGTTCCAGGTCACGGTGAAGCCGCCCAAGATCTCGAAGCCGCCGGTCATCCAGCTCGGATTGGCGACCTCCTTGTTGGGCGCGCCGAAGATGGTGCGCACCGCCTGCTGCAGCATCAGGCTGATGCCCCAGGTGGCGAGCAGCGTCTCCAGCGGCCGGCCATAGAGGAAGCGGATGATGCCGCGTTCGAGCGCCACGCCGATGAGACCGGTGACCAGGAAGGCGGCCGGCACCGACAGGACCAGATAGAGATCGAACCAGCCGGGCGGCGCCACGGTGCGAAAGATCTGCTGGACGACATAGGTCGTGTAGGCGCCGAGCATGATCATCTCGCCATGGGCCATGTTGATGACGCCCATGACGCCGAAGGTGATGGCGAGCCCGATCGCCGCCAGCAGCAGGACCGAGCCCAGGCTCAGCCCCTGGAACAGGTTGACGCCGATATCGATGAGCGCCAGCTCGCGCTCGATACCCGTGAGCGCCGATTTCGCCGCTGCCGTGACCTTGGGATCGGCGCTGGGCTCGGCCGCGACCGCGCCCAGCAGCCGGCGCACCTCGGGATCGGAAGATTTCGCCAGTTCCTCGATGGCGGCGAGCCGGACGGCCGTGTCGGCGGTCTGCAGCCGCGACGCCGCGAGCGCCAGGGCGATGGCACTCTTCACGCCCGCATCCTGCTCGGCGGCGAGCGCCTTCTCCAGCGCCGGCGCCGCCTCGGCGCTCGGACGGCGCAGCGCCTCGCCGGCGGCGGACAGCCGGTCCGCCGGATTGGTGCTGAAGAGCGTCAGATGCGACAGCGCCTCGTCGATGAGGCCGCGCAGCCGGTTATTGACCCGAATACGCGCGGGTTCGTCCGCCGACACGGCGACCTGGCTGCTCAGCGCGTCGGTATAATGGCCGGTCTCGTCCTCGATCAGCACATGCTGTGCGGGATCGACGACCAATCGCCCCTCGCTCAGCGCCTTCAGGATCGGGATCGCACGCGGATCGCCGGCGGTGCCGAGCGTCGCGATGGCGGCGGCCTTGTCCTCGAACCCGTCGCTCGCGAGTGCCGCCACCGGAGCGGAGAGGTCGGCCGCCCGCGCCAGGCCGGGCAGCAGCATCAGCAGCAGCAGAAGCAGGCGCGCGCGGATCGACATGGCCGGCTTTCCTTCGATACAGGGGCGCCCCGGCGGAACCGGAGCGCCCTTCCTCTCAGTTTGTGGCGTCGGCGAATTTGGGCGCGGTGCAGTTGCCGCAGACCCACGGGTAGGTCCAATCCGCAACCTTGCCCTTGTCTTCCGCCAGATAGGAGCTCCAGGCCTCGGCTTTGATCGGCGCCTTGGTCTGCCAGACGATGTCGAACTGGCCGTTCGCCTGGATCTCGCCGATCATCACCGGCTTCGACAGATGATGGTTGGTGTTCATCACCGCCTCGAAGCCCGACGGCGCCTTGACCTTCTGGCCGTAAAGCGCCTGGCGCACCGCGTTCACGTCGGTGGTGCCGGCCTGCTCGACCGCCTGGGTCCACATCTTGAAGCCGATATAGGTTGCCTCCATCGGGTCGTTGGTCACGCGCTTGTCGTTCTTGATGTAGGCGTGCCACTGCTTGATGAAGGCGTCGTTGGTCGGGCCCTTGACCGATTCGAAGTAGTTCCAGGCGGCGAGATGGCCGACCAGGTTCTTGGTGTCGATGCCCGCGAGTTCCTCCTCGCCGACCGAGAAGGCCACGACCGGCGTGTCGGTCGCCTTGATGCCCTGGTTGGCCAGCTCCTTGTAGAAGGGCACGTTGGCGTCGCCGTTGACGGTCGAGACCACGGCCGTCTTCTTGCCGGCCGAGGCGAATTTCTTGATCTCGGCGACCTCGGTCTGCCAGTCGCTGAAGCCGAAGGGCGTGTAGTTGGTGCGGATATCTTCCGGCGCCACGCCCTTGGCCTTGAGGAAGGCTTCGAGGATCTTGTTGGTCGTGCGCGGATAGACATAGTCGGTGCCTTCCAGCACCCAGCGCTTCACCTCGCCGCCTTCCTTGCCCATGAGGTATTCGACAGCAGGGATCGCCTGCTGGTTCGGCGCGGCACCGGTATAGAAGACGTTGTTCGAGCTTTCCTCGCCCTCATACTGGACCGGATAGAACAGCAGCCCGTTCAGCTCCTCGAACACCGGCAGCACCGATTTGCGGCTGACCGAGGTCCAGCAGCCGAAGGTGACGGCGACATGGTCCTTGGAGATGAGCTCGCGCGCCTTCTCGGCGAAGAGCGGCCAGTTGGAGGCCGGGTCGACCACGACCGCCTCGACCTTCTTGCCGAGCAGCCCGCCCTTCTTGTTGAGCTCGTCGACCATCATCAGGACCGTGTCCTTGAGGGTGGTCTCGCTGATCGCCATGGTGCCGGACAGCGAATGCAGCACGCCGATCTTGATCGTGTCGTCCGCCGCGCGCGCCTCGGCGCCGGCCAGCATCGCCAATATCGCGGCACCGGTGAGTGCCGCCCGCCTCGTCTGTGCTCCCATTGTCCGGTCCCCCTTCTTGGCAGGGCGATGCCGGTGCCGCGGCGTTCGCGACACCGGACCGGCGCCCCAAGGTTAAGCCCCCGGTGCGGGACGAACCTCAGGATGCCTTGCCGCACCGCACCATGGACGAGGCTAGGGCCGGGACGGGAAGCGCGGTATGGGGCGTTTGACGTATATGGCCCGTCTCTAGGGTGAGAGTGGAGCGGGCCTCCGTGCCCGCCGCGCCGCGCGAGCGGCGATCATCTCACCCCGGACGGGTCGCTCCCGATCGCCCACCGCCAGGGATAGGCACCGATATCCGGCCAGCGTTTCAAGGGGTTGTGGAGGATATAGTCTCGTTTCTGGAGGTATTCGGTTTCGTCGCGAAGCACGCGATCGAAATATTCATCTTGCCAAACTGCACCCAGCCGGCCGTGCTGCCGTTGAAGCTGGTTGGCAGTGAACGATTTCCACGCATGCAGGATTGTCTCCAGCGGAAAATCGCAAACGGGCTCCACCATGACGTGGACATGGTCGTTCATGACGACATAGGCGTGCAGGACGTAGCGGATCTGGTCGAAATGCCGGATAGCATTGACGGAGGCATCGCGTTCCGCCGCCGACAGACCCGGCTGACCGATTCGGACGCGCCAGGTAACGAAGTAGATCGCCCCAATCGCTCCGATCGCCGCTTCCGCGGCGAAGCGGGCACGGAGGCCCACTCCACCAAATCAGCGGATCACTGTATCTGAAGGATGAAGCCGAGTACCCGTTCGGCGAATTTTTCCGGCTCCTCCAGATGGCCGAAATGCCCGCTATTCATAAGCACCGCCATCTCGCTGCCGGGAATACCGCCATGCATCTGCCGCGCCCAGCGCATCCCGCAGATAAAATCGTACTCGCCGCCGATCACCAGGGTCGGCGGCGCGATCGCGCCCAGCTCGTCGCGGAGGTCGAAAGGCGAAGCGGCGCCGACGCCGGCGATATAGGTGCAGTCGAAGGCCTCGCGGGCCGGCGCGAACTCCGCCTCGCGGCCCCAATAATCCGCGAAATAGGCCGGAAACAGCACCCGCATCTTCTGGATTATGCCGTCGTCGTCGACCACCTCCGCAACCGTCGCCCAGGCCTGCGCGACCGCCTCGACGCCGGGATGGGCTTCATGTCGATGGGCGAACGCCTCGATCTGGCGGTCGGCTTCCTCCCAGAGATCGGGGCCCATCGTCGGCGCCGTGCCGTACAGTATCAGTCCCGCCAGCCGGTCCGGATGATCCAGCGCATAGCGCTGCGCCACGAAGCCGCCATGCGAATGGCCGAGCAGATGCAGCTTCGGCACGCCCAGATGCGTGATCAGCCCGTGCAGGAAATGGCTGTAGAGCTCGACGGTGTAGCCATGGGGATGCCCGGGCAGGCGGCCCGAACCCTTGGTGCCGACCGGCTCGACATAGACGCAGGTGAGATGCGCTTCGAGGCGCGGCGCCCGCAAATAGTCCCATTCGGCGCCCGGACCGCCGGAATGGAATAGGCAGACCGGCCCCGTGCCGGCGACGTGATAGCGCAGCCGGATGCCGTCGATGGATATGTCGTGCGTTCCTGCGGCGAGTGCGCTGTTGTCCTTCACGAGATCCTCCCTGATGAGCTGGTCGCGCAGCCAATCAGGGCGGGGTAGCGGTTGTATTTCCGCCGCAAGTTTTTGAGTTACGCCTGTAACGGTGGACATGGGAAACCTACTCGAATCCCTCCTGCCGTGCGCAAATTCTCGCGGCGACGCTCTGGCCGGACGTATGAAGGATATGACGGCGCGGGCAAAACGCTCCGGCTCTTCCAGATGGCCGAAATGGCCGCTTTCGGCGAGTATCAACAGCTCGGCGGGTTCCGGCCAAAGCAGGACCGCCTCTATTTGAAGGCTTGGATCGATCCTTCGGCGCCAACCGTCAATATGGCCCTCAAGTCGGCCAATTTGATGGGTTTTGTCATCGTGGACACAGATAGGATCCCTTGGGCCGCCGCCAAGCTCTCAGCCAATTGCGCATAAAGAGGGTTGTATCCGCTGATGATGATAATTCGCGCGCGACATTTGACGCTGACCAGCCATTGGACAAGTTCGACACCGTCCATTTCAGGCATCACAATGTCGAGCACGACGATATCGGGGTCGAATGAGTGAAATCGAGCCATGAAGTCAGTGGCATTTGTCGTGGTCTCGACATCGTAGTCCAGAGCACCCGCGACGCGCGCGACGAAGCGGCCGAAATCCGCTTCATCATCGACGACGAGGAGGCGCTTGGTGCCCATCAGGTGGTCCCGTCTGTCAACGCCCGATGCACGGCTTCAGCCAACACCGATTTGGTGAAGGGTTTCGAGAGCAGAATGGCGCTCTTGAAGGCGTCGTCACGGATGACGGCGTTGGGCGCGTAGCCCGAACTGAAGATCACCTTCAAGGTCGGATAGCGTCGGCGCGCCTCGCCCGCGAAGACGACCCCGTTCATTCCTTTGGGAAGGACGATATCCGTGAGCAGGAGATCAATGGTCGTACCCCCATCGAGGATCTCCAACCCCGCGGGTCCATCCGGCGCTTCGAGGATCCGATAGCCCAATGATTTCAATGTGCGGGTAAGCAACTTGCGTACTGCCTCATCGTCCTCGACAACCAGCACCACCTTGTCGAACGCACCCACGGGGTCGGGCGCCACGCTCTCCGGTGCCGCGAGGCTGTCCGAGTCCTCAGAAGATTTCGGAAGATAGAGCTTTACCGTCGTGCCGTGGCCGGGCTCGCTGTAAAGCATCAAATGGCCCTTTGATTGCTTTACAAACCCATACACCATGCTCAAGCCGAGCCCGGTGCCGCGGCCGACGGGCTTGGTCGTATAGAACGGCTCGAGCGCTCGCGACAGCACGTCCGCTGTCATGCCGGTGCCGGTGTCGGAGACCGACAAGACGACATATTGGCCCGCCGCTATTTCGTCGTGTATCTGGGCATATTCCTGATCGATCATGGTGTTTTCGGCACTGAGGGTCAACCTTCCGCCATGGGGCATGGCATCGCGAGCATTGACCGCAAGATTGATGACTGCATTTTCTAATTGATTGACGTCAATCTTTGTCTTCCATAAGTCCGGTGCGATCATCGTCTCGATATCGATCGACTCTTCAATTACCCGGCGTAATGTTGTGACCAGGTCGGCGGTTAGTTTCGCTAGATCCACGAGGGTGGGATCTAATTGCTGCTGCCGGGAATATGCCAGCAGACGGTAGGTCAAGTCAGCGCCGCGGACCGATGCGGCGAGCGCCTCGCTCAACAATTCGTGCAACGGCGAGTCCGCCGCCAAACCGTCCGCCAGCAGCTCGAGATTTCCGGAAATTATGGCGAGGAGATTGTTGAAATCATGCGCGATGCCGCCGGTCAATTGACCGATCGCATCCATCTTTTGCGCTTGCCGCAGATGCCTCTCGGTCTCCTTTCGGCCGGTCACGTCCTCGGCGAGGATCACCACGCTGCCCTGATTGGCATCATCATGAATGAGGGCACCCGAGCGGCTGAGCTCGACGACCTTCCCGTCCTTCCGGCGGCGGCGCGTCTCCACGGCATGGACACTGCCGCTGCGGCGGACAAGATCGACGATCGATGGTTCGTCCGGCTGATCGAGTGGGGGGCTGTCCGGCGTGGTATCCTGCCACCGCCGGCCGACCACGGAGGCTGCTTCGAGCCCGTATATCCTTTCCGCGGCCGGATTCCAAATCCTGATGATGTCGTCGCCGTCGATCGTGACGATCGCGAGCGGCGAGGCTTCGACAATCTTCGCTAGAGTCTGGCTCGTGTGCTTGAGCTGCTCCATCCCTCGTTGACGCTCGGCCAGGACGGCGTTCTGCCGAAGATTCTCGACGTGCGCGGCCTCCGCTGCCTTGCGCTCCGAGACGTCGCGCGTGATTTTCGCGAAGCCGACCAGTTCGCCCCCCTCGTCATAGATCGCGTCCAAGACCACATCGGCCGCAAAGATGCTGCCATCCTTCCGGACTCGCCTCGCCTCTTGAGTGAATCTTCCGGTGGTGGCGGCGATGCGCAACACCTCCTCCGGATGTCCAGCCTTACGATCCTCGCTCGTGAAGAAAATCGAGAAATGCTGCCCGATGATTTCTTCGGCCTTGTACCCTTTGATTCGTTCCGCACCCGAGTTCCAACTCGTGACAACTCCTTTCGGGTCGATGACATAGAGGGCGTAGTCCGTCACGCTTTCGACGAAGAGGCGCAAGCGCCGCTCGCTTTCCCGAAGCGCCGCATCCTGCTGCCGCTGTACGGTGAGGTCCCTTACGACCCTGACAAAGCCGACATGTTTCTCGACCTCATAGATCGAACGGATCAGAATGCCTGCCCAGTACGAACTCCCGTCCTTGCGAACGCGCAGCGCTTCGCCGGTATAGGACCCCGCCTCCTTCGCGATCCTCAAAACCTCGGCCGGCTTCCCTTCTTCCCGGTCCGATTCGATGAAGAACACCGAGAAGTGCGAGCCGAGAATTTCCGATTCCGTATAGCCGTCTATGTGCGCCGCACCGGCGTTCCAGCTGACGACGAGACCGTCTGGATCGAGCATGCAGATGGCATAATCGACAAGAGACTCCAGGAGCAGCTGAAATCGACGCCCAGGGTATTGAAGAAAAACGATTGGATCTTGGTCGCCAAGCAAGGACGGTGCCGGCATTTTCGCCTCCAGGCCCGAAAGTGCGTATTGTCCAACGATATGTATAATTCGATCTCTTTAGCCTGCGATCACGCTTCCGTGGCATAAAGATCTCTCAGTATCTTACGGTTATGCTATGAGTTTGTCAACAATAGGTTGAAATACGGTGTTTGCCCGCGATGAAAAGCGTCCGGGCGGAGAGGCCCCCGCTCGAGATCTCGCCACGTCAACTCGGCCGCCGGATCCCTCATCCATCCCGATCGAGCGCGCGCACGGCGGCCGCTGCGGCCGAGGCGCGGTTCTCGACGCCGAGCTTGGCGAAGATCTGCTCCAGATGCTTGTTCACCGTGCGCGGGCTGATGCCGAGGATGTCGCTCATGTCGCGGTTGGACTTGCCGCGCGCGATCCAGCTCAGCACCTCGGCCTCGCGTGCCGTCAGCGCCAGCGCCTGTTTCAGCCGGGCGATCTCGTCGCGCCCGTCGGCATCGGTCAGGCGCAGCAGGAACTCGTCCGGCCCGGTCTGGCTGAGATAGGCGAAATCGAGCCGGCGGCCATCGACCAGCCAGGCGTAATGAGCGCCGGTCGAGGCCCCCGACAGCCAGTGCACGAGCGGCGGCGGCAGGGTGAATCGGCCGGCATCGAATCCCGCGAGGAGGGTGCCGAGCAGGCTCGCCGCCTGCGGCGTGCTCCAGCGCAGCCAGCCCTGCCGGTCGGTGGCGACGAGGAAGCGCCCGGCGACATCGAGCGCCAATCGCGCGCTGTGCGCCTGGCGGGCATTGGCGAGATGGACGCGCATACGCGCCAGCAGCTCTTCGGTGCGGATCGGCTTGGTGACGTAATCGACCCCGCCCGCCTCGAGCCCGTTCACCACATGCTCGCTGTCGCTCAAGCCGGTCATGAAGATCACCGGCACATCCGCCATCTGCGTCAGCCGCTTCAGCCGCCGACAGGTCTCGAACCCGTCCATGCCGGGCATGATCGCATCCATCAGCACGAGATCGGGCGTGATCTCGCCGACGAGATCGAGGCAGGATTGGCCGTCGAGCGCCACCAGCACCGTCGCCCCCGAGGCTTCGAGCGCGTCGGTGAGGAAGCTCAGGCTTTCGGGCGTGTCGTCGACGACCAGGACGAGATCGCGTCGCTCACTCATCGGCGCGCGCCTCGTCCAGGATCCGCATATATTGCTTGAGCTCGAACCGCTGCACGAGATCGCGCAGGCGGCCGATGAAGGCGGCGCTGCCCGGATCTTCCGCCGCGATCTCGTCGAGCTTCGCCTCGATGCCGCGCACATGGCCGATCCGGCCCAGCCGGTAGAGTGCTTCGAGCTGGTCGCGCGCCGGCGGCACCGGCACGGCCTCGGCTGCCGGCTCGGCCGGCGCTTCATGCAGCCAGTCGAGCCCGAGCAGGGCGCCGATCCGCTCCATCAGCCGCTTGACCTCGATCGGCTTCACCAGGAAGTCGTCATGCGCCGTGTCCGGCCGTTGGCCGGGCTGCAACTCGTCGCCATTGGCCGAGACCATCATGATCGGCGCCTCGAAACCCTCCTCGCGCAGCGCGCGGGCGATCTCCCAGCCGCTCATGCCCGGCAGCGAAATGTCGAGCAGCACCAGATCGGGATGGCATTCGCGCGCAAGCGCCAGTGAGCTCGGCCCGTCGATGGCCGTGAACAGCACGAAACCCAGCGGCACCAGCAATTCGCGCACGAGATCGAGATGGGCGGCATCGTCATCGACCGCCAGCACGGTCAGGCGCCGGCCGCGATAGCCGGTGATCGGCGCGTCGCGCCGCGCCGGGCGGGCGGGGCCGGCCGTCTCGGGCAGGAACAGCTTGACCCGGAACCGGCTGCCGCCGCCCGGCCGCGCCTCGACCGAGACGGCGCCACCCATCACCTCGGTCAAAAGCTTGGTGATGGTGAGGCCGAGGCCGGTGCCCGGCACGGCATGGGCGGCCGGCATGTTGCCCCGCTCGAACGGCATGAAGATGCGCTCGCGATCCGCCTCGGGAATGCCGATGCCGGTGTCCTCGATCAGGAATTCCGCGACCTGGCTGCGATAGGTAACGCTCAATCCGGCATGACCGCGCTCGGTATATTTCACCGCGTTCGAGAGCAGGTTGATCAGGATCTGGCGCAGCCTCTTCTCGTCGGTATGGACATAGTCCGGCAGGGCGGCCGGCTTCTCGTAGTGGAAACCGATGCCCTGGGCCTGGGCCTGCAGCCGGAACATGTCGACGATCTGCTCCAGGAAATCCTGGATGCGCACGCTGTCGCGGCTCAGGCGCACATGGCCGGCCTCGATCTTGGAGATGTCGAGCAGCCCGTCGATCAGGTTCGACAAATGCTCGGCGCTGCGCCGGATCACGCGCACGGCCTGCGGGCGCGGGGCGGCGCCATCCTCGTCCATGAGCTGGGCATAGCCGTAGATCGCGTTCAGCGGCGCCCTTATCTCATGGCTCATGCCCAGCACATAGCGACTCTTGGCAAAATTCGCCGCCTCCGCCGCCTCCTTGGCCTTCTGCAGCGCGGCGTCGGTGCGCTCATGCGCCTCGATCTCGCGCATCAGCATCAGCGTCTGGCGGTCGGTCTCGGCCTCGGCCGCATGCCGGCTCTCCTGCGCCAGCACCAGCAGCCAGGCGGCGACGCCGGAGACGAACAGCAGACCGAAGAAGGTGAACCACAGGGTGGCGGCGATGGTGTGCCGGTCGGGATCGCCGTCGAGATAATAGATGAAGGTCAGCACCGCCCCGATGACGATGGTGAAGAGGGCGAGCACGCCGATGAAATGCCCGAGCCGCGAATTGACCCCCGCCGCCATGCCGCCGGGCAGGATCCGGCGCAGCAGGGCGCTGATCTGGTCGGTGAAGCGGCTCTCGACCTTGCAGCAATCATGGCAGCGCGCATCGAGCGTGCAGCAGAGCGAGCAGATCGGCCCGCCATAGGCCGGGCAGCGCGCCATATCCTCGGTCTCGAACAAATTCTCGCAGATGATGCAGCGCGCCTCGGCCGTGGCCCAGGCCTCGGGCCGGCGGGCGAGGTAGTAGCGGCCGCCCGTGGCCCAGGCGATGAGCGGGGCCGCGGCGAAGGCGATGAGCAGGCTCAGGAACGGCGCCAGCGCCTGCGCCACGGCGCCCATGAGACCGATATAGGCGGCGGTCGAGACGATGATCGCGGCCAGCATGGCGCCGGTGCCGACCGGGTTGATGTCGTAGAGATGGGCGCGCTTGAACTCGATGCCGGGCGGGCTCAGGCCCAGCGGCTTGTTGACGACGAGATCGGCGACGATGGCGCCGAGCCAGGCCACGGCGAAGATCGAATAGAGACCCAATATCTTCTCGATGACGCTGAAGATGCCGAGATTCATCAGCAGGAACGACAGCGAGATGTTGAAGGCGAGCCAGACGACGCGGCCCGGATGGCTGTGGGTCAGGCGCGAGAAGAAGTTCGACCAGGCGATCGAGCCGGCATAGGCGTTGGTGACGTTGATCTTCATCTGGCAGATGACGACGAAGATGCCGGTCAGGACCAGCGCCGCCATGGGCGGGATCGCCAGCGACTGGAATGCCACATGGAAGAGCCGCGCCGGCTCGGTCGCGACCGCATAGGGCACGCCTTGGCCGAGCGCCAGCACGGCGAGGAAGGAGCCGGCGAAGAGCTTGCCGGCGCCGAGCAGGATCCAGCCCGGTCCGGCGGCGAGCAGAGCCGTCCACCAGCTGAGCCCGTTGCCTTTCCGGCGCGGCGGCAGGAAGCGCAGATAATCGACCTGCTCGCCGATCTGCGGCATCAGCGACAGGAGGATCGAGGCGGCGATGCCGAACAGCAAGAGGTCGAACCGGCCGCTGCCGTCGCCCTGCAGCCCGCGATAATCCAGCCATTCGTGCCGGGCCGCGTCCGGGCCGAATGCCAGGATGACGAGCGGCACGATCTGCAGGCCGAGCCAGATCGGCTGGGTCCAGAGCTGGAACCGGCTGATGGCGCGGATGCCGTAGGCCACGATCGGGATGACGGCGAGCGAGACCAGCAGATAGCCCAGCGGCATGGGAATGCCGAAGCAGAGCTCCAGCGCCGTCGCCATGATGACGGATTCGATCGCCGACAGGATGAGCGTGAAGGAGGCGTAGATCAGCGAGGTGATGGTCGAGCCGATATAGCCGAACCCCGCGCCCCGGGTCAGCAGGTCGATATCGACGCCGTGCCGGATCGCGTAATAGCAGATCGGCAGCCCGGTCGCGAAGATCAGCAGGCTCACCGCCAGGATCGCCGCCGCCGTGTTGGTGAAGCCGTAATTGAAGGTGAGCGAGCCGCCGATCGCCTCGCAGGCGAGAAAGGCGATGGCGCCGATGGCGGTGTTGGCGACGCGGAAGGACGACCATTTGCGCGCCTTCTTCGCGGTGAAGCGCAGCGCGTAATCCTCGAGCGTTTGGTTGGCGACCCACTGGTTATATTGCCGCCGCTCGCGCACCACGCGCTGAAGCCCGGTCACGGCGCGGCTCCCTTGGCGGATGGCGAGACAGGCATGCGCTTCGTCCCGAGGATTGAGATCCCTGAGACATGGCAAGAACGGTGCCGCGCATAAAATTTGTGCGGCCGTCATCCGCCCTCAACCTTTGCGCATTTTGTGGGCGAAAAGCCTGTCGCGTGAGCAGTTTTCAGGCGGCCGGGCCGCTGCGCGCGGCAACCGGCCGTGGCATTCATCTTGCGTCGCGGCATCTCCGGTTCGGGCCTGTTCTCGCCTTCGCAACCTTTCCCGCCGCCAGGTGACCGCCATGATCGAGACCGTTCTCATCGCGAATCGCGGCGAAATCGCCGTCCGCATCGCCCGCACCTTGGCTCGGATGGGGCTGAAGAGCGTCGCGGTCTATTCCGAGGCCGATCGCAACAGCGCCCATGTCAAGGCGGCCGACCTGGCCGTGGCGATCGGCGGGCCGGCGCCGGCCGACTCCTATCTGCGGGGCGACCGGATCATCGCGGCGGCGAAGGAAACGGGCGCCGAGGCGATCATTCCCGGCTACGGCTTCCTCTCCGAGAATGCCGATTTCGCCGAGGCGTGCGAGCGCGCCGGCCTGATCTTCGTCGGCCCGACGCCGCGGCAGATGCGTGATTTCGGGCTGAAGCACGCGGCCCGCGCGCTCGCCGAAACGGCGGGCGTGCCGCTGGCGCCGGGCTCGGGCCTGCTCGCCGACCTGCCGGCGGCGCTGGCGGCGGCCGAGCGCGTGGGCTATCCGGTCATGCTGAAGAGCACGGCCGGCGGCGGCGGCATCGGCCTCACCCGCTGCAACGATGCCGAGGCGCTGACCCAGGCCTTCGAATCCGTCCAGCACCTGGGCCAGAGCTTCTTCAGCAATGGCGGCGTCTTCGTCGAGCGCTTCGTCGACGGCGCCCGCCATGTCGAGGTGCAGATCTTCGGCGACGGCAAAGGCAAGGTCCTGGCCCTGGGTGAGCGCGACTGCTCGATCCAGCGCCGCAACCAGAAGGTCGTCGAGGAGACGCCGGCACCGGGCCTGCCGGCGGAGACGCGGCGGCGCCTGCTCGACGCGGCCGAGCGGCTGGGGCGCGCCGTCTCCTACCGCTCGGCCGGCACGGTCGAGTTCATCTATGACGCGCCGCGCGACGAATTCTATTTCCTCGAGGTCAATACCAGGCTTCAGGTCGAGCATGCGATCACCGAGGCGGTGACCGGCCTCGATCTGGTCGAATGGATGATCCTGACCGCGGCCGGCACGCCGCCCGATCTCGCCCCCGTGCCGGCGCATGGGGCGGCGATCGAGGTCCGCCTCTATGCCGAAGACCCGCTGCGCAATTTCCAGCCGAGCCCCGGCACGCTGACCGAGGTGCTGTTCCCCGAGGATGCGCGCATCGATGGCTGGGTCGATACCGGGACCGAAATCTCGCCCTATTACGATCCGATGCTGGCGAAGCTCATCGTCCATGGCTCGACCCGCGCCGAGGCCATCGCCAAGCTCTCGGCAGCGCTGGGCGCCACGCGGCTTTCCGGCATCTCGACCAATCTCGAATATCTGCGCCAGATCGCGGCGAGCGCGGATTTTCACGCGGCCCGCCTTTCCACCCGCTTCCTCGACAGCTTCGCCTTCGTGCCGCCGACGGTCGAGGTGCTGGACGCCGGCACCTATACCAGCATCCAGGATTATCCCGGCCGTGGCGGCTATTGGGATATCGGCGTGCCGCCGTCGGGGCCCATGGATGATTGGGCCTTCCGCATCGTCAACCGCATCGTCGGCAACCACCCCTCGGCGGCGGCGATCGAGACCACGGTCATGGGGCCGTCCCTGCGCTTTCATTGCGACGCGCTGATCGCCCTCGCGGGCGCGCCGACGCCGGCCACGCTCGACGGCGAACCGGTCGCGTTCTGGGGGCCGATCCCGATCAAGGCGGGCCAAGTGCTGCGCATGGGCAAGGTCGAGAGCGGCTGCCGTTCCTACCTCGCCATCCGCAACGGCTTCGACGTGCCGGATTATCTCGGCAGCAAATCGACCTTCGCGCTCGGCCAGTTCGGCGGCCATGCCGGGCGCGTGCTGCGCCAGGGCGACCAGTTCACGATCTGCAATCCGGATCTGAGCGCGCGCACCACGCCGCCGCCGATCGACGCGCCCATGGCGCTGCCGCCCGATCTCGTGCCCGCCTACGGCAAGCAATGGCGGATCGGCGTGCTGCACGGCCCGCACGGTGCCCCCGATTTCTTCACCCCGGCCTCGATCGAGGGCTTCCTCGCCGCCGATTGGGAGGTGCACTACAATTCCAACCGCCTCGGCATCCGCCTCATCGGACCGAAGCCGGAATGGACGCGCACCGATGGCGGCGAGGCCGGGCTCCACCCCTCCAACATCCATGATTGCGAATACGCGGTCGGCAGCGTCAATTTCACCGGGGACATGCCGGTGATCCTGACCCGCGACGGGCCGAGCCTGGGCGGCTTCGTCTGCCCGGTGACGATCGCCAAGGCCGAGCTGTGGAAGGTCGGGCAGGTGAAGCCCGGCGACAAGATCCGCTTCGTGCCGATGCGCTTCGACGAGGCGCTGGCGCTCGAACGCCAGCAGGATGCGCTGTTCGAAAACCTCGCCGCCGCCCCGCTGCCGCCCGTCGCGGCGCCGGGCTTCACGCCCGTCTCCGACACCATCCTTGCCCGCATTCCGGCGGAGCGCGGCACGCCGGAGGCGACATATCGCCAGGCCGGCGACAAATACATCCTGATCGAGTACGGGCCGAACATTCTCGATCTCAATTTCCGCTTCCGCGTCCATGCGCTGATGGAGGCGCTGGGTGCCAATCCGGTGCCCGGCATCCTGGAGCTGTCGCCGGGCGTCCGCTCGCTGCAGATCCATTACGACAGCCGCGTGATCCACCAGGCCGAGCTGGTGCGCCGCCTGCTCGCGGTCGAGGAGGTGCTACCGCCGGTCGAGAGCATGAAGGTGCCGAGCCGGATCGTGCATCTGCCGCTCGCCTTCGAGGATTCCGCCACGCTCGACGCGGTCGCTCGATACCGCCAGTCGGTGCGCGACACCGCCCCCTGGCTGCCGCGCAATGCCGAGTTCATGCGGCGGATCAATGGGCTCGATTCGGTCGAGCAGGTCCGCGATATTCTCTATCGGGCGAGCTACATGGTCCTGGGCCTGGGCGATGTCTATTTGGGCGCGCCCTGCGCCGTGCCGGTCGACCCGCGCCACCGCATGCTGACCTCGAAATACAATCCCGCGCGCACCTACACGGCCGAGGGCACGGTCGGCATCGGCGGCGTCTATATGTGCATCTACGGCATGGATTCGCCGGGCGGCTACCAGCTCGTCGGCCGGACCTTGCCGATCTGGAACAAGTTCCTGAAGAACCGGGATTTCGTCGAGGGCAAGCCCTGGCTGCTGCGCTTCTTCGACCAGGTCCGCTTCTATCCGGTGAGCGAGGCCGAGCTCGACGAGATGCGCCTCGCGTTCCGCGAAGGCCGGCACCGGGTCGAGATCACCGAGGAGATCTTCGACCTTGCCGCCTATAACGCCTTCCTGGCCGAGATCGAGCCCGATCTCCAAAGCTTCCGCGCCCGGCAGAAGACGGCGTTCGAGGCCGAGGTGGCGCATTGGGCGGGCCAAGCGCCGGAAGCCGCCGCCGAGCAGGCGGCCGAGATGCCGCTGGAGCTCGAAGACCGCACCGGCCTCATCTCCGCCGACATTACCGGCAATGTCTGGAAGCTGATCGCCGAGCCGGGAGCCGCGGTCAAGGAAGGTGATTCGCTGCTGATCCTCGAAGCGATGAAGATGGAATTCCACATCCGCGCGCCGGCCGACGGCGTGGTCACGCGCTTCCATTGCCGGCCCGGCATGCTGATCAATGCCGGCGACCCGCTCGTCTCGCTGGGATAGGCCGGACGCCGGCGCTGCGCCAACGGAAATAGGATAGTTTCAGGCCAGCTCCCACGCGCCCGCCCTCAGTGCGGTTGCGCATCCTTCTCAGGTATGGAAGAAACGTTAACGCTGCGCGCTTGCGGGTAGGGGGCGGGCGTCGACCACCCGGCGTGGCGCGTTCAGGCGATGGACGACGATCAGATGATAGAGGCGGAGTCCGAGTCGATTTCCGAAAGCTGGATCCGAACGGCGCAGCTCGCCGGGGGGACCGGCACGTTCAAGCTCGATCTCGCCTCCGGCCTGTGGGAGTGGACGCCGCAGATCGCCGTGCTGTTCGGCTTCGATCCGGCAGTGGCTCGGCCGAACTTCGAGGATTGGGAAAGCGCCGTCTTCGACGAGGATGTGGCGTCGCTCCGGGCCGCCATCCAGGTGGCCAGGACCGACGGGCGCTTCTATGTCGAGCTGCGCGTGCTGCATCCGGACGGCAGCCTGCATTGGCTTTCCGGCCGCGGCATGACCGCGCCCGACGAGACGGGTGCCGCGCGCTGGCTCTTCGGCGCCTATGCCGAGATCAGCGACCGCAAGCAGCTCGAAATCGGCCTCGGCCGGCTCAACGAGACGCTGGAGGCGCGCCTCATCGATCTGGGCGAGGAGGCGCGGACGCTCGAGATCCTGAACCGCACCGGCACGGCGCTCGCGGCCGAGCTCGACCCGGAAAAGCTGGTCCAGGCCGTGACCGATGCCGGGGTCGAGCTGACGGAGGCGCAATATGGCGCCTTTTTCTACAACGTTACGAACCGTCGGGGCGAAGCCTACCGGCTCTATACGCTCTCCGGCGCCGATCGCGCCGAATTCGCGAATTTTCCGATGCCGCGCAACACGCCCCTGTTCGAGACGACCTTTCGCGGCCTCGGCACGGTTCGGTCCGACGATATTCAGTCCGATCCGCGCTATGCGCGCAACCGGCCGCATCACGGCATGCCGGCGGGGCATCTGCCGGTGCGCAGCTATCTCGCGGTGCCGGTCGTGTCGCGGTCGGGCGAGGTGCTGGGCGGGCTCTTCTTCGGCCATGCCGAGCCCGGCATCTTTACCGCGCGGACCGAGCGCATCCTGACCGGCATCGCCGCACAGGCCGCCATCGCCATCGACAATGCCCGCCTGCATCAGGCCAATCTGCGCGAGATCGAGGCGCGGCGGCAAACCGAGCTCGAGCTGCAGCGGCTGAATGAAAGGCTGGCGGAGCGGGCGGAGGAGCGGACGCGGCAGGTCATCGCCCAATCGGCGCAGCTTGCGGAAAGCGAGGATCGCTTCCGGCTGCTGGTGGAGGCCGTGGTCGATTACGCCATCTTCATGCTCGATCCCGGCGGCACCATCGTCAATTGGAACCCCGGCGCGGAGCGGATCAAGGGCTATCGGGCCGGCGAGATCGTCGGCCGGCATTTCTCATGCTTCTACACTGATGAGGATCAGGCCCGAGAGCTGCCGCGCCAGATGCTCGAAGCCGCGGCGGCCGCCGGCAAGCACGAGGCCGAGGGCTGGCGGGTGCGCAAGGATGGCAGCGTCTTTTGGGCGAGCGTCGTCATCGACGCGATCCGAACGCCTGCGGGCGAGCTCCTCGGCTTCGCCAAGATCACGCGCGATCTGACCGAGAGGCGCGAGACAGACGAGCAGCTCCGCCAGGCGCAGAAGATGGAGGCGATCGGCCAGCTCACCGGCGGCGTCGCCCATGATTTCAACAATCTGCTGACGGTGATCGCCGGCAATGTCGAGATGCTGCTGCGCCGGCTGCCGGCGACCGCCGGTTCCGAGCTGCTGCGGCCGGCCAATGCCGCCCTTTTCGCCGCCAATCGCGCCGCGATGCTGACGCAGCGGCTGCTCGCCTTCGCCCGGCGGCAGGCGCTGGAGCCGAAGGCGATCTCGATCAACGCGCTCATCGCCGGCATGTCGGAATTGCTCCGGCGCACGCTCGGCGAAGCGATCGAGGTCGAGACGGTGCTGGCGGCGGGCATCTGGTCCAGCTTCGTCGATGCCAACCAGCTCGAAAACGCCATCCTCAACCTGGCGATCAATGCGCGCGACGCCATGCCGGACGGCGGCAAGCTCACGATCGAGTCGGCCAACACCTATCTCGACGAGGATTACGCGGCGCGGACGGACGTGCCGCCCGGCCAATATGCCGGCCTGTTCATCAGCGATACCGGCATCGGCATGTCGGCCGAGATCATCTCGAAGGCGTTCGATCCGTTCTTCACGACCAAGGATGTCGGCCACGGCACCGGGCTCGGCCTGTCGCAGGTCTATGGCTTCGTCAAGCAATCCGGCGGGCACATCAAGATCTACAGCGAGGTCGGCCAGGGCACCACGATCAAGCTCTATCTGCCGCGCCATCACGCCGCCGGCACGCCCGCCGCCGCGTCGCCCGCCGCCGTCACGGTGCCGCGCGCCCGCGAGGAAACCATCCTCGTCGTCGAGGACGATCCCGAGGTTCGCGCCTTCTCGACCGAGATCCTGCGCGAGCTGGGCTACCGCGTGGTCGAGGCGGAGGACGGGGCGGGGGCGCTCCGGCTCATCGACGCGCATCGCGAGATCGCCCTGCTGTTCACCGATGTCGGGCTGCCGGGCGGCATGAATGGGCGGCAGCTCGCCGACGAGGCGCGCCGCCGCCGCGCCGAGCTCAAGGTTCTGTTCACAAGCGGTTATGCCCGCAACGCCATCGTCCATCACGGCCGGCTCGATGCCGGCGTCGAGCTCATCGGCAAGCCGTTCACTTTCTCCAGCCTCGCCGCGAAGATCCGCCGGATTCTGGACGGGGTTTGAGCGGATCGGTACCCTTCGCCAAGCCGCCCGTTTCGCCGCCACGACATCAAGGAGATCATCATGGGTAAACCGATATCGCTCGCCATGCTGGCCCTGACCGGCCTGCTCGCGGCCTGCGCCAGCAAGCAGGAATTGGTTCAGAACAAGGAGGATCTCCTGGCCGCCGCCGGCTTCAGCGTCCTGCCGGCGACCACGCCCGAGCGCCAGCAGCAGATGGCGAGCCTGCCGCCCAACCATTTCCTCAGCCGGACTCAGGGCGGCAAGCTCGTCTATCTCTATGCCGATCCGCTCGTCTGCAACTGCCTCTATGTCGGTGATCAGGGCGCCTATGGCCGCTACCGCCAGGAGGTGTTCCAGCGCAGGATCGCGGACGAGCAGCGCCTCACCGCCGAAAGCTACGAGAACGCCCAATGGGATTGGGGCGCCTGGGGCCCCGGCTGGTGGCGCTGATCCAGAGCTTATGACGAGACGGCGATTCAGACTTTAGGTCGGTTCGACCTAAAGTCATCGCGGTCTAGCTGACCAGGGCCGCGACCGTCGCTTCCGGGGCCGACAGCAGGCAGAGATGGTCGGCATCGAGCGTGGTCACCGTCATGCCGGGATCGGCCTGCATCTCCGCGAGCCGGACCTGGAAGGGCGACGGGCTGAACCCCGTGCAGACGATATAGGACATCGGAATGCTAGGCCGCTGCTTCAGCGCCTTGACCGGCTGGTAGAAGGTTTGCCAGGGCTGGACGGTCAGGCGCGGCTCGACGAAGGCGGCGACGGCAGGATCCGTCACGCCGAAGACGGGAAGGGGGATCGGCGGCAGCGGCTCGTTCCGCTGCTTGTACTCGTCCATCCCGCCTCTCATCTCGGGCGCCACATAATCGACCAGCGATTTGCCGTCGGCCGGAACGAAAGCGTCGAGATAGATCATCCGCTCGATCCGCGCCGGCATGCGTGCCAGCACGCCGGTGGCGACCATGCCGCCATAGCTCCAGCCGACCAGGGTCACGCCATGGAGATCCTCCATCTCGATATGGGTCGCGATATCCTCGATATGGGTCTCGAGATCGATCGGACCCTGGGCGAGATGACGCCGGTCGCCCAGCCCGGTCATGGTCGGCGCGGTCACCTGGTGCCCGAGTGCGCGGAGCCGGGGGGCAACGTCCCGCCAGGCCCAGCCGCCATGCCAGGCGCCGTGGATGAGGACGAAGTTGTGGGGACCGGTGCTCATGAAGATCTGCCTTGAAGCCTGCGATGAACCCGGATTAGGGGCCGGCGGGGCGATTCCCCAAGGTCAATATCAGGTCCGGGTCTTCGGCGTGAGGCGGCCCATAAATGCCTCGGCCCGCCGACCGAAGGCGGCATCCGCATGATATGAATTCGCCCCAGCCCTCCGCCGCGTTCATTTGAATTGTTCCGGGGAACGTGCGATGCCAGCTACGGTGAAGATCGGCGAAAGGGCGTGAATGGCGCGGCCGAGGGAATTCGACGAGACGGCTGTGCTCGAGGCTGCCATCCAGTGTTTCTGGGAGCGCGGCTACGAGGCGACCTCGATCCGCGATCTAGCCGACAAGATGGGCATTGCCGGCGCCAGCCTCTACAACGCCTTCGGCGACAAGCGGTCGCTCTATCGGCGCGCGCTCGATCATTATGTCGAGATCAGCTTCGCCGATCGGGTCGGCCGCTTCGAGGGCACCATGCCGCCGCGCGCGGCGATCGCCGCTTTCTTCCACGAGATCATCGAGCGCTCGCTGGCGGATGCCCAGCGCAAGGGCTGCATGCTGGTGAATTCGGCGCTGGAGGTGGCGCCCCACGACCCAGAATTCCAGCGTGTGGTCGCCGGCGTCCTGGTCCAGGTCGAGAGTTTCTTCCGCCGCTGTGCCGAGGCCGGGCAGAAGGACGGCACCATCACGCGGGCGCAATCCGCCGAGGATCTGGGCCGATTGATGCTCAGCCTGCTGATCGGCATCCGCGTGCTCACCCGCACGCGGCCCGATCGCGCCCTGCTGGAAGGGCTCCTGCGCCCGGCCTTCGCCCTGCTCGACGCCCCGTCATGAGCCGGCCGCTCCTCGGCGGGATGGAAGCGGCAGCCCGTCAGTGGATCACGTCGGTCTGCTGCGAGACTGCCGGCCAGGCATCCTCGGCCTTGTGGATATAGCCCGGAACATCCTGCTTCCAGGTCGCCTGTACCTTGGTGCTGTAGTTCAGGTAGAGCTTGCCGTCGACGATCGAGAAGGCGGCGGGATCGACATCGGCCTTGTGGCCGTTGGCCGTGCCGAAGGCGCAGAAGCCTCCGAATTGCGGCGCGTATTTCTCGGGCGCCGCGACGAAGAGCTTGCGATGCTTGGCCGAGGCGAACTCGTAGGTCGCCCCATCATAGTCGGCCTTATAGGCGGCCTTGCCCTTGACCGGCTTGTGATCGGTGAAATAGGCGACGGGGTCGTATCCCTTGATCGCGATGCCGTCCTGGACATTGACCTCGCCGGCCTGGGCCAGGCCGGAGAAGGCGGCGAGCACGAGCGCGCCGGCGGCACCGAGGGTAAATCTGGTCATGAAGGTTCCTTCGTACGTGGTTGGTCGGAAGTGTGTTTGCTCAGCCCGGCGGCGATATCGGCCGCTGGCGCGGCCGGCTGTGCCGGATCGGCGTGCAGCGTGTGCGCCGCTCCCATGCCGGCCGCGATGGTCATCCCGGCCAGGAACGCCACGGCGCGGGCGCGGAAACGGCTCATTTCTCCAGCCCGGTCTTGCCGTGCCGATCGACCGTGCGCAGCACGTCGTCGTCATGGCGATACCATTCCTCGGTCTCCTTGCCGGCCGGGTCGGCGTGGTGACGCTCAGCCCAATCGCGGCCGAACTTGTCGGTCTCGATCCAATCGGCATCGTCGCCGGGCTTGAAGCGCTGGATCATCAGCAGCGTCGAGCCGTAATTGCCGGTGGTCAGCCCGTCGGCGGTGATCTCCTTGCCGCAATATGCTGCGAGGTCGTGATTGAGCCCGGCGAAGATCGTGTTGCTCTTGGCCGCGACATAGAGCTTGCCGTCATCGGCCTCGAGGCCGAGCGGGCGATGGCCCTCGGCGCAATGGGGCCGGCAATCATGGGCGATCGCGCAGGCCAGATCGACGATCCGGCCCTTCACCGTCATGAGATGCTCGTCACTGACGCCCAAGCTGTCGGCGGCGCCGGCCGGACGGGAGAAAGCAAGGAGAAGCCCAGCGAGGGCGAGTGCAAGGCGCATGGTCACTCCCCAAACGGCACGATGCCGTAATCCTTGTCGTTCTTGAGCACGATCCCGCCATTTTCGAGGATCTTGCGGACGACGAGGTAATTCACGCCGTCGCGTTCATATTCGTCGGCATCGACGACGACCTGATCGGTCTGGATATCGATCAGGGTCGGATTGTCGACCGGATCGCTGTCGTCGACCTTGAGCAGGATATAGGCCTTGCCGTCCGCGCCCTGGATGCCGACGGGGACGCCGCCGGTGGCGCACCAGATCGCGCATTGGTGATGGGCGGAGCCGGTGCCGATGCCCATGATGCCGCTGATCTGGCACCAGCTGTCGATGATCTCGCCGGTGAGCTTGACTCGTGTCGGCCCGCTATCGGCGCGCGCACCGCCGGCCGTGAGCGAAGCGGCGAGCATCAGGGCGAAAGCCGTGCCGATCCTTCTTCCAGGTGTCATGTTTCCTTCCCCGATGGCCTGAACCAGCCTTGCCCATCATTTCGCGGACGCGTGCGAAAGGTTACGGCAGGGGAGGGAGACCGGTACGCCGGGCACGAAGCTGTCGCCCGAGCGCAGCACCGCATAGGGCAGGCCGCAATGGGACTGCCCGTCATGCAGGATGACGCGGCCGCGTCCGACGACCGAGGCGCTGCCGCCGGTCACGACGATGGCGGTCGCCTCATCGAGGCCAATGCCGAGCAGGGCCGGGTGGTGGCGGATCAGCGGCTCGATGTCGTTCTCGCGGTGATAGAGGTCGAGATGCTGGTCCACCGCCGCATGCGGCAGCAGCCCGAAGCCGCGCTCGTGCCCGGGCGCCGAGATGATCCAGTTGCCCTCGGGGGCGCCGCGCACGAGATAGGAGGCGAGGATGCTGGCGCCGGCCGAGGTGCCGCCGACCACGCCGCCGCGACTCAGCAGCCGGCGCACCGCCGCTTCCGTCCGCGTGCCAAGATAGGCATCGGCGATCCGCCACTGCCGGCCGCCGCCGAACCAGACCGCGTCGGCCTTGTCCAGCGGCGCGGCGAAGGCCCGGCTGTCGGCGATCTTTCTGTCGCGGGTGTGCAGGATGACGATGTGCTCGACACCGAAGGTGGTCTTGAACCAGCGCTCCAGGGCGGCCGGATCGATCTCCTCATCGACCGCCGCCGTCGGGATATAGACGAAATGCCTGGACCGGCCGCCGGCGAGAGCGACGAACCGGTCGGCGATGCTCGCCGGAATGTCGCCGCCGCCGACCAGCAGCAGCGCCCCATGCGGGGCCGCCAGCGCCGGCCCGTGCAGCCCGTCGGCCGACAAGGCCAGCAGGATCGCGAGGAAGGCGGCGAGCCGTGTCCACGGAATCCAGCCGAGCAGCGCGCGAAGCAGAAGCAGGGACATGGGCTCGTGCCGGATCGAACGCTCAGCCCTTGGCCGGCAGCGTGCCGAGGAAGGCGGTCACCGCGTCCCAGATCGGGGCCGCGCCGGGGTTGGAATCGGGCCTGAGCGTCGCCGAGCCGTGAACGCCGAGCTGCGGGACGAACTGGGTCTTGCGCGCGCCGGGGACGGCCTCGACGAGCGCCTTCGCCGCGGCGATCTCCTCCGCATTCGAAGCCGAGGTGACGAAGACCGGGCATTTCACCTTCGCCGCCTGCTCGCGGACGGCACCGCCGGCGAAATACTCGCCGGGGGAGAAGCTCAGAAGGCCGGCGATCTCGTCCGGATGACGGGCGGCGAGGAAAAACACCAGCGAGGCCGAATAGCTGCTGCCCCAGACGATCACCGGCGTGCCCGGCCAGGTCTGGCGCGCATAGGCGAGGGAGCCTTCGAGGTCCGGCAGGGCGTCGAGATAATTCACCGCCGCACCGCCGCGCGCCTTCACCGTGTCGTTGCCAAGGCCCCACAGATTGCCGCCGGCACGCTGGTCGATCGCGAGCACGTCATAGCCGAGCCCCGCGAGCCTGGGCGCGATCGGTGCATATTCGCCGCGGTTGGAGCCGGCCTGGTGGAACAGCAGGATCGCGCCCTTGACCGGCGCCGCCGCCGGATAGAGCTCGCCATAGACCTTGCCGCCGTCGCTCGCGGGAAAGCTCACCGTTTCCGCTCGCGCCCCCAGGCTCAGCGCCAGCAGGATCGACAGGGCCGCGATCAGTCTCGACATGGATGTTCTCCCTCTTCGGATGCGGTTCGCGGCCCGGCGCCGAAAGTTACGCGGGCCGGCGAGGCAACGAACGGGCCGCCTATCGGTTGGAAAGGCATCTCATTCTATGAAGGAGGGACGACATGGCCAACGAGCTGAACGGCAGCCGCATCGCCATTCTCGCGACCGACGGCTTCGAGCAGACGGAGCTGACCGAGCCCCAGAAGGCGCTGGTTGCGGCCGGTGCCACGGTCGAGGTGATCTCGCTGAAAGCGGGCGAGATCCAGGGCATGCAGCACCATGACAAGGGCGACAAGGTCCGGGTCGACAAAACGCTCGACCAGGTCAAGGGAGAGGATTATGCCGCCCTGGTGCTGCCGGGCGGCGTCGCCAATCCCGACACGCTCAGGACCGATGCCAAGGCCGTCGCCTTCGTGCGTTCCTTCGCCTCGGCGCATAAGCCGATCGCGGCGATCTGCCACGGCCCGTGGACGCTGATCGAGGCCGACGCGGTGCGCGGCCGGACCATGACGTCCTGGCCGTCGCTCAAGACCGATCTCAGGAACGCCGGCGCCGAATGGGTCGACCGCGAAGTGGTCGTCGATAACGGCCTGGTCACCAGCCGCAAGCCGGATGATCTGCCCGCCTTCTGCGCCAAGATGATCGAGGAATTCCGCAAGGGCCGGCACGCCTGAACGGCCCCGGCCGGAACCAAGTGGTGCCACATCGGTTGATGACGCGCCACCGGCACTGAAGCCGAGGCGCCGCAAAGGGAAAACACCATGTCCATCATCGGTTGGATCATTCTCGGCCTGATCGCGGGCTTCCTCGCCAGCAAGATCGTGAACAAGACCGGCGAGGGGGTGTTGCTCGACATCATCCTCGGCATCGTCGGCGCGATCGTCGGCGGTTTCCTGTTCAATCAGTTCGGCGCCGCCGGCGTCACCGGCTTCAATATCTACAGCATGCTCGTCGCCGTGGTCGGCGCGATCGTCGTGCTGTTCCTCTATCACGCCCTGTTCGGACGCCGCACCATCTGATCCGGGCGGCATGTTCGGTTGAAGGAGCCTTCCATGAGCAAGCTGATCTCTCTCGCGGCCGTGCTGGCGCTCTATGCCGGCGCGGCCTCGGCCCAGACCGCCGATAGCGCGTCCGGCGGCCCTGCCCAGCTCAACGCCATGGACCGCCAATTCGTGACCAAGGCCACGATCGGCGGCATGACGGAAGTCCAGGAATCGCAGCTGGCCCAGGGCCAGGCGCAATCCGACGACGTGAAATCCTTCGGCCAGCACATGGTCACCGACCATGTGGCGGCAGGCGAGAAGCTGAAATCGATCGTCGCGGCCGAGGGCATCCAGGCCCCGGCTGATCTCGACAAGAAGCATCAGCAGGAGCTTTCCTCGCTCGAGAAGCTCAAGGGCGGCGCCTTCGACAAGCGCTACGTGAAGGCCCAGCTCGCCGCGCACAAGCAGACGGTAGCGCTGTTCGAGAAGGAGGCGAGCTCAGGCCAGGACCCGCAGCTCAAGCAGTTCGCCAGCGCCACGCTGCCGACGCTCAAAGAGCATCTGAGCGACGTCGAGGGGCTGGCAAAGCAGTAGCGGACGGGAACGGCCGGCGCTCGGCGCCTGTTGTCATTTCATGCGTCAACAACGCCGAGATCTGAAATGACGATGAGAAAACCCCACCGTTCCCTCGTGCCGGCGGTGCTGGGCGCGGCCGGCCTGCTCGCCGCGGCGAGCCTCCAGGCACAGACCGTGCAGACGCCGCCGGAGCCTCAGCATCGACAAATGGTGCCGCAATCCCCGCCGCCCTCGCCGACCAAGCCGCCGGTCGAGCCGGTCCAGCCGGGGCTCAGCGGCGAGCTCAACCAATCCGGCGGCGTCATCACCCCGCCCAAGAATGTCGATCCTTCCATGCAGAAACCGGCGCCGGAGGTAGGTCCGCAGAGCACGCCGGTGGTGCCGCCGCCCGGCACGCCCGAGAACCGGCCGGGGGTTCAGCCTAAATAGCAACGGTGCGTAGTCAAATAGGGCTTCCCTGGAACTGAACTGGCGTGGCATGGTTGACGGGATGTTTTGCAGCAACCGGGCATAGGGCCGGCGCGGCGCGCGCGTCGGTCCCGGAACTGCCATAGCGCCAGGGATTCTCCATGCCGGATAACGAGCACTCCTCCTCGCCGGGTTCGGAGGATGAGAGCACAGGGGAACGGAGCGAACGCTCCCAGGACGACAAGAGAAACGATCAGGGCGACAATAGTTCGGGCGATAGGGGCAAGGACGAGCAGCCGCCTCACCGCCGGTCGCGCGGGCCGCTGATCGCGCTCATCATCGCCGTGATCGTCGCGATCATCGCGGGTTTCATCTACTGGCTGATGACCAAGGATCTGGAGTCCACCGACGACGCCTATGTCGATGGCCGTGCCATCATGGTGGCGCCGCAGGTCTCGGGGCCGGTCCTGCAGCTCGCCGTCAACGACAATCAGTTCGTCCATGCCGGCGATCTGCTGGTCGAGATCGATCGGCGGCCGTTCCAGGCCTCTTACGACCAGGCGGCGGGGAATGTCGCGGCGATCACCGCCCAGCTCGGCAATGCCCGCATCGCCCTCGACAAGGAGCGCACGATCGCG
Source organism: Aliidongia sp. (assembly GCA_035539155.1). Lineage (GTDB taxonomy): Bacteria > Pseudomonadota > Alphaproteobacteria > ATCC43930 > CGMCC-115725 > JAXDMU01. Next base: position 83,971 of record DATLIZ010000006.1, on the reverse strand, counting down.
CCGGCGGCCCTGCTCCAGGCCAAGGGCCAGCTCGCCCAGGCGCAGGGCCAGCTCTTCCAGGCCCAGGCCGACAATGAGCGGCAGCGCAAGGTCGAGCGGGCGGCGACCTCGCAACAGGATATCGACCGCGCCACCGCCGGCCTCCGCCAGGCGCAGGGCCAGGTCGACCAGGCGCTGGCGCAGGTCAAGCAAGCCGATCTCATTCCGCAGAATGTGGCCCAGGCCGAGGCCCAGGTCGCCCAGCTCGAAGGGCAGCTCGCCCAGGCGCAGGCGAGCCTCGCCCAGGCCGCCCTCAATTTGGGATATACGCGCGTGCTGGCGCCGCAGGATGGCTGGATCACGCGGCGCAATGTCGAGGTCGGCAGCTATATCCAGACCGGCACGCAGATCCTGGCGATTGTCTCGCCGCAAGTCTGGGTCACCGCCAATTTCAAGGAGAACCAGCTCAATCGCATGCGGCCGGGCCAAGCGGTCGACATCACCGTCGATTCCTATCCCTCGCTCAAGCTGCACGGCCATGTCGACAGCATCCAGCTCGGCTCGGGCTCGCGCTTCTCCGCCTTCCCGGCCGAGAACGCGACCGGCAATTTCGTGAAGATCGTCCAGCGCATGCCGGTCAAGATCGTCATCGACAGCGGCCTCGATCCGAACCTGCCGCTGCCGCTCGGCGCCTCGGTCGAGCCGACCGTGTCGTTCAAATGAACGACGCGCCGCCGAAAACCGTATCGTTCACATGAGCGATGCCCCGCCGAGAAAGGGCCAGGCCTGGAAGCCCAAGGGCAATCCCTGGCTGATCGCCGTCATCGTGACGCTCGCGGCCTTCATGGAGATCCTCGACACCACGATCGTCAATGTCGCGCTGCCGCACATCGCCGGCAGCATGTCGGTCAGCAGCGACGACGCGACCTGGACGCTCACCTCCTACCTCGTCGCCAACGGCATCGTGCTCACCATCTCCGGCTGGCTCGGCCATGTGCTCGGGCGCAAGCGCTACTTCATCATCTGCATCGTCATGTTCACGGTCTGCAGCCTGCTGTGCGGCCTGTCCGGCAGCCTGGCGCAGCTGATCTTCTTCCGGCTGGCGCAGGGCTTTTTCGGCGGCGGGCTGCAGCCGAACCAGCAGGCGATCATCCTCGACACCTTCCCGCCGGCCCGGCGCGGCGCCGCCTTCGCCGTCACCGCGTTCGCGACCGTGGTGGCGCCGGTGCTCGGTCCCTCGCTCGGCGGCTGGATCACCGACAATTACAGCTGGCGCTGGGTCTTCTTCATCAATCTGCCGGTGGGATTGCTCGCCTTCTTCGGCGTCATGCAATTGGTCGAGGATCCGCCCTGGGCCAAGGGCAAGCGGGCCGACCGTCTCGACGGCATCGGCCTCGCCCTGATCGCGCTCGGCCTCGGCAGCCTGCAGATCGTGATCGATCGCGGCGAAGACGAGGATTGGCTGGGCTCGAGCTTCATCCGGATCTTCTTCTGCCTGGCCGTGGTCGGCATTCTCGGCGCCATCACCTGGCTGCTCTATACCGACAAGCCGATCGTCAATCTCCGCGTGCTCAAGGACCGCAACCTCGCGGTCGGCTCGGTCCTGATCGCGGCCATGGCGGCGATCCTCTATGGCAGCGCCGTGGTCATCCCGCAGCTGGCGCAACAGGTGCTGGGCTACACCGCGACCTTGGCCGGCCTCATCCTGTCGCCGGGCGCGCTGCTGATCTGCCTGCTCATCCCGGTCGCCAACATGGTTCAGCGCGTGGTGCCGACGAAATACGTCATCATGTTCGGCTTCGGCTGTATCGGCTTCGCCATGATCTACTCCCACGGGATCACGCCCGACGTCGATTTCATCACGCTCGGCCTGATGCGCGCGGCCCAGGCCGGCGGCCTCGCCTTCATTTTCGCGCCGCTCTCGACCGTGACCTTCTCGACCATCGCCAGGGAGGACAATGGCGATGCGACCGCGCTCTTCACCATGTTCCGCAACGTCTTCGGCTCGATCGGTATCTCGGTCTCGACCGCGATGACGACGGAGCGCACGCAGGTGCAGCTCGCGCATATCCAGCCGCATATGACGCCGCTCGATCCCGGCTATGCGAGCCTGCTGGCGCAGGTGAAGCAGGGCATCGCCGCCTATGGTCAGGGCGGCAGCGGCAGCGCCATGGGCATGATCTACCAGACTTTCCGCATGCAGGGTGCGGTGCTGGCCTATGCGGATATCTTCACCTTCTGCGCGGTCCTGGCCTTCCTGGTCATGCCGCTCACCCTTCTGTTCAGCGGCGTGAAGAAGGGAGGCGGCGGTGGCGGCGTGGCGTAACGGCCTCGTTCTGTCCGGCCTCTTCCTGGCCGGCTGCACGGTAGGTCCCGATTTCGAGAAGCCGTCGAGCTGGTCGCCCGAAAGCTGGTTCTCGGCGCCCGAGCCGGCGGCGCCGCAGCCGCCGGCGGCGAGCCGGCCGGTGGCCGAGCCGGTCAAGGCGGATTGGTGGACGCTCTTCGGCGATGCGGAGCTGACGGCGCTGGAGCAGCGGGTCGAGGCCGCCAATCTCGATATCCGGGCGGCGACGCTGCGCTTGGCCGAAAGCCGCGCCCAGCGGCGCATCACGGCCGCCGACCAGTTCCCGCAGATCAATGGCGACGCCTCCTATGTCCGCGAGAAGCCGAGTGCCCGCGGCGAGTTCAGCCTGTTCAGCGGCGCCGGCGGCGGCGCTTCATCGGGCGGCGGCGCCTCGGGCATCCCGAGCCCCGGACCGATCCCGCCTTTCAACCTCTATCAATGGGGCTTCGACGCCTCCTGGGAGCTCGATCTCTGGGGCCGGGTCCGGCGCTCGGTCGAGGGGGCCGACGCCAGCATCGAAGCCTCGGCCGAGGCGCGGCGCGACACGCTGCTCTCGACCATGGCCGAGGTCGCGCGCGACTATATCCAGCTGCGCGGCGTCCAGACCCAGCTCCGCATCGCCCGGGAAAATCGCGACGTCGCGGTGGAGAGCTTGCGGCTGACCGAGGACCGTGCCGGCCACGGCCTCACCTCCGAGCTCGATGTCCGCAACGCCCGTGCCGAGCTGCTGAGCATCCAGGCGACCATTCCGCAGCTCGAGCAGCGCCAGGCCGAAGCGATCAACCAGCTGGGTTTCCTGTTCGGCGAGCCGCCGCGCGCGCTGCTGGCCGAGCTCCAGCCGCCCGGTCCGGTGCCGCCGATGCCGCCCGCCGTGCCGATCGGCCTGCCCTCGGAGCTCGCGGAGCGCCGCCCCGACATCCGCGAGGCCGAGGCCAAGCTGCATGCCCAGACGGCCGAGATCGGCGTCGCCGTGGCGGCCTTCTACCCGAGCGTCACGCTCAATGGCAGCGACGATCTGCAGGCGCTCAAATTCGGCAATCTCGCCAATTGGGCCTCGCATACCTACAGCTTCGGCCCCAGCATCAGCCTGCCGATCTTCGAAGGCGGCAGGCTCAAGGGCAATCTGGAGCTGACCAAGGCCGAGCAGCAGGAAGCGGCGATCGAGTTCGAGCGCACCGTGCTCAATGCCTGGCAGGAGGTCGATAATGCGCTCACCGCCTATGACGAGGAGCAGCATCGCGGCACCGACCTGACGCTGCAAGTCGAGCAGACCAGGCAGGCGCTCGATCTCGCCCGCCAGCAATATCGCTCCGGTCTCGCGACGTTTCTGCAGGTGCTCGACGCCCAGCGCCAGATGCTGTCGGCCGAGCAGCAGCAGGCCGACAGCCTGACGACGGCCTCGACCAATCTGGTGTCGCTCTACAAGGCCTTGGGCGGCGGCTGGCCGGAAAAGACGGCCGACAAGGATGCCGGATGAGCGAAGGGTCGCTGCTGGTGGCGAGCTACAATATCCATAGCTGCATCGGCACCGACGGCAAGCTCGCGCCCGAGCGGATCGCCGCCGTGTTGCACGAGCTCGATGCCGATATCGTGGCGCTGCAGGAGGTCGATGCCCAGCACCGGGCCTGCGGCTATCTCGATCAATGGGCGGTGCTGGCCGAGGCGGCGGGCTATCGCTGCATTCCCGGCATCAGCCTGCGCACCCATCGCCGCGACTACGGCAACGCGCTCTTCACCCGCCGGCCGGTCGAGACGATCCGCCTCCATGATCTCAGCATCGACAAGCGCGAACCGCGCGGCGCCATCGATGTCGATGTCGATGTTCAAGGCCGGATACTGCGCATCATCTCGACCCATCTCGGCCTCCGCCGGCAGGAGCGGCGGCGGCAGATCGAGCGGCTGCTGGGCCTGATGCCGGGGCCGGCAGCAGGCACGCTGCTATTGGGCGATCTCAATGAATGGCAGCCTCTGTCGCTCAATCTCCGCCTGCTGCACCGGCATTTCCACTCGGGCCGGCCGGCGGCGAGCTTTCCCTCACGCTTCCCGCTGCTGGCGCTCGACCGCATCCTGGCGGCAGGGTCCGCCCGTCTCGGCCACATCGGCGCCCATGCCTCGCCGCTCGCCCGCACGGCGTCCGACCATCTGCCGATCCGGGGGGTGATGCGATGGGCCTGATCGCCCGCATCGATTGGCGGCGCTGGATCTCGATCCTGACTATCGTGATCGTGGTGGCGGCGCTGGCGATCGTGGTGCAGGTGCTGCATCAATTCACGCTCGAGCAGATCTGGCGCTCGTTCCGCCGCATCGGCCCGCGCGCGCTCGGGCTCGCCGCCCTCTGCACGGCGGCGAGCTATCTGTCGCTTACCTGCTTCGACCGCATCGGGGTCGCCTATGCCAAGGCGAAGCTGCCCTATCGCCGCGTGGCGCTCGCCGCCTTCGTCAGCCTGTCGATCGGCCATACGGTGGGCCTGGCGCCGTTCAGCAGCGGCGCCATCCGCTATCGCTATTATTCGAGCTGGGGCCTCGATGTCCGCCAGATCGGGCTCATCGTCATGCTATCGGCGGTGACGGTCGCGATGGGCGAGCTGACGCTTTCGGCCGTGGCCTTGCTCGCCCAGCCAGAGCTGGTCGACCGCGTGCTGAAGACGAGCCGGCTCTTCGGCCTGTCGCTCGGCGCCGCCGCGGCCGCCCTCGTCCTCGCCTATGTCGTCTTGAATCTGGTTCGGCGTCGGCCGTTTAAGCTCGGGCGCTGGTCTGTGGCGCTGCCGGGCGGGCGTTTGGCGGCGGCGCAGATCGGCGTCGGGCTGGTCAATTATCTGCTCGTCGCCGGCGCCTTGCATTTCCTGCTGTCGGCGGTGACGCCGGTCGATTACTTCACCACCGCCACGGCCTTCGTGCTGGGCAATCTCGCCGCTCTCGTCACCCATGTGCCGGGCGGGCTCGGCGTGCTCGAAGCGGTGATCGTGACCTTGCTGCCCCAGGCCGAGATCATCGGCCCGCTCATCGCCTTCCGGATCGTCTATTTCCTAGCCCCGCTCTGCCTCGGCAGCCTGGTGTTCGCGACGACCGCCTGGCGCCGGTAGCTCCTCGACCAGCTCGGACCAGAGCCGGCCGAGCGTCAGCGGCTCGGTCGGATCGAGCCAGCTCGTGCCCGGCATCGGGTCGCTCGGCCCGTTCTCGTCGAGAACCAGCTTCTGCAGATATCCGTTGCGGTCGAGCGCGCCGATCGCGGCGGCGATCGAGCCGATCCGCCCGATCGCCGCCGTCACCTCGGAAGCCGGCACATGGATCTGGTCGGCGATCAGCCGGTCGCGGATGGAACGGATGCCGGCGCGCCGGGCGGCATCGCCATCCTCGATCGCGAGGTCGCATTCGGTGTCGAGCGCCATCGAGCGGTTGTTGAGGTTGGAGGAACCGACGCGCAGGAAGTGATCGTCGATGACCACGAGCTTGGCATGGACCTTGACCTCGACCCGCCTATCGCCGTCCGGCACCGTCGGGTAATAGACATGGAGCCGCCCGTGGCGATCGGCCGCTTGCAGCCGGCGCAGAAGCCGGTCGCGGTTGTTGCCCATGGCGAACTGTTCCACATAGCCGTTCGAGGTGCGGGTGACGATGATGATCACCTCCGGCCCGCCCGGCTCCTCCAGCCGCGCCGCCAGCGCCGCGCCGATACTGTCCGCTGTCAGATATTGCTGCTCCAGATAAATGCAGTGCCGGGCGCTGGCGATGGCGTCGAGATTGAGCCGCTCGATCTCACGGGTATCCGCGTCGGTGCGGGCGACCCCGACCGGAATCCCGGTGAAATCGGCGGGATGATCCGCCGGCCAGAGCGGCGCGCCCGAGACGGCAGGCAGCTCCTCGCCGGTGCCGAGCCGCCAGCGTTCGCGGGCGTAATCCGCGACGGCGCCGGCGACCGGCCCCTCGACCATGAGCTGGAGATCGTGGATCGGCCCATAGCTTTCGCCTTCCGGTGTCACCCGGCGCGGGTGCCTGGGCGGATGATCGGCCGGGTCCCAGCGGTCGCCGGCGAGGTCGATGCCGCCGACGAAGCCGAGGACGCCGTCGATCGCGATCAGCTTCGCGTGGTGGGACATGCCGAATCCGGCCGGCATGAAATGGTGTTGCAAGCCCGTATGCCGCTCCTGCAGGGCGGCGAGCGGGCCGGCCGAGCGCCGGTTGCCGCCATAGAAGACGGTGCGGTCCCAGAGCAGGATGCGGATCGCGAGCGCCGGCCGTGCCGTCAGCAGCTCGTCGAACAGCCCGCCCAGCGTCAGGCATCCCGGTGCCGCGCCCCGCGGGTCGAGCGCCAGCGCCATCTCCAGATCCCATCCCAGCAGCAGGATCTCGTGCCGCGCGCGCGTCAGACAGCCGGCGAGCGCCTTGAAATAATCCGCGTTGGTCAGTAGTGCCGCCCGCGCCGCCGTCTCGATCCGCCAGCAATTGCGGCCTGGGACGAGCAATCCCGTCGTCATGTTGAACGCCGTTGTCGCCATGCATGAGAGTGAACTGCGATTGCGCGGTTCCGTTCCCGATCAGCCTCAATCACGACGTACTACTACACTCAGGCAAGAGAGGCGGAATCGTAATTCCATCAACCTTTGGATGTGTCCGCAAACCCCATCAGGGGCTACAGCCCTTTGGAGCATTTGGGATGCCGAGTTCAATTCAGCAGCATTTTATGACACCACGATGATGGTTGGCGGTGAGGCTGAATTGCACGTGATCCTTTCTGATGCATCCATGGGAAAGGAATTAATCCGTGTTCTGGAAGGCCGATCGCACTTATCTCACCGTTAAGCGCAGCTTCGAGTCGCGCGGCGTTTGCCAGGCATGGAACTTTAAAACGTCCCATATGGAAGTTCCTAGTAAGTGCCATGTGGCAGACATTTTCGATATTCGTAACATAGAACGCAGGAATTATATAATGATATCAATGTTGTAATGACCTTTTCTCATTACAACATTTTATTCAGAACTGTCTATGATAGCTATTGCATTTAGAACTGTTGAATCAAGTTCGGGCTCCTGATATGATCGCTCTCGAAAATCATTCGGAGTAAGTCATGGCGACGGAAGGACAGCAGAAGGGGCGGCAGGGGCATACTCCCCCCTATGTGTCCTGGACGACCACGAGAAGCTTCATCCAGGATCTTCATGAGCACGGGCTTCCGACTCGCATTGATCGGAGCGTGCTTCACAAAATGTCCGGCGCATCCGCGACGCAACTCCTAACGGCGCTGCGCTTTCTTGAGCTAATTGATCAAGATGGCGTCCCGAGTTCGCGCCTCAACGAACTTGTCAACGCTTATGGTACAGACCAATGGGCTCAAGCTCTTCAACGTCTTGTTCACGCCTCCTACGCCCCCCTCTTCGAACTCGACTTGGGCAGCGCAACTCCGGGACATTTTAACGAGACGTTCCGTAAGGCCTTTCCTGGATCGGACGCGGTTCAGCAGAAGTGCGCCACGTTTTTTTTGTACATCGCGAAGGAAGCCGGAATCGAGATCAGCGGCCGGGTGCTGTCTGGCCGCAAGCCCAGGCCGCTGATAAGAGGCAAGATAGCTATAAAAAAGAGGACCGGAGCGGTGCCCGTGGTAACCCCCGAGATATCTCCCCAAGCCTTGAATTCGGTTGCGGTGGTAGGGAAGAAAGTTTCCGAAGTTCTACTTGAAAACTTCGATCCGAATGACATGGACGAGGATCAACAGGCGGCCGTCTGGACACTGCTGCGATATTTCAAGGCGAAAGGCTCTTGACAGTAGCGCGTGGCCACCAAGTCGAATTGGGCGACCTCCGCGTTATGTGCGTTGCGTGATGGGGATTCCCGGCAACCGGAGAGAAGGGGGTACATCGCCTTGGATGCCTCCGGACATCAGTGGAAGCCTCTAAAGCCGCCAATGCCCTCTCGCACGGCGGAACACGAAAGTCGTGTGGCATCGGTTCGTATTTAGCTCATGTGGCCACGTCGAGAAAGAACGTACAGAATGAATAATAAGACAGTGGCGTGGTGTGACTGGATGGCGGGCCTTCTCATCGGGCTCATGCCCCTGGCAGCTCACTTAATCCTGCACCTGGCGGCTAAACCTACCAAAGACTGGGATGATAATTGGTCGGCGGACATATTATTTATAAGTATCAGTAATTCTGGAATGAGTGCCATCATCGTCTTCACGAGGCTCATCGGCGGATCTCACAGTTTTCAGAGTATGAAACCGGGGATGAGGATCGTTTGGGCGCTGACCCTTGTGTTTTTTTGTCTGGCGTCTCTTTTGTACGGCGCAGCCGTTACGGGTATGGGAAGCGATAATATGATTCTTGTATCGTGCATTTTTTTGATTCTATCATCGGCGTGTTCCTTAAATTTCGAGCTAACTATGGCCGCGAGGGGAATTCCAATTTCACCAAATGGGTAGCTTTTTCCGTCAGGCACGCATATCTATGTGGGTGGCGTATGGGCGCGGTGAGTGGGAATGGAGTTGGCTATGGCAACCTGGATGGAGTCAGTTATTCTGACTTTCGCGGTCGTTGCGGCCTTCGTGTCATATCTGGTTCGGAAACGGGCGGAGAGGGACTCTTCCATAGAGCCACCTCTTTTTACAAAGAGCGCCCTCAGACAGCCTGTCCGTTACCGTTTCTCTCGCCATTGATCAACGTGATAGCCACACCTACGGCTATAGATCCAAGGTCGATTGAAACATCGATAGCAGATGGGTGCGGCGTCAACCCCTCTGGCTAGCTGCGGTTGGCGCGGTGCGGCCCTTTTAGTGTCATGACATGCCCCAAGGCTATGAGCGAATGGGTATGTCATGTGAGAAATTGCCACCTCAGCGCTTGGCCGGCTTCTCGGTCGCGAGGCTCCGGCGCAGCGCATCCATGATGTTGATGACGTTGCTCGGCGGTGCCTCCTCGCGCCTGGGCTTGGGCGGCTTCCTGCCCTTCTTCTTGGCGGCGATGATGTCGAGCAGCCGGTCCTGGACCGGGTCCGTCACCATCTGCGGGTCCCACGGCACCGTGCGCTCCTCGATCAGCTCGGTGACGAGCGCCAGCAGCTTCGGCTCCGGCTTGCCGGCCTTGATGCCGCCCAGATACTCCTTGGCATCGCGCACCTCGTCGCCGTAGCGCAGCGTCCACAGCACGATGCCCTTGCCGCGCGGCTCCAGCATCACCGCACGCTCGCGCCGATAGAGCACGAGGCGGGCGATGCCGACCGTGCCGGTGTCGGCCATGGCGTCGCGGATGACCGAGAAGGCTTCCTCGCCGACCTCGTCGTCGGGGCCGAGATAATGCGGCGTGTCGTACCAGATCCAGCCGATCGATTCGTGCGGCACGAACATGTCGATATCGATCGTGCGCGCGCTGTCGAGCGCCACCGCGTCGAGTTCGCCATCCTCCAGCATCACATAGCTGTCGGTGCCGGTCTGGTAGCCCTTGACCTCGTCATCCTCCGCCACCGCCTCACCGGTCACGGCGTCGACATAGCGGCTCTGCACGCGATTGCCGGTCTTCCGGTTCAGCGTGTGGAATTTGACCTTCTCGCTTTCCGAGATGGCCGGCGCCATCGCCACCGGGCAGGTGACGAGCGATAGCTTCAGATAGCCCTTCCAGAACGAACGCGGCGCCATGATCTGCCCTCCGTTCTCACTAACGGAGGAGGCGTCGTTCGTTCCTCAATTTTAGCGGCCGGCGATCAGTTACCGCCCCTGGGCGTCGAACAGGGCCCGGAAATCCGCGAGCCCGAGCGTCATGACCGAATTCAGATCGTCGTCGAGGAACTCGTAGACCGCATCCTCGATCTGCCGGTTGCTGAAGAAGACGATTGCCTCCTGATCGCCGCCGCATTCGCGATGCGGCTCGCCGCCCGCTTGCGTGGAGACGTAGCTGCCGGTCGGGCGGATCTCCTTCAGCTCGCCATTCGCCCGATAGATGCGCAGCTCGCCCTGGATGACGAGCGTCCGATAGGGCGACCTGTGCCGATGCAGCATGACCTGCCGGTTCGCCGCGAACTTGAAGATGACATCGACGATCCCGCCTTTCTCGTCCACGTCGTAAATGTGATAGGCGGCGTTCTCGAGCCCGTCGACGGTGCGCCAGACGATATTGCTGTCGTCGAATTCGTGGATGCCCATGATCTCTTCCTCCCGTTCGGATCAATTGTCCAAGATGCGATCCTGGATCAGCCGGGCGGCCCCCCGGTCCCAGGAATAGTCGGCGCCGATCCGAAGACCGGTCTGGGCCGCGGCGATGACGGCGCCGGTTCGCGTATCGCGGATCGAGACCGCCACCTGATATTCCGTCCGGCTGATCCGCGACACGATCCCGACCAGGGATTGCTCGGCGCCGAGCTTGAGCCCGATCGCCGCGTCGCAGCCGTTGCATTGCCGCAGCGTGTGCGTCCTGACCGCCGCCGCGTCGGCGCTCGCGACATCGACAAGATCGTAGCGGCCGGACTGAGCGATCAGCTCGCGCACCTTGGCCGTGACGCGTCCCAATTGCTCTTCATCCTCGGCGCTGCCCTCGGTGACCGAGGCGCCGGCGCTGCGGTCCTCCAGCTCGAAATCGAATATCGCGAGCCTGATCGCCGCCGCTTCGGCGCTTGCGAACCTCGGAACGGCCCACAGGACCAGCGCACAGGTGAGAGCGGCGAACCGGATGGGATGATTGGTCATGAGTCCGGCATGCTCCTTGAAGCGATTGCCGGGCAGAGTGCGCCCTTCATCCCGTTCCGGAAAACCGATCCTCGCCCGAAACAGGCCGGGCAAATTTCCCGCGCTTGCGGCCTTGGCTTTCCACGGCGCCGATTCTGCCGCTTAATCGCTCCAGGCATGAGCGGGAGGCGGCGATGCGGATGTCACGGGGGATCGACCTCAAGCTCCGGCTGACCTTGCGGGTCGCGGTGCTGTCGGCTTGCTGCTTCGCCGCCGCCTCCTCATATGCCCTCTTCGCCGCCGACGGGGCCGCCCGCGCGCGGGCCGGTGGCATCGCCGACATGGTCGCACGCGATCTGGAGCTGCAGCAGGACAGGCGTCATTGGGCAAAACCCGCGTCCGGCCGCTTCCCGGATCTGGGAGAGGTGGCACCCCTCGCGACCTCAGGCCTCTGTATCGCCTATCGAACCAAGGGCGGCGACGTCCTGCAAAGCGTCTGCAACGGGACTAGCCCCGGCGAGACCGAGGCGCCGGCCGCTTTCGCCGCCCTCTATCGGGCCGCGTTCGATCCAGGCCGGGATGTCGTGCGTGCTGTCCGTTTCGGCGCGGAGGCGCCGGGCGAGGCGGTGGTGTCGCTCGATCCGGCGGCCCTGATCGGGCAGGCCTGGCGCGACACGAGCAACCTCATCACCGTCATGGCGGCGACGCTTCTCGTCCTGTGCCTGCTGGTCCATGCCGCGATCGCGCGCGCCTTGCGGCCGACCCGGGCGATCCGGACCGGGCTCGAACGCCTCGCCGCCGGCGATCTCAGCACCCGTTTGCCGGCCTTCGACCTGGCCGAGCTGTCCGCGATCGGGACCGTGTTCAATCAGCTCGCCGAAAGCCTCGACCGAACCTTGGCCGAGCGCAGCCTGCTGACGCGGAAGCTGATCGCCGTTCAGGACGAGGAGCGGCAGCATCTGGCGCGCGAGCTCCATGACGAGTTCGGGCAATGTCTCGCCGCCATCGGCGCGCTCGCGGCGTCCGCGAGCCGGACGGCCGAGACGGAATGTCCGGCCCTGCTGCCGGATTGCGAGGGCATCGGCCGGACCGCCGCCCACATGATGGATACGGTGCGGGGCGCCTTGGTCCGGTTGCGCCCGCCCGATGTCGACGAGCGCGGGCTCGCGACCAGCCTCGAAGGTCTCGTCGCCGGCTGGAACGGCCGCAGCCGGGGCCGGCCGTCATTCGGCCTCGAGATCCGCGGCAGCTTCGACGGTTTGCCGCCCGGCTTCGGCGCCGGCCTCTACCGGATCGCGCAGGAGGCGATCACCAACGCCGCGAAGCACGCCGCAGCCACGCGGGTCGGGCTGCGCCTCCAGCGCCGCGAGACGGAGATCGAGATGGTGGTCGAGGATGACGGACCGGCCGGAGAGATCGAGCTCGCCGGCAAGTCCGGCTTGGGGCTCCTCGGCATGCGCGAGCGCGTCGCGGCCTTGGGCGGCACGCTCGGCTTCGAGGCGGGGCGGCCGGCCGGGTTCATCCTGCGGGCGACGCTTCCGGCGCCGCCGAACGGCCGAGCGGGCCGGCCGGCGTGATCGACGGCTTCACCGGAATCATGCTGGTCGACGATCATGCGATCGTCCGCGAAGGCTATCGCTCGCTCCTCCACAAGCAGCCGCCTCTGCGCATCGTCGCCGAAGCGGCCGACGGTGCCGAGGCCTATCGCCTCTACAAGGCGGTGCGGCCGGATCTCGTCATCATGGATCTGACCATGCCCGGCCTCGGCGGCATCGAGACCGTCCACCGCATCCGGCAATGGGACCGGACGGCACGGATCCTGGTCTTCACCATGCATCAGGACGCGGCCTATGCCGTGCAGGCGATCCGCGCCGGCGCCAAGGGCTACGTCACCAAGAGCAGCCCGCCGGAAGCGTTGGTGAAGGCCGTGTTCGAAGTGCTGAAAGGCCGGACCTCCTTGAGTCCCGATATCGAGCACGCGCTGGCGCTCGCCCGCCTCGGCGACGAGCCGGCGGCGACGGACGTGCTGAGCCCGCGCGAGTTCGAGGTGCTGCGCATGCTGCTCGCCGGCCGGACGAGCGACGAGATCGCCCAAACCCTGCATATCAGCCCGAAGACCGTGTCCAACATCCACTATCTCATCAAGAGCAAGCTCGCCGTCGGCTCGGATATCGAGCTGGTGCGGCTGGCGCTCCGGCAGAGGATTCTCGATATCGCGGAGATCGGGGAATGGGCCGGCGATTCACAATGAAACGCGCTGTGATCAGCCGGGTTACGGCAGTAGCGATCGTCCCGGCCGGCGACATCCTCACGTAACAAGGGGCCGGCAGCATCGAATTCTCGCGCAACCCGCCAAGCGGCGTGGCGCCGGTTGCCCGGGATGAGGATGTCGCCGAATGAACAAAGCCAACGCCGCCGCTGTCTCGGACCGCACCGTGCTGTACGCCGCCGAAGACCAGCATGCGGCCATGTACAACATGATTTCCGGCTACAACGTCGCCCAGGCCGTGCGCTGTGCCGCGCTGTTCTCCTTGGCCGATCATCTGTCCGACGGCCCCGCCACCGCCGACGAGATCGCGCGAGCCGAGGGGCTGGACCCCGGGGCGACGTTCCGGCTGATGCGCGCCTGTGCTTCTTTCGGCCTCATGACCTACGACAAGAGCACGGGTTTCGCTGCGACGCCGCTGCTCGAGACCCTGCGCAAGGACGACCCGCGATCCCTGCGCGGCATGGCGATCGCGCTCGGCGGGCAAGGTCATTGGGCGCCATGGGGCCGGCTCGACGACGCGATCCGGACCGGCGAACCCCAGGCTAAAGCCACGCTCGGCTCCAGCCTGTGGGATTACTATGGCAAGGAAACGGGTGCGGCGGAGGGGGCAGCCTTCACGCAGGCCGTGGGCGGGATGACATCGGCGCTGGTGGTCGAAGCGGCCCGGCTCATCGATACCGGATCGGCCGGCTTCGCGGTCGATGTCGGCGGGGCCAACGGTGGGTTGATCCACGCCCTGCTGAAAGAGAACCCGTCGTTGCGCGGCGCGGTATTCGATCTGCCGCATGTCGAGGCGGATGCGAGAAAGGTTGCCGAGGCGCAGCATGTCGAGGATCGCCTTTCGGTCGTCGCGGGAGATTTCTTCACCGAGGTGCCGGCCGCCGACCTTTATCTGCTGAAACACATCCTGCACGATTGGGCGGACGAGGCCTGCCTCTCGATCCTGAAGAATTGTCGGCGTGCCACCCATCCGGGCGCCCGGATGGTGGTGATCGAGATGCTGATGGATGAAATCGGGCCGACCCCCTTCTCCACACGGGTCGACCTGACGATGATGGTCGTGCTGGGCGCGAAGGAGCGCACGCTGGAAGAATACGAGGCCCTTCTCGGCGCGGCGGGCTTCCGCGTCACCGGAGTCGTTCCGACGGCGACGCCCGTCTCTCTGATCGAAGCGGTCGCCGTCTGAACCTCAGGGCAGAAGCCCAGCCGTCCGGTAAGCGTCGACGATCTCGTCATAGACGGAAACATCGTCGCGGCTGCGCGCCACGAGCTGGGCACCCTCGATCGCCGCGAAGATGGCGAGTGCTCTTCGCTCGATCGTCTCGGCGTCGGCCTCGTTCCCGAGCGACAGGACCTTGGCCAGCCACCGGGCATTCATCTCGGAGAATTTGACCACCTCGACCCGCACTTCGACCGGCAATTCCGCATGCTCGGCGGCCATCATGCCGCCGAGGCACATCCGGTTTTCGTTCAGCAGGGTGGTCCGGAAGACATCGGTGTATTTCCGGATGCAGGTGGCCTGATCGAGCGAGGCGGCCAGCAGCCCGTCGAGATATTCGGCGAAATCGGCCGTGTATTGGTGCGCGACTGCGCCGCCCAGATCGCCCTTGCTCGGAAAATAATAGTGGATGCTGGCGCTCTTGATGCCGACATCCCGCGCCAGGTCGCGAAAGCTCAACCCATTGTAGCCGCGAGCCTGCACCGTGGTCCGGGCGACGCTCATGATCTTCTGTTTCGTGTCGCTCATCGCCGCGCCTATCGTTTCTACCTGACAGTAGATAGATCTTGACGCGGCAAAACGAAAGGGTCTAGTTGTCGGGCATCGAAAATTCTACCTGTCGTCAGGTAGATTACAGGAGAGAGTTCATGCCCGATTCATCCGCCGGCAAGACCGACCCGATCCACTATCAGGATGCGACGGCGCTCGCCCGCCTCATCCGAACCCGGCAATTATCGTCCCGCGAGATCGTGCAGGCGCATCTGGACCGCGTCGAAGTGGTCAATCCCAAGATCAATGCGATCGTGACCCTGATGGCCGAGAGCGCGCTCGAGGCCGCCGATATCGCCGACAAGGCGGTCGCGAACGGTGTCGAACTCGGCCCGCTGCACGGCGTACCGTTCACGATCAAGGATTCGATGGACACGGCGGGTGTCCCGAGCCAGCGCGGCTCCCTGCTGTTCGCCGGCTATGTTCCCGACCAGGATGCGACCACGGTGGCACGCTTCAAGGCGGCCGGCGGCATTCCCTTGGCCAAGACCAACATCCCCGAATTCGCCGCCTGGATGGAAAGCGACAATCGCCTTACCGGCCGCACCAACAATCCCTGGAAGCTGGACCGCACGGCCGGCGGTTCGAGCGGCGGCGAGGGGGCCGCGATCGGGGCCGGCCTGTCGCCGATCGGCATCGGCAGCGACCTGGCGATCTCGGTGCGCGGTCCTGCCGCCTTCAACGGCATCGCGGCACTCAAGGCCACGCACGGCCGCATTCCCTATACCGGCCATTTCCCCACCTCGTTGAGCCGCTTCTGGCATGTCGGCCCGATGGCTCGCACCATCCGCGACGTGGCGCTCGGCTACGCCATCCTCAAAGGCGCGGACGGCATCGATCCTTACGCCATCTTCGCCCGCGACGCCCAACCCGCCGACCCGCGCATCGACGGCCAGCCCATCCGCGTCGGCTGGGTCTCGGACTCGGCCTTCGGCCCGGTCGATCCGGAAATCACCGCCGCCGTCGCGGCCGCGGCCGCCCGGCTCGCGGATCTCGGATGCGATGTCGAAGAGGTACGCCTGCCTTTCATGGAGCAGACCGACTGGCTCGCGCCCTTCCTCACGCTCTGGTACGAGATCGTGCCCGAGGTGCAAAAATACGCGACCGGCCGCGAGGCGGAGCTGCATGCCATCGGCGCCGGTCTGATGGCGACGCCGCAGCCTTCTGTCGTCGATTTCATCGCGGCCGAAGCCAAGGTCGAGCAGCTCAAGACCGCCTTTGCCGGCTATTTCCGACGCTATGAGGTATTGCTCTGCCCGGTCAACCCGTTCACGGCGCCGCCCCACGGTCTCAAGGAGCTCACCGTCAACGGCACCACCGTGTCGGCCTATCATGCCCTGAAGGCCACCTCGCCCTTCAACATGACCGGCCTGCCGGCCTTGTCGGTGCCGTTCGCCTTCAGCTCGGAGCAGCTGCCGATCGGTATCCAGCTGGTCTCCCGATGGCTCGACGAAGCGACGATCCTGCGTCTCGGCGCGCTGCTGGAGCGGTCCGGCGGCCTCGGCAATAGGCATCCTGACATTTAGGCCTTTACCGCAACGGCCAGACCATCGCGATCAGCGGCACGCCGACCAGCACGACGGTGATCGAGAGCGGCAGGCCCAGATGCCAGTAATCGCCGAACCGGTAGCGGCCGGGGCCCATCACCAGCGCATTGCATTGATGCCCGATCGGCGTCAGGAAATCGCAGGAGGCGCCGACCGCGACCGCCATCAGGAACGGGTCGATCTGGTAGCCCAATTGCTGCGCCAGGCTGGCGGCGATCGGGCCCAGCACCAGCACGGCCGCGGCGTGGTGGAGGATCGGCGTCACCAGCATCGCCACCACCATCAGAAGGGCGACGATGCCGACCGCCGGCAGCCCGCGGCCGAGCTGGGCGAGGCAGTGGGCGATCAGCTCTGAGCCGCCGGTCGAATGCACTGCCTCGCCGACCGGGATGAGGCAGCCGAGCAGGATCACCACCGGCCAATCGACCGCGTCATAGGCCTCGCGCAAGGTCAGCAGCTTGCCGACGATGACGGCCACGGCGCCGGCGAAGAAGGCGATCTCGACCGGCACCGCCTGCGTCGCCGCGAGCAGGATGGCGCCGGCCAGCACCAGCAAGGGCGGCCAGCTCGAGCGGCGCCGGCCGAGCGCCGCCCCGGTCGCTTCGAGCGGCAGGCAGCCGAGCGTGGTCAGCGTCTCGGGCAGCACCTCCTCGCTGCCTTCCAGCATGATGAGATCGCCGACGCGGAACGGCGTGTGCCGCAGCCGCCCGTCGATCCGCCGGCCGCTCCGGCTGATCGCCAGCAGATTGGCCTGATAGCGATCCCGCAGCCGCAGCCCCTCGGCGGTACGGCCGACCAGCGCCGAGCCTTCGGTTACGACCGCCTCGATCGTGCCGATCTCCGACCCGTCCGGCTTGTTCCGGCTCTCTTCATCGCTGCCGACCAGCTCGATCTGGGCCTCGTCGATCAGGCTCTGAAGCTTCTTCGCCTCGGCTTCGATGACCAGGATGTCGCCTTCATAGAGCGTCCAATGGCGTTGCGGCACATAGCGGTGCCCGCCCTCGCGCAGGATGAAGGCGACCGAGATCTCGCCATTGCCCAGCTTTTCGAGATCGCCCAGCTTCTTGCCGACGAAGGGCGATTTCGGCGGGATGCGCAGCTCGGTGGCGTAGGATTGCGGGTTGGCGTTCCCGCCGCCCGCCGGCTGCTGACCCTTGGGGATGAGCCGCCAGCCGAAGGTCAGGAACAGCACCGCCATCAGCGCCAAGGGTGCTCCCACCGGCGTGAAGTCGAACATGGCGAAGGGCTTGCCCAGCGTGTTCTGGCGCACGATCGAAATCAAGAGGTTGGGCGAGGTGCCGATGAGGGTCATCATCCCGCCGGCGAGCGAGCCGAAGGCCATGGGCATGAGATACCGGCGCCGGTCGCCGCCGCGTTCGGCCAGCTGATAGGCGAGCGGAATGAAGAGAGCGAGCGCGCCGACATTCTTCATCAGCGCGGACAGGATGGTGACGAACAGCGTCAGCATGCCGACCTCGCGGTCGGGCGAGGTCAGCGCCCATGACATTCGGCGCATGAGCTGCGTGCCGATGCCGCCCACGGCCACCGCCCGGCTCAGCACCAGCGCGGAGGCGATGATGATGACCACCGGGTTGGAAAAGCCGGTGAAGGCCTTGTTGGCCGGCACGATCCCGGTGGCGATGGCGGCGAGGAGTGCGGCCAGCGCCACGACATCGAAGCGCCAGCGGTCCCACAGGAACAGCCCGAGCATGGCGGCGACGATGGCGAAGGAAAAACCCTGTTGCAGCGTCAAGAATTTACCACCCGCGCGATCGAGCACCCGACGCAAACAGGGTTGTCTATCGAGCCGTTCCTTGTCGCCTAAACAGAGATTCGGGCTCTAAGCAGGCGCCCGATCGCGCCCGACAGCAGGATCACCAGGCCCACCGCCGCCAGATGGGCGCCCAGATCGAGGAAGGTCACGTCGAACGGGTGGAAGAATTGCAGGATGAAGGCCGAGAGGGCGGCGACGCCGAGGCCGCCGAATACAGCGACCCTGACGGGCGTCAGCGGCCGGGCCCGGCGCAGCAGCAGGAGCAGGCTCGTGCCGAGCGGGATGCTGACCGCCAGGATGAAGATGAAGCACTCGGCGCTCTCGCCCAGCACCCAGCCATCCGGGCCGACGGTGATCCAATGGCGCCAGCAGCTATAGCCGCTGGCGCCGATCCAGAGCAACAGCGGCACCAAGGGCAGCAATGCCCAGCGCGCCGGCCGGTCCGGCAGGCTGAGATGAAATGCTGAGATGGTGGCGGCGATGCCGGTCAGAAGCGTGCCGGTCAGCTCAAGCGCCAGCTTGGGATCTTCCGCCCTGCGCATGAAGAGCTGCAGATCGGAGAAGCGCCAGATCAGCGGTACCGCGATGGTGGCGATCACCAGCAGCCAGAGCGACGCGCGGACGAGCGGCGGGCGCAGCCTGCGGACCGGGCGGGCATCGTCGCGAAGCTGCGCGATGAGCTGGTCGGTCGTGACCCGGCCTTCCACTCCGCCTCACTCTCCGCTCATGCGGAGCCGGAGCGCCTTGACGGCCCGATGCACCGCGACCTTGAGCGCGCTCACTGATTTGCCGGTCTCGGCCGACGCCTCGGCCAGCGACATTTCCCGCAATTTCAGCAATTCGAGCGCCTTTCGCTGAGTCGAGGGCAAGGTCGCGATCGCACTTCTGAGCGCGTCGGACTTTTGACGAGTCTCCAGGATTCTGTTCGCGATGGGGTCCGAATAGGTTTCGTAGGCGATGTCATCCGAGATCTCAGACAGGTCTATCCGGCCCTTGCGGCGCAGGGCGTCGATGGACCGGCGGCGCGCGATCGCGGCCAGCCAATGGCTGAACGGGCGCGTCGGGTCATATGTGTGCCGAACCCGGTGGAGCGCAAGGAGCACATCCTGGACAACATCCTCGGCGCGGTCGGCGTTGCGGTGGCTCGGCGCCACGATCCGCCGGATCAGCGGCTGGATCTCGAGCAGCAGGCATTCATAGGCCCTCGCATCGCCGTCCTGGGCGGCGGCCATGAGCCGTCCCCATTCCCGGTCCTCGCCGTTCCTCTCAACCTGCGCCATTGCGTGCCGTCCGAAATCCTGGAAGCGGTTGTTTTCGGCTGGCTTCCGCCCGCATACAGCGGTATGGACATCCGATGGCCTTGGGTCATTGTAGATCGGTTGCTCTACTATTGGAACTCGCGGTCTCGTGAGTCACCGGAGCGTGAACTCAGCCGTAAAAATATCCCGCCGTGCCGCCTCGCGCTATGAAGGGCGTGCCGTCGCCGCGGCGACGAAGGCGTCGCGGAATTCCGGCGACGAGACATAGCCCAGCACCGAACGCAGCTCGGCCGCCCGTTCGAGGCCGAAGGCCGCCTCGAAACGGCTCTGGGCGACCTGCCACAGCTTGCTGCATTCCTCGAACTTGGCTCGCCCGTCGGCGGTCAGCCGCGCACGCTTGACGCGCCGGTCGCGCGCATCGACGACCAGATCGACCAGCCCGTCACGGATCAGCGGCTTCAGCGTGTGGCCGAGGGCGGACAGATCCATGACCAGCGCCTCGGCCAGCGGGCGCAGCGCCGGCATCCGCATGAACTGGATCTGGACCAGGATCGCATATTGGCTTCCGCGCAGCCCGGTGGGCGACAGCAGATCGTCATAGAGCTGGCCCATGCGCCGGGTGGCTTGCCGCAGCATCGCATTGTTGCAATAGCGGGGGTCGGCCAGCATGGTCTCGTTCATTCGTTTCTCCTTCCGCTCCGGCCAGGAGCGGGCATATGCCATCATATCGTGCTGGTATAGGCCATCTTCCAGATGGATTTCGATCGGTCTCCTCGGGTGGAGTGGCTATCCGGCTACCGTCGTCCAGCTTCGAAAACGGGCGAGTTGTGTTATTAATCTCGCCTTCAGGGCGAGTTGAACGGCGCCGGATGCAAAGCTCAAGTCGAAGGAGATATGAGCGGTGTCGATAGTCGATCGTGTCCTCAACAGCTTCGGCGCGTCCGACCCCGAGACGCCGCCGCCCGCCGGCATGAGTTTCGAGCAAAGGGCCGCCCTGATCGGGGCCCTTTACGAACTGCGGCATCGGGATCGCCCGCCGCTCGATATGTGGATCGCCGAGTTGGGCCGGGTGCTGTCGTTCGCCGAGGCGACCAAGCCGCTCGCCGAAGCCTTGTCCACGCTGGAATCGAATGCCGTAATGGCGGACGACGAAAAAAAGAAGGAGGCATTGAAGCTTCTGCGTATCGGTCTCCAGATCGCCGAGCTGCATCCCGTCGCCGCGTTCGGCGGCGATGTCCGCCATCTTCTGACGCAAAGCGTCGAGGGCGCGCTGGTGAAGAGCCGCCCCGTTCGCCTGATCAGATTGCTGCTGCCCACCCTGTACGTGCTGTTCGCCGGCGGCTTGCTGTGGGGCGGCTTTCAGGTCGACGGCATCAAGAATGCCGCCAGCAAGGCACTGACCGATATCGAGCAGGGCAAGGGCAGCGTGCAGACCGCCGCGGCCGCGGCGAGCGCCCAGATCGGCAATTTGAGCGCGGGTCTGCAGGCGGGGTGGCGGGAACAGCTCAAGGCTCAGGCGGAAAGCCAGCTCAAGGAGGTTGCCGACGCCGTGAAGCAGGCGAAAGCGGACGCCGCCCCCCGCGTCCAGGCGGAGCTGGATGGCATCGCGCAATGGGGGCGCGACAAGAGAGGCGAGCTCGGCAAGGCGGTCGAGGCCGAGCAATCGGCGCTCGATGCCCTGAAGCCTTCGATCGAGACGGCCAAGGCGCAAGTCGCCCCGCAAATTCAAGCCCGATTGGCGGAAATCGACCAGTGGGGGAATGCCCGCAAGAACGATTTGGACACGGCCGCCACGGCGATGGCGAAGCGGATCGAGTCGATCGGCAGCACCGTCGACAAGCTGAAAAGCGACGCCTCGATCCAGACCGATGCCGCGAAGGCCGGTATCGCCGATTGGGGCAGAACCCAGCAGGCGGCGGCGCTCAAAGATCTGGAGGCGCAGAAGGCCGCTATCCTCAAGGACATGGACGATCGCCGGCTCGACGTCCTGAGCGTCCAGTCCAGCGTGAAAACCCAGCTCGCCTCGATCGTGAACGATGTGCGCGCCGGCGAGGACGATATTCGAAAGCGGCTCACCGAGACGCAGAACCGCCAGCATGAATTGGATGCCAAGCTCGAAGAGCTGAAGCTGTTCGTCGATCAGTCGGTGCGCTTGCAGGCCGTCATCGATCGCGCCGATTCGAAGAGCACGCTGACCTTCTCGCAGCTCGTCGGCCTGCTGGAGGCCAAGGACGGCATCGCGATCGCCGCCGCCGGCCTCTCGGTGCTCGCGATCGGCGCGAGCCTGTGGTCGCTCCGGCGCCGCGGCTCCTGATCAGGGCAGTTGCAGGTCCCGCGCGCCGCGGAAATCCGCCTTGGCGATGTCGGCGCCGCGCAAATCGGCCATGGTCATGACCGCATCCTTGACGTCGGCGCCGGTCAGGATGGCGTCGGTCAGCGACGCCTGGGTGAGGTCGCTTTCGGCGAGGTTGCAGCCGCGCAGATCGGCCGCGGCGAGGATGGCGGCGCCGAGGCGGGCGGCATGGAAGTTGGTCGGCCAGCTCTGGCCGCTGCGCAGCTCCATCGGCCCGGCGAGAACCTTGGTCAGGTTGGCGACGTTCATGCTCGCGCGCTCGAAGCAGGCGCCGCGGATGTCGGCGCCGGCGAACTGGGCGCCTCTGAGGTCGGTCAGGCCGAAATCCGCCATGGCCAGCACGGCGCCGGTCAGATTTGCGCCGTTCAGCACCGAGCCGCGGAAATTCGCGGCGGACAGGTTCATCGAGCTGAAATCGAGCCGGCTCAGATCCATCTTGGCGAGATCGGCGCGCCTTCCCTTGGTGCCGTTCGACAGCATCCATTCGCGATGCGCCCGGAGCGCCTCGCCGACGACGCCGTCGATATTGTCGAGCCGCGAGACCATGTCGGCGCCGGTCAGGTTCGCCATCGACAGATCGACCCCGTCGAGGAGAGCGCCGACCAGGCTCGAATTGGCCAGATTGGTATCGCGCAGCAGCGCGCGGCTGAGGATGGCGCCGTCGAGCTTGGCACCCGACAGGTTCGCCATCGACAGGTCGGCGCCTTCGAGATTGCAGCCGGTCAGGTCCGAGCCGCTGAGATCGGCGCGGACGAAGGTACTGCCGCGGAGATCGGTGTCGCGCAGGTCGGTCTGCAGGATGAAGGCGTTGGACAGCTTGGCCTTGCTCAGGATGGCGCCCTTGAGCTTCGCGTTCGAGAGTTCCGCATGCAGCTTCTCGGCCGCGACCGGCGCGAACTCGCCATTCTTGTGCCGCACCAGATAGCCGTCGCGCAGGTCGGCCTCGACCAGGACCACCCGGACCATGGTGGCGCCGCGCAAGGCGGCGCCGCGCAGATCGACCTTGGGCATGATCGCATCGGTGAAATCGGCATTCGCCAGATCGGCGCCGAAGAAGCAGGCGCCTTCGAGATTGGCCTTGCGGAAATTCGCCGATTTCAGCTTGGCGCCGGTGAAGTCGGCGCCCGAGAGCTCGGCGCCTTCGAAGCGGGCGTTGGACAAATCGTGGAATTTCAACGCGGCGCGGGCACCGTCGCGGCGCGAGGACATGAAACGGGCGTGCCGGTCGATGACAATATCCAATTCCGCTTGCGTCAGAATTTTATAGTCCGTCATCGCCGCTCACTCATCCCGCGTGTCCCACCCGCAAGGAGTGATAGGACCGAGGGGTTAAGAGCTGATGATCATGCGCGCATGAA
Organism: Aliidongia sp.; assembly: GCA_035539155.1. GTDB lineage: Bacteria > Pseudomonadota > Alphaproteobacteria > ATCC43930 > CGMCC-115725 > JAXDMU01. Next base: position 60,672 of record DATLIZ010000006.1, on the reverse strand, counting down.
TGCCTGGGCACACCTTGCGAAAGTCGTACGCCTTCACTTCGGCCGCCGGCACTTTGATCATTCGCCTCCACGCGAATCTTGGACGAGGTTTCGGACGTCCTTATGCCCCTTCGGTACCGCTTCCCGCAGCCCCCGGCGCGTAGCCGAAGCGGCGGCGGAAGCCGCGCGCAAAATAGGTGTAGTCGCGAAAGCCGCAGGCATAGGCGATCGTGCTCAAGAGCTGGCCGGCCTTCATCGTGGCGCGCCGCCCCAGCAGCCGGGCCGCGTGATCGAGGCGGGGCGAATGGATATAGCGGCCGCAGGTCGAGCCGCGTGTAATGAGCAGTTTCTGCAGATAGCGCAGCGAAATTCCTCGGGTACTGTCTGTACTCAAAAGTATTGCGGCGGCCTCTCGAGCGAAATTTCGCTCGATGCGACCTTTTGCGCCAATCGTCGCGGTTCGAACCCGTGCCATGACGTGCCGAATAGTGCGCCCCAATACGCGGGATAGGGTGCCGGCGGCTCACGACACTGGATACCGGGCCTTCTAAATTTCTCCGGCTCGTCGGTGACGGGCGCGGAATTTATCGACGGCGCCGAGCGCTGCCAAGCGGCGTGCCCGGAGCGGTCCGTAGCAAACATCGGAAAGACGAGATGGAACTGCATTCGCACAAGCAAGGCGGGGATACGATCAGGTCGAGCTATGATTTCATCATCTGCGGCGCCGGTTCGGCAGGGTCGGTCGTGGCCGGGCGGCTCGCTGAAAATCCCGACGTGAAGGTGCTCTTGCTCGAAGCCGGCGATGATGATGATTCGGCTGCCGTGACGGAGGCCGCCGGCTGGATGCACAATATCGGGGGCGAGCGCGATTGGTGCTTCAGTGCGGTGCCGAACGAGCAGCTGAACGGTCGTGCGCTTCATGTCGCGATGGGCAAGGGGCTGGGCGGCGGATCGGGCATGAACGGGATGCTGTGGTCGCGCGGCCACCGCAGCGATTGGGATTTCTTCGCAGCGGAAGCGGGCGATCCGGGCTGGAGCTATGAATCGGTCCTAAAAATCTACCGGCGGGTGGAAGATTGGCAGGGCGCGCCCGATCCTGCGCGTCGCGGCGTCGGCGGTCCGGTCTTCGTTCAGCCGCTGCCCGATCCGCATCCGATCGTCCAGGCGTTCCAGGATGCGGCGGGCGCGTGCGGGATACCGCGCTATGAGGATCCGAACGGCGAGATGATGGAAGGAAGCGGCGGCTGCGCGCTGCCGAATCTGCTGGTGCGCGGGGGCAAGCGGGTGTCGGTTTTCCGGGCCTATGCCGGCTCCGAGGGAAGCAAGCCGAACCTGACCGTCGTGAGCGGTGCCGTCGTCACCCGACTGCAGTTCCAGGGCAAGCGCGCGACCGGTATCGAATTTCTCTGGCGCGGCCGGGCGCACACGGTCAGCGCGGGATCGCAAATCGTCGTGTCGCTCGGCGCGATCCACACGCCGAAGCTGCTCATGCAATCCGGAATCGGCGACCGGGCGGAACTGAAAGCCCATAGGATCGAAACCGTCCAGCACCTCCCCGGCGTCGGCCGGAACCTTCAGGATCATTTCACCGTCGCCGGCAGCGTGTGGCACGCGAAGGAGCTTCTCCCGTTCGGCGCCAATGGCGGCGGCGCCACGGTATTCTGGCGGAGCGGCCAGGGGGGCGATATGCCGGATTCGCAGTTGATCCAGGCGCTCCTTCCCTATGTCAGCCAGGCCGCCTGCACGGCGCCGCTGCCCCCCAACGTCTGGTCGATCCTGCCCGGCGTCATGCGGCCGGCGAGCCGCGGGCAGATCCGGCTCGAAGGCCCGAACCCCAGCGACGGGGTGGCGATCGATACCGGCTTCCTGAGCGAGCCGGCGGACATGAAGGCGGCACTCGATTGCCTCGCCCTCAGCCGAGAGATCGGCAACATGGCGGCGATGGACCGTTTCTCAGGCCCCGAGGTCCTGTCGGGCCGTCTCGGCGCGCGCGAGCTGGAAAACTTCGTCCGCAACGCGATCATGCCGCAATGGCATCAGGCCGGCACGGCGAAGATGGGACGCGACCCGCTGGCCGTCGTCGATGGCAGCCTGCACGTCTATGGCATCGACGGACTCATGGTCGCGGATGCGTCCATCTTTCCGCGCGTTCCGATGGGCAACACGATGGCTCCTTGCGTCGTCGTCGGCGAGCGCGCCGGCGAAATCCTGAAGGGCGAGCACGGCCTTTGAGGAATCCGCGCTCCCGCCCGACGCCCGCGCCATTCCGCTTTGAAGCGACCCTGGTTAATCGCTAAAACTGTCGTCGGATTCAGCGATAAACCAAGGGTAATCGATGCGGCAGGATCAGCTCGACGGGCTCGTGGCCTTCACCTGCGTGGCGGAGCTCAGCAGCTTCTCCGCGGCGGCGGTCCGGCTCGGCATCTCGCCCTCGGCGGTCAGCCAGGGCATCCGCAGCCTGGAGCAGCGGCTGGGCGTGCCGCTGTTCAACCGCACCACGCGCAGCGTCAGCCTGACCGAGGCGGGGGCCCGCTATCTGGAGCGGGTGCGTCCCTGCGTCGAGGAGTTGGCCTTCGCCGCTCAGGAGATCGGGGCCGCCGCCGACAAGCCCAAGGGGCTGCTGCGACTCAACGTGCCGCGCTCGGCCTATATGATCGTGCTGCAGCCGGTGCTGCGACGGCTGTTCGACGCCTTTCCCGAACTCGATCTGGAGATCACGATCGAAAGCTCGCTCGTCGATATCGTCGGACGCGGCTTCGATGCCGGCATCCGCTTCGGCGATCTGGTCGAGCGCGACATGGTCGCGGTCAAGATCGGGCCGCCGATCACGGCGCATATCGTGGCGTCGCCCGACTATCTCGCCCGGCACGGCACGCCGATGCAGCCGCGCGACCTGCTTCAGCATGATTGCATCGCCTTCCGCCATGCGAGCAGCGGCCAGGTCGAGCGCTGGGAATTCGCCAGGGATGGCGAGACCCTGGCGCTCGCCATCGGCGGCCGCCTTATCGTCAATGATTCGGCGGCCCTGGTGCAGGCCGCCCTCGACGGGCTCGGCATCGCCTATATGATCAACGGCTATATCGAGCGCTTCATCGAGGCGGGCCGCCTGGTGCGCTTGCTCGAGGATTGGAGCCCGCCGCTCGCCGGCCTGATGCTCTATTATCCGGACCGGCGCCGCGTGCCGAGGAAGCTCCGGGCGGTGATCGATTTCCTGCAGAAGGATCTGATCCGCGCGATGCCCGACACGGATGCCGTGCTGGCTTGAATTATGAAGTTCCGCTTCAAGGCTTATGAAGCTTATCCGCGCTTCGAGGCCGATGGGGCCGGGATAAGCTCCCACCTTCAAAACCTATGGCGAGGATCGGATCATGGACTATGTGAAGCTCGGCAATACCGGCCTCGATGTCTCGCGCCTCTGTCTCGGCTGCATGACCTATGGCGAGTCCAATCGCGGCGCCCATGCCTGGACGTTGGATGAGGAGACGAGCCGGCCCTTCATCCGTAAGGCGCTGGAGCTCGGCGTCAATTTCTTCGATACCGCCAATGTCTATTCCGCCGGCTCCAGCGAGGAGATCCTCGGCCGCGCGCTCAAGGATTTCACCACGCGCGACGAGGTCGTGATCGCGACCAAGGTCTTCAACCGCATGCGCCCCGGCCCGAACGGCGCCGGCCTGTCGCGCCGGGCGATCATGGCCGAGATCGACAACAGCCTGCGCCGCCTCGGCACCGACTATGTCGATCTCTACCAGATCCACCGCTTCGACCGGACCGTGCCGATCGAGGAGACGCTGGAGGCGTTGCACGATGTGGTGAAGGCCGGCAAGGCGCGCTATATCGGCGCCTCCTCCATGTATGCCTGGCAGTTCGCCAAGATGCTTTCCACCTCGGAAAAGCATGGCTGGACCCGGTTCGTCTCGATGCAGAACCATCTCAACCTGCTCAATCGCGAGGAGGAGCGCGAGATGCTGCCGCTGTGCCGGGCCGAGGGCATCGGCATCATCCCGTGGAGCCCGCTCGCGCGCGGTCGCCTCACCCGCGATTGGGACGAGAAGACCGAGCGGTCCGAGACCGACGAGTTCGGCAAGAAGCTCTATATCGATTCCGACCGGCTGATCGTGGCCAAGGTGGCGGAGGTGGCGGCCCGGCGCGGCGTGCCCCGCGCCCAGGTGGCGCTCGCCTGGGTGGCGCAGAAGCCCGGCGTCACGGCGCCGATTGTCGGCGCCTCCAAGCTCCATCATCTCGAGGATGCCGTGGCCGCCCTGTCGCTGAACCTCGATCCGGAGGAGATCGCGGCGCTGGAGGCGGCCTATGAGCCGCATCGCGTGTCCGGCTTCTCCTGACCACCGAGCCGCCCCGGGCCTTGGAAGATTAGGCGTCGAGGACCTTGCGCAGCGAGGCCTCGATCTGGCCGCCGCAATATTCGTCGCCATAGTCTTTGCGCGCCTTGGCGGCCAGCTTGGCGAGCGGCGGCAGCTCGGCGACCCGCCGCGTCAGGGCGGCCGTCGCCGGTGCCGCTTCCTCGAGGATCGCCTCGATCGTGGGAAAGCGTTCGGCCATGGTCGACCACAAGGTGGCGGTCACGACATCGGCGATGCCCGGCGCCTTGCCGCCCAGCAGGAAGCCGGACTCCGCCTTCAAGCCGTGGCGGCGTCCAATCTCCTCCCAAAACGACATCCACTTCTCCAGGCGGGGGACGAAGTCCTGCCAGCTTTTTTCCGTCCACATCTCGCGGCCGCCATCGAGCGTGATCTCGTCGATCACGTCGTTGGCGTCGCAAACGATCTTCATGGTGAGCGCGCGCAAGGCCGGGGTGGCGGGCATGAGGTCCAGCGTCTCGCCCAGATAGAGGATGATTGCCGGCATCTGGGCGATGGCGACGTCAGCCTTTTTGTCGACCAGCAGGGGCGGGCCCATGAACGGGACCGGCATGTCCTTCACCGACCCGCCCATCAGCTTTGAGATCCCGGCGTCGCCGCCTTCGGTCCAGCTCTTGCCGGCATAGGCGAGGACGGCGCGCACGAACTGGCCGCGGAACGGCGCGGACCAGTAATAGAGGACGTAATCGGGCATTTCAGGGGCTCCAAAGCATGATGCGGTCCGGCCGGCGCGACAGCGGGATGGCCGCTAAAGCCAGCGCATCGCCGCGGCGTCGGAATCTCCGGGCTGGCTGTTGAAGGCCAGCTTCGCATGAGGCGCTGCCTCGCGCAGCACGTTCATGAGCCGCTCGAACTGAAGCGCCATGGGCGGGAGCGTGCGCAGGCCCGCGCCGATGACGATCACGTCATAGTCCGTATCGGCGATCGCCGCCTTCGCCTGTCGTTCGACCGTTTCGGCATCCTGGGTGAGAAGGAGGGCGGCGACATGACCGGCCGCCTCGAGGCGCGCCACGGAACCGTTCAGCCCGTCCATGATTTTGGCGGCGGACATGTCCTTGGGCGCGCCGGGCGCGTCGAAGTCGATCCGGGCCGGGTTTCGCCGATGATGAGGATCGATTTTCCCATGATGATCATCCCTGCTGACGTCGCTCCATGATCAACGCCGGCATGAGCGATTGGAGCCGGATGCCCCGGGCGAAAAGGGCTCCGGCGGGGCGTTGCGGCGGGAGATCATCGGTTTCGCCTTGCATCGCGGCAAAGGGATCGAATTCTCCGCGGCCCTTCGGAAAGATAAAACTTTAGGGAAAACGACTCCTGAAGCGTGTATATCTATGTTACTATCTCTCTTGTCGATATATAGATGCAGTTACGGTTATGTAATAGTTTCGGAGGTTGCGATGCAGCATCTGAACATTCATGAAGTTTGTGAGCGCGTAGGCGTGCAAGCTCCATATTTTGCCTTTCTGGATCTGGAAAAGCACAGTAATTCCTCTGTTCGAGGCCGTTTCATCCCCGAGCATCGTACCGGCCGTGAACGCGGTTCGATCGCCGCTGCGGAGATGGTTCGGCATTTGGCGACGCTGGGCACCTGCGCGGCCGTGCTGGAGGGGACGCCGAGACCGACCTATTATCTCGGTACGAAAGGCCGCCTCAAGCTGCTGCCCAGTGCAAAGCGAACCGCGCCGGACGGCAGCTTTCTGGCGCAGGCCGAAGTGATCGAGCAGGACAAGAGATCGCTGGTCGCGCATTCGACGATTTCGGGCGATGGCGTGCTGGCGCATTTTCGATGCGAATATCAGGTGCTGCCGGAGGCGGTCTTTGCCCGCACCTTCAAGCACTACCGCTCGAAGCCGTTGCCGAAGCCGGATGAATCCCCTTACAAGGAACCGATCGAGCTGGATTTCGAGACGCCGCGCGCCCTGTCCCTGACGGCGCGCAGCCGCGCGCTGCCGGCAAGCCGCTTCGCCGGCCATTTCCTCGAATATCCTGCCTGGCCCGCCTCGGTGTATGCGGAGACGGTCACGCGCGTCGTCGATCGTCTGCTAAGTCACATCCTGGATCGGGAGGTCGAATACAGCGTCGCGCGCCTCGATATCGACGCGCTGCGCCTCATCTCCGCCTCGGAGCCCGTCTCATTCCATGTCGAATGCGTCTCGGCCTCGCGCATCCTGTCGCAATATGTGTTTTCGGCACAGGTTCGGCGGGACGACACGGTGGCGACTGCCATCGAGATGGAAGTTTTCGTCTAGAGTACGGTCGTCTTGGCTGGAGGCAGCCAAGACGTGAATCGTACTCTAACTGTTCAAATAGCGCTCAAAGCCAATATTCGGATTCGAGATCATGGCCAGGATTGACCTGTGCGATCCGGCGCGCTTGGGCGCGTCCGACCGCGCGCTTTATGACCGCTTTCCCGCCAACCTGATGCGGGCGCTGCTGCGCACCGATTGCACCGCCGGATACCAGGCGCTGGGCTTTGCCTTGCGGGCGACCAGGCTCGACGCGAAGCGGCGCGAGCTCGTCATCCTCAGGGTCGCGTCCTTGAGCGACAGCCGCTATGAGCGCATGCAGCATCTGCCGCCGGCCCGCGAGGCCGGATGGACCGATGCCGAGATCGCGGCGATCGAAGCCGGGCGGTGTGAGCCTCTCGGCCAGCCCGAGGCGGCGCTGCTGCGCTTCGTGGATGAATGCGTGGAGCGGGTCCGCGTGTCGGACCTGACCTTCGCCGAATTGCGCCGGCATCTTCCGGAGGACGAGATCGCCGAGGCGACTCTGCTCGCCGGCTTCTACATGATGACGGCCCGGTTCCTCGAAACGCTTGACATCGAGCTGGACGAGGCCCCGTGCGACGCCCTCATCGCCCAGCCATGAGGCAATGATGAAGCTCCAGAACAAGGTTGCCCTCGTCACCGGCGGCAACAGCGGCATCGGGCTTGCCACTGCGCGCCTATTCATTGCGGAGGGCGCTCGGGTCGTCATCACCGGCCGCAACCCGAAAACGCTCGCGCGCGCGGCCGACGAGCTCGGCCCGAATGTTCTCGCCATCAGAGGGGACATCACCGAGCCCTCGGTCGGCGAAGCGGCGGTTGCCGCGGCGATAGAGCGGTTCGACCGGTTGGATATCGTCTTCGCCAATGCCGGCATCCTGGCGGCGACGCCTGTCGGCCACACGGCGGCCGATACGTTCCAGGACATTTTGCGGACCAACGTCACCGCCGCGTTTCTGACCGTGCAGGCGGCCCTGCCGCACCTGAAGGCGGGCGCTTCGGTGATCTTCAACGGATCGGTCTGGGCGACGAGCGGGCCGCCCGGCCTTTCCGCCTATGCGGCAAGCAAGGGCGCGCTGCGCGCGATGAGCCGCGTGCTCGCGTCCGAGCTGGCGCCGCGCGGCATTCGCGTCAACACGGTCGTGCCGGGTGGGACCAAGACCCCGATCTGGTCGATGGTTTCGCCGACGGCCGAGCCCTTCGTCGAGGCGGAAGCCCTCTTTGCCGATCATATTCCACTCGGCCGCTTCTGCGAGCCCGGCGAAATCGCCAAGGCCGTGCTCTATCTGGCGTCCGACGATGCTGCCTACGTCAACGCCGCCGAGCTGGTCGTGGATGGCGGCTATAGCGGCGCTCCCGCCGGGGCGCCGATCTATCGGTAGCGGCTGTTCGGAAAGTCCTGAAATGCTTGATCATTCGTATGCGCCTCGCAAATTGCGCAATCTCGACGGCCTCGAAAAGGCTCTCTGGCTTCTCAACTACAACAGAAATACGCATTTCTCCGTCGTCGCTGAAATAGAGGGCCTATCGACAGCGGAACCCCTGCGCGCCGCGGCCGAGTCCGTCGGCAAGCAGATTCCCTTCGTATCCGCACGGATCGTGGTCGACACCGATGGTACGCCGTTCTTCGAGATCGGCGAGCCGCGCGCCATCCCTCTGAAAGTGGTGGAGGCCGGTGGGCGCCATTGGACGCAGTACCTCGAGGACGAGCTGGCCGACAGGTTCGATGCGATGGCGGATCCGCTTCTGCGGCTCCGGCTCGTCATCGACGGAGGCAAGTGCGCGCTCATCCTCTCGATGCACCATTCCGTCGCGGACGGGCGTTCCGCCGTCTATTTGCTCAGGGACATTCTCTCGAGCGCAAGCGGCCGGCAGGTCGTGCCCGCCATCGACATCAGGTCGCTGGAGCAGGCCCTGGACGACAAGAAGCTGCCGGTTCGGGAAATCCCGCCGCTGCGCGAGGCACTCAATCCGTCGCCGGGCTACCGCGCTGCCGATCTGAAGCAGCCGAGCGTTGCCGCTCGGACAATCGATCCGGGTCACGTCGCAGCCTTGCGCGAAAGGGCAAGACAGGAAAGAACGACGGTCCATGGGGCGCTCTGTGCCGCCGCGGCAAGGGCGTTCGCCCGCACGAAACCCGCTCACCCGGTCAATCCGCCGCGTGTGCTCTCACCGGTCGATGCGCGCCGCCGTCTTTTGGATGCGGCCGAAAATCTCGCCTTCTATGTGAACGGAATAACCGTGGATCTTCCGAAATTCGATGAGAATTTCTGGGAAGATGCGCGCCGATACTCGGCCAAGGTGGATCTGTTCAACGATCCTCATGTCCTCGCCTATGGCATACGTGGCGTTCGCGCCGCCGCCGAGCAAGCATCTTCCGTCGAAATTGCCGCCGCCTTATGGGCGAAGATATTCGGCGCCGAGGTGCTGGTGACGAATCTCGGCAACCTCGACATCCCCGTGACGTATGGCAGCCTTCACCTCACCGGCCTTTGGGGGCCGGCAATTTCGATGGGGATCGCAGGCGAAGAGTCGATCGGTGCGGCAACCTTGGACGGGCGGCTCCATCTGCTGCACTTAAGCTTTCAGCCGCCGATCGGCTTTCTCGATGCGGTGGTCGACATCCTGAACGAGGCTTGCGGCCTGAGCTGAGTAATAGGGTCAGCATGGCGGCCGGGCTTCACGACATCCGCTCGACCCACTGCGCGCGCGATGGTCCCGGCTCGAACGGATCCCCGAAATACTGGGTCTCGCGGGTCACCTTACCGTCGAGGAATTCCATGATGCTCACGGTGTAGGACGGCCGCCCGTCATAGGTCAGGACATATTCGGTGACCCAGAGGTCGCCCGCGCCGACTATCCGGCGCACTGAGAAGCGTTTCCGGTTCGGCTGCGCCGTGCGAGACGATTGAATCTTCTGGCGCCCGCGGATGCGCTCGCCCGATTGCGGATATTCGAGCACCGCGTCCTCTCGGTAAATCTGGTGCTCCGCCTCGAAATCGTCCGCGTCGGAGGCAGCCCAATGACGATCCAGGGCCGCTCGGATCTCCTGGTCTTCCATGTCAAATCTCCTTGACCGTCGCCGTCGATGTCGAGCCGGCGCCTCTACCGGCGCTCCTTGCGCTCTTTGCGCTCTTCCTCTTCCGCGGCCTCGATCTCCTGCTTCCGGCCCCAGAAAAAGGCGCCGAGGACCAAGGCGGAGAGCACGATCATGCCGAGAATGCCGAGGATCATCGGCAGGACGGCTTCCGGGGCCAGTCCGCCTGGAATCTCGTTCCAGAAGGCGAATGTCCGGAACAGGATCGCGACGAAGCCGACGACCAGGGCCGTGGTCAGCCCTATGGCGAAGACCTTGTCGCTCGTGGTTATGGCCATGAAATCCTCCCGAGGCGCCGTTGCTCCAGAGTACGATCGCATTGGCTGCAACCAGCCGATGCGTCAATCGCGTTCTATTTCACGGCTTGGCTGGATCACCATGCGATTCCACCCAATCCGATCCGGCTGTGCAAGACGCAGCATGGTACCATCGAGCGATGGTGTCCACCGGCCGAATGGATCATCCGGCCCGCCCGTTCGGCCGAGAACGTCCGACGCCGGCACGCGATCGCAGCCCAGTTGACATGCGGGGCTATGCAGTGTACCAAACGGTACAATCATTACCGATCAGCTTCGATCAGGAGGAAAAAATGTCGACGGACCGTCCGCCTTTGCCGCCCTACACCAAGGAAACCGCCATCATCAAGGTCCGTGCCGCGGAAGATGGCTGGAACAGCTGCAACCCTGAAAAAGTCTCGCTCGCCTATACGATCGACAGCAAGTGGCGCAATCGCAGCGAATTCCTCAATGGCCGTCCCGAGATCGTCGCATTTCTGACGCGCAAATGGCGCAAGGAGCTCGGTTATCGCCTGATCAAGGAGCTGTGGGCGTTCACCGACAACCGCATCGCCGTCCGTTTCGCCTACGAGTTCCGCGACGATTCCAACAATTGGTTCCGGGCCTATGGCAACGAGAATTGGGAGTTTGACGAGCATGGGCTGATGCGCGCCCGGCACGCCTGCATCAACGACCTGCCGATCACCGAAGCGGACCGCAAGTTCCATTGGGATCGCAGCGGCCCGCGCCCGGCGGACCATCCCAGCCTGTCCGACCTCGGACTCTGATGGCGCGAACCGTCAGCGAGAGGGCCGATTTGCTTCCGGCCCTCTCGGAACTTTTCCGGGAGCGCGGGTTCGAAGGCGCCAGCCTGTCGATGATCACGCTGCGCACCGGCCTCGGCAAAGGCAGCCTCTATCATTTCTTCCCCGGCGGGAAGGAGGAGATGGCGTCCTGGGTCCTGGGTGAGATCGACGGCTGGTTCGAGCAGAATTTGTTCAAGCCGCTGCGCGAGGATCCCGATCCCGTTGCCGCGATCAAGGCCATGTTCCGCACCGTCGACGAATATTTCCGCTCGGGGCGGCGGGTTTGCCTGGTCGGCGCGCTGGCGCTCGGCGATGTCAGGGACCGGTTCGCGGAGCAGATCCGGCGCTATTTCGCGAGCTGGCGCCGGGATCTGGCCGAAGCGCTCGGCCGCGCCGGCCATTCCGCCGCCGGCGCCGAGGATCTGGCCGAGGAGACGGTGGCGGCGATCCAGGGCGGCCTCGTGCTGGCCCGGGCGGTGAACGATCCGGGCCTGTTTGCCCGCACGCTCCGCCGGCTCGAAGCGCGGCTGGATCTAGCCTGAGGGCGGACCTTTACCCGGCCCTCGGCGTTGGTCTCCGACCTCCTCTGCGGCGGCATCGCCCTGAGGAGCGGGAGCCGCCCCGTCCCGGGAAGGCCCGAACGGAAAGTCGCAGTGATGGACAAGGATCGCGTTGAAGGTATCGCCAAGCAAGTAAAGGGCTCGGTCAAGGAGGGCGTCGGCAAAGTGACCGGCGATGCCAAGACGGAAGCCGAAGGAAAAGTCGAGAAGGCGGCCGGCAAGGTGCAGAACGCCGTGGGCGGGGCCAAGGACGCCGCTCGGGACGCGCTGAAGAAGTAGTCGGTCCCAACAAAAAGGAGGCCGGAAATCGCTTCCGGCCTCCGTCGAATATCTCGCGCTCTATCGCCGGCTTTACGCCGCTTTGGCATTCTGGTTGATCGCGGTCTTGGCGATCTCGGTGAGTGCAACGTCCGTCGCCTTTTCCTGTTCCAGCGTTTCGTCCAGAAGGGCGACCGCCTCGGTCAGGCCGAGCTCTTCCGCCCAGGTCCTGAGCGTGCCGTATCGCGAGATCTCGTAATGCTCGACTGCCTGGGCCGCCGCGAGCAGACCGGCGTCGAGCGCCGGGGAGCCCGTATAGTCCGTGATGATCTCGGCACCTTCCTCGGTGATGCCGACGATCGCGGCGCAGGTCTTGCCCTGAGGCTTCGCCCCGATGATCGCGAACACCTGCTCGAGCCGCTCGATCTGGCCCTTGGTCTCGCCGAGATGCTTCTCGAACGCCGCCTGGAGCGATTTGCTGCGCGCCGCCTTGGCCATTTTCGGCAGCGTCGCCAGGATCTTCTTCTCGGCGAAATAAATGTCCTTGAGCGTATCGTGAAATAATTCGTTCAACTGCTTCGGTTCCTTGGCCATGCGTCTCTCCATCGTCCTGGTTGATCGGGTTCAAATACGGCACCGGATTTAGGCCGATAGGAGCACAACACATGCGGACGAGGGTCTGTTCCCGACAATTTCAGACGATATCTGAAAGTATAAAATCGAATATTTATTTCGCCTGAGAATTGCGGCCATTCTAGAGCACGATCGTATTGGCTGGAAACAGCCAATGCGTGAATCATACTCTAACTATTTGAATAGAGGCGGATTCACGGAACGGGTGGACTCCACCCATTCCGATCCGGCTCTAGAATGTTGTCATCGAGGTGCGTGTCCAAGTGATTGGTTCATCGGCGATGTTTTTCTTGATGAACACTTCACGAGGGCGTCATGGGGTTCGGGATGCTCGCCTCGGTGGGCGCTCCGCTCGGGCCGGCATCGCCGACGGCCAGGGCAAGCGGCCCGGACCGTCGCTCGCCTGCGTCAGCCCTTCTTCTTGCCGAGAGCGAGCGAGCCGGTGAGGTCGCCGAGCGGCTTCTCGCCATGGGCGGCCAGCGCCTCGTCGCGCACCTTGAGGCCGGCCAGCATCGGCAGGTCGAAGCGGTGCGTGATGAAGCGCAGGATCGAGGTCGTGTCGTAAGGCGTGTGGTCCACGGCGCCGCGCTTGGCGAAGGGCGAGACGATGATGGTCGGCACGCGCGTGCCCGGCCCGAACCGGTCGGCCTTGGGCGGCGCCACATGGTCCCAGAAGCCGCCATTCTCGTCATAGGTCACGACCACCAGCATATGCTGCCATTGCGGGCTATGCTCGAGATGGTGGATCACGTCGGCGATATGTTGGTCGCCCGACTGCACGTCGGCATAGCCGGCATGCTCGTTCAGATCGCCCTGCGGCTTGTAGAAGGCGACTTGCGGCAGGGTGCCGGCATCGATCGCCTTGATGAACTCGACGCCGCCGAGCCCGCCATCCTTCAGATGCTCGGCGCGGGCCGGCGTGCCCGGAGCGTAATTGGCGAAGAAGTTGAAGGGCTGGTGGTGGAACTGGAAGTTCGGCACCGGCGAGCCGTTCTTGCCGTCGAGCACGGCCTGCCAGGCGCCGGCATACCAGGCCCAGGTGACGCCCTTGGCGCTCAAGAGGTCGCCGATCGTGGGCTCGGTCTGTGGCGGCAGGGTCGTCGGCACGGCGGGGTCGGCGAGCGCCGGATCGCCGCCCTGCGCCGGCTTGTTGCCGCTCGGCTGATAGGGCGGCTGCATCGTGTTGACGGCGTAGAAATCCGGGGTCAGCGAGCCGTCCTTGACGAATTTCGGAATACCTTCCAGCGCCGATTTCGGCGAATTGTCGGCGATGGCGAGCGCGGTGCCGCCGGCATCGACCGCCGAGATCAACGTCTTGCCCGGCCCTTGGTCGGCGTTCGGATATTTCGGCACGCAGGCGCAGACGAGGCCGAAATGATTGAGGAACGAGCCGCCGAAGTCGCTCATGAAGAAATTATCGTCGAGCGTATATTGCCGGGCGATCTTCCACATCGGCAGCTTGCTGTCGTCGTAATGGCCCATGACCAGCCCGCCGGCATCGGCGAAGGCCACGAACTTGTCGTTCTTGCCGCCGTCGATCTGCATCTGATTCTGGTAGAAGCGATGCCACAGATCGTGGGTGACGACCCCGAGCGAGGTATTGAAGCCCTTGGCATCGTCGATGGCGAAGGGCTTGTTCGGCAGATGCTCGGTCTCGGCCTGGGTCACCGGCGGCGTCACCCCCTTGGCGGTGAGCCCGTCCCAGACCGGCGGCAGCTCGGTGAGCGGCTTGCCGTCGCGGTCGAGCTGCAGGCTCTCCGCCTTCGTCGCGCGCTTCAGCCCGTTGGCGCCGGGAAAGCTGCCATAGAGATTGTCGAAGCTGCGGTTTTCGGCATAGATCACGACCACGGTGTCGATCTGGCCGAGGCTGGCGGGGGCGGCGGCCGCCAGCGCCACGGGCGATGCGGCGCCCAGCATCAGCGCGCCGGAAACAGAAGCGGTGACTATCGTCGATGCCTTCACGTCGATCTTCCTTCTTGGTCGTGATCCGTTACGGACATATGACCACGACATTATGAAATCTGTGCGCCTGTCCTCCAGAAAATCGTATCGCCTGCTCGCCTTAGCGGTATCGGCCCTGCTGCTGATGGGGGCGGCGGCGGACAAGCCGATGTCGCGCGCCGAGGTGCGCCGGCAGGCGGATGCGCTCACGGCACTCGGCAAGCGCCTGTTCATGGACTCCGCACTCTCCGCCTCGGGCAAGCTCGCCTGCGCCTCCTGCCACAGTCCGGAGCACGGCTTCGGCCCGCCGGATGCCGCGCCGGTGCGCATGGGCGGCGCCGATCTCGCCCGACCGGGCGTGCGCGCCGTGCCGTCCCTCACTTATCTCCAGGCGACGCCGCCCTTCACCGAGCATTTCTTCGAGTCCGAGGATGAGGGCGACGAGAGCATCGATAACGGCCCGACCGGCGGGCTCACCTGGGACGGGCGCGTCGATCGCGGCCGCGACCAGGCGCGCATCCCGCTGCTCTCGCCGTTCGAGATGGCGAATCGTGACGTGCCGGCGGTAGCGGAACGGCTGCGCCGCGCCGGCTATGTACCGGCGCTCCGCCATGTCCTGCGCACCCCGCTCGACCGGCCGGACCGGCTGGTCGATGCCGCCCTGCGGGCGCTCGAAGCCTATGAGCAGGATTATCGGACCTTCTATCCCTATTCGAGCAAGTACGATCTCTACCTCGCCGGCAAGGCCACGCTCAGCCCGGCCGAGGCGCGCGGCCTCGCCCTGTTCGAGGATCCGGCGAAGGGCAATTGCGCCAGCTGCCATGTCAGCGCCCGCAGCCGGGACGGCACGCCGCCGCAATTCACCGATTTCGGCCTGATCGCGATCGGCGTGCCGCGCAACCGGGCGATCCCGGCCAACCGGGACCCGGCCTATTTCGATCTCGGCCTGTGCGGCCCGGTGCGCACGGATTTCCTCGGCCACGCCGATTATTGCGGCCTGTTCAAGACGCCGTCCCTGCGCAACGTGGCGCTGCGGACGGTGTTCATGCATAACGGCGTCTTCACCACGCTCGAGCAGGTGATGGAATTCTACGTCGAACGTGATAGCGCCCCGGAGAAATGGTACGGGCGCAACCCGGACGGCACGGTCGACAAGTTCGACGATCTGCCCGCGTCATATCGCGACAATATCAACACCGATCCGCCCTTCGACCGTCATCCGGGCGACCAACCGGCGCTCGATGCGGGCGAGATCCGCGACGTGATCGCCTTCCTCGGCACGCTGACCGACGGCTACAGGCCCTAGCTCAGTGTCAAACGCCCGTCCGGCGCCTGGCGTGCTACGAGCCCCTCATAATCCCTGACGCGCGGATGCCGCGTCTCGACCGGATGCGCATGGGTGGCCGTGATCACGACCAGCTCCATGCGGGCTGCCTCGGCGGCGGCGATGCCGGCCGCGGCATCCTCGAACACCAGGCAGTCGGCGGCGGCGAAGCCCAGCCTATCGGCCGCGAGCAGGTAGCAATCGGGCGCCGGCTTGCCGTGCGCGACATCCTCGGCGGTGATCATCAGCGGCGGGGCGGGCAATCCGGCCGCTGCCATCCGCCGGGCGGCGAGCCGGCGCGGGGCGGATGTCACGACCGCCCAGCGCGCGGCCGGCAATGATGCCAGAAAGCCCGCGGCCCCGGCGATGGCGGCGATGCCGCCGACATCCACCATCTCGGCCGCAGTGATCCCGGCCGCCTCGGCCTCGGCATCGATGCCGGGCAGCGCCAGCCGCCGGATCGTCTCGACCGTGCGGACGCCGTGGATGGTCGGCAGGAACGCCGCGACATCCAGCCCGTGCCGCCGCGCCCAATCCGCCCAAACCCGCTCGGCCGCGGCGATCGAGCTCAGGATCGTGCCGTCCATATCGAACAGGCAGGCGGCGTAGCCGCGCTCCGGTAGTGCTGGACGCTCGATCAATTCACCCTCCGGCCTGCTGAAACGGCCGGATCCTGCGCGATCGCGCCGGTCATGGCCAGCAGGCCCATTTCGACTTGGCAGCTCATTTTGTTATGTTATAACATCCACGCAATCGCATGCGGGCGGCGCGGCATAATGTTCGATGCAATCGGGCGTGGTGCGCGCCACTATCCCGACCGCCGAGCCCGTCGGTCAAGAAACTGCGGCCGTCCGAATCCGCGACCGGTCTGCAATGTTATAACAACAGGAATTTTGATGATTCGCCCATCGCTCCTTTCCCTCTCGGGCACGACGCTGCTCGCCCTGGCCTTATGCGGGCCCGCCTATGCCGCCGATCCGGCGGATGGCGGCGCCACCCCGGCCGAGGAGGACATCACCGTCATCGGCAAGCGGCTCGACGAGGCGCGCAATGGCATCCAGACCCAGACCGGCGCCTCGACCTATGTGATCAACCAGCAGGCGATCGACAACCAGCCCGGCGGCGAGAACAACGAGCTGAGCCAGGTGCTGCTGCAGGCGCCGGGCGTGGCGCAGGATTCCTTCGGCCAGCTCCATGTCCGCGGCGAGCACAACAACCTGCAATTCCGCCTGAACGGCATCATCCTGCCCGAAGGCATCAGCGTCTTCAGCCAGGCGCTCAGCCCGCGCCTCGCCGATCAGGTCGAGCTCATCACCGGCGCGCTGCCGGCCGAATATGGGTTGCGCACCGCCGGCATCATCGATCTCCAGACCAAGAGCGGCGCGTTCGAGCCGGGCGGCTCGGTCTCGCTCTATGGCGGCAGCCACGGGCTGATCCAGCCGAGCTTCGAGTTCGGCGGCTCGGCCGGCTCGATCAATTACTTCGTCTCGGGCAACTATCTGCAGAGCGGCCTCGGCATCGAATCGCCGGACGGCCGCTCGGACCCGCTGCACGACCGCACCGAGCAGGGCCAGGGCTTCGGCTATTTCGAGGACATCATCGATCCGTCGAGCCGGATCTCGCTCATCCTCGGCATCTCGCGCGAGCAGTTCCAGATCCCGGACCAGCAAGGCCAGGTGCCGAGCCTCGGCCTCAACGTCAACGGCCAGACGAATTTCTCCAGCGACGAGCTGAACGAAAGCCAGCGCGAGATCACCGAATATGGCGTGCTGAGCTACCTGCGCTCGCAGAAGAGCTTCACCGCGCAGGTCTCGCTGTTCGGCCGCTATTCCAGCCTCGACTTCACGCCCGACCCGATCGGCGACCTGCTCTTCACCGGCGTGGCGCAAAGCGCCTACAAGCGCGACATCAGCACCGGCCTCCAGGCCGAGGGCTCCTATATCCTCAACGACCGGCACACGCTCCGCGCCGGTGTCATCATCGAGGCCGACCGCGCGACCAGCAACACCGACTCGCTGGTCCTGCCGACCGACGCCAACGGTGTCCAGACCAGCAACCAGCCGATCTCCATCTCGGACACCGGCGGCAAGACCTCATGGACCTACAGCGTCTATCTCCAGGATGAGTGGAAGCTGCTCGACAGCCTCACCGTCAATTACGGCGGCCGGTTCGACTTGGTCGACGCCTTCACCCATGAGAACCAGGTGAGCCCGCGCCTCAACCTCGTCTGGAAGCCGACCGATACCACCACCGTCCATGCGGGATATGCCCGCTATTTCACCCCGCCGCCCTTCGAGCTGGTCGGCGGCGAGACCGTCACCAAATTCGCCAACACCACGGCCGCCCCGGCGGTCACGACCGACGACGTCTCCAAGGCCGAGAAGGCGAATTACTTCGATATCGGCGTGTCGCAAAGATTGATCCCGGGCCTGACCGTCGGCCTCGACACCTACTACAAGAACTCGCGCAACCTCATCGACGAGGGCCAGTTCGGGGCGCCGATCATCCTCACACCCTTCAACTACGCCGCCGGCCGACAATATGGCGCCGAGCTCTCGGCCTCCTACCAGCACGGCAATTTCTCGGCCTACGGTAATTTCTCCGCCAACGTCGCCGAGGGCGAGGATATCGTGTCGAGCCAGTTCAGCTTCGATCCGGGCGACCTCGCCTTCATCAGCGACCATTTCATCCATCTCGACCACGACCAGACCTTCACCGCCTCGGCCGGCGCCGCCTATCAGCTCGACCAGACCCGCTTCAGCGCCGATCTCCTCTACGGCACGGGTCTGCGCGCCGACAGCACCACCCCCAACGGCGCCAGCCTGCCCAACTACACCCAGGTCAATCTCGGCGTGTCGCAGAAATTCGAGGCGCCCGGCGCCGGCGCCATGGAGGTCCGCTTCGACATCATCAATCTCTTCGACGAGCAATATGAAATCCGCGACGGCACCGGCGTCGGCGTCGGCGCCCCGCAATTCGGCCCGCGCCGCGGCTTCTTCGCCGGCGTGACCAAGTATTTCTAAGGGCGGCGCAGGCGGGGCCGATCCGGCGAGCGGATGGCCCCGCCCAGATTTAAAGCACGTACCCGCCGTCGATCGTCAGGCTGGCGCCGGTCATGTACCCGGACTCCTCGCTCGCGAGGTAGGCGACCAGGCCGGCGATCTCGAATGGTTGGCCGACGCGTCCAAGGGGCACCAGGGGCTTCACCCTCTCCAGATGATCGACCGTCATATCCGTCTCGGTCGGCCCAGGCTGAACATTGTTGACGGTTATCGCGCGCGGCGCCAGGTCCAGCGCGATACCCTTCACCATGGTCGCCACGGCCGCCTTGGTCATCGAATAGACGCTGGAGCCGGGAAAGCCGGTGCGAATGGCGGTGTTGCTGCCGATGGTGATCACACGGCCGCCATCGGCGAGCTTGGACGCGGCCGATTGAATGGCGACGAACACGCCACGCACATTCACGTCCAGCATTCGGTCGAGATCCTCCAGGCTGAAGGTTTCGACGGAGCCCAGCCGCAACAGGCCGGCATTGACCACGACGATGTCGAGCCGGCCAAACCGGTCGTGTGCCTGTGCCACGGCGTTTCGGATCGCCGCCGCATCGGCGCTGTCGGCCTTTATGGCCAGAGCCTTCCGGCCCGCGGTTTCGACCGCGCGGGCGGTCTCTGCCGCCTTGTCCGCCGCGGATAGGTAGGTCAGGGCGACATCCGCGCCATCCTCGGCCAGGCGTCGGACGATCGCGGCACCGATCCCCCGAGATCCGCCGAAAACCATCGCGACCTTTCCCAGAAGCTTGCGATTCTCATCCATGGTTCTCTCCATTATTGACTAAACAGTCCAGAACAGGGCGCGCGAACGCGTCTGCATTTCGAGCGCGCGGTCAGCGCTTTTTCAGTCGGTCTACCGCGAAACGGGCGAGCGAGCGCATCGCGTCGGCGCCGGCGCCGCTGCGGGCGGCAAGCTGCAAGCCGGTCATCGTCATCTGAATGAACCCGGCCGCGTCCTCGGCATTCATCGCCGGATCGATCTCGCCTCGGGCTTGGCCTTCGCACAGACGGTCGATCAGGCAGGAGAAGAGAACGGGTCCGACTTTAGCCCGAAGCTCTGCCAGGGCCGGATCGCCGACGCCGAACTCGCTGACGGCGCCGACGCCCATGCAACCCAGCGCTCGTTGACCGGCATCCTCGGCGATCAAGCCGAGCAATAGCGCTTCGATGCCGGCCAGCGGCGAAACCGGCGCTTTGAGTCGTTGCAGGTGTCCGGAGCTAGTAGCGCGCTGATAGCGTTCCAGCGCCTCAAGATAGAGCGCGCGCTTATCACCGAAGGCATTGTACAGGCTTTGGCGGCCGATCCCCATCGCGGCGAGAAGGTCTTCGGTCGAGGTCGAGGCGTAGCCCTTCGCCCAGAAAACGCCTGTAGCGCGCTCCAGCGCAACGTCTCGATCGAATTCTCTCGGCCTTGCCATGACCGGTGGAATAGCAGTTATGGACTATACGGTCAATAATCCAAGCATCGCGTCGGCACCCTCCACGGCGCGCTCCGTTTCGGCAGCGTTTCCAGTGGTTGAGGCGCCTCGATAGGACAACCTGTCGCATTGCTTGCCCGAATAGCCAGGCGCAACAATTTTGAGCACCGCGGGCACAAAAATCACCCAAGCACCTTTGTCATCGGCCGGTCGGCGAAAGAGTCGGCCGGATGCGTCGCCCTGTGCGCGCGCGATGCGTAAGGGAAAGATAAATAATAATCGTGGAGGAACGTCATGAATACCAGGAAATGGTTAAGATCCATTGTTCCGGCGATCGCGCAGGTTTGGATGGCTGTGCCGATCGTCGCGGGATTTGTTGTTGCCGCCCTGCCGGCCCACGCCGCGTCGATCCCCAGCCCGGCGGTAACCGGGCCGGTCGCCGCCCCCGACCTGCCGGGCGCGCCCACGCATAACTATCCCTTCTTCGCTTCCAACCATGAGCTCGCCGCCCATGGCTATGTCGAGCAGGAGTTTTTCTATAGCGGCACGGCGAACCGCTACAACACGCCGACCGAGGCGACCGGCAGCCTCATCGATGGCAACCACTCCTATGCGACGCGCATGATCGTGCGCCGCCCGGCCGATCCCAAGCAGTTCAACGGCACCGTGCTGGTCGAATGGCTGAACGTGACCAACGGCTTCGACGCCGACAATGCCTGGTTCTTCTCGTGGGAGCATATTCTGGGCGCGGGCTATGCCTGGGTCGGGGTCTCGGCGCAGCAGATCGGCGTCAACGCCCTGAAGACATGGAGCCCGAGCCGGTACGGCACGCTGGACGTGACCCAGGGCGGCGCCATCACCGATGATTCGCTCTCCTACGACATCTTCACCCAGGCCGGACAGGCGATCCGGCACCCGACCGGCGTCGATCCGCTCGGCGGGCTGAAGCGCCAGACCATCCTCGCCATCGGCGAATCCCAATCCGCCGGCCGCCTTGCCACCTACGTCAACTCGATCAACCCGCTGACGCCGGAATATGACGGCTTCTTCCTGCTGTCGACCGGCGGCACGCTCATCCGCCCGGATCTGAAGGCGCCGGTCTTCAAGTTCCTGACCGAGTACGACGTGGAGAATTCCGAAGCCACGACCCGTCAGCCCGACACGAGCAAGTTCCACACCTGGGAGGTCGCGGGTGCCTCCCATGTCGACAAGCATCTGCGGGCGAGCCGCCAGCCGCTCGAGCTGCGCGACTTCAGCACATCGACCACCGCCAGCTCGTCGGAGGCGATCCTGCAGCCGCAATGCGCCGTCCCCTCGATCGGCACCAGCGTGCCCACACATTACGTCGTGAGCGAAGCCTACGACCTGCTGGTGCGCTGGGCGACGAAGGGCACGCCGCCGCCGAGCGCGCCCAGGATTCAGATCACATCGTTCGGCGCCACGGGACAGCCCTCGGTCGTCGCCCGCAACAGCCTGGGCCTGGCCTTGGGCGGCATCCAGCTCGCCGAGCTATCCGTGCCCACCGCCAAGAATGTCGGCGTCAGCAGCGGCCCGGGCGCCTGCGTCCGGTGGGGCTATTCCACGCCCTTCAGCCTCGATCTGCTGAACCAGCTCTATCCGAACCATGACCGCTACGTCGACAAGGTCATCGACGCGACGCGGAGCAATGTCCGCAACCAATATATCTCGGCGGCGAATGGCCGCCGGACCGTCGTCGACGCGCTCATCTCCGATGTCGGCGGCGCCGACCAGGGCCGCGACAATGATCAGGATTTCATCGATTGGAGCCGCGACCCGGACTTCAAATGACGCGGTGAGTCTCCTCGCCGCCGGGACACGGGCCGCGAAGCCCGCGCCCCGGCGGCATCGATGTTTTCCTTCTACCCGGCCGTCACGCGCCAGATCACATGGCCGACATCGTCCGCCATCAGCACGGCGCCGTCCGCGGCGAGCGTCACCCCGACCGGTCGCCCGTAGGACACCTTCTCGTCCGCTGCGAGGAAGCCCGAGAGGATGTCGCGCGCCGGTCCGGACGGACGGCCATCCGCGAACGGCACGAAGACGAGCTTGTAGCCGCTGAGCGTGCTGCGGTTCCACGAGCCGTGCTGGCCGATCGCCATGCCGTCCGGAAAGCCGGGCAGCGTGCCGGCCGGCAGCCAGCAGAGGCCGAGCGAGGCGGTATGGCCGCCCAGCGCATAATCCGGCGTGATCGCGGTCGCGACCGCGGCCGCGTCCTGCGGCACCCGGTCGTCGACCGTCCGGCCCCAATAGCAATAGGGCCAGCCATAGAAGCCGCCGTCGCGCACCGAGGTCAGGTAATCGGGCGGCGTCTCGTCGCCGAGCCCGTCGCGCTCGTTGACCACGGTCCACAGCGCGCCCGTGCCGGGTTCCCACGCCAGCCCCACGGCGTTGCGCAGGCCGCCGGCGAAGATGCGGCTGTCGCCGCTGGCGAGGTCGAGCTCATAGATGGCGGCCCGGCCCACTTCGGCCTCCATGCCCATCTCGCCGATATTGCTGAGCGAACCGACGCCGGCATAGAGCTTGGTTCCGTCCGGGCTCGGCAGCAGGCTCCGCGTCCAATGCCCGCCCGGCTTGAAGGTGGTGAGCCGCCGCCCCGGCGCCGCGATGCTGGTGGCGCCCGGAATGTAGGGAAAAGCCATCACGCCGTCGGTATTGCCGACATAGAAGGTGTCGCCGACGAGCGCCATCCCGAAGGGTTGATTGAGCCCCTCCAGGAACACCGACCGGATTTCGGCGACGCCGTCGCCATCCGCGTCGCGCAGCAGGGTGATGCGGTTGGCGCTCACCCCCATGGCGCCGGCGCGCCGCATCGTGCTCACCATGGCGTATTCGAGGATGCTCCGGGGCGGCCGGTCGACGCTCGACGCCTCGGCCACCAGCACGTCGCCATTGGGCAGCACATGGATCCAGCGCGGATGCTCGAGATCGGTGGCGAAGGCATTGACCCGAAGCCCGGGGGCCGCGACCGGAACCTGCCCCGGCGCCCAGCCCTGGGCGGTCGGCATCTTGAGGGTGGGGATGGCGCCCTGCGATTTCGCCGTCGGGATCACCGGGGCGCTGCCCCAAGCGGGCTCATGCGCCCCGTCCGTCATCCGTCTGAACGCGACCGTCGCGGTGCCGATCAAGGCGACGCCCCGCGCGAACATTGCTGAAAAGCTCAATGTGCCCTCTCCCTTGGCCGCACGCACCGACCCCGAGACGGCGGATCGGCGGTGCCTATGTGGCCCTGGCGGGTTGAGGAATGTCAATGCGTTGGCGTGTGGATTGGGCTTGGGATATTGGGCGATGGCGCAGACGGACCGACGAGGACGATGCGGAAATTTGCCGGGTGTTAGGGATCAACGGCGTCCCCCGACGAATCAGTGCGCCCTTCGGCCACAGACAGCCAAACGCGCTTGTCGCCTTCGGCTTCGAAATGCCCCCGAGCGAGTCGATCTCGGCTCTGAGCCTGTGGCGGTCATCTGGAGCCCTTGGATCGGCGCTCGCACGCGCGGCCTTGTTGATATGTCTGGCCTTCGCCATCGTGCACTGATGGAGCAGGCGCATGATCTTGCCATCTCTGGCGACTCCTGATGTAGTCTGTAAAGGGAGGATAGGGGTGGCCGGATTGGGCGCGTATAGCGCCAAGGAATGTTGCGTCAGACTCGCATATGGTAAGGTGATTGTTCCGCGTGGTCGAAGGTTTGGGTACTTTGAAGTTGGGAGCGCCAGTGCCTAAGAGGTTCATATTCAGGCAGGTGTACAGCGGGGACTTGCCAACGTTCTTGAGCGATGGTGAAATCCGATCGAAAGAACATCCCACCTCACAGCGCTGTCATCAAACCTCCTATCAGAGGATTGTCGAACGAAGAGGAACCAGTATATTCGCGATGCCGCATGGAGGTGTGGTTAACGATTACGTGCCGTTTTATTTTTCTCCCATCACATCGTTTGCCTATACTATTCACCTGGGCAATGTAGATCTTCGTTCCCCCGACGGAGGGGTACTTTGTAAGGCCAGCGACGATGATCGGATATTTTTCGTTTGCGATGTCGATAGTTTCAACGGAAGTTGCTTGAATTATTGTTTCAGCAATTTTGCCTTGAATAGCCAAGCTCCTATGCCCACGCTGGAGCACGATCTCAAGAAGCTAGCTAAACACGTCCATTGGGAGGTGTTCGACGAGAGTCCTCTGGTCGCAAAGATACCGGAAATCGGCTATGATGGGGTCTGCAGATATTTTAAAAATCTGGCATCGCCGCCGGAGCGGCAGAATCGTTCTCAGAAGCGGATGGCGGAGTTTCTCGTGAAGGGCGCCGTGCCTCTCTCCCATGTGGTTTGCATCGCTGCAAAAACACCAGAGATGCAGCACAGTTTGCAGCAGATGATGGATGCATCTGCCTGGAACATCCCAATTTATGCGAAACCCGGGTGCTATTTCTGATGACCCTCATGTTCAAAAATGGCGACATGTTTGCCGAGCCAGTTGAGGCTCTGGTGAACACTGTGAACTGTGTGGGAGTGATGGGGAAAGGGGTCGCTCTCGAGTTCAAAAGGCGTTGGCCGGGCAATTTCAGAGCTTATAAAAATGCTTGTGATATGAAGGCGTTAAACCCAGGCACAATGCTAGTTTTCGATACCCATCGGCTGTTCCCGTCTGACGGTCCGCGCTACCTCGTGAATTTCCCCACCAAGACTCATTGGCGCTCGCCATCGAAGCTGGCTTACATCGAGCAAGGCCTTGATGCGCTTGTTCGTGAAATCCGGGACCATGGCATAATTTCGATTGCACTGCCGCCGCTCGGTTGCGGGAATGGCGGTCTGGAATGGGCCGACGTTAAGCCGTTGATTGCTTCAAAGCTTGCTTCGCTAGATGGGGTGGAGGTTATTGTCTTCGAGCCAAAGGTCAGCCTTGATGTCCCGGAGTTTGCCCAACAGTCCACATTGGTGATGAACTTCGAGCGTGCCATGCTCCTGAAAAGCTTGGCCGAACTAGAATTGTATTTCGATGGTGCGTTTGATCGGCTTTCTATGCAGAAAATCATTTATTTTCTGCAGACTCTTGGCGTCGGATTCCGACTGAAATTTGAGCGCAATCTCTATGGCCCGTATTCTGAAACTTTGAAGAAGGCTTTTGTCATTTTCGAGAAGCACGGGATGATAAACGGCTTTCTGACCAATGATCGTCGCGCGCACGTAACGCCGATTGGGTGTGCCGCTGCCGATGATTTTTTGCAAGATTGCGAACGCCCCGTCGAAGACATCATCACGCGGCTAAGCCATTTGATCCAAGGTTATGAAAGCCCCTATGGGCTCGAACTTTTGTCGTCGGTGCACTGGCTTGCGCACCATGAGAAGCAGTATCCCATCGAAAAGATCATCAAGGCCATGAACGGCTGGAACGATCGAAAGCGAAACACCTTCGATGACAATACGATCCGCGCAGCGTATCAGCGTCTTCAGGAAGATGGGCTTTTGACCGATAGGAACGTGCGTGGCTGAACATCGAATGTCCGTTCCAGCCTCGACGCTGCTCAGAATCGGACGGCCTCGTTTCGGCCTATCTCGGCGGCCCGGATCGGAAGTGATATCTGGTACAAAGCAGCCCACCCAGGCAACGCTGTCACGATCTTAGTCACCAGTCACGATTTCGCGCCAAATCTCCGACTTGTCCACAGCCCCGACCGCGCCGCGGTGCCCGTCGTCTTGACGCGCGGCACCGCAAATGTTCATGTTTTGTCCATGAACATGGCATCGCAGATCCCCGCCTCGGCGGACACGGCCCAAGCCGACCCCGCCGGGGCTCTGGCGGAGAGCCGTGCCTGCGCGGAGGATCTGCGGCTGCTCGACCGGCTGGCCGAGATCGGCATGGATCTGGCGGAGACGGTCCGGTCATGCGCCCGGGGCGAGGCCTCGCCCGAGCAGGCCAAGGCCTTCGAGGGCGTCGATCTTTCGCTCGCCTTCGCGCGCATCGCCCGCGCCGTGCGCCAGACCGTGGCGCTCAAGGCCAAGCTCGCCGAGGACGGCCTGGAGTTCGCGAAGCGGCGGCATGAGCGCGCGGTCGCGCTCGCCACCACCGAGCGGAGGAAGCGGCAGATCGCCCAATCCGTCGCGATGACGATCGAGCGCGGCGTCAATCTCGATGGCGACGGCATCGGCCGCGACAATGAGGATGTCTTCGCCGATCTGCGCGAGCGGCTGGCGGATCCCTCGATCGAGCAGGAGATCGGCCGGCGCAAGCTCGGCGATGTCATCGCCGGTATCTGCCGCGATCTCGGCCTCAGGCCGAGCTGGCGGCTCTGGGAGGAGACCTCCTGGTTCGCCGAGGAGGGCTGGCGGTTTCCCGAGGATGAAGCGCCGGAGGAGACCGAGCCGGACGAAATCGAGCCGGCCAAACCCGATCCGGGGCCGCCCAAGGGTTTCCTCACCCGATTGCAGGAACGCTACGGCAAGGACGCGTTTCCCGACCCGCCCTGGATGCGTAATGACCCGCCCGCCTCGGACAGTTCCTGATCGGGTCAGGGTAGCGGCCCTGAAGCCACGCCTCGATTTCCGGGGCGGGGGCCTGTCCGCGCGTCCGCCTCAAAGATAGGGCAGCAGCGACCCGCTCCCCCGCTCGATCGGAGCGGCGGGACGGCCGCCTTCATGCCGGTGCGACGGATTACCGCTGTAACCCGTGAGCGTCGCCGGGAAATCCTTGTGCAATGCAGCAGAATTATCGTGCCGGGGATGGAGGGCCTGCTTCGGGCCCCGATCCCTGACCGGTTGGATATGATGATCTCGATCCGCTTCTTCTCTTCGACCCTGATCGGCGCGGTGCTTTCCGTGGGTATCGTCAGCGTCGGCCCCGCCCATACCGTGGTTTACTCGGTTCTGCCCCAGGCCGACGCGACCCCGGACGACGGCGCGCTCGATCCGCTTCCTGCCACGTTCGGCGAGCAGGCGTCTCAAGGCTTGTCGGCGGTGATGTCCGGGAACTGAGGCCGAACCGAACCCTATTCGGCGTTCCGTTCTGCGCCCGACGCCCGGCGTGCTCGCCGACCTGCAGCGGTTGCAGGCGTGGGTGAAGGGATCGGCACGGGTCGAGATCGAGGCCGATTCATATCATGTCGCTGCGACATGCCCGGACGGATGCGCGATCGAGGCGGTCGCCTTCATCGACCGGGCGAGCGCGGGCATGGCGGAGGCGGGGTCGGCATCATGATGGGCTGGAGAGGGCGGCTGGGTTTCCTGGTGCCGCCGGGCAATCCGACGGTCGAGCCGGAAATGATGGAGCTGGTGCCGCCCGGCGTCTCGCTCCATTTCACCCGCATGGCGGCGAGCGGCCCGGCCGGGACGCATAGCGGCCAGGAGGAGCGCAACCGCAGCCAGCTCGAAAGCCTCGATGCCTGTTGCGCGCTCTTGGCGATGGTCTCTCCCAACGTCATCGTCATGGCCCACACGGCGACCAGCTACACGCTCGGCCGCGAGGCCGAGGCCGAGCTGGTCCGGCGGCTGGAGCAGAGCACCGGCACGCGCTTCATCACCGCCTTCGGCAGCGTGCTCGCGGCGCTGGAGCATCTGGGCGCGCGCCGGATCGCCTATGCCACGCCCTATGGCGAGGACATGACGCTGACGGGCAAGGCGCATCTGGAGAAGCACGGGATCGAGGTCGTGAATTACGCCCGGCTCGACAATGTCCGCAACATCTACGAGGAGAATGCCGAGCGCGCCTACGCCGCCGCCCGCAAGGCCGACCGGCCCGAGGCCGAGGCGATCTTCATCAGCGGCGTCGGCATGCCGACCCTGGGTGCCCTGCAGCTGCTCGAGGACGATCTCGGCAAGCCGGTCCTCTCCGCCGCCTCGGCGATGATGTGGCACGCGCTCCGCGTCGCCGGCATCCGCCATGCGCGGCCCGGTTACGGCCGGCTGCTCGCCGGCGGCTGATGCCGGCCCGGCGGATTGGAGATGCCCGCCATGCGTGAGGGCGGCAGCGGCTTCACAGCATCTTTTCCCGGTGGCAGCCTGATTGCCGCTGTTCCGGTCCGTCAGAGTGGAGTTGCCTTATGAGCACCAATCTCCTGCGCCTGCCCGTCGAGCCCGCCGCCATCCCGTCGATCGAGGAAGAAAGGCTGCTGCGCAAGCAGCATCTCGCCGTGTCCTTCCGCCTCTTCGCCCGCTACGGCTTCGACCTGGGGGCGGCCGGCCACATCACGGCGCGCGACCCGGAGGATCCGGACAAATTCTGGGTCAATCCCTATGGCGTGCATTTCTCCAGGATCCGCGTGTCCGACCTGCTGCTGGTCGATCATCACGGCGCCGTCGTCGAGGGCGAGCGGCCGGTCAATCGCGCCGCCTTCGCCATCCATTCGGCGATCCACAAGGCGCGGCCGGACATCGTGGCGGCCGCCCATTCGCATTCGCTCTACGGCAAGGCCTGGTCGACGCTCGGGCGGCTGCTCGATCCGCTGACCCAGGATGCCTGCGCCTTCTATCAGGATCATTCGCTGTTCGACGATTTCACCGGCGTCGTGCTCGACACCGCCGAGGGCGACCGGATCGCCGAGGCGCTGGGGCCGCACAAGGCCGTCATCCTCAAGAATCACGGCATCCTCACCGGCGGGCCGACCGTGGCGTCGACGGTCTGGTGGTACATCGCCATGGACAATGCGGCCCACGCCCAGCTCCTGGCCGAGGCCGCCGGCAAGCCGCAATCGATCCCGCACGAGATGGCGGCCCTCACCGCCGGCCAGGTCGGCACCGTCAGCGGCGCCGCCCGCGCCTTCAACATGCTCTATGAGACGGTGCTCGATACCCAGCCGGAGGTCCTTGACTAGGCGCGGAAGGCGTCGTCGTTGAAGGAGCGGTCGAAGAAGGAGGCGACCGCTTCGGGCTTGGCGATGACGCCCGCTTCGTGGAAGAAATCGGCGACGCGCTGCTGGCCTGCGGTGGTGGCGTCGTCGATCGGCACCGGCTCGGCATGGGCGGTCTCGATCACGTCCTGGGCGACAGCCAGCGGAAAGCCGGTCTGCTCGGCCCAGATCCTGGCCTGCTCGCCCATATGCTGCAGGCCCCAGCGCCGCGCCAGCGTCAGGCGGCGCAGATAGTCGGCCAGCAGCGGCCGCTTGGCTGCGATCGCCTGGTCGGTCGCGACCTGGTAGCTATAGCCGCTCATGAGCTCGTGCCCGGTGACGATGACGCGGGCGCCGTCATTGATCCGGGCGGTGGCGATATAGGGCCCCCAGGTCGCCCAGGCATCGATCGAGCCGGAAAAGAGCGCGGATTTGGCGCTGACCGGGTCGAGGAAGGCGAATTTCACGTCGGTGAATTGTAGGCCGGCTTGCTTCAGGGCTGCGAGCACCGGGAAATGGCCGGTCTGGCCGCGCAGCGTGCCGATGGTCTTGCCCTTGAGATCGGCGACGGTGCGGATGGCGGATTTGTCCGGCACGACCACGGCGGTGCCGGTCTGGTCCTGGCGCAGGGCGGCGATGCCCTTGATCGGGGCGTCGGCCGCCGCGGCGAAGACGAAGGGCGCATCGCCGACGACGCCGGTATCGATGGCGCCGGCATTCATCGCCTCGAGCAGCATGGGCGCGCCGGCGAACAGGCTCCAATCGAGCCGATAGGGCAGGCCCTCGAGCTGGCCGGCCGCCTCCATCAGCGCCTTGGCGCCGCCCTTCTGGTCGCCGACGCGCAGGCTGGTCTCGCCCCAGGCGGGACCGATGATCGGCAGCACGCCGAGGCCGGCCAGGACGGTACGCCGGGAAAGACGAAGCGGCATCATCGGCTCCTTGCAAGGTCCAGGGCTTCAGCCCATGAACAACGTTATAGCTGCGTTGTTTAAAATCAGTATTACGATTGTGGATCGTAAACAATAGGCTTTGCACAGTGACGACAAGGAGCATGGGATCATGAGCTTGGCGCGTGACTTTGCGGAGCGTCTGCCGGCGGTCGAGGCGGAGCTGAGCTATCTGGTGCCGATGGCCGATCGGCCGCGGACCTACACCTATGAGCCGCCTTCGGGCGAGCCCTGGAGCAATACCCGGCACGAACCGCATCGCCTGCCGGTGCACGATGCCCGGCCTTCGGCCTCGGCGTTCTCGCTCGATCGCGACGGCTTCGGCCTGATCGAGCAGCAGAGCGCCGTGACCGACTTCTACGATGACGACCAGATCCGGCGGATCTATTACCCGGAGGCGGAGCGGCTCTTGATCGAGCTGACCGGTGCCGATCGAGTCCTGGTCTTCGACCACACGAGGCGCAAGCGTATCCCCGGCGTCGAGGACCGCCGCGGCGGACCGCGCCAGCCGGCGGTTCGCGTCCATGTCGATCATACCGAACGGTCAGGCCCGCAGCGGGTGCGCGATCTCTTGCCGGACGAGGCCGACGAGCTGCTCGAGGGCCGGGTCCAGATCATCAATCTCTGGCGGCCGATCAAGGGGCCGCTGCTCGATGCGCCGCTCGCGGTCTGCGCCGCCGGCAGCGTCGACCCGTCGGAGCTGGTGCCGTCGGATCTCGTCTATCCGGACCGGACCGGCGAGACCTACAACGTCACCTACAGCCCGGCCCATCGCTGGTTCTATTTTCCGGAGATGCGGACGGACGAGGCGCTTTTGCTGAAATGTTATGATTCGAGCCGGGACGGCCGCGCCCGCTTCGCGCCCCATACCGGCTTCACCGATCCGACCACGCCCGCCGACGCGCCGCCGCGCGAGAGCATCGAGCTCAGGACGCTGGTCTTCCATCGCTGACGGAGGGGGCCGGCACGGAAGCCGGCCCCTCTCCGGGGTCAGACCCGTTCGAGGATGGTGGCGACGCCCTGGCCGCCGCCGATGCATTGGGTCGAAAGCGCGAAGCGCTTGCCCTCGCGCTTCAAGAGCTGCGCCGCCTTGCCGGTGATGCGGGCACCGGTGGCGCCCAGGGGATGGCCGATGGCGATGGCGCCGCCATCGATATTGACCTTCTCCTCCGGGATGGCGAGTTCGCGCAGGCAGGCGACGGCCTGGCTGGCGAAGGCCTCGTTGATCTCGACGATGTCGATATCGTCGATGGTGAGGCCGGCGCGGGCAAGCGCCTTCCGGGTCGCCGGCACCGGGCCCATGCCCATGAGCTCCGGCTCGCAGCCGGCGACCGCGACCGAGCGGATGCGGGCCAGGATGTCGAGGCCGTGCGCGCGGGCATAGTCCATCGAGCAGACCAGCACGGCCGCGGCCCCGTCGGTCAAGGGCGAGGCGGTGCCGGCCGTGACCGTGCCGTCGGAGCGGAAGGCGGGCTTGAGCCCGGCCAGCCCGTCGAGCGTGGTCTGCGGCCGGAGGCAGCCATCGCTATCGACGACGCCCTCGGCCGTCGCGACCGGGACGATCTCATCCTTGAGCCGCCCGGCGGCCTGCGCTGCGGCGGCCTTCTGCTGCGAGGCGAAGGCCAGCTTCTCCTGGTCGGCGCGCGAGACGCCGAAGCGGGCGGCGACATTCTCGGCGGTCTCGCCCATGGTGATATAGGCCTCGGTCAGGAGCTCGGCGTCCGGCAGGTCGTGGCTCCTGAAGCGCGGATTGGGGGAGAAGTTGAAGCCGCCCTGTGGCACCCTGGTCATGGATTCGACGCCGGCGCAGATGAAGGCATCGCCGGCGCCGATCGCGATCTGGCCGGCGGCGATGTGGATCGCCGACATGGAGGAACCGCAGAAGCGGTTGAGGGTGCCGCCGCCGACCGTGATCGGCAGGCCGGCCAGCAGCAGCGCGATGCGGGCGATGTTGTTGCCCTGCTCGGCCTCGGGGTAGGCGCAACCCATCAGGACATCCTCGACGGTCTCGGCCGCCACGCCGGTACGCTCCACGAGGCTCTTCAACGCCGTTGCCGCCAGATCATCGGGCCTGACCCCGATGAGGCCGCCCTTGCGGGCGAAATGGAAGGGCGTGCGGACATAGCCCGCGATCACCGCTTGAGTCATGTGTCTGTCTCCTCGTTTGTCTCTTTAAATGATATTTATCATATAAAGCCGCATCGAGATATGACAGCGGCAATGATCTCGGGCGATGAAATGGTGGGATCGCGAAGAAATACTTCGGCACCTGCCGTTCGAGGCGGTCGACAGTACGGTTTTCCGAGGCGTGCCTTGAATTCGGCCTGCAAGCTATGATGGGATGCCGCGGGGGATTGAACGTCGCGACGAGGGTCTGTATCCCCATGCCGGGGCATGATTTTCCTATCCGCGTTCGGGTGGAAGAAGCGACAAGCCTTGGCGGGCCGTTCGAGCATGCTGCGAGCGTCCAGCTTGGATTTGTTGCCTGAAGGAGCGAGACCGGGATGAAGCGGGCCGGATGCGGGAGCGGCAACCGATCGACGACAGGGCGATCGTGACCAACCCGTTCACGTCGCAAAGCCTGATCTTTGCGTTCAACTGCTATCTGGCGACGATCCTCGCCTTGTTTGTCGCCTTTCGCCTTGATCTGCCCAATCCCTGGTGGGCGATGGCGACCGTGTTCCTGACCAGCCAGCCGATCGTCGGCGCCGTCTTGTCCAAGGCGTTCTATCGAATCGTCGGCACGCTGATCGGCGTCACGGCCTCGTTGGTGATCGTTCCCAACTTTTCCGACGCGCCCGAGCTCATGTTCCTGGGCGTGGCCGGATGGCTCGGGCTCTGTCTCTACCATTCCCTGCTCGACCGCACGCCGCGCGCCTATATCTTCGCTCTGGCGGGCTATACCGTGGCGCTGGTCGGACTGCCGCTCGCGATCAATACCGATGGCGCCTTCGATGCGGCGGTCGCCCGCAGCGAGGAAATCGTCATCGGCGTTCTCGCCGCCGGCCTCGTGCACAGCGTCGTGTTCCCGCGCAGCGTCGTGGCCGCCATGCAGGCCCGGCTCACGGTGATCGTGAATGACGCCTGCCGTTGGACGGGCGAGGGGCTCAGAACCCTCGCCAAGGCGCCGCCCGCGCCGGCCCGCCAGCGTATCGCGGTCGATCTGACCGAGCTCAGCCTGATGGCGACCAATCTCAGATTCGAAGGCCCGTTCTCGGAGGACAGCAGCCGGGCTCTCCATGCGCTGGAGAACCGGCTGGTCTCGCTGCTGCCGCTGGTCAGCGCCATCGAGGACAGGTTGGAGACCTTGGCGGCCGATGGACCGGTCGATCCGGCACTCCACGCGCTGATGGACGAGATTGGCGCCTGGGCCGAGAAGCGCGATCCGCGCGATCCGGGTGAACCGGGCCGGTTGATCGAGGCGGCGCGGCAGCTATCGCCGCCGTTGCATCCGGATTCGGGATGGGCCGAGGTGCTGCAGGCGAGCCTCATCGCCCGGACGATCGAGCTGATCCGAGCTTGGGACGAGAGCCTGGTGCTCCTGGCGGCCGTGCGCGATCCGCTACGGCCCCCCGGACGCGAGGTGCGCCGCCTGCTCGAGCTCGAGCCTAGTGAGCCGCGCGCGCTGCATGTCGATCGCGGCGTTGCGGCGCTGTCGGGACTGACGGCCGCGCTTACCATCTTGGCCATGGCCTATTTCGCCGTCGCAACCCGTTGGGAGACGGCCGCGACGGCGATCGGGCTGGCCGCGGTGATCTGCTCGCTCTGGGCGACGGCCGACGACCCGACGCCGATGGCCTGGACCTTCACCATCTGGTTCATCATCGCGATCCCGCTGTCGATGTTCTATGAATTCGCCGTCCTGCCCTCGATCGACGGGTTCGTCATGCTCTCGGCGGCACTCTTCCCCGTACTGATGGGGATCGGGATCTACATGGCGCAGCCCCAGCACACCTTGAAGGCCTTGCCGGTGGCGGTCGGCGTTTCGTCCGGCTTGGCCCTGCAGCCTACCTTCCAAGCCGACTTTGCGACCTTCGCCAACATCAATGCCGCAGGTGTGGCCGGCACCATCTGCGGCGCGGTGGCGCTCGGCCTGATGCGGGTCATCCCGGTCAGGGACATCGTACGGCGCATCCTTCGGGCCGGATGGCGGGATCTGTCGGCGCTCGCCGTCAGCCGCAAGGTACAGAACCGGCAGGAATGGAGCAGTCGGATGCTTGACCGGCTCGGCCTGCTGATCCCGCGCCTGGCCCGGCTGAAGCATGACGAGCTGGAGACGGCCGACGCACTTCGCGACCTCAGGCTAGGTGTTTCCATCATTGATCTGCGCAACGTCGCGGCCGATCTCGATGCCGCCGTCCGGCGCCGGATCGATACGCTGATGGCGACCCTGAGCGATTATTACCGGACCTTGGGCCGGGGGCGCCGGCCGCCCCTGTCGCCAGGCTGCGTCGAGGATATCGACGCGGCGATGGCCGCCGTGCTGCGCCTGCCCGATCCGACGGAGCGCACCCGCGGGATCGTCGCCACGGTCGGATTGCGGCGCAACCTGTTCCCCGAGGCACCGGCCTATCAGCCGGCCGAAACGCCATGACCGCGGAGTTCAGCATCGCTGGTGTCTTCGTCAGCGGCGCCCTGCTGACGGCGTCCATCGCCTGCGTGGCCTTCCTCCTGCTCCGGCCGATCCTCCGCTTCGTCGGCTTCTATCGGCTCGTCTGGCATCGCAGCCTGTTCGACATCGCCCTTTTCGTTATCCTCTGGAGTCTGTCGGCCATGGTGCTTCCTCTGCTCGTGGAGTCGGTCACGTGCAAATGCTGACGAGGCTGACGCCGGCACTGCTCCTGATCGGCCGCGTGCTGGTGACGCTCGCCTTCGTGGCGGGGGCCGCGTTCGCGGGGCGCTGGCTCTGGATTCATTACGAGATCGAGCCCTGGACCCGCGACGGTCGCGTCCGGGCCGATTTCGCCGTGATCGCGCCGGACGTGTCGGGCTTCATCACCGAGGTCAGGGTACATGACAACCAGTATGTCCGCGTCGGCGACACGCTGTTCGTGATCGATCGCGCCCGCTACGAGCTCGCCGTCGGCCAGGCCCAGGCGAATATCGACAACCAAAAGGCCCAGCTCGACGAGGCGGAGCGCGAGAACCGGCGCAATATCGCGCTCGGCAATCTCGCCACCACCGAAGCGCGAGAGCAGAGCGCCGCCAAGATCGAGGAGCTGCGCGCGGGGCTGGAGCTGGCCAAGAACGCGCTCGATCTCGCCCGCCTCAACCTCGTCCGCACCGAGGTCAAAGCGACGGTGAACGGCGTCGTCGACGATCTCAACCTCCGGCCCGGCGATTACTTCACCGCCGGCCGCGCGGCGCTGACCCTGGTCGACGAAAATTCCCTCTATGTCGTGGGATATTTCGAAGAGACCAAGCTGCCGCGCATCCAGCTCGGCGACCCCGCGCGGGTCCAGCTCATGGGCGAGGAGCGCATCCTCAAGGGCCATGTCGAAAGCATCGCGCCCGCCATCGAGGATCGCGAGCGCACGCCCGACGCCAATCTGCTGCCCAATATCAACCCAACCTTCAACTGGGTTCGGTTGGCGCAGCGGATACCGGTCCGGATCGCGATCGACGAGAGCCCGGAAGACGTGCTGCTGATCATGGGGCGGACGGCGACCGTCGAGATCCTGCCGCCGGCCCGGGCGGACGCGAAAAAATGAGAGGTTTCCTCGGACTGCTCGGCGCGGCGCTGCTTGCGGGCTGCACGGTCGGGCCGGATTACAAGCGACCCGCCGATGCCGTGATCGACGCGCCCACCGCCCAGGGCAATTTCGTCTCCGGCAACGAGAAAGTCTTTGTCAACGAGCCGCCGCCCGGCCCGTGGTGGCGGCTTTATCGGGATCCCGCGCTCGACGATTTCGTCCGGCAGACGCTCAAGGCCAACACCGATCTGCGCGTGGCGGCCGCGACCATCGCCAGGACCCAGGCCGGGCTGGATCTCGCCAAGGAAGCCCAGTATCCGAGCACCAGCCTGGAATTCGAGCCCAGCTACACGCGCCTTTCGCCGCAAGAGCAGCTTGTACCGTTCGACATCCCGCCGCTGTTTCTCTATGGGCTTGGCGGCGGCCTGTCCTATCAGGTCGATCTGTTCGGCCAGATCAAGCGCGCGATCGAATCGTCCGAGGCCGATGTCGGCGCGGCGCGCGCGGCCTACGATACGGTGCGCATCACGGTCGTGGCCGACACGATCCGCGCCTATGTTCAGGCGTGCTCGGCCGGGCGGGAGATCAGCATCGCCGAGCAATCGGCGGCGCTTCAGACCAACAGCACCGAGCTGAACCAGCGGCTGTTCAAGGCCGGCCGCGCCATCTCGATCGACGTGACCCGCGCTGCGGCGCTCGAGGACCAGGTGCGTTCGACCATTCCGGGTCTGACCGCGCAGAAGCGGGTGGCGTTATACCGCCTCGCCGTGCTCACCGGCCGGCCGCCTTCGGAATTCGCGCAATCGGTCGCCCGCTGCGACCAGGAGCCGAAGCTGGCGAAGCCGATCCCGATCGGCGACGGTGCGGCGCTGCTCGCCCGCCGGCCCGATGTGCGCCGGGCCGAGCTGGAGCTCCATGCCGCGACCGCGCGGCTCGGAATCGTCACCGCCGATCTCTACCCCAAGATCAGCTTCGGCGTCTCGGCCGCTTCGATCGGCCCGTTCAACGACATCTTCAACTACGACACCCTCAAATATTCGATCGGTCCGCTGATCAGTTGGGAATTCCCCAATCAGCGCAGCACGGAAGCGCGCATCCGCGCCGCCCACGCGGATATCGATGCCGCCTATGCCCGCTTCGACGGCACCGTGCTCGCGGCCTTGCAGGAGGTCGAAAGCGCGCTCACCGTCTATGCGCGCGATCTCGACGGGCGGGCGCTGCTCGCCTCGTCGCGCGACCATGCCGCCAGCGCCGCCGAGGATGCCGACACGCTGTTCCGCGCCGGGCGGCAAAATTATCTGACTGTACTCGACGCGAACCGGACGCTGCTTTCCGCCGACCAGTCCCTCGCCGCCGCCGACACCAGGCTGGCGGTCGATCAGGTCAATCTGTTCCTGGCGCTGGGCGGCGGCTGGGACGTTTCGGACGACGCATAGATCGTTGCCACGCCTCTCGACCGGACGGCGCACCGCTCATAGCGCCGTCAGGCGGCTTGATTGAGCTCGGGCGCGCCGCACCGTTGGCGACGCCACAGCTTGGGGCTCGTGCCGGTGGCGCGGCGGAACAGCTTCGACAGATGCGCCTGGTCGCACAGCCCGCAGGCGAGCGCGATCTGGCTCAGCGGCTGATCGGTCAGCAGCATCAGTTCCTTCGCCCGCTCGATCCGCCGGCCCAGCAGATAGGCGTGCGGCGGCTCGCCGAAGCTGCTGCGAAAGGCGAGCGAGAAATAGCTCTTGCTGAGCTGGATGACGGCGGTCATGTCGTCGATGCGGATCGGCTGATCGAGATTTTCGTCGATATAGGCGTTCACCCGGCGCATCTGCCAGGGCGCAAGGCCGCCGCGTGCCGGTGCTGCCGGTCCGTTCGCGATCTCCCTACGGTCGCGCTCCGCCTGAAGCAATGCGGCGGCGCGGGCGATGCAGGATTTCGCCGCGGCACTGTCGCGATCGATGGCTCTGCCTGCCTCGTCGAGCAACTTGGCGACGATCGAGGCGAGAAAGCGCGGTTCGGCGGACGGAAGGGAAGCGGGAACGGCAGTTGCCAACATGATCGACCTCACACTTGGATTGGCCTGTCGAGACGCCGGCATGGGATCGGTGCCTCGATCCCCAAGATGACCGGGATGCCCGCCAAACGCGTGTTAAGTTCCGCTAAATTCCGTTGCGACCGTTTGAGCGCCCACTCCGCTGCGATGAACGCAGGGATGTGCAAAGCGCGACGCGACCGTCCAATCCGCCGATGTCCGAAGCGGGCATTGTCTCGCCATATCCTGGATCTGTGCGTTTTCAGCGGAGGCGAAAATGAGAATGGAAACCGACCTGGGCATCCGGCCGCTGGAAATGCCGTCATCCCTTATCCCGGCCGAACCCGCGATCTCGGCACCGGCCGGGCCTTCGGCGAGCCGGGGCACCATGCTGGGAATTCTGTTCGACGCGGCATCGCCGATCGCCCGTGGCGGCCTGCCGGCGCTGCGGCCGCTTTGGGCGGAAGAGGCGATGAACCGCGCCGCGAACCTGCTTCGGCTGGTGCTGCTGCTGGAGTACCGGAGATGGGCCGGCGGCCAGAGCCCGACCGACCTGGCGCTCGAGTGCGCGCATGCCATGGCGCTGGCCGGCTTCTACGGGTCGCTCGATGTCGACCATGGCGACAATGTCGTGCCTTGCACGGCCCTCCTGCGCGGCCTGATGGAGAGGCTGGTCAAGCTGTTCGGCCCGACCGTCGGCCGGGTGACGCTCAGCGTCGAGCTCGATCGGCTGATGCTGCCCGCCGACAAGCGTCGCGCCCTGGCTCTGATGTCGAGCGAGCTCATCATCCATGCGCTGCTCGACGGGTTCCGCGGGCGCGACCAGGCCGTGATCGCGGCCACGCTCGAATGCGGCAGCGATGGCCAGATCCGGTTCAGGATCGAGGATGATGGCGAGCCGCCGGCCTCGTCGAACCGGCCGGGCAGCAGCCATGCCATGATCGGCACGCTCGCCGGTGTGCTCGATGCCGAGATCGTCTATCGCCGTTCGCCCATGGGCGGCATGACGGCGGAGTTCCTGTTCCTGCCCTAACCGTGGCGCGGCTCTTGCACACCCGGCTGCAGGCTTTCCCATGGCTAGTGTGACGGGTTGAAGGTTCTGCTCGCCGATGCCGATCCCGAAAGGGCGCGAATTCTGGAGGCCGATCTCGGTTCGGCCGGCGCCGATGTCGTGATTCGCCTGCGTCCGGGCGAGGATCTGCTCGAAACCGTGGCGCGCGAGGCGCCGGATGTCGTCATCGTCGATATGGCGCGGCCGGATCGCGACGGGCTCGACGACATCCGGCATATCACCATGACGGCGCCGCGCCCGATCATCATGTTCGTGGACGAGGAAGATCCAGGTTTCATGGAGGCGGCGATCGAAGCCGGCGTGAGTTCCTACAATGTCGTCGGCGCGTCGCTGCCGAATGTGAAGCCGATCGTGCAGGCGGCGGTCGCCATGTTCCGGCGCTACCGCCAGGTCGAGGCGGAACTGCGCAAGGCCGAGGCCTCGCTGCGCGAGCGGGCGCTGGTCGACCGGGCCAAGAATCTCATCATCCGCCGCCGCAGGATCGGCGAGCCCGAGGCTTATCGCTGGCTTCGGCGCCAGGCCATGGATCGTGGCAAGCGGATCGTCGATATCGCGGCGGAGCTGCTCGCCGCTGAAGGAGACCGCGATGAATGAGCCGCGTCTGGTCCGGATCGGCCTTTTGCGCCTGACCGACGCCGCGCCGATGGTGCTGGCCAAGAGCGCCGGCTTGTTCGCAGCCGAAGGGCTCGATGTCGTGCTCCAGACCGAGCCGTCCTGGGCCAATCTCGCCGACAAGCTGGCCTATGGGCTGCTCGATGCCGCGGTGATGCTGCCGCCGCTGGCACTCGCCATGGCGCTCGGTCTGCGTGTGCCGGCGACCCCGCTCATCGTACCGATGTCGCTCAGCCTCAACGGCAATTCGGTGACGCTGTCGAACGCGCTCGCCGCGCCCGTTCTGGCCGGCGGCAAGCCCGCGCCGCTGGAAGGCGGCCGTCGGCTGCGCCGGGCGCTCGGCGGGAAGCGGCCGGTCTTCGCCACCGTCCATAGCTGGTCCACCCATAATCTGCTGCTGCGCTATTGGCTGGCGGCGAGCGGCTTCGATCCGGAGCACGACATCGCCTGGACCGTGGTGCCGCCATCCGACATGGTCGAGGCGTTGGCATCTGGCCGCATCGACGGCTTCTGCGCCGGCGCGCCCTGGGGCGAGATGGCGGCGCGCGCCGGGGTCGGACGGACGGTCATCCTCTCGTCCGAGATCTGGCGGGACCATCCGGAGAAATGCCTAGCCGTCCATGCCGGCTGGGCCGAAACGCAACCGCGCGCGCTGCAGGCGCTGCTGAGCGCCCTGCTGCGGGCGGCCATGCTGTTCGAATTGCCCGATACGGCCCGCTCATTGGCCGAATTGCTGGCGGGGCCGGATTATGTCGATGTGCCGGCCGATGCCGTTCTGGCCTCGCTGCCGGGCGGGCAGGGCGGCGAGGTCGATCGCTCGGTCTTCGCGCCGGGGCTCGCGACCCATCCCTGGCCGGCCCATGCGCGCTGGTTCCTGCGCCAAATGGCGCGCCGGGGCGACGCGATACCGGCCGCGATCGAGGAGACGGTCTCAGCGGTCTATCGGCCCGACCTTCATGCGCGCGCGGCCGAGCGGGTCGGTCTGGCGCCTCCAGACAGGATGATTGTCGGCCCGTTCTGCGATGGCGCGCCGTTCGAAAGCTGACGACTGCCGAAAATCTATGCATTGGCGACCGGGTGGGCGATGATTGCATAAAGATTTCGCAACTGAGAGATTCGCGTTTTCTAAAACCTGAGATACGCTGCGCCGCAGCAAACTGGCCCGACGCTTGCAGCGATGACAATGCCAGCGCATCGGCCGACGATCGGCCACGGGCCGGGTCTTTCCAACGGCGGAAATTCTCCGACATCGGCGCCCTCGACGGGCGTCCCATCCCAGATCGGTGAACCAATGGCGGTTCATCTGCGGACGGCATGTCCGGCGGCTCGCTTTCCATCTCGATTCGGCTGACCGCGCGCTCGGGCGCGGCGGAAAAGTCCAGACGGCGTGCCGCCCCCGGCGGGAGACATCGGATGAACAGGGGTTTTCTCAAGGCGGGGCATCTGCCCACCCTGGTCGCGGCCTTTCTCTATTTCGATCTGAGTTTCATGGCCTGGGTGATTCTGGGCCCGCTTGCCGTGCAGATCGCCAAGGATCTGGGGCTGGACGCCGCCCAGAAGGGGTTGATGGTGGCGACGCCGGTGCTGGCGGGCGCCGCCGTGCGCGGCATCAACGGCGTGCTCGTCGATCATCTGAAACCGAAATTCACCGGCATCCTCAACCAGATCGTCGTCATCGGCGGCCTCGGGGCGGCGTGGTGGCTGGGCGTGCACAGCTTCACGGCGATCCTGCTGGTCGGGCTGGTGCTCGGCGTCGCCGGCGCCTCCTTCGCGGTGGCGCTGCCGCTCGCCTCGCGCTGGTATCCGGCTGAGCATCAGGGCACGGCGCTCGGCATCGCCGGCGCCGGCAATTCGGGCACCGTCTTCGCAGCCCTGTTCGCCCCCAGCCTCGCCATCGCCTTCGGCTGGAACAACGTGCTGGGGCTGGTCGCCCTGCCGCTCATCCTGGTGTTCGCGGTCTATCTGGTTTTGGCCAAGGACAGCCCGGACTGCCCGCCCGCCCGCTCTTTGCCCGAATATCTGAGCGTGCTCCGCCAGGCCGATGCCTGGTGGCTCATGTTCTTCTACAGCGTCACTTTCGGCGGCTTTTCCGGGCTCGCTTCGTCGCTGTCGATCTATTTCAACGACCAGTATGGCTTGAGCCCCGTCACCGCCGGCTATTTCACCGCCGCCTGCGTGTTCGCGGGCTCGTTGGTGCGGCCGATCGGCGGTGCGGTGGCCGACCGGGTCGGCGGCGTCCGCTCGCTCACCATCATGTATGCGGTGGCGGCGATCGCGCTCATCACCATCAGCTTCGGCCTGCCGGCCTCGTGGATGGCGTTGTGCGTCTTCATCGTCGCCATGCTGGCGCTCGGCATGGGCAACGGTGCCGTGTTCCAGCTCGTGCCGCAGCGCTTTCGGCGCGAGATCGGCGTCATGACCGGCCTTGTCGGCATGATGGGCGGCGTCGGCGGCTTCTACCTCGCCTCCAGCCTGGGCTACTCCAAGCAGCTGACCGGCAGCTACCAGACCGGCTTCCTGCTCTTCGCCATGCTGGCGACGCTGGCGCTCGTCGGTGTCAGCGGCGTCAAGCGGCGCTGGCGCTCGACCTGGGGCGCCATCGCCGGCGCGGCGAGGATCTGAGCCATGAACATCTATGCGCCGGGGCGCGAGCGCCTCATCGTCATCGGCAACGGCATGGCCGGGATGCGGACCGTCGAGGAATTGCTGAAGCGCAATCCCGGCCGCTACGACATCACCGTCTTCGGCGCCGAGCCGCACGTCAATTACGATCGGATCATGCTGTCCTCCGTCCTGGCCGGCGAGAAGGCGCTCGACCAGATCGTGATCAATGCGCGCGAATGGTACGACCGGAACGGCATCGCGCTCCGCACCAACGATCCGATCGTCGCGATCGACCGCGCGGCCAAGACGGTCACCGCGGCGAGCGGGCTTGTCGAGCCCTACGACCGGCTGCTGCTCGCCACCGGCTCCCGGCCGCTGGCGCCATCGATCCCGGGGCTCCATCTGCCCGGCGTCTGCGCTTTCCGCGACATCGCCGATGTCGAGACGATGATTTCGGCGTCGCAACGACATAAGCGGGCTATCGTCATCGGCGGCGGACTGCTCGGGCTCGAAGCCGCGAACGGACTCTCGAAGCGCGGCATGCGGGTCGCCGTCGTCCATCTGATGGACACGCTGATGGAGCGGCAGCTCGATCCCGAGGCGGCCCGGCTGCTGCAGCGCGAGCTCGACGAGCGCGGCATCAATTTCTTCACCAACGGCCAGACCGACGAGGTGCTGGGCACCGACCGGGTCGAGGGCGTCAGGCTGGCCGACGGGCGCGAGATCCCGGGCGATCTCGTGGTGATGGCGATCGGCATCCGGCCCAACATCGATCTGGCGCGGTCGGCCGGGCTCTTGGTCAATCGCGGCGTCGCCGTCGGCGACGATATGCGGACCTCGGATCCCTGCATCTTCGCGGTCGGCGAATGCGTCGAGCATCGCAGCAAGACCTATGGGCTCGTGGCGCCGATCTGGGAGATGGCCAAGGTCTGCGCCGATCATCTGGCCGGCGGCGAGGATACCGTCTCGGACTATGTCGGCACCGTGCTGGCGACGCGGCTCAAGGTGACCGGCATCGATCTCTTCTCGGCCGGCGACTTCACCGGCGACGAGACGACGGAGGAGATCGTCTTCCGCGATCCGGCCCGGCAGATCTACAAGAGGCTGGTCGTGCGCGAGGATCGCCTCGTCGGCGTCGTGCTCTATGGCGATGCCCGCGACGGCGCCTGGTATTTCCAGCTCATGGGCACCGCCGAGCCGCTGGGCGAGCTGCGGGACGCGATCATCTTCGGGCAGGCCTTTGCCGGCGGCAAGGAGGCCGATCCGGCCGCCCTCGTCGCGGCTCTGCCGGCGGAGGCGCAGATCTGCGGCTGCAACGGCGTGTGCAAGGGCGCGATCATGGCCGGCATCGCCGAGCACAAGCTCACCACGCTCGAGGGCGTGCGCGCCCACACCAAGGCGTCCGCCTCCTGCGGCAGCTGCACGTCGCAGGTCGAGCAGCTGCTGGTCCTGGCGCTGGGCGAGGGCTACGCCAAGCCGGCGGGGGTCAAGCCGCTGTGCAAATGCACCTCACTCGGCCATGACCAGGTGCGGGCCGAGATCCTGGCGCAGGCGCTGAAATCGATCCCGGCGGTGATGCAGGCGCTCGGTTGGGCCAACGATGATGGCTGCCATGTCTGTCGGCCGGCGCTCAATTTCTATCTGCTCGTGGCCTGGCCGGGCGTCTATCGCGACGACGCCCAGTCGCGCTTCGTCAATGAGCGCATGCACGCGAACATCCAGAAGGACGGCACCTATTCGGTCGTGCCGCGCATGTGGGGCGGGCTCACCAGCGCCAAGGAGCTGCGCGCCATCGCCGATGTGGTCGACAAGTTCGATATCCCGACCGTCAAGGTGACCGGCGGCCAGCGCATCGACCTCCTCGGCGTCAAGCGCGAGCAGCTGCCGGCGGTCTGGCGCGACCTCAATGCCGCCGGCATGGTCTCCGGCCACGCCTACGGCAAGGCGCTCCGGACGGTGAAGACCTGCGTCGGCTCGGAATGGTGCCGGTTCGGCACGCAGGATTCGACCGCGATGGGCGTGGCCCTGGAAAAGATGAGCTGGGGCTCCTGGCATCCCCACAAGGTCAAGCTCGCCGTCTCCGGCTGCCCGCGCAATTGTGCCGAGGCCACGATCAAGGATTTCGGCGTGATCGCGGTCGAAAGCGGCTGGGAGCTCCATGCCGGCGGCAATGGCGGCATCAAGGTCCGGGTCACGGATTTCCTGTGTAAGGTCGAGACCGAGGCCGAGGTGCTCGAATACTGCGCGGCGTTCCTCCAGCTCTATCGCGAGGAGGCGCGTTATCTCGAACGCACCGCCCCCTGGATCGAGCGGGTCGGCATCGAGCATGTGCGCGAGCGCGTGGTCGCGGATGCCGAGAGCCGGCAGGCGCTCAATCGCCGCTTCCTCGACTCCCAGCGTTTCTTCCAGGACGATCCCTGGGCCGAGGACGCGCCCTCGGCGCCGGCCTCCGGTGCGTTCCGCACGCTCGCGACGGTGGAGTGAGCGATGGATACGCTGGATCTCGTCTGGATCGATGTCGGCGCGCTCGACGCCGTTCCGCGCCAGGGCGCGCGGGTGGTGAAGACCGCCAAGGGCGATCTCGCCATCTTCCGGACGCTCGACGATGCCGTCTTCGCGATCGATGATCGCTGCCCGCACAAGGGCGGACCGCTGTCGCAAGGCATTGTGCACGGCCATGCCGTGACCTGCCCGCTGCATAATTGGGTGATCGACCTCGACAGCGGCGAGGCGGCGGCGCCGGATCGCGGCTGTGTGCGTCGCGTGCCGGCGCGGCTCGAAGACGGGCGGATCCTGATCCTCGCATCATGACTGCGCCGGTCCGGACGACCTGCCCCTATTGCGGCGTCGGCTGCGGCGTGCTGGCCCGGCCGGACGGAACGGTCGCGGGCGATCCCGAGCATCCGGCCAATCGGGGCCGGCTCTGCTCCAAGGGTGCCGCCTTGGGGCAGACGCTCGGGCTCGATGACCGGCTGCTGCATCCGACGATTGGAGGGTGCGAGACTGGGTGGGACGAGGCGCTCGATCTGGTCGCGACGCGGTTTCAGGCGGCGATCGCGGAACACGGGCC
This sequence comes from Aliidongia sp., assembly GCA_035539155.1. Lineage (GTDB taxonomy): Bacteria > Pseudomonadota > Alphaproteobacteria > ATCC43930 > CGMCC-115725 > JAXDMU01. The sequence goes on along the minus strand of DATLIZ010000006.1, from coordinate 15,838 downwards.
GGATTCGGTCGCCTTCTACCTCTCGGGACAATGCCTGACCGAGGATTATTACGTCGCCAACAAGCTGATGAAAGGCTTCATCGGCAGCGGCAATATCGACACGAACTCGCGGCTATGTATGGCCTCGACCGTCGCCGGCCATACCCTCGCCTTCGGCGCCGACATCGTGCCCGGCATCTATGAGGATTTGGACGAGGCCGATCTCGTCATCCTGGTCGGCAGCAATACCGCCTGGTGCCATCCCATCCTCTATCAGCGGCTCGTCGCCGCCCGCTCGCGACGCGGGACGCGCATCGTCACGATCGATCCGCGCCGGACGGCCACGGCTGCCGATTCCGACCTGCATCTGGCCGTGGCGCCAGGCAGCGACGTGGCGCTGTTCGACGGGCTGCTGGCGTATCTGGTCGAGCAGGGCACGCTCGATCGCGGCTGGATCGAGCGGCACACCGAAGGGTTCGAAACGGCGCTCGCGGCCGCCCTGCCCTCGGCCGAGCGGGTGGCCGAGATCACCGGCGCGCCCGAGGCGACGCTCCGGCGCTTCTTCGGCTGGTTCGCCGGCACCGAGCGGGTGGTGACGCTCTTCTCCCAGGGCGTCAACCAATCCTCGGCCGGCACCGACAAGGTCAACGCCATCATCAATTGCCACCTCGCCACCGGCCGGATCGGCAAGCCGGGAGCGGGACCCTTCTCGCTCACCGGCCAGCCCAACGCCATGGGCGGGCGCGAGGTCGGCGGGCTCGCCAACCAGCTCGCCGCGCATATGCGGTTCGAGCATGCCGATCTCGACCGCGTGCGCCGCTTCTGGAGGGCGCCCAACCTCGCGACCGAACCGGGACTGAAGGCGGTCGATCTGTTCGACGCCGTGGCCGACGGCCGGATCAAGGCGCTCTGGATCATGGCGACCAACCCGGCCGACAGCATGCCGCGATCCGGCCGCATCCGCGACGCGCTGGCGAAATGCCCGTTCGTCGTCGTCTCGGATTGCTGGCCGACCGATACCACGGCGCTCGCCCATATCGTGCTGCCGGCGGCTGCCTGGGGCGAGAAGGACGGCACCGTCACTAATTCCGAGCGCCGGATCTCGCGGCAGCGGCCGTTTCGTCCCGCGCCGGGCCACGCCAGGCCGGATTGGTGGATGCTCGCGGAGGTCGGCAGCCGCATGGGCTGGGCGCAGGATTTCGCCTGGACATCGGCCGCCCAGGTGTTCCGCGAGCATGCCGCGCTCTCGGGATTCGAGAATGAGGGGGAGCGGCTTTTCGATATCGGCGCCCTGTCCGGGCTCGACGACGCCGGCTACGACCGGCTGGTGCCGGTACGCTGGCCGGTCGCCGCAAATGGCGGCGAAGGCGGTCGGCTCTTCGGCTCGGGCGGCTTTCCGACATCGACCGGCCGCGCGCGCTTCGTACCGACGCCCTGGCGGCCGCCGGCAGCCGAGACCGGGCCGGAGCGGCCTTTCCTGCTCAATACCGGGCGTGTGCGCGACCAGTGGCACACCATGACCCGGACCGGCCGCGTGCCGCGCCTGCTCGCGCATCGGGGCGAGCCGCACGCCGCGCTGGCGCCCGCCGATGCCGACCGGCTCGGCATCGAGGAAGGCGATCTGGTGCGGCTCACGAGTGACCACGGCACGGCCCTGCTGCGGGCCTCGGTCGATCGGGCGCAGCGGCCGGGTGAGATCTATGTGCCGATGCATTGGACCGACGGCTTCTGTTCCGCCGGGCCGGTGGCGCATCTGGTGGGGGCTGCGGTCGATCCCGTCTCGGGTCAGCCGGAATTGAAGGCGACGGCCCTTTCGGCGACGCGCGTCGCGACCGCTTGGCGCGGATCGATGCTGCATCGCCGCGCCGTCCGTCCCGAACTCGCCGCCTATTGGAGCCGGAGGCCGCTCGGCCTCGGCCACGCGATCGAGCTGGCGGGGACGGAGCCGCTGCCGGGGGCGGGGCTGCCCGATTATGCCCGTCGGCTGCTCGATCTGCCGGAAGCGGTCGAATGGCTGGAGATCGCCGATCCCGCCCGCGGCCTCTGGCGCTTCGCCGCCCTCGTCGAGGGCAGGCTCGAGGCCTGCCTGTTCCTCACCAGCGGCTGCTCGGCCTTGCCCGCGGTTCAGGCGCTTGCCGGACTCCTCGGCACGCCCGTCGACGCGATGCAGCGTCCCGGCCTGCTCGGCGCACGTTCCGGACGGACGGACCGGACGATCTGCGCCTGTTTCGCGGTCGGGCTCGACCAGTTGCGCGAGGCGGTGCAGAGCCAGGGACTCAACAGCACCGAGGTGATCGGCCAGGCACTCCGTGCCGGCACCAAATGCGGCTCCTGCCTGCCCGAGCTGCGCCAGATCCTGCGCGAGACGCCCGTTCCGGCTTTCTGATTCTTCCGGCTCCTTCGGCCGCTTTCCCGCTCCGCGGTCGGCAAACCTCTAGCCAGACCGATATATATGTTGGAATATAACGTCCAAACGGAGGAGGAACGCCGCTTTGGCAACGGTCGGACCCATATTGCTGAACCGCCGCCCCGAAGCCGGGAGATTGTCGGCGGCACCGTTCGGCTCGACGCTGACCGATGCGGAACTCGCCGCCATGCTGGAGTTGCCGGCACGCAAGCGCGCGCGCTTGAGCGAGCTCTCGCCCGGCCTGCATTGCTCGATCATCGGCACCTGTCTCTCGACCGGCGAGCTGCGCCAGATCATGGGCAAGGTGCTGGGCCGCGACCTCAAGGAGCTTAACGATCACGAGGTTCACACCGAAGGGGTCCGCCAGGCCGGCCGAGCCGATCATGGCGGCAAGCTGCTGCAAAAGGCGCTCGACAAGCGTCACCAGCCGGCGATCAACCGCTTCGCCAAGGCCGCCACCGCGGCCGAGGTCGCGTCGTTATGGGATGAGGCGAAGCGGGCCGGCGACATTCCGTCGGGCTATTGGGCGCTGCTCAGCCACCCGGCCGCGACCGATGCGCTGGTCAAGGCCGCCTTCGCCGATGTCCATATGCTGTCGCATCTGGTCGGTGCGGCGAACCGCGCCGATATCCGGCGGCTGACCGCGCTCGAGGCCGAGAAGGCCGTGCTCGAGACGAAGCTCCAGAAGAGCCAGACCCATATCCAGGCGGCCGATGCGACGATCCGCCAGCTCAATACCGCGCTCGCCGCCGCCGTCACGATGCGCCATGCCGACGCGGCGTCGGTGGAAACGGCCGACGAGGTCGAGGCGCTGCGCCGGCTCGTCGGCGATCTTGAATCCCGCCTGCAGAAGGAGACAGCGCTTCGCGCTCGTTCGGAAGAGCGGGCCGACCGGATGCAGCGGCGCGAGGCCGATGCCGTGGCGGCACGGCTTGCGGCGGAAGAGCGCGCCGAGGCGTTGAGCGAGGAATTGGCCGCGCTTGAAACCCATCTCGCCACCGATCCCGATATGGAGGCCGAGGAGCAAGTGGCGCTGCCGGCGATGCCGCCCGGCCTGTCGACTTTGCTCTATGTTGGCGGACGACCGAGCCAGGTCCATCGCCTCCGCGACATCGCAGACCGTGCGGGCATATCGCTTCTGCATCATGATGGCGGCATGGAGGATCGGCCGGGGCTGCTGGCAGGACTAATTAGCCGTGCCGACATTGCTTGCTTTCCGGTAGATTGCGTGAGCCACGATGCGGTCGCTGCGGTGAAGCGCCTCTGCCGCCAAGCCGCCAAGCCCTATCTGCCGCTGCGCAGCGTCGGGTTGGGCGCTTTCATGGCCGGCCTTGCCAAGCTGGCCGCATCGCCTGGCCTCGCGCCGGAAAGCTGATGCACCCGGTGACATGAATGGAAGAGACGACGGACCCGCCACGGGAACCGCGTCCGCCAGATGGAGGAACATCATGGATACAATCGCACTCGATGCCCGCCTCAGCCAACCCGTCCGGGAGTTCCTCGGCCGCCGCGGCAAGCTACTGATCGACGGCAAGCTGGTCGACGCCGCGTCAGGCAAGAGCTTCGCCGTCTATGATCCGGCGACCGCCAAGGTGATCATGTCGGTTGCCGAGGCCGACCGCGAGGATGTCGATCGTGCCGTCAAGGCTGCGCGCCGCGCCTTCGATGTCGATGGCTGGCCGCGGACCAAGCCGAACGAGCGCAGCAGGCTGCTGTGGAAGCTTGCCGATCTGCTCGAGCAGCATGCCGACGAGTTCGCCCAGATCGAATCCCTCGACAATGGCAAGCCGGTCACCATCGCGCGTGCCGCCGATGTGGCGCTCGCCATCGACATGTTCCGCTATATGGGCGGCTGGTCCACCAAGCTGACCGGCCAGACCATCCCGCTTTCCATGCCCGGCGAATATCTCTCCTACACGGTGCGCGAGCCGGTCGGCGTGGTCGGGCAGATTATCCCCTGGAACTTCCCGCTGCTGATGGCCGCCTGGAAGCTGGCGCCGGCGCTCGCCGCCGGCTGCACGGTGGTGCTGAAGGCGGCGGAGCAGACCCCGCTCTCGGCGCTGCGCCTGGCCGAACTGGTGATCGAGGCCGGCTTCCCGCCCGGCGTCGTCAATATCCTGGCCGGGTTCGGCGAGACCGCCGGTGCGGCGCTCGCGGCGCATGATCTGGTCGACAAGGTTGCCTTCACCGGCTCGACCGAGGTCGGCAAGCTGATCGCCAAGGCAGCGACCGGCAACCTCAAGAAAGTGACGCTGGAGCTGGGCGGCAAATCGCCGGCGATCGTCTTCCCCGACGCCGATCTCGACCGCGCCATTCCCGGGGCAGCGAGCGGCATCTTCTTCAATCAGGGCCAGACCTGCTGCGCCGGCTCGCGGCTCTTCGTCCATGAGAAGATCTATGACCGCGTGGTCGAAGGCATCGCCGGCATCGCCAAGAACATCAAGCTCGGGCACGGTCTCGATCCCACGACCGAGATGGGTCCGCTCGTCTCCGAGGAGCAGCATGCCCGGGTCACCGGCTATATCGAGGCGGGCCGGCGCGAGGGTGCCGAGGTGCTGGCGGGCGGCACGCATCCAGGCGACGGCTATTTCGTCAAGCCCTTGGTGCTGAGCCGCACCAATCCGGAAATGCAGGTCGTGCGCGAGGAAATCTTCGGCCCGGTCCTATGTGCTCAGCCCTTCAACGACGACGATATCGAGCGGATTGCGAAGCAGGCCAACGACACGATCTACGGGCTCGCGGCCAGCATCTGGACCCGCGATGGCGGCCTCGCGCACAAGCTGGCGTCGCGGATCCGCTCCGGCACGGTGTGGATCAATTGCCACAACGTGTTCGACGCCGCCCTGCCGTTCGGCGGCTACAAGCAGTCCGGCTGGGGTCGTGAGATGGGCGAGGCGGTGTTCAGCAGCTACACCGAGCTCAAGGCGATTACGAGCGCACTCTAAGAGCGAATGGAGCGGCCGGGGTGTCCCGGCCGCTCTTTCGATCACGGCAGCGGCACGGCCTGCTTCATGATGATCGGGTCCCAGAACGCGCATTTATGCGCGGCGGCGAAGCTCGTTTCCGCGCTCAGCTGAGGCTGCGGCGGCACGAGGGATTGCAGCGTGGCACTCGGCCCGAAACGGAGCCAGGGAACGAGGCCGGGGCCGGTCGGATCTCCGCCCCCGGAGAAGTCCGTCCAATAGCGCACCATCGACTGAGCAAGTTCATGCTCCGGCCCGTTCAGCACCGACGGCGCCGCATTGCCGCCCGGCTGGGCGAAGGCGTCGAAGAGGAAGGGCAACTCGCTCGCGTGAGTGGCGCCATAGGGGAAGCTCGCCGGCGGCAGCAAGATCTCGGGCGCGTTCTCGTCGGCGAATTCATAGGCGAAGACCTTGGTGAATTTCGAGGCCAGCCGATCGGCCCTTTCGGTATTGCAGGCGAAGATGGCGTCGGTCTCGATCGCGGCCAACGCCAGATCCGGGCTGGCGAAGGCGGATAGCGGATATTCGGCGAGAACATTGTTGGCGAGGCTGCCGAAGGTGGCGGCGATGACGGTCGGATATTGCGCCGCCGTCAGCGGGCCGGAGACCAGATCGAAGCCGGTGGCGACGAACAGCCTGCCTTCGTCATGGTTGGAGCCGTTCACCAGCGGCACGCGATTGAACAGCCCGCTTTCCAGCGCGGCGCCGATCGAGCGCGGCAGGATCGTGCCGTCGACGAAGGTGGTGGCGGTGCCCGGCCCTTGATTGGCCAGGATCTGGTCGACGGAGAGCTTGCGCAGGCAGGCGGCGGTCTGGTCCGCGCAGCCGGCCTGGGCGGCGAAGGCCGTGCCCAGCGCTTCGGCCTGGGCCAACGTCGGCAGGATCAGAGCATAGGAGCCGCTTTCGGCGATGGCGCGGTCGAACAGGCCGGTAGCGAGCGGCGAGACCAGGTTGGAGAGGACGCTGAGCCCGCCCGAGGACTGGCCGAAGAGCGTGACGTTGCGCGGATCGCCGCCGAAGCCGGCGATATTGGTTCGGACCCAGCGCAAGGCGGCCTGCTGATCGAGAATCCCGTAATTGACGGCCGGATGACCTTCCGCGTCGAGCGCCGGCTGAGCCAGGAAGCCGAGCGCGCCCTGCCTGAAATTGAGCGTGACGACGACCACGCCCTGCGCCACCAGCCGCGCCGGATCGTAATCGTCGCTTTCGCCGGCGACGAAGCCGCCGCCATGGAGCCAGACCATGACCGGCAGATGCCGCCGGTCGCCGTCCTGCCGATGGGGCGTGAAGACGTTGAGGAAGAGGCAATCCTCGGTGACGCTCGGCTTGCCGAAGGGCGAGGCCGCCTGCGGGCAATGATCGCCGAAAGCCTGGGCCTTGATCGTCTCATGCCCGCGCGGCAGCGGCTGCGGCGGCCGCCAGCGCAGATCGCCGACCGGCGGCTGGGCATAGCGGATGCCCAGGAATTCGTCGCCGCTGTCGGTCCTCAGGCCGATCATGGGACCACGCTCGCTTTGGGCGCTGGGCGTATCCGCATGCGCGCTTGTGGTAAGAGCCAAAAGAATGCCCGCGATCAAGCTGATCAGCGGGCGACGAAACACATTTTCTCTGAAGAAGCTGGTCAATGTCATGGCCGCTTTCCTTGTTCGGCAGCGAAAACAACGGACGATCTCTACCGCGATCGGCACAGATCCAAAATGATTCGAAGGCGAAACCTTCGAATGGTCCGAGGCGTGTTTAAGAAGGCCGAACTGCGACGTGATGTCAGAAAGCGGTTATTTTGTTACGGATGTCACAGTGTACTATAGCCTGAACAGGCGTCGCGGATTTTCCGTCATCACTTGCGCGCGATCGTGGGCGTCCGGTAGCCACTTTTCGAGCTGGGCGAGCACGGTATCGTAGCCCGCGATCGATTCATGCTGCGTATGTGGCCAGTCGCTGCCCCACAGCAGCCGGTCGACCCCCGGAACGGCTGCGGCCGCGATAGTGTTGCCCCTCGCGCGGCAACAGCCTTTGGCTACGAGGTGTCGGCACCACAGTTTTGCGGGATCCAAGGAAGCCGACAATCGTGTGATCGGTCAATGCCCCATTCGGCCCAGTTTCCAGGGCGGCAATAGTTGGTTAACCCCGCTATAAAGTTAATTTCCCCTTCACCCTGTTATGGAAAATTACTTATCCATCTTAGCCGGAATCGCCGGTTCACAGGCATCCGAGCGGGTCATTCATTTTGCCGGCGACGTCGCGTTGAAGTCAGGAGAGTGCCCGTGCTTGGTTTCTTGAAGAATGTCAAGATCCTCACCAAGATTTCCATTCCGGCGATCTTGATTGCGCTCGTCTCGGCGGTCCTGGTTTTCTACGCGACTTACAGCGTGGGCACGCTGGCCGGCACGACCGAAAGGGTCGTGACGCGCGAGGCCAAGCGGGTCGAGCTGGCGCTCGAAGCGGAAGCTCTCTTCAACAGTGCCGCCGTCAGCGAGAAGAACGTCATCCTCTATCGTGAAGAGGACGCGATCCGGGCGAATATCAAGGTCTACCACCAGGTCACGGCCGACGTCCTTGCAACGCTCGACAAGCTGGGCACCATTACCGACGCTGCCGATCAGCGCGGGCTGATCGATGTCTTCCGCGACGCCGTCAATGCCCGCCGCAAGGTCAGTGCCCAAGTGTTCGAGCTGGCGCTGCAGAATCACGATGCCGAGGCGTTCGAGCTGTCCAAGGGCGAAGGTGCCAAGTACCGCAAGACGGCGATCGAGACCGTCGACAAGCTCATCGCGGGAAATCGCCAGGCGCTCGAAGCGGCCCGGCTGGGAGCGGCCGCTCTGGCCGAGCAGACCCGAAACATCCTTGTCGGCAGTGCCGCGAGCGGCTTCCTGGTCGCCTTCATCCTGCTCGGCTGGATCGCGCTGATGCAGATCGCCCGGCCGCTCGGCGGCATGGCCGGCCAGATGGAGCGGCTGGCCAAGGGCGATCTTGAGATCGATATCGAAGGAGCGATCCGCCGCGACGAGATCGGCGTGCTCGCGCGCTCGCTCGAAGTGTTCAAGCGCAATGCCGTCGAGCGCGCGCGGCTGGTGGCCGAGCAGCAGGCGGAGCAGGCGCAGAAGGAGCGCCGACAGATGCTGATCGAGGCGCATATCACCGGGTTCGAAGGCTCGGTCCGCTCCTCGCTCGACATGCTGGCCGCTGCTGCCACCGAAATGCGCGCCACCTCGCAGAGCATGTCGGCGATCGCTGAGGAGACCAGCCGGCAGGCGACCGCCGTCGCGGCCGGCTCGGAAGAGGCGTCGGCCAATGTCGAGACTGTCGCGGCGGCGACCGAAGAGCTGTCCTCCTCGGTCACCGAGATCAGCCGCCAGGTGTCGCAGTCGGCGAGCATCGCCAGCCAGGCGGTCGAGGAGGCCAACCGGACCAACGATACCGTCCAAGGCCTGTCGGAAGCGGCGATCAAGATCGGCGATGTCGTCAAGCTGATCAGCAACATCGCGGCGCAGACCAATCTCCTGGCCTTGAATGCCACCATCGAGGCGGCGCGGGCGGGCGAGGCCGGCAAGGGGTTCGCCGTCGTCGCCTCGGAGGTGAAGAACCTCGCGACCCAGACCGCGCAGGCGACCGAGGATATCTCGAGCCAGGTGGCTTCGATCCAGCAGGTTTCGGGCGAGACGGTCCAGGCGATCCAGGGCATCGCCGGCACGATCGGCACGATGAACGAGATCGCCTCGGCGATCGCCGCCGCGGTCGAGGAGCAGGGGGCGGCGACGCAGGAGATCGCCCGCAACGTCCAGGGTGCCGCGCTCGGCACGAGCCAGGTCTCGTCCTCGATCCTGGGCGTGAACGAAGCCGCGGCCCAGACCGGCTCGGCATCCGAGCAGGTCTTCACCGCCGCCGACGAACTCAGCAAGCAGGCCGAGATCCTGCGCGCCGATGTCGATAACTTCCTGGCCAAGATCCGAGCGGCGTGACCCCGCGCGAGTCAGCATCGGCCGCAAGCGCGGCCGCGCGCCTTATGGCGCGGGAGCCTCAGGATCGCGGATGCGATCCGCGCGGCGATTGAGCGACCTCATGATCAAATCGCGTCGGACATGCGCGACGCTTTCTTGGTGTCCTTGACGAAGATGTAGAAGAACAGCGAGACCAGGATGCAGGCGCTCGCATACCAGAAGAAGCCGGACTCGTTGCCCTGGTTCTTGAAATAGAGCGCCACTGAATCGATCGAGCCGCCGAAGAGAGCGGCGGTGAGCGCATAGGGAATGCCGACGCCCATCGCCCTGACCGCGGTCGGGAACAGCTCGGCCTTGATGATGGCCGTGATCGAGGTGTAGCCGCTGACGATCGACCAGGCGGCGCAGATCAGCAGGAAAGCGACGAACGGGCTCTTCGTTCCCTGAAGCGTGGTCAGCAGCGGATAGGTGAAGATCGTGCCCAGCACGCCGAAGCCGATCAGCAGCGGCTTGCGCCCGATCTTGTCGGAAATCGCACCATAGAGCGGCTGTAGCAGCACGGCGTAGATGAGCGAGCCGGCGGTGACCAGCGTGGTCTGGTCGTCGGTGAGGCCGACCGACAGCTTCAGGAATTTCTGCATATAGGTCGTGTAGGTGTAGAAGGCCGAGGTGCCGCCGATCGTGATGCCGATCACGATCACCATCGGCTTCCAGTTGCGCGCCAGCGCCACCCAGCGATTTTCCCGCTTGGTGACTTTCTCGCTGGCGACGAACAGCCCGGTCTCATGCATGTCCCGGCGCATGAAATAGCCGAAGCCCGCCAGCGCCGCGCCGAGGATGAACGGAATCCGCCAGCCCCATTCCTTGAGCTCCGCCGGCGTCAGAAACAGCTTCTGCAAGGCGAGCAGGATGAGAAGGGCGGCGAGCTGGCCGCCGATCAGCGTCATGTACCAGACGCCGGAATAGAAGCCGCGCCGGTTGGGATGGGCGACCTCCGCCAGATATGTCGCACTCGTGCCGTACTCGCCGCCCTGGCTCATGGCCTGGAGAATGCGGGCGATGACGAGGATGACCGGCGCGCCGACCCCGATGCTGGCGTAAGTCGGCGACACGGCGATCAGCAGCGAGCCGAAGCACATGACCAGGACCGAGGCGGTGAGCGAGCGCTGCCGGCCGTAGCGATCGGCGAAATAGCCGAACAGGATGCCGCCCAGCGGGCGCATCAGATAGGCGACGGCGAAAATGGCGGCGGCGTTGAATTGCTGTGCCACGGGATCGGTGCCGGGAAAGAACGAGCCGGCGAAATAGAGTGCGAAGGCGGAATAGGCATAGACATCGAACCACTCGATCAGATTGCCGATCGAGCCGATCAGGATGGCCTTGACGCGTTTTACCGTGTCGGCCGCGTCATAGCCGTCGCTGGTTACCGCGAATGCCTGCTTGGTCGTGATCTCCGTCATCGTCCCTCTCGTCGCCTCCGCTGCCTTATTAGAATTTCCGGACCTCGGCTCGCTTCTGGTTACTCCGGAAATCGTCGGCGCGACTGGCGAGGACGTGACGATGATGGAGGCGGGAACGGTCGTCATCGGCCGCTGCGCGCAAGGCGCGAAGCCGATTGATGCGTTCCCTCGAACTTCTTGGTCTTCAGGATGACATAGAAGCCTCGCTCCCGGCTCGTCAAGCCGCGCTTTGACCGAAGCGGCGGACCGGGAAACTCAGCACGAAGCGGGTCGGATTGGCGCGCTGCACCGACATCGTCCCGCCGAGCTGATCGGTGAGCAGGGTGACCAGCTGCAGTCCGAGCGTCGCCGTCTGCTCCATATCGAAAGCGTCGGCGATGCCGATGCCGTTATCGCTGATCGTCAGCGTCACTTTGTCCTGGTCCTGGGCAAGGATGATCGCGATCTCGCCGGCCTGGCCTTCGGGAAATGCGTGCTTCAGCGCGTTGGAGACCAGCTCATTGACGATCAGACCAGCCGGGATCGCCGTTTCGATCGGCAGCAGCACGCCGGCGGCATCGATGGTAAGGGTGATGCGGGTCGGATCGGCAATATAGGAATGCAGCAGGATCGGCATCAGGGAATCGAGAAAGCTCCGGAAATCGACTTGAGCGAAGTCCTTGGATTGATAAAGGGTCTGATGGATCAGCCCCATGGAGCGGATCCGGTTCTGGCTGTCCCGCACCATGTCGAGCGCGGTCTTGTCCTTGATACGGGCGGATTGCAGATCCAGCAGGCTGTGCACGATCTGGAGATTGTTCTTGACCCGGTGATGGATCTCGCCGAGCAGCACGTCCTTTTCCTTGAGTGCTGCCTCCAGGCGCTCCTCCTTATGCTTGCGGTCGGAAATATCGACGATGGCCGACAGCACCATCACCCCTTCGTCGGTCTCGATCGGGTTGAGCCCGATCTCTACCGGGAACTCGCTGCCGTCCTTGCGGACCGCGTAGAGGTCGCGTCCGGCCCCCATCGGCCGCGATACCGGCTCGGCGAAAAAGCCCAGGCGCAACGCCGGATGCTGGTCGCGCGATCCGCCGGGCACCAGAAGCTCGATCTTCTGATCCAGAAGCTCCGCCCGATCATAGCCGAACAAACGCTCGGCCGGACCGTTGACCATCTGGATCCGGCCTTGCCGATCAACCATGACCATCGGGCTCGGCGCCGATTCGACGACGCGCCGGAACCGGTCCTCGCTCTTGCGCAGTACCTGGTTGAGCTGGGTGAGCTCGGCCGTGCGTGCCGCGACGCGCGCTTCGAGCTCGCTGTTGAGCGAGGTGAGCGCGGTTTGCGCCGCGGCCCGGTCACGCATCTGCGCGGTCAGGGCCGCATTCACGTCGCGCAGCTGATGGACGCTCGGGATTGCCAGCAGCTTGGGGATGAGCGGCCAGAGCAGCCCGGCGGTGATCAGCGAGACGAGGGCCGTTATCGCCTTGACCAGGCCCTGGATGCCGTAATCCGGGTGCCAGATGGTCCAGATATCGAGCCAGTGGGTCGTGCCGCAGGCCATGATGAAGGCGCCGAACAGCCAGAAGATCCAACTGAACTCGATATCCGTTCGGCGGCGGATGAAAGTGATGAGGGCAAGCGGGATCGAGTAGTAGGAAAGGCCGATGATCGCATCGGAGACGATATGCAGCCCGATCAGCCCGGGTTGCCACAGCAGGCAGAAGCCGTGCGGGGTCAGTGCGTCCGAGGAGGTGAGAAAATCGAAAAACCTGTCCAACCGGTCCTCCATCCCAGGATCGAATCGACGTGCGTTCCACGCTTGTGCCCACCAAGCGCACAACTGTTTCAGAACTCTAAGGCATTTCCGGTTGCGCCGAAATGCGGAGGCGACCGTTGTACGCGCGTTTGCGTGCGGGTCTGAGCGCCGCAGTATGAACGGGGGAAGGCACACTCATGTCCTTTGTCGTCTGGAGCATCGTGGCGCTGACGACCGGCTGCGTCATCGTGCGGCCCTTGCGCCTGCCCGAGGCGGTGTGGGCGGTGACGGGTGCCGCCCTGTTGGTGGGCTTCGGCCTGTTGCCGCTGGACGCGGCCTGGCGCGGCGTCGCCCGCGGCACGGATGTCTATCTGTTCCTCGTCGGCATGATGCTGCTGGCCGAGATCGCCAGGCTTGAAGGACTGTTCGATTGGCTGGCGGCCCGCGCCGCCCGGCTCGCGCGCGGCTCCGCCGGTCGGCTCTTCGATCTCATCTATCTGGTCGGCATCCTGGTCACGGTCTTCCTGTCCAACGACGCCACCGCCGTCGTGCTGACCCCGGCGGTCGCCGCGGTCGCGCGCGCGGTCCGCGCCGAGCAGCCGCTGCCCTATCTCTTCGTCTGCGCCTTCATCGCCAATGCCGCGAGCTTCGTGCTGCCGATCTCGAATCCGGCCAATCTCGTCATCTATGGCAGTCATATGCCGCCGCTGCTGGAATGGGTGCCGCGCTATGCCCTGCCGTCGCTGCTCTCGATCGGCGCCACCTATCTGGTCCTGCGCCTCTGCTTCCGCCGGGCGCTCAGGCAGGAGATCGCCCATGACGTGCCGCCGGCCCGGCTCGGCCCCGGCGGCCGGCTGGCGGCGCTCGGCATTCTCGCGACCGGTGCCGTGCTCATGCTCTGCTCGGGCCTGGATCTGCAACTCGGCTTGCCGACGGCGCTCGCCGGGCTCGCTACCGCAACGTTCGTGCTCATCCTGGCCCGCCAGACGCCGTGGCGCCTGCTGCGCGGTATTTCCTGGACCGTGCTGCCGCTGGTCGCCGGCCTGTTCGTGCTGGTCGAGGCGCTTGCCCGCACCGGCGCGATCGCCGCCCTGGCCGACCTCGTCCGCGATCGGGCGGAAGCGAATGCCGCCGACACCGCCTGGCAGCTCGGCACGGTCCTCGGCTTCGCCTGCAACCTCTTCAACAATCTGCCGGCGGGGCTGATCGCCGGCACGGCGGTCCAGGCGGCACAGGCGCCGCCGGCGGTGACGGGCGCGGTGCTGATCGGCATCGATCTCGGCCCCAACCTTTCCGTCACCGGCTCGCTCGCGACCATCCTGTGGCTGGGCGTCCTGCGCCGCGACGGCTACCGGGTCAGCTTCTGGGCCTTCCTCCAAATCGGGCTTCTGACCATGCCGCCGGCCCTCGTCCTGGCGCTGGGGGCGTTGCTGACGACCGGCTGAGCGGCCTTAGTCGGCCGCGTCCGCCAACGCCTCGCCAGTACGGAAGCTCGCGCGATATTGGGCCGGCGAGATGCCGAGCCGCTTCATGAAGACGAGCCGCATGCGCTCGGCGCTGCCGAAGCCGCAATCGAAGGCGATGGTCTTGAGCGAGGCGTCGCTGCCCTCGAGCCGGTTGCGCGCGGTATCGATGCGCGCGCCCTCGACGAAGCCGGCCGGTGTGACCTTGGCCTCCTGAGTGAAGATCCGGGCGAAGTTGCGCGGGCTCATGCCGGCGATCTGGGCGAGCTTCTCGACCGGATGGGGGGCCCTTATATGCGCCATGACATGCGCCTGCACGCGGGCCACCGGCGAGGTCTCGTCCGGCGGCGCCAGCAGGAACGGGCTGAACTGGGATTGGCCGCCCTGGCGCTGGGCCACGACCACCAGCCGCTTGGCGACGGCGCGGGCGACCGCCGGTCCGTGATCCTCGTGGACCAGGGCCAGCGCCAGATCGATGCCGGCCGTGACGCCGGCCGAGGTGATGAGCGCGCCGTCGCGCATATAGATCCGGTCGTGCTCGACCCGGGCGCGCGGGAATTGCTGCGCCAGCACCGGCGCGTTCTGCCAATGCGTCGTCACCACCTTGTCGTCGATCAATCCGGCATGGCCGAGCGCGAAGGTGCCGGTGCAGATCGAGCCGTGCCGCACGCACCGCGGGATCGAGCGGTCGAGCCATCTCGTCAGCCGATCGTCGGGCGGCGCGGTCGGAAGATCGGGGCCGCCGGCCACCAGCACCATGTCGTACCGTTCCTCGGCAGCGTCGAAGGTACAGTCGGGCGCCATCCGCATGCCGTTCGAGGCGCGGAAAGGTCCGGCCTCGGCGGCGACGAGGGTGATCTCGTAGCCCTCATCCCTGCCGACGAAGCCGTTGGTCTCGGCGAAGACATCGAGCGGGCCGGCGACATCCAGGGCCTGTACCCCCGGAAAGACGGCCAGGGCGATGCTTCGCATGTCGGATCTCCGCGAGAGTTTCGCTGAACAATGCCCCGATTCCCGCCAGATCGACACCGAAAACCGCCAAAACCCCGACCGTCGCCACGGCCGGCAGTTTTGGGGGCTTTTCTGTCCGTTTTCAGCGGGCCGGGTCGATTGCGGCAGAGGGGACGCCGGCGCGATACAGGGTCTCGGAACGACGATGTCGGAGAACGGAAATGAAAACCATCGCAGTCACAGTTTTCGCGCAGGCCACGCCGCCCGTCTCTTGCGGCGCAGAAGAAAACCCGGTAGGGCCGCAAGACTTCGACGATGCCCTGACCATGGCGCTGGAGGACAGGTTCCCGTCCAGCGATCCGATTTCGACGTTGCGCGATTTCTGGCCGCGCATCGACGGCCGCCCTGTGTCACTCGCCGGCCGCGCGGCGGTTTGATCCGCTCGGCCATGCCGCTGCATCGCCCGGCCATCAACCCGTGCCCGGCCGGTGCGGTAACTTCCGGGCCCTGATGCTGCCGCTCGGTCCCGCGCTACGAATTTCCGACGAGGTAAAAATGCAGACCATGATGATTTCGACGACCGCCCCTTCCCGCTTCGGCGGCGAGCTGGCCGCCAGCGTCCTCAAGCTGCTGCATAGCGCCAGGGAAGAGTCAGAGCTCGAAGTCGCCCGGGCCTTCATCGCCAAGGCCTCCTCGCTGCTCCAGATCGAGATGGAGCGCGGCATCGTCGAGACCGAAGCCGGCGCCGCCACTGGAGGCCTGGCATCCTGGCAGATCCACCGCGTGAAGAAATACGTGGCCGAGCATCTCGACGAAGCGATCCGGGTCGAGGATCTGAGCGCGATCGCGCGGCTGAGCCCGACCCATTTCTCCCGCGCCTTCAAGCGCAGCCTGGGCGAGGCGCCGCACGCCTATATCATCGCCCGCCGGCTGGAG
>DATLIZ010000005.1:0-41861 GCA_035539155.1 Aliidongia sp. | reverse complement strand
CCGAGATCGCCGCCGAGCCCGCCTATTCCGCCGGCAACTGATCCCGCCGGCCGGCAATAGCGCCGGCACGAACACAAGCCTTCACAGGCCTTCAACTGGTCCGCCGTGGCAACCGCCCGGCGGACCAGTTGCCTGTTAGGGCCTAGGTTTCCAGACTTCCGGAATAGAACTCGGCGGCCGGCGTTCTATATCCGGGCGCCGCAGAGCGCCAAACCGGACGGGAAGCCTAGAATGCCGTATCTCCGCCTCGCCAATGAGCGGGGCCTCCCCCTGCATCTTGGATTCAGTGCGCTCGCACTGACGCTCGCTCTCGCAGCGACGGTTGCGCGCGCCCAGGATGCGGATCCGCCAAGCCGCGTCGGCCGGATCTCGCTGATAGAGGGCACCGTCAGCCTGCATGCCGGCGCCAACGACCCTTGGGCCGGCGCCGTCGTCAACTATCCCGTGGCGCAGGGGAGCTCGCTCTGGACCGAGCCCGGCGGCAAGGCCGAGATCGAGCTGGGTTCGGCACGCATCCGCCTCGATGGTGCGACCGAGCTGGACGTAGCCGAGCTGGATGATCAGAACATCGTCCTGTCCGTGCCGCAGGGGCGCGTGGATGTGAGTCTCGGCGACCATCCGGGCGACGAACATTACGTGATCCAGACACCGCGCGGCGATGTCGAGCTGACCGAGGATGGCCGCTACCGGCTGATCGCCGGCACGCCGGACCAGGCCACGCGTGTCGCCACCTTTCACGGCCAGGCCCTGATCGCCGAGCCGCAGACCCAGGTGACGGTCGGGCGCGACGAGGAAGCCATCGTCGGACCGGGCGAGCCGCCCAGCTTTCAGATCGCCGCCCCCGGCGAGGACGGCTTCGATCATTGGGCGAGCGATCGCGACCGTGAGCTGTTCGCGACCAACCGGCCGCACTATGTTTCCACCGACATGCCCGGCGGCGCCGATCTCGACCGCTACGGCAGTTGGCGGGATTCGGCCGAGTACGGCCATGTCTGGGTGCCGACCACGGTCGCCGCCGGCTGGGCGCCCTATCGCGAGGGCCATTGGGCCTTCGTCGCGCCCTGGGGCTGGACCTGGATCGACGACGCGCCCTGGGGTTTCGCCCCGTTCCATTACGGCCGCTGGGCCGAGATCGACGGTTCCTGGGCATGGGTCCCCGGCGAGGCCGTGGTCCACCCGGCCTATGCGCCGGCGCTGGTTGCCTGGGTCGGCAATCCCGGCGTCTCGGTCGGCATCGGTATCGGTGCCGCGGCCGTGGCCTGGATCGCGCTCGGCCCGCGCGAGGTTTGGGTCCCGCCCTATCACACCAGCGTCGACTATGTCCGCCACGCCAACGTGACCAATGTGAACCGCACGGTGATCAACAACATCACCGTCAACAACATCACCACGATCAACAACAATACGGCCTTCGTGAACCGCAAGAACGTCACGGTGGTTTCGCAGCAGACCTTCGCCGGTGCCGCACCGGTGCATCGGGCGATGCTGCCGGTCAACCAGGCGGCGGCCGGCCAGTTCCATGCCGCCGCGGCACCATCGCTGCCGCAACCAACCCCGGCGGCGCAGTTGGCAGCCCCCGGACATGCCGGCAAGCCGCCGCCGCAAGCGCCGCTTGCCGCCCAGCATCCGATCCAGCCAATTCACGCACTGCCGAGCGCCGCACCCAATGCCGGGCATGCCGGGCCGCCGCCGACAGGAGGCCTGCCACCCCATCCGGCAGCGCCGACGCCGGTGGCAACGCCGACGCCGGCAGCGGCACCCAACGCGGCGGCGCATCCGGCGCCGCAGGCAACGCCGGCGCCCAATCAAGCACCGCACCCCGGCGGCCCAGCCGGGTCGGCGGAACAGCATGCCCCGGCCCAGCCGGCGCCGTCACCTCCGGCCGTGCCGACGCCGCATCCGACGCCGGGCAGCCCGGGCTTCCACCCGCCCGCCATGTCGGCACCGCAGCCGCCACCGCAAGGGCAGACGCCGCATCCGCCGCAAGGGCCCGAACCGCAACATCCGGCCACGCCCCAGCCTCAGGCGACGCAGCCGCCGGTAGCACGTCCGGTGGTGCCGGAGCACGCGGCACCGGCCCAGCCTCAGGCGCCGCATCCGGCGCCCCAGCCGCAGGTTCCGCAACCTCAAGCGCCGCACCCGGCACCGCAGCCACAAGTGACGCAGCCTCCGGCAGTGCGTCCGGTGGTACCGGAGCACGCGGCGCCGGCCCAACCTCAAGCGCCGCATCCGACACCCCAGCCGCAGGTGCCGCAACCGCAAGCGCCGCATCCGGCGCCCCCACCGCAAGTGACGCAGCCTCAGGTGGCCCGTCCCGTCGTACCGGAGCACACGGTGCCGGCGCAGCCGCCGCAGGCGCCGCACCCGCCGGCCCAGCCGCAGGCGCCCAATCCGCCCCATCCGCAAGGACCAGCGCCCAACGCGCATCCACCGGCGGCGAACCCGCCGCCGCAAGGCAAGCCGCCGGAGAAGGGGAAGGAAGAGAAGAAGGACGAAAAGAAGCCCGACTGAACGAAGCCCCCCCGGATCGGCCGATCCGGGGCGGTTTTGAGCACTTCAGGCGCGCAAGATCACGCGGCCGCGGCACCCGTTTCGGCCGGCCGGTAGGTACGGCCGAAACGGTTCTGTAGGAAGCGGTCGAGCGTGATGTCCTCCTGTCGGACGAAACCCGATTGCGGCAGATGGCCGGCGGCCAGCAGATCGAGCACGGTGCAGATGCCGGCGGCGGTCGTCGCCTGGATGGCGCTGTGCATCCGGCCGTTTATGGGCGTGCTGTAGACCTTGTGCGCATAGGTTTCCTGCACCAGCCGGCCGCTGCGCCAGCCGCTGACCGAGACCAGGATGACGACGACATCCTGCAAGGTCGCCGGCAGCGAATTCTCAAGGATATCCTTCAGCACCTCGCGCCGGTCGCGCAGGCGGAGATCGTTCAGCAGCGCCTTCATGATCGCGCAATGACCCGGATAGCGGATGGTCCGGTAATTGAGCGAGCGCACCTTGCCGGCCAGCGTCTCGCACAGCGTACCGAGGCCGCCCGAGGTGTTGAACGCCTCGTACTTGACGCCGTCGAGCGAGAATTCCTCCAGCTCCTCCATCGGCGAGACCTCGCGGAGCTCGCCATTGACGATCGCCTCGCACGGCTCGCAATACTCGTTGATGACGCCGTCGGTCGACCAGGTGAGATTGTAGTTGAGCGCGTTCGAGGGATATTGCGGCAGCGCGCCGACGCGCATCTTGATCGTGTCCAGCCGGTCGAAACCGCGCGCCAGATCATGCGCCACGATCGAGATGAAGCCGGGGGCGAGCCCGCATTGCGGGATGAAGGCGGTCTCGGCACCGACCGCGAGCTGCCTGACCAGGCGCGTGGTCGCGACATCCTCCGTCAGATCGAGATAATGCGTGCCGGCGGCGCGCGCGGCGGTGGCGATGCGGCCGGTGAGGTGGTAAGGCGCAGCACTCAGCACGGCGAAACGGCCGGCCATGGAGGCCTTCAAGGCGACCGCGTCGGTGATGTCGAGCGGCAGACGGGCGACGGTCTCGCCCGCTTCGAGCCGGGCGAGCTGGTCGGCCGAACGGTCGGCCACCGTGACCGCGTAATCGCCGTAGGCGCTCAGCATTTCAGCAATGGTCGAACCGATCTTGCCGGCCCCGATGACAAGGATATTCTTCACGCGCGCCTCCGTGCTAGAGCCGGATCGAAATGGGTGGATTCCACCCATTTCGTGAATCCGTCTCTATTCAAACAGTTAGAGTACGATTCACCTATTGGCTGTTTCCAGCCAATGCGACCGTGCTCTGGAGGCGCAAATTTAGGAGCCGTTTCCGTCGGGGTGTAGTAAGCATGTCGACGAAGTGCGGAATCGCTTTCGGCAAATCGACGAATCCCATGAGCACAATGACGCTGGATGAAACCGACGAAGCCCTGGTGCGGCTGCTGCGCGAGAATGCGCGACTGCCGGCGGCGGAGCTGGCGCGGCTGCTGAAGCTGTCGCGGACGACGGTGCAGAGCCGGCTCGAACGGCTCGAGCGCAACGGCGTGATCGAAGGCTATACGGTGCGCCTGGCCTCGACCTTCTCGAAGACGATGATCCGCGCCCATGTGCTGATCACGGTGACGCCGAAGGCGGCGAGCCGGGCCGAGCGCGACCTGAAGCGCATTCCCCAGATCACGGCGCTCTACTCGGTCAGCGGGCCGCATGATCTCATCGCCGTGATCGAGGCGATCTCGGTCGAGCAGATGGACCATCTGATCGACGAGATCGGCGCGCTCGACGGCATCGAGCGGACCATCTCGTCGATCATCCTGTCGACGAAGTTCGTCCGCCAAGGCTCCTGATCTTGACCGTTCGCCCGATCCTGGTCGCGATCGCGGGCGGTTCGGGCGCCGGCAAGACCACGCTGGCGCGCGCCCTCGTCCGGCAATTGCAGCCGAGCGCCGCGCTGATCCTCAGCGAGGACAGCTATTATCGCGACAATGGCGCCGATCCCGGCTTCGATCCGGCGCTGTTCAATTTCGACGATGTCGCGGCCCACGACCATGCGCTGCTGGCCCGGCACTTGGAGGAACTCAAGGCGGGCCGAGCGATCGAGCGGCCGGACTATTGCTTCGTCACCCACCGCCGCATGGCCGCGACCAGCCCGATGCCACCTGCCGACTTCGTGCTGGTCGAAGGCATCCACATCCTATGCAGCGAGGCGGTTCACAGCCTGTTCGACCTGCGCATCTATCTCGACGTGCCCGACGACGTCCGGCTGGCGCGCCGGCTGCTGCGCGATCTGCGCGAACGCGGCCGCAGCGTCGAGGCGGTTATCGAGCAATATCTGAAGACGGTGCGGCCGATGCATTACCGCCATACCGAGCCGACGCGGTTCACGGCCGATCTGGTCATCCTCGACGATGGCCGGCTCGAGCCGGCCTCGGCGGCGATGGACCGGCTGCTGGCGCCGGCGCATGCCAGGCTTCTGGAAATCCGGGCCGGCTTGCCGGGTGCTGCACCGGCCGGCTAGATTGCCCCGCATGATGATACGCGACGGCTTTCTCGGCTCCATCGGCAACACGCCGCTCATCCGCCTTCAGCGCGCCTCGGCGGCGACCGGCTGCACCATCCTCGGCAAGGCCGAGTTCCTCAATCCCGGCGGCTCCGTCAAGGACCGCGCCGCCCTCGCCATCATCGAGGATGCCGAGGCGCGCGGCGTGCTGCGGCCGGGCGGCACGATCGTCGAGGGCACGGCTGGCAATACCGGCATCGGGCTGGCGCTCGTCGGCAATGCGCGCGGCTATCGCACCGTCATCGTCATGCCCGAGACGCAGAGCCAGGAGAAGAAGGACTTCATCCGGCTGATCGGCGCCGAACTGCGCGCCGTACCGGCCAAGCCCTACACGGACCCCGGCAATTACGTCCATGTGTCGGAACGCTTAGCCTCCGAGCTGGCGAAGACGGAACCGAACGGCGCCATCTGGGCCAACCAGTTCGACAATCTGGCCAATCGCGAAGGTCATCGCCGCACCACAGGCGCGGAGATCTGGGCCGAGACCGACGGCAAGATCGACGGCTTCACCTGTGCCGCCGGCACCGGCGGCACGCTCGCCGGCGTCGGCATGGCGCTAAAGGCGCACAATCCCGAGATCCGCATCGTGCTGGCCGACCCGATGGGCTCCGCCTTCTACAATCATTTCACCAAGGGCGAGCTCGTGATCGAGGGCAGCTCGATCACCGAGGGCATCGGCAACAGCCGCATCACCAAGAATCTCGAAGGCGCCCCGATCGACGCCGCCTACCGCATTCCCGACGAGGAGGCGCTGCCGATCATCTTCGATCTGGTCGAGCATGAGGGGCTGGTGCTGGGCGGCTCCAGCGGTATCAACGTCGCCGCCGCGATCCGGCTCGCGCGCGAGCTCGGTCCCGGACACACCATCGTCACCATCCTGTGCGACGGTGGCGCGCGCTACCAGTCGAAGCTGTTCAATGCCGATTTCCTGCGCGAGAAATCCCTGCCGGTGCCGGGCTGGCTCGCCTGAAACCCGGATAATCTTCGACGAGAGGCCTTGGCTGTTCTACCCTTGGGTGCGAGAATGGCTGCACGTGCAACGCCGGAGGGGAAACATGTCGGATAGCCTAGCCGCGACTGCAGGAACGCTCGGCACGTTTCGCGTCGGCGCCGTTCTCGGCCGGTCCTTGAGCCTGCTCTTCGCGCACATTCCGTTCTTCGTGCCGCTCGCTCTCGTGCCGGGCATTCCAACGCTGTTCCTGCCGCTCGACCCGGCCCGGATGCCACCATCGGCGATCCTGACGAACTCGACCGTCTCTCTCATCGTCGTGTTCGTGCTCTTTCCATTCGTCCAGGCGACCATCCTGCACGCAGCCTTTCAGAGCATGCGCGGCCGGCCGATCTCATTCGGCGAATCCTTCTCCGTCAGCTTGACGCGCTTCCTGCCGATCCTCGGCGCCCTCTTCTGCGTCGGCATCGTCGTGCTGCTGGGCTTTATCCTGCTGATCATCCCGGCGCTCATCCTGCTGACGCGGTATTACGTCGTGGTACCGGCCTGCGTCGTCGACCAGACAGGTCCGTTCGACAGCATGCGGCGCAGCGCCGAGCTGACCCAAGGCTATCGCTGGCGCATCTTCGGCATGATCCTGCTGGTCGGCATCGTCAATGTGGTCCTGGGATATATCGTCGGCGGCATCGGCATGATGGCCGGCGGCTTCATGGGGGCGACGATCCTGCGCTTCCTGGTGAACGGCGTCGTCCTCGCCTACAGCGCCGTGCTCGCCGCCGTCGCCTATCACGATCTGCGCGTCGCCAAGGAAGGCGTCGACACCGACCGCATCGCGGCGGTCTTCGACTGAGCGGGAGGCCGAGGGCCGGCTTGGGGTCTTGCTTGCATATGAGTGTTCCGGCACAATTCTCGCGAGTATATCGGAGAAGCACATGCCGGACAGTCTGGTCGCGACCGCGGAACCGCGCCGCACATTCAGCGTGGGATCCACGCTGCGCCAAACCTTCGCACAATTGTCCGGCAGGCTGCCGACCTTCCTGCTGCTTGCGATGCTTCCGGGCGTGCCGGAGCTTCTCTATTCCCTGATCTTGCTGCGCCCCACGCCGGAAAGCGCGCATACGCAGCAGCTCATCAGCACGACATCCCTTCTTTCCCTTTACCCGTTCGCGCAAGGCGGCATCATCCATGCGACCTTCCAAAGCCTGCGCGGCCGCCCCGTCACGCTGAGAGAATCGCTCTCCCTTGTGACGCCTCGTTTTCGCTCGATCTTGCTCGCGTCGCTCCTGTCGACGCTGTTGATAGCGCTGGGATCGATCTTGTTGCTTGTCCCCGGCATCATGCTGCTGGCCCGTTACTTCGTCGTGATTCCCGTTTGTCTCATCGAAGGGAGCAACGCCAGCGCCAGCCTCAAACGCAGCGCCGAGTTGACCGCCGGCTCTCGCTGGAAGATCTTTGGCCTATTCCTGCTGATGTCCCTGGCGGTATTGCTTTCGGTTGCGGTCATGGTTGGGGTCAGCACGCTGTCGGCCCGCTGGATAGGCACCAACAATGCCGACGAGCTTGTCGGATTTCTTATAGGTGGCGCCCTACTGGCTTTTAGCGCCGTGCTGAGCGCGGTTACCTATCATGAACTTCGCTTCGCCAAAGAAGGAGTGGACGGCGAGCAGATCGCCGCGGTCTTCGATTGACCTCGCTTGCTACGGCGTCATCTTCAGCACCCGCCCGGTGATGAGCCGGGCCAGGCTCGGCCCGGTCAGGATCACGACGAGCAAACGGATGGTCTGGAGCGCCATCACGAAGGGAAGGTCGACCTTGCTGGAGGCGGCGATGATGGCGACCGAATCGGCGCCCCCGGGGCTCATGGCAAGATAGGCCGTGAGCGGATCGACGCCGGCGGTCTTGGTGAGGATGACGGAAAAGAGCCCGCAGATGCCGATGAGGCTCAAGGTCGAGGCCAGGATCACCGGCAGGGCGCGGGCGGCATAGACGATGATGGGCCGCGTGAAGCGCATGCCGATGCTCCATCCGACCATCGCGTAGCACAGGGCGAGCAGCCAGGGCGGCAGTTCGACGGTCAGCAGCCCCGCGCCCTGCAGGACCGCGCAGAACGCCAGCGGCAGCAGCAGCGAGCCCGCCGGAACGCGCAGGAGACGCCCGGCGGCGACACCGATTTCGGCGAGCAGGAGCGTTTCGGCGAAGGAGACCCAGGCGACAGGCGGGAACCAGACCATGCCGGCCGCGACCGAACCGTCCGGGACCGCCCAGATTCGCGAGACGAGCGAGGCCGCGACCGCGACCATCACGACGCGCAGATACTGCATGAAGGCAACGAGCCGGATGTCGCCGCCGTAGGATTCCGACATCAGCGTCATCGCGGTGGCGGCCCCTGGCGAGGAACCCCAGATGGCGGTGGTGCCGGGCAGGACGCGCATGCGTGTCAGCACCCAGCCGATCAGGCCGCTGGCACCGATCACCGACAGGATGGCGACCGCGAACATCGGCCAATCCTTGAGCATCTCGGCCAGGATGCCGCCGGTGATGCTGCGCGCGATCATGGCGCCGATCACCCCTTGCGAAGCGATGAAGGGCAGTGGCGGCACCCGTACCGTCCCTTCGGCGGCAGCCACCAGCACGGCCGCCGCCATCGGCCCGAGCAAGAGGGCGGCCGGTAGATGCAGCGCCTCGAGGGCGGCCACGCATCCAATCGACAGGAGGATCAGGATCGCCCATTGCAGCCACGGGCTCTGGCCGGCCAAGGATGGCAGCAACCGCCCGAGCCTGACCGTCATCGAGTCGAGCCGCCGCGGCGCCGGTAGCCGGATGGGAGCATGGTTCGCACCTGAATGATCGGGCTCGCCGGAAGAGTGAGCATGGCGGAAATCGTCGAAGGCGTACCGGAAAAAGTCAATGGATGCAGCGGCATGCCTGATCGTCAGCCGGCCTCGGCATGATGCTTGTCGGCACGCGGTTTGCCGAAGAGCTGCTCGCGCTCCAGATAGGCGCGCTCGGCCGTATAGAAATCGCGCAGGAACAGCATGGTCTCGCCGTCGGGCACGGGCGTCGTCCAGCCGATCTTGCGGCAGATCTTCTCGCACACCTCGCGGCGCAGGCGCCGGGAGTCGGCGGTATCCCTGGCCCTGAGCAGCTCTTCCAGCACCTGCAGCTCGAAGGCGCCGTAGGCGGCGAGCTGCGGCTCGGAGAAGCGGTAGCGGAGCTTGGCTTCGACCAGATCGCCCAGCAGCACGCGCTTGGGTAGTGCGATCACCATGGTGCCGGCGATGAGATCGCCGCCGCGCAGGCGATAGTGGGTGAAGAGCGGCAGCAGCAGGAAGATGGCGAGCCAGGCCAGGATCGCCAACCGGCCCCAGACGCCCGGGCCGCTGAAGGGCGTCAGCATCAGGCCGAGCGGCATGTAGATCTCGATCTCGCGCGTGAGGTTGCGGGCGACGACGGCGCCCGGCTGCAGCGGACCGCCGCGCCGGTCGACGACCCGGAGGCCGAGCACCCGCTTGCCCGGCGTCGCCCCCTGCCAGGCCAGCTCGAAACCGATGAAATAGAGGTTCCGGATCAGGACGGCCGTGAAAACCATGATCAGCAGGACATAGATAAGGGCCGGCCCGCGCAGGATCAGCGCGGCGATAAGGCCGGTCAGCAGGGTGATGCCGAGCCAGATGGCCATGTCGATAAGATACGCCGCCGCCCGCTCGCCATAGCTCGCCAGCTCGACCGGCAGCACCACGCCTTCGGGGCTGGTGATCTGGCGCAGCCCGCTGCGCTTGCCTTCGAGGAATTCCGAAGCGTCGCGATATTTCGCCATCACAGCCTCGCCCGCCGGCCGGCGCCGAGGAAATAGGCGAGCCACAGGGCGCCTGTGGTCCCGCCGACCGCGAAGCGCCAGGGCGTGCTGGCGATGAGCTGGCGGAAGCCGCCTTCGAGAATGCCGGCGACCAGGAACATGAAGATGGCGCCGACCGCGATCTGGGCCGCGAACCGGCCGCGTATCGCCGCATTGTCGACACGGCCGTGCCGGCCGGGAAACAGGATCGCCCCGCCGATCATCAGCCCGGCGGCACCGCACAGCATGATGGCCGTAAGCTCGGTCACGCCATGGATCGAGATCCAGCCGAGGAACGCCACGCCCAGCCCGCGATGCATATGGAGCGCCAGGAAGGCGCCGAGAATGAGCCCCTGATAGACCAGCAGCAGCAAGGTCGGCACACCGGCAGCGAGGCCGAGGCTGAAGCACAGGATGCCGACCAGGGTATTGTGGCTGAACAGGAAGCTGGCAAAGATCCCGAATGCGGCCGCGGCCCCCGGCCAGGGCGCGAACAGCTCGCCCTGCATCAGCTCGGCGCGGGTGCTGCCCGGGCCCCGGCCGCCGGCCATGCCCGAAGGCACCAGGGTGGTGAACCAGGATTCGTCGAGCCCGACCAGCAGGAAGCCCGCCACGAAGCCGGTCAGCAGAGCGAGGGTGGCGATGAGGATGTGCCAGCCGCCCTGCCGCACCGCGCGCGGGAAGAGCTGGGTGAAGAAGCCGAGCAGCCCGCGCCCGAGGCGAATTCGCGGCCCATAGACGGCGAGGAAACCGCGTAGCGCCAGATCCTCCAAATAGCGCAGCAGATTGCGGTCGAGCGCGATGCTGCGCGCCACCGATAGCGAGGAGACGGCCGAACGGTAGAGCAGCGGCAGCGATTGCAGCTCCTCGACCGACAGGTCGCGCACGCCGCGCCGCTCCAGCCGGCCGATGAGATTTTCGAGCGCGCGCCAGCCGGCCTCGCGCCCCTTGCGGAACTCGCTGCTCTTGAGGGTCAGATTCGTCACCGGGCGATCATCCTCCGCCATCAGATCAGCCCCCTTTGCTTGATCATGAGATAGCGGTTGATCAGCCCGACCGAGAGGCCGCCGCTCGGCACGTCGAGGCAATGCACGCCGAGGCGCTGCAGCCGTTCGAGCACGATGCCGCGATCGCGCAGCAGATCGTGCGCCACGACCGATTCGGCGACCGCCTCGAACCGGTCGGGCGGCGCGTCGAAGCTCTTCTGCAGCAGCGAGTCCTTGAGCGTCACGAACACCAGCACATGGCGCCGGGCCAGCCGCTGCACGCTTTCGAGCAGCAGCTCGGCCGTCACCGTATCGACGAACTCGGTGAACAGGATGACAAGTGCGCGCTTATTGAGGCGGGCCGCGAGCTCGGCCAGGCCGAGCGTGAAGTTGGTTTCCTCATGGTGATAGTCGAGCGCCGCCGTCGCCTGCTGCAGCCGGACGAAGCTGGGCATGCCGCGCGCGGGCGAAGCGTATTGCCGGACGACCGCGTCGAAGCCGTAAAGCCCGACCAGATCGTCGCTGCGCAGCGAGATCCACGCCAGCATGAGCGCCGCATTGATGGCGTGATCGAGCCGCGGCATCCCCTCGACCGGTTCGGCCATGAGGTAGCCGGTATCGAAGGCGAGCACGACCTGATGGTTGCGCTCGGTCTGGAACTCCTTGCTCAACAGCTTGCGATGCTTGGCCGACTGCTTCCAATCGATGAAGCGGTGATCGAGGCCGGGCGCGAATTCGCGGAGTGCGTCGAATTCGGAGCCGGCGCCGCGCTGCTGCTGGACCTTGACGCCGTAGATCGCATCGCGCGCGAAGAATTGGAGAGCGGCACTTTGGGCGCCCCGGACGTTCGGCACGACATCGATCGCGCGCTCGACCGGGACGCGCTTGACGATACGGGCCAATCCCAGCGGCCCCTGCCAGCGCAGCCAGATCCGGTCGACGATAATGCGGCCGCGGCGGCGCGGGATCAGCGGCAGTTCCAGCCTCGTCTCCGCCGACGCATCGATCCTGGCCGCAAGCGGCGTCGGCGGATCGAGATCGCCGCGCTGCTCGGCCAGGATGGTCAGGCGCCCGGCACGAAGCGGCGGCGCCGGGCCGAGCGTCAGCACCGCCGCACCGGCATCGCCGATATAGAGCCGGGGCGGCAGCTCGACCTTCAGGTCCATCCGCCGTCCGGGCCACGCGAGCAACGCGTCAAACAGCACGGCGATCAGCACCACGACGCCGAAATCGAGCGACCAGGGCCAGAGGGATGTGTCGTACGCAAGCAGGATGAGCGCCGACGGCGCCGCCAGCGCGAACAAGGTCACTGCCCTGCCGGTCGGCAGGATCATCGCGGTGCCGCCGTCACATCCAGGATCTCGGCGAGGATGCGGTCGGTCGTCTGGCCTTCGATCTCGGCTCCCGGCGACAGCGACAGGCGATGGCGCAGCAGGGGCGGCGCCAGCACCTTCACATCGTCGGGGATGACGAAGTCACGCCCCTGCAAGGCAGCATAGGCGCGGGCGGCCGAGGCCAGCATGTTGGCGGCGCGCGGCGAGGCGCCGACCTCGATGGTCGAGCGCTCGCGCGTGGCGCGGACGACATCGACGATATAGTCGATGAGCGTGTCGGAAAGGCGGATCTCCGCGACCAGGGCGCGTGCCGCCGCCAAGGCCGAGGCGTCGGCGACCGGCGCCAACCCGAACTCGGCCAGCGTCGGCATGGCGGTGCGATGGCCGTGGCGGCGCACGATCTGGCGCTCCTCGTCGCGGCTCGGATAGGGGATGGTGAGCTTGAACAGGAAGCGATCGAGCTGCGCCTCGGGTAGGGGATAGGTTCCCTGCTGCTCGATCGGGTTCTGGGTGGCGACGACCATGAACTCGTCGCCCAGCGGATGATCCTTGCCGTCGATCGTCACCTGCCGCTCATTCATCGCCTGCAGCAAGGCCGCCTGGGTCTTGGGCGGCGTGCGGTTGATCTCGTCGGCGAGCAGGATCTGGGTGAAGATCGGGCCTTTGGTCAGCACGAAGCTGTTGGTCTGGAAGTTGAAGAGATTGGTGCCGAGCACATCGCCCGGCATCAGGTCGGGCGTGAACTGGATGCGCCCGAACTGCAGGCCGAGGCTGGCCGCGAAACATTGCGCGAGCAGGGTCTTGGCCGTGCCCGGCACGCCTTCGAGCAGCACATGGCCGCCGACGAGCAGGCTGGTCAGCACCAGCTCGATCATCTCGTCCTGACCGACGACCGCCTTGCGGATCTCGGCCTTGATGCCCTCAGCGAGGGATCGAACGTCCTGGAGATTCATCGGTAATGCTCTGCTTCCAAAGATGAAGATCGCGGACTAGCGGCGCCAGCAGGGCTGGATCGGCCTTGGGGTCGGCCGCGAGGTCCTTGATGCGGTAGAAGGTGACGCTGACATCGATCGGCATGCCGCGCAGCTGGCCGATCCGGCGTAGGCGGTCGACCGTCTCGCCCTCGTCGAGGCCGGGCGGCGTGTGAAGACGGGCGGCGGCATCGCGAATGATCGCCTGGGCATAGCGGCCCGCGATGATCCGGCGGTGGCCGCCGAAGGTGATGAGGCGGGCGGCATTGCGGACCAGGCCGAGCTTGCCGGCCTCGAGCGGCGGCGCCAGCTTCTCGGGCGCGCCGAAGCGCGGCATCGTCGCCCAGAGCAACAGGGCCAGCGCCAGCACCGCCTGGAGCGTCGCCAGGCTGAAGGGGAAGCGGAAGAGCAGCGGCAACGGCTCGCTCGGCGCCTCGGCGGCGAAGCCATGCTGCGTCTCGTCGAACACGATGCCGCCGCCGGCGCCGCGCAGCGCGTTGATGAGCGCCAGCCCGAACAGCCCATTGTCGCCGCGGCCGATGCCGTGATTGGCGAGGATATCGGGATCGGACAGCACTATCAGGACGCGGCCCTTGTCGCGCAGTTCGCCGACCAGGATGCCGTCGCCGTCGGCGACGATCGGCCGGAGCTTGGCGGATTGGATGAGCTGCACCGGGCCGTTGATGCTGGGCGTGACATTGAGATCGTTCCGATCCCAGTCATCGACCGCGTCGCGCCGAATCACCTTGCCACCAGTGAGCGCGTTTTCGAGCGTGATCTGCGGCTCCGCGATCGCCTTCAGCGCGGCCTTGCCGATCCAGGCCGGCTTCCGCTCGCTCGGCTCACCCCGCCATTTCGGCAGCACGAGCAGGACCGCGCGCGCCCTCAGCAGCTGCTGAAGCGGCAGCTTGGCATCGAAGGACAGGCGGGGCTCGGCGATGATAAGCACGCTGTTCTTGGTCATCTTGCCGGTCGAGTTGAACCGGCTCTGCACGACGGTGGCGCCCAGCCCGCGCAGCATCTCGGCGAAACCGGCATAGCCCAGCGCCGAATGCGAGAAGCTCGACGGGCCGGTACCGTCCGTGCCCGGCTCGCGCCCCTGGCCGGACATGAGATAGAGCGAGGCCGCGAATAGCACGGCCGCCCCCGCGATCACGGCCGCGAACAGGCGCGGCGACAGGAAGACCCGCTCGCTCATGCCGCGCGATCGGCGTTGAAGGAGCCGGTCAGCTCGATGAATTTTTGCCGGCAGGTCTCGTAATCGGCCTGGCGCGCCGGATAGTCGCCGAAATAGGTCGCCTCGACCCGGCCGATGATCTCGGCCAGCGCGGTGCGGCCGACATCGGTGAGGCGCGCGCGCCGCAGAATCTCGCGGCTGGTCAGCGAATCGGCGAAATGCTCGTCGAGCCGCCGGCGGATATCGGCGAGACATTGCAGCAGCAGCGTGTGCATCGCCTCGACGAAATGGCCGCGCTCCGCGAGCTCGTCGGCGGTCGCCACGGCTTCGTTCTGCGCGGCGATGGTGCCGGAGGGATCGTCCGGTGCTGCCATCCACGCCGCTTCCTTCTGCGGACGCCGCGGCAGGCGCAGTTGCTTGAGATAGGGAATGGCGAGCCAGGCAAGCACCGCCAGGCCGCCGATCAGGACGGCCGTGCCCAGCCATTCCGGCAGATGCAGATGCCAGATGGCCGGCTCCGGCTCAGCCGGAAGATCGGTCTGAAGATCGAGGCGGCGGATCGCATCGCCGGCCGCCTGCCGTACCTGGTCGGGCAATTCGTCAGCCCAAAGGGGACCGGTGACGGAAGCTGCGACGGCACCTGTCAGAACGCGCAGCAATCTCCGCACCGGCCAACCTTCACGAAACTTCGTTCGCTCTCATTCTACCGGAGTTCGCGGTTTTTGTAAGAGCGCCTCAATCGTCGAAGGTGCTGTAGACCATGTTGGAGAGTGAGGTCGAGTAATGTTCGCGCTGGCCCGGCGCCTGGATCATCAGCACCGCGAACAGCCGCTCGCTCGGATCGATGAAGAAGCG
Source organism: Aliidongia sp. (assembly GCA_035539155.1). GTDB lineage: Bacteria > Pseudomonadota > Alphaproteobacteria > ATCC43930 > CGMCC-115725 > JAXDMU01. The sequence continues at coordinate 26,705 of DATLIZ010000005.1, read as the reverse complement.
CGTGCCGGCGGCGCCGCCCCAGAAATAATTGCCCTTGGAGCCGGCATGCCCGGCGAGGCCGGCGCTCATCCGCACGGCATAGCCGAGGCCGAAGCCGAAGCCCGGGCCGGTGAAGGCCTCGATGCCGGGGATCTCGCCCAGATGATCGGCGCTCATGAGCTCGATCGTCTTGCGGCTGAGATAGCGCTTGCCGTCCAGAATGCCGCCATTCAACGTCATCTGCAGGAAGCGCGCATAGTCGAGCGCGGTCGAGACCATGCCGCCGCCGCCCGATTCGAAGCGCGGCGCGCGCAGCACGCTGTGCAGCTCGACCTTGGCCCCGGTTTCCGGATCGGTCGGGAACGGCTCGGCGATGCGGTGATGATCGTAATCCGGCACATGGAAGCCGCTATCCTTCATGCCGAGCGGCGTGAACAGCCGCTCCTTGAGGAACTGGCCCAGCGTCCGGCCCGAGATCACCTCGACGAGGCGGCCCTGGACATCGACCGAGACGCTGTATTCCCAGCGCGTGCCGGGATGGGATTGGAGCGGGATCTTGGCAAGCTTCGCCACCATCTCCTCGTTGCTCTGGCCGCGATGGCCGTCGATCCGCTGTTCCTGATAGAGCTTGTGGATCAGCGTCTCGCCCATGAATCCATAAGTGAGGCCCGAGGTGTGGCGGAGCAGATCCTGGATCGTCATCGGCCGGCGCGGCTGGGCGAGCTGGAGCATGGGCTTGCGGGTGGTCGGATCCCTGACCTCGGTGCCGACCTGGAGCGAGGCGAATTCCGGGATGTATTTCGCGACCGGGTCGCTGAGCAGGAAATGCCCCTCCTCGAACAGCATCATCACCGCCGTCGAGACGATGGGCTTGGTCATGGAATAGATGCGGAAGATGCTGTCCTTGGCCATGGGCTCGGCCGCGGCCGGATCGCGCCGGCCGATCGCGTCGAAATGGGCGATCTTGCCGTTGCGGGCGATCAACAGGACGGCGCCGGGGATGTAGTCACGGGCGACATCGGCTTTGAGGATGCCGGAGATCCGGGCGAGACGCTCGGCCGAGAGGCCGACCTCCGCGGGATCGACGACCGGCAAGGTTGCGTCTGACATTTCACTGCTCCTTCAGGGCGCTTCGTTCGACATGATGACCGTGCCGCTGGCGGCGAACATGCCGCCGACGCCATGGCAGACCGAGATCCTGGCGCCCGGCACCTGGGCCGGGGCGATGCCGCGCATCTGGCGCACGCTCTCCTGGAGCGCATACATGCCGTACATGCCGGAATGCATGTAGCTCAAGCCGCCGCCGTTGGTGTTGAGCGGCAGCTTGCCACCCGGCGCCGTGTTGCGGTCCGAGATGAAGCGCCCGGCCTCGCCGCGCGGCACGAAGCCCAGATCCTCCAACCCGAAGATCGGCAGATGGGCGAAGGCGTCGTAGATCATCAGGTGATCGACATCTTCATGGGTGATGCCGGCCGATTTGAAGGCGTTGCCGCCGGCGACGCGGAAGGCGCGCGAGCTGGTGAAATCCGCCATCTGGCTCACCATCGGCGTCTCGACGCTCTCGCCGGTGCCGAGGATATAGACCGGCTTGGTCGGGAAATCCCTGGCCCGGTCGGCGCTGGTCAGGATGAGCGCGCCGCCGCCGTCGGTGACGAGGCAGCACAGCAATAGCCGGAACGGATAGGCGATCATGCGCGAGCCCAACACGTCATCGACGGTGACGGGCTCCTTGAAGGTGGCGCGCGGATTCTTGCCGGCCCATTCGCGCTGGATCACCGCGACCATGGCGAGCTGCTCCTCGGTCAGCCCGTAGGTCTTCATGTAGCGGAGCGCCGGGATGGTGAAGAGCGAGGGCGGCCCCATCGGGCCGAACGGCGCCTCGAACTGGCCGAACAGGCTCGAAGGCGGCGGCACCACGCGCGTGCGGCCGATGCCGGATTTGCCGCTTTCGCCATGGGTGATCAGCACGGTCTTGCACAGGCCGGACGCGATTGCCGCTGTCGCATGCCGGACATGGATCATGAAGGAGCAGCCGCCGACGGCGGTGCCGTCGACCCAATTGGGCGTGATGCCGAGATAGTGGGCGAGCGTCACCGGCGTCTCGCCGGCCGTGGCGATGCCGTCGATGTCGCTGGGCTTCAGCCCCGCATCCTTCATGGCGTTGAGCGCCGCATCGGCATGGAGCTGGATCTGCGACTGGTCGGGGATGACGCCCATCTTAGTCGTCTCGGCGGCGCCGACGATGGCGATGGTCTTTGGGGCGATGGTCTTGGAGGCGATGGCCATGGCGCTCACCCCTCGGCCGGATGGAAGATCGGCAGCGAGATCTCGTCGTCGAGCGGCTCGAACCCGACCTCGAGCGGCATGTCGAGCTGCAAGGCTTCCGGCGTCTGCGGACAGCCCGCGATATTGGTCATCATGCGCGGCCCCTCGGCCAGCTCGACCACGGCGATGGCGTAAGGCGGGGTGAAGCCCGGAACCGGCCGGTGATGGATGACGTAGCTGTAAAGCGTGGCCTTGCCGCTCGCCTCGTAGACGCTCACCTCGCGCGCGCCGCAATGCGGGCAGAAGGGCCGCGGCGGAAAATAGCTCCGCTCGCAGGAATCGCAGCGCTGCAGCAGCAGCTTGCCGGCCCGCGTGCCCTCCCAGAAATGCTTGGTCTCGGGCGTCGGCTCCGGCCGCGCGCGTTTTGGCTCCGCCATGGGTTTACCTCCCTCTCGTCGATCTTCTCGTTGTTATGGATTTCCTGTCGCCGGCTCGGGCATCGGCGCGACGCGTGAGCTTGGCACCGGCAGGTTCCACGATCAATGGTATGGTTCGCCGAACCGTTCGGATGGAGTCAACGAATCACATTTCCCAGCCCGGCTCGAACGGAAAGCGGGCGGCCCAGAGCTGGGCGAGGCGAGGATCGGCATCGACGCGGTGGACGATCGAGGCCAGCTTGGGGGCAGTCGCATAGAAGCGCCGGCGCCAGGGTCCGAAGCGGGAGATGACGGTGACGTAGAGATCCAGCACGGTCAGCCGGTCGCCCAGAACATAACGGCCCGGATCGATCTGTTCGTCCATCGCCCGCCAGGCGGCGGAGATGCGGTCGTGCACATGATCGACCGTGCGAGCATGGCCTTCGGGCGGCACGCCCAGGCGGCCGGGATCGGGCTTGATCCAATAGAGCGCATAGATCGCTGAGGAGACATAGAGCATCCAGCGCAGGAAACGGCCACGCTCGGGATCGGCCGGGGCGGGGGCCAGTCCGGATTCGGGATGGCTGTCGGCGAGCCAGATCAGGATGGCGGCGCTCTCGGTCATGATCTCGCCGCCGGGCAGCACCAGGGCCGGAACCTGCCGCATCGGATTGACCGGCGCCACGCGCTCGCGCGCCGCCTCTTCGACCCAGGTCGCGGCCTCGACCAGATCATAGCGAACGCCGAGCAGCGTCAGCGCCGCTTCAACCGCGACGGAACCTGAACCCGCAGCGCCATAGAGCGTGATCATGCTTCCTCCAGCCCTGCCCGCCGCCGCGCCAACCATAGCCGCTCCGCCGGAGCGGGGTCGAGGCGCCCTGGGGCAGCGGCATCTTTATATGGATCGTTTTAGTTCGCAGCTTCTCGGCGCGCGGGATCGTGCCTTACGGAACTCGCTCAAAGCCCTGCCGCTGGAAGTCCTCTATACAGGCCCTCTCCCGCGCCAACGACTGAGCCTTGTCCGTGCTTAAGATGGTGGGAAAGGGTCCACACTGGGTAATCTGGCCGGTGGCAGGATTTCTCAGACGGATAGGCTCCGTTTGGGTCAGATTTTGGCACGCGGTAAGAGTGATAAGAAACGCGAACGAAGCAATGCCAAGGTGCTTAAGCCGGTTCATTTTTCCTCCCACGCCGATGCGCGCATAGAGCTAGGCACGAGTGAGATCCCGATTGTCAACGGTCAACCTATGCGGGAGCGAACCAATCCCCGGCAGTTAAGTCCCGATCTCGCCGTCCGCATGCTGAGCGAATTGGACCCACGGTCCGGCCCGACACCGGTACGATGCACTGGAGGCCTCGTACAATCTCCGCGCTCCCGCTAGGGACCGCTGCTATGGTGCCGGCCGATTGCGGTCAGGCCGAGGTAACGGGATGAGCATCATGCAGCGCTTGCGCGGATGGATCGGCGGCGGTTTCGGCCGGCTGCGGCGGGCGCATCTGAGCGTCAGGCTGGTGCTCGGCGGCATCGTCGGCCTGCTGATCCTGTTCTTTCTGGTCTTCCTGATCGAATACCGGATCGACGACGATCCTAATCTGGCGCCCAACCCGTCTTTCGTGGTGGCGAACGGCAGCAACGCCGTGACCATGGCGTCGACGCTCATGGATCTCGAGATCAACCATACCGGCTGGGCGCCCAACCGGCTCTGGTACCATCCGATCGCCTACAGCGCGAATATGAAGAACTACCAGCGCGGCATCCAATATGCGGTCGCCCGCTGGGCGGTCGAGATGGCCGACGTGCTGGGTCGCGAGCGCGGCTCGGGCGAAGCCGACAGCGATCTCGGCAATGCCGCCGGCCTGTTCAAATACGATCCCAGCGCCTGGATCTTCCCGAGCGCCGTCACTCAATATCAAAAGGGCATCCAGAGCCTGAACTCGTACAATCGCCGGCTCGGCGCCGGCCAGGCGAAATACGACAAGATCGCGAGCAACCTCGCGGTCTTCCTCGACCGCATCAGCAAGGATCTGGGCAGCCAGTCGGCATCGCTGGAGCTGACCGTGCTCTCGCCCGAGGATTATTCGCCCGAGGAGAAGCAGCGCCTCAACGACAGCGAGCGGGCGGCGCTCAGCTCCAATGGCGGCTATTTCGACAGCCGGGCCACCGCCGCCTTTTACGCGACCAAGGGCAGGCTCTATGCCTACTACCTGCTGCTCAAGGCGATCGGCGAGGATTACCACGACGCGATCGCCACGAAGAACGCGACCGAGCATTGGGACAATATGCTCGTATCGCTGCGGTCGGGCGCCAGCTTCTCGAAATTCTTCATCGCGAACGGGCAGGCCGGCGATTATTTCATCCCGTCCGACCTGTCGACCCAGGGCTTCCACCTGCTGCGCGCCGACAAGCAGCTGCAGGAGCTGGCCGACATCATGAACAAATAGATCACGGATCGCGCGCGAATCTCTCAGCGATATCCGGTTTCAGCTTCAGTGCCGCGGCGAGATCGGCCGCCGCCGCGTCCTTGTCGCCCTTGCGTTCCTTAGCCCGGCTGCGGCCGTAGAGCGAGGCGGGGTTGTCCGGGCGGCGTGCCAGCGCTGCATCGTAATCGGCGATGGCCAGATCGAGCTGCCCGGACTGAAGCCGGACGAAAGCGCGCGTATCGATCGCCGCAGCATCTTGCGGCTCCAGCCGGAGCGCTTCCGCGCAATCATCTGCGGCTTTGTCCAACGCGCCGCCCACGGCCTTCACCAGGCAGCGCTCGTTCCAAGCACTGGCCATCTTTGGATCGAGGAGGATCGCCCGATCCAGATCGGCGATGGCGCGGTCATCCGCGCCGATCATGTGCAGGGCAAACCCACGCCGACGAACGCTGTCCGCGTTGCGGGGAGCGAGCTCGACCCCTCTCGTATAGTCGACCACGGCCTGCTGCCAATCGCCGAGCTTGGCGTCGGAAAGGCCACGCGCGATGTAAAGCCTGGCGTATTTTGGGTTGATCGCGATGGCTTGGCCGAGATCGCGCACCGCATCGGCATACGCGCCCTTCATGATCTGAGTTGAGCCGCGGGTCCAATAAGCGCTCCACGATCTGGGATCGAGCTTGATCGCCTGGTCTTCGTCGGCAAGCGCGAGCTCATATTCACCTTTATGCTCGTGGGCATAGCCGCGATTGATGAAGGCCCAGACCCGCGTCTGCGGCAGCTCGTTCGTGGAAGCGAGCAGCGCCTCGCAGGACTTGAACAGCCGCGCCAGCAACAGCTCGGGCGCGATCCCGTCTTTATCCCGTGTGCTGCAATCGGCAACGCGTTGCTCGTTCTCGCGCTGACGATCGATATCGCGCTGATCGAGCGGTGTGGCATAGAGCTTCCGTTCGCCATAAGCGATGTAAAGATGCAGTCGCCGGAGCTGGCGCATGCCGAGGATCATGCCAATGCCGTCCGGCATGTTGCCCGACATGATCCCGATCGGAGTATTGCGAAAGGTGATGCCCGCGAATTCCAAGGTCTCTATGCGCGCTTCTTCATCGCCGCGTGGAGCATTCCCGTCGGCGTCTCGGCGCGCGCCGAGCAGCCAAGCGGCGGCCCTTTTCGATAGAACGCTGTTGATCGAGCCGGTATCGATCATGGCCCGGATGAAGTTACCGTTGACCTTGACGTCGACGAAGATATGCTTGTCCCAAGTTACCGTCATCGGTTCGACGTTATAGGTATCGGACCAATATACGACCTTTCCGTCGCAGTGACCCTGCGAAAATAGTGAGACTTTCATCTGACCGAAGTCGATGTCGAGATCGTAATTACTGAGAAAATCGGCACCAAAAAGACCACCGAACTCGTAGTCGGACGCCGTGTTGTTGTAGACGAGAAATTCCGGAGAGCTTGCCCGCAACTTTCCGAGCTGAACCAGCTTCGGCGTCACCAACCTGTTCGAAACGTTGTTGCGTAAGTCGGTCGAGACCACCCTTGTTGTCGTCTCGCGCAAATTCAGCTCGGAAACGACATGCTCTCCCAGCAAGCTCATGAAAGCACCGGTATCGAGCAACAGGCTGGTGTCGAGCTTGTCGTCGATCCGCACCGGCACTTGGACGGTTCCGCTCGGATCATTGTAGGCCGGGAAGGACGCGACCTGCTGGAGCTGGCAATTCTGCGCCCGGGCTGAACCGAGCGCGGCGAGGAGGGCAAGGCAGCTCATGGCCAACGGACGAAGAAGGTGCATCACGAGCCTGCGATAATCGATCCGGACCAACTCACCCTAGGATAGCGGCAAGAGCTGCGCAATATGTCCCAAGCGGAAATGCGCCATTAACCGAATCAACGTTCTTTTTCATCATCATATCCGTCGTTACGCCGCTCCGGCGGTCTTTGCGATGAGAGATCGGTATGATGATGGGCCATGGCACGCTGCGGAATCTGCGGACGGCGCTGCTGACGACGACGGTTCTGTGCGTGCTCGGGCGAACGGCGCAGGCGCAGACCTTCTCGAACTTTCCCCTGCCGACGCTGCCGAGCGGCCGCGCCATCCTGCCGAGCGATGCGCCGAACAGCCTCGTGACCGGGCCGGACGGTAATTTGTGGTTCGTCGACTCGGTCAATTTCGTCATCGTGCGCGTGACGATCGCGGGCGACGTCGCCAGCTTCGGTCCGACCACCGGCCAGCCGCTCGAGATCGTGGCCGGGTCGGACGGCGCTCTGTGGTTCACCGAGAATCTGTCCGGCGAGATCGGCCGCATCACCACCGGCGGCGTCATCAGCGAGTTCGCCTTTTCCGGCTCGGATAAAAACGTATCCAACCCGAACAACCCGTTCCCCACGGGCATTACGCTCGGGCCGGACAACAACATCTGGTTCGGCTCGGTCGTGGGCGGCTCGGTGCTCAACCTCAACCGCCTGACGCCGAACGGAACCCAGCAGCCGGCGATCCAGTCCTTCCCCCTGTCGCTCAGCGGCCCGGTGGGCGAACTGACGGTGGGGCCGGACAATAATCTGTGGTTCACCGAAACCGGAACCCAGAACGTCGGCATCGCGTCGACGGCCGGCGCTCTCCTGAACCAAATCTCCACGCCGTCGGGCGCCGTCGAGGACCTGGCCCGAGGCCCTGACGGCGGCGTGTGGTACACGACCGATGTCACGGTCGGGAACAACGCGTCGCCGACAAGCAAGGTCGGCCGCATCGCCGTCAATGGAACCGTTCAGGAATTCGCGACCCCGACCGCCAACGCCGGACCGCAGGCGATCACGGCGGGACCGGATGGCGGCCTGTGGTTCAGCGAGGTGAATCTCAATCAGCTCGGCCGGGCCGCGGTCAGCGGGACCATCCAGGAAGCGGCGATCCCGACGAGCAACACGACGGCGCATTCGATCACGATCGGGCCGGACAACGCACTGTGGTTCACCGCGAACGGCAGCGTCGGCCGGCTGTCGGTGCCGGCATCGCCGATCGCACCGCCGCCGCCGCCCGTGGTTCCGCCCCCACCACCGCCGCCGCCGACCAATTCGCCGCCGCCACCGCCACCGCCCACCGGCCCGGTGGCCGCGGCTGGGCCGCTGGTTTCGGCCGTGCTGCCGACGTCCCGGTCGGTTCAGGTCGGCACGACGGCGACCGCCTTTGCGACGATCCTCAATATCAGCCCGAATCCGGCCTTTTCCTGCAGTATCGCCGCTTCGACGACGCTGCCTGTGACCTTTGGCTATCAGACGACCGATCCCGCAAACAACCAGATTTCCGGCACGGTCAATACGCCCACCACGATCGCCGGCACGAGCGGCAACCAGCCGGGTTCTCAGAGCTTCATCCTGTTCGTGACGCCGACGGCCGCGTTCGCCCCGACCGAGATACCCTTGACCTTCACCTGCGGGAACACCAACGCCGCGACCAGCCTTGTCGGCATCAATACCCTTCTGCTGTCGGGCTCCTCGACGCCGGTGCCTGACGTCATCGCGCTCGGTGAGACCGGGACGGGAGACGGGATCGCGCATATCCCGGGAGCGACCGGTACCGGCGCCTTCGTCGTCGCCACCACGAATCTGGGCTCGACCGGATCGATCACGGTGACCGCAGATACCGGAGGCGTGACGATTCCCGCCGTTCTCAGCGTCTGCGAGACCGATCCGGCGACCAGCCAATGCCTTGCGAGCCCATCACCGAGCGTGTCGACCACCATCGCCGGCAGCGCTCAGCCCACCTTCGCGGTTTTCATCCAGGGCCAAAGCGACATCCCGCTGTCGCCCGCGGCGAATCGCGTCTTCCTGCGTTTCACCGATGGATCAGGCAATGTCCGCGGATCGACCAGTGTCGCGGTGGAAACCGATAACTGAGGAGGCGCCTATTTGCCGGCCGGCTCCGCGCTGCCGGCATCGGCGGCGCGGCGGGCATCCTCGATCCGAGCGCGGCAGAGGAAATCATTGTCGCGCCGGGCCGCGATGAGCGCCTGGGTCAGGAGGGCGCGCTGCCGATCCGCGGTCTCGCTCGGCGGCGCCGGATTCGCCGGCGGCGGCGGCAAATCGAGGGAACGGGCCTGCGGCTGGCCGCTGGCGAATTGCCGATCGGTCGCTGTCACGGTGTTGGGCCCGTCGGTGCCGGGCGCGTAGAGATTGGGCTCGACGCCCAGGCTCTGCGCCGTCGCGAACACGTCGGCCTCGCAGCTCGAGATGAAATTCCCACTCGCGGCCGAGGCCGGCGGCGCCCACGCCACGCTGAGCGCTATCAGGGAAAGACCAATCGTCTTTGTCATTCTGGCCTCCGTGGGCCGGTGGGAGAAGGTTGCCGTCTGTCCGGCCATCCGCCACATTGACCATATAGGCCGCGCCTTGCGCGGGATGATCGGAAGGTCGGTTCCATGCAATTCGATTTCAAGGGCAGAAAGGTTACCGTCGCCGGCGGCAGCCGGGGCATCGGGCGCGCCATCGCGCTAGGTTTCGCCAAGGAAGGCGCGGACGTTTCGATCTGCGCTCGTGGCGCCGACACACTGGCGACGACCCGGTCGGAGCTCGCGAGCTTCGGCGGCAACGTCCATGCGGCCTCCTGCGATCTGGGCGACGGCCCCTCGGTCGTCCGCTACATCGGTGAGGCGGCGGAAGCGCTCGGCGGCATCGACGTGCTGGTCAACAACGCCTCGGGCTTCGGTCTTGCCGACGACGAGGCGGGCTGGGCCGCCGGCTTCAATGTCGACATCATGGCGGCGGTTCGCGCCTCGCGCACGGCCATGCCGTTTCTGGAGAAATCGGGCGCCGGCGCTTCGATCGTCAATATCTCCTCGATCTCCGGCCTCAGGCCGGCCGCGCGGTCGGTCCCCTACGGCGCGGTGAAGGCAGCGCTCAATCATTATACGACCAGCCTGGCTGCGACGGTCGCGCGCAAGGGCATCCGGGTGAATTGCGTGACGCCGGGTTCGATCGAGTTCCCCGGCGGCACCTGGGAGCAGCGCAAGAACGAGACCCCGGATTTCTACAATTCCGTCCTGAAGGGCATTCCGTTCGGCCGCATGGGCCATCCCGAGGAGATCGCCAGCGTCGTCCTGTTCCTGGCCTCGCCGATGGCCAGTTGGGTCACCGGCCAGATCCTGAGCGTCGATGGCGGGCAGCTCCTCAATGCCTGAACCCCTGGAAGGCGGCATCATGCCCGACGACATGCCCGGACCGACCTCGCGCATCTACTTCTCTCAGCGCCTGCGGCTCCATTATGTCGATTGGGGCAATCCGACGGCGCCGCCATTGCTGCTGGTCCATGGCGGCCAGGATCATTGCCGCAATTGGGATTGGGTCGCGGCCGAGCTGCGCCGCGACTGGCACGTCATCGCGCCCGACCTCAGGGGCCACGGCAACAGCGAATGGTCGCAGGACGGCGCCTATGGCATGGCCAATTACGTCTACGATCTGGCCCAGCTGATCCATCAGCAGGAGCTGGCGCCGGTGACGATCGTCGCCCATTCGCTCGGCGGCAATATCGCGCTGCGCTATACCGGCCTCTACCCGGACCAGGTGCACAAGCTGGTCGCGATCGAGGGGTTGGGCCCGTCGCCGAAGCTGTTGTCCGAACGGACCGCCAAGCCCGTCGACGAGCGCATGCGCAAATGGATCGAGCTCACACGCGGCCTCGCCGGCCGCATGCCGCGCCGCTACGCCTCGATCGAGGAGGCGTTCAAGCGCATGCAGGACGAGAACAAGCATCTGTCGCCGGAGCGTGCCCGCCACCTGACCTTGCACGGCGTCAACCAGAACGAGGACGGCACCTATAGCTGGAAGTTCGACAATTACGTCCGGGTCTGGCCGCCGGTCGATCTCGGGCCGGGCGAGCTCGAATATCTCTGGCAGCGCATCACCTGTCCGACGCTGCTGGTCTATGGCAAGGAAAGCTGGGCGTCCAACCCCGAGACCGATGGCCGGGCGCAGCATTTCCAGAATGCGCGCACGGTCACCTTCGAGGGCGCCGGCCATTGGGTGCATCACGACAAGCTCGACCCGTTCCTGGCACTGATGCGGGAGTTTCTTTAGGCCTGGACATCCCGCCGCGTAGATTGAGGGCCGCTAACGCCTCGGTCGCGGTGAAGCGCACTTGATTTCCGGTCGGGCTTGACCAAATCCTGTTCAACGGATGATGATCATCATCCTTGTGGGCGCCGAATTCGGGCCCGTCACCGTCTGCTCGCTCGCTGGAGGAGGAGGCCAGATTACGATGAATCGACTCTCTTTGTTCAATTCTCCCTTACTGCTCGGCTTCGATCATTTCGAGCGTGCGCTCGATCGCGTCTCGAAAAGCTCGGCCGATGGCTACCCGCCTTACAATATCGAGCAGCTCGACGAAAACCGGTTGCGGATCACGCTGGCCGTGGCCGGCTTCACCATGGATGACCTCTCTGTCCAGATCGAGGACAACCAGCTCGTCATACGCGGCAAGCAGGTCGACGATCGGGAGCGCATCTATCTGCATCGCGGCATCGCCGCGCGCCAGTTCCAGCGTTCTTTCGTGCTCGCGGAGGGCATCGAGGTGCTGGGCGCCGGCCTCGATAACGGCCTGCTTCACATTGATGTGATCCGGCCCGTGGTCGAGCCCAAGATACGCAAGGTCGAGATCCGGACGGAACCGGGCGCCCGGCCGAAGAATTCGATCGATATCGGCTGATGACCGCCCTGAGGTGAATTGTTTAGGACCGGCGAGCGTTGCCATGATGGGCAGCGCGGCGCGTCACGCGATGGACGCCGGCCCGGAAAGGTGAAGATCATGAACAGCAGCACGACGAACTTTCGACAGATCTCGACAACCGACTTGGCGACGCTGGGCGTTCAGGACCTGGCCTTCGTCAAGGAAGTTCATGTCGACGATGAGATCGCCTATGCCATCCATGCCGCCGACGGCACGCAGATGGCGCTGATGACGGACCGGGACATCGCATTCGCCGCGATCCGCCAGAACGGCATGGAGCCGGTCAGCGTTCACTGACGGAAGGGGCTCTTCCGAACGCAAAGGGGCGTGCCCGCGCACGCCCCTTTTGCAGAAATCGATCGAGGCTCAAGCCGCGTTGGAGGCCTGATCCTCTGTCAGCAGGGCATAAAGCGCATCGGTGCTCTCCGTCCCCCTGAGCTTGCCGCACACCGCCCGGTCTCGCAGTAGCCGCGAGACCCGGGCGAGCGCCTTGAGATGTTCGGTGCCGGCGCCTTCCGGCGCCAGCAGCAGGAAGATCAGGTCCACCGGCTGATCGTCGATCGCCTCGAAATCGATCGGCTTTTCCAGGCGTGCGAACACACCCGTCATCCGCTCGATCCCGGCCAGCTTGCCGTGCGGGATGGCGATGCCGTTGCCGACGCCGGTCGTCCCGAGCCGCTCGCGTTCCGCCAGAACGTCGTAGATCTGCCGTTCCGGCTGGCCGGTGATCGTGGCTGCTTTCTTGGCCAGTTCCTGCAATGCCTGCTTTTTGCCCGACACGCGGAAATTGGCGATCACGCTCTCCGGCGTGATCAGGTCGGTGATTTCCATGGTTAATCCAGAATTGGTCCTATGCCTGCCCCGAAGGACCCTGTCTCGGGTCGATCCAGCCGATATGCCCATCCTTGCGTCGATAGACGACATTGAGCCCGCCATGGGCGGAGTTCTTGAACATCAATGTCGGCTTGTCGGCTAGGTCCATTCTCATGACAGCCTCTCCGACCGTCAGTGTCGGAATCTCCGTCGTCATCTCGGCGATCACCATCGGCTGACCGCCATCGGGGTCGATCCCAGGCTCCTCATCTTCCTCGGTTTCGGGCGCTAATATAGCATACTGCGCCTGCAGCGCCTCCTGGAACTTGTGCTCCAGCCCGTTATGATGGTCCCTGAGCCGCCGCTTGTAGCGGCGCATGCGTTTGGCGATACGCTCGGCCGCCTTGTCGGACGCCTGGTACGGATCGGCATCCTTCTCGCTGGCCTGCATCATGATGCCGCGACCGATATGCACCGACAGATCGCAGCAATAGAGGTGGCCGCCCTCGCGCGACAGCACGGCATGGGCCTCGATGCCGCTGCCGAAATATTTGCCCACGAGACTGGTCACATTCGTCTCGATGTGTTGGCTCAGCGCATTGCCGACATCCATTTGCTTGCCCGTGACGCTGAAATGTATCGCCATATCGACCTCCACTCTTTGCCAGGCCCGACGACCATACGCTCACATCCCTAACGACTTCTCGCGTCGACGCAACACCGAGGATGGAATCCTCATCGCTTCGCGATATTTCGCCACCGTGCGGCGGGCGATGTCGATGCCGACTTCACGCAGCAGTTCGACGAGCCTGTCATCGGACAACACCTGAGCGGCGGCTTCGGCATCGATCAAGCCTTTGATTTTGAACTTTACCGCCTCCGCCGAATGCGCCTCGGCCCCGTTTGCCGCGGGGATTGCCGAGGTGAAAAAATATTTCAACTCGAATAGGCCCCGGGGAGTCGCGATATATTTGTTGGTCGTCACCCGGCTGACCGTACTCTCGTGCATGCCGATCGCCTCGGCGATGTCGCGCAGGATGAGCGGCCGGAGAAATCCGACGCCGTGGGTGAAGAAGGCTTCCTGCTGGCGCACGATCTCGGTCGCGACCTTGAGGATCGTGCCGGCGCGCTGATGCAGCGACTTGACCAGCCAGTTCGCCGACTGAAAGCGTTCGCTCAGATAATCGCGATCGAGCTTGCCGCCGACATTACGGTTGATCTTGGCGTAATAGTGGGTGTTGACGAGCACACGCGGCAGCGTGTCGTTGTTGAGCTCGATCAGCCAGCCGCCGCCCGGCTGCGCCCGCATCATGATGTCGGGCACCACGGGCTGGGCCGCCGTGCCGTCGAAGGCGAGGCCGGGTTTGGGATTGAGCGCCTTGATCTCGGCGACCATCTGGGCGAGGTCTTCGGAATCGCAACTGCACAGGCGCAGCAGCGGACCGATCTCGCGCGCCGCCAGCAGCGGCAGATTGTTGAGCAGCGTCTGCATGCAGGGGTCGAGCCGGTTCTTCTCGCGCAGCTGGATCGCCAGGCATTCGCTGAGATTGCGCGCGAAGATCCCGGACGGATCGAAGCGCTGCAATCGCGCCAGAACGCTTTCCGCTCGCTCGATGGTGCAGCCGAGCGTCCGGGCGATATCGGCGAGGTCGGTGGTGAGATAACCGGCATCGTCGACCACATCGATCATGAACAGGCCGATGATCCGGTCGCCCGGCTCTTCGATATCGCAATTGAGCTGCCCGACCAGGTGCTCGCGCAGCGTGACATTGTCGCTCAGCGTCTCTTCCAGGCTGGGCAGATCATCGCCGCCGCCGAGCTGGGAATTGCGCGTCTTCCAGGCCTCGGCATCGCCGGCATAATCGAGCGTGCCCTGGCCATCGGCGCCGCTCGCCGCTTGCCACATCTCCTTGTCTTCGCTCTCGAAGCTGGATGCGCCGTCGAGCGAGGCCGTCGTCTCCACCGGTGCGGCCGGCGCCTCGGCCGGATCGACGCCATTGCCGTCGAACGCCGGCTCGGGCACGCTCTCGTCGCGCTCGAGCAAGGGGTTCTGCTCGATCTCCTGTTCGACGTAATCCATCAGTTCGAGATTCGACAGCTGCAGCAGCTTGATCGCCTGCTGCAGCTGGGGGGTCATCACCAGCGATTGGGTTTGGCGGAGATCTAGCCTCTGGCTTAGAGCCATCAGACAACCTACAGGCTGAAACGTTCACCCAGATAGACGCGGCGCACATCCACGTCGGACGCGACCTCGCCTGGCGTTCCGTCCTTTATAACCCGGCCATCGTGAAGGACATATGCACGGTCCACGATCGCAAGTGTATCTCGAACGTTATGGTCGGTTATGAGCACGCCGATGCCGCGATTCTTCAGATGGCGGACCAGTTCGCGAATATCGTTGACGGCGATGGGGTCGATGCCGGCCAGCGGCTCGTCGAGCAGCATGAAATGCGGCTGGGTGGCGAGTGCGCGCGCGATCTCGACACGGCGACGCTCGCCGCCGCTCAAGGCGAGCGCGGGCGCGCGCCGGAGATGGCTGATCGAGAACTC
Organism: Aliidongia sp.; assembly: GCA_035539155.1. GTDB lineage: Bacteria > Pseudomonadota > Alphaproteobacteria > ATCC43930 > CGMCC-115725 > JAXDMU01. The sequence continues at coordinate 11,546 of DATLIZ010000005.1, read as the reverse complement.
GGCTAGGAGCTCGTCGAGCATGGTCTCGCGCGTTTCCTGGACCGGCTCGACCACCTCGAGCACGGCGCGGATGTTGGCTTCGACGCTGAGCCCGCGGAAGATCGAGGCTTCCTGCGGCAGGTAGCCGATGCCGAGCCGGGCGCGGCGATACATGGGCAGGCTGGTGATGTCGTGCCCGTCGAGCGTGATCGAGCCGACATCGGCGCTGATCAGGCCGGTGATGATGTAGAAGCAGGTGGTCTTGCCGGCGCCGTTCGGCCCGAGCAGCCCCACCACCTCGCCGCGCTTCACATTGATCGACACGTCGCGCAGCACCGGACGCTTCTGGAAGCTCTTGCCCAGATTGCTGGCGATCAGGCCGGGACGGGACGCCACCAGGCGCGGACGGCCATCAGTGGTGGCGGAGTCGGCTTCCTGCTGTCGGGGATCGGAAGTTTGCGTGGTCATCGCAGCACCAGTCTAACGCGCTTTGTCATCTTATGGCTGAGCTTTTTGCGGCGCCGATGGGGTATCGGCCGGTTTGGCGTTGCCCTGCTCCGCGCGTTTCTTGGGTACGATATAACCTTGGACGCGGCCATGCGTCGGATCCTGGCCCGAAGGCGGGCGCGCCAACAGGCGGCTCAGCCCCTTGTCGGTATCGACCACGCCATATTCGCCGACCAGCGTGTTGTCGCCTCGGGTGAGCGTGACATGGCCGGCAAGGGTGGCGATGCCGGTGTCGACATTGTAGACGCCCTTGTCGCCGGTGCCGATCTGGCCGGGTGCGGTGACCACGACATGGCCCTGGCCATCGACGCGGCTGATACGCTGGGCCTCGCCCGGCGCCTGGGCCACCTGGGCCACGAGGATATCGCCGCGCATGCGGCGCTCGCCATGGGGCGTGGTCCGGATGGCGAGGCCGTCTCCGCGCGCCACCGCGACCTGCTTGTCGTCATACCATTCGAGACTGTCGCGCGCGGTGACGACATCGTTCGGCGTCGTCAGCTTGAGCCCCTGGCCGGTCATCACCACCGTCTTGGTATCGAGATCGTAGATGCCGTGATCGCCGACGACGGACTGGGTCGGCGTCGTCACCCGGACATGGCCCTCAGCGACATAGCGCCAGGGCTCGGTCTGGCTGGAGTTCGGAATGTCGCGGTAATAGACGCTGAGCGTATCGGCATAGACCGTCCGATCGCCGCGCTTGGCGATGGCGTTGCCGCGCGCGACATAGGCCTTGTCCGTCTGGTGATATTCGAGGCTCTCGTCGGCCGTGATGTCGATCGGCCCCTGGCCGGCGCTGAGGCCGCCGACGGCCCCCGTTGCCGGGGCTTGGCCGGCGGCCGGCTGACCCGGTGCGGATGGGGCCGGCGCCGATTGGGCGGGCGCCGGCTGGGCGGGTGCGGGCTGTACCGCCGAAGGTTTCGGCGCGGGCTTGTCGGCGGCGAGCGCCGCAGGGCCGAGCGCGGCAGACAGCAGCACGCCGAAAGGCAGGAAACGCCGGAATGTCGCGATCATGCTACTTGCCGCTGCCCGACTTGGCATTGCCGCTGGTGGGCTTGGCATTGCTGCCGGCGGGCTTGGCCGCGGCCGGCGGCTTGGCGGTGTCGCCGGCCGGGTTGGTAGCATTGCTGCCATCGGCCTCGCCGCTATGGGCTGGATCGCCATGTGTGCTGTTGAGCAGGAGATGGCTCTTGCCGGTGAAGACGACCGTGTCGCCGCGCTGCAGGATGCGGAACCCGTCGCCGACGATCGTGCCGGACGGGCCGTCGCCGGTGATCGGCTCGTGGCCCTCGGCCGTGCCCGAATCCAGATCGACGCGCGCCGATGTCGTCCGGAACACGTAGCCGTTCTTGTGGAACATGGTGACATGGCCGAATAGATCGAGGAAATGCGTTTCCGGCTGGTAGATGCCGGTATCGCCCGTGACCACCATCCAATTGCCTTCCTTAGTCAGAAGGTCCGCCTTGGGGCCTTCGAGCGCCACCAGATCATCGCCATTGCCGCTGCCGATGCCATTCTGCCGCGCGCTGTCGGCGGTCACGGTATAGGGCCTGTGCTCTTTGTCGACGCCGTTATAGCGGGGATTGATCATCCGCAGATCGCGGATCTGCGCGCTGTCGAGCTTAGGGAACAGAGTTCTGAGCCGCGCCACGCTGGTCGAGAGATACGGCCAGGCGGCGAGAATCAGGATCAGAAAGCCCGCGGCGCTGGGCAGCAGGAACTTGGCCCAGCCGACAAGGCGGCTGTAGCGTTGCGTGCGACCGCGCTCGAGCGTGAGGAGCCGCTGCGCACCCAGCCTTTCCGCAGAATCGCGGTAGCCGATCTGATCGCCGGGAGCAGAAGATGGACGTCCGGTCAAGACTGGGGCATATCCCTTTTTTGCCGTGCGATATGGCAGTACGCCAGGATGGGCTCGGCGGCAACCCCCGAGCCGCGGGTTCGGCCGTTTCTCTGTCGTAAATCTGCCATGTCGTTCGGATATATGGGCCTGGGGCTAAGGCAGATCAACGCGTTCCGGCGTTCACGGGATTTCGTGCTATTGTGATGCCATGACGACGACCCAATCGGATTCGAACCAGCCGGTTTCGAGCTCGCCGCTCCGCAGCCTATCCGCCCGGCTCCTGGTGCTCACGATCTTTTTCGTGATGCTGAGCGAGCTGTTGATCTTCGTGCCGTCCGTAGCCCAGTTCCGCATGAGCTATCTGGAGGACAAGCTCGCCGGCGCCGCCCTCGCCCTGCTGGCGCTCGAGGCCGCACCGGACAATATGGTGAGCCAGGATCTGGCCGACGAGCTGCTGCAGAATGTCGGCGCCTACAGCGTCATGCCGATGGTGAAGGGCCATACCTCGCCCAAGCTCGAAGGCGTGCTGCGGCTGCGGCTGCCCCCGGCCGTCGAAGTCAAGTTCGATCTGCGCAACACGAGCACCTGGGAAATGTTCCGCGACGCCTTCGCCGCCTGCCTGCGCACCGACGACCGCGTGCTCGCGGTCAACGGTGTGGCATCGCACGAGCCCGGCCTGCCGCTGCAGATCACGCTGGGTGAGCGGCCGATGCGCGAGGCGATGCTGCGTTTCGGCAGCCGCATCCTGGAAACCTCGCTCATCATCTCGCTGATCACGGCGACGCTGGTCTATTTCAGCCTGCAATGGCTGCTGGTCCGCCCGATGCAGCGGCTGACCGCGAGCATGGTCGCCTTCCGCCGGGACCCGGAGGATGCCAGCCTGACGATCGTGCCGAGCCGGCGCGAGGACGAGCTCGGGACGGCCGAGCGCGAGCTCGCCCGCCTGCAGGAGACGGTGCGGCAGGCGCTGCTGCAGCGCGCGCGGCTGGCGGCACTCGGCACCGCCATGACCAAGATCAATCACGATCTGAAGAACATCCTGTCGACGGCGCGGCTGGTTTCGGACCGCCTCGCTGAAAACCCGCTGCCGGAGGTGCGCCGTGCCGCCGCCTCGGTGCTGAGCGCGCTCGACCGGGCGGTCAAGCTGTGCGCCGGCACGCTCGCCTTCACGCGCGAAGGGGCGCCGCCCTTGATCCTGACGCGGTTTTCGCTGGGACCGCTGATCGCCGAGGCGGCCGCCGCCCTGCCGCATGTCCCCGAGGATTTCCAGCTGGAAAACATGGCGCACGACGCCACCGTCGAGGCCGATCGCGACCAGCTCTTCCGCGCCCTGCTCAATCTCACCCGCAACGCGATCGAGGCCGGCACCACCCACCTGCGCTTCGAGGCGATACCGCTGGAGACGGGCGGCGTGGCGCTCGAGGTCGCCGACAACGGCCATGGCCTGCCGCCCCGCGCGCGGGATAACCTGTTCCAGCCCTTCGCCGGCTCGGCCCGCCCCGGCGGCACCGGTCTCGGCCTCGCCATCTGCCGCGAGATCGCGCGCGCCCATGGCGGCACGATGCAGCTGGTCAGCACCTCCGGCACCGGCACCGTGTTCCGCCTGACCCTGCCGCGCGGCTGGTGCGCCTCCACCCCCAGGCAGGTTGCCGAATAAGTCTGCTAGCCGCCGGCGCGGCCGATATCGCGCCAGAGCGCCCGGGCGAGCTGGGAATGATGCCAATTGCCGAGCCGTACGCGCGGCGGCAGCGGTAAGGTGCGCGCGATCGGCGGGGTCAGCTTGCGGTAGCCGCATCGTCGCAGCAGGTTTCTGTCCTCCGGCCCGAGCCCGTCGGCCGATCCGGCGGCGTTGATGCGGTCGATCAGCCACCGGCAGCGGCGAAGTTCCGCCTCCTCCCGATCGAGCCGGTCGAGATAGGCCGGCAGCGTATCGATATGGCGGTCGAGCCAGGTTTCGACCCCGTCGAGCCCGGTCTCGTCCCGTTCGAGCCTGTCGACCACCTGCGCGGTACGGCCGCGATCGGCGCCCGTGCGGCCGAGATACCAGCGCAGGCCAAGCGCCAGCGCGCTGGCGCCGAAGCCGCCGAGCGGGCCGGCGATGGCGGCACCGCCCAGCATGCCCGCCATCAGTAGAAAATTGGCGCCTGCGCCGGCGCTCGCCACCCGGTCGCGTCCGACATAGCCCGCGAACTCGATCAGATAGCGCCGCTTGAACTCGGCGCGGATGAGCTTCTCATCGTAATTCCGCAGCAGCGGGCCATCCGGAACCGCGCCCGGCGCGCGTCGCCGGAACAGGCCGATGAGCCGGGCCAGCATCGGCATCAATCGACCGCCAGCACCAACGCCTTGAGGTAGGAGGATTCGGGGAGCGCCGGCAGTGTCGGATGATCGGGGCCGGCAAAGCCGGTGTGGATGAGGCGCGCCGTCCGCCCGGCATCCTGGATGCCTTGCCGCACCGCCTCGACGAACGGGTCGAGCGCCATATTGTGCGAGCAGGAGGCGATCATCATGAAGCCGCCGCGCCCGACCAGGGCGGAGCCCAGCCGGGCCAGCTTGCGATAGCCGCGGCTGCCGGGCCCGAGCTCCTTCTTGGATTTGACGAAGGCGGGCGGATCGAGCAGGACGAGATCGAAGCGTTCCTTGGCCGAAACGAGCCGGTCCAGCGTCTCGAACGCGTCGCCCTGGAGGGTCTTGACGCGATCGGCGACGCCGTTGCGCCGGGCCGCCTCGACCGCCAGCGCCAATGCCGGCTCGGATCGGTCGAGCAAGGTCACTTCCGCAGCCCCGCGCCCGGCCGCGAGCACGCCGAAGCCGCCGGTATAGGCGTAGGCGTCAAGCACGCGCATATCCTTGGCAAGGGCGGCGGTGACGGCGCGGTTCGGCCGCTGGTCGAAGAACCAGCCGGTCTTCTGCCCGCCGGCGAGGTCGGCCAGGAATTCCATGCCGTTCTCGCGCACCGTGAACGGTCCATCGAGCGAGCCCTTGACCAGGCGCGTCTCGGTTTCGAGCCCTTCCATTGCACGGGCGGCACTGTCGTTGCGCAGCATGACGATCTCGGGCTTCAGCACCTGATCGAGCGCCTTCAGCAACTCGGGCTCGAGCAGCGCCATGCCGGCGGTATTCAGCTGGCAGACCAGCGCCGGCCCGTAACGGTCGATGATCAGCCCGGGCAGCCCGTCCGCTTCGGCATGGACCAGCCGGTAATAGGGCTCGTCGAACAGGCGCGTACGGATTTCCAGCGCCCGCTTCAGCCGGCCGGCGAAGAAGCCGGCATCGATGCGGCGGCCGGGATCGCGGTCGAACAGGCGCAGGCTGACCAGCGGATGGAAATTGAAGCTGGCGACGCCGAGTCGCCGGCCGGCGCCGGTGAGCACGGTGACGAGCGTGCCCGGCGGCAGCGCCTTGGCCCGCTCGTCGAGCACGATTTCGTTCGAATAGATCCAGGGATGGCCCTGCTCGGCCCGCTTTTCCTTGCGCGGCGCGAGCGTGATCGTGGGTCGGGTGGCGAGATCGTCGGGAACGGGGTCGCTGGTCATGGCCTCGATAAATGCAGAGGGGTCGCGAATTGCGGCTCGACGTCCCAGGGGAAAAGGATCCAGGTGTCCTGGCTGACCTCGGTGACGAAGGTATCGACCAAGGGGCGCCCGGCAGGCTTGGCATAGATGGTGGCGAAATGCGCCTTGGGAAGCATGCCGCGGACGATGCGCGCGGTGACGCCGGTATCGACCAGATCGTCGATGATGAGCCAGCCGGCACCGTCGCCGGTCACGCTCTTCAGCACTCTGGGCTCGCCCCGCGCGCGGTCGTCATAGCTGGCGACACAGACCGTGTCGATCAGCCGGATGTCGAGCTCGCGCGCCACGATCGCCGCCGGCACCATGCCGCCGCGCGTGACCGCGACGATGCCGATGAAGGGACCCTGCTCCAGGAGCCGCCAGGCGAGTGCCCGCGCATGGCGATGCAGCTCGTCCCAGGAAACCGGGAAGGAACGCTGAGGGGAAGGCGTTGCGGTCATGACGGTGACAAGGGCCTCGCGAACAGATCGGCACGAAGCCGGGCTCTATCATCGCCGGGCCGCCCGGGTCAAACAAGGGGGCCTCGAGTTTTGCAGAGCGCGCATGGCAAGGCTTCGTCCCTGAACCAAAACATGTCAGCTGGGCTATTGCCGCCTCCGCTCGGTTCGGCTAGTGTCCGCCGCCTTGACACCGGCGCATGCCCCATGGCGGCGCCGAAGGGCGCCCGTAGCTCAACTGGATAGAGCACCAGACTACGAATCTGGGGGTTAGGAGTTCGAATCTCTTCGGGCGCGCCAAATTTCCAACACCTTAGCTAGGCCATACTTGGCATCTCACCAACCGACCAGTTCACCGTCGTCAGTGCATAGGCCACGCTCGTGGAAGGATTTTTCCGAAGGAAACTCGTCTAAGACCCGGCGAAATGGGTTTTCCGGGAGACAGGGAAGAGCTTTCCAGCACATCCAAAAATGCCCGAATGGAGCATAAGGCCGATCGTGAAGCCAGAGCACGCTGTTGAGCAGTTCCCCTCCTCCCGTCGTGACTTCCGAAGTTGCAGACAGGCCGTATAAGGAAATCACCTCTTCCTTGGAATAAACTCCGGCCGAATCAGCAAAATCTCCTGCCGGCGTAATCAGGCCATACCATGCATAGCCCGGCTCACCGATGCGCACGACGGGCCAGCGCATCGCATGATGAACAAACGCAGCGAAAACAGCGCTGCTATCTTCTCTGAGAAGATACCGAACCGCATTCGCTTCGCCCGGCGTGAATGGCCTGGTAAGGCCGCTGCCGGTCTCGCATGCATAGCTGACCAGATCCTCGACATCCGAGATCCATCGCTTCAGACCGACTTTTGCACTGCGGTAGATCAAGGAACCGGCATCGGACCGAACATCGAGTGATATACCATCAGCCGAGCCTGTGACGACAAGGGATCGGACGCCCTTCAATCTACGTGTATCGTGGCCAACCAGATACTGCAAGTCGTCGATCGGAACGTCGATCCCGAACACCTCGCTCAAACGGACCGCAAGGGATCGAACATCCTCCAACGTGACCGGCGGCGCCGCACCAATCAGCTTGGCCATCACCATGTATGAAGCCCGGTGTCCGGTGACAGCTTCTTCCCCCGCGATCGCACGCGTTTGCTCAACGGTGCGTCCCCAGGACTGATTGATCTCCGCTGGAACGAGGAACAGTCTTACATACCCAAGAACATTACTCTGCTTTATCATTTCGGCATCTGCAGAACCTGGTTTGCAGCCTAAGGGTACCGATCGGCGCTCCTGCAGCCATCGATGTCGATTGCGCAGCGTCGAAGTGATGCGGGCTCGATTGAAGGCGTGATCGACGTGCCAAATGTTGCCAGGAATGCGAGGGGCTTCCTTCAATTGATGCCTATCACGCCAAAATCGTTGGTATGCGCGTTTGTATCCTTTGAAATCACTTGCTACCCAGACGGAAGAGCGCCCACGCAGATCGGTGCTGACAAAGGCATCCAGCGGGTCAAACCCGCCCAAAGCTGTCGTTACTAAACCTAGCGGTTTGCCCCAGGGGTTAAATGTCTCACCGCATTGGTTGAGCATCAATTGACGAATATAAGCGAGGGCTTCGCTTCGATCCGAAGTGAGCGACCGCGAGGGGAGATATGCAACCAGATCCTCCCCGGCCTGGACCTCTTCAATGAATTGAGCAAGTTCGAGAGCGTGGATTTCATCGCACAAATCTTGGTTCATTGCTGGTGACTTCCCCTGGATCTCGCCCATTGGGCGCCTGCCATTTAGGCTGCCTCCGATCTTAAATTCTCGTTATGATTGTCCGGTCTTTCGGCTATGGGTCCTCAAACCGCAGACCAAAGGGATGGCACCTGTCTGCTGGCAAGGCAGAGCGCTGACTGCCCGCTGCCATAAACGCGGCCAAAATCCCTCTGGGCAAAGCGTTCCTCGTCACAGTTGCCGCGCACGGCTTTCTCTGGACAGCGACGGAATGGACATCTTGGCATCTTACAGCCGCAGCTCGAGCCGCCGTGGTTCGAGATCCTCCGTGGCCGTCCTATCAAGCCGGCGAGTTCTTCTGGAGTTCGAATCTCGCCGGGCGCGCCACACTTTCAAGCCATTCGCGCCTCCGATCTATTTCCGGCATGACGGCCGCCGTATCCGGCGCTTAGATAGTGCTCCGACGCCGAAACCGAGGGCCGCGATCATTATTTTCGTACGCTGGATGGAGCTCGAGCCGGATTTCGCGGCGGCGTCGGCCTTGCTGGACCTGCTGGACCAACCGGAACGGGCGCGCGCGGATCGTTTCCACTTCGCGGAGGACCGCGATTCCTATATCGCGGCCCATGCGCTGCTCCGGGCCATGCTGGCCGAGACAGGAGGCCTCGCCGCTTCGGCGTGGCGCTTCGAGGTAGCGGAGGGCGGGAAGCCCGAGATCGACCGGTCGCTGGGGCGTCCGGATCTGCGGTTCAGCTTGAGCCATGCGAGGGGCATGGCGGCGTGCGCGATCGGGCACATCGACGATCTGGGCGTGGATGTCGAGGATTGCCGCCGGCCGGTTCCGATCCTCGAGCTCGCCCAGCGCTTTTTCGCACCGGCGGAGGCGGCGCTGATCGCCGGCGAGCCCGCGGCGCGGCGCAACGCGGCTTTTTTCCGGCTTTGGACGCTCAAGGAAGCCTATCTCAAAGCGACAGGCCGGGGCATCCTTGCTCCTCTCGACGCATTTGCCTTCTCGCTCGACCCCGTTGCGATCAGCTTCCTGGGCGCCGAACCCGACGAACCCGGCGCCTGGCAGTTCGCGGAGGTTGAACCGGCAGCCTCGCATCGTCTCGCGCTTGCCGTGCGCCACCCTCGGGCCGATCCACTGCGGTTCGACCTGGCGGCCGCCACGCCAGGCTGGTGCCTCGGCAATCGAAACGACGTGGACCGACGTCCAGAGCAATAACGCTACTACCCTGACGAGGGTATATCAACCTCTAGGGGATTAGAAGAAAATACCCCGCAATTATTGCTAGAATTTATAAGTGCAGACTTGAAATTTTTGTGAACTTCCTCTTAGATCAGGAGCGAAGTCCATTCGTCGTCGGCAGGATTCGACCAAGGGGTGTCTATGGCAAATCCTTTTGAAGACGAAAACGCGAACTATCTAGTCGTTGTAAACGATCAAGGTCAATACTCGCTTTGGCCCTCTTTCCGGGACGCCCCCCCCGGTTGGACGATTGTCGGCCCGAAGGGCGAACGCCAGCAATGTTTGGACTGGATAGAGGCGCAGTGGACGGATATGCGTCCTAAAGCCCTTCGTAGCACTTCTTCCGAGCACGGCGGATAATGGGTTCGCCGATATATCGGATCTCTCCCCACATAAACGATCTGCCGGAATTCCTAAAAATTCCCGCCCTAGTCGGTCTTTTCCCCGACAGGCGGACACCGACCAAAGTAATTATCGTCGAGCTTCGCCCCCGGCCTCTCCCTCCTTCTGCGCGCCGCAATTCCGCACGCGATGAAGGATTGTTCTGTGGCAATATAGGGCCATTTATAGGGTATTGGAAAAAGGGCGATCCATTATTCAGCGACGGCCTTGATGTGGCAGAGACGGTAGCCGGTGAACCGGCGCAGCCTCGGCAAGGCCCTCTCGCAACAATCATAGTGTAGCCGCGCTGCCGAAAACGCGCACGCGAGCGGGAGAAGACAGAAGAGATGCCCGACGAAACGTCACCCTTGCCCGAGCTTGTCCGGACATCCTTCCCTCTTTCCAGCGCTCAGGCCGATATTTGGTTCGGCCAGATCCTCGATCCCAAATCTGTTTACTTCAATATCGCGCGATTTGTGGAGATTTCTGGATCAATCGATTCCGCCCTGTTCGAACAAGCTCTCAGAAGAGCTGTCCAGGAAATAGATTGCCTGCATATTTGCTTTATCGATACTGAAGCCGGCCCACGACAATATTTGCACTTGGCAACAAATTTCAACCTTCCCGTCATCGATGTCAGCGGCAACGACGATCCACGCGCGACGGCGGTGGCGTGGATGCGCGAGGATATGGACAGGCCATTCGACTTGGCGCACGGGCCGCTATTTCGTTACGCGTTATTCAAGATCGCCGACGATCGGTTCTTTTGGTATCAGGCGAACCATCACATCATCAACGACGTCGCCGGCGCCGCACTGGTCGAACAGCATGTGGGTGAGCTCTATCGCGCCCTGATCGAAGGCGTGGAACCCAGCGTCGAAACGCCGTCTTCCTGTCTCGATCTGCTGGCCGATGAGGAGACTTATCGGTTGGCGGGCCGCTACGAACGCGATCGGCGATATTGGCACGAACAACTTGCCGGCTGGCCGACCGCCGCTACCCTTTCCGGCCGTCCCCCGGCCTGGCCAGAGGCCTTGATCGAGAGCAGCGGCGATATTCCGCGGGCCGTCGTCGATGCGCTGGCAAAATTGGGCGCCGCGCACGGCGCCAGCCTACCGGCGGTGATGACGGCCATCTCGGCGATCTACCTGTCCCGGATGACCGGAGCGCGCGATCTGATCCTCGGCATCCCGGTCACCGCCCGCACCAGCGCCGAGCTGCGCCGGATCGCGGGCTTGACGGCCAATGTCGTGCCGTTGCGGCTCGATGTCGATCTCGCAGCGCCCCTGGGCGATGTGCTCCGCCAGGCCGGACGGCGTATGCGCGATGCATTGCGCCACCAGCGCTATGGCGGTGGCGCCCTGCGCCGTGATCTCGGCCTGGCACCCGACGAGCCCAACCTTTACGGCACCTTGTTCAACTTCATTGCGATGGACGAAGGCGGCGATTTCGCCGGCTGCCCGATCCGCACCCAAAACCTCGGGAATTGGCGGGTCGAAGATCTTTTGATCACAGTCCTCTCTGGAAGCCAGGCCGGCGATCTCCACCTGAAGATGATCGGCAGCGCCGCCCATTACGACCGCGAGACTCTGGATCACCATCAACGGCGGCTGCTGCACCTGATCGAGTCCATAGTCGCCGCACCTGACCAGACGATCGGCCAGCTGGCGATCCTTGCCATTGATGAACGGCAATCGATGCTCGACGCCTCGACCTCCGTCGCCGCGCCGGTATCCTCGACGTTTCCGGAGCTGTTTGAGGCTGAGGCGGCGCGGCTGCCGGACGCGGTAGCGGTATCGTTCGGGGATACCGGCCTCAGCTATGGCGAGCTTAACCGTCGCGCGAACGGGCTGGCGCATCGC
>DATLIZ010000004.1:0-183957 GCA_035539155.1 Aliidongia sp. | reverse complement strand
CGTCATCAACGGCCGCAAAAACGTCAACACCGCCAACAACAACGTCATGCCATCCTTCGGCACAACCGACGATGTCGTCCTCTATCTCGACGATATCTACGCCTACCTCAAAGCCAGAGCCGACGGTAAACTCCCAAGAGGCAGACCAAAAAGAATCGGCGAAGACGATGATTAGACGCGTTGTCGCAGCGGCATTGTCGCTGCTGTCAATGCAGGCGGCGCAGGCGCAGACGACCGAGCTCATCTCCCGGACCGAGCTGCGCGTCTGCGCCGATCCGAGCGACCTGCCATTTTCCAATCAGAAAGGGGAGGGGTTCGAGAACAAGATCGCCACCCTCATCGGTGCCGATCTGAAGCTGCCGGTGAGCTATGTCTGGTTTCCGCAGGTCGTGGGGTTCGTGCGCAATACCTTGCGCGCGCGCCAATGCGATCTGGTCATGGGCGCGGTCTCGGGCGACGATCTGATGGAGAACACCAACGCCTATTATCATACCGCCTACATGATCGTGACCCGGAAGGATTCCGGCCTTACGGCTCGATCGCTGGGCGATCCGGCGTTCGCCGACAAGAAGATCGGCGTCGTCGCCGCGACCCCGCCGACCGATCTGCTGCTGAAGCATGGGCTGATGCCGCACGTCGCCTCCTATTCGCTCGCGGTCGACACCCGCTACGATTCGCCGCCGCGGGCGATGCTGCAGGATCTGATCGACGGCAAGATCGATGTCGCCCTGCTATGGGGGCCGTTCGTCGGCTACTACATCAAGAAGGAACAATTGCCGCTGCAGGCGGCGTTGCTCGACGGTGACGACGGCTCGGTCCGCCTCGATTTCCGCGTCGCGATGGGTGTGCGCGCGAACGAGCCGGAATGGCGCCGCCGCATCAATTCGGCGATTGAACACCATCGGGCCGAGATCACCCAGATTCTCGTGGAATACGGCATGCCGATGCTCGACGAGCAGAACCGGCTGATCCCGGCGCCGCAGTGAGAGCGGCTGCGGCAATCTGTGCCGCCCTGCTGCTGGCGGCGTCGGGGGCCCGCGCGTCCGGCGTGCCGGAGCCGGAGGGCTATCGGCTCGACGATTATCGCGCGCCCGTGCCGGACGGCGTGGCGGGGGCCAAGGTCCTTCGCACGGAGACGGTCAAGGCCATGCTCGACCAGGGCGGCGTGGTACTGATCGACGTTCTGCCGGCGCCGCGGCGGCCGGAGGGAATGAAGCCGGATCAGCCCTGGATGCCGGTGCCGCGCCGCGATCTGCCTGGCAGCTTGTGGTTGCCCGATGTCGGCCGCGGTGCGATAAGCTCCGACTTGGATCGTTGGTTTCAGGACGGGTTGGCGCGCGCGACCGGGGGGGACAAGGACAAGCCGATCATCTTCTATTGCCTGGCCGATTGCTGGATGAGCTGGAACGCTACCAAGCGCGCCGTCGGCTATGGTTATCGAAATGTCGCCTGGTATCCTGATGGGACCGACGGCTGGGCCGCCGCCGGGCTTCCTTTGGTCGTTGCAACGCCGGCAAGTGAAACAGGGAAATAGAGCAGAGGAATGACGATGATGATGCGTTCGATACTGTGCGTGACGGCGGTGGTCGCGGTCATGGGGATGACCCAGCAGGCGATGGCCGATGGCGACGCTGCGGCCGGCGCCACGATCTTCAAGAAATGCGCCGTCTGCCATTCGCCGGACGCCGGCGTCAACAAGGTCGGCCCGAGCCTGCACGGCATCGTCGGCCGACATTCCGCCAGCATCGCCGACTATAATTACTCGCCGGCCATGAAGAGCTTCGACAAGGATTGGACGCCGGAGCAGCTCGATACTTACCTGGCCGATCCGCGCGCCGTCGTGGTCGGGACCAAGATGGTGTTTCCGGGGCTCAAGGACGCGACCGACCGGGCCAACGTCATCGCCTATCTTTCCACGCTGAAGTGACCAAACCCCCCGTCGCGGCAATGCCGCGGCGGGGTTGCCCTCTCCGGAGAAGACTGTAGAATTCGGCAAACGCCGAGGTTGCGGCCCTGAGCGAGCGCCACCTGCCGTCAGGTCTTTCCGGAGAGAGAGATGAAGTACGACCCCGAAGACGCCGAGAAATATAAGACCCTGATGCGGGCGGCTAAGCCGGACGCGATGCAGATCAGCTTCGCGCTCGGTCGGCAAGGCAAGGATCCGGTGCTCTTCACGGCGCGCGGCAAGCCCAACACCGCCATCAAGGGCATGGTCAAGGCGAATAAGGGGGCGAAGCTGACCAACATGGGTCAACTCGTCTATCACGACAATCAGATCGTCCTGAATTGCCGCAAGGCACCGTCGATCAAGATCCGGACCGATTTCCTCGAGTTTTTCAAACGCTCCGGCATTTCGCCGCTGACGCGGAACATCGTGCTGAAGGCCCCCGGCGAGTGGCACGACGATGTTTCCGGCGAAGAAGTGATGGACGTGCATGTCGAGGCCGACACCTCGGCGGAAGAGGATGCTCCGGTCGAGGAGGAATCGGGCACCACGGAAACGGAAGAACCGTCGGTCGGCGCGCAGCCGGAGGCGCCCGAGGTCGATCTCGGCGCCCGGTTGGCAGCGCTCTCGGCGCGGCAGGTTCAGCTCGCCGATTTCCTCAAGGGGGCAGCCGCCGAAATCCGCAATCACGCCGATCTCATCCCGGTCTTCAAGGATGCGCTCCAGAAGACGACCGAGGCCAAGGGCCTGATCGCCAAGCAGGATGCCGATGGGGCGGACGCGGTGCTCACCGCCGCCGAAGCGGATCGGGAAAAGCTGGCGTCGCTCGGCCAGGCCCCGGCACCGAGCGCCGAGCCCGAGCAGCCGGTGCCGGCGGCGCCGGCGCCCGAACAGCCGAGCACGATGGCGGCCTATATCCAGAGGCAGGTCGACGAGCTGATCGGCCATGCCAAGGCGCAGGTCGCCTTCCTTGGCGAGCAGGAAAAACAGCCCGATTACAGCGTCTTCGCGCGCGTTCTCAACCGCCATCTCAACGGCTCGACGGAAGCTGTCGATAACGATGTCGTCAAGCTGCAGCTGGCGATCGGCCGGCCGGAGATGCTGGCGCAGCTGCTCGGCCTCGGCGGCGGAAAATCCTACAAGGCGCCCAGCGCCAAGGGCTGGTCCGACGCCCGCAAGGCGGCGCTCGACAAGGCCGCCGCGCTCAAGAATGCGATCAAGCAGGAATTCGCCGCCGAGGCCGGCAAGATCGACGAAGGCTTCGGGCAGTTGGACGCGTTCTTCACACAGATCGACGATAAGCTCGCTGACGAGATCGAGCAGCTGGCGAAGATCACCGACAAGGACAAGAAAGCCGAGCAGGAGAAAAAGGCCGAAAAGCTGCTCGAAAAATATCGGTCCGAGCTCGCTTCCCGCAACGCGTTCCTGTCCGAGATCGACAAGAATCCCTGGGGCGTGCAGACCGACCTGGTGCCTTCACTGACGAAGGCGCTGGAGGCGGTCGGCAAGTCTCTGGCACCGGCGGCCTGAAGCAATAGGCGTGGGACGGCGCGACGCGCCGTCCCACGCTTTGATCAAATCCCGGCGCCGCCCTATCCGCGCTATTTCACCGCTTCAAAGAAGCTGAAGCCGCTGGTCACCTGACCGCCGCTGCGGGCGAGCGCGGTTTGAACCGATTGCAGATAGGGGCCGATCTCCTCGGTCTGCGGCTGCTTGTCAAAGAGCGGGACGGGTGAAAGCAGTACCACCAGCATATTGGGGCCGAACGGCTCGGCAATCTCATAGGCGTCATCGCGGGCTGATGGCTTGGCGCTGCCGAGCGTAATCTCCTGGCCGGCCTTCACCCGATTGTTCGGGACATGCGGTGAGGGCAGCATATGGACGACGCTGCCGGCATTGTCGATATAGTCGACATAGAGATAGCCGTCGCGATCGGCGACCGTCTTGACCACCAGCTTCTCGCCATTTTTGTAGACCGCAGACGGCTTGTTGAGCTCGAGTCGCGGGGCTGCGCCCGGGCCAGTCGCCGCATCGAGCGCCTTGACCACGTCGCAATGCGGCTTGACATAGACATTGACCGAATCGGCGCCGATCTGACCGCCGGGCAGGGTGCGGACCTCGCTTTTCAAGCCGGCGAGATCCTGCTGGCTGCTGACGAACCCTCTGATCTGGCCTTTGAGATCGTCGCCGGCGGTCAATTCGAGCTTGGCGCATTGGAAACCGGCCAGAATCGGCTGGGCCGCGGCGAAGAGCGCGGCGCGCGTCGGCCGCGGTGGCTCGACCGGCGGACTGACGATGGGCGGCGGCGGTGATACGGAGGCCGGTGGCGACGGCGAGGCTGAGATCGGTGGCGGGGGCGGCGAGGCTGCCGGCTCCTTGACCGCCACCATCTCGTTGGGCTTGAGGAAGAAATACCAGCCGGCGCCGGCCGCGGCGGCGAAGGAGATGAGGCCGGCGGCGACCAAAATGCCGACGCCGGAGCGTCGCGGCTTCTCGGTTCCCGCCGGCGATCTGTCGACGACCGGAGCCGGTTCGGGCGGGCTCGGCGGCATCAAGCCGAGCGCGTCGAGCGAGGGCGGTTCCGATACGGCCGCGATCGGGGCCG
The DNA here is from genome assembly GCA_035539155.1 of Aliidongia sp. Classification (GTDB taxonomy): domain Bacteria; phylum Pseudomonadota; class Alphaproteobacteria; order ATCC43930; family CGMCC-115725; genus JAXDMU01. The sequence continues at coordinate 179,407 of DATLIZ010000004.1, read as the reverse complement.
CAGTTGCGCCCGCCCGCAGCTCGCTCATGGATTGCGGCCGGTTCTGCGGATCCGGCTCGAGCAGCGGCGCGATCTCGGCCCTGAGTTCTTCCGGGACCTGGCTCAGATCCGGAACGCCGCGGCGCGCCTCGATGACCGAGATCGGCGAATTGCCCATCGGCAGCGGCTGGCCGATCGCGGCTGCGGCCAACACCAGGCCCAGGCTGTAGATGTCGGAACGGCCGTCGACCCTGCCATCATACATGCCGAGTTGCTCGGGCGAGACATAGGAATATTTGCCCGCGAAATCCGTGCCCAGCACAGTGCGGTCGCCCGGCTCGGTCGATTTGGCGATGCCGAAATCGATGATCTTGGCGAGGTCGGTCCGGCCATCGACCAGGATGATGTTGTCGGGCGAGATGTCCCGGTGAAAGATGCCCTTCTCGTGCGCGGCGCCGAGCCCCATGGCGATGCGGTCGCGCAGCATCCGGACCTCGAACGGTTCCAGCCGCCGCTGCTTCAGCACCTGGGCCAGGGACGGGCCGTCGACGAACTCCATGACCAGGTAGCGATGGCCATACTCGTCGCGGAACAACCCCTCATAGGCGACGACGGCATCGTTGCGCACGCGCCGGAGCTTGCGCGCCTCCTCCTGAAACAGCGAGATGATGCGCGGCTCGTTGGCGAGTTCCGGCAGGATGACCTTGATCGCGTGCAGGCTGCCGAGCTCGGCGTGGCGGGCACGATAGACCTCGCCCATACCGCCGCGCGCGAGCACCTGCTCGATCTCGTAGGTATGGCCGAGCAGGACGCCCGGACGGATGGCGACAAGTTCCGGCGCATGCGGTGGCGTGACCGGCGTAATCGTGCCCGATTCGGCGGCCGGCGGCAGCGGTGATGCCGTAGGGGGTGCCGATTTGGGAACGAACCGCGTCGCCTCGTCTTCGGCATCGGTCGGGTCGGTAGGCGGTGAGGTTGGATCCGACATGACCTCTCGCGGGAGCTGTAGCCGTGGCCACGCACGCGCCGAGCGACTCCGCAAGGGCGACATTAGCGCCCTCGACAGCCGGAACTCGTTTGACTGCGGCCGATCCATGCGGATACCGCGCACTCTCGAAAATGTCCACCGAAAGCTCGTGGATTCGACGATGGCGAGCAGTCGATCGCTTCGGTTCGCGAAAAACCATGCAGGAAGAACCGCATAGTTTTGTTCCGGTTTTGGCGATAAGCTCCCTGTGCTATGCATTGAATGCGGCCTTCCCGGGCCCGGGCGACGTGATCGCCACTGGCACCACGAGGGTTGCAATGTCAGATAATAGGCTGATCGACCTCAAATCCACGCTGGACGCGACCAAGGTCACGTTGGTTGGGATGTCGGGTAGCGAGCGGCTGAACGAGTTGTTCGAATACCGTCTCGATCTGCGCTATGCCACGAACGATCTCGACATCGTCACCGTGCTCGGCACCCACATGTCGGTGACGCTCGACCTGAACGAGGATGCCAGCAAGCAGCGCTTCTTCGACGGGCTCGTGACCCAATTCGCCTACGAGGGCATGGATGCCAAGCTGGCCCGGTTCACCGCCACGATTCGCCCGTGGCTGTGGCTGCTGACGCGCCGGCGCAACTGCAAGATCTTTCAGAACAAGACCGCGCTCGACATCATCAAGGCGGTCTTCGCCGACTATCCCGCCGCCAGCTTTCAGGACAACACCACGGCCCCGACCGGCGGCTGGGTGACCCGTGACTATTGCGTCCAGTATAATGAGAGCGATTTCGCGTTCGTCAGCCGGTTGATGGAAGAAGAAGGCATCTTTTATTTCTTCAAGCATCAGCTCGACCAGCACCAGCTGATCCTCGCCAACCAGCTCTCGTCACTCTCGACGGTGGACGGCTTCGACGAGCTGGAGTTCGAGCCGGACCAGACCAAGAATCGCATACTCAACGATGTCGTGTTGGATTGGCGCGTCTCGACCGAGATCGAGACCGACAAGGTCACGCTCACCGACTATAATTTCGAGACGCCGACCGCCAACCTCCAAAAGATCGAACAGCTGAGCCAGCGAAGCGACAGCATGACGCTGGAAGTCTACGAATATCCGGGCCGCTATATGACGGCGGCGCCGGGCGGCGATGTCGCCAAGGCGCGCATGGAAGAGCTGGGTTCGCCGTTCAAACGGGTCCATGGCAGCGGATCGGCGCGGTCGCTCACGGCCGGCACGCTGTTCACGCTGAAGAACTCCGAACGGCAGGATCAGGATGCCAAATATGCCGTCACCGGCACCGACCTGACGGTTCGACGCGAATGGGGCGATGCGTCCGCTGCCGACATGCTGTTCGAATGCTTTTTCGAGGCCTTGCCGTCGACGGCACCGTTCCGTCCGCGCCGCATCACGGCACGGCCCTATCTGCCAGGCCCGCAGACGGCCTTGGTGGTCGGTGCCTCGGGCGCCGAGATCGATACCGACAAGTATGGGCGCATCAAGGTGCAGTTCTATTGGGACCGGCTGGGCACCAAGGACGAGAGCAGCTCGTGCTGGATCCGAGTCGCGCAGAAGCTCGCCGGGCCGAATTTCGGCACCATGTTCATTCCCCGGGTCGGGCAGGAGGTGGTGGTCGAGTTCCTCGAGGGCGATCCGGACCGGCCGCTCGTCACCGGCGTCGTCTACAACGCCACCAACATGCCGCCCGACGCCCTGCCGGACAACAAAACCCGCACGATCATGCGGACCCGCTCCTCGACCGGCGGAGACGCCACGAAATTCAATGAATTCACCTTCGAGGACAAGGCCGGTTCCGAATATATCTTCCTGCACGCCCAGAAAGACTTCAACGGCGAGGTCCTGAACAACTACTCGATGAAGGTGACCAAGGACATGACCGAGGAGGTGCTCGAAGGGAACCGGGCACTCACGGTCGACAAGGGTAACGACACCGTCACCATCAGCCAGGGCAACCAGGCGGTGACGGTCAGCCAGGGCAATCAGACGATCGATATCAGCCAGGGCAAGATGACGGTGACGGCGATGAGCGATATCGCCATCACCTCGCAGAGCAAGATCACGCTGACGGTCGGCGGCAGCTCGATCACGATCGAGCCGACTGCGATCTCGGTGAAGGCGATGAACATCACGGTGGCGGGCGATCTCGGCGCTACCGTCAGCGGCGTCAACACCAAGGTTTCGGGCGACGCCATGCTGACCCTGCAAGGCGGTCTCACCAAGATCAACTGAGGCGGAGCAGGTTTCAGCCGAATGGGCAGCCGAAGCTGCACGGGCTGAGGCGAACGGCCGGCACGATCAGCTGGAGATGAGCCAGCAGCGAGACCATCGGCAGGCCTACCTGCAGCACCGGCAGGGTCGTCGGGACCTGCCAATTGACGGCGGCGAGCTGCGGCAGATCGAGGCGCAGGATCAGCTCGATCTCCGGCATGGTGATCGGCGGCAGCAGGGCCGGAATCGGCAGGTTGACCCTGAGCGCTGCCTGGAAGAGAAGCTTCATGCCGGCCAGCAGCCGGCCCACGCTCGCATTCATCGCTTCGGTCAGGTTCGCGGTCTCGGTGAGATTTATGTTGAGCGAGGGCAGAAGGCTCAGCAGCGACAGCGCGCTGAGCAGAGTCGGCGGAACGATCGGCGCGCTTAGTTGCAGCGAGACGAAGGGCCGCAAGGCGGCGGCAAGGGCGGCCGTGTCGGAGATGTCGATCTTGAGCGCGACGCCGAGCGCCAGCAGCGGCCGCAGCGACCCCATGAGCTGAAGCTTCGGCAGCAGGAAGGGCGGGTAAGGGGTCTGGGGCAGGAAGATCTGGAGCGCTGCGGCGAGGCGTGCCTCGATATCGGCCGGCGGGTTCATGAGATCGATTCCCAGCACCGCCTTGACCTGGGCGGCCAGCGCCACCAGCGCCGAGAGCCTGGCCAACGGTGCCACCGGCAATGCCGCCAGCGGCGCCAGCGGTGCCAGATCGATCTGGGCCATGAGCTGCGGCAGCATCGCAATGTCGCCCGGCATGTCGAAGCCGAGATTCGCCTGAAGATGGATCGACAGGTTGGCGAGCCCCATGAGCGTCGGCAGGCCGGCGGTGAGGCTGATCTGCGGGATCTGGAGCTGCTCGATCGGTCCGAGCAGGGCCGGCGGAAACGGCACGGGCGGCGACAGAGTCAGGATCTCGGACAGCGACAGCAGCACCGGCGGCAAGGCCGGGATCGCCAAGGTTGCGGAGGCGGAGAGTGCCGCGCTGACACTGGCCGAGGCCGAGAGCAGCGGAGCCACGCTCGGCTTGCAGAAACAGACCATGACCTCGATCGTGCTCCGGAGGAGGAAGCCGGGGCGGGCGGCTCCAGGAATTTGCGATTGGCCGAAACCTGCCCGTGAGCGATAATGCCAAGAGATCATACATGCGCCGATCGGTTAAGGCGATCATGGCGCGCCGGTCGATCGCAAGGAGAGAGCGCATGCCCCCGGCCGCCCGGGTCACGGATATGATCCTGCAGCAGGCACCCCATTGCCACGCGCCGATCCATCCGGCGGCCCTGGTGCCGACGCCGGTGCCGCACCCCGCCTTGCCGCTTCAGATCATCCCGCCGGGCGGCGTCACCGTGCTGATCGGCGGCATGCCGGCGGCGCGCGTCGGCGACATGTCCCAGCCCTGCATGCTGCCGGGCTGCGTTCCGGCCGGCCCCGGCGTGATCCAGATGGGCTCGGCGACCGTGCTCATCTGCGGCCAGCCGGCCGCCCGCGTCGGCGACATGACCATGCATGCAAGCTGCGTGGCGCCGATCCCGAGCCCGACCGGCCAGGTGATGCCGCCGGGCTGCCCGACCGTGATGATCGGCGGCTAGTGAAGCTCGGCCATTTCGAAGCGCTGGGACCGGTCTGCCCGCGCTGCCGCGCGGCGGGGCGCGATGTTCATCCGCTCGCCTTGGCGCTGATCGAACGCGAGACGGCGGGCGATGTCGCTGAGGGCATTCTGCATTGCCCCGAGCCGGCTTGCCGCCAGGAATATCCGATCATCGACGGCGTGCCGATGATCGTGCCCGATGTCGCTGGTTTCCTCGCCGGCCAACTGCCGCAGATCACCGCCCGCGACGATCTCGGCCCGGCGCTCGAAAGCCTGCTCGGCGACGCCGCCGGGCCGGGCAACTGGTTCGAGACGGGGCGGCACTATCTCAGCACCTATGCCTGGGACGGTTATGGCGAGCATGATCCCGAGGAGCGGGCGGGCGAGCCGCTGCCGGGCGCCGTCAAACGCTGCCTCGATGCGGGGCTCGGGCTCGCCGGGGCCGCGCCGGCCGGGCCGATCCTCGATCTCGGCTGCGCCGTCGGCGCCACCAGCCTCGCGCTCGCCGCCGGCAGCAGCGATCTCGTGCTCGGCATCGACTTCAATTTCACGCTCGTCCGCTTCGCCCGGCGCGTGCTGCGCACCGGCCGCGTCGCCTATCCACGGCGGCGCATCGGGCTCGTCTACGATCGGCGCGATTTCGCCGTGCCGCTCGACGGCGCCGAGCGGGTGGATTTCTGGTGCTGCGACGCGCTGGCATTGCCGCTGCCGGACCGTGGCTTCGCGCTGGTGACGGCGCTCAATCTCCTCGATTGCCTGCCGGCGCCGCTCGATTTCCTGCAAAGCCTGCCGTCGCTGCTGAGGTCGGGCGGCAAGCTGGTGCTGGGCACGCCCTATGATTGGTCGGCCCAGGTGACGGCGCCGGCCGCCTGGATCGGTGGCCATTCCCAACGCGGCCCCCATCAGGGCGCGGCCGAGCCGCTGCTTGCCGCCCTGCTGACGCCGGGCGCCCATCCGCAATCGATCGAGGGGCTGCGCCTGCTCGCCGAGGTCCAGCATTGGCCATGGCAGACACGGCTGCATGACCGCAGCGCCGTCGCCTATCGGACCCATCTGGTGGCGGCCGTTCGGGACTGACGGGGCCGAGCAGTTGCGACTGATCACTGTTTAGAAGAGGCCTGGACACGAGCGATGAGCCGCTATTGGAGCAATCTGGTTCACGAGCTGAAGCCATATGTTCCGGGCGAGCAGCCCCGCATGCCGGATCTGGTCAAGCTCAACACCAACGAAAGCCCGTTCGGTCCTTCCCCGCGCGTGCTCGAGGCGATCCGCGCCGAGGCGGCCGACACGTTGCGCCTCTATCCGGACCCCGAAGCCAAGGCGCTGCGGCAGACGCTGGCCTCCTACCACCATGTGCGGCCCGACCAGGTGTTCGTCGGCAACGGCTCGGACGAGGTGCTCGCGCATGTTTTCGCTGCACTGCTCAAGCACGATGCCCCGCTGCTGTTTCCGGACATTACCTACAGCTTCTATCCAGTCTATTGCCGCCTCTTCGACATTCCCTGCACCACCGTGCCGCTCGATGATTCCCTGCGGGTCCGCATCGCGGACTACCGCCGACCGGCCGGCGCGATCATTCTGCCCAATCCGAACGCGCCGACGGGCATCGCGCTTGCACGGGCGGAGATCGAGGGTCTGCTGAACGAACATCCCGACATACCCGTGGTGGTTGACGAGGCCTATGTCGATTTCGGCGCCGAGACCGCAATCCCGCTCGTAACCTCTCATCAGAATCTGCTGGTGGTGCAGACCATGTCCAAGTCGCGAGCCTTGGCGGGCCTGCGCGTCGGCTATGCGATCGGCGACGCCGCCCTCATCGAGGCGCTGACCCGGGTGAAGGACAGCTTCAATTCCTATCCGCTCGGCCGCCCCGCCCAAGCCGGTGCCATCGCGGCACTGGAGGATGAGGCCTATTTTCAGCACAGCCGCACCAGCGTGATCGAGAGCCGGGAACGGCTGAGAAGCGGGCTCGTTCAGCTCGGCTTCGAGGTTCTGCCGTCCTCGGCGAATTTCGTTTTCGCGCGTCATCCGGCGCATCGGGGCGGTTCGATGGCGGCGGCGCTCCGGCGGCATGCCGTGCTGGTCCGCCACTTCGCCGCCCCGCGAATTTCAGACTATCTGCGGATCACCGTCGGCACCGATGCACAGATCGACCGGTTGCTGTCCACGCTGTCGAGCATCATGAACGACGAATAAATCCGTCCGCGCTCCACGCTTCGCTTCCGACGCCATGATGAACGAAGAACAATCCGTCGGGATCGTATTTCGCCTTTATGCTTCGCAGCCGTGGATAATTCACGCCCCAGAAGGCTCGTTGCCAGGTCGGATTGAAGTAGTTGCTCTCTGAAACATAGGATCCGGCAGCGGGGACGATCTTGCGGAGCTCGGCCGCGGCTCGATCGATCTTGCCTGCATCGAGATGCGCCGCATCCCGATCCGGTGCCGCCCCTGGTTGCCCCGGATAGAGGGCCGCTTCCCCGCCGGCGATGATGGCCAGAGCGAAGGCGTCGCACACAGTCGGATTCATCGCCGTGTCCCGGGCCGCGGCGATCGCGGCGGCGGGCGCGCCGGCGAGACCTTTGTTGAAATGCAGGCCGACCTTCTTATGTCGGCTGCTCGCGAACAGGGCCTCGACAAAACGCCGCCGGTGTCCTTCCCGAAGCAGCGAGGCCGGCAGCCAAAGCGAGTCGAAGCCGTGCAGGAGAATGCCGACCTGCCCCTGATCGCCTTCCCACCAGCCGTGGAACTTTGGCGCCCCGGGTCGCTTGTCCGGGATCATCGAGTCGTTCCCTTCGACATCCCACCAATGCCGCGCTTCGGTCGCTCTCGCGCGAAGCTTGGTCACGACGGTAAAATCTTCCGGCGAGGCATCGACCCAGTCAAAAAATGCCTGCCAAACCTGCCCCACTTGATGATTATCGAACCCTTGGCACACCATCGAGAGCTCGAAAACATTGTCCGACCCGATCGAGACCTGCTCGCCCCAATGGGGATTTAGAAGGTTCTCGGCGTAAAAATCGACGAAGCGCCCGATCAATTTGCGGAAAGCATCGTCCGACCGGGCTTTGACCTTGCCCCATGCCGCGCCGAAGAAGGACGGCAGCTCATGGGTGCGCATTGTAAGCTTGGTGACTACACCCCAACTACCGCCACCGCCGCCCTTGACCGCCCAGAAGAGATCGGGATCTTTGCAGGCATTTATGGTGCGTACGACGCCATCCGCGGTGACGATCTCGGCCTCCAGCAGCCCTGCCGCCGCCGTGCCGAAACCTTTGGACAGGCTGCCGAATCCGCCGCTCTGGATAAGGCCCGCGACGCCGACGTCGGTGCAGCCGCCGCCCTGGACATATCGCCCGCCCTCAGTCGTCACGGCGTTGTAGAGGTCTATCCAAACGGCACCCGCTTCGGCGGTGACGGCCGGGACAGGGAGAACCTTGCCTTCACAGCCTTGGGGAACGAAGCCGTCATGCAGGGTCACCCGGTTCATCGCCCGCGTCCAGACAAGCAATGAATCCGCCGCGTTCGAGGTTCCCTGATAGCTATGGCCGGCGCCCTTGACGACCAGCCGCAGATTATTCTCACGCGCGAAATTGACGGCGGCAGCGACATCGGCAGCGCTTTGGGCTTTGACCGCATAGACGCTCGGCGCGGGTGCCCAGGCGTCCAACCAGCCGGAAATCTGCGTCCCCGCCGGCTGATCGCCGATATAGAAGGGATTGTGGATGTTTTCTTGGACGGTACGGCAGGCTGCGCCGTCCGATGCCGTCCCACACGCGCCGAACAGCGATTGCACCTCGATCAGATTGCCGCCGACGGCTTCTTTCAGTGTCTGCCAGCATGCGGCGCCGGGCCAACTCTGATCGGTGGGGCGCACCCGGCGTCGGGCGGGAGGCGTGGCCGCTGCAGCCATCAGACCCTGTGGCAGGATCGACAGCGTGGGAATTGCAGCAATGCTCTTAAGCAAGCTTCTCCGATGCATCGGCGACCTCGCGGGGTATGCACACGCTGCTATTCGAGCCCGATCAAAGCCCCTTCAGCAGATCCGCCAAATCCGGGTCCATCTCTTCCTCGCCGCCGGCCGCCGCAGGCGGCGGCTCGGCCGGCTCGTCGAGCATCTTCAGGAGCGCGTCGAGCTCGGCGTCGCCTTCCGGCTCGGCTGCAGCCGCTTCCGCGACCGGTTCGGGCGCCGGCTCCGGCTCGGCGGCCGGTTCCGGCGTGTCGAGAGATTTCAGCAGATCCTGCAGATCGTCGTCGCTGACCGCCGGCGCGGCCTCGGCGACCGGGGCCGCGGCAACCGGGGCCGCGGCAGGTGCCGGCTTGGCGGCGGGCGGCGGCGGGGGCGCGAATTTCTTGGGTTCGGCCCAGGGGCCGATCAGCGTGTCGCCGAACATCGAGATGAAGCCGCCGAGGCGGACTTCCGGCCGGCCCTTGATCGAGACCACCGGCATGAAATGCTGCGAGCGCAGCCAGGCCGCGGCTTTCTCCGGCATCAGCCTTTCGGTGCAGGGCAACGCCGTCACATCGTCGTCGGCGTCGCGATAGAAATAATAGGGCATGTCGTCCATCGACAGGACCGAGCCCAGATTCATCTTCCAGCCCTGCTGCTGATAGGTCTGGGCGAGCAGGATGCCGATGAGGGTCACCGGATTGGCCCAGAGCATGCCGCCGAGGCCTGAACGCGGCGTGAATTCCTCGAAATCGAAGGAATCGATCGGGTCGGTATTCTCGCCATAGGGCTGGCGCAGCAGGAAGCGCGGCAGGGCCAGGCCCAGATAGCTCGCTTCCGGCAGTGCGCGCAGCCCGGCCCAGGCCTGCTTCACCAGCGGATGGATCTCGTCCGGGTCCGAGATCAGCGCGTCGTTGCTGATCTGGGCGATGAAGGGAGCATACGCGGCGGCACCGATCTTGGCGGCGCGGCCGAGCAACTCGGCCTGTGGCGGCGTCAGATCGAAATTGTAGAAGCCCAGCAGGACCGAGAGCGCGCCCTGATTGGCGTCGAGCGCCGGCTGCTCGATCAGCAGCTGGTAGAGGGCAGTTTCCTCGAGCGACTCATGGGCGCTGAGATCGGCGGCGAATTCCTCGGCGCTGATATCGTAGAGCACGAGTTGGAGGCGCTGTGCCGTCTCGATCCGCCGCGTCATCAGATCGACCGAGCGCCAGAGCGCTTCGAGCGTCTGGAAATCCGGGTGATGCAGCACGCGCCGCATCGCGTCGCTCAGCGACTGATCGAGGGCGGCCAGCATCTCGTCCTGGCGGGGATCCTTGGCCGCCTTGACGAAGGGCGCCACCAGCCGCTGCACCAGATCATCGACCGAGGCGTCGCCGGCATCGGCGCTTCTGGGCTTGCCGATGAGGGCGGCGAAATCGCTGAGCTTGCCGCCCTTGGGCAGGTTGGTGGCGCGGGCGCGCGTGCCGGCCTTGGGCAGCGGCGCCAGATCGTCGCCGAGCCAGCCCTGCAGCTCCCGGGCCGCGGCCGCGAACTGGTTCTTGCTGTTGAGGCGCAAGCGGAGATCCGACAGGGCGGAAAACAGCTCGACATTCTCGTAGAGCTGGTCGGGATGGAAATCATCGAGGCTCTTCAGCGGGATCTCGATGCCGGCGCCGTCCTCGCCCAGCGGCAATTGCAGGCTGATGTTCAGCTTGGCGAAGATCTTCTCGATATTGTCGACATCGATGCGGATCGGCTTGCGGTCGCTGAGCGCCGTGCCGGAGGCGAGCTCGCCGCGATTGGCGCGGCCGGAGAAATCGCCCAGCAGCGCCACCCGGAACGGGCTGCCGGTGGTCGCGGCCTTGGCGCCGCTCTTGCCGCCGAAGAAGCCGAAATTCATTTCCATGCTTGTGCTCCGTCGCAGGCTCGATCAGTCGCCGAAATCATATTTGAACTCGCCGCCGGTCTCGGTGACGTGGATCTTCGCCACCTCGCGCCCGGTCATCATCCGCTCCAGCAGCTCGCGGCTGATCGCCGGCAGCATGGTGTTGGTCAGGATCGCGTCGATCATGCGGCCGCCGCTTTCGAGTTCGGTGCAGCGGCTGGCGATCATCTTCACCACGGCGTCGTCATAGGTGAAGGGGATCTTGCGCGTCTCGCGCACGCGCTTGGCGATGCGGCCTAGCTGCAGCCGGATGATGTTGCCGATCATCGTGTCGCTGAGCGGGAAGTAGGGGATGGTGACGATGCGGCCGAGCAGGGCGGCCGGGAACACCTTGAGCAGCGGCTGGCGCAGGGCCTTGGCCAACCCTTCCGGATCGGGCAGCAGCTCCGGGTCCTTGCACATATTCATGATCAGGTCGCTGCCGACATTCGAGGTCAGCAGGATGAGCGTGTTCTTGAAGTCGATGAGACGGCCTTCGCCATCCTCCATGATGCCCTTGTCGAACACCTGGAAGAAGATCTCATGCACGTCCGAATGCGCCTTCTCGACCTCGTCGAGCAGGACGACGCTGTAAGGCTTGCGCCGCACCGCCTCGGTCAGGATGCCGCCTTCGCCATAGCCCACATAGCCGGGAGGGGCGCCCTTCAGGGTCGAGACGGTGTGGGCCTCCTGGAACTCGCTCATGTTGATGGTGATGACGTTCTGCTCGCCGCCATAGAGCGCCTCGGCGAGGGTGAGCGCCGTCTCGGTCTTGCCGACGCCGCTCGGGCCGCACAGCATGAACACGCCGATCGGCTTCGACGGATTGTCGAGCCCGGCGCGCGAGGTCTGGATACGCTGGGCGATCATGTGCATGGCGTGATCCTGGCCGATCACGCGCTGGCTGAGCGTGCTCGCCAGGTTGAGCACGGTCTGCAGCTCGTCCTTGACCATGCGGCCGACCGGGATGCCGGTCCAATCCTGGACCACGGTACCGATCGCCTGTTGATCGACGGTCGGCAGGATGAGCGGCGTCTCGCCCTGGAGCGCCGAGAGCTCGGTTTGAAGCGCGCGCAGCCGCGTCAGCAGCGCCTCGCGGTCGGGTGCTGCGTCGGGCGAAGCTGGTGGCGCGTCGATCGGCTTGTCGACCGGCAGGGCGCCGGCGCGCAGCTTGGCGCGGATGTCGAGCACCTCGTCGACCAGCGTCTTCTCCTGCTTCCAGCGCTCTTCGAGCGTGGCGAGCCGGGTCTTCTCCTCGACCAGCTTGGCCTCGACGTCGGCCGAGCGCACCGCCGTGTCCATGCCGACGGCTGCCTCGCGGGCGATAATGGCGCTTTCCGTGTCCAGATATTCGATGCGGCGGCGCGAATCCTCGACCTCGGCGGGAACCGCATGCTGACTGACGGCGACGCGGGCGCAGGCGGTGTCGAGCAGGCTGACTGCCTTGTCCGGGAGCTGCCGCGCCGGGATATAGCGGTGCGACAGCTTGACCGCGGCTTCGAGCGCCTCGTCGAGGATCTGGACGCGATGATGCTTCTCCAGCGTCGACGCCATGCCGCGCATCATCAGGATGGCCTTGGCTTCGCTCGGCTCCTCGACCTGCACGACCTGGAAGCGGCGGGTGAGGGCCGGATCCTTCTCGATATGCTTCTTATATTCGGCCCAGGTCGTGGCCGCGACCGTGCGGAGCGTGCCGCGCGCGAGCGCCGGCTTCAGCAGATTGGCGGCGTCGCCCGTGCCGGCGGCCCCGCCGGCGCCGACCAGCGTGTGCGCCTCGTCGATGAAGAGGATGATCGGCTTGGGCGAGGACTGCACCTCCTCGATGACGGACCGCAGCCGCTGCTCGAACTCGCCCTTCATGCTGGCGCCGGCTTGCAGCAGCCCGACATCGAGCGTCAGCAGGCTGACATCGGCGAGCGAGGGCGGCACCTCGCCCTTGGCGATCCTGAGCGCGAAGCCTTCGACCACCGCGGTCTTGCCGACGCCGGCCTCGCCGGTCAGGATCGGGTTGTTCTGGCGCCGCCGCATCAGGATGTCGATGACCTGCCGGATCTCCTCGTCGCGACCGACGATCGGGTCGATCTCGCCCTTGCGCGCCTTCTCGGTCAGATCGACCGTGAACTTCTTCAGGGCCTCCTGCTTGCCCATGGCCGCGGGCGCCATGGCGCCGCTCGCCTCGCCCGGCGTCGCGCCAAGATTGCTGCCGTCGGTCGGCGCCAGGCCCGATTCGGGCGAATCCTTGAGGATCTTGTCGAACTCCTCGGCGATCTGCTCGGGCTTGAGCTTGGCGAACTCCTTGGAGATCGAGAGCAGCGCGTTCCTGAGGCCGGCGGTCTTCAGGCAGCCATAGATCATGGCGCCGGTGCGCACCTGGCTTTCGCCGAATTGCAGGCTGGCATAGACCCAGCCGCGCTCGACCGCCTCCTCGACATGGGCCGAGAGATCCGAGATCGAGGTGGCGCCGCGCGGCAGCCGGTCGAGGGCGGCCTGGAAATCGCGCGCGAGGTTGCTCGGATCGAGGGCGAAGTGCCGGATCAGCCGATGCAGGTCCGAATCCTGGAGCTGCAGGATCTGGTGCAGCCAATGCAGCAGCTCGACATAGGGATTGCCGCGCAGCTTGCAGAAGACGGTGGCGCTCTCGATCGCCCGATAGGCGACGCTGTTGAGCTTGCCGAAGAGGGCGACCCGGCTGATTTCGGCCATCAAAATTCTCCCTGTTTTCACGCCGGCCGCGTTACCCCCGCAACCGGTCGTGGTTCACAACCCTATCATGCCGCGCGGAGATAGGGGTTCAGCAGCAATTCATCGGCATCGATCTCGGCCCGGCGGGTGCCGATCCAGGAGGTCCAGCCGAGCTGACCGGCCATGCCCAGCCTTGTCTGCGGCACCTCCTCGCGGAACAGGATGAGGTTCACGTCCCAGTCGAGCTCGTCGCCGATATAGTTGCGCACGATCGGCACGAGCCGCCCGAGCGAGGTGCCGCCGGGCAGCAGCCTCTGATAGTCGGCGAGCCCGATCGGGCCGATCAGGATGCGGAACTTGTGGTGATAGACATGGATGCGCGCGCCGGCCGTGGCGGTGCTGCCGAGCGTGCCGGTGTCGGGCGAGGCGCCGAGCAGGCAGAGCGATTGCGGCGGCAGGCTCGCCCAGCGCGGCACGAACTCCTCGATCTCGACCGGCACGCGGAAGAAATCGCCGAGAATGGCGCGGAGCCCTTCGGCGTTGCGCGCATGATGGGCGAGGCGGCCGGTGAAATGCAGCTTCACATCGTCCGGCATCATGTCCCGGTCGCGCATCGATTCCATGCCGATGCCGAGCAGGGAGCCGACCTCCATGGCGAAGCGATCGTCGTCGGGCCGATCGTAGTTCACGACAGGCTGGCTTGCCGCCCACGCCCGATAGAAGAGCGATGCGAGCCGGTGATGGAACAGGTCGACGAAGGCGGCGAAGGTCGGGTCGGCGTTGTTACGCTGCCGGTTATGGGCATATTCGGTGAGATGCAGCGGCAGCGGGCCGTTCGGGCCGAAGAGGCCGAAGGAATAGGTCTGCAGGCGCGCCGGCCCATCCTCGCCGGCCGGCGTCACCGAGGCGATGGTACTGGGGGCGAAGAGCAGGGACGGGACCTGGCCCAGGCGCACGGCATCCTGCACCGGCCGGGCCGAGCGGCCGAGGCGCGGACGTGTATCGGCCGCCGCCTCGATCCGGCGGAGCGCCTGGAAGAAGTCGAAATCGTGCGGCGCCCGCTCGATGGCGGCGAGCAGCTCTACGAGACCGGGCGTCGCCCGACCATCATCGGCCATCGCATTACCTCGCCACGTTGCTGGGATCGGATCACCGTCTCGGTGAAGGAGTTGATCGAGACGTATTTGGCGAAGAACTGGTTGAGCGCCAGGCCGAGCCCGATGATACCGGTTCCTTCGAAATTGCCTTCGTCGAGCGTCACCGCGATCTCGACGCCGCGGGCGATCGCGGTCTGGCCGGCACCCGGCAGGCGCCGGACGATCGACGTGGAGGTCACCGATTTCAGCCCTTCGATCTGCCGCGCTTGGGTCACTTCGGCGAGATCGACATAGAGCTCCAGCAGCTCGCGCAGACCTTCGGCGCCGCGCCCGTCCTTGCTGTCGGTCAGGGACAGGTAGTTGAGCGAAAGATGGCTGATCAGCCGCCAGGCCGTGCCGGCGCGGGCGTTGGAGGGGCGGGGCCGGGTCGGGCCGGCGATGCATTTGATCGCTTCGACCGGCGCCCCGATCTCGAGCGTGAAGTCAGTGGCCCCTTTGCCGATCGGCATCAGCAGCGGCAGATCGCGGTTGGTGCAAAGGCAGCGGATCGCGAGCTGGCGCAGATTGGTCGAGAAGGGCGCTTCGTTGCGGTCGACCAGCGAGACGAACACCTCGCCGCCGAGATAGGCGCTGCGCGGCCCGACCAGCCGCTGGCGCGAGGAGGGCAGGCGGGTCTCGCGCCGGAGCGTGTAATAGGCCGCACCGGTGCCGGCATGGCCGAAATCGGTGCCGGAATAGAAGGGCAGGAACGGGCGTGGCTCGGCGTCGCCCTCGCCTTCGCCCTTGACGTCGAGGACGGAATGGATCTCGAGATCGAGCGGCCGCGTGCGGTCCGGCACGATGTGGTATTCGAAGGTCTTGTCGCTGAGATGGATGCGATCGGCCCGGCGCGGGAAGAGGTTGATCGCCGGCGTCGCATAGAGCACGAAATTCTCAGGTGTGACGCTGCGCTCCAGCAGCCGGTTCGAGCGCTTGAGCAGGATGATGAGGTCGAGCTCGGTGCCGCCGCAGCGCCGCACGGCATTGCCGAGCCCGCTCAGCCTTACGAACATCTGCCGTTCCGGGAAGGCGAAATATTCCTGCAGCACGCGATAGCCCGAGAAGGAACGCGGGCCGGAGGGCAGCATCGCCTCGTCATTGGCGAAGCCCATATGGGCGAGGTTCGAAGCCGGAATGAATTCCTGCCAGCCGATCGGCCGCACGGTCGGGCGCGCGACGATGCCCGCGCAATCGATGAGGAGCTGTTCCAGGAGCGTGCTGCCGACGCCGCCGGCCCCGCGGATATGGAGCGGCAGATCGGCGAGCGCCAGCTTCTCGAACGGCATGGCGCCCGTGGTCGCGAGGCGGAGGCGCAGCGCGGCCTTGGCGCCGCGCTGGTCGTTGAGGCCGAGCGCCGTTACCTGGCTCGAGACCGAAAGATACTCGACCTCGGCAAGCCGCATCGGCCAGAGCCGGACATCCTGCGCGGTGCGGAATTCGCAGGCGGTGATGGCGTCCTTGGCCATGGCGCCGACCAAGGTCGTGTCGCGCGGCACCAGGTAGCCCTTCTCCAGCTTCGCCTGCGGATCAGGCCGGCATTCGACGATCGCCATCGACGGGGTCGGCGCCAGGTAATGCGGATAGGCGATCTCCAGCAGATGCTGGGTGAAGGTCGGGAACTCGGCGTCGAGCTTGAGCTGGATACGGGCGGTCAGGAAGGCGAAACCCTCGATCAGCCGTTCGATATAGGGATCCGCGACCTCGATCGAATCCATGCCGAGGCGGCTCGCGACCTTGGGATAGGCGGCGGCGAACTCGGCGCCCATCTCGCGGATGAAGCCCAACTCCTCATTGTAGAAACGCAGCAGCCGCGGGTCCATCAGTCGCGTCTGCCGCCTTGCTCGACCACGCGGACCGTGTCGAGCTCGCGATCGATCTCGGTCTTCATCATCATCCGGATGGGTACCGGCTGCGCCCAGAGATCGGCCTCGATGCGCAGATCGATCGACCCGCTGGCAGACGCGCCGCCGCCGATCTGAACCGTGACCGTGTCCGCGAGCAGGCGCGGCTCGTATTGACGCAGCACGGCCGCCATCCGGGCCTGCAGATCGTTCGACCGCACGCCGTCGGCCGATTTGCCGGAAAAGACCGGTGCGCCGTAATTCAGCACCGAGGCGGCGACATGCGGATAGGGGGTGAGGTCCTCGGTGGCGCTGAACTGGACCGTGTTGAGGAGCCAGGAGAGATCGCGCAGCACGGCCGCGCGCAAGCGGCCGAGCGTGAAGAAACGCTGATCGCGGCTTTCCGTCTTGCTGGTCGGGTCGTCGTCGGTCAGCCGGTCGAGCAGCGAGGGCTGCAGCCGGTCCCGCATCGAAAGGTCAGACATTGCCGTTCTCGGCCGTAGTTTCCAGCGTGATCTGCCGGATATCCATCACGGCATATTCGCCGGCATCGGTGGCGAAGAGGCGCTGGCCGCAGCCCTCGTAAGTATCGGGAGCTACCTCCTTCCAATCGGTCTTGCGGGCAAGCTTGAAGCCGCCGTCGGCGGCGCGCTCCGTCCCCGGATAGCGGCTTGGAATGAGGGCGCCGGACTTGCCGCCATGCGACCAGGTCACCACGGCCGGCATCCAAACCTTGTCGCGCAGATCGGTCGGCGCCTCGATCTCGATCGCCTTGATGCGCATGAACGGCGCCCAGAAATAGCGGCCATTGATGATGAGCTCGAGCATCGGGCCGAAGCGGCTGTCGGCATCGGCGATCCAGTCGAAGGGCTGGCCGTCGATCTCGCCTGCCGCCGTGGGCGCGTCGTCGAACGCCTTCTCGCGCAAGCCGGCGGCGGCATCGTAGGCGCCGCTCGCCTGCAGCCGCGCCGCCTCGACCAGGCTCGCCATCCAGGCTTGGGGCTCACCGAAGATCGTGGGGGAGCGCTTGCCGGCGAAGATCTCGGTCCGCTCCGCCTCGCAGGTGATCGCGTCGCCATAGAGCCGGCCCGCCATGACCAGCGACGGATCCATCGACACGGCGGTATCGAGTTGCGTCTTGGCCCGCGCCCAGTCGCCGCGCACGGCAAGGAGCTGGAACAGGAAGATGCGAAGCTTAACATCGGCGGGATCGGCGCGGACACGATCGGTCAGCGCCGCGAGCGCGCCGTCAAGGTCGTCGGCTTGCAAATGCGCGCTGGGGTCCATGACATGCGCCTTTCCGCACAGATCCAGTTGAGCCGCCTGAACCGCGATCGCCTCCAAGAGCACGGTCGCGGTTCAGGCGCTCGGTCGCCTTCCGGAATTCAAACTATTCGAATAGAGACGGATTCACGGCATGGGTGGAGCCACTCACGCCGATCCGGCCTTAGACTGTCGCCGTGCCGGCCGCCGGCTGGGTGAACTGCTTGAAGGGCGGGTTGGGCGAGTTCGAGTTCGTCAGCTGATCCCACGCGGCCGGGGCGGCAGCCTTCAGAGCGCCCGTTTCCGCCTGTTGCGAATAGCTGATCTGGCAGGCGCCGAACTTGAAGGTGACTTCCTCTTCCGGCTCGTCGTCGGCATGGCTCCAATCGATCTTCTCGATCATGAAGCCGATGAACTCCCAGATGAGATAGGGCGCGGTCGATTGGGTGCCTGACTGGCCGCCCGTCGACTTTTGCAGAACGAGATAGACGTGATTGTAGACCACGCCCTGGCAGAGCGACAGGTACAGGTGCGGCGATGCCGCATCGACCGCCTTCTTGACCTTGAACTCCTGGAACTCGGCCTTGCCCGAGCCGCCGCCCTGGGTCGTGGCCTTGATGTTCAGCTTGTTCTCTACCCCAAATCCCCAGCTTTCGGCGAGGGTGATCGCCCCTTTCGCGATGAGGGATTCGCCCTGCGGCTGCAAGCTGCTCTTGCCGCCATTGCCCTTCTCGCTGAAGTAGAGATATGCGTCAAATGCCATTTTTCACTCCTGATATTGAGTTCTCGGGAAGCGCCGGCGCAAGCGGCCTCACTGGCCGGAAGGAATGTTCCGTCCTTACCCCTTGGCGGACGGCATCTTGGAGACGAGACGAAGAGATACGGTCAGGCCTTCGAGCTGATAGTGCGGCCGAAGGAAGAATTTCGACCGGTAATAGCCGGGATTGCTTTCGTCCGCTTCGACCTGAACCTCGGCAGCGGCGAGCGGATGTGAGGCCTTGTAGGCTTCCGACGAGGTCTCCGGCGAGCCGTCGACATATCGCCGAATCCAAGTATTGAGCCAGCTTTCCATATCGCCCCGCTCCTTGAACGAGCCGATCTTGTCGCGCACCATGCATTTCAGGTAGTGCGCGAAGCGGCAGGTCGCGAACAGGTAGGGCAGGCGGGCGCCGAGCTGGGCGTTGGCGGTGGCGTCCGGATCGTCATATTCGGCCGGCTTGTGCAGCGACTGCGCGCCGATGAAGGCGGCCATGTCGGAATTCTTGCGATGGATGAGCGGCATGAAGCCGTTCTTGGCCAGCTCCGCCTCGCGCCGATCGCTGATCGCGATCTCGGTCGGGCATTTCATGTCGACCCCGCCATCGTCGCTGGGGAAGGTGTGGGTCGGCAGCCCCTCGACCACACCGCCGGACTCGATGCCGCGGATCTGCGAGCACCAGCCATAGAGCTTGAAGGAGCGCGTGATGTTGACGCCCATCGCGTAGGCCGAGTTCGCCCAGAGATATTTCGAGCTGTCGGCGCCCTCGGTATCTTCCTCGAAATCGAACGCATCGACCGGGTCGGTCTTGGCGCCGTAGGGCAGGCGGCCCAGAAAGCGCGGCATGGTCAGGCCGATATAGCGGGCATCGTCGGATTCGCGCAGCGAGCGCCAGGCGGCATATTCCGGCGTCTGGAAGATCTTGGTGAGATCACGCGGATTGGCGAGCTCCTGCCAGCTATCCATGCCCATGACGGTCGGCGCCGCCGAGGTGAGGAAGGGCGAGTGGCTGGCGGCCGAGACCTGGGCGATCCCCGACAGCAGCTCGACATCCGGCGGCGAGTGGTCGAACTGGTAATCGCCGATCAGGCAGCCATAGGGCTCGCCGCCGAACTGGCCGTATTCTTCTTCATAGATCTTCTTGAAGATCGGGCTCTGGTCCCAGGCGGTGCCCTTGAATTTCTTCAGGGTCCGGCCGAGCTCCTTCTTCGAGATGTTGAAGACGCGGATCTTCAGCGTCTCGTCGGTCTCGGTGTTGTTGACCAGATAGTGCAGGCCGCGCCACGCCGATTCGAGCTGCTGGAAATCGGGATGGTGCAGGATCAGATTGACCTGCTCCGTCAGCTTCTTGTCGATCGCCGCGACCATCGATTCGATCGAGCGCAGCGCGTCATTGGAGATGAGCGCCGTGTCACGCAGCGCCTGCTCGGCCAGTGTGCGGACGGCGGACTGGACGGCTTCGAGCGCCTGATCTGATTTCGGCTTGAACTCCTTCTGCAGGAGAGAGGCGAAATCGCCGATCTCGGCGACGCCGGTCGCCCCGCCGGAAGCGAGACCAAGCTGCTGGCTGGACATGTCCGTTACTCCTGAGCGTCAGATTTCTTGTCGGCACCGGGCATCGGCGCCGAGGCGAGCGCTTGCAGCATGGTCGGGTCGGCGAGGAGCTTGGCGATCAGATCCTCGGCACCGGTCTTGCCGTCCATGTAGGTCATGAGGTTCGAGAGCTGGGTACGCGCCTCCAGCAGCTTGTCGAGCCCGCTGACCTTGCGGGCGACCGCCTCGGGCGAGAAATCGTCGAGGCTCTCGAAGGTCAGATCGACCGCGAGATTGCCTTCGCCGGTCAGCGTGTTCTCGACCGGGAAGGCGACGCGCGGCTTCATCGACTTCATGCGCGAGTCGAAATTGTCGACATCGATCTCCAGCATCTTGCGGTCCGCGACCGCCGGCAGCGCTTCGGCCGGCTTGCCCGACAGATCGGCCAGCACGCCCATGACGAACGGCAGTTGCACCGTCTTCGAGGCGCCATACAGCTCCACGTCATATTCGATCTGGACGCGCGGCGCCCGGTTCCGGGCGATGAATTTTTGGCTGCTCGCTTTTGCCATCTGTCCTGCTCCCTGGTCTCGTCACCCGGTCGAATGGTGCCGGATCACCCGTCCGTCCCCGACCGCGCGGGTCCGCATGCCGTTAGGTCGTGCACACGTCTATCTGATGCCGGCGATATTCCGGAATCCCATCACGCTGTCCGGTGCCAGCTCCTCGAGGATGGCGATGAAATCCATGTCGACGAGGCGCTTCGCCCGTTCGAGCAGGAGCGGCATGGGGCTCGACGGCTCGAACTGACGATAATAGTCGCAAATTCTTTCCAGCGCCGCGACGACATCGGCCCGGCTGCGCACGGCTCCGTCGCGCGTTCGTGACGCCACCGGCGCCGATTCCCGGCTTTCGGCCAGGGGCTGATCGTCGCCATCCGCCGCTGCCGTCTCGTCCACCGCATCCTCCGTCACGGCCGCGAAGCCGTCGAGCAGTTTCTTGGCATCGGCGAGCGCGCGCCGGAACGGCTTGAGATCGGGCGTCTGGCTCGAGCCGACGGCCTCGTTGAGCGCGCTTTCGAGCGCGGCCAGCTGTGCTGCGGCCGAACCCAATGCTGAGCGGTTCCGCTCGATCACCTCGGGCCGCGTGTCGCGGAACGCGGCCTCGACCGTCGACAGCTCGGGCGGGCCGGCATCGCCGGCCGAGCCGGCCTCGGACAGGCCCTTGGCGAGGCCGTAATCGCGCCAGGAGAAGCGGCCGAATTGGCGTGAGCTGCTCAGCGGATACTGCTTCAGATCGCGCAGCAGGCCGGCCGGATCGCACAATTCGGCAATGACGTTGAGACGCACCGTCGGGTCGTTGTCGTCGTCGGGATCGAGCGTCGGGTGCAGCGTCGGCCAATAGCGCGCGACATAGCCGGACATGAGCGCGAGTGCCGCCTCCATGCCGGGCAGCCCGTCGACGGCGAGCGCGCCGCGCAGCAGCGGGATGCAGAGGCGCAGATCCTTGGTTCGGCCGGCGAGGCCATGCGCCAGCTCCAGCACCGCCGGCCATTCGGGCGGTTCGGCCGGGATCTTGATGTCGCCGATTTCCTGGTCGGGCTTGCCGCGCGCGGCGGTCTCCAGCTCCTGGAACGCTGCGTCATACTCGAGATTCTCGCCGCAGGGAGCATCCTCCGAGAGCGGTTCCAGCAGAGCGTTGACCTCGATCCGTGCCATTCGCAGCGACTGCCTGTTCCCAATGAATGCTCATCACGCGGAAGAGCCGCATGAATAATAATAAAAACCAATACAATTAATACGGGTGACCCGGCCTCGTTCTCGCCTGTGCACGGACCTGGCGTCCATCATCGCAAGGTACCTGCCGCACGCTTATCGCCTGCACGAACCACTCGAATTCAAATGATATAAGCGAACTTGCCCCTTAACAAATTCCGGAGGACTCGCCGCGCAAACCAAAAAGCGCCCCCGTCCCGGTAGAATCTGCTGCGGCGACTCTGGCAATGTCCTGTGAGGTTGACAAACAAATTCTTGTGTCGAGCGGCAAAAAAATGGCTTGCGTCCGATGCTTCCCTGACCAAGATTGCGAGGCTCAGTCAGCCGGATCGGCGCTGTCTTCGCATGCCGATGCCCTTGCCGGACCTGGGCGACAATGGATCCGGCCCATGGCTTCGGCCGGAACAATCTGGCGGGTAGAATCCGGTGACTGACGTCAAGTTGTATTTTTGCCGAGGCTGGTACTGGCTCGTGGTGGGCGAGCGGTATCTCGACGAGGTGCTGAACGGCACCTTGGCGCCGGAGCTGTCGGTCGAGGTCGTCGATTGCGACGAGTTCGCGGTGGTCGAGGCGGCGTGGGAGAACCCGCGGCCCGGCGCGTTGCCGTGGCAGATCCATGCCGGCATCGGCGACCATTACCGGCGGCAGTCCGGCGCGGCGGCGCTCCGGGAGACGGCGGGCAAGCGCTTCAAAATACGGCGTGATCTGCCGCGGCGGGGCGTATAGTGAACGGTATGGCCGGCGGCACGGCGTGCCCGCCCCATCGGGCCGCCGTGCCGGAAACATGGTCAGAGGCAGGGGGCGGGCTCGATGTCCTGGGATAATAAGGTCGTTTGGTCCGAGGGGCTGTTCCTCAGGCCGCAGCATCTGCAGCAGTCGGACCGGTATGTCGAAAAGCTGGTGCGCAGCCGCACGGCAGGGTTGCGCGGCTATGGCTGGGGCTTGACCCACCTTCGGCTGAATCGCGAGCTTTTGAGCCTCGGTAAGGTGGCGATCGAGGAGGCGCGTGGCGTGCTCGAGGACGGCACGCCCTTCAGCATACCCGAAGATGCAGAACAACCAATTCCGCTCGAACCGCCGGAAAATGCTCGCGACGCCATTATTTATCTGGCCTTGCCGGCCTATCAGCCGGGCGCGCCCGAGGTCGATCGGCGCGACGGGCTGGAGGCGGCCGTGCGCCTGACCGTGGCCGAGCAGCAGATCGTCGATTCCAACGCCGACAATCGCGGGGAAACCTCGATCGAGGTCGGCAAGCTGCGCTTTCGCCTGCTCATCGATGGGGCGGAACGCGCCGGGTTCGTCTGCCTCGGCATCGCCCGCATGGTCGAGATGCGCGCGGACAAGCAGATCGTGCTCGACGAAACCTACATCCCGCCGGTCATGGACTGCGCCGCGTCCAAGAACCTGGCCAACTTCGTCACCGAGGTTCAGGGGCTGCTGCACCACCGCGGCGAGGCGCTGGGCGGGCGGGTATCCGAATCTGGCACGCGCGGAGCGGCCGAGATCTCGGATTTCCTGCTGTTGCAGGCGGTCAACCGGTACGAGCCGATCTTCGCGCATCTGGCCACGGCCTCGATCGTCCATCCCGAGGCGCTCTACGGCCTGTCCGTCCAGCTTGCCGGCGAGCTCACCACCTTCACCACGGCCGGCAAGCGTCCGCCGGCCTTTCCCGTCTACAAGCATGACGAGCTGGCGCCGACCTATGCGCCGGTTATGCGCTCGATTCGGCAATCGCTGAGCGCGGTGCTGGAGCAGACGGCCGTGCCGATTCCGCTGCAGGAGCGCAAATACGGCATCCATGTCGCCCCGATCATGGACCGTACGCTGCTGTCGACCGCTGGATTCGTGCTCGCGGTCAAAGCCGATATCCCGGCCGAGCATCTGCGCCAGACCTATCCGAGCCAAGTCAAGATCGGGCCGGTCGAACGCATCCGCGAGCTGGTCAATGTGGCGCTGCCCGGCATTTCGCTGCAGCCACTGCCGGTGGCGCCGCGGCAGATTCCCTACCATGCCGGCGTCACCTATTTCGAGTTGGACCGCACGAGCGCCTTATGGAAGAGCATGGATACGTCGGGCGGCCTGGCGCTTCACGTCGCCGGCGATTTTCCGGGCCTCGAAATGGCGCTCTGGGCGATCCGCGGTCTTTGATGCTTTTGAGATTCGGCTGGGACGCTCGGAAGTTGCGTTGTGGTCGAGGAACGGCGCATGTTATCTCCCTGTCCGCCGGGCAGGGCCGGCGGATACGGCCGATGGTCGTCCAGTATGTCGACGGAACCGATGACTGAGCCGCGATCCAAGATCAGCGCCGAGAGGGCGAAGCAGATCTGCAAGCGTTTCGACGTCAGCGATACCGGAGCAGCGCTGCTCACGCCGGAGCTAACGCCCTTGCCGTTCCTCGAGGCGCTGTTGGAGGCGCGGGCTTTCGTCGATGCCGTCAATTTTCTCGCTTTCGGGCTGCCCAAGCGCGAAGCGGTCTGGTGGGCCTCCGTATCGCTCCGTGCGGCCGGCGCGGCACCCTCCGGCCCCGCGCACGAGGCGGTCTCGGCTGCCGAGGAGTGGGTGCGCCGCCCGTCCGAGGAGAATCGTATCGCTGCGGGCGAGCGGGCCGAGCGGCTGCCGCAGGATCAGCCGGCCGGCTGGGCTGCCTGGGGGGCGTTCTGGAGCGGCGGCAGCATGACGCCGCCGAATTCACCGCCGGTGCCGCCGGGCGCCACGCTCACGGCCAAGGCCGTCGCCGGCGCAGTCACGCTCGCGGCCGCCAAGGATCCTAAGCGCGCGCAGGAGCGGTTCGCGCAATTCATCGCCCTGGGTAAGGATATAGCACTGGGCGGCAACGGGCGGTTGAAGGCCTGAGCCCGATCATGGCCGAAACCCGACCGCGCCGCCGAGGATGTCGCCGATGCCGCTGATCCTCATGGTCGAGACGACCGACCCGACGCTGCGCGCCCATGCCGGCAAGCGCATCGAGGTGATACAGCGGCTGAGCGTCGGGCGCGGCGCCGAGAATGATCTGGTCCTGCCCGATCCGGGGCGTGTTCTGTCGAAGCGGCATTGTCTGTTGTCCTTCGACGGGTCCGGCTACGTCGTCACCGATGTCAGCACCAACGGCGTCTACATGAACCACGGCCCGGACCGGCTCCCGCGCGACGTGCCGACGCCCTTGCGGAAGGACGATTATCTGCAGCTCGGCGATTTCGGCCTGGTCGTGCTGGAGGCCTCCGTCCCGTCCGGAGGCGCCAGGCCAGAGCATGTCGACGATCTCGACGACCTGTTCGGCGCGGCACCGGCGCCGAAGCCGTCGCCTGCCGCCAGTCCCGATCCGTTCGACGATCTGTTCGAGGATCGGCCGCCGGCACCGGCGCCGCTGCCGAAGGTCTCGCCCTTCGGATCGCCGATCGATCCGGGCGGGCCGCTCGATCTCGGTTTCGGCGGCCGCGGCGCTAGCGACGATTCGATGTTCGGCGGCCCGCCGGGCAATGCGCCGCCGCTGGCGGCCACCGGCGGCCTTATCCCCGAGGATGATGACCTGTTCGGCCCGCCGCCGGTCCGCAACAATTGGAAGGGCGGCTCGCGCGCCGATCATGCGCCGTCGGAAATGGGCTTCTTCGCGGCGCCGAAGGTCTCGACCGAGGTGATCCCTGACGATTGGGACCCGGTCGCCGATCTCGGCTTGCCGGCGGCACCGTCTGCGCGTCTGGCACCGGCTCCAGCTCCGATTTCTCCGCCGCCGATTTCTCCGCCGCCGATGGCGAGCCCGTTTGCCGAAGCGCCTCGTCCGGCGCCGAGCCCACCGGCATCGGCGGCGCCGACCCCGATACCGGTTCCCGGCAGCGGCAATGCGCTGAAGGCGTTCCTAGCGGCCGCCGGCCTCGAGGATCAGCCGCTCGACGAGGCCCGGGCCGTCAAGATGATGGCGATGCTGGGCCGGACGGTCCGGCTGCTGGTCGAGGGGATGACCGAGATTCTGGCGGCACGGGCCTCGACCAAGCAGGAGTTCCGCATCGAGCGGACCATGATCGGCAAGCTCGACAATAATCCGCTCAAATTCAGCGCCACCACCGACGAGGCGATGCGCGTGCTGCTGCTGCAGAGCGTGCCCGGCTTCCTGTCGGCGGAGCAGGCGTTCGACCAGGCGCTCAACGATATCAAATCGCACCAGCTGGCCGTGCTGGCCGGCATGCAGACGGCGCTCACCACCGTGATCGCGCGTTTCGATCCGGCGCAGCTCGAGAAGCGGATCGAGAAGAGCTCGCTGATCGAGGGCGTTCTGCCGGGCGCTCGCAAGGCGCGCTACTGGGATCTGTTCCGCAAGCTCTATGGCGAGATCGCGCGCGAATTGGAGGATGATCTGCAAAGCCTGTTCGGCGCCGAATTCGCGGCCGCCTATCGCAGTCAGATCGAAAAGTTGCAGAGCAACGAGGACACCGAGTAGGAGTGGAACAAGCCGCGCTTGGCGGGAGCGTGGCAAATGGTGGATAATTGCCGGGGCTGGGGGATAAATCTTGGGCAAGAACATGACGCGCTGGGCGATTGTCGGAGCTTTGTCGGCCGTGCTGGCCGCGTGCGGCTCGGCGCCGCCGCCACCGCCGCCGCCGACGATCGTGGCGCTGACGGTCTCGGCGTCGGCCGATGTCAACCCGTCGGCCGAGGGGCAGCCGGCGCCGGTCACCATCCGCATCTACCAGCTCGCCGCCACCGGCGCATTCGAGAAGGCGGACTATTTTCAGCTGCATGATCAGGAGGCAGCCCAGCTCGGCACCGATCTGCTGGCGCGGGACGAGGTGATCCTGACGCCGGGCACCAATAAGACCATGACGATCGAGGTCAAGCCCGGGACCAAGTTCCTGGGCGCGGTCGCGGCATATCGGGATATCGATCGCGCCGCTTGGCGCGCCGATCTCGGCGTGCCGGCCAATCAGACGACGAAGGTGGCGGTCGCCGCCGGAAAGTTGACTCTGACCGCCAAGGCAGGCGGCAACTGATAGCTGTTCGCTGGCGCGGTTGCGCCGGCTTTATCTGAAGAGCGTGTCGAGGCGGCCCGGAACCGGAGCGGTTTCGGGCGCCCATGTCACCGGACGAGGCGGGGTTGCATGTCGATCGATGATCCGTTTGCCGAGCCCGGCGATGCCGAGCGCACGATTATCCGGCCCAACCCGGGCGGCCGGCTGGCGCAGCCCGTCGCGCCGGCGGCACCCCAATACCAGTCGCCGCCGGATCTCGCCGGCGCCACGGACGGGCGGCTGTGGGACGCGATCAAGCTCAAGAATCTCAATCCGATCGTCAATGCCGCGGTCCCGCTGCTGGGCCTGGCCGTCCGGCTCAAGAACCGGGCCGTGCATCCCAATGTCGACGGCCTGCGCCAGCGCGTGATCGAGGAGATTAACGCCTTCGAGCGGCGCATCACGCCCTTGGGTCTGGCGCCGCAGACTATCCGCGCGGCCAAGTACGCAATATGCGCGCTGATGGACGATCTCGTCCTCAACACGCCCTGGGGCAGCCGCAGCGTCTGGTCGACCCGCAGCATGGTCGGCACCTTCTTCAGCGAGACCTGGGGCGGCGATCGCTTCTTCGACCTCCTGGGCCAGCTCAAGAAGGATGCGGCCGTCAATCTCGACATGCTGGAGCTGCTCTATTTCGCCATCAGCCTGGGCTTCGAGGGCAAGTATCGGGTGATGCCGCGCGGCGCCTCCGAGTTGGCGCTGGTGCGCGAGGATCTCTACCGCGCCATCCGCAATAATCGCGGCGAGTTCGAACGGGCGCTGTCGCTCCATTGGCAGGGCGTGCAGGCGGCCTATAAGGGGCTGATCTCGGCCGTGCCGATCTGGGTCATCCTGGCCGCCGCCGCCTCGGTGCTGCTGCTCTGCTTCATCGGCTACAGCTATTTCCTGGCCGACCGCTCGGACGCCGTTTTCGCCCGGCTCGCGGCCCTGCCGCCCAACGGCACGGTCAGCCTGGCGCGCGCGGCGGTGCCGATGCCGCCGCCGCCCGATACCGGCCAATCGCAGAAGATCCGCAAGTTCCTGGAGCCCGAGATCAAGGAAGGGCTGGTGACGGTGCTCGAGGATAATCAGTCGATCACCATCCGCATCCGCGCCCAGGGCATGTTCCCCTCGGGCAGCGCCGATGTCGTCGACAAGGTGAAGCCGACCCTGCTTCGCATCGGCGACGCGCTCAATACCGAGCCCGGGCCGGTCTCGATCGCCGGCCATTCCGACAATGTGCCGATCCGGACGCTGCGTTTCCCATCCAATTACGAGCTGTCGCTCGCGCGCGCCAAGGCGGTGCAGGCGCTGGTCGGCTCGAAGATGAGCGAGCCGGGCCGGCTCGCCTCCGAGGGCAAGGCCGATACCCAGCCGATCGCGCCCAACAACACGCCGGAAGGCCGCGAGCAGAATCGGCGTATCGAGATATCGCTGACCAAGACGACTTAACCGGGCCGCCGGCTTCCGGGCCGGCTCTTCGACGAGACGCGTGCGCCGCGAGGGAATGATGGTCAAGCTATTACGAAAGTTCTTTTTCTCGAGGCTTGTCCTCTCCCTTCTCGGCTGCATCTTCATCGGGCTGCTGATCTGGTTCATCGGGCCGCTTCTCGGCATCGCCAATACCGTGCCGTTGAGCGGCGTCGTCCCGCGCGCGATCGCCATGATCAT
This sequence comes from Aliidongia sp., assembly GCA_035539155.1. Classification (GTDB taxonomy): domain Bacteria; phylum Pseudomonadota; class Alphaproteobacteria; order ATCC43930; family CGMCC-115725; genus JAXDMU01. The sequence continues at coordinate 151,107 of DATLIZ010000004.1, read as the reverse complement.
CCTGCCGGCGATCTTCGGCGTGCGCGAGCTGATGATCGTGCGGCTTCAGCAGCGTGAGAATTCCGAGCTCGCCGCCGAGATGGCGGGCACCTCGGCCGGCCAGGCCGAGGTGGAGGAGTTGTCGGTCAAGTTCCGCGAGGCGCTCGGCCTCTTGAAGAAGAGCCGCTTCGCCGGTTCGACCGGGCGGCGCTATCTCTATCAGCTGCCCTGGTACATGTTCATCGGTCCGCCCGGCTCGGGCAAGACCACGGCGCTGACCAATTCGGGTCTCAATTTCCCGCTCGCCGAACGGCTCGGCAAGGGCGCGGTCAAGGGCGTCGGCGGCACGCGCAGCTGCGATTGGTGGTTCACCGACGATGCCGTGCTGATCGACAGCGCCGGCCGCTATACCACCCAAGACAGCGAGGCCGAGCAGGACAAGACGGCCTGGCTGGGCTTCCTCAAACTACTAAAGAGATTCCGCAAGCGGCAGCCCTTGAACGGCATCATCGTCGCGATCGGCATCAGCGACCTGACCGGCGCCACGCCGGAGCAGCGCGAGGATCATGCCCGCGCGATCAAGCAGCGTATCCGCGAGCTCTATGCCGAGCTCGGTGTCCGCCTGCCGATCTATGTGCTGTTGACCAAGGCTGATCTGATCGCGGGATTCGTCGAGTTCTTCGATGATCTCGGCCGCGAGGAGCGCGAGATCGTCTGGGGCATGACCTTCGATTACAAGCAGAAGGAAGATGAGGGTGGGGCCGTCGCCGCGTATGCCGACGAGTTCGACGGGCTCGTCGGCCGGCTCGACGATCGGCTGACCGAGCGGCTGCAGGCCGAGCTCGACATCGAGCGGCGCGCGCTCGTCTTCGGCTTTCCGCAGCAGGTGGCGAGCCTGAAGGAGATCACCGACAAGTTCCTCAAGGACATCTTCCAGCCGAACCGCTTCGATCAGCCGATTCTGCTGCGGGGCGTCTATTTCACCAGCGGCACGCAGTTCGGCACGCCGATCGACCGGCTGATGGGCGCCATGTCGGCGACCTTCGGCATCGGCCGCCAGCAGGTCGCGGCCTTCAGCGGCACCGGCCGCAGCTATTTCCTCGGCAAGCTGTTGAAGGATGTGATCTTCGGCGAGGCCGGCATCGTCAACGCCGATCCCAAGGTCGAGCGCCGCAACCGCAATATCCGGATCGCCGCCTATGCTGGCGCCTCGGTTGTGGTCCTCGGCCTGATCGCACTCTGGACCGTCAGCTATTTCAACAATCTCGACCTGCTGGCTCAGATCGACGGCAAGGCCGACGAATATAACGAGAAGGCCAAGGCGCTGCAGCTCGACCGGGTTACCGATCCCGATCTGCGCACGATCATGCCGCTGCTGAATCTCCTGCGTGACCTGCCCGGCGGTTATGCCGATCAGGAAAAGGACACGCCGTTGCTCCTGCAATTCGGTCTCTATCAGGGTGGGAAGGTCGGTGCCCAGGCGATATCCACCTATGAGCGCGACCTCGGCAACGTCTTCCTGCCGCGGCTGTTGCTGCGGCTGGAGAACCAGCTGACGGCGAACCAGGGAAATGCCGATTTCCTCTATGAGGGGCTGAAGGTCTATCTGATGCTGGGGCGTGAAGGGCCGCTCGACAAGTCGCTGGTCAGGCATTGGATGGCGCTGGATTGGAGCGTGCAGTTCCCGGGCGATTCCGACGCGCAGTTCCGCCAGGATCTGGCCGGGCACCTCGACGCGCTGCTGCTGAAGCCGCTGCCGCAGATCGGCATCAATGCCGATATCGTGCAGAAAAGCCGGCTGGTGCTCAATCAGCGGCCGCTGGCCGAGCGCGCCTACAGCCTGCTCAAGACCAACAAGAAGGTGACGGACCTGCCGGAATGGCGGATCTCCGAGAATGCCGGGCCGGCCGCCGGCCGCGTCTTCCAACGCGCCTCGGGCCGTAGCCTCGCCGAAGGCATTCCTGGCCTGTACACCTATAACGGATTCTACAAGGTGTTCCTGCCGCTGCTGCCCGATGTCGCCAAGGACGTGGCGAAGGAGAGCTGGGTGCTCGGGCCGCAATCGGCCGCGAGCGACGATCCGGTCGTGGTGGCGCGGCTGCAGCGCGACGTGACCTCGCTCTATTCCGCCGAGTTCAAGGCGCAATGGGACCGGCTGCTGAGCGATGTCGCCATCACGCCGTTCACCAACGTCAACCAGTCGGTTCAGACCCTGGGCATCCTGTCGGCGCCGGATTCGCCGATCAAGGAGTTCCTCGGCGCTGCCGCCAAGGAAACCTGGCTATCGAAGAAGCCGCCGGCCGATGCCGATCCGCTGGCGTCGGCTGCGGCCGCGGCCGAGGGTGCGGCCGCCAAGGCCGCCGCGAAATCGCTGCCGGGCGGCGGCAAGGGTGCTGCCGGGCTGGTGCCGGGCGAGGACAAGGACCGGCTGGCCGCCATGCTCGGAGCCGGCGGCTCGGCGCCGGGCGGTCCGGCGGATCTGGTCGGGCGCGATACCGACGAGCATTTCAAGGCTCTGCACGATCTCTTCGACGGGCCGGGCAACGGGCCGACCGCGATCGACGGCGTTGTCGGCAATCTCGGCGACCTCTATCGCGCCATGAACAAGGTCGGGGCTGCGAACAATCAGGGCGGGGCGCTGCTCGGCGCCGCGGGATCGGGCGATGGCGGCGGGGCGGCGCAGCTTCAGGCCAATGCCGCGCGCATGCCCGAGCCGCTCAAAGGCTGGGTCGGCACGCTGACCAAATCGAGCTCCAGCCTGACCGTCGGCGGCGCGCGCAGTCAGTTGAATGCGCTTTGGACCGCCTCCGTCCTGCCGTTCTGCAAGCAGGCGACGGAAAATCGCTATCCGATCTATCCGACCGGCGCTGCCGATGTGACGCTGGACGATTTCTCGCGGCTCTTCGCCAAGAGCGGCCTTATCGATCAGTTCTTCACCACCAATCTCGCCTCGTTCGTCGATCAATCGACCAATCCCTGGCACTGGCAGAAGGTCGATAATCTCGATCTCGGCATCTCGCCTGGCGTGCTGCTGGAGTTCCAGCGGGCTGCCGCGATCCGCGACAGCATGTTTCCGGGCGGCGGCGCCAAGCCGGGCGTGAGCTTCGAGCTGCAGCCGACCACACTCGATGCGACATCGACGTCGGTCCTGCTCGAAATCGACGGGCAGACGTTATCTTACGATCACGGGCCGCCGCGCCCGGTGAAGATGAGCTGGCCCGGTGCCACGGGGCCGGCCGGAGTCCGCGTCAGCTTCCAGCCGCAGGGCGGCGACACGACCATAAACACGGATGGCGTCTGGGCCTGGTTCAGGGCGCTCGACAAGGCGCAGGTGAAGCCGGCGGGCGGCCCCGATCGTTTCACCGTCACTTTCGCGGCCGGCGGGCGTTCCGCCGGCTTCGAGATCCGTGCGAACAGCGTCATCAATCCGTTCGCCTCGAACCAGCTTCAGCAATTCAGGTGTCCGCCCGCGCTATGATCCTCGTTCCGTCGCGACCTCCCGGTTACTACGGCAAGGTGCCGGCGCGCGGCGATTTCGTCTCGCGCCGGCTGGCCCGGAGCATCGTCGATCCCTGGGACGATTGGCTGCAGCAGGCGATACAGGCGAGCCAGGAACAGTTAGGCTCGGCTTGGATCGATCTCTATCTGGTCGCGCCGATCTGGCGCTTCGTCCTGGCCGGCGGCCTGTGCGGCCCGGCGCCGCTCGCCGGCATCCTGATGCCGAGCGTGGATTCGGTCGGACGCAATTTTCCGCTGCTGATCGCCGTCGAACTGCCGCCGCAGTCCAGCCTCGGCGCAGTGGCCGGCGGCGCCGGCGCCTGGTTCGAGGATGCCGAGAGCATGGCGCTCGACAGCCTGCGCGACGGCTTCAAGCTCGAGGATCTCGACCGGCCAGCCGTCGATCTCGCGGCGGGTGCCGCCGCCGCTGGTATATCGGGTATACCCGGCCGTTTGACGTCGCCCGGCCTGTGCGTGCCGCTGTCGGCGGTAGAGGAGGCGGGGCCGGCCTATGGCCGCCGCTTCGGCGATTCACCTTCCGTCCGGGCCAGCCTATGGTGGACGATCGGTTCCGAGCGCATCCGGCCGGTGCTGGTGGCAGCGGACGGCTTGCCCGCACCTTCGTCTTTCGCCGCCTTCCTCGACGGCGATTGGCAGGGCCGGGGCTGGACGGTCGAGCCGGCGGCCGAAGAAGTCGCGGCGCCAACCGAGCCGGCGGCCCCGGCCACGGCCTGGGACAGAGACGAGTAGGGATCGGCCATGTCGTCAGCCACCCAGTTCGAAATCAGCTCCGCCGCGGCGACGCATGTCGGCAAGGTGCGCAAGCACAACGAGGATTCCTACCTTGCCCGGCCGGAGATCGGGCTCTGGGTCGTCGCGGACGGGATGGGCGGCCATCAGGCCGGGGACCTTGCCAGCCAGACCATCGTCCAGGCGCTCGGCGGGATCGAGGCGCCGAGCGATGGCGCGCAATTCATCGGCGAGGTGCGCACGAGGCTAGCCGCCGTCAACGATGCGCTGCTGGCCGAGGCGGCCGCGCGCGGCAATGGCGCCGTGATCGGCAGCACGGTCGTGGCGCTTTTGACTTTCGGCAGCTTCTTTGCCTGCGTCTGGGCCGGCGATAGCCGGCTCTACCGGCTGCGGGACGGCGTGCTGCTGCAGATGAATCGCGACCACAGCCAGGTGCAGGAGATGGTCGATGCCGGCCTCCTGGCGCCGGAGCTTGCCGAGAGCCATCCCCTCGGCAACGTCATCACGCGCGCGGTCGGCGTCCAGGACGTGCTCGAGCTGGACAAGGTTACCGACCAGCTGGCGCCTGGCGATCTCTTTCTGCTGTGCAGCGACGGCCTGTCCAAGACGGCCGGCGAGGCGGATATAGCCCGCATCCTCCATGAGACTCAGTTCGCGGCGGCGCCGGAGCGGCTGATCGAGGCGGCGTTGCAGGCCGGCGGCAACGACAACGTCACCGTGATCGCGGTTCGGATCGGCGCGCCGCGGCAGGCTCGTTTCGACGAGTCGAATCTTGACATCACCGACCCTTAGCCCTAGAGAATCGCGTTCTAGTTTAAATATTTATAGACGACATCCAAGATGTCCCGATTTGACAGGTGGAATTCCATGAATAGAAATTCCGTAGTCCTTCTGCTCATGGCCGCCGCTCTTGCCGGCGCGCCTACTATCGCGTTGGCGCAGCAGCCGGTTCAGGAGATGGGCGCCGCGCCGAAATCCGACGATCTGATCAAGGCACTGACTCCTGGTGCTCCGGCCGCGGGGCAATTGCAGGTGCGCGGCCTGCGTCTGCTGAACGCCAATCCGGGCGGCGCCGACAAGCCGGCAGCGGCACAGACCCCGGCGGTAGCGCTCGATATCCGGTTCGGGCTCGGCTCGGCCGATTTGACCGACGGCGCCAAGCAGGTGATCGCGCAACTGGCCAAGGCGATCAATTCGGACCAGCTCTCCAAGTATAATTTCCGCGTCGAAGGCCATACCGACAGCACTGGCAAGCCCGACGCCAACATGATACTCTCGCAGCGCCGGGCTGAGGCGGTGAAGGCCTATCTCGTCAGCAATTACGGCGTCGCCTCCGATCGGCTGACTGCGGTCGGGCGCGGCCAGGAAGAGCCGCTCGATGCCGCTCATCCGGCGAGCGGGGTCAATCGCCGCGTCCAGGTCGTCAATCTGAACGGCTAGGACATAATCGGCAGGCCGTCCGGGCAGGTCCGCCAACCCTCCCCCTTCTTCCCGGAACCAGATCCTGCTCGATAGGTGATGGCGGTAATGCGCAGGTCCGTTATCGTCATCATCTGTGCGACGGCCGGTGCCGTAGCCGGTGTGCTCGCGATCGCGCTGCTAGGGGCGGCAAGACATCCCACCGCGATGCGGGCCGCGCCGCAACTCGCCGCGGCGGGACCGGCATCTGCGGCGCAGCCGCGCGTCGAGACGCTGCCATGCTGGTTCCCGGTCCCCGCCGGCCGGTCCGCGCGCTGCGGCCGGCTGATCGTGCCCGAGGATTGGGACGACCTCTCCAGCCGTTCCCTGGCGCTGCGCTTCGTGGTCTTTCCCGGCTCGCAGGGTGACGCGGCGGAGCCGCTCATCTATGTCAGCGGCGGCCCGGGGGAGCCGGCCCAGATCGATGCGGCCGGCATCGGCCGCTGGTGGCAATGGACGAGCGATTCCGATTGGCTCGGCCGCCGCGACCTCGTCGTCTTCGATCAGCGCGGCGTCGGCCTGTCCGAGCCCGATCTCGGCTGTCCCGAGCTGGTCCAGGTCGGGCCGAAACTGTTCACGGCGGCGCTCGGCGCGGCGGAGACCGACGCCGCCTGGGCCGATGCCGCTACGCGCTGTCACCGGCGCCTGGCCGCTGCTGGTGTGCGGCTCGATCGCTACAACACGGCGGCCACGGTCCGCGACATCGCAGCCCTGGTGGGCGGCCTTCAATATCGGCACTGGAGCTTTCTCGCCGTCTCCTATGGCACGCGCGTGGTGTTCGAGTTCCTGCGGCAATATCCGGACGGTACGCGCAGCGCCATACTCGATTCGGTTCTGCCGCCGGGCGTCAGGCCGTATCTCTCGGCCGGCACCGATGCCGCCCGGGCGCTCGATCTGCTGGTCGCCGGCTGCATGGCCGAGCCGGGCTGCAAAAGCGCCAATCCGGATCTGGGCCGGGCACTCGCGGACATCGTTCAGCGTGCGGCACTCCATCCGCTGGCGGTGCCGCTGCCGGCTGCCGGCGATCCCGGACGCCGGGCGATGCTGGACGATGCCAAGCTGGTCGAGGTGCTGTTCTACGGACTCTATCGCAAGCGGGACATCAAACGGTTGCCGGACGTCATTACGGCGCTCGCCCGCGGCAATGTCGGACCGTTGGCGCCGCTCGCGGCCGAGGCTCTCGAAACCTATGAATCGGCGGCGCTGAGTCATGGGCTCTATCTGTCGGTCGAATGCCACGACGAATATCCGTTCGATCCGCCGGAAGCAGTGCGCCGGGCCGCGGCCGCTGCCGGTCGCTTCGAGCATTTCGTGCTGGCCAACGTGCCGGTCGCGGCCTGCCCGGTCTGGCCGGTCGGCGCCGCTTCGGACGGGAGCCAGGCCCCGGTCGCGAGCGACGTTCCCATCCTCATGCTGTCCGGAGAGCTCGATCCGGTGACGCCGCCCGAATGGGCCAAGACCGCCGCGGCCACGCTATCGCATGCGCGATTGTTCCGTTTTCCGGAAGTGGGCCACGGCGTCCTTGCCGCCGATCGCTGTGCCGACCGGGTCGTGGCGAGCTTCCTCGCCAAACCCGATCAGGCGCCGTTCGATCATTGCCTGCTGGCGCTGGGACAAGCGAGGTAGAGGCACAACTATAGAGCGTGTCCTCTGCGCGATGAATAAAACATCCCGCATGCCGGGGTAGAGGTGAAACAGAACCGGGGCAAGCCTGCAAAATCCAGCGTTAACCTATGATTTTAGGGGCTTTTCGCTTGTATATTTGCGGTCGAGCGATGATTATGGCGTGATTAATTTTTGGTAAAGGCAAGGATGTTCGAGAGTTGTCCTCAGCGACGGCGTGTGCTCTTTTCAGAGCGCCGTCCGGGAGGCTGCACCCTCTGGGTGAGCTCTGCCGCCGGCGGGTGGCCATTTCGAGGCCTGACGCCGGTGCTGATACTGGCCTTGCTCGGCTTGGCCCAGAACAGCTTGGCGCAAACTCTGCCGGTGATACCGCCCGGCCAGATCGCGCCGCCTTCCTCGCCGATCGATCGGGTGGCGCCCCCGCAGCAGCCGACCATCGTACCGCCGCTGACGCCACCCGAGAACGCGGCCCCCAGCCCCGAGGGGGGCCCCGACTTGCCGGTCAAGTCGGTCGAGATCGACGGCGCGACCCGCTACTCGGCCGAGATTCTCGCCGAATATTACCAGCCGGTGATCGGGCAGACCGTCAGTGCCGGCAAGATCGCGTCTATCGCGGATGCGATCCAGGCTCGTTACCGCAAGGATGGCTATTTCCTCAGTGCTGCGCGCGCCACCGCGGCGGCGGAGGATGGCGGCGTCAAGATCCGCATCCATGTGACGGAAGGCTATATCGCCGATGTGAAGATCGATGGCGATATCGGTCCTGCCGGCACCAAGGTCTATGAGTTCCTGCAGAATCTGGTCGGCGTCAAGCCGGTCAATATCGAGGAGGTCGAGCGCTACCTGCTGCTCGCCCAGGACGTGCCGGGCGTCTCGGTGCGCGCCGTGCTGCGGCCGTCCGGCGGCGAGCCGGGGGCCGTCGAGTTGGTGGCGCAAGTTGCCCGCAAGTCCGTCAGCGGGCTGGTGAATTTCGATACTCGCGGCCCGAAGACCGCAGGCCCGTCCGAGATGCTGGTCAGCGCCACCGCAGATTCCTTTACCTCGGCCGGCGAGCGGACCGAGCTCGATCTCTTCAACACGCCGTTCGACAGCGAGCAGATCTTCGCCCAGCTTTCGGTCTCGGCGCTGGTGGGATCCGAAGGATTGATGGTGCGCGGCTATACCGGCTACGGCATCACCTCGCCGGGCGACGTGCTGCGCAATATCGGCTACAAGGGCCGCCTCAATACCGGCGGGATCGCGGCGAATTATCCTCTGATCCGCAGCCGGGCACTCACGCTCGAGCTCACCTCCAATTTCGATGTCTTCCAGTCCGAGATCGACCTGTTCGGGCCGAGCGGGCTCAGGGCGAGGCAGGCGAACAGCCGGCTGCGCATCCTGCGGCTGGGCGAGGCCTTGTCGTTCCAGGATACCTTCCTCGGCGACGACATGGCGGCCGCCAACTCCGTCACCTTCCAGGTGCACAAGGCGCTCGATATGTTCGGCGCCAGTGCCAACGACGCGCAGTTGCAGCCGCGTCCCGGTACGGTCAGCAACTTCGTCAAATATTCGGGCGAGATCGTCCGCGTGCAGGATCTCTTCTCGGTCGACGACTACCGCTTCGCCTTGAAGCTCGCCGTGGCCGGGCAATGGACGCGCAGCATCCTGCCGTCCAGCGAGGAGTTCTTTCTCGGCGGGAATCAATATGGCCGCGGCTTCTTCTCGGGCGAAGTGACCGGCGACCGCGCGCTCGCCGAGACGGCGGAGCTGCAGATCAATTCCGCCGTGCCGAACTTCATTACCTGGTTCGACGATCAACCGCCGAACATCGGCTTGCGCTACTATGCGTTTTTCGACAACGGCCAGATCTGGAACCGCACGCCGGCGACGCCGCCGCAGTCGGTTCAGTCGGCGGGCATCGGTGTGGCGATGACACCCTATCCGAATTTCACGCTGACGCTCGAGGGCGACAACCGGTTCACGCTGCGGCCGACGGGCGGGACGGCCGTGTCGCGATTGTCGCCGCGGATTTTGACGATCGAAGCGCTGGTCAGGTTTTGACGATGGGGGCGGCCATGGCAGGTTCGGAATCGGGGCGGGCAGGCGAGCGGCGAGCGGCGTTGCGCGACCGGTTCCTGGGCTCGATTTCGCCCTTGGGCCTGCTCTGCGCAGGTGCGCTGCTGGCGGTGCCGTTGGTGCCGGCCGGCGCCAATCCGACCGGCGGCACCGTCGTCTCCGGCCAGGCGACGATCACCCAGACCGGGCCCAGCACGCTCGATATCAAGCAGACCACGCAACGCGCCGGCATCGATTGGAAGAGCTTCAGCATCGGTGCGAACGAGACCACCACCATCGAGCAGCCGAACAGCGGCTCGGTCTCCCTCAACCGCGTCACCGGCAGCGACCCGTCGCGGATCGCCGGCCAGCTCAAATCGAACGGGCAGGTCGTGCTTATCAACCAGAACGGCATCGTCTTCACGCAAGGGGCCGAGGTCGATGTCAACAGCCTGATCGCGACCACCGCCGATATTCGCAATGCCGATTTCATGGCGGGCAAGCTCAACTTCTCGATCCCGTCCACGAAGCCGGGCGCCTCGGTCTCGAACGCCGGCCGCATTACCGTCGCCGATACCGGGCTCGCGGCCTTGGTGGCGCCGAGCGTCGCCAATTCCGGCGTGATCCAGGCCAAGCTCGGCAAGGTCGTGCTGGCTGGTGCGGAAGCCTTCACGCTCGATCTCTATGGCGACGGGCTGATGTCCTTCGACGTGACCGAGCAAGTCAAATCCGCGTCTGGCGGCTCGCTGGTCAGCAATTCGGGCCAGGTCCTGGCCGATGGCGGCGAGATCCTGCTGACCGCCGACGCGATCGCCGGCATCGTCGACGACACCATCCGGGTCGACGGGCTGCTGCAGGCTCACAGCTTCGGCGGCAAGGCCGGCCTGGTGACCATCGATGCCGGTGCCACCGGTTCGGCCACCGTCACCGGACGGGTCGATGTTTCAGGCGGCACCGCCGCTGCCGGCGGCGGCGTCAATATCACCGGTGACAAGGTGGCGCTGCTCGGCAATGCCGTGATCGACGCCAGTGGCATTGATGGCGGCACGGTCAAGGTCGGCGGCGGCGCTCACGGCACCGACAGCTCGATCCGTAATGCCCAGACCAGTTTCGTCGCCGGCGGAGCACTCATCGATGCGAGCGCCCGCGGCGCCGGCAATGGCGGGACCGTCACCGTCTGGTCCGACCAGGCCACCGGTTTCGCCGGCCGAATTCTGGGAACCGGCGGCGCTTCGGGCGGCAATGGCGGCAATGCCGAGGTTTCGAGCGCCGGCTTTCTGCAATTGACGGGCTCCGTCGATATGTCCGCGCCCAAGGGGCGGAGGGGCACGCTGCTGCTCGACCCGGCCGAGATCACAATCGTCCCCGGTGCCGCGGGCACTTCCACCCCGGCGGCCAGCTTCGACGCGATCGGCAATTATACCGAAGCCGGCTCGGGCTCGGGCGTCACGGCCTCGACGATCAGCGTCGGCGATCTGATCGCAGAGCTCAACGGCACGGACGTCGCCATCTCGACCCATGCGTCCCAGGTGGCGGGGCGCGCGGGCACGATCGAGATCGCCACCTCGATCAACTATACCGGCTCCGGCGACCGAATCCTGACCTTCGCGGCCGAATCCGGTCTTACCATCGATCCCGGCGTGGTCATCGGCTCCAGCACGGGCAAGCTCGATCTGACGCTCACAGCCGGCAACGGCACCTTGACGACTGGTGCGGGATCGCAGCTCTCAACCCATGGCGGTAATCTATCGCTCAGCGGCGCCAGCCTATCCCTGGCCGGTATCGCCAATACCAACAATGGCGGTGCGGCCGGAACCATCACGGCAATCGCCACCAACGGCATCACCATCGCTGCGGGCGGGGCGCTCTTCTCGACCAATGCCATCTCGCTGACCGCCGATACGATGAGCCTCGGCGGTCCGGTCGGCGGCACCGCGGCCAATGCCGGCCAATCGAGCATGGTCAGGCTGGAGACCACGTCGTCGGGGCGTGCGATCGGCCTCGGTGCGGCCGGCGGTCTGTCGCTGTCGACGGCCAGCCTCCTCGATATCCAGGCGACGGATGTCGATATCGGCAATAACTCGTCCGGCGCCATCACGGTCGGCGCCATATCCGGCGCGGGTTCGCTCTTCGCCAGCAGCGGTACGCTTTCCTTGACCACCGGCAGCAGCGTCACCGTGACGGGGGCGCTGAGCCTGCCCAGCGCCCTCACGATCTCCGCCATCGGTGCCATCACCGACAATGGCGGCACCGGCTCGATCTCGACGACCGGGCACACGAGCCTTACGAGTTCGGGCCGTAATGCAGTCACCTTCGGAAGCGCCAGCAATCTCTTCGGCAGCGTCACGGCGTTCGGCGGCGCCGTTACGCTGCGGGACGGCGGCGGCCTTTCGTTGGGCACGATCGACGCGTCCGGTCTGCTGACTCTGACGGCCGGCGGTGCCGTGACCCAGACGGTCGGAAGCACGATCACCTCCGCGGGCCTGAGTGCTACCGCCACGGGCTCGAGCATCACGCTGTTCAACGACGGCAACAGCTTCAACCGTAACGGCTCGGGCTCGGTGACCCTGGCCGCCATGGGTTCCGCAATCACGCTGAAGGATGCGAGCTCGAAGTTGGTGCTGGGCACGATCGACGCCACGGGCGGCGCGCTGACCGTCAGTGCCACGGGGCCGATCACCCAGGCTGCGGGCGGGACGATCATTTCGGTCGGGCTCGATGTCAGCTCCGGTTCGGACATCGTGCTCAACAATACGGGCAACAATTTCGCGAATGGCGGCGGGACCCTCACGGCTTCCGGCGGCACGATCAATCTGCTCAATGGCAGCTCGTCGCTGCTGCTGGAGACCATCAACGCGTCCGGCGCCTTGACGATCGCGACGACCGGCGACATCACCCAGGCAGCCGGAACCACGATCACCGGGTTCGGGTCGGATTTCGAGGCGAACGGCCATAACGTCACCCTCACCAATGGCGGCAACCAATTCGCGCGGGGCGGCTCGGCGGAGACGCTCAAGCTGGGCGGCGCTACCATCGCGGTGAACAGCGCGGATTCGAGCCTTACCCTTTTCACCATCAATGCCACGGGCACCTTGGCGGTGACCGCGTCGGGCGCCGTCAGCCAGGCGGCGGGAACCACGATCACCGCGACCGGCACCACGGTGCACGCGACCGGTGCCAGCGTTACGCTGGCCAATACAGGCAACAGCCTCGGCAGCTTCTCGGGCGAGGGGACGGCGATCCGAATCGAGAATGGCGGCGCCTTGACCCTGGGCGCTATCACGGCCTCGACCTCGCTCGACGTGGCGCTGCCGGCCGCGACACAGCTGACCGTGACCGGTCCGGTGCGGACTACCGGGACGATCACGCTCGCGACAGACGAGGTCAGCATCGGCGCCGGCATCCAGCTCGGCGGCACGGCGACGCCCGGCTCGCAGGCGAGCAGCGTCACGATCGAGCCGGTCACGTCCGGCCGTGCGCTCGTGCTCGGCGGCACCGATCCAAATCCGAACGGCGATCTTTTCCTGTCGACGACGGCGCTGCTCGATATCGAGGCCAATCAGGTCGCGATCGGCAGCAGCATCGCCGGGGCGATTTCCGTTAGCGGCTTCGATGCGACGGGTGGGTCGCTGTTTACCACCGGAACCGGCGGCGGGCTGACATTGACCAGCGGCGGCAACGTCGTCGTGGGCGGCGCCTTGAAGCTGCCCGGCACGCTTACGATCGACGCCGCGTCGGGATCGATCACCGACAATGACGGCGCAGGCTCGATCGCGACCGGCGGCCTGCTGAGCCTGACGGCCGCGAGCGCCAGCCCGATCAGTCTGGTCAATGCCGCAAACAGCTTCGGCAGCGTCACCGTGGCGAGCGGCGGCGCCGTCACGCTTCAGGATGCCGCGGCGCTGACGCTCGGAACGATCGACACGTCCGGCACGCTGACCATCGCGACCACCGGCGGCGCGCTCGATCAGGCGACGGGTACCGGCATTACCGTCGCCGGCGCCAGCCTGACCGCGAGCGGTGCGATCACGCTCGACGGCGGCGCCAACAATTTCGAAAACCAGTCCGGCACTTTCTCGGCACAAGGAACGGCGCTCGACATAGCGAATTCCGGTGCGCTTACCGTCGGCAGCCTCACCGCCACGAATGGCGGCATCACGCTTACGAACAACGGCGCGCTCACCTTGACCGGTGGGCAGGTCAACGCCGGAGCGCACGACATCTCGCTCAGTGCCGGGGCCGCCAACCTCACCATCTCGGAAGCGGTGCTCGGCACGGGTGCCATTTCGCTCACCGGCGACACGATGAGCTTTGCCGCGCAGATCGGCGGCAGCGGTGCCAATAGCGGGCTGGCGAGCTCGATCACGATCGAGACCGCCACCGGCGGGCGGGCGATCGTGCTCGGCGGTACCGCCGACCTTTCGGCCGGCAACGATCTCTTCCTCGGGGCGGGCAGCCTGCTTGGTCTGCGCGCCACCAACGTCACCATCGGCGCCGACACGGCCAATTTCTCCTCCGGCGCCATCACGCTGCAGGCCCTGAACGCGGCCGGTTCGGCGAACTTCACGCCCGGCGGCACGCTGACGCTGGCGAGTGGCGGCGGCGTGACCGTCACCGGTGCCGTGAGCTTGCCCAACAACCTCACGATCCTGTCCGGGGGCAATGTCGGGGACCAATCGGGCGCCGGCTCGATCAGCGTGCCCGGCACGTTCAGCCTGACGGTCGGCCCGACCGCCGACGTCAGCCTGGTCAATGCGCTGAACGCGTTTCCGATCCTGAGCATCTCCGGCGGCGGCGACGTCGCGCTCAAGGACGCCTCGGCGCTGACTATCGGCACGATCGATCTGACCGGCAGCCTGGCACTGACCGCGCAATCCCTGACCGAAGCGACCGGCGCCACGGTCACGGCGGCCGCAACCAGCCTGACGGCGAGCGGCACCGTCACCGTCGCCAATGACGGCAACCATCTGGAAGGACAGTTCGGCACCCTTACCGTGTCGGGAACCAACGTCAGCCTAGCCAATGCCGATGCCGTCGAACTCGGCAACGTCAATGCATCCGGCAGCTTTACCCTGCGGGCCGGCGGCGCCGTCACGCAGTCCGGCACCGCCTCGTTCGCGGCGGCCGCCACCAGCCTCAATTCGCCGGGCGCCATCACGCTGACCGGCTCGAATAACAGCTTCACGACCGGCGGCGGCGTGCTGACGGCCAGCGGTACCGCGATCGATGTCGCCGGTACCGGCAATCTGATGCTGGGCCAGATTAATGCCAGCGGCACCCTGACGGTCGCTGTCGGTGGTGCGCTGACACAGCAGACCGGCACTACCGTGCAGTCGGGCGGCATCGCGCTCTCGGCCGACGGGGCGATCACGCTGCTCAATGCCGGCAACGATTTCACCCGGGTCGCCGGGGCGGCGTTGACCGCCAGCGGCACGCAGATCCAGCTCGCCGATAGTGAATCTGTCACGCTCGGTAATATCACGACCGCAGGACTCTTCAGCCTGACGGCCCAGGGCGGCATCACCCAGATCGACGGCGCCACCGTCAATGCCGGCAGCACGGCCCTGGCCGCGATCGACGCCATCACGCTGACCAATGCCGGCAACCGGTTCGACACGGCCGCGGGCGGCAGCTTGGCCGCGAGCGGCGCCTCGATTGCCCTCACCGATGCCGGTGCGCTTAATCTTGCCAACGTGACCACGCCGGGGAACTTGACCCTGACCGCGGCCAGCCTCTCGCAAAGCGCCGGCAGCGCCATTACCGCCGACGGCACCAACCTCGGCGCAAGCGGGACGATCACGCTTACCAACCTCACCAATAATTTCGCCAGCGGCGCCGGCTCGATGCTCGCGGCGTCGGGCACGACCGTTTCGCTCACCAATGCCGGCGCGCTGACGATCGGCGATATCCACGCGTCGGGACCGCTCACCTTGCGCTCGGTCAACGGCAGCCTGGCCCAGGCGTCGGGCGCGAGCATCCACTCGGTCAGCGCCGATTTCTCGGCCGCAGGCTCGATCGAGCTCAACAATCCCGGCAATGATTTTGGCGGCATCGTCTCCTTGAGCGGCGGCGCCATCGAGCTCACCGGCGCTGGTCCGCTGACGCTGGGGACGATCAATGCGACTGAAGGGCTGACCGTGACGGCGGGCGGCACGCTCGACCAGGCGGCCGGCACCACGATCAATTCGGCAGGTGCCACCTTGAGCGCCGGCGGTGCGATCACGCTCGCCAATCAAGGCAACGACTTCACCGTGACGCCGGGCAGCAGCTTGTCGGTGACCGGCCCGGCGATCGACATCGCCAATACCGGTTCGCTTAACCTGGGGTCGATCCATCTGGTGCAGGGCGGCCCGATGACGAACGGTGCCGCATCCCGCGATAGCGCGCCGGCGAACCTCATCCTGACCTCGACCGGCTCGATCACGCAGAGCGCGGACGGCGCCATCGTCGCCAAGGGCGTCAGCCTGACGGCGGGCGGCGACATCATCCTCACCAATGCCGGCAATGATTTCGAAAGTGGCGGCGGCGCGCTCTCGGCGAGCGGCGTTAATATCCAACTCGTCTCCAGCGGACCGCTGAGCCTGGGCCAGATCGGCGCCGCCGGCTCGTTGGCGCTGAAGGCCGGCGGTGGGGTCAGCCAGATCGCCGGCACGGCGATCTCGGCTGTGAACGCGATCAAGCTGACCTCGGGCGGTGCGATGAGCCTGGGCCAGATCAGCACCGGCGGCACGCTGATGGTGGATGCGAGCGGTGCCATCAGTCAGGATGCCGGCACGGCGATCTCGGCCGCGAGTGCCGTCCAGCTGACCTCGGGCGGTGCGATGAGCCTGGGCCAGATCAGCGCCGGCGACACGCTGGTGGCG
This sequence comes from Aliidongia sp., assembly GCA_035539155.1. GTDB lineage: Bacteria > Pseudomonadota > Alphaproteobacteria > ATCC43930 > CGMCC-115725 > JAXDMU01. The sequence continues at coordinate 134,902 of DATLIZ010000004.1, read as the reverse complement.
AACGCAGGCGGGCCGATCGGCCAGAACACCGGCACAACGATCTCGGCCGCGAGTTCCATCCAGTTGATCTCGAACGGATCGATGAGCCTGGGTCAGATCGGTGCCGGCGGAGCGCTGGTACTGAATGCGAACGGTGCCATCAGCCAGAACGCCGGCACGACGATTTCAGCATCGAGCCTTTCCGGCAGTTCGGCGGGCGGGGCGATCTTCGATCAGGACAACCGGATCGGCACCCTCTCCGGCTTCACCAACAGCGGGACCGGCGGCTTCACCTTCGTCACCGTGACGCCGCTGATCGTCGACGCCGCCATCGACGCCGGCAGCGGCAGGTTGGCGCTCACGACGCTCGGGACGGGCAACGATCTCAGTCTCGCCGGCGACCTTTCGGCCGGAACCTCGGTAACGCTGACCGCGGCCGGGACGATCAGCCAATCCCAGGGCATTATCCAAGCGCCGCAACTCGACGGCAGCGCCATCGGCGGCGTCACCCTCAACGACGCCAATCAGATCGCCACCCTGGCCGGCTTCACCAATGCCGGCACGGGCGGGCTGCAACTGCGGACCGCCGGCGATCTCGCCATCGGCGGTCCGGTCAGTGCCGGCAGCGGCGATATGCAGCTCCGCATCGCCGGCAATCTCGCCGTTGCCGGGACGGTGAGCGCCGGCGGCGACATGCAGGTGACAACCGGTGGGGGCATGACCGTCAAAGGCGGGTTGAGTTCCGGCGGCACGCTGACGCTCGTCGCCGGCGGCGCTATCGACGCGACCGGATCGATCTCGGCCAACCGTCTCACCGGCAGCTCTGTGGGCGGGACGCAGCTTACGGGCACGAACAATTTCAACCTGCTCGGCAATTTCCAGAATCAGGGGACCGGCGCGCTCGAGCTTCTCGACAATGCCGGCCTGACCATCGACGGCGATCTGCACAATATTTCCGGCCGGATCGAGGTGGTGACCGCGGGCGCGCTCGCCATTCGCGATATCGATGCCGTCGGCCAGGCGATTCTGTTCGGCTCCGAGGGGGCGATGGGCTTGACGGGCGGCACCTTCACCGCCACGGACCGGGTCGTTCTGACCACGCGCGGCACGTTCTCCTCGTCCGGCACGCTCAATATCGTCTCGCCGCTCTTCATCGCCGACATCACCGGCGCCTCGATGCAGGGCATGCTGCAATTGCTGCCGGGACGGCCGAGCGCGCTGGTCAACGAGATCGATCCCGGCCCGCAAACCGCGATCAGCGGCCAAAGCCTCATGAATTTCGACAATCTCCAGGCATCGGCGACCACGGCTCTGTTCATCGTCGGCAATGGCCGGGCCCAGGGCAGGGTGGCGCTCGCCGGGCTGGGTGTGATCGGCGCAAATGGCGGTTCGGCCGGGCTGCAAGGGACGATCAACAGCCTCGAAGGCGGCGCGGCTGCCGAAATCTCCGTGCGCTCGGGGTCGCCCGACAATGCCTTCCAGCTCAATAGCTGCGCGATCGGCAGCGCTACCTGCGTGGTGTTGCCGCTGTTTTCACCGGTCGTGCCGCAGCCGCTCGACACGATAGAGCTCAGCAACGCGCGCCAGAATTTCGATGATCCGACGCTCGAGCGGCTGAATAACGGGGACGAGGATGATCTGTGACGGAGCGGCCGGGGTGATGCGGCGGCATCTGTCTCTGGCACTTCTCGGCGCCGGGCTCATGAGCATGCTGTCCGGATGCGACACGCTGCCGCCGGGCGCGCTTGCGTCGGCGGGCGCCGAGCGGACGGCGGCGCAAACCACGCCCGTCGGTCAGAATGTGGTCGGCGAAGCCTGCCAATTCCAGCCGGGCACGGCGGAAGAGCGCGGCTTGGCGAACGCTTCCATCCAGGACGTGCGCTGCGGCAGCTGGGTGCAGCCGAGCGGCCGGGTCTTCGTCGTCAAGAACGGTGCGGTCGATCCTTCGCGGCTCATGGCCCTCGCCACGGCCGGCCCATGGCGCGACTATCTGGAAGAACGGATGAGCTGCGAGCCGCCATCGACGACGCGTATCCTCGATGGCGTGCCGGCGATACTCATGCAATGCGCCCAGCGCCAAGGTGGCTGGCCGCATATCGCCTTCGCGGCGTCGCTCGACGGTGCGCTGTTCGAGGTCGACGGCGTGCCTTCGGCGGAGCCGGCGCTCGAAGGGACGGTGGCGTCGCTCACCAACCGCAGCGTTCCGTCCGGCACCGGCCAGCAATCCTCGCTCCGCGAAGCATTGGCGGCGAAGCTCAGCAGCCAGCCTTTCGGCAGCGGCGATCTCGACCGGTATTTCGGACTCGTCCGGCTGGGAGACGAGCAGAACGCCGTCGATAATTTCGTTGCCGCCGAGAGCGCTTTCCGCGATGCGTTGGCCGTGCAGCAGCGCATTCTCGGGGCCAATAGCCCCGCACTGGTCGTGCCGCTGATCAAGCTCGCCCTGCAGATCAGCAATCAGCGCCGCTTCGACGAGGCGGACGGCCTGTTCAACCGCGCCGAGAGTCTGATGGCCGCGGCGCCGGATCCGCTGTTGCGGGCGCGCTACGATTATTATCTGGGCCTCCACCGCGCCAATCAGCAGCAGATGACCGAAGCCATCGCCATCTTCCAGCGATCGGAACAGGGCTTCACCCGCTTCGTGCCGTCAGGCATGCGCGAGAGCGCCATCCGTGGCAGCGGCGGCGCCAAAAGCTTTTCCCAGCTTGCCGACTCGCTGCTCATCAATCCCGAATCCCAGCTTGCCGTCAGCGGGCTGGCGGCGGTTTGGCGCTATCAGGCGCGGATCGCCTATGATGCCGGCAAGTTCGACGAGGCGACGGCGCGGGCACGGCAGAGCCATGCGCTACTGGACCTCGCCGGCCTTAACCCGCTCGGCGCCATCCCGCGCTCGCTGCTGGTCCAGGCGCTGAGCCAGCAGGGCGAGAATAAGAACGCTTACGACGCCGACAGCTTCGATCAGACGACGAAGCTATTCAATCGTGCGCTGCCGAACGAACGGCCGGTCGCGGTCGCCATGTTCCTGGCCGGGCGCGAAGCGGCGCGGGCCGGCGATCCGGACGTGGCGCTGGCCAATTTCCGCCAGGGTGCCGCCATTCTCCATGAGCGCAAGGTCGGGCTGACGCCCGACCTGCTGCTGCCTTACCTGTCGACGCTCTATGCCGAGATCCAGGCCCAGCCGGCCGAAGCGCCGGCGCTTCAGGTCGAGATGTTCGAGGCGGCCCAGCTGGTGCAGACGGGCCTGACCGCGCAATTCATCGCCGAAGCGGCGGCGCGCCTTGCCGCCGGCGACCCGCGCGTGGGGGCGGCGCTGGGCCAGCTTCAGGAGATCGATCTGCAGCTGAAACAGCTCTTCGCCGATCGTGATCGCGAGACGCAGAAGCCGCAGAACTTCCAGGACGAGAAGGCGGTGGCGGCCCTGGACCAGTCGATCGCCGACGCGACGCAGCGCCGGGCCGAGGCCGAGCTCGCGGCGCAATCGGCGGCACCCGCCTATGGCCAGCTGCTGCAGACCGGCGCCGATGCCAAGGTGATCCAATCGCTGCTGCGGCCGCACGAGGCGCTGCTCGCCTATTTCACCGGCGCTGACCAGAGCTTCGGTTTCGTCGTCCGGCCCGACCGGATCGAGGCCTACAAGATCGGCTTCGGCGAGAAGCAGATCGGTGACATCGTCGACCGGCTGCGCAAAAGCGCCCAGCTCGATCTCAGCGGCGCGCAGATCAAGGTGCCGCTCTACGATCTGGCCGAGGCGCATGAATTCTACACAGCACTCCTGGGACCGGCCGAAGCGGCGCTCAAGGATGTGGGCGGCCTGATTATCGCGCCGAGCGGTCCTCTGCTGAGCCTGCCTTTCGAGATGCTGGTGACCGCCGAGACCCAGCCGGTCAAGGACGATGATTACGGCGCCGTGCCCTTCCTTCTACGGCGCTGGGAAGTGAGCTATGTGCCGGCGGTGCAGACCTTTGTCGATCTCCGCCACATCACCGAGGCATCGGCGGCGAAGCGGCCGTTCCTGGGCTTCGGTGATTTCCGGCCGGCGAATCCGAAGCAACTCGCCGCCAGCTTCCCGCCCGATCGCTGCCGCCAGGATCTCGACGGCGTCGAAAGCCTGGGTGCGCTGCCGGGCACGCGCGACGAGATTCTGACCGTCGGCAAGCTTCTGGGCGCTCGGCCGGACGAGATGGTGCTGGGCAGCGATTTCACCAAGGCAAAGCTTCTAGGCGCCGATCTTCAGGATTACCGGATCGTTCATCTGGCGACGCATGCGCTGCTGCCGACCGAGCTGCATTGCCGGCGCGAGCCATCGATCCTGCTGTCTACCGCGTCGGGTGCCGCCAATGCCGACGACGCCTTCCTCGGCGCCAACGAGGTGCTGAAGCTCCGCATGGATGCCGATCTGGTCGTGCTCTCGGCCTGCAACACCGCCGGTCCGGGCGGCGGCTCGGCCGGCGATTCGCTGTCGGGCCTCGCCCGCGCCTTCTTCTTCGCCGGCACTCGCGGCCTGCTCGTGACCCATTGGGCGGTCGAGGACAACTCGGCGAAGCTGGTGGCGACGCGCACGCTCGCCACCATGCAGCCCGGCACCAGCCGAATCGATACCGCAGCCGCGCTGCGAACGGCCAAGCTCAGCCTGCTCGACGGCAAGTCCGGCAGCTTCGGCAAACTTTTCACCCATCCCTTCGCCTGGGCGCCCTTCGTGCTCATCGGCGACGGCGTCCGCGTCGAGGCGAGCGGGCCGGCTGCGGTGGCTTCCGCTCAGCTCAAAGATATGCCCGCAGATCGATCAGCCCCGTGAAGCCGTTGAGGGCGAGAAGGGCGCCGATCACGGCGAAGGCGCAGGAGCCGTAGAGCAGCCGGCGCGACATGCCGACCAGGCTGGTGGAGGCGAGCACGATCGCGATCTGAAGCAGGCCCTCGCCGAACTCGAAATTCACGTCGCGCTTCTGCGCTTCGTCGCGCTGCTCGTCCAGCCCCTTGGCGCGCGCCAGCAGCTCCTTCTTGCCTTCGCCGGATTTCGTGTCGGATTCGTAACGATCGGCGGTCTCGCGATATTGCGCGATGGTGGCGGCGATATCCTGGGCGGTTTTCTCGGGCACGCCGGTAAGGCTGCTCTGCATCAGCTCCAGCTGCTTCGCCGCCAGCACGAAAGCGGTCTGGCGCAGATATTTGGCCTGATAGAACGCGTAATTGTCGGACGCCTTGATGTTGGCGTTGATCGTTTCCTTCATCGCCGCACTGCCGGCGACGCCGTTGATCGTCAGCAGCAAGGCGAGGAAGCCGATAAAGACGCTGACCCCCTTGCGGAAGCCCTCTCCCTCGGCCGGATGCCCATGATGGTCGTGGCCGCCCTCGACGATCTTTTCGGAAAGTTCGTGCGTTTCGTGAGTTTTCTTCGTCGTCATCATGATCTCTAAGTTGCCGTGGAAGACGCCGGGCGATGTAGGGTAGACGGTACCATGTCCCGGTTTTACCATCATGACAATGCAGGCCGTTCGCTCTAGCGGATCGGCCGGCGAGGGAAGGCGACGAAGCGGAAATGGAAGCGATCGAGATCTCGGACAAGCTCACCGAAGAGCATGACCACGCGCGCGAGCAGCAGGAGCATGAGCGCGAGCATCATCATCCGATCTCGAACGACAGTTTTCGTAAGAGAGTGGGGGTATTCATCGGCTTCCTGGCGATGGTCCTGGCGATTACCAGCCTCGGCGGCGCCTATGCGATGAAGGAGACGATCAACAACAATATTCAGGTCTCGGACAATTACGCCTTCTACCAGGCGCGCAATGCCCGCGAGACCGCGACCGAGCTCGCCGCCGACGAGCTCGACGCGCTGCTGCTCAGCCGACCGGATCTACCATCCGCCGCGGCCGAGGCGATTCGGCTGAAGATCGACGGCTATCACAAGACCATCGCTCATTTCGAAAGCAATCCGGAACATGGCGACGGCAAGAAGGAGCTGATCCAGAAGGCCGAGCAGTTGAGCGCCAAGCGCGACATGGCGCAGCGCCGGGACATCAATTTCGATTTCGCCGAAGCCCTGCTTCAGATCGCGATCGTGATCGCCTCTACCAGTATCCTAGCAGCGTCGCGGCCGCTGCTGACCGTCTCGGCGATCTCGGCCGGGATTGGGATCCTGCTGTCGGTCAACGGCTTCTTCCTGTTAGTCGATCTGCCGTTACCATAGTAACAAAATCGATCCGGCTCTTTTCAACCAGTTAGAGGTACGATTCACATATTGGCTGTTTCCAGCCAATATGATCGTGCCCTAGAGATCGGGTGGGTCGATTGCCTCAGCCAATCCATCCACCCGATCTCTAGAGAGAATCGGTAACCACTTATTTCAGTCTGCTCTTTCACCCAAGTCGCTTAACAATCATCGTCCGGCGACATGGTGAGGAATACGCCAACCAGGGCCAAGGCGCCCAGGTCGCACACACCGGCAAACAGCAGCTGGAGCATGATGAAAAGCCTCCGCGCAGTTGCTATTTGCCGACTATACGCCCCGAGCGCTCGAAGTGTCCCCATTTACTCTGTCACATCAGGTTTCACTCGGCTGCATGCTGGCTGGCATCGATCGGTTTCCAGCGCAGTATCGGCGTCCGCGCCGCCGCCGTCTCGTCGAAACGGCGCCGGGGCGTGAGGACCGGCGCCGCCTGGAAACGCTCGACCGCGCCGGCTTTGGCCTCGTCGGTCAGGGATTTCATCACGGCGATGAAGCGGTCGAGCGTGGCCTTGCTCTCGGTCTCGGTCGGCTCGATCAGCAGCGCTCCGTGCACGACCAGCGGGAAATACACGGTCATGGGATGGAAGCCTTCGTCGATCAATGCCTTGGCGAGGTCGAGCGTGGTGATGCCGGTGTCCTTGAGGAACCGGTCGTCGAACAAAGCCTCATGCATGCACGGCCCGTCGAAAGAGGGCGACAGCGTATCTTTCAGGCTCGCCAGGAGGTAATTGGCGTTGAGCACGGCGTCGGACGCCACCTGCCGGAGCCCGTCCGAACCATGGCTCATCATGTAGGCGAGCGCACGGACGAACATGCCCATCTGGCCGTGGAAGCCCTTGAGCCGGCCGATCGTGCCGGCGGCGGCGTTCGCCGGTTCTTCCTCGAGCCTGAGGCCTTCCGGCCCATGCACGATCCAGGGCAGCGGCGCGTAGGGGGCGAGCGATGCCGCGAGCACGACCGGGCCCGAGCCCGGCCCGCCGCCGCCATGCGGGGTCGAGAAGGTCTTGTGCAGATTGATGTGCATGACGTCGACGCCGAGATCGGCCGGCCGCACGCGCCCGACGATCGCGTTGAAATTGGCGCCGTCGCAGTAGAAATAGGCCCCGGCCGCATGGACCGCATCGGCGATCTCGCGGATCTCGGTCTCGAACAGGCCGCAGGTGTTGGGGTTGGTCAGCATGACGCCGGCGACATCGGGGCCGAGCTTGGCTTTGAGGGCGGCCAGATCGACGCGGCCGCGCCCGTTGGCCGGCACCGGATCGACGGTGAAACCGCAGGCGGCCGCCGTCGCCGGATTGGTGCCGTGGGCCGATTCCGCGACCAGCACACGGTCGCGCTTCTCGCCCCGCGCCTCGATCGCGGCCCTGATCACCATCATGCCGCACAGCTCGCCGTGAGCGCCCGCGGCCGGGCTCATTGCCACCGCCGGCATGCCGGTCAGGGTCTTGAGCCAATGGGCGAGCTGATCGATGAGGGCAAGCGCCCCCTGGACGGTCGAAAGCGGCTGCAGCGGATGCAGATCGGCGAAGCCGGGCAGGCGGGCCATGCGCTCGTTCAGCCGCGGATTATGCTTCATCGTGCAGGAGCCGAGCGGATAGAGCCCGGTATCGATGGCGTAGTTCTTCTGCGACAGGCGGGTGAAATGGCGCACCACCTCCGGCTCGGAAATGCCGGGCAGGCCGATCCTGCCCTTACGCTGCAACGAGCCCAATCGGCTTTTAACCTTGGGCGGATCGGGAAGATCGACGCCGCTGCGGCCGGGCGAATCACGCTCGAACAGCAAAGGCTCCTCGATCTGCAGGCCGCGATGGCCGCTATAGGAGCCGGATTTTTCCGCGCCCGGCGTGAAATTGCTGACGGCGCGGCTCCAGTCGCTGGTCATGACAGGGCTCCCTGAAGCTTGGCGGCGAATTCGTCGAAATCCGTTTCGGTGTTGGTTTCGGTGGCGGCGACCAGAAGCAGGTCGGCGGCACCCATCTCATGCGGATAAAGCCGGCTCACCGGCACGCCGGCGAGGACGCCTTGCTTTGCCAGCGCGTCGACGATCGGTGCCGCGGGCTTCGGCAGGCGCAGGGTGAACTCGTTGAAGAAGCCGTCATTCAAGAGGCTCACGCCCGGCAATCTTTCCAGACGCTCGGCGAGTTGCACGGCATGGGCATGGTTGAGGGCGGCGAGGCCGGTGAAGCCTTCTTCACCCAGGAGCGCCATGTGGATGGTGAAGGCGAGCGCGCACAGGCCGGAATTCGTGCAGATATTGCTCGTCGCCTTCTCGCGACGGATATGCTGCTCGCGGGCCGAGAGGGTCAGCACCCAGCCGCGCCGCCCGTCGGCATCGACGGTCTGGCCGGCGAGCCGGCCGGGCATCTGGCGGACATATTTGTCGCGCGTCGCGAACAGCCCGACATGCGGACCGCCGAAATTGAGCGGGTTGCCGATCGACTGACCCTCGGCCGCGACGATATCGGCGCCCATCTCGCCGGGCGGCGTGACGGCGCCCAAGGAGACGATCTCGGTCACGGCGACGATCAGGAGCGCGCCGGCCGCGTGGCAGGCGTCGGCCAGATCCGAATAATCGCGGATGCGGCCGAAGAAATCCGGGTTCTGCACGACCACGCATGATGTGTCGCGATCGATCCGGCCCGCCAAGGCTTCATCGCCGGCGAAATCGGGCGCCATGGCCTCGGCCGTGAAGCCGGCGAAGCGGCCATGGGTCTGGACCGTCTCGCGATAATGCGGATGGAGGCCGCCCGACAGGATCGCCTTCTTGCGGCGGGTCACGCGGTTCGCCATCAGCACCGCCTCGGCGGTGGCGCTGGCGCCGTCATACATGGAGGCGTTGGCGACATCCATGCCGGTGATCAGCGCGACCTGGGTCTGGAACTCGAACAGATATTGCAGCGTGCCCTGGCTGATCTCGGGCTGATAGGGCGTGTAGGAGGTCAGGAATTCGCCGCGCTGAATAAGGGCATCGACCGAGGCCGGAACATGGTGGCGATAGGCACCGGCGCCGAGGAAGCTCGGCACCGAGCCTGCCGGCACGTTTTGGGCGGCGAGCCGGCCGAGCGCGCGCTCGACCGAGAGCTCGCCCTGATGCGGCGGCAGGTCGAACGGCGCGTCGTTCCAGGCCGATTTCGGCACGTCCTCGAACAGCGCGTCGACCGTCTCGACGCCGATCACGGCCAGCATCTCGGCCCGCTCGGCATCGGTCAGCGGCAGATACCGCATTATTCGAGCCCCGCTACCAGCTTGTCATAGGCTGCCTGGTCGAGCAGATCGCCGAGCTCGGCCTTATCCTTGATCGACAGCTTGAAGAACCAGCCGGCGCCGGCGGCATCCTCGTTGACGAGCGCCGGCTTGTCGGCGAGCGCCGTGTTCGATTCGGTCACGGTGCCGGACACCGGGGCGTAGATCTCGCTCGCGGCCTTTACCGATTCGACGACGGCTATTTCCTTGCCCTTCTCGGCGGCGCGGCCCGCTTCGGGCAGCTCGACATAAACGACATCGCCCATCTGCTCCTGGGCATAAGCGGTGATGCCGACCGTGGCGATGTCGCCCTCGATACGGATCCATTCATGGCTGGCGGTGTAGCGGGTCTCGGTCATGAAAACTCTCCTCTCGAAAGCTGGGATCAGCCGCGGAAATAGCGATGGGGAACGAAGGGCATGGGGACGATGCGGGCCGGCCTGAGGCTGCCGCGAACGACGAGTTGCACCTCGGTGCCGGGGGCGGCGTGGGCGGCCACGACATAGCCCATGGCGATGGGGCCGCCGGCGCTCGGGCCGAAGCCGCCGCTGGTGATCTCGCCGATACGGACGCCGTTCGACTGGATCTCGGTATGCTCGCGCGCCGGCGCCTTGCCGTCGGGCAGGATGCCGACCCGCTTGCGCGCGGGGCCGTCAGCGAGCTGCTTCAGGATCGTCTCGGCGCCGGTGAAGCCGCCTTCGGCGCGGCGGCGCTTGCCGATCGCCCAGGCGAGATCGGCCTCGATCGGCGTGGTCGTCTCGTCGATATCGTGGCCGTACAGGCAGAGCCCCGCCTCGAGCCTGAGCGAATCGCGGGCGCCGAGGCCGATCGGCGCCACCTCCGGATCGGCCAGCAGCAGGCGCGCCAGCTTCCCGGCTTCCTCGGCCGGGACCGACAGCTCGAACCCGTCCTCGCCGGTATAGCCGGAACGCGTGACGAAGCACTCGATGCCGCCGATCGCGAGCGAGGCGGCGCTCATGAAGGGGATGCCGCTAGCCGGCGCCAGGTGGGCCAGCACCGACGCAGCGGCCGGCCCTTGCAGCGCCAGGAGCGCCCGATCGGGCAAGGGCTCGATCGAGGTGCCGCCGTCAAGGCCGGCTTCGAGATGGGCGATGTCGGCGGCCTTGGTCGCGGCATTGACGACCAGGAACAGATGGTCGCCGAGATTGGTGACCATGAGATCGTCGAGAATGCCGCCCGCCTCGTTGGTCAGCAGCGTGTAGCGCATGCGGCCGGGGCGGAGCGCTTGGATCTCGCCCGGTACCAGCTTTTCCAGCGACTTGGCCGGATCGGCGCCCCGAAGCCGGAGCTGGCCCATATGCGAGACGTCGAAGAGCCCGGCCTTCTGGCGGACATGCAGATGCTCGCCCAGCACGCCCATCGGATATTGAACCGGCATGTCGTAGCCGGCGAACGGCACGAATTTGGCGCCCAGCTCGCGATGGAGCGCGTGCAACGGCGTCTGAAGCAGAGGGGTGTCGGTGGTCGCGCTCATCTCTATTCCCAGTCAAAATGGCTCGCAGGCACCGCGTCGCCGCAGTCCTGCGCCCCCTCTGTCTAGGAACCTGAAAGATTGGCCGGATCCGTGATCCGGCTTACCTCGTCGGTGAGGCCACTTGCCCGGCATATGCCGGCCGACCTGCTTTCCAGAGCTGCCTTCCCCTCGCGGTCCGGGTGCCTGAGAGTTTCCGGGGCGGTTGCTCCTTCGGCGCCGGCCCGAAGCCGGTCTCTCCCACGAGGATCGTTGGCAGCCCCTGGGTCGCATGTTCGCCATGGTCTGTCAACCGGGCACCGGCCCCGATTTGTCGGGGCCGGTGTCGGCGCGTTACCAGCCGATGCCGAAGGACATATGTTCCGGCGTCTGCGACTGGATGAGCGAGCTCTGGTTGTTCACATCGTCGTAGGAGAAGCCGTAAGCCAAGCCGGCGACGCTGTGATTGTGCCAGAACCGCGCGTAGGAGTTGGACGGTGTCCCCAGATAGTAGGAGGAGGGCTGGGTCCAGCTCGTGAAGTTCTGCATGACGCTTCGATTGAAGGCGGCGCAGATCTGTGCCTCGAGCGCCAGTTGGACGGTGTTGCCGTTGGCGAGCGAGTTGTTGCAGAAGACGATGTCCTGTGTCGTCGGCTTTGCGACCGTGTAGGTGCCGCCGACAAAGGCGCCGTTATGCAGATTGACTTCGCTGAACACGAATTGCGTCGGCGTCGTGTTGCCCACGAATTCACGGCTGCCGCCGAACAAGGGCACGGTCAGCGTGTTGGTCGCGTAGTTGCTCCATATGCTGCTCACATATTGGTCGAAGTAGCCCGCATTGGTCTCGCCCTTGTCGAAGGTGCTGTGGCCGGGCGAGAAGATGCGAAGGTTCGACGGCAGCGGCAGATGGAAGGCCGTCGGCGTTTCGGCGACATATTCCTGGTCGAGCGTCATGATGGATTCATTGATGCCCGTCTGCATGTGGAAGGTTTCGTTGGTGCCCCAGACATCGAGGAGCAGGGGCAGGCCAAACTGGTCAACCTGCGTGGTGTTGATGAACAGGCCGCCGTCGCCGTAGGTGAATTCGAGCCAATCGTAGTGGGTGTTGAGGTTCGGATCGGTCACGTTCAGCGGGTTCGGCCCGGCATAGCCGACGCCGTTATCGCCGGGCATGATCTTCATGTAGAGCGGGTTGCCCTCGGAGATGTAGACCCGGCCCGACGACAGCGGCGGCAGCATCAGCTGCTTGCTCTGCGCCAGGGTGAAGGCGTAGTTGGGGTAATTCTGTCCCGCGGCGGTCAGGTGATTGGGCGCGTCATTGTCGGCCACGCTGGCGGCGGTGACCGTGCCGTCGAAATTCACCCAAGACAGGGCACCGGTGGTCGGGTCGTTGCCGAGGATGGTGACGTAGATCTGGTTGTCCTGCCAGACGCCATTGGTGTTGTTGTTGAGATCGGTGCTGACGAAGCCCGGGACGACGCTGTAGCTGGGCTTGCTGTTAACGGTCAGCATCGCCTTTGACGAGGTCGCCGCCAAGCCCTGGCCATTAGTGACCGTGACGGAGAACAAGGCGTTATTGTCTGTCGCGATCGTGCCGGGCGTGGTGTAGGTGGCCGCGTTGGCATTCTGAATGACGACGCCGTTCTTCATCCACTGGTAGGTGATGGAAGGATCGGAGCCGCTGATGCCGACGCTGAACTGTGCCGTCCGACCGATGATCGCGGTCTGGTTGCGCGGCTGCAAGGTGATGGCCGGTGCGGTTCCACCGCCCGTTCCGCCACCGGTGCCTCCCGTTACCGTCAGTGCGACGACGTTGCTGGTCGCGGTGTTCCCGCCGGTTCCGGTGACGATGACCTTGAAGGCGGCGCCGTTGTCGGCGGCGGTGGTCGCGGGGGTCGTGTAGCTGGCAGCCGTCGCACCGGTGATCGCCGCGCTGCCTCGGTACCATTGATAGGTCAGCGGTGCGGTTCCGCTTGCCACCACCGAGAAGGTCGCCGTCTGGCCGACCGCTACCGTCTGGGCGACGGGCTGGGTCGCGATGGATGGCGGCGTTACGACCGGCGGAGGGGGCGTCACGGTCCCCGGGATCAGCACCTCGATGCCGCTGACCTTGGGCTGATCGGCCGAGCCGTTGGTGAATTTCACCACGATTTGTCCGGCGCTGCTGGCCGTTGCGGTGAAAGGCTTGATCAGTGCGATGTTCGGACCGCCGGCGGCTGCCACGATGTCGAAATTGGACAGGACCTGCGTGCCGTTGATGTTGACGTTGAAGACACGCTGTCCGGGCTTCGTCCAGTAGAACTCGGCGAAGTGCAGGCGCAGCGAGTAGCTGGCGCCCGCGGTCAGGCCGGGCACCGTGTAGGTGAACGTGCCCGCTCGCTCGGTCTGATAGACGGCTTGCGGGGCGGCATCGACGATGCCCGCAACGGTGATGGGGGCGCCCGCGCGGGAATTGCCGCCACCCCCGTTGAAGTCGGTATCCGCCGTGAAGTTGCCGATGGCCGTCGTCGAGCCGGCGGCGATCGCCATGAGCGAAGTACCGGGGCTGTCGGTCACCTGCAGCGAAGCCATGCTGCTCGTGATGTTGTCGCCCGATCCGGAAACCACCACGAAGAAGGTCGAGGCGCTGTCGCCGGCCACCGTGGCCGGTGTCGTGTAGCTGGCCGAGGTCGCACCCGTGATCAGCGTGCCGTTCTTGTACCACTGGTAGGTCAGCGGTGCCGCGCCGGTCGCCGTCACCGAGAAGGTCGCCGCCTGACCGAGCGCTGCCGATTGGGCCGCCGGCTGAGCAGTGATGACCGGGCCGCCATTGGGGCTGGCGACCTCGATGCCGCTGATCTTGGGCTGATCGGCGCCACCGCTGGTGAGGGCGATGGTGATCTGTCCGTTGCTGTCGGCGGCCGTGGTGAAGGATTTGACGACCGCGATATCGGGGCCGCCGGCGGCTGCGACCACGTCGAAGTTGGGCAGCATCATTGCGCCGTTGACGGCGACATTGAAGACGCGCTGCCCGGGCTTCGTCCAGTAGAACTCGGCAAAGTGCAGGCGAAGCGTGTAGTTCGAGCCGGCGGTCAGGCCGGGAATGGTGTAGGTCGACGCGCCGGCCCGCTCGGATTGATAGACCGCCTGGGGGGCTGCTTGGGCGACGCCGGCCGTGCTGATGGCGGCGCCGTTATGAGACCCGTTGCCGCCGACGAAATCCTTGTCGGCTGAGAAGTTGCCCGTTGCCGTGGTCGTTCCGGCGGCGATGGCGACGATGTCCGCGCTGTTCCCGCCGCTGCCGCCACCCGTACCGCCGCCACCGCTACCGCCGCCGCTGGTCGTCACCGTCAAGGCGACGCTGTTGCTGGTCACGACGGAACCGTCCTGTCCCATCACCGTGACCCTGAACTGCGTGCCGTTGTCGCCGGCGACGGTCGCGGGGGTGGTGTAGCTGGCGGCCGTCGCGCCGGTGATCGCAGTTCCGGACTTGAGCCATTGATAGCTCAGCGTCCCGGTGCCGGTCGCGACGACCGTGAAGGTGGCCGTCTGGCCCACTGCCACGGTCTGAGGCGCGGGCTGGGTGGTGATCGAGAGGGTTGCGGACCCGCTGCCGCTGTTGACGACCGAGAGCGCTACCTGGCTGCTTGGGGTGGTGAGGCCGGTCGCATCGCCGACCGTGACGCTGAAGATCGCGCCGTTATCGCCGGCGGCGGTTGCCGGAGTGGTGTAGCTGGCGGCGGTCGCACCGGCGATCGCCACATTATTCTTGAACCATTGATAGGTCAGAGGGTCGGCGCCGACGGCCGCGACGGTAAAGGTCGCGGTTTGGCCGAGCGCCACCGTCTGAGCGACCGGTTGAGTGGTGATGACCGGCCCCGGAACCCCGGTGCCCTGGGTGCAGAGCGACCAACCCGGGAAATTGTCGGCCACGGCAAAATTGCTCGCCCCGGTCGAGGAGACGAAATAGGCGAACGTGTTGTCCTTGGGGAAGGGCGTCGAGGTCCAGGTGCTCCAAGATTGCGGGAATGCACACGCGGCGTCGTTGGCGCCACTGATCGACAGCGCTTCCGACAGGGTCGGCAGTCGCGCATTGATGCTCTGGCAATAGGTGGCGGCGATCGGTTGTGTAAACTGAGCGCCCGCCTGGGTGAAGGTGTGCTGCGCGCGCTGCCAGACCAGCTGGCTGAGATTGTCGAGCACGGTGCTTGTGCTGAGGATGGTGTATCGCTCGTTCGCGTCACCGCATTGAGCGACGTTGTAGATCTGGAACTCGAAGAGCGAATAGCCGTACTGCGTCGCCCGCACCCGGCCGTTCATGCGCACATACCGCGCCTTGACCGTGGGGAAGGTGAAGTCCTCGACGCCGCCCATGCCGGTGGTCGTCGCATAGGCCTCGTGCCAGGACGAGGGATCGTCCGTGGGATTGTTCGACCAGAGAATCTGGTAGGAGGTCGCGTAAGCGTTCTCCCAGTGCAGGACGACCCGGTCGAAGGTCTGGACCGAGCCGAGATCGATCTGGATCCAAGAGGGATCGACGCCGATCGCCGAGCCCCAGCGGGTCGACAGGTTGCCGTCGAACGCGGCGGAAGCCGGCATCGAACCCTGGTTCTCATAGCTGCTGGCCGAAGCCTTGCCGTTGATTGCCAGATTGGCGCCCGGGGGGGCCAGGCTGAGCGTCGCCTGCCCGCTGGTGAGGTTGCCGGCGATGTTGCTCACGACCACCGTATAGTTCGCGGCATCGGTCGCCTGGACCGAGGGGATGGTGAAGCTGGCGCCGTTGGCGCCGGCGATGCTGATGCCGTTCTTCTGCCATTGGTAGCTGATCGGCTGAGAGCCGTTCGCCACGACGGTGAAGGTGGCCGGCTGGTTGGCCAGCACGGAAAGGCTCTGCGGCTGCGTCACGATCCCGGGCGCGACCGGGGCATTGATGGTCAGTTGCGCGGTCGCGGAGATCACCGTGGTGACCGGATTGGTGACCGCCACCGAGAAGCCTGCGCCGCTGTCGTTGGCGGTGAGCGGCGGCGTCGTGTAGCTCGATCCGATCGCGCCGGAAATCGGCGTGCCGTTGCGACGCCACTGATAGGTGAGGGAGGGAGAACCCGCCGCGACGACGGAGAATTGAGCGGTCTGTCCTGCAACCACCACCTGGGCTGCCGGCGGCGTGACGATGGTGGGCGCGGCCGCCGCGACGACGGTCAGGGGGGCGTTGCTCGAGACGGACTTTCCTTGCGTGTTGCTGACCACGACGCTGTAGACGGCGCCATTGTCGGACTGGCTCGTGGCCGGCGTCTGATAGGTGGCGCCGGTGGCACCCGTGATGGTCGTGCCGTTCTTCTGCCACTGGAAGCTCAGCGGTGCCGCACCGGTGGCCGTCACCGAGAATTGGGCCGGCTGGCCGGCCGTGACCGCGGTGGCGGTCGGCGGGATGATGACCGAGGGGGCGGCGGGAACCGGATCGTTATCCGTGATCGGTCCGACCGTATAGCTCGCCGAGCCGGGCAGGAGACCGGGCGCCGTCGCGGTCACGGTCACCGTGCCGGTCGCGAACTGGCTGCGCAGAGCGATCTTGGTCATCCCGCCCTCGACCTGCAGTTCGGGGTCGCCGGGCGCGTGATAGCCGAGCGGCTGGTTGGGGGTGACATAATGCTCGGTGCCGCCGACATAGGTTGCCGGGCCGCTGACCGAGAAGGTGAGATTGTCGGCGGCGGTCGGCACCACATTGCCCTGGGCGTCGACGACCTTCGCCACGACGAAGGCGGCGTCGGAGCCGTTGGCGGCCAGGCCGAAGCTCGTTCCGTCGGGCCTCACCAGCTCCGGCACCACATCGAGCTCGATATGGTGCTCGGCTCCGGCGGTGACCTTGGTATCGGATGCGACGACATTACCGAAAACGTCCAGGCATTCGGCCGTCGCGTTGCCGGCAGCCCAGGTCACGTTCCAATGCACCTGGAACGGCATCAGCGTGGTCGTCTGAGTCAGGTTAGACCGCGAGTCGGAATTCCAGGGATTCGGCGTCTGGTCGGCACCCTGCGGCACGCCGTTGATCAGCAGGCGGACTGCCGGGCAGTTGCTGAACGCATTGACCTGGATCGAGCCCTGCCGGTTCCAATGATGGGCCAGATGAACGACGGGCTTGAGCTCATACGGGGTCCAGGCCGCTTCGTAGACGTAATACAGCAGCTTCGGAAAGCGGTTCATGTCCAGCATGGACGCGCCGAGCGAGCGCACATTGGTGTGGGGCACACCCTCGATGTAATCGCTGTTCTCGCCGGGCGAGTCGGCGAGATACCATTGCACCATGCCGAAAGTATTCGCCTGCTTGCCCTGGCGCCAATTGTCGAGGAAGGGGGCTGCAAAGGCGAGCTCGGAGTCCCAAGCTTGCCGCGCCGTGCCGGTCCCCCAATACTCGGCGCCCCAGGCCGGATTGCCGGGAAACTCCTGCTTGACCAGGACTTCGCAGCCCTCGAGCGTGCAGCCGAGGATGTCGCCATTCGCGGGGTTGGGCGTCCGGTCGGCCTGAGCGCGGGTGTTGATCGGGTCCCACACCTTGCTCAGCGCCTTGAGGCTCTGTGCGAACTCGGTGTCTATGGCGCCGTTATCGGCTTCCCAGGCCAGAATGGACGGATGGTTGCGGTCGCGGACGATCATGTCGCGATGCAGCTCGCTCTTCAGCGTCTGATCATCGCAGGGCTGCGCGTCGCAATGGGCGGAAAAGGCGCCTTCGCCTTCGCCGCTGGGCTGCACGATCATGATGCCGAACGCGTCCGCGGCGTCGACGAACTCCTCGCTCTCCGTCGAATGGCCAGGACGGTACAGACTGCCGCCGGCCTCAGCCAACAACTGCAGGTCGCGCCACTTCTGCTCTTCGGGCATCGCCGTGCCCAGGCCCGGATAATCATAGCGCCCCGCGCCGCCCCACAAATAATGCGGCTTGCCATTGAAGTATGGGAGGTTCTGATCCCAAGTGATCGTTCGAATCCCGAGCGGACTTTGGACGGCGTCGATGACGGTTCCCTGAATGCTGACGATATGGAAAACCTTATACATGTAGGGTTTTCCATAGATGCTGTTGTTGGGATACCAAAGCGTGGGATTGGTTACCGTCAACTGTTGATCGAAGAGCTGCGGATGGAGGCCGGGCAGCGTATTCGGCGCCACCGTCTGGCTGCTTTGGGCGGTCGCGACGACATTTCCGGCCGCATCGACGATCTGAGTCGTCAGGGTGACAGGCTGCGCCGTAGCGCTCTCGTTCAGGACGTTGGTCTGAACCTCGATCAGGGCAGAGGTGTCGCTCGCCGACACCGTCGCGACGTAGGTGCCCCAGGTTTGCAGGTTCGAGTAGACGTTCTGCGGGATGTGCACCGGCGCCGTGATGTACATGTGGACCGGCCTGAACAGGCCGGAATCCGCTTGACCGAAGCGGGGGGCCCCGGAAAAGCTCGGCTGCTCGAAGAAGTCGGCATTCTTGGCGGCTCTGACCGCAAGGACGTTCGATCCGCCGAACTTCACATAGGGCGTGAGATCGACGATGAAGGGAACGAAGCCGACGACGTGCGTCGCCGTCGCGTCAGCCGGCACCGCGCTGATGCCGGGCAGAAGCGTGCCGTTGATGAAGACCTGGACGCCGGTGTGCGACCCTTCGAACTCGACGAGCACCTTGTTGCCAGTATATTTGCTGTCGAGCGTGAAATGGTTACGGTACCAGCTAATCGGGCCGTTCAACTGCCCGTATCCCGACTCCGTATTGACGAACGTGTCGAGCTGGTCGGCCGAATAGGGAATGCCGACAGTCGTCCAGGACGAGTCATCGAAGGTCGTCGTCGAAGCGCCGTTCGGATCGCCGAAAAGATACTTCCACTGAGTCTCGCCAAGATTGATCGTAACGCGCTCGGAAGGCGGAAGAGACGTCGCCTGAGCCGGTGGAGCGAAGAATAATAACGAACAAATAAGGGTGAGGGCGGATAGATAAAATCCGAATGTAGTGGGAATACGCATATTACCCCCTCTTAGATATTATAGTAATAGTTCAGGCATAGCGAAAACTTCGTCAGACGACGTCTGACGGTGAAGGCGGATCTAAGGCGGAAGGCTCAACCCCTGAGCGGCCATCTCTGTTGATTGCTGAATGGGGTACAAAGGTGACCTTTTTTCATCTACCGCGATCATAGGGCGCCTGTAAAGCGCTCTCTTCCCGATAGAACGGGGCAATAATTGGTCACCTTCGTGCGTTCGTAAGCGTGCAGCATCCCCGTCCGGATGTCGGCGGGAATGGGTCGTATAGCGCGAATATACATCATATAATGTATGTTAAGATTGTAGACGGACGAATGCGCTTTCCAGGTCAGGCGCTGCTGGAAGCCGTCGTTGCGCTCAACACTGCCCGGACTCGTTTCGCTAGCGTATCGGGTGTGAAGGGCTTCGCCACCAGCACGACATCGGGGTCGAGCCGGCCGGAATGAATTATCGCATTGCGGGTATATCCGGTTGTGTATATCACCCTGAGGTTCGATTGGATGAGTGTCGCCCGTCGCGCCAGCTCGCGGCCATTCATGCTCGGCAGCACGACATCGGTGAAAAGTAGATCTATTTTACCGCTACTTGCGATCAGTTTCAGAGCCTCGGGGCCATCGTTCGCTACCAGCACCTGATAGCCGAGCTCGGTCAGCACCCGGGCCGAGTATTCGGCGACGCCGGGATCGTCCTCGACCACCAGGATAGTGTGGAGCTCGGCCGCCTTGGGCAACTCCATCCGCTGTTCCGGTGCCGGTGCCAGCTCCGTGCCGAAATGACGTTGCAGGTACAGCTTCACCACCGTCCCCTGGCCGACCTCGCTATAGATCTTGATGTGTCCGCCGCTTTGCTTGATGAAGCCGTAGACCATGCTGAGGCCGAGGCCGCTGCCTTCGCCCGGCCGCTTGGTCGTGAAGAAGGGCTCGAACACCTGGGCCAGGGTCTCTTCCGACATGCCCGTGCCGGTGTCGCTGATCGAGACCATGACATATTGGCCGGCCGCAACCTCGGAATGGGCATCGGCATAGGCTTCGTCGAGCAGTGAATTCTGCGTCTCGATGGTCAGATTGCCGCCCTCGGGCATGGCGTCGCGGGCATTGAGGACGAGGTTCAGAAGGGCCGATTCGAGCTGGTTGGCATCGCAGAAGCAGCGCCAGACGCCGCCGGCGAGCACGGTCTCGACATTGATATTCTCGCCGAGTGTGCGACGGACCAGCTCCGACATGCCGCCGACCAGCTTGTTCACGTCGATCGCTGCGGGCTCCAGCGCCTGGCGCCGGGCGAAGGCGAGCAGATGTCTCGTCAACGCCGCGGCCCGATCAGCGCCGCGGAGCGCCAGGCCGAGCAACTGAGCCAGCTTCTCATCCCTGCCGGCGAGCGCGCGCTGCGCCATGTCGACATTGCCGGTGATGATGGTCAATATGTTATTGAAATCATGGGCGATGCCGCCGGTGAGCTGGCCGACCGCCTCCATCTTCTGGGCCTGTCGGAGCGCTCCTTCGGCAACCAGTCGGCGCTCCATCTCGTCATGCGCCCGAGCCTGTGCCTGTTGCTCCCGCTGCGTCCGGCGCAGGGCGGTCAAGGTCAGGAGCACGAGCGCGATCGTCGCCGGAATGCCGAACAGAAGATGGCTCGCCATCGTGGCATACCAACTCGACAAGATCTGCGAGATCGGCCGGCTCACGATCACATAGATTGGATAGCCTGAAAGCTTGCTGTAGGCGGCGAGCTTGTTCTGCCGATCGCCGCCAAGAGCGGTTCGGTAGAACCCCTCCCGAGGCTGCTGTTCGATCGATCGATAGAAGGGATCGGCCGCGTTGACGCGCGGCAACGGCCAGGCAGCCGCCGGGTAGCGCGCGAGGACCTCGCCGTCCGCACGAACCAGATCGACCATGTCGTCGTCGCCGCCGACGAGGGTGGTATAGAAATCGACGAAGAAGTCCGGCGCCGCGGAAACGTTGACCAGCCCGTTGAAGCCGCCGTCGGCATCTTCGCGGCGGCGGTTCAAGCCGAAGTTGGGCCTGCCGTCGGAACGGCCGATATAGACTTGGTTGACGTAGGCTCGCTCCGTGCCGTCCCGCATGACGGCGAAATAATCCCGATCCGAGAAATCGAGCGTGTTATTGACCGGAAAGACGTTGGTGGCGATCAACAGGTGCCCGGTCCGGTCGACAACCCAGACGCCGGCGATTTGCGGCACTTCCTGGATCGAGGCGCGCAGGCGGTCGTGGAGAGAGAGCTCGATCTTGCGGACTTCGTCGTCGCCGAGCCCGCGCAGCAACTCGTTCGCCTCGTCGGCGATCAGCTTGTGGCTGTCGAAGATCCTGGTTCCGTGCTCCCGGGCGATCCGGCTGAGCTGCTTGAGATCGCTCTCGGCTTCATCGAAGAGACGATGGTAGTTGAACCAGGAAGCAGCGGCGAACAGCAGCGTCGGGACGAGGATGGCGGCGACGAGCAGGGCGCGCAGCAGAGTCGTCGCATCTGGTTCCGACCTTCGCCAGCCGAGCACTTTCGTCCTCCCGAAGGTCCGTGGGTTCCGTGGAACATGGCGGCGACGAACGGTCAACCCACTTAGCATTAGCTATCGGGTCGATGGATCGCAATATTCAAGCATGCATTGCGGGGGACGCCAATGACCGAGATATTCACGATCGGCTACGAGAAGGCCTCGCTCGCCGATTTCATCGACACGCTGCGCGCGGCGGAGGTGAAGACGCTGATCGATGTGCGCGAGCTGCCGCAGTCGCGCCGGGCCGGCTTTTCCAAGAACATGCTGGCGGCTTCGGTCGGAGCGGTCGGCATCCGTTACGTCCATCTGAAGGCACTCGGCACCCCCAAGGAGGGGCGGACGGCGCATCGTAGCCGGCATTACGACGAATTCTGGCGCATCGTCGAGACGCGCATGGTGACGCCGGAAGCCAAATCGGCGCTGGCGGAGGCGGCCGAGATCGCGAAGGCCGAGGCGAGCTGTCTCATGTGCTTCGAGGCCGACTGGCATATCTGCCATCGGGCCCGCGTGGTCGAGGCGCTCGAGCGCGAGCACGGCTTTTCCGTGCATCACCTCGCGGTCGAGCCGAAATTCATCTGAAACGGTCGGCCCGGAACGGCGAGAGGTCCAGCGCCAGCGGCGCATCGGCGAAGAGGGCGGCGACGAGCCGGCCGGTCACGGCGGCGAGCGTCAGCCCCAGATGCTGGTGGCCCAGCGCCAGCATGGCGTTGCGCGCCAGCGGCGCTGGCCCGATCATGGGCAGATAGTCGGGCAGGGTCGGGCGATCTCCCATCCAGCGATCGGTCGAGGTGAAGGGCCGACCGAACAGCTCGCGCATATGAGTGAGCAGGATGTCCGCGCGGCGCCAATCGGGCGCCTTGCCGGCGCCGAGCTCGACGGTGCCGGCCAATCGGACGCCGGCCGTCATGGGTGTCGCGACGAAGCCGCGATCGGCGAAGGTGATCGGCAGGTCGAGCGCCAGCGACTCGGGCGCTAGCATGGCGTGATAGCCGCGCTCGCGCGTCAGAGGCGCCGATGCGCCCAGGCGTTTGGCCAACATTCCGGCACCGGCGCCGGCCGCCAGCACCAGCTTGTCGAGCTGGTGGCGCCGGTCGCCGGCCACGACCGAGCGGACGAGGCCGCCTTCGATCTCGATCTCCGTCACCGCTGCCCGATCGAAGGCGCCGCCCTCCGCCGTCACCCTCTCGGCCAGCTCCAGCACCAGCCGGTGCGGATCGACCGTGTGCGCGGTGTCGGGATAATAGCGGCCACCCGCGATCGAACGGGCGAGGGCGGGCAGGCGCTCCTTCGCGGCGTCGGCACCCAGCATCTCAAGCCGGACGCCATGACGGGCAAGGATCTTGGACTCCTCATGGCCTTCACGCAGCGCCCGATCCGACTCGAAGATGACGAGCGAGCCGCGATGGCGGAACAGATCCGCGAGCCGGGAGGCGGCGATCTCGTCGGCCCAGGCCGCTTTGGCCAGGAGGAGAAGCGCGCCCAGCGCCTCGGTGCCGGCCTCGACCTTGCTGGGCTTGGCGGCCTCAGCGAAGCGCATCAGCCAGGGGGTGAGGCGCGGCAGGCCCGCCCATTTCAGGCAGAGCGGGCCCAGCGGATCGAACAGCAGCCGCGGCAGGGATCTGAGCACGTCGGGCCGGGCGAGAGGCTGGACATGGTCGATCGCGATATGCCCGGCATTGCCGAAGGAGCAGGCGGCCCCCGGCTCGTTCGGATCGAACAGCGTGACCTTGTCGCCAGCGCGCTGGAGCGCGCGCGCCGCCGTCACGCCGATGATCCCGGCGCCGATCACGCCCACATGCTGTGTCATGGATGTCAGCCGAGCTGGAAGCCGCCGCGCAGCGGGTCGCGCGCCGAGACGAAGATGGTGTTCAGCCCGTGCATGCGCGCCCAGCCGGCGATCGAGGGAATGATCGCCGTGCGACCTCCGAGCTCGGTCGCGGCCTCGACCCGGCCGTCGAACAGCGTGCCGATGATGCTCTCATGGATGAAATCCTGGCCGACTCCGAGCTTGCCCTTGGCCGCGAGCTGCGCCATGCGCGCCGAGGTGCCGGTGCCGCAGGGCGAGCGGTCGATCGCCTTGTCGCCATAGAAGACGGCGTTGCGGGCATGGGCGCGCGCATCGTTGGGCTTGTCCGTCCACATGACGTGATGAACGCCGCGGATGGTCGGATCCAGCGGATGCACCGCTTCGAACGCGCGCTCGACCGCCTGCCGCACGAGCGGCGAATAGCGGAGCACGCCGCCGGCGCCCAGATCGTCGATGCCGGCATAATTCTTCTGCGGCTCGACGATCGCATAGAAATTGCCGCCATAGGCGATATCGACCACGAGCTCGCCCAGGCCCGGCACCTCGATCGCGACACCCTCGGCCTCGAGATAGGAGGCGACGTTGCGGATGCGCACGCTGTCGATCCAATCGCCGTTGCGGACATAATCCGCGCGCACCGGGCCGGCCGGCGCGTCGAGCATCAGCACGCCTTCCTGCCTGGGCGTGACCAGCCCGTGCTCCAGCGCCATCGTCACCGTGCCGATCGTGCCATGGCCGCACATAGGCAGGCAGCCCGAAACCTCGATGAACAGGATGCCGATATCGCAATCCGCCCGCGTCGGCGGAAAGAGCAGCGAGCCCGACATCACGTCATGGCCGCGCGGCTCATACATGAGCGCGCGCCGGATCCAGTCGAAGCGGGCGAGGAAATCCTGGCGCCGCTCGCTCATGGTGGCACCCTGGAGCAGGGGGGCGCCCCCGGTCACCAGCCGCACCGGATTGCCGCAGGTATGGCCGTCGATGCAGCTGAAGGTGTAGTTGCCGTCCGGTACGCCTTCGAAAACCGCCATCGCTCAGGCCCCGAGCTGCGGCCGGTTTTCGATCGCCTTGCGCATCAGGGCTTCGACCTGGGCGCGGTCGGTGCCGGAGAGCGGCAGGCGCGGCGGCCTGGTCAGCTCGGAACCGCGCCCGGCGACCGCCTCGCACAGCTTGATGCATTGAACGAGGTCGGCGCGGGCATCGAGATGCAGGAGCGGCATGATCCAGCGGTAAAGCGCCAACGCCTCGTGCGGCTTGCCCTCGACGGCGAGCTCGAACAGGCGGCTGCATTCGCGCGGAAAGACGTTCGAGAGGCCCGAGACCCAGCCGACCGCGCCCAGGCTCGCCGTTTCCAGGATCACGTCGTCGAGGCCGCAGAACAGCAGGAACCGATCGCCCAGCAGATTGTAGAGATCGACGAAGCGGCGCGTGTCGCCGGAGGATTCCTTGACCGCGACGATGGTGTCGATACCGGCCAGATCCTTGGCCAGGCTCGGCGGGATGTCGTTCCGATAGGCCGGCGGGTTGTTGTAGAGCATGATCGGCAGGTCCGAGGCCGAGGCGATCGCGCGGAACCACGCCTCGATCTCGCGCGGGGCGGCCGAATAGATCATCGGCGGCATGACCATGAGCCCGTCGATGCCGAGGCGCGCCATGTCGCGGGCATAGGCGCAGGCCGCCTCGGTCGTGATCTCGGCGACGCCGGACAGCACCGGCACGCGGGCGCCGGCGGCGGAATGGATGGCCGACACGACATCGCGCTTCTCGCTCGCCGACAGCGAGGCGTTCTCGCCGACCGAGCCGCAGGCGATGATGCCGTTGATGCCTTCGCCGACGAGGGCCTGGACCATGCGCTCGATCGCGCCGAAATCGATCGAGAAGTCGGAGCGGAATTGCGTGGTCACCGCCGGGAAAACGCCCCGCCACGTCACTTTGTGCCCAGCCATCCCCATCTCCTCCGACTCCGCCATTGACATCCGGGCGCGCCCACCGCGCCATTCCGGTGAGACCATGATGGCTTCACCGGCGCGAGGCAAGATGACATCGTTTCTATTCCATGGCGGGAAGTTCCTGGACCCGCGCCGCGACGAGCTGATCGACGGCATCGAGCTCCTGATCGAGAGCGATCGCGTCAAGGAAGTGTCCGACCGGCCGATCAAATCCCCTGCAGCGACGCGCATCGATCTCGAAGGCCGCACGCTGATGCCCGGTCTCATCGACGCCCATGCCCATGTCTATCTGGTCGAGGTCGATTTCTATCGCCTCGCCGATGTGCCGCTGACCCTGCTCGCGCACAAGGCGGCGGATGCGGCCCGCGCCATGCTGCGGCGCGGCTTCACCACCGTGCGCGACACGGGAGGGGGAGATTGGGGCATCAAGGTCGCGAGCGAGACCGGCCTGATCGAGGCGCCGCGCCTCTTCGTCGCCGGCCGCTCGATCAGCCAGACCGGCGGCCATGCCGATTTCCGCCGCCGCACGGAGGATCTGCCGCCCTGCGCCTGCTGCTCGGGCATCGGCATGACCTCGCGCATCGCCGACGGGGTCGACGAGATGACCAAGGCAGTCCGGGACGAACTGCGCAAAGGCGCCGATTTCGTCAAGATCATGGTTTCGGGCGGGGTCAGCTCGCAGGCCGATCCGCTCGAGGCGACTCAATACCGGCTGGACGAAATCGCCGCCGCCACCGAGGCTGCCGCCCATTGGGGCAGTTATGTCGCGGCCCACGCCTACACCGCCGAGGCGGTGAAGCGGGCCGTCGGTCAAGGCGTGCGCACGATCGAGCATGGCAACATGATCGACGCCGAGGCGGCCGCCGTGATGGCGAAGCATGGCGCCTTCCTGGTGCCGACCCTCGTCGCCTATGACGCGCTCAAGCGCCGCGGCCCGCAATTCGGTCTGAGCGAATACAGCCTCGCCAAGAACGAGGTGGTGCTGGAGGCGGGTTCCCGCTCGATCGCGCTGGCCAAGGAGGCCGGCGTCTCGATCGGCTTCGGCAGCGATCTGCTCGGCCAGCTCCAGATCGACCAGAGCCGGGAATTCCTCATTCGCGGCGAATTCGAACGGCCGATCGAGGTGCTGCGCTCGGCGACGCTGGTGAATGCCCGGATCGTCCGGCAGGAAGGACTGCTCGGCGAGCTGGTGCCCGGCGCCTATGCCGATCTGCTCGTCGTCGAGGGCGATCCGACGCGAGACCTGTCGGTGCTCGCGGCCGAAGCCAACATCACTCAGATCTGGCGCGGCGGCAGGCGCTGCTTCGCCTGATCAGCGCAGCGCGTTGTGGATCAGGAAATTGGCGAAATCGACCGGCTTCACCTTCAGCTCACCGCTGTCCTGATTGCCTGCGAGCGCGCGCGTGAGCGTGATGTGGTTCTCCACCTGCGCCGGCAGGACCTTGAACATGCCGGCCTCGTCCTTGAGGCGGGGATAGAGGTTGGGGTCGATCATCTTCACCCGGGCAGCGAGGCGGGCGACGATGTCCGCATCGTCGACGCCTTCGACGTCCTGCTGCTTCAGCAGCTTCCAATCGGTGAAACCGGACCAGCCGGCGGCGACCACCTCTTTGATCGGCGCCTCGGTCACGCCGAGCTTGTAGACATGCTTGGAGAGGCCGACATCCGAGGCCCAGTCGCTGAGCCCGGCGCTGCGGGCGACGAAGATCGTGGCCATCCTCTTTAGCCCTGGATTTTAGTTTCGAGCCAGGCAGCGGCCGCGAGCGTGCGCGCATCGGCGCCGAGCGGGCCGACGATCTGGACCCCGAGCGGCAGGCCGACCGGATCGGTCAGGCCCGGGACGTTGACGCAGGGCACGCCGGCCAGCGTCCAGAGCCGGTTGAACACCGGATCGCCGGTGCCGTGCTCGATCAGCGGCGCCACGCCGGCGGCGCTCGGCGTCAGCAGGACATCGACGCTGGCGAAGATGAAGTCGAGGGCGGCCTGAAGCCGGGCGCGGCCCAGCAGGTCGGCCTCGTAGGTCCGGCGCGGGATCGTCATGCCTTCGGTTAGCAATGCTGAGAGGCGAGGGCTCAGCAGCTCCCGGCGGCTCTCCGCCTCGAAGGCGAGGCAGCGTGCCGCCTCGTAATTCATGATCCGGACTTGTGCCGCGAGCAGTTCCGCCGCTTCGGGCGGCAGGGTCACGTCGATCACCTCGACGCCGAGCCGGGCCGGCAGCGCCTCGACCTGCTCGCGCATTGGCTCGGTGACGTGATCCCAAGCCGGCGAGCGGCACAGGCCGATGCGGCGCGGCGCCGTCCGGCTGCGCGCGGCTGCCAGCAGTTCGACGCCGGCGACCGCTTCCGCGAACAAGGCGGCGTCCTCGACCGTGCGGCTGATGATCCCCATCGTGTCGAGCGAGCCCGCCAGGCGCTTGACCCCGCTCGTCTCGATCAGCCCGTAGCTCGGCTTGTAGCCGACCGCGCCGCAGAAGGCGGCAGGCCGGACGATCGAGCCGGCGGTCTGGGTCCCGGTGGCCAGCGGCACCATGCCGGCGGCGACGGCCGCGGCAGAGCCGCTCGACGAGCCGCCGGGACTACGCATGCTGTCTCGGGGGTTGAGGGTCGGGCCGGCGGTGAAATAGGCGAATTCGGTGGTGACCGTCTTGCCGAGAATGATGGCACCCGCCCGGCGGGCGAGCGCCACCAGGGCGGCATCATAGGGCAGCACCTGGCCGCGATAGATCGGCGAGCCGCAGCTCGTCGGCAGGCCGGTGGTGGCCATGATGTCCTTGATGCCGAGCGGCATGCCGTGCAGCAGGCCGCGCGAGGCGCCGCGATCGGCCTGGCGTGCCGCCTCGAGCGCGCCCGCTCGATCGAGCGCCACCCAGGCCTGGAGCGTCGGTTCCAGCGTGTCGATCCGGTCGAGACAGCCGCGGAGATAGGCTTCGGCCGTCAGCGTGCCGCCGGCGATGCGCCGGAGCGCCTCGCTCGCCGGCAGATCCGCAAGGTCGGTCATACGCTATTTCCGCGGCGGCTTGACGCCGACCGGGCTCGCCGGCGGCAGATCCTCGTCGAGAATGGTGATGATGAGCGACCAGGAACCGTCATCATCCTCGTCGTCGCGATGCAGGACACCGATGAACTCGTCGGCAATCCTGACCTCGACGGGGGCGCCGCGCTTGGTCGGAAGATCGATCGCAATGCGATCGTTGGAGAAGGTCCGGCGGAGATAATCCTGGACCCGGGCAACATCGTTGGGCGTCATCCATCCCTCGTTCGAACACGGGTTGATGGCCGCTTATACCATCGCAGCGAAGGAGGGGAACCCCGCATGCGGCGCAGGGCGGCCATTCAGGGCGCCAGGTCCAGGCTCGTCACATAGCGCAGGAAGATGAATAGCACGGCCCAGGCGCAGATGGCGACCCCGACGACCAGCACGGCGCTGCGGCGCGGCGACATCCGATCGTCCATACTGTTCCCCGAGAAACGACCTCTGGGCTTCAGCATCATCATGGTCTCGCTCTTCTTGGCGGACTGCCGTGAATGATGAAATTAGATAAGCAACATTTGTGCCAATGGTTGATTTCAACCGCTTAGCGTCATGCTCGATCCGGGATTGTAAGGAGTATTTACGTATGTGCCCGCTGCGCAAGCGGGACCGGAGCCAAAGCGTGTCAGCCTGCCTCGCCGCCGCCGCGATGACGCAGCGTCGCGTAGGCGTGGAGCGCCGAGGCGCGAGCGGTGCGGTGATCGACGATCGGGTCCGGATAGACACGCCCGCACTCGTCCATCGCCAGCTTCCGAAACCGGTCGGGCGCGCGCCATGGCTCGTGGATGAACTCCGATGGAAACGCGCGCAATTCCGGCACCCATTGGCGGACATAGCCGCCGTCAGGATCGAATTTCCGGCCCTGAAGTGTCGGGTTGAAGATGCGGAAATAGGGGGCCGCATCGGCGCCGCAGCCGGCGACCCATTGCCAGTTCGCCGCGTTCGAGGCGAGATCGGCATCGACCAGACAGTCCCAGAACCAAGCCTCGCCATCCTGCCACGGCTGCAGCAGATGCTTGGTCAGGAAGCTGGCCGTGACCATGCGGACCCGGTTATGCATCCAGCCGGTCGCCCAAAGCGCCCGCATGCCGGCATCGACGATCGGATAGCCGGTCAGGCCACGTTGCCAGGCCCGCAGCAGGCGCCGGTCGGGAGACCAGGGAAACGCCTCGAATGCCGGCCGCAAGGGCCGATCGGGCAGGTCCGGATGATGGTAGAGCAGATGGTGGGAGAATTCCCGCCAGCCCAGCTCGGCAAGAAAGGATTCGACCGCCGCGTCGTTGGCGCCGGCTTGCCGTGCGGCGATAGCCGCATGCCAGATCTGGCGCGGCGAGATCTCGCCCCAATGAAGATGCGGCGACAAGCCGGAGGTCCCTTGCCGGTCGGGGCGGTCGCGGCCGGATGCGTAGGCCGAGAGCGCCTCGTCGAGAAATTGCCGAAGCCGCTCGCCCGCCCCGGCCTCGCCGGGTTGCCAGACATCGTCGAAGCATTGGGCCCAATTGGGCGAAGCGGGCTCCAGCCGCCAATCCTCGAGCCTGTCGCTCGGGATCTTGCCGGCGGAGACAAGCCGATCGGGAGACGGCAGCGGCATCGGCGGCGAGAGGGTGCGGAGCTGCCGCCAGAAGGGCGTGAACTTCCCATAGGGCTGCCCGGTCTTGCCGGCGATGTCCCAAGGCTCGGCCAGCAAGCTCGCATTGTGTGAGCGGACTTCGACGCCGCGCCGCTTAAGCTCGGCTTTGAGCGCCTTGTCGCGCGTGATCGAGCGGCCATCGTAGCACCGGTTCCAATGGATCTCGCGCGCACCGGTCTCGGCGGCGATCCGCCCGACGATTACCGCCGGCTCGCCGCGGCGCAAGGTGAGCGGCACGCGATGGCGCCCCAGATCGCGGGCGAGCGCACGCAAGCTATGCGCCAGCCACCAGCGCGCGGCACCGCCGATCGCCCAGTCCTTCGCGCCGTCGAGAACGTAGAGGGCGATGATCGGCTTGCCCGACTCGGCGGCGGCCGTGAGCGCCGGATTGTCGGCGAGCCGAAGATCACTGCGGAACCAGAGGATGATGGGATCGGCCACCGGAGAAGACGCCCTGTTCGGAACTGCACAAGGGAAGATAGAACGGTCCACCGCGTTTCAATAGGTTTCACGCCTTGAAAACGCCTCAATATATTTGGGCACAAAGGTTGGATGTCGGCCGTTGTCATTCCGAAGTAACTTATGCGGTCGGCAAAATCCAAGTCAGTGGCCGCGCAGAGCAACGGGTGGAGATCATGAAAACCCTAATTCGTCCCGCGATTGTCGCTCTTGTCTTGGCCCTCGGTGGTTGTGTGGCCTATCCGGCACCGGTCGCCTATGGTCCGGCGCCAGGCTATTACTATCCGGATGCTTACGGTACGGTCGTCATAGGCGGCGGCGGCCACTATGGGCATCGTTGGTGACGAAAGCGGGGCCGCCCGACATCGGCGGGCCCAGGAATTCTGTCAGGCGGCGCCCAGAAAATCCCGCTTGCCCAGCGAGACGCCTGCGTGGCGGAGAATGTCGTAGGTCGTCGCGGCGTGGAAATAGAAGTTCGGCAGTACGAAATTCGTCAGATACTGGCTGCCCTTCAGCTTCATCTCGCTGCCGCCGACCTTCAGCGTGATTTCCTTGTCTTCCGTGCCGGCGATCTGGTCCGGCGTGAAGCTCTTGATGAAGTCCATCGTCTTGGCGATGCGTGCCTGCAGTTCGGGTAGCGTCGCCTCGACATCCTGATAGGCGGGGATCTCGACTCCGGCCAAGCGGGCCATCAGCCCCTTGGCCTGATCGGTCATGATCTGGACTTGGCGCGAAAGCGGGAACATGTCGGCCGCCAGCCGGTAATTTACCAGCACGGCGCTGTCGATCTTCTTTTCCTCGCAATGACCGGCTGCCTTGTCGAGGATCTTGGCGATGCTGCCGAGGGTCTGGGTGAGGGCGGGAACGGCGGCGTCATACATCGTGAAGGCCATGGTAATGTCCTTGGCTGGTGGTCGGATTGGACGGTCAACCGACCGTATCGGGCGCAAACTTGCAGAATCGCGAGGCCAGGGCAATCGCCACGATGGCGCGGTCCTACCGCCGCCGGATGAGCCCGATGACGAGGGCCGCCACGAACAGGCCGAGCAGCCACAGGAACTGCGTATGGGCCTGGTCGGCGAGGTAGGAGGGGGCGTCCAGATATCGAACCCAGGCGCCGAGCGTCAGTGCGAACAGCATCATCGCCAGATAGAGCATCGCATGCTCCTTACGGCCGGTTCAGGAAGGGCCGGCCCGATCTTGATCGATGCTGCCTGAAAGATGTCAACGAGCGATTAGCAATAGCGCAGTGCCGCTTTTATATAACGATCTACATTTATAGTTGTATATTATTGAGATTTATTCCCGTTGGTAGTGAAGGTCATCATGACAGGGTCTCCCTGTACTACAAATTTACAGCGATTTTCTCCATTCCGCTTCCGATGAATCGGCGCGCCTTCGATACGAAAGAGGAAGTCACGAGGCCGATCGAGGACAGTGTGAGGCCGGCATATGGCGGAGCCGCCGCTTCGAGCCTGTTCGCGGGCCGGCTTTTCTGGGCCTTGGCCGGCGCATCAGCCTCGCGCGGCTTTGGCCGTTCCAAGCGCGGGGAATGAGGCCGCCTTCTCCTGCTCTACGGCCGGGCGTGCCGCGTAGCGACGGGCGAGGGCGGCGCAGACCATGAGTTGGATCTGATGGTAGAGGATCAGCGGTACGACGATGAGGCCGACGGTCTGCGGCGGGAACAGCACGTTCACCATCGGCACGCCGCTGGCCAAGCTCTTCTTCGAGCCGCAGAAGACGATGGTGATCTCGTCCTCGCGCGAGAAACCCAGGCGCCGGCTGACGAACGTCGTAACCGTGAGCACGATGGCGAGCAGCGCGATGTTCACCAGCAGGACGGCGGCGAGGTTGAGCGGGTCGAGCTGCTGCCAGATGCCGCTGACGACTCCCTCGCTGAAGGCGGTATAGACGATCGCCAGGATCGATCCGCGATCGAGCAGGCTGATGATCTGCTTGTTGCGGCCGACCCAATCGCCGATCCAACGCCGTGCGACCTGCCCGGCGACGAACGGGGCAAGGAGCTGCAGCAGGATGCTTTCGACGCTGCCGGCCGAGACGCTGCCTTCGGCATGCATGGCGAGGCTGACCAGCAGCGGCGTGATGAAGATGCCGAGCAGGCTCGATGCCGAAGCGGCGCAGACGGCGGCCGGGATGTTGCCGCGGGCGATGCCGGTGAAGGCGATGGAGGATTGCACCGTGGAGGGCAAGGTGCAGAGGAAGAGCACCCCCAGATAAAGCTGCGGCGTCAGGACGGTGGGCACCAGCACGCGCGCCGCGAGGCCGAGCAGCGGGAAGAGCACGAAGGTGCTGGCGAGGATCAGCGCATGCAGGCGCCAGTGCGACAGCCCCTTCCACACGGCCTCGCGCGACAGGCGGGCGCCGTAGAAGAAGAACACCAGGCCGATCATGATGGTGGTACCGTAGCTGAAATCGACCGCCACCTGGCCGCGGCAGGGCAGCACGGTCGCGATGCCGACCATCGTCAGGATCGCGAGCAGATAGGGGTCGATACGAAGACGTTCCAGCCACGCAAACATTGAGCTTCCTCCACCAAGGGCTCAGATCTGCCCCGTCTTCCTCTTGTTGTGAACGTCTCGTGACTCATTTACTGTCATCATGATTCATGATGAGAGCGCGATGTTAGATCCTATCCTGCTGCGCAGCTTCCTGGCCGTGGCGCGGTCGCGCAGCTTCAGCGAGGCGGGTCGCGGACTCGGCCATGGGCAGCCCGCGATCAGCCAACATATCCGTAAGTTGGAAGCGCAGATCGGTAGGCGGCTGTTCGTGCGCGACACGCATTCCGTGGCGCTGACGCCGGACGGCGAAGCGATGGTCGCTTTCGCCGAGCATATTCTGGACGCGAATGAGCGGGCGGAGCGCTATTTTTCCGGGACTCAGCTGCGCGGACGCCTCAGCTTCGGCGCCTCGGAAGATTTCGTCTTTTCCGGCCTGTCCGAGGTGCTGCGCGATTTTCGGCGTCGGCATCCGCTGGTCGATCTGGAGCTGACGGTGGGCCTGAGCGGCTTGCTGCACGCCAAGCTTGATGATGGCGAGCTCGATCTGATCCTGGCCAAGCGGGCGGAGGGCGAGGAGCGCGGCCAGCTCGTCTGGCAGGACAAGCTGGTCTGGGTCGGGACATCGTCGCTGGTCGTGGATCAGCGCCAGCCCTTGCCGCTGATCCTCTATCCGCCGCCCAGCATCACGCGCGACCAGATCCTGCAGGCCTTGGAGCGAGCAGGGCGGTCATGGCGGATCGCCTGCACCAGCGGCGGGTTGACCGGGCTGCGCGCCGCGGCCCTGGCCGAGCTCGGCGTGCTGGCGCTCGCGCGCGAGCTGATCCCGCCGGGTCTTGTCGAGCT
Source organism: Aliidongia sp. (assembly GCA_035539155.1). Lineage (GTDB taxonomy): Bacteria > Pseudomonadota > Alphaproteobacteria > ATCC43930 > CGMCC-115725 > JAXDMU01. Next base: position 101,248 of record DATLIZ010000004.1, on the reverse strand, counting down.
GCCGGCCATCCTGCCCGAGCTCGGCGACGTGACCTTCGTGCTGCGCGCCGGCAAGGGCGTGCGCTCGGCGCCGGCACAGCAGCTGAGCGAGGCGATCCTGGAGCATGGCCGAAAGTTGCTGGGTCGGGAAGGTTAGCGTAACCATCGGCCTGCCCTGCTTTTTTCGATCTCGTCACGCCGGCGCATCTATGGGTCAATGGCCGCCTATTTCGCGTTGTCCCGGTGAGGTTCGATGAACGATGCCGTGCGCCTGCCGACTGTGTCAGAAGTGCCGATGGACGGGCTGCCGCCCGAAAGACTGCGCCTGGCAGTAACGACCATCGTGCTTGCGATCGGCATGGCGACGCTCGATACCGCGATCGCGAATACCGCATTGCCGACCATCGCGGCAGACCTCAATGCGAGCCCCGCGGCGTCGATCTGGGTGGTCAATGCCTATCAGTTGGCCCTGATGGTGTCGCTGCTGCCGCTGGCGTCGCTTGGGGACATCCTGGGCTATCGGCGCATCTATATCGCCGGGCTCGCGGTCTTCACCGTGGCTTCGCTCGTCTGCGCCGCATCCTGGTCGCTCCCGAGCCTGGCGCTCGCCCGCATGTTCCAAGGTTTCGGCGCCAGCGGCATCATGAGCGTCAACACGGCGCTCGTTCGCTTCATCTATCCCGCGCGCTCGCTCGGCCGCGGCGTGGGATTCAATGCGCTGGTCGTCGCCGTCTCCTTCGCGATCGGGCCGACGGTCGCGTCCGGCATCCTGGCGGTCGCCTCCTGGCAATGGCTGTTCGCGATCAACGTGCCGATCGGCCTGATCGCGATCGCGATCGCTATCCCGGCCTTGCCCTATTCCCAGCGAGCGACTTATCGGTTCGACGGTGTGAGTGCGTTGCTCAACGCCGCGACCTTCGGGCTGATCATCGTCGCGATCGGTGAGGCCGGCCATCAAGCCGAACCGCTGCTCGTCGCCGGGGAGTTCGTCGGCGCCGGCTTGTTCGGCCTGCTGCTCATCCGCCGCCAGGCGAGCCAGACGGCGCCGATGCTGCCGGTCGATCTGTTCCGGCGCCCGATCTTCGCGCTCTCCGCCGTGACCGCCGTCTGTTCCTTCGCGGCGCAAGGCCTGGCCTTCGTCTCGCTGCCCTTCTATTTCCAGACCACGCTCGGCCGCACGCAGGTCGAGACCGGGCTGCTGATGACGCCCTGGCCGGTGGTGGTGGCGATCGTCGTGCCGATCGCTGGCCAGCTTTCCGACAAGCATCCCCCGGCCATTCTGGGAGGCTGCGGCTTGGCCGCGTTGTGCCTGGGCATGGTGTTGCTGGCGGTGCTGCCGGCGCATCCGAGCGTGCTCGACATCGCTTGGCGCATGGCCATTTGCGGTTTCGGCTTCGGCTTCTTCCAGTCGCCCAATCTCAAGGCGCTGATGGCGAGCGCGCCGCCCGAGCGCAGCGGCGGCGCCAGCGGCATCGTCGCCACCTCGCGCCTGCTCGGCCAGAGCAGCGGCGCCGCTCTGGTGGCGCTTTGCTTCGGTGTCGCCGGCCCGCACGGCTCGGCCCTGGCGCTGGCGCTGGGAGCCGGCTTCGCCGGAGCGGCCAGTATCGCGAGCTTCATGCGCCTGCTGCCATCGGCGCCGGCGACGCACTAGGATCAATGTTTCGAAACCTCTCGGGGACCCCTATGCTCTTCTGGCTTCGCTTGACCTGGATCAATGTCGAGCCGGCCTATGCAGATGACAAGGCATGTCAAATTGAGGAGGTGGTCGTGAAGAATTCCGATCTTTTCCGAAGCCGGGCTGCCTTCTACCGTGAGAAGGCCGTCAGCGTCGAATGCGAGTGGAATTCAGATGTACTCCTGAGCATGGCGAATATGTTCGAGCACATGGCGCAAGAATCACGTGACCGCGAGCTGGTTCGGCAATACAAATCGGCCGCCGCCGCAGCGGGCGTGACGCTCGTTCGCCTGCATGTCCCAGCACGCTCCTCCACTTGAAGCTTAGATGCGCCGATGGGCGCTTTGTCCATCTATTCGCGATCTTGCTTCGGCAATCTCGCTGTCGGAATGAGCGGATCGTCGATCCGGCCGACGACCCCTGTCCAAACTGCGAGGAGCAGGGATGAGCATCTTCGGCTGGGGGCAGGTTGGCTTGCTCGCGCTGCTGGTCGCGGTCGTCGCGCGGCCGTTGGGGGGCTATCTCGCAAGGGTTTATGCGGGCGAGCGCACGTTGTTGCACCCAATCCTGGGGCCCGTCGAAACGACATTGTATAGGCTGGCCGGTGCCGACGCCTCGGTCGAACAGAAATGGTCGGAATACGCCATCGCCCTTCTCGCCTTTCAGGTGGTCGGCACCGCGGCGCTTTACCTTCTGCTGCGCGTTCAGGGCGAACTGCCGCTCAATCCGCAGAAGTTGCCGGGGGTTTCCGTCGATCTGGCGATCAACACGGCTGTCAGCTTCGTGACGAACACCAGCTGGCAATCCTATGCCGGTGAGCAGGCCCTGTCTTACTTGACCCAGATGGCCGGCATCGCAGTGCAAAGCTTTCTATCCGCGGCTACAGGCATGGCCGTCGCCGTCGCTCTGATCCGCGGCTTTGCCCGCCGTAGCGCCGACACGATCGGCAATTTCTGGGCCGATCTCGCACGCGGGGTGCTCTATGTAATGCTGCCGATCGCCATCGTCGCGGCCTTGTTCTTTGTGGCCGAGGGTGTGCCACAGACGCTGGATGGGCCGATCGAGGTTCAGGCGATCGATGGTGGGCCGCAATTGGTCGTGCGCGGGCCGGTCGCGAGTCAGGAGGCGATCAAGCTGCTGAGCGGCGACGGCGGCGGCTTTTTCAATGCGAACTCTGCCCATCCCTTCGAGAATCCCACGCCGCTCACCAATCTCGTCGAGATGGTGCTCATGTTTGCGATCGGCGCGGCCCTGACCAACAGTTTCGGCCGCATGGTAGGCAGCGAAAGGCAGGGTTGGGCCTTGTTCGGGACCATGGCGGTGCTGTTCGCCCTCGGATTCCCGGGGCTCGAAGCCGGTGAAGCCGTCGGCAATCCGGCGTTTTCCGCCCTAGGGATCGACCAGGCGGCGGGTCCGCTCCAGCCGGGCGGCAATATGGAAGGCAAAGAGGTGCGCTTCGGCATTGTCGGTTCAGCCCTCTTCGCCGAGATCTCGACTGCCTCGTCGGATGGCGCCGTTAACTCCATGCATGACAGTTTCATGCCGTTGGGCGGCCTCATTCTGATGGCAAACATGATGATCGACGAGGTGATCATCGGCCCACCCGGCTCGGGCTTGTGGGGGATCCTGCTATTTTGCCTCATCACGGTGTTCATCGCCGGACTCATGATCGGGCGTACGCCGGAATTTATCGGCAAGAAGATCGAGGCGCGGGAAATGACGATGGTTATGCTGGCCGTGCTGGTAGCGCCTGCAGCGATCCTCATGCTTTCGGCGGTAGCGAGTGTCGTTCCGACCGGGCTGGCCGGCCTCGGCAATGCCGGTCCGCATGGATTTTCCGAGATCCTTTACGCCTACACTTCGGCCGCGGCCACCAATGGCAGCGCCTATGCGGGGCTGGGCGCCAACTCGGTCTTCTATAATCTGACCCTGACGCTGGCGATGCTCGCCGGCCGATTCCTCGTCATCGTTGCGGTATTGGCGATTGCCGGTTCCCTCGCTGCAAAGCGCACGGCACCTCGCTCTGCCGCAACCTTGCCCACCGACGGTCTGCAATTCGTTCTGCTGCTTGCGGCGACAATCGTCATCATCGGCGGCCTGACCTTTCTGCCGGCTCTTTCTCTTGGCCCGTTTGCCGAACATTTCGCGATGCAGAAGAGCATTGTCTACTGAAGCGCGTGCTCTGCGGCCGCGCCGCAGCCATTAACGGCGCATGCCCAATTCCGCCAGGTCCGCGAATTCTATCGCGGTGAGCCGGCGGTGCCCGGAGGCGCGCTGGGCTGCCGCTCCGGCGTATTCGGCTGGGTCGGGGTCGTCGCCGGGTTGGCGCCCGTGGGTAGCGGCGGCGTCCCGATCGAGCCGGGAGCGGCGGGCGTCAGTGAATTGGTGCTGGGTGCGCCCGGCGTCGATGCCGCACTGGTCGGGCTGTCGGGCGCTGGCGCCTTGCCGATCGGCCCCGTCTGCGTCGGCACGCTTCCGTTTATCTGGCTGGGCGCCGCGGTCGGAGATTCGCTGGGCGAGGCGGGGGACGATTGCTGCGCATGGGCGCTGGCCGTGACGAGGAGAGCAGCCATCGGGGCCGCGGCAAGCAACGTCGTGCGAATTCTGGAAAACATCGGCATGGTAATCCTCCATGAACAGATCATCCACAACCGTTCAATCCGGCCGATTGTTCCGTAACTGATTGTAAAAATGGAAGTCATGTTCGAAACGATCTCGCCAGTATTTGATCAGGGGCTTGCCTTCCGCTCTCGGGCGTGGCGCCGATATTAGGCCTGGCCGACGGAGGTCGAGCCGTCATAGCGAGGGACTACAACCTGTACGGCATCGGCCGGCCGGGAGCCGCCGATGACGATATTGATCGTCGACAGCGCACGGGAAACGGCGCCCGGCAACCGCCCCGTTGATGGTGGCTGCTTGGAAACCCTGATATATATCCCGGCGCTGGCTCGTTTTTCGAAGGCGGCTCTATCGGTGACATCGACAAAGCACAGGGCGGGATCGCGGCGTTGACGGGCGCGTCTTGGATCCAACAGTTCCGCCATAGCCGACCGACGCGTTGGCTCGTCCTGGGCGGTGGGCTGCTTGCTGTGCTCATTCCGGTCATGACTTACGTAATTATTGCCGAATTCCGGGCCAAGGAGATTGCCGACGCCGAACGGGAACTGGTCACGCTCAATCTTTCCCTGGCAGAGCAGACGGCGCGGACGATCCAAGGCGTCGATTTCATTCTCGGCAGCATCGTCGACCAAATCGCGGCCGAAGGGGTCGAGTCCGCCGAGGATTTCGCGCGGCTGGAAGCCGGGGCAGAGACCTACAAGCAGCTCAAGGCCCGGGTCGCCGACGTGCCGCAACTCGACGCGCTCACCATGATCGCCGCGGACGGGCATCTGATCAATTTTTCACGCTCCTACCCGATCCCGCCGGTGAACGTGTCGGACCGCGACTATTTCCGCGCGCTCAGCGCCATGCCGACCAATCAGCCCTATGTGAGCGAGCCGGTCGAGAACCGTGCCACGGGCACCTGGACGCTCTATGTCGCCCGTCGAGTCAGCGACCGTGCCGGACAGTTCGTCGGTCTGGTGCTGGGCGCCGTCAATCTGAGCTATTTCCAGGATCTTTATAAGGCGCTGGAACTGGGACCCGGCAGCGGAGTCAGCCTATGGCGGCGGGACGGTATCCTGCTCGCCCGCTTCCCGCCTATAGAAGGCGTCGGCAAGGCCTTCCAGATCAAATCCTTTACCGAAACGCTGCTGCACAGCGAGTCAGGCGTCTACCAGACGGAAAACTCGATCGATGGCGTCCGCCGCATCGTGGCGACCCGCGCTCTCAGGGACTATCCTCTGGTCGTGAACGTCACGCGGACCACCGACGACGTTCTGTCCGATTGGCGCGGCATGGCCATGCTGATCGCTATCGGCGGCGCCTTCTGCGCCACCGCCGTCGGCCTGGTGGCATGGGCGCTCGTCCGGCAGTTCGGCATCTATGAGCGGCTGAGCCGCGCGCTCAACGAGAAGGCAGAGGCGGTGCTGGCCCGCGAACAGGCGGAGATCCAACTGTTCCAATCGCAGAAGATCGAGGCCGTCGGTCAGCTGACCACCGGCATCGCCCATGATTTCAATAATCTGCTGACATCGATCATCGGCAATCTCGATTTTCTGCGTATTGACGTTCGCGATCCGAAGACCGAGCGGCATCTCGCCGCGATCGAGCGCGCGGCCAATCGTGCCGCCACCCTCACCAGCCAATTGCTGGCCTTCTCCCGCAAGCAGCGCCTGTCGCCGGAAGCGGTCGATCTCAACGGCCTGATCTGCAATATGACGGAAATGCTTCGCAGCACGCTCGGCGGCACGATTCGGGTCGAGCTCATCCTCAAGGACCAGCTCTGGCGGGCCTTCGTCGACCGCGTGCAGATCGAGCTGGTCGTGCTCAACGTCGCGATCAATGCGCGTGACGCGATGCCGTCCGGCGGCACGCTCACCATCAAGACCGAAAACGTCTCGGTCGGCGCGCCCGAGTTGCCCGCCGATCCGCCGGCGGGCGATCACGTACTCATCGCGATCGAGGATACCGGCTCGGGCATGACGCCAGAGGTGCTGGCACGCGCCTTCGATCCCTTCTTTACCACCAAGCCGCCCGGCAAGGGGACGGGCCTTGGCCTCAGCCAGACGTACGGCCTGGTCCAGCAATCGGGAGGCGGCATTCGGATAGACACGGCGGAGGGTATCGGCACTATCGTCAGAATCTTTCTACCCCGCATCCAGTCGGAAGTCGCCACGTCGGATCTGGACGAGTCGCCTGCCGTCGTCGCAGTCGCATCAAGGCGGTCGGCCAGGATCCTGGTGGTCGATGACGATGCGGCTGTTCGGGAGGCCATAGCGGACATGGCGACAAGCCTAGGGTTCGAAGCGCTCGGCGTGGAGGGCGGCCAGGCGGCACTGAGTCTGCTCGGTACCGACGCGCAAATCGAGCTCGTCATCGTCGATTTCGCCATGCCCGACCTGAACGGGATCGAAGTCGCCCAACGGGCTCGCAAGATGCGGCCGGGCTTGCCGATCATTTTCGTTACCGGCTTCGCCGATGTCGAAAGCCTCAGGGAAGAGGCCTGGGTGCTGCAGAAGCCGTTCCGCCGGGAAAGCCTCGCTGCCAAGCTCGAGCTCGCCATGGCGAGCCGGGTCAAACCGGCCATGGCAGAACCGTCGTCCCCCCGAGGTGCGCGGGCCGGGCTATAGAATGGCGGCCCGGGAATCTAAAGGGTCGCCATCTTTCACGCAGCGTCTGCGGCTATTTCAGCTCGGAAAAGCCGGTGGGAACCAGGAGCTGATTACTGATATTGGCGTTAATCGGGCCGTCTCGCTCGCTTTCGGCCCGGATCCCGATCCATTCGGGGTCGCTTTGGAAGGCGGTCCATTTGGCTTCCCGCTCGGCGAGCGATTCCCAGGCGAGCATATAGGTCAGGTCGTTGGCGGATTCGCCGACCAACGTGGTCCAGAAGCCGACCTGCCGGATGCCGTGCTTGGCCCAAATGCGCAGGGTATGATCATTGAAACGAGCCAGCAGGTTTGGCAGGCGTCCCGGCACCGTGCGATAGACGCGCATCTCATAGATCATCGGCAAACCCTTTGAAGGACAAGAGGACGAGGCGGCTCCGGCCAACCTCGCCCCATTAGGCGCCCTCCGCGGACAGGCGGCCAGCCGCGTTTCGGCAAGCCTCTTCTGCGCCGCCTGCTTGCCCCGGCTACCGCGTTCTGATGGCTACGCTGGTGGCACCGCGGACCAAGCCGTTGGCGTCGAGGAACTTGACGAAGACGCGATTGATGCCTGGCGAAAAGGGCACCGCGCCCGTCGCCTGGATGAAGATCCCGAAGCTGGGCGTGTCGTTGGCGGCGACATTCGTGGTGAGGGTGGGGGCGGGGGCCGCCATGCAGATGCCGGTGGCGGTCACGGTCTGGCAGACCGAGAGCATTACCGGCAGATTGGCGCCGCCCAGATTTGGCGACACGGTGATCGCGCCCGCGGCGCCCAGATTGGTCGTCGCCACGGCGAAGGCGCCGGTGCCGGGCGGCCCCGGAATATCGACCGTGCTGCTGGCCGCCGCCGTCGCCGCTATCGCGATGATATCGGACGGCTGAACCGCCGATGCCGAAAAGGCCAGCGTGTTGACGCCCACAATGGTGGCGGTCGGCGTGGCATTGTCGCAAGCGAAGTTGAGGGACAGGTCGGTAGGCCCGAAATCCGGGGGTACACCATTGACATCGTTCATGGTCGCCGCGAACGGCGTCAACGCTATAACGAAGCTCTGCGATCCTCCGGCGGCGATCGTGAACGGTGTGTCGATCGAGCCGAAGATATGGTTGTTCATGAAATCCGAGGTTTGGAAGCTGAAGATCGCTGGCAGGTTCGTCGCCGGCTGAATCGAGCAATTCGTTGCCGCCGTGGTCGTGCTGGCATTGATGATGGTGGCGAAGGCGGTGGCCGTCGTGCCGAACTTGACCGAGCGGCTGCCGGGCAGCACGGCCGCGACCACGGGCACGGTGCTGGCGACCTGGCTCGGCAAGGTGAAGCGGCCGATGAAGGAGGGCACGCCCGCTATGCCGGCGCTCACGAACCAGAGATTGCCGTCCGGTGCCTTCTGGATGGCTGTGGGATTGGCGAAGAGGGGAAGCCCCTGAGAAAAGAGCGTGGAGACGCCCGCGGTCGTGATCCGGCCGATCGGGCCGGACTGCCCGCCGGTGAACCAGAGATTGCCGTCGGGGCCGGCGGAGATGCGGGTGGCGGTGAGCGAACCGTTGGTGGGGGCCGCGATCGGAAAGTGGGTGATGACCCCGGCCGGCGTTATGCGGGCTGCTTCCGGTCCGTTCCCGTTGGCCACGACCCAGATATTGTTGTCGGGACCGAGGGCGATGCCGTTGACGCCGCCGAAAGCGGTTCCCCCCGTCAGCACGGTGGAAAGGACGCCGGTGATGGGGTTCATGACGCCGACATCGGCGCTGCCGGGGCAGGTGAACCACAAATTTCCGTCCGAACCCACCGTGATGCCGAAGGGAGCCTGACAGACGCCGACATTCGTGAATCTGGTAATCACGCCCGTGGGGGTGATCCGGTCTATCGCGGGCGACGATGCATCGGCGTCCGCGACCCACAGATTCCCGTCCGGGGCTGACGTGATGCCCCTGGGCACGCTGCCGGCGACCAGCCCGGTGGTGAATTTGGTGACGGTCCCCGCCGTGGTGATCCGGCCGATAGCCGGTGCCGAGGGATTGGCGTCGGTGAACCACAGATTGGCGTCCGGCCCGACGACGATGAAGCCGGGACTGCTGCCGGCGCTCAGGGGGAATTCCGTGAGGCCGCCTTGCGGCGTGATCCGCCCGATAGCGGGGGCCGACGGATCGGCATCCGTGAACCACAGATTGCCGTCCGGTCCCGGCGTGATGCCGACGGGCACGCTGCCGCTGCCGGTTGAGAAGGCGGCGACGACCGGATTGGATTCCGCACACGCCTGCGGGGATGCCAAAAAGCTGGCCGCGACGAGACCCGCAACGGTGAGCGCAAGGGAGAAACTATTCATCGATGCCCCCGGAAGAAATGAACGCAATGCGTTAACCACGAATCATCGAAGAAGTTTCCGCAGCGCGCGCATTTGCTTCGTCCCCGTGCCGCCGGGGGGTTCGTCGGCACCGGGCTTCGAGAAGAAGTGCTCTCGTGAGCATCTGGTGTTCGATCAGGGCGGTATTCCGGACCGCGTGCGGCGCGGCGCCGGTCGTTGGGGCAGCCGGGATGTCGCGTTTGTTCTCGAGCCTCGGCATCCTCAGCCGCTCGGCATGCGGCAGACGCGGATGAGGGTGTAGGCGGGACCGTCAGTCCCGCCTACACCCAATTCTCCGGCCCGATGTAGAGGGCGAGTGGTTGGCTACGCTGTCCTGAGCCGGCGATAACCCAGGCCGAACATGCCGGCCAGTAGCAGCAGAGACGTGGCCGGTTCCGGGATCGCTGTGATGGAGCCGGCGAGCGCGCCCCAACCATCGGTGGGATCGTTCGCAATCGTGAAGCCGCTGGCAAAGCCGGTGCCGGGCTCGATGCCGCAACTGAACCCTTCATTGCAAAGGGCGAATTGCGGCGCGGTAGGATCGAAGAACCGCAGCGACAACGACAGGTCGCTGGTCCCCGCATCGGAGAGGGGCGAGCTGCTGACCGTGCCGCCGATCAGCAGATAGGTCGGTGTGGCGGGGTCTGCGGAAGCGATGACGGAGAAGCCGACGGGCGGTTGAATCACCGGGCCGTTATAGGAATTGAAAACCAGCCCGGTCGTCACATTGCTGGCGCTGACGGTCGGATCGAACGTGACGGTGACTTGGCCGGTGATCTCGCTGAATGGCGAGGGGGTCGAGCCGCCGCTGACATTCACGAAATTGCTGAGAGTGAACTGATATGTCTCTGTGATGAGCGCAGCGCGCGCCGCGGTCGATGCCGAGCCCAGAGTTACTGCCAATGCGATGAGGCCCGTAATGACACGCGAGAACTTGATGGTCATATGTTCTGCTCCGAACCCGGCTGCAAGCGGCTGAAATGAGCCGTGCCGCAGCGAAGCTTGCACGGCACGTGCCATTTACGAAATCTAAACGAAATCAACAGAATGTGGGTCGAGCGGCAATTTGCACCCAAATATATGTAAACAATTTTGTCATAATTTCGCCCTCCAGGTGAGTCGTATGGCCTAATTTTGACACCCTTCCAGGTCAGGTTGCAAACCCTTGGTGCTTGTACTGTAGCAACGGACCGCTTTTGCGCTCCTTTTCCGTCTTGGAGCCGACTCCTTGCCATGTTGCGTTCCCGCCGCGCCAGCCGGTCCCATGACGCGTGCGGCACATCTATTGTAGCGTCGATAGGAGCTCGGTATCTCGCATTCCGAGCCGTCGTCATCGGATAGGGTCGTCATGGAAAATTGGGACTGGCCATCGCCGAGCACGATCGAAGCGGAACTGGCGCTGGCGGGAAAGCACTATGGTGCCGGCGATCTCGACCAAGCCGAAGCTGCCTGCCAACGGGTGCTCGGACCGGATCCGGAGAACATCATTGCCTTGCTGCTGCAGGGCGAGGTTCTTTTAGCGCGCCGGGACTGGCCGAATGCCATTGCCACGATCCGCCAGGCGATCACGCTACGGCCGGACAATGCTTTGGGGCATTTTACCCTCGGGCGCGCATTCCATCTCTCGCGCCAGCTCGAAGCTGCCAAGCTCAGCTACGAGGCGGCCATTGAGCGCGCGCCGCACTTCGCGATGGGTCATAGCAATCTGGCGATGCTGCTGTTCGAGACGGGCGAAACCGAAGCGGCCGTCACGGCGGGGCAGCGTGCAGTCGCATTGGCGCCAGACCTGGCCGAGGCGCACCTCTATCTCGGGCGATCGCTCTTCGCGCAGCGACGCTTCCCCGAATCGGAGGCCGCACTGCGCCGGGCGGCAGCGCTCGCCCCCGATCACGCAGATTCCCAGACCGCCCTGGGCCGGACACTCCAGTGTATGGGGAAGTCCGTGGAGGCCGTCGCCTGCCATCGCCGAGCCCTCGAATTGGCTCCGGTGTCGGCGGTCGGATGGCGCGGGCTCGGCCAAGCGCTGCACGCGCTCGGCCGGTTCGAGGACGCGGCAACCTGCTTCCTGCGTGCGATCGAGCTCGATCCGAATGCGGGCGAGACCTACCGGGATCTTGCGCTCTGCCGGCAGGCCACGGAGTGGGAACCACAGCTTCGCGGCATGGCGCAAATTCTTTCCAACAACGAGCTGCCGGTTGCGCAGCAGATTGCGGCCGGCTTCGGTCTCGGCAAGTCGCTCGACGATCTCCAGCGCTATGACGAGGCCTTCGCCTGCTATGCGGAAGCCAATCGTCTGGCGCGCATCACAGCCCATGAACATGGCAAGCGCTTCAAGATCGAGGCTTTGAGGGCGGAGATCGACGCGCAGATCGGCATCTTTACATCGTCTTTGTTCGAGCGAATGCGGGGTTTCGGCATCGCCTCGGAGCTGCCGGTTTTCGTCGTCGGCCTTTACCGCTCGGGCACGACCCTGATCGAGCAGATACTCTCGAGCCATCCAAGCGTCTTCGGCGCTGGAGAATTGCTGGAGATCCGCCAGCTCGCGAGTGCGTTGAGGCCGCAGATGGCGGAATTGTCGGCAGAGGTCGTCCATCGCGTTGCCGCCGAGCATCTGACCGTGCTCGATGCGATGGGGCAAGGGGCGACCCGGGTCGTCGACAAGTTTCCCGACAATATCTTCTCTCTGGGTTTGATCGCGACGCTGTTTCCCGGCGCGCGGGTGATCATTTGCCGACGCGATCCGAGAGACAATGTCCTCTCATGCTATTTTCAGCAATTCACCGAAGGGATGGTCTTCACGACCGATCTCGCCGATTGCGCGCGGCGATATCTGGAGACCGAGCGCATGGCGGCCCATTGGCGCCGCATCCTACCGCTCCGCATGCTGGAAGTGCAGTACGAAACCCTCGTCGCGGATCTGGAGGGCGAGGCCCGCCGGATGATCGATTTTCTCGGCCTCGATTGGCATCCCGCCTGCCTGAGCTTCCATGAGACGGAGCGGGTGGTGAACACCTTCAGCGCTTGGCAGGTCAGGCAACCGATCTACAGCTCATCCGTCGGGCGGTGGCGAAACTATGAGCGCCATCTCCAGCCGCTGTTCGAGATCCTGGGCGATGAGCCGGTCGGAGGCGGGACCGGCTAACCCCGATCAAGAGCGATCGACGTCGATGACGGCCTTGACGAAGGCTTGCGGCGCTTCTTGGGGCAGGTTGTGGCCGATGCCGCCGGTGACGAGCCGGTGCGCGTACTTGCCGGAAAATTTCTTGGCATAGGCCGAGGGCTCCGGATGGGGGGCGCCGTTCGCGTCCCCCTCGAGGGTGATCGTCGGCACGGCGATGGTCGGCGCTTCGGCCAGCCGCCGTTCCAGATCGTCATATTTCGACTCGCCCTCGGCCAGGCCGAGCCGCCAGCGGTAATTGTGAATGGTGATGGCGACATGGTCGGGGTTGTTGAAGGCCGCAGCACTGCGATCGTATGTGGCATCGTCGAACTTCCACTTCGGCGAGGCGAGCTGCCAGATCAGTTTCGCGAAATCGTGCCGGTATTGCTCGTAGCCGGCTCGGCCCCGTTCCGTGGCGAAGTAATATTGATACCACCAGGCGAGTTCGGCTTTGGGCGGCAACGGCTTCTTGTTGGCTTCCTGGCTGCCGATCAGATAGCCACTGACCGAGACCATGGCCTTGCAGCGCCCCGGCCAGAGGGCTGCGATGATGTTGGCCGTCCTGCCGCCCCAATCATAACCGGCGATGATCGGCTTCTCGATCTTGAGTGCATCCATTAAGGCGATGATGTCGACCGCGACCACTGCCTGCTGACCGTTTCGGGCCGTATCGCCCGACAGAAAGTGCGTCGTGCCGTAGCCGCGCAGATACGGGACGATCACACGGTAACCGGCCTGCGCCAGCAACGGCGCCACGTCGACATAGCTGTGAATGTCATAAGGCCAGCCATGCAGCAGGATGACCGCGGGGCCGGTTGCAGGGCCGGCCTCGGCATAGCCGATGTTCAGCGTGCCGGCATCGACCTGCTTCAGGGGGCCGAACGAGGTGTGCGCACCGGCCTTGCCGGCTTGGGCGGACGCGGCACGGATCGTTACAAACGGTGCTGCCGCGACGGTTGCGGCCGCGGCGCTGAGGAAACGGCGGCGGTAAAGGCTGATGCTTCCGGCAGGGTCAGTCGGCTTCATGGTGAAACTCCCTGGTTTGCGGATTGCGTGGAGGGTGTTCTGACTTTTTGGTCCCCGGCTTCCGCTTCCAACGAAGGAGGAATTCGCCGGCCGATCAAGCGATCATGGCGCTCGATCGGCCGGTTGGAGATCACCTGGCAAACGCGGCCTTGCGCTAGGCCGCCTTCTGCGACGCGCGCTTACGCCGGCATCACGCCGATGGCGCTTCGCGGAAGCTTCGCGACGGCCTCGAGGTCGAGGTTCAGCGTCGCGGCTACCATTTCCGGCGGCGTGTGGGCGAGCCAGTCGGAGAGCGAGACTTCCTCGTACTTGTCGGCCTTGAAGATTTCCATGAAGACGAGGTCGGTCTTGCCAACGTTCTCAACGTAATGGCCGAGGTTCTTCTCGACATAGCCGATATCGCCCGGGCGGAAATCCGCGGTCACGGCGGCCGGTCCGGTGTTGAACACCGTCATCCGCGCCTCGCCCTTGATGTAGTACTGCCACTCGTCGGCGTTCGGATGCCAGTGCAGTTCCCGCAGGCCACCAGGCTTCACGGTGACCAGGGCGGCGGCAACGGTCTTCGAGATTTTGAAGTTCGTGCTGTCGGCGATCTGGATCTGACCGCCCTTCGACACCTTGTTCGGCTTCATTTCCGACAGGCGGAAGACGAAGGGGTACGGCGAGGCGCCGGATGTCGATACCACGGCCTTCTGGTCGGCGGCGAGCGGACCCGGCACTTTGCCCGGGAAAATCCACTTCTGCTGCAGCGGGATGTTTTTGAAGAAGTCGGCGGGTACACCGAAATTCTTGGCCAGAACCTCCGGCGGCGTATGCGCCATCCAGTCTGTGACCATCAGAGTGTTGTACTCGCCGGCCGCTCCACGATCGAAGGCGAGCACGAATTCGGCGCCGTCTGGCCCCAGGCCCTGCAAGGAATGCGGCGCGCCGCCCGGGAAGTACCAGAGGTCGCCCTCCTTCACGTCCTCGACATAGGGATGTCCCTCATTGTCGAGCACCGTGACGCGGCAGCTGCCATAGGTCATCACCGCCCATTCGGCCTGCTGATGCCAGTGCAATTCGCGGATGCCGCCGGCCTCGAGCCGCATGTTCACCCCGGCAATGTCCTTCGAGATCGGGAAGGCATTCGTATTGACCTGGCGGGCCCAACCGCCAGCCTGGACGCGCTTCGGGGCGATGTTGAACGAGGACCAGAACGCCGGCATGCCGTTGACGTCGGTCGGCGGCGGATTCTCGAAAGACGGCAAATTGTCGGCGAGTGCGGGGTTCTGCGGTCCCGGATCGGCGAACGCGCGGGTGCTCGAATTGACCGAGCCTTCCGGAGGCAGGTCCGGGTTGCCGTACACGCCGCCGGCCGCTTTAGCCGTCGCGGCCGTCACGACGCCAGCAACGGCGCCGGCAGCCAGGATGGATCTGCGGGAGATATTAGACATGCTCTCAAACTTTCCCATTTTTGCCAGTCTATGACCAAACGAACATCAGGGTACTGCTAGCGATTTGCGCATCAAATGTCGATCCTGATTGATCGGTCTCAGCTCGCGCTTTAGAGGATTTCTATCCTTTTGTATCTCGCATCAGTTGTTTTCGCATGGATAGAGCTGGTTGGTCAGGCGACGCTTGTAGCGTCGGGAACATTGGTTGTTACCGTGTCCAACCGCGAGAGCCTCATCACCCGCCTAGACCGCGTCTGCACGCATCGCGAAAAGGTCGACACCTCGACCATTCTTGCCAGCCAACGCCTAGACATCTAGGAAGTCTATGGCGGCATTTGTACCGTCAGCTTCATGAACTACGATCTCGGCCACATCGATTTTTGGAGCAGAAGGCCCTACAACCTCTCGTGTGACCCGTTCGGGCCAAGGTTGTTACCCATGTCTCAGGTACGAACCGTCACCTATGTGTCCGGTCCGTACAATAGCCGTCATGGCGGATGGGGTGGGATTCGAACCCACGGTGGGCTTGCACCCACGGCGGTTTTCAAGACCGCTGCCTTAAACCACTCGGCCACCCATCCGGACGTGACGGACCAGCCCCTTGTCCCCGCTCTTATAGCAGAACCGAAAGAGGCGTCGAGCCGTCAGGCGAAGGGCTCTGGACTGAGAAAACGGCGGACGACATTCTCGGTCAGCCGGGCCAGCACAGTGTCGTAGCCATTGACCGCCAGGCTGCCGACATAGGTCATCGAGCCCACCGAGAAGACCGCGCCGCCGGCCGGCGTCTCGAAGAAGGTCATGTCGGCGCAGGACCAATCCTCCTGCGGCTTCGGATGCTCGATGACCAGCCGATCCTCGTTGACCGGCTGGTAGTCCGGATGGATCACCACGCCCTTGGCCACGACCAACGCATGGGGCGGCGTGCCCCAATGGATATCGACGCTGTCGAGTTCGAAGCCGGCCGCGCCGCCGCCCATGAAGCCGGCATCACCGAAGCTCTGGTCGGGCGCGATCTCGAGCCCTTCGGTCATGAAGGAAACGCGCGGGTCCGTGATGCCCTGGGTAAAACGGTAGGGGAAGCCCAACTGGCGGCCCTGGACGGAAAAGCCGTTCCCGACCAGCCGATGCGCGGGCCGGCCGATGCGGCGCCACAGCCCGCCATAGCCGCCGCCATGGGCGTGATAATTCTCGCCGGCCTCGGTCGCCCAGACGCGAATGCCGCCTTCGGCGCGGCGCACCTCGATCGCATGGGGCTCGGTCTCCGACGGCTCGGCGCGCCAATAGAATCCGTTGCCGCCCAGATAGATCAGTCGGCCGCCTTGGCCGAGATAATCCTCGAGCGCATCCATCATCCGCAGCGAATGATATTCGGGATGCTGGCCGGCGATCACGACGCGGTAGGGAGTAAGGAGGGCAGTGCCCTCCTCGTGCAGATCATGATCGGTGATGATGTCGCACGGGATGCCGAGCCGGTCGAGCCAGTCGACGATATAGCTGTCGGCGCAGATCCGCGCCGTGCCCGAGCCGTTCGGAGCCGGGTCCATGATGCTCATGAGGCGCGGACGCGTATCCAGCATCGGCCGCCGCATCGAGACCAGGCTGACACCAGAGCCGTCCGAGTGATGGCTGTAGCAGGACAGGCCGAATTCGGGGCTGCGGTCGGGCAGCTCGGTGAGAGCTCCCCATGATTGCGCGCGCTCGCGAATCTCGGCGCTGCGGCCCGGCCGAACGGAGCTGCCATAGACCTGGTAGGTGAAGGTCGGTACCAGCAGCACGATCTCGGCGCCCGGCGCCGTCGGCCGAACGAAGAAGGGGATGTAATCCTGGGCTTCGTCGCCTCGGCTGATATGGGCGCTGTAGAAGCCGCTGGGCCAATCCGCCGGCACGTCGAGCGTGAAGCTCGGCTCCCAGCCGAGATCGCCCTGATCGTCGTCATGGAAATGGATGGCGGCATATTGTTCCGGCGCCTGCTTCCAATCATGCGCCTCGCCGGTCCAACTCGCCCCGGTCATGGCGCGGGTCGGCAGGCCGAACAGCTTGGCATGTGCGTTCGAAGGCCCAATATCGGTCGCCTGGTCCGTGCCGATTCCGCGGGCGAAATCCCAGCAGGCCAGCAATCCGGCCCCCGACGGCACGCCGCCGCGCTGTGCCGCGAGGACCTCGTCGATCGAGGCGGCTTCGCTCCACAAGGTCGGGCGTTCGAGCTTGCCGTTGAAATGCTCGATTGATGGCTGTGTTTCGCCGGGGCGGGCCGCGAGCATGATCCGGCACGGGCCCCCGCGCGGCGCGGAGGCGATCGCCTCCGCCGAACCGCCATCCTCGATCGTGGCGAGCGGGGCGCGCGGACGCTGCGCCGCCTGGAGCCGGCCGTCCGGTGTCAGCAACAGCGCCAAATCGTACCAGCGCCGTGTCAGCATCGGTGTCGCGACCGCAGCACGGAAGAGGCGCCCATTGGCATCGGCAAGTGTAGCGACCGTCCGTCCGGCCTCGATCCCGAGCGTGATGCGCCAGCCCTCGCCGGCGACGGCCACGATCGTCTGCGGGCCGCTCTCGGGCCGCGTCGGCCAGATCGTGGCGCCGACGGCGAGGAGCCGGCCGGGCGCGAGGTCGATCGAGGGAGTGCGTCCGTAGCTGCCGAGCCGGGCCGGCTGGAACAGCCCGGAATGGCTGCCGTCCAGCGGTGTCGGCATCGGCGTTTCCCGATAGCCCGGGCCTTCCGGGTTCGGGTCGGCGCAGAAATGGCGCACGAAGCGGAGATCGAAGGGAGCGCTCTCGGCGCTGCTGACCATGAAGCGAATGGACTGGCCGGGCTTCACGCTCCAGCGATCGCAATAGCCGACGAGCGGATGCATTCTTGCTCCTGCCTGAAAGGGGCGACGGCTAAGAACGATAAAGGTCTGGCGTTAAAGGGCAAGCCCGCCGATGCGAGTGCCGATGTATGCGGCCCGACGCCGGTTCGCGGTGTCCGGGCTGCAACGGCCGTTAGCCGAAACGATCGGCGACTTCTGCTTTCGAGATGCAGGCAGGTCGGTGTAGTAGCTGCTCTTGAACACTTCCAGGAAACGCAGCGTCGTAGTGCCGGTATTCTCGGCATAATGTCCCATGGTCGAGGGCACGTAGCCGACCTCGCCGGCTCGGAAATCGAAGGTGCGCGCCTGTTCCCGGCTCGGCTGAATTGTGTCCTTCGACGGAGCTGCCACGGCTGAGAAGGCTGCCGATCCTTGGAACGTTATAAGGGTGCCACCAATTGATCCTTTGCTGACGGGAATTGTCCCACTGGGTATTCAAAGTGGCGCGGCAGATCCGCTAATCGCGGATGGCGCTGGTCTCGCTCTGATGTAACTGCCTTCTCTGGATCGATGGGCCAATCGATGTCGAGCGCCGGATCGTTCCAGAGCAGGCCGTAGTCATGCTTGGGCGCGTAGTAGGCGTTAACTTTGTAAGTGATCTCGGTGTGTGGCTCAAGCGTGCAGAATCCGTGCGCGAAACCTTCCGGCACATAGAGCTGATCATAGCTGTCGCCGGTAAGGGTGATCGAGACGGAGCGTCCATAGGTGGGAGAGCCGTACCGGATATCGACCACGACATCGAAGATGGCACCGCGAAGGACGCGCAGCAGCTTGGCCTGGGCGAAGGGCGGGGCCTGGAAATGCAGGCCGCGGACGACGCCGGCCTCGTTCGAGAGCGAGAAATTATCTTGCAGGAACTCAGTAGCAATGCCGGCGGCGAGAAAGGCCCGCCGGCTGTAGAGCTCGGTGAAGAAGCCACGATTATCTTGGAACCGCTTGGGCGAGATCAGCAGTACGTCTTTAATCGCGAGCGGTCGTATATCCATGTCTTGCCTCACTGCTGGACTCATCTCGGGCCGGCAGCGATACGGGGAACGGGGCTACCCGGTCCGGACCGCGCGGTTCGCCGACACCGACCTGATCATAGCAGCGAGCTGGGGGCTGGCGACAGCCAAGGAATATTCGGATTCGACGCGCTTCCGACCGGCTTTTCCCATATGTTCCCGCAGTGAAGGATCGTCGCGCAGCCGGCGCAGCGCGTCCAGCCATTCGTCCGGCCCGTCGGCAAGGAATCCTGTTCGCCCATGCTCGACGATGGCCTTGTTGGCACCGATCGGCGAGGCGATGGTCGGCTTCCACGACGCCATATATTGCAGAAGCTTCAGGCCGCATTTACCGCGCTCGAACGGACGGTCGGGCAAAGGCATGATGCCGACATCGAATTCCTGAAGGTCGGTCGCCTCGCGCGCCTCGCTCCATGGACGCAGTTCGACCGGCAATCCATCGAGCACGCCGGGGCGTCCGCCGATGACGATGATGCGCAGATTGGTCTCGGCGGCGAACTCCAGGAGCGGCGCCCGCAACGCCTCCAAGTATCGCCCGTTCTGCGGCAAGCCGATCCAGCCGATGACGAACTCGTCGCGGCGGGCGGGCGGAGTCGGCGCGGCCGGGTATCGAGTGAGGTCGAGTACGGTCGGCAGCCCGACGACCTGCGCGGCCCCGGCCTGGCGCGCGCGCTCGGCGATATAAGGACTGCCGCAGCTGACCAGCTCCGCCGCCGCCATGGCCCGATCGATCCGCCGGCCGAGCAGGGCGCGGACGATCCGCCAACTATGCAGGTCATAGCGATGGAACTGGCTGTCGTCGAAATCGAGGATGCGCGGCGGCGCCCCGGCGAGTGTCAGCCGTTCCATCCACCAGGGCAGCCAGGGCAGCAGCTCCTTCTCGATCCACAGTATATCGGCCGACCGTGCCTGCCAGACCCGGCGTATCCGATTGAGATAGGCGCCGGCGAGCTTGAGCAGCGGGCGCCGTTTTCCCGAGACCAGGCAGTCGGTGTACCAGGGGCCGAACAGCGCATCGATCTGCACATCGATGCCCAGCTCCGCCAGAATCGGCACGAACTGCATGAGCCGATAGCGCGAGCTGGGGGCGAGCCAGCTATATCGGGTAAAGGCAACCAGTCTGAGACGCGGCGGCGCCGTCGACGAAGCAGCCGTGATCGATGCGAGGCCAGCCGGAGCGACAAGGGCGCGAGCAAGCTCGGTCATAGCGCGCTCCGCCGCCGGCAGAGCAGCGCATAGCCGCCGATCACGGCGGAGGCTCCGCTCGGGCCGGACCGACAGAGCGCTAGCACCAGGCGCGACCAAGGCTCGACCGCAAAGGTCGCCAGCGTTACCAGCAACTGGCCCGATCGGCTGAAATGCTTTCGAGCGAAACGAAGCCGGCTCGACAGCGAGTAGAACAGTCGGCGCGCCGGGATCCTGCGGCTGCTGCCGCCGCCGCGATGAATGACCTGGCCGCCGGTCTCGTACCAGCTCAACCAGCCGGCCTGTCGCGCCCTGAGCGCAAGGTCCACATCTTCGTAATAGACGAAGAACCTTTCATCGAAGCCCCCCAGGGATTCGAACAGAGGGCGTGGAATCAGAAAACAGGCGCCCATCACCTGCTCGACGATCCGGCTTCGATCGTGGGGCCAGGCGCGCATGAACGGAGACAAAGCGGCAAAGCCAGGCAATCGGTCAATCCCAAAGGCCCGCGCACAAAAGGCGAGGGGTGTCGGTAACGGTGAGCAGCTTCTGCTGGTATTGCCCGCTTGATCGATAAGCTGCAAGCCTACGATACCGATGCGGTCCGATATATCCGGGCGCGTGAGCGCACGCAGTCCGGCACCGAGGGCGCCGGAGCTCACTTCCGTATCGGGATTGAGGAACAGGAGATAGGGCGCCTGCCCACGGGCGGCGCCGCGATTGGCGGCCGCGGCGAAGCCCAGATTGTTTCCGGCACGGTCGAGCTCGAGCGGCAAGCCTGCTGCGTGCATATCGCCGGCACTGCCATCGATCGAGTCGTTATCGACGATGATCACCTGGGCGATCAGCGCTCGCTCTTCCGATCGTGCGAGCGAACGGACGCACGATCGGAGATCGTCGCCCGAATTCCAATTGACGAGGATGATGTCGAGCGTACCGCTCGGCGGGGGCGGCATCACGAGGCGGTGTGGAAAAGGTCCGGGGTCGGCATGGTCTGGACGAACGGGCTCCGCATCAAGATCGGGGGCGATGGCTTAGGCAAACGAGACGGGAGCCGCGAGGTTGCAACCGCTCTGCTACAGTCGGCCGGCACCGGCGAGGGACAGGAAGGGATAAAGGCTCCATCATGGTCGGCATTCTCATATTCGGCAGCGGCGGTCAACTCGGGCATGAGCTGCTTCGGACCGCTTGGCCGCCTGGGTACGAGCCGGTCGGGCTGCCGAGGTTGGCCTGTGACATTGCCGATGCCGGCGCTGTCGGTGCGGCACTGCATGCCCATCGGCCGAGCCTCGCGGTCAATGCTGCCGCCTACACCGCCGTCGATCGCGCGGAAACCGATCGGGAGGCGTCGTTCCGGACCAACGGCGAAGGGCCGGGAATTCTCGGTGCCGCCTGCGCGGCTCAAGGGATCCCGCTTATCCATATCTCGACCGACTATGTCTTCGACGGCAGCAAGAACGGCTCCTATGACGAGGCCGATCCAATCGCCCCGCTCGGCCATTATGGCACGGGCAAGGCGGCCGGAGAGTCGGCATTGCGGGCAGCGCTCGATCGCCACGTCATCTTGCGTACTTCGTGGTTGTTCGGAGCGCATGGCCCCAATTTCGTCAAGACCATGCTGCGCCTGGCCCGCGAGCGCGAAGAGCTCGCGGTGGTGGCCGACCAGCATGGCACGCCGACGCCCGCCGACGCGCTCGCCGGGGCGATAGCGGCCGTCGCCGGCGCGATCCTGTCCGGCAGGGCGGCCTGGGGCACCTATCACTACGCGGGCGCCGAGCCTACGACGTGGCACGGTCTGGCTTCCGCCACGATCGAGGAGTTCGGTCGGCGGACCGGTCGATCCGTTCGGGTTCGGCCGATCACGACGGCGGAATATCCGACGCCGGTCCGGCGTCCGGCCAATTCCGCGCTGGATTGTGCGCGGATCGGACGCGATTTCGGCATCGCGGCGGCGGATTGGCGGGCAGGGCTGCATCGCGTTCTGGACGAGTTGCTGATGTGAGTCACGGCGTTCGTTAACCCGACCACAAGCTTTTCGTGAATTGATTCAGCCGAAAACTCGTTTGTCGTCATGACATTTTTTGGCTGAGAATGTGCTGAATCCTTGGATTTCCCGCCTAACCCGGCTGCCGCTGATCCTGTTGATTGCTTCGGTCGGCGTGCAAGCCGAAGCCCATTCGCTCGGCTCGGCCACGACCGAGGTCCTCGATCCGCTGCCGCCGGCCGGCCGAATGGTCGCCGCCGATGGTGCTGGGCTGTTCGTTTCGGCCGGTCCCCAGATTGCCGCCGAAAGCACCTCGGCGCAGCACGGCTTCATCAAGCGCTCGACGCTTCGGCAGATCGATTCCGCCTATCGCGATCGGATGATGTTGGCGCCCGCTGTCGGCCGAACCGCCGCGATCCAGTCGGGCGCCCCCGATCCGATACCTGCCACGGTCACGATCTTCAGCCTGCCTTTGTTCGACGACACCACGGTCAAGCTCTACAAGACCGGCATGAGCAAGGACGCGCTCGGCAGCACGGTCATAACGGCGCGCGTGCTCAATCCGGAAGGCGGCGAAGCGACCATCGTGCTGCATGACGGCCATATGGCCGGCGCGGTGCGGCTGGGTGCCCGGACCTTCGCGATCGAACCCACATCGGAGGGTAGCGCGCGCATCGTCGAAACCGATCCCGATCAGCGTCCACATGTCGATCCGCTGAAGCCGGCTAGGGCCGGCGTCTCCGTCGCACGGGCGTCTGCGTCGGTCTCTTCGACGCCAGCGACCGCCGACGCGGCCCTGCCATCGACGATCGACCTCCTGATCGGCTACACGCCCGCGGCGGCGGCAAACAACGCCGATATCGTCAGCGCCATTTCGCTGGCTGTTTCATACACCAACCAGGTGATGACGCATTCCGGCATCACCACGCAGTTCCATCTCGTCGGCACGACCGAGCTGAATTACGACGAGGCGGGCAAGCAGTCGGACGCGATCCTGACCGATTTGCAGGCCGGCACCGGCGGCTTCGCGGCCGCTCATGCGATGCGCGATACGCTCCAAGCCGATCTGGTCCAGGTATGGACCGCTTACACCGACGCCTGCGGCATCTCCTACGTTCTCGAGGAGGCCGATCAGCAGGACGATTCGGATTTCGGTTACAGCACGATCTCGACAAGCTTCGGCAATGGCTGTCTGACCGACGCCGTTGCTCATGAGATCGGTCATAATCTGGGATCGAAGCACGACCGCTATGTCGACGATCCGAGCGATCAGCTGACCGCGCAGTTCAATTTCGGCTATGTGGACATCGCGAACCGGATCAGAACGATCATGTCCTATCCGAATGCCTGCGAGAACGCGGGCATTACCGATGGCTGCGCCGTCATCCCCTATCACAGCTCGCCGGCGCTGACCTACCAGGGACATGTGCTGGGTATCGCGGATTCGCAGCCGAATTCGGCCGACAACGTCACTAAGATCAAGCAGATCCTGCCCTTTGTGGCGCAGTTCCGCACCGGGGTCGCCGAGACGGCGCTGGTCTCGGCCTTGCTGCCGTCATCCCGCTCCGTTCAAGTCGGCACGCCCTTCAGCTTCTTCATGACGCTGATCAATGCAGGAACAGCGACGGCAAGCAATTGCAGAATCGGCTCGTTCATCTCGAACGACGCGCTCACACCGCAGCCTTCGGCATCGCTGACGTTCCAGACGACCGATCCGGCGACGAATGCCTTGACCGGCTCAGCCAACGCGCCGGTCTCGATCCCGGCCGGCGGCGCCCAATCCTTCGTGGTCTTCGCCACGGTGAGCAACGTCGTCAGCGGTACCTTCCAGCCCTCTTCGAGCTGCGACAATGCCGGCACGCCCGCGCTGATTTCCGGCGTGAACACGTTGACCCTGACCACCAGCAACACACCGGTTCCCGATGTCATCGCCGTTGCCGCGACCGGCGCGGGGAAGGGCATCGTCGACGTACCGACCGGGGGTGCCAGCGCCTTCGCGGTGGCGACAACGGATATCGGTGCCGCCGGGTCCATCGTGGCATCGGTCGATACCGGAGGCTTCAACCTGCCAGCCACCCTCACCATTTGCGAAACGAACCCTGCCACCTCGCAATGCCTGGCGCCGCCTGCCAGCACGGTCGTGCACAATTTCACGACCGGCGATCAACCGACCTTCTCGATCTTTGCGACGGCGACCCAACCGATCGCACTCAGCCCAGCCACCAGCCGGGTCTTCGTCCATTTCAGCGACGCGGTCGGCGGCGTGAGCCGCGGTGCCACGAGCGTGGCGATCGATACGCTCTGATGCGGGCCGCCGCGCCTAGCACCCTTTCGGATTCGGGCAAGCGTTGCGAAGGCCGGTGACCAGCGCGTTCAGGCTGCTCTGAGCCGAGCGCGTGAGGGCCGCCATGGCGGCGGCGCTTTGCGCCGGATTCTCCATCGCGGCCAAAGGTTGCGGTGCCGGCGTCCGTTGAGCGGTTGCGCCATCGCCGACATCTGATTGGGGGCGCGGCGCGGCAGAAATAGCGAGGCTGTTCAAATTGCGCACGACCGAAGAGGGCTGACGTCCCCAGACGGCGAGGTCCGCCGCGGCCGTGGCCGAATGAGGGGCCGGATCGGCCGCCGGGGCTCCGGCGATTGTGGTGGAGCTGTCTGCGTTCTTGTTCTCGCCGGCGATGAAAAGCTGTGCCGGCAAGCGCGAGCGCGTCGCCTCGTCCGAGGGCTGAAGGATAACAGCGTAGCTATAGTGCTTGAGCAGCTGGTAGAGCGTATCCGCCGGCGGCAAGGCTTGGCTGGGCCAGTCCGGTGCCTCGGTCCCGAGTCTGTTGATGCCGACGATCTTGACGTTGAAGTCCTGGCCGAACAGGGTAACCGCGTCGCGCAGTGTCGCCGGTGGCGCATCGGGCGCCGGATCGGCCCAGGCGATCGTCGCCGCCAGGGGCAGCAAGGCGGCGACGCCGCTAAGATATCGCATTGCCAGCTTCATCCGTCTGATCCTTCTGCCCATCGGGGCAAGCCGTACAATCTATCGCTTCGACAGCATAGCCGATCGAAGTACCAATCGACAGATCGGGATGGTATATCGCCGCTTCCGTCGCGTGCCATTCTTGCCGAAGGTGAGGTGGTCCGGCTCTGTCTTGATAAAACGAGTCATTGATGTCGCTTCTGTCCTTGGCGCGATCCGTATGGCGTTCCGTCATCCGGAAGGGATTCCATGCGGTCTCCGACCGGGTCGCCTGGCATTCGAGCGCGCTTCGGTCGCGGTCGCCGCGTATCCGGGAGACGTGGCAAGGCGCGCGCTCGCTCCAATCGGCCGGCAAGGTCGCAATCCTTGTCCATTTCTCGCGGGACGGACGGTTCCTCAGCTATTTCCACTATCTGTTGCAGCAGCTCGACCGAGCCGGCTTCGCGGTGATCGTCGTCTCGAACTCCCGTAAGATTGACCGCAAAGGAGTGGATAAATTATTGCCATTCTGCGCCTCCGTGGTGCATCGGTACAATGTGGGGTACGATTTCGGCGCGTGGCGCGACGGGCTGTCGCGCATTCCCGACCTTCAGAAGATAGACCGCCTCATTTTGGCGAACGACAGCATCTTCGGACCGTTGCAGGATCTCGGCGAGATGATCGAGCGTTGCAAGCCGGATCGGGCGGATATCTGGAGCGTTACCGACAGCTATAGCGGCCGCTATCACCTGCAGAGCTATTTCATGGTGATCAACAAGGCCGCCCTGACCTCGGCGGCCTTCGACAAATTCTGGCGGATCATGCGCTATGTCGAAAACAAGCGCGTCGTCATCCACAAATACGAAATCGGGCTAAGCCAGGCGATGCTCCGGGCCGGATTGCGCCTCCGGGCGCTCTATCCCTACACCCAGTTGGTCGAGGACGTGGTGTTGAGCACGGTGCGTGAAGTTGACGAGAATGACGCGGAGGCAGCCGATGCCCCACGCATTTCCGCCTATGCTCAATCTCTGCTTAGCAGCGTCAACGAGGGTCAGCCGCTCAACCCCACGCATTTCTTTTGGGAACATCTGGTTCTTTCGGCCGGATGCCCCTTCATCAAGCGGGACTTGCTCGAAAAGAATCCAGTGCGCATTCCGCTTCTGGGGAATTGGCGGCGAACGATCGCGGAATCGAGCGACTATCCGATCGAGATGATCGAGGAGTATCTTCAGATCGCGAGCCGGGACCGGGTCTTCTGATCGGCCCCGTTCGACGACATCATCCAGAGAGGCGACGCGTGGTAACGGGGTTTGACGAGATCGTCTGGCTGAAGGACGAGACGGCAAGGATGACGGCCTGTCCGGTATGCGGCAGCGCCGAGGGCAAGGCCCCCGTCTTGAGAACGCGCAGTCTCGGGGACACGGGGCGGATGCTTACACTGCTCGGCTGTCCAGATTGCCATAGCCGCTTCTGGGACGATCTGACGCCGCTGGCCTATGAGGAGCCGGCCGCCTATGGCTGGGCCACCGAATTCTATGTCGAGCAAGGTGCTGGCTTGGAGGCGCTTATCGAGCCGATCGCCCGGCTCGCGAGCAGCCGGATCGGCAAGATGCTCGAGATCGGTTGCGGCTACGGCTTTTCGCTCGATGCCGGCTGCAGGCTGTTCGGCTGGCAGCCGCTCGGTGTCGATCCGTCGCCGCTCGCCGCCGCGGGCACTCGAGACCTGGGGGTTCCGATCAGGCCGATCTATGCGGCGGCCGATACGGATTTGGGTGGCCCGTTCGACCTCGTCTATGGATCGGAGGTGATCGAGCACGTCGCCGAGTCGAACGAATTCCTGAAGATCTGCCGGGCGCAGCTTGCCGATGACGGAATATTGGCGCTGACGACCCCCGATGCCGCCTGCATCCAGCCCGACACGCCGATGCCGACGCTGCTGCCGGCACTGAGCCCGGGGCATCATCTCGTGCTGTTTTCCGCCGAGGGGCTGAGGCTCGCGCTCGAACGCGCCGGCTTCACGTCGATATCGGTTCGAGCCGACGGGCCGAGACTGATTGCCTATGGGGCGTGCCGGCCGCTCGATTTCGACCCGCTGGCGCCGCTCGATCGGCGCCTCTATCGAAATTACCTGGAGGCGGTGCTGGCGCGGAACGACCTGCCCCTTTCTCTAGAGGTCGGCATGCGGTCCCGTCTGCTCAAGGAACTGACCTTCACTGGCGCCTATCCCGAGGCGTCGGAAGAACTGGCCCGTCTGGCGGCACTGTTCGAGGCACGCCTGAACTTCTCGCCTGTGCCGTCGCAGGCACCGCAACTCGCGGCGTCGATCGAGCGGACCGGCATGGCCGAGCGGACCGGCATTCCCTGGAGTCTGCCTGGGATCTATTATTGCCGCGGCATGATCGCCATGAATCATGCCGGTCGGCATGAGGAAGCCGCCGCATCGTTCGATGCCGCGGCAAGGTTGGCTCGGGCGTGCCGGGTCGCCCATGCCGCCGTCGGCATCGGCGACGGGGAAACGGCGATGCTGGAGACCGCCGCCGAGGAGTGCGCAATATTGGCGCTCTCCGTGGCCGACCCGCCGGCCGCCGTCGAACGGCTGCGAAAATTCGGAACCGCGCAGTCCGGCATCTGGCGGACGATGGTGGTCCGGTTTATCGATCTCGGCCATTTGGAGCTCGCGAAGCAGGTCGCCCGCGATCTCGGCGACCCTGCCGCAGAGGCGTTGGTCAAAGGCTTCGATGTGCTGCTGGCTGGGGACGCGGCCGGGGCGCAGCCACAGTTCGACAGGGTGCTGGCCGAAAGCGACGATTTCACGGAGCCGGCGACACGCGGCCTGATGCTCGCCTTGACCTCGCTCGATCCGAACGAAGTTGCCGATCGGGCGGAGAAGGGCGGCTTCAGCGCCTGGCTAAACGAGACCCTATTCTGCAGGCTGGTCGATCTCGGCCATGCCGCCGCGGCGATTCGGCTCGAGCCGCTTCTGGGCGATCGGGAAAAATGGCAAGTGCTCAGCCGCGTCGGATTGATCCGGCTGGTGCTAGACCAAGCGGGCGAGGCGGTGACGCCGTTGGCGGAGAGCTTCGTTCGTGCGCGGCGGGAAGGATCGGGGGCGACGCTCGCTGAGTGCTGCCAGATCAAGAACCGTGAGGTATTGGCACGTCTGCTGACGCAGGATGCGCTCGGCGCGGCGCATGCTGCGGCCGAGATTCTGGATCCGAGCGAGAGCTGGGTCCCGGACGAGGCCCGCGCGGAGATGGAGCAACTCCTCGCGCCACACGAGGGAGTGCGGGCTTTGCTCGATACGAAACGGCGCGCGCTTAAGGGGGCTGGCAAAAGCTCGGCGCCCTGAACCGAGATATTCAGGGCGCCGTTTCAACCTCGGAGATCGACCAGCCGGCCGCCGTCCGATCAGCTTGCCGGGTTGGTCGTGACGGCCACGCTAGTGGAGCCGTGCTGCAGGCCATTCGAGTCCTTGAAGCGCACGAACACCCGATTGGTGGCGGGGCTCAAGGAAATGGAGCCGCTTGCCGAGATGAAGATGGAGAAGGTCGGCGTCGAGGCGGCGGCGAAGCTGACATCGACGCTGGGGCTGGGCGCGGCCAGGCATGCCGACGTGGCGGGATTGGTCTGGCAGATCGTGGCGGTCAGCGGCACCGAGGCCGAGCCGGTATCGACGCTCGCGGTCAGCGTCGCGGTATCGCCCGCGTTGGTGGTGGCTAGCGCGAAGGCGGTGGCCTGATTTTGCGCGAAGGGGATGTTGACGATGCCGTTCCCGGTCGCCGTAGCGGACTCGGCGATGATATCCGGCGTCGGCGTACTCAAGCTGTTGAAGACGAGGTCGACCGTATTGAGCGCCGGGAAGATCGGCGCATAGGTCGTGCCGTCGCAAACGAACAGCAGCGGCTGCGTCGGATCGATGTTGGCGGCGGTGTCCTGGAAGGCGATCAGGAATGACTGCGTGCTGACATTCCCGGGGATGGTTACCGGGGTATTCGCCGTGCCGGTCGGGTTGTTATGCACCGGGTCGGTGGTCTGATAGAAGAACGGCGTCATCGTCGCCGGCGCCGAGCTCGGCAGCACGATCCGGCAATTATTGAGCGGCGTCGTGCCGACATTGATGATGCTCGCGAATACGGTCGCGACCGCCGGGATCTGAACCGACCGGCCGCCCGGCAACACCGCTGACAAGAGAGCTGATTGCGGCTGCGCCCTGCCGATGAAGTTGCTGCCGAGGGCGAGGGGATTGCTGCCGACCGCGATCGTGTTCTTCACGGTGCCGGTGCCGGGATCGACGACCGAGACGGTGTTGTCGTTCTGATTGGTGACGTAGGCCGTGGTGCCGTCCGGCGTGAAGGAGACGCCGAATGGCGAGTTGCCGACGGCAATCGTGTTGATCACCGTGTTGGTGGCGGTGCTGATCAGCGTGACCGAATTGCTATTGGTATTCGCAATGAGCGCCTTGGTGCCGTCGGGCGAGACTGCGATGCCGTGCGGATTGGCGCCGACGCTGATCGTGCCGGACACCGCGTTGGTCCCCGCATTGATGATCGTCACCGTGCCGGGATTGGCGGATGGGACGGCTTGCGTCACATAAATCTTGCTGCCGTCAGGAGTGACGGCGACCCCGAGCGGGTTGGTCCCAACGGAGATATTGTTGAGCGACGTCCCGCCGGATGTGAAGACCGCGATCTGCCCCGTCGTCGTGCCGGTTGCGACATAGACGTTGCCCGAAGCAGGATTGACAGCGATCCCCTGAGGCGTCCCGGGCAAGGGGACGGTGGCGAGGACGGCATTGTTCGAGGTTTGGAAGATCGTGAGCTGCGGGGTTGTGGACAGGCCGTTTGGAACGTATCCGGCCCTACCGTCGGAAGTGAGGGCGACACTGGACGGGAAGACGCCTGGGATCGCTATCGTCGCCGTGACCACCTGGGGGAATTGCGAGGCATCGATGACTGAGACTGTCTGATTGCCCGTGTTGGCGACGTAGACAGTAGTGCCGTTCGGGGCGACCGTGACACCTTCCGGCCCTGCCCCGACCGGAACCGCGCCGATCACCGTGCCGCTCGGCACGTCGATGATGGAGACCGTGTTGTCGTGGTTATTCGAGATGAAGGCATTCTGGGCCAGTGCCGGAGCACCGCCGATTGAAGCCATCAGGAATACCGCACCGGAAAAGGCGAGACGATTTAGGGTCGGGCGCATGGCAACTCTCGGCTAATTTGTTGATATTGTTCTAGCAGCCGGGTGCTTGACGGACAATTGCCATTCGCTTGGCCTCTTCATGTCATGCAGCCGTGCCACCGCTCGAACGAGGCGACGGGCGCAAAGTTCCGTCGCCTCGTTCGTTTAGACGGCGGCACGGGCTGCCGCCGTCACTTTCCGCTGTGCGGGAGCGGTGGTTGCCTTACGACCCGCAAATAGGGCTTCAAGGTCTTCCAACCATCCGGGAAACGCTTTGCTGCCTCTTCGTTGCTGAGCGACGGCACGATGATGACGTCATCGCCCGGCGTCCAGTTGACCGGCGTCGCCACCTTGTGCGCGTCGGTGAGCTGCAGGCTGTCGATGACCCGAAGGATCTCGGAAAAGTTACGGCCCGTCGAGGGCGGGTAGGTGAGGGTCAGCCGTACCTTCTTGTTCGGATCGATGACATAGACCGCACGAACGGTGACCGACGGATCGGCTTCGGGATGAATCATGCCGTAGAGGTTCGAGACAGTGCGATCGCCATCGGCGAGCAGCGGGAAATTCAGTTTCTGGCCCTGAGTCTCCTCGATATCGGCCGCCCAGCCCTCGTGATTGCCGGGCGAATCAACCGACAGGCCGATGATCTTGACGTTGCGCTTGTCGAATTCCGGCTTGAGGCGCGCCGCTTCGGCCAGTTCGGTCGTGCAGACCGGCGTGTAATCCTTGGGATGGCTGAACAGCACTCCCCAGCTCGAACCGAGCCATTGGTGGAAATGGATCTCGCCCGCCGTCGACGCTTGGGTGAAATCCGGTGCGATCTGTCCAAGCTGTATCGCCATGATTCATTTGCTCCCCGAAAATAGGGCGCCGATCTTGCGACGAGCTCTGGAGGATTGCACGTCAAAACGTATCGATCTTGGACTATTTCATAATATAACTAGTTACGGATGTATTATTTGACGGCAGGCACGAGTGCGAGACGCCATTTCGGTGGTCCGGGCAATAGCGGGGAGGCGTGGCCATCGGCCCAATCCTCGTGGCCGGCGCCGTAATAGGGCGAGAACGGGTTGCTCGCCTCGCTGGTCGGCATCTCGAAGATGCCGTCCGCTTCGTGGCCGGGGCTGACGACGAACCGTTCGGAGGCGCCGAAGCCGGGCCTCAATACGTGCGGCATCATCGTGTCGCCGGATTGCGGCAGATCCGGCGGGTCGGTGAGCAGGCCCAGCAGCGGGATCACCCGCGCAAGCGGATGATGGATGCCGGTCCGGTTGCTGGCGCCCCAGGTGAAGTCCTTGGGCGCGCCCGCCTTGTCGACGGCCTCGGCGACCTGGCCGAGCAGGGCCGTGCCGACCGCGTCCCAGTCGGCATAGGGCTTCGGCACCAACGCGGGCGGCTGCTCCTTCAACAGGCGCAGGGTCGGCCAGTCCGATTGCTGCCCCATGATCGGCCGATGCGGGGCCGCTTCGCCCAGGGGGGCCGCAAGGTTCGAATAGACGAGACGCACGGCCCGATCCTGGAACACCCGGACCAGGCGGTAGCCGACAGAGTCGATGGTCGCCGCCTCGCCCCAATCCTGGACGAAGGGCAGCAACGCGGCATAGCGCGGCTCGGACTCGTGCTCCTGCAGCAATGTCAGCAGCAGGTTGCGCCAAGGCAGCATGGCCTCGGCCTTGTCGTCGAGCTGAATCGCCAGGAGATCGGCTTCGGCGAAATGCGATCTCGCCAGGAGATCGTCGCGGATCTGGCGCGCCCGGTCGCCCTGGGCATAGTCCGCCCCGCCGAGCAGCGCCAGGGTGGCCCCGCCGACCATGCGATTATTGGCGCTCCACAGCCGGCTGTCCGGCGGATCGATGATCTCGGGAATCTCGGACGGGGCGAGATAGCCCTGCCAGCCGCGCGTGCCGTCGGCCCAGGAATGCGGCATCCGATCGTCGAGGCCGATGCGGCGCGGCACGGGCCCCGCGATCGTCCAGGCGATATGGCCGGCGCTGTCGCCGATGATCGCATTCTGGTCAGGCAAGCCGGCCCGATGGGCGGCATCGAGCGCCGATCGCAGGTCGGTCGCCCGTTCGAGCCCGGCGATGCCGTCGAGCCGGATGGCGTTGGCATCCTGCGCGACCCAGCGCCAGACGATGGGCCTCCCATCCGGATCGTGCGCCACGACCGGTCCCCAGACGGTTTCTTCAATGGCGAGCGGGGTGCAGGCGCCGTGCGAGGCGCAGATCGATTCCGTGATGTGCTGCAGCGGCTGCGGGCCGTCCGGCGTCTTGTAGCGAGTGGGATCGCCCTCGACCGGATCGAGCAGGATGGCGTCGCCCGTCTCGATATAGGAATTGGTGAAGCCCCAGGCGACATGGGTGTTGCTGCCGGCGATCATATAGGGCACCCCCGGCAGCGTCGTTCCGATCAGGTCCAAGCCGTCCTTGCCGGCGATACGCAGGCGGGCGCGATACCAGATGTTCGGGACCGTGAGGCCCAGATGCTCGTCATTGGCGACCAGCGCGCTGCCGCTGGCGGTCAGGCTGCCGGCCACGGCGAAGGCGTTGCTGCCCTTGGTCGGCGCAGACGGTTCGGCCTCGCCGGTCTCGGAGGTGGGTAGAGCGCTAGGCAGCGCCGGCTCCGGCAGCATGCTGCCGTCGAGCGGCGCGTCGGACGGGGTGCCTAAGGGATAGAGGAACGTCGCCAGGCTCGGACCCAGCGCCTTCTCGGCCAGTCCCCGTCGCTGCTGGCTCCAGCCGTCGCTCTCCTGCAGCTCGAAATACATGGCGTAGACGACGAGCAGCGTGTCGTCAGCTTGCCAGGGCGCCGGTGCGACCCGCAGCAGCGAATATTCGAACGGCGCATGGGACAAGGCGTCGAGCCCGGCATTGACACCGGCGGCATAGGCATCGAGCACCAATCTCTCCGCAGCGGGCATGCGGGCGAGAATGGCGTCGGCGCGGGCACGGAAACGGTGTCGACGCCGCGCCGAATCGATGTCGAAGGCGGCCGAGCCGACCAGCGCGCTGAGTTCCCCCGCGCCGGCCCGGCGCAGCAGATCCATCTGGAAGAAGCGTTCCTGTCCGTGCAGGAAGCCCAGGGCCCTGGCGAGATCGGTGCGATTCGCGGCACTGACGGTCGGAACGCCGGCCTGGTCGCGAACGATCTCGACCGGCCCGCCAAGGCCGGAAAGCGCGATCTGGCCTTCGAGCGTGGGCAGGCTGCCGTCGAACACCCAGGCGAGATAGCCCGCCAGCAGAGCCAGAAGAACGACGACGCCCCCCAGCGCCCAGCGCCAGATGTGGCGGGAACGGCCGTTCTTCCTCCGTCGAGCCATCGGCGAGCCTTTCTTGCCGGTTGCATTGGATGGAAGCGTGCGAACGATACGCGCGATCCAGCGATATTGCAGTGATAGCCGAGGAAAGATTGCGCGGCCAGTGTCACGGGACGGGCGATTGCGTCGTCCCTGCGGGTGTGGCAGGAGGTTCTCAGTGGAAGGCAGGAACTCATGATCATGGATCGTCGACATATGCTGGCGCTGCTGGGCGGCGCCGGGCTCGTCATCGCGCGGGCCGGGCAGGCTGCGAGCGACGACTTTCCCACCTGGCTCGCCGCCTTCAAGAAGGAGGCGATCGACCAGGGCATACGACGCAGCACGGTCGAGAACGCCTTCGTCGGTGTCCAGCCTTCGGCGCGCGTGCTGGAGCTCGATCGCAAGCAGCCGGAAACCACCATCACCTTCCAGCAATACATCGACCGGGCGATCACCCAGCAGCGCGTCGATGCGGCGCGCAAGCGGCTCGAGGAAAACCGGCCTCTGCTGACCGAGATCGAGCGTCGCTACAATGTTCAGCCGCGTTTCATTGTAGCGCTATGGGGGCTGGAGACCGGCTTCGGCGCTGTCGTCGGCGACTTCTCGATCATCACGGCGCTCACGACGCTCGCCTATGACGGAAGGCGCGGTGATTTTTTCCGGACCGAGCTGATTGCGGCTTTACGCATTCTCGATCAGGGCCGGTTCCAGCCTTCCGATCTCAAGGGCTCCTGGGCCGGCGCCATGGGGCAGACTCAGTTCATGCCGTCGAGCTTTCTCAAATATGCCGTCGACTATAACGGCAATGGCAGGCAGGACATCTGGCACGACCGGGCGGACGTGCTCGCCTCGATCGCCAATTATCTTTCCTCGGTTGGCTGGGACGGCGCCAATGGCTGGGGGCGGGAGGTCGTGCTGCCGGCCGCCTTCGATCCGACGCTCCTCGGCGGCCATACGCTGCGCAGCGTCGATGCCTGGCGGTCGATCGGAGTGGAGCCGGCGGAAGGCGGCGCACTGCCCCATATCGATCTCGAAGCCGGCCTCGTTCAGCCCGGCGGCGCCGACGGTCCGACTCTCATGACCTACGGCAATTACCGCGTCATCATGAAGTGGAATCGGTCGCTCTATTTTGCTTCGGCGGTGTCTTACCTTGCCGATCGGATCGGGAGTTGATAGGCTACCAACCTACTAGATATTCGTAGGCAGCACGTGTCGAGATACCAGATCATGATCGGGTTCAGGTTCTTCTCGGCTTTTGCCTGCCTCGCCGCGGGGTTGTTGCTGAATGGCTGCGCCAGTCATCCGCCGCCCCCGTCCGGCGGCGGCGAGACCCATGCCCAGCATAATTACAAGGTTGGGCAGCCCTATCAGATCAACGGCGTCTGGTATTATCCGTCGGACGATCTGAACTATGACGAGACCGGCATCGCCTCCTGGTATGGCCCGGATTTCCATGAGAAATATACCGCCAATGGCGAGGTCTTCGACCAGAACGCGATCAGCGCAGCGCATAAGACGCTGCCGCTGCCGTCGATCGCGCAAGTGACCAATCTCGACAATGGCCGCATGATTGAGGTCAGGATCAACGACCGCGGTCCGTTCGTCGGCAACCGTATCATCGACATGTCGCGCCGCGCGGCACAGCTCCTGGGGTTCGAGCAGAACGGGACGGCCAAGGTCAGGGTCCGCATATTGGTGCCGGAAAGCATCCAGGCGGCGAGCCTCGCCAAGGCCGGCCATCCCGAGATCGCGGTCGAGACGCCGAATGCGGCGCCTCGCGGCGCGGTCACGGCCGAGGCGCTGCCGGCGCCGACTCCGCGGAACGGCTCCCCCGCGCCGGTGCCGCTGCCTTTGCCGCAGCCGCAGCATTCGCCGACCCCGGAAAACGGCCCCATGCTGCTGCCCGAGACAGTCGCGGTCGTACCGGTCAAGCTCAGCCGGATCTATATTCAAGCCGGCGCCTATGCCAGCGGCACCAACGCCATCCGCATGAAGGCGCTGCTGGATCCGCTCGGGCCCGTCATCGTCGCCGGAGCGAGGGTCAACGGCATGGATATCTACCGGGTCCGGCTGGGGCCGATCGCCACGGTCGACGAGGCGGACCAATTGCTCAACCGCGCGGTCGGCGTAGGAGCCACGGATGCCAAGATCGTCGTCGATAGCCAATCCTGAGCCGGGCGGCCAGATGAAGGCTCGCCCGTGCCGCAAATCCGACCGAATTCGCCGCTAGAGAGGCGGCGCTTGATCATCGAGCCTACAGAGACAGGTTGCCATCATGACTATCCAGGCCTTCCTTCACCGTCGCTTCGGCCTGACGCTGCTGCTTGCGGCACTGCTGCTGGCGCCGCTGCGCGGCTTCGCCTTCGAGACCGGGGCGCAGCACCTCTTCATCATGGATGTCGACACCAAGGCGGTGCTCGTCGACAAGAACGGCGAGGAACGGATTCCGACCGCCTCGATGAGCAAGATGATGACCGCCTACATCGTCTTCGACCAATTGAAGCAGGGCAAGCTCAAGCTCGATGACGAGCTGCCGGTGAGCGAGAAGGCTTGGCGCACCGGCGGCTCCAAGATGTTCGTGCCGATCAATGGACAGGTGAAGGTCGAGGATCTCATCCGCGGCATGGTCGTGCAGTCGGGCAATGATGCCTGTGTCGTGCTGGCGGAAGGCATCGCCGGCTCGGAAGATGCCTTCGTCAAGATGATGAACGAGATGGCGCCCAAGCTCGGCCTCAAGGACAGCCATTTCGCCAACGTCGATGGCCTGCCGGATCCGGACCATTACATGACGCCGCACGATCTGGCCTATCTGGGCCTGCATGTGATGCAGGACTTTCCGGAATATTATCATTATTTCTCGGAAATCGACTTCACTTACAACAACATCAAACAGGGCAACCGCAATCCGCTGCTCTACAAGAACAGTGGCGCTGACGGCATCAAGACCGGCCATACCGAGGAAGCGGGCTTCGGCCTGACCGCCTCGGTCAAGCGCGGCGATCGCCACATCATCATGGTCGCGACCGGTCTCAACAGCATGAAGGGGCGCAGCCAGGAAGCGGAGCGTATCGTCGACTACGCCTTCCGTGAATTCCAGAATTTCCCGATCGTCAAGCAGGGCGATGAGGTCGAGCAGGCGCAGGTGTGGCTCGGCGACAAGACCAAGGTGCCGCTGGTGGCGGCCGGGAATCTTGTGGTCAGCATGTCGCGCGCTGCGCGCAAAGACATGAAGGTGACAGTCAGCTATGACGGGCCGATCAAGGCGCCGATTGCGGCTGGACAACAGGTGGGCATGCTGACCGTGAGTGCGCCCGACATGCCGGAGCAGAGCGTGCCCATCGTCGCGGGGGCCGCGGTCGGGGCGCTCGGGCCGATGGGGCGGGCGAGCGCCGCCTTGTCCCACATGATCTGGGGCGCCAAGGGCTGATCAGATGAACCGTCGCGGCACCTGGCTGACGCTCGAAGGCGGTGAGGGCAGTGGCAAGAGTGGTGTCGCCGCCCACCTCGCCGAGGCGCTGCGGTTGCGGGGATATCCGGTGCTGGCGACCCGCGAGCCGGGCGGGACGCCGGAGGGCCAGATGCTGCGATCTCTGCTGCTCGCCGCCGACGCGCCGGCTTGGGAGCCGGCGGCCGAGCTGCTGCTGATGGCGGCGGCGCGCGTTCAGCATGTCACGCGGGTGGTCGAGCCCGCGCTCGAAGCGGGCAGCATCGTCGTCTGCGACCGCTATGTCGGTTCGACCATTGCCTACCAAGGGGCCGGGCGCGGCCTGCCCGAAGCGCTGATCCGCAGCATTCATGCCGGCACGACCGGCGATGCCTGGCCGGATCTGACGCTCCTGCTCGATATCGATCCGGCGATCGGCCTGGCCCGCAGCCGCCGCCGTCTGTCGGACGAAGCGATCGACGAAGGCCGATTTGAAGATCTCGACCTCGATTTTCATCAGCGTGTCCGAGCGTCGTTCCTTGATCAGGCGGCGCGCGATTCGGGCCGGACCGTCATCATCGACGCGTCGCGGTCGCGCGACGATGTCGCCGACGATGCGCTCAAGGTGGCGCTCGCACATCTGAATCGGCTGCGGCCCTGAAGGTCGAGACGGCTCATCACGATTTCGTGGTCGAAGGATGTGAGCGGGGCGCCTGAGCGAATATCCGACTTGTACCACTGGCCTCATTCTTCGCCCTGATTCGCCGACGCCGGCATGCGCCGATGCCTGGAAGGCTTGGCCCTGCCGTCAATGCCGAGCCGGCAACCGAAGAGGCGGGTGTCCCGGACGGATCTCTCGGAAGAATTGAATTACTGATCCCCACCTCTTAAATCCAGGTTGTTGACCGTTTATCAACTTTCAGTTAGGTATTTGTCAATTCATTGACCATAGACACTACCATAGCGTGTTACGCTTGGTTTGAGATGTTCTGACCTCGCTGAACCGCTACGAGAAATACTGAGTCTAGGGGAGCACATGAAATGAGCGATATCGTAACCCATCCCACCACGTTGGCCAACCCGAAGCCGGGTGCCGATACGGTGTCTTATCTTGGGATGCCTTTGGGGGTCACGACCGAATTCAAGCATAAGAAGGTCAGGATCACGATTCCTGGAAAATGGCAAGGTTCTCTCGATCAAAATGGCATCAAGATGACTACCGAGCCTACCCCGGATCAGGCGAACACGATCATCAAATACCACTTCACCGGTAGCCTGGGGGCTTCCGCCGAGGCCACGCTGACGAGCACAGACGATCCGTCGGTCCAGTATTCGATGACGCTCACCTGCCTGGAATAATAATCCAAGCAAACTACCTCGTGAGGCGCGAACGGTCGGGTCCGTTCGCGCCTTGCCGCGTTGCCGGGACTGCTTTAAATAAAGGGGACACGTGGCGGGGGGCGTAGGTCGGGATCACGCTCCCGCGGTCGCCATAGGGGAGCAGGGGTCTTGGCGTCGCGCAAATCCGGATCGTTCGGCATATGGATAGGGCCGATCGTTCTCGCCGCCGTCTGGTTCTGCGGCGCCGCCCTTCCGGTGATCGCGGCGGAGGCCGGCCACGATCATCTGACGATCGCGGTCAATGAAATCGCAAAAACGCCCTTTCCCATCGGCGCCTCGACATCCGCCCGGTATCTCCTGGGCTTCGTCGGCCGCAGCCTGACGATTTACGACAAGAGTTGGGCCGTCGTCTGCGAGCTGTGCACCCGCCTGCCGACGATCGAGAACGGTCAGGCGAAGATCGTCGAGCGAGAGGATGGATCCAAAGGCATCGATGTTACCTTCGAACTCGCGCCGGACCTGAATTGGGGCGATGGAGTTCCGGTTTCGAGTGCCGATGTCGTCTTCAGCGTCGAGCTCGCGCACAAGGTCGGACGAGGCGTATCGAGCCTGCCCAATGTCCTCGATGCGGTGGCGCTCGACGATCGGCATGTCACGATTCGCACGAGCGCGGTCCGCTTCGATTACAATCGGATGGAATATCTCTTCCTCGTCCCGGCTCATCTGGAGCAGAAGATTTTCCGGAACGCCTCATCGTCGGACGATTATCTCGCCCATTCCGCCTATAGCCTCGATCCCGGTCAGCCGGGCCTCTATTACGGCCCCTATCGGGTGACCAGCTATGGCGAAGGCAAGATCGAGCTAGCCCGCAATCCTTCATGGTCGAGGCGC
Organism: Aliidongia sp.; assembly: GCA_035539155.1. Taxonomy (GTDB): domain Bacteria; phylum Pseudomonadota; class Alphaproteobacteria; order ATCC43930; family CGMCC-115725; genus JAXDMU01. Next base: position 62,292 of record DATLIZ010000004.1, on the reverse strand, counting down.
CGGCCGACCTTCGAGCGCATCGAGATTCAGAAATTTTCGGATATCGAGGCGATCGCACAGGAACTGGCCAATGGCCAGGTCGACATGATCGCCGGTGAGAACGGGATCAATACCGAAGCCGCCTATGCGCTCGAGCAGAGGGACGTCAAATCGAACTTCGATTTTCTGTTCAAGACGAATCTCGAATACGCCCATATCGATCTCAATCTTTCCAATCCGATTCTATCCGACCGGCGCGCTCGTCATGCGCTGCTGATGAGCATCGACCGGAGCAAGCTGGTCGCACCGGGATATCCGGCCGAGCAGCGTGAAATTCCAGCGAGCTTCCTGCCGCCGACCTCGCCCAATTACGATCCGACATTGGAGCAGGTTCGATATGATCCGGCAGGGGCCGCCAAGCTGTTCGACCAGGCGGGCTTTCGGCTGGGATCGGACGGCATTCGCGCCGATCAGGCCGGGCACCGCCTGTCGTTTCGCCTGCTGACCCAGGCGAATTGGCAGGCTGGCGACGCGCTCATCGAAAAGCTGCGCACCCAATGGCGGCAGAGCGGTGTGGAAATCGTGATCGACAACAGGCCCCTTCAGGACGTCTTGCCGCGGCGCGATTTCGACATGGCCTACTATTCCTGGCGGAACACGCCGGAATTCCTGCTCGAGCAGGTCTATGGCCGCGCCGGCATCCCGACCGCCGAGAACGGTTATTCCGGCCTCAATTTTCCCGGGCTCGACAATCCCGACATGAACAAGGTCGCGGCCCAGCTGACGACCGAGCTCGATCCTTCCAAGCAGCTGATGCTATGGCAGGAGGCGCAGCGGATCTATGCCGACCAGCTGCCGGCGCTGCCGCTGCTGTTCGTCACCAACGTCTATGTGCTGCCGAGCTGGCTCGGCGGCGTGGAGCCGACCGGACATATGATCCCGACCAGCTATTGGGTCGAAGATTGGCACGCCAGATGAGCGCGGCGGAGGCTGAAGACGATATCGATCCGTTGGCGCCGCGGCGAAACCCGGCGCTGGTCGGTCATCAGGCGGCGGAGCAGGCGCTGCTGCAGGCGGCGCTCGGGGGCAGGCTCCCGCATGCGATCATGCTCGGCGGCCCGCGCGGCATCGGCAAGGCGACACTCGCCTATCGCTTCGCCCGCTGGCTCATGGCGCGCGCCGAGACGGGGCAGGGGGCGGGGACATTGATCGGCGAGGCGTCGCCGCCGAACAGCTTGGCACTCGATCCCGAGCATCCGGTGGCACGCCGCATCTCGGCCGGCGGCCATGCCGACCTGCTCACGGTCGAGCGCGGCTGGGACATGAAACGCAAGAAGCTGCGTGGCGAGATCGTGATCGACGATGTTCGCGCCGTCGCGGGATTCCTGCGGCTGACGCCGGCCGAAGGCGGTTGGCGCGTGGTCGTCGTCGACAGTGCCGACGAGATGAACCGCAATGCCGCCAACGGGCTCCTGAAGCTGCTGGAGGAGCCGCCGCGCCGTGCCCTGCTGCTGCTGGTCTGCCACGCGCCCGGCCGATTGCTGCCGACCATCCGCTCGCGCTGCCGCAAGCTCTACCTGCAGCCGCTCGCCGAGGAGGAGGTGATCGGGCTGGTGCGCCGGCATCGTCCCGATCTCGGCGAGGCAGACGCGGGCGCGCTCGCTCGGCTGGCCGACGGGTCGGTCGGACGGGCGCTCGAGCTCGCAGACGCTGACGGGCTCGATCTCTATCGCACCCTGCTGGCGACCCTGGGCGAGCTGCCGCGGCTCGATCCCGTGGCTTTGCACAGGCTGGCCGATAGGCTGGCCGGGGCCGACGCAGAGGATGCATATCGCACCTTGACCGAGCTGCTAATGGATTTCCTGGCGCGGCTCGTCGCCGGCAATGCCGAAGGGCGTTCCCGTGCGGTACTGGGTGACGAGGCCGAACTCCTGCGCCGCCTCGGCGCCGACGGCAGGCTCGACCGCTGGATCGATGTCTGGGAGACGCTGCGGACACTGTTCGCCCGCGCCGACGGCGTCAACCTCGATCGCAAGCAGGTCGTGCTCGACGCCTTCTTCACGCTGCAAGGGGCCGCCAGAGCCTGATGACATTAGGTCGTACCGACTTAATGCCTGAATCAGTCTCTAACCCTATAAACTAGACAGCGATTCAGACTTTAGGTCGATTCGACCTAAAGTCATCGCGGTCTAGGAACGCCTGAGCCCCGAGCCCTTGATCGATAGGGCCAGGTATGGGAGAACCGGCGCGCCCCGTTCGGACCGAGACCGTGCGTGCGGCGAGGCCAAGCGGAGAGCCAGGATGCCCGAAGGGCGACCTTTCTACATCACGACACCGATCTATTACGTCAACGACAAGCCGCATATCGGCCACGCCTATACGATGCTGGCCTGCGACGTCATCGCGCGGTTCATGCGGCTCGACGGCAGGCGCGTGCATTTCCTGACCGGTACCGACGAGCATGGCCAGAAGGTCGAGAAGTCGGCCGCCGCCGCAGGATTGTCGCCGCTCGCCTTCTGCGATCAGGTGTCGGAGCATTTCCGTGTGCTCACCCGCACGCTCGACCTTTCCAACGATGATTTCATCCGCACCACCGAGGAACGGCATATCCGCTCGTGCCAGGCGCTGTGGCAGCGGCTGCTGGAGCGCGACGAGATCTATCTCGGCTCCTATGCCGGCTGGTACGCCGTGCGCGACGAGGCTTTCTATACTGAGGGCGACCTGACTCCGCCCGACGCGTCGGGCGTCCGCCATGCCCCGACCGGCGCTCCGGTCGAATGGGTCGAGGAACCGAGCTACTTCTTCCGCCTATCGGCCTGGGGTGATCGGCTGCTCGATTTCTATGCCGCCAACCCGGACTTCATCGGTCCCGACAGCCGGCGCAACGAGGTCGTGAGCTTCGTCAAGAGCGGGCTGCGCGACCTGTCCGTCTCGCGCACGAGCTTCTCCTGGGGCGTGCCGGTGCCGAACGATCCGGCCCACATCATGTATGTCTGGCTCGACGCGCTGACCAACTACATCACCGGCGTCGGCTATCCCGATACCGAGTCCGAGAGCTGGCGCGCCTTCTGGCCGGCCGATCTGCACATGGTCGGCAAGGATATCATCCGCTTCCATGCCGTCTATTGGCCGGCCTTCCTGATGGCCGCCGAGCTCGAGCCGCCCAAGGCGGTGTTCGCGCATGGTTGGTGGACCAACGAAGGCCAGAAGATCTCGAAGTCGCTCGGCAACACGATCGACACCTTCGAGCTGGTCGAGAAATACGGGCTCGACCAGACCCGCTATTTCCTGCTGCGCGAGGTGCCGTTCGGCCAGGACGGCGATTTCTCGCATCGCGCCATGATCAATCGCATCAACGCCGACCTCGCCAACAATCTCGGCAATCTGGTGCAGCGAAGCCTGAGCCTGGTGCAGCGGAATCTCGAAGGGCGGGCGCCGGCGCTGACCGCGCTGACGGATGCCGACAAGGCGCTGCTCGATCAGGCGAAGGCGCTGTTGCCGGATCTCCGCACGGCCGTATCGCGCTGGGAGCTGCATATGATGCTGGCGCAGCTCTGGGCGCTCATCGACGGGGCCAACCGCTATATCGACACGCAAGCGCCCTGGGCCTTGAAGAAGACCGATCCGGCGCGCATGGAAACCGTGCTCGCCGTCCTGGTCGAGATCATCCGCGTCAGCGCCATCCTGGTGCAGCCGGTGATGCCGGCATCGGGGGCGGCGATTCTCGATCTGCTGGTCGTGCCGGCCGACCGTCGCGATTTCGCGGCGATCGAAAACGGTACCGTGCCGGCCGGCACGGTGCTGCCGCCGCCCAAGGGCCTGTTCCCGCGCATCGAGACCAAGCCGGCATGAGTCTGGTCGACAGCCACTGCCATCTGGATTTTCCGGATTTCGCGGCCGAGCGCGATGCGGTGATCGCCCGCGCCCGCGCGGCTGGTGTCGGCACGATGGTCACCATCTGCACCAAGATCACCGAGTTCCCCGCGGTCCGTGCCATCGCCGAAAGCGATCCGCAGATCTGGTGCACGGTCGGCATCCATCCGCACGAGGCGGCGGCCCAGCCGGATATCGACACCGAGCGTCTGGCGGCGCTTGCCGACCATCCCAAGGTCATCGGCATCGGCGAGTGCGGCCTCGATTATCACTATGACTACGCGCCGCGCGACCGGCAGGCGGTGGTGTTTCGCACCCATGCCCGGGCGGCGATCGCGGCTGGCGTGCCGATCGTCGTCCATACGCGCGAGGCCGACGAGGACACGGCCGCACTTCTGGCCGAGGAGAGCCGGGGCGGGGCGCTCACGGGCGTGCTGCATTGCTTCACCTCGGGCCGCGATCTTGCGATGCAGGCGCTCGATCTCGGCTTCTACGTCTCCTTTTCCGGCATCGTCACGTTCAAGAATGCCGAGGATCTGCGCGAGGTGGTGCGCGCGGTGCCGCTCGACCGCATGCTGGTCGAGACCGACGCTCCCTATCTGGCGCCGGTGCCGAAGCGCGGCAAGCGCAACGAGCCGGCCTTCGTGGCACACACGGCGGCTTTCGTCGCCGGGCTCAAGGGCGTGTCGCCAGAGGCGCTGGCCGAGGCGACGACCGATAATTTCCATCGCCTGTTCACGAAGGCGGGGCGCGCCGCCGCATGAGGATCACCATGCTCGGCTGCGGCGGCTCGCAAGGCGTGCCTACGGCGGCCGGGGATTGGGGGTTGTGCGACCCCGGCGATCCGCGCAACCGGCGCCGCCGCGTCAGCGTGATGATCGAGGCGGGCGAGGGCGATGCCCTGCGGCGGCTGCTCATCGATACCACGCCGGATTTCCGCGACCAGATGCTCGATGCCGGTGTCCGGCATCTGGATGGAGTCCTCTATACCCACGCTCATGCCGATCATCTTCACGGCGTCGATGATCTGCGCGCCTTCAACCGCGTGATGGGGCGGCCGATCCCGATCTGGGCGAACGAAGCGACGCTCGCGGATATCCATCGCCGTTTCGGCTATGCGATCGGGACGCCGCCCGGCAGCTTCTATCGCCCGACCCTGATCCCGCATCGTTTCGACGGGCCCTTCCAAGCTGCCGGATTCGACATTATTCCATTTGATCAAGACCATGGCTTCAGTCGTTCAACCGGTTTCCGAATTGGCGATTTTGCCTATTCGACCGATGTCGTCACGTTGTCCGATGCCGATTTCGAGCTTCTGGCCGGCGTTTCGGTCTGGATCGTCGATTGCGTCCGGATCGAACCGCATCCGACCCATAGCCACCTCGAACGCACGCTCGAATGGATCGCCAAGGTCAAGCCCGGGCGCGCGGTGCTGACCCATATGGATATCACGCTCGATTATGCGGATCTGGCGAAGCGGTTGCCGCCCGGTGTTATACCCGGCCATGACGGGTTGGTGATCGATCTCTGAGTTGCGTGCGCCATGCAGACACGCGCACCCAGCCGCCGCAAAACGTTGCTACTCCCAAGGCCGATACAGGCTTTTCATTGACGGATCACTCCGAAGGATCCGCAGAAGGTGTCTGGCGCCCCTGTAACGTTTACCCATCGCGAGACGGTGATCATCATCATCGGCTTGCTGCTCGGCATGTTCCTGGCGGCGCTCGACCAGACCATCGTGGCGACGGCACTGCCGCGCATCTCTTCCGACCTGCACGGCGTCGAGCATCTGAGCTGGGTGGTTTCGGCCTATCTGCTGACCTCGACCGCGGCGACCCCGATCTACGGCAAACTGTCCGACCTCTATGGCCGCAAGCTGATGCTGCAATCGGCGATCGTGATCTTCCTGCTGACCTCGATCCTGTGCGCGCTCGCCGCCACCATGACGCAGCTCATCCTGTTCCGGGCCCTTCAGGGGCTGGGCGGGGGCGGGCTCCTCGCCATGGCGCATGCCACCATCGCCGACGTCATCTCGCCGCGCGAGCGCGGCCGCTATCAGGGCTATTTCGCCGGCGTCTTCGCCGTGTCGAGCATCATTGGCCCGGTGTTGGGCGGCCTTTTCGTCGACTATCTGACCTGGCGCTGGGTGTTCTGGATCAATCTGCCGATCGGCATCGGCGCGCTGGTCATGGCGCAGAAGACGCTCTATCGGCTGCAGGCCAAGCGCGTCCGGCACAAGATCGATTATCTGGGGGCGCTGCTGATCGTGGCGGCAGTGTGCTGCGTGCTGCTGGTGACGACCATGGGCGGCAACGACGTGCCGTGGAACTCGCCGGTGATCCTGGCGCTGAGCGGTGCCGCGGTGCTGCTGTTCGCGCTTTGCGTGGCGCAGGAGCGCTATGCGAGCGAGCCGATCCTTCCGCCGCGGTTGTTTCGCAACTCGATCTTCGTCGTCTCCAACCTAATGAATCTGATGGTGCAACTCAGCATGCTGGGCGGCATCGTGTTCATGCCCCTGTTCCTGCAGATGGTCTATCAGCTCAATGCCAGCGATTCCGGCCTGATGCTGATCCCGCTGAGCGGTGCTGCCACCATCGGCGCGGTCAGCGCCGGACGCCTGGTCGCCGCCACCGGCCGCTACAAGATCTTCCCGACCATAGGCCTGGCCTGCAACGTCCTGGGCATGCTGCTGATTTCGAGCGTCACCAAGGAAACGCCGCTGTTCTTGACGGGTACCTACATGTTCGTCTCCGGCGTCGGGCTGGGGCTGGTCATGCCGGTCATGCTGGTAGCGGTGCAGAATGCGATCGATACCCGCGATCTCGGCACCGGCACGGCCTCGATCTCGTTCTTCCGCTCGATGGGCGGCTCCTTCGGCGTGGCTCTGTTCGGCGCCTTGCTGATCGCGCGCCTGAACGGTTGGATCTACGCCATTCCGGGGCACGAGATCCTGGGCACGGATCCGGGAGTGCAACTGCTCCATGCCGGGACGGCGGCGCTCGATCTGGCGCCTGCCGCTCTCCATGCGCCGGTGGCCGAGGCCGTCACGGCAGCATTCCACGACATGTTCAGGGTCGGCGCCGGGATTACCTTCGTGACGCTCATTATCTCCTTTTTCTTAAAGGAGCTACCGCTGCGGACCAGCGTCGCTCCGACGGAGCGCGTTCAGGCCGCAGTCAGCGCAATGGCGGATTGAGGCGCTGCGGTCAGAGCGAAGGCTCCCCGGCCGGCCGCATCGTCAACTACTGGCCGGCCACCCGGAGCCCGCATTCGCGCCGCCATCGACGTGCAGAATTTCGCCGGTGACAAAGCTGGCCCTCTCGAGAAAGAGCACGGCCTCGACGATATCGTGTATCTCGCCCATCCGGCCGACGGGTTGGAGGCCGGCGAGGAATGAGTATGCCTCCCGCGGATGCATCGGCGTCCTGATGACGCCTGGCGAGACCGCATTTACCCGAACTCCCTTGCCGGCAAACTCGATCGCGAGCGAGCGGGTGACGGCATTCAGGCCGCCCTTTGTCAGGGCGGCGAGCGACGCGGTCACCGACGCGATCGGCTGATCCGCGAGCGACGCGGTGATATTGACGATATGGCCGGAACCAGCCTTCAGCATCCAGGCAGCCGCCTTTTGCGAGATATGAAAAAAGCCGTGCAGGTTGACGGCGCTCATCAGGGCGAGATCGCCTGGGGTATAGTCGATGAACGGCTTCGGAATGAAGATTCCAGCATTGTTCACGAGCGTATCGATGCGTCCGAAGCGTTCGATGGCGGCGTTGAAGATCCGCGCGGCGGTCTCGGGAGAGGCAATATCGCCGGCTACCGTCGCGATCTGCGGGTCGTGCGCGAAATCGTTCGGATGGATCGAACGGGAATTGGCAACGACGCCATACCCGATTTCCCGGTAGGCTTTCACGAGGCCGGCACCTATGCCTCGCGATGCTCCCGTGACGATAGCGACTTTTTGTTCGGAACTCATGTGTTTGGCCTCCAAAATCGAGCTGCAGTGCAGCGGCGCCGATATAGGCATGAGGCTCTCGAAGAAATGAAGCCGGCCCGGACGGAAGGCCAAGCGCCGCGGACTTATGGCCAATAACTTCCAGCACGGGGCGTCTGTAGATTGGCCTGCAGGGGGCTTACATCCCTTACCAGCGCGGAGAGCTTGGATGCCGATTGATTTTACGCTGAACGACGATCAGCGGCGCCTGCGGCGCGAAGCACGTCAATTTGCGCAGGACGTCCTATCCGGTGTGCCGGCCGCGACCCGTGACTTGCCGAGCCCGGTCGAGCGCTTTGCCGCGACCCGCCCGTTCTTCGAACGCCTGGTGGCGGAAGGATTTCTGCGCAAATGTATTCCCGCTTCGGTGGGCGGCGACTGCGCGGGATTGGTCGATCTCGCTATCCTCGCGGAAGAGTTCCACGCCGTCGATGCGAGCATCTCGCTCACCATGCTTTCCACCATGCTCGGGCTTGCGCCGCTGGTGATTGGCGGCACACAGGAACAGCAGCGGCGGTTTCTGCCGCCGTTTCTTGCGACCGAGGGCGCGCCGCTCGCCGCGTTCGCTCTGACCGAGCCCGGCGGCAGCGCCAACATCGGATCTCCTCCGCCGGGAGAAGGCGTCCGCACCACCGCTCGGCGGATCGGCGACGCGTGGGTCATCTCGGGCCGGAAACAGTGGATATCCTCGGCCACGGGATGGGACGGGCAGGGGGCCGACTTGCTTACCGTCGTCTGCCGCACCGATGCCGACGCCGAACCCTCACGCGGCATCTCGATCATCGCCGTACCTCGTCCCGACAGCGGCTTCATCTTCGAGCACGCGTTCGACACGCTGGGACACCGTGCCCATCTCCTGCCGCGTTTCCGCCTGGACGCCGTTCAGGTTCCGGCCGGAAACCTGCTGGGACAGGAGGGGGGCGGCCTACAGCTCGCGGCGGAGAGTTTTGCGGGCGGCATTGCCCTCGTCGGTATCTTCGGTGTGGCGCTGATGCGGGCTGCCTTTCAGTTCGCTCTTTCCTTCGCCAGGAGCGAGCGGCGTGGAGGGGGCCAGCAGATCATCCAACATCAGGCGGTCGGCTATGCCCTGGCCGATGCGAAGACCACGATCGAGGCCGCGCGGGCGCTGAGTTGGCACGCATGCCGCGCAATCGACACGGCGGCGCCGGGCGCACTCGAGCTCGCCATTCACGCCAAAATGTTCGGGTCGGATGCAGCGGTGCGGGTCGTTACCGAGCTCATGCGGGTTGTCGGCGTCGACAGCTACAGCCACGAATTGCCGCTGGCCGGATTGCTCCAGGACGCCGTGGCCTTGCCGCTTTTCGCCGGCGGCAATCTTGGGGTTCGCCGCCGCCAGCTCCATGCTCTGATGCTCAATCCGTCCTACGACGCTCTCGCTACGCTCGACGGCTGATATCCGCCCGAAACCGACTCCTATCGTGAAGCGAGACGCCGACGAAATTCACCGGGCGGCGTCCCTGTCAGTCGCTTGAACGTGCGCGAGAAGGCCGCGGCATCACGAAAACCCCAGCGCTCGGCGATGACGGCCGTCGGGAGGTCCGCAAGCACGGCCAAGCCGAACTCCGCGATGCAGCCGCGTAGCCGGCAATCGCGGATAAACCCGGCGACGGTCAAGCCTTCCGCAGCCATCGCTTCGTAAACGGTGGTGCGCGACACGCCGAGCGCGGCCGCGATGCGCTTCGCGCCCAGTTCTCGATTGCCGATCTCGGCTTCGACGAATTCGCGAATTCGGATGGCGAGTTTGGCCATGTGCATGGTGGCAGGCATCAGGGGGGCGGCCGCTCGCGCGACGAGCGCGGGCAATTGATCTGCCGCGAGATCGGCAATCGAGCCGATGGCTTCGAGGTCTTCCGCCAATCCCGATATATAGGCCGCGACGAGCCTGCCCGCAGCCTTGCCGCGGACAACCAAGGCGGCGGGATCTCCGGTGAGGTCTACGATCCGGCGCACCGCCGAGCCGTCGAAAGCCACGCACACCAGATCCACGTCCTCGCCGAAGTCCATCGAGAAGGTCTGATTTGTATCGACGACAATGACGTCACCGGCTTTGGCGAGAGCTGTTCGATCACCTTGGCGCACGATGCCCGAACCGGACAGCAACAGATCGGCGAAGAAATCGCCATTCGCGCGTCTGGCAATGCAGCTTTCCGTTCGGGCGACGATGCTGCGCGAGCTCCAGACCCGAGAAACTTTGAGGCGGTTGCCGCCGTTCCTGACCATGCGCCCCTGAAAGTCCGCGTTCGATCGTGTTTCGAATTCGAGCGGCAGATAGGCCTGAGCTACCGACGCCTTCCAGTAAGCGAAGCTGTCCCGGCGGGAGACGTCGGACGTATCCAATACTGTGAGCATCCACTTTCCTTCACGGGTGTCGGCAACAGGACCCGTCGACCATCATTCATGGCGCCGGCTCGGTGCCAAGCTGCCGCCGAAGCGAGGCACGTCTATCTGTGGGTTCTGCGCGCTACGGAATTATTGCAAGGTCGAAGAGAAGCGTGACGGCCGTAACTCGGCTGGCGTGGCGTGGATAAATCAACTCGGGATTGTCGGGGTTTCGAGCCCGTGCCTATAGTGGTGAAGCCTGATTTGGACTTGGATCTTGCCCCACCTTTCATATTTACATCGCCTCGCCAGTGCCTTCGTCGGATTGCTCGCAATGCACGCCGCTACAGGCGGCGCGTGGGCCGAGGAGGGATGTGGGCTGAAGCAGTTCGCCTCGATCGACACGCTCGAAGCGTCGGATGGCCGGATCCTGGTTCCGGTGGTGCTCGACGGCAAGCCGCTCAATTTCCTGCTCGATACGGGCGCCTCGGAAAGCGCGCTGTTCAGCGATACCGCCGAGCGGCTGCAGCTCCAGACGCGGCCGATGCAGCATGCCCGGCTGAGCAATGTTGAGGGCCATTCGATCGACCGCTACGTCACGGGAAAGACCTTCACGCTGGGCGGCCGCACGGTCGAATCACGGAGCTTCGTGGTCTTTCCCCGCAACGGCGCGCCCGATGACGCGGCGTCGGGCCTCCTTGGTGCCGATTTCCTGAGCCAATTCGACCTGGAGATCGACCCGGTCAATCATCGGATCAGGCTGTTTTCGCAAGACCATTGCCCCGGAAGGGCCGTCTATTGGGCCGACGCCTATGTCGACGTGCCGCTGGAGGTCAATTGGTTTCGCCACATCTTCGTCTCAGCGGAGCTCAACGGGCAAAAGCTCAGGGCCTTGCTCGATACGGGAGCCAGCCAGGTCTTTCTGTCGATCCCGGCCGCCGAGGCGCATTTCGGCCTGACGACGGCTTCGCCCGGTGTTACGCGCGTCACGCCCGAAGCCGCGAGCGCTTCGTCCGACATGGTCTATTATCGGGCGCGGCTGGACACGTTGTCGATCGAAGGCATCGCCATGCGCAATCCGACGATCTTTCTGCTTCCGGACAAGCTCTACGAAACGCTTGGCAAGGATGATTTCAGGGGCCAAGGACAAGTGTCGCGCGACTTTGCCGACCTGCCGGAACTGACGATCGGGACAAGCGTGCTGCAGAAGCTCCATCTCTATATCGCTTATGGCGAAAAACGCCTCTATGCGACGGCGGCGAACGCGCATTGACGGGGCGCCGCTGCATCTCCGGGGGGCGGTGTTTCCAATCAAGGCGCCGACGGTGAAGGGGGGCGGGGAGGCGATCGAGGTCGGTGGTACTACACTACAACTTTTGAAATCATAAATAGAATTTACCTCGTCAAGACCGCGCTGAGATCGGTTGACTCATTGCTTGTCAGCGGATAGTTTGATGAATGCCGCGATTGAAAATCGCGATCGATTGTCGGCACAATCACAAGATCTCCAATAAAAATAAAGGCGACTCACTTAAAGTACCATGTCGCCGATGAACTTTCACCGTGCCATAAAGTTTCATGCGGTCGAACGATACGAATGCCTTTCAGTACTCCGTGAGCTTGTTTCTCGATCTAATATTCTATACTGGAATTCAGGGAGATTCGAATGCAGCCGAACAATGACGGTAAAGCGCGCCCTGCGTGTGGGCGACGCTTTTCGGTGCACTGGCTTGTGCTGGCGATCGGACTCGCCGCGATAGGCTCAAAGGCGATCGCAGCCCCCTTCGCTTACGTCACGACGAATACAGGCATTTCGGTCATCGACACAGCGACCAACCAGGTGTCGAGCACGATTCCCGTGATCGGTGAGGCGCTTGCGGTAGCGCCGAATGGGAAGCGTGTCTATGTCTCCGGCGCCAACGGCGTGGCCGTGATCAACACGGCAACCAACGCGGTGGTAACGACGATTCCTGCGATCGGCGGCCCCGTCGCGATCGCTCCGGATGGAGCCCATGCCTATGCGGGAGAGTCCAACGCCATTGCGGTGATCGACACGGCGAGCAACACGATAACCGCCACGGTCATGATGCCTTCCGGAATCGCTGGGCCTAGCCAAATCGCGATCGCGCCGGATGGAAAGCATGCTTACGTGCTGGGCCGCCAAGCCCAGTTTATTGTTCTTACGGTGTTCGACACGACCAACTTTTCCGTATCGGCCACTGTTTCTCTGGAATCTCTTCTCCCGCCGACCGACCTCGCCGTCACACCGGATGGGAAGCTGGTTTATGTAACCGGCGACGATATTGGCGTTCAGGCGATTGATACATCGACATTCACTGTCATCTCTGGTGGCGCCAGTCGAAATCCATTGGGCGTGGCGGTCGCGCCCAATGGGAAGTTCGCCTATGTCTCCTATCTCGGGTTTTTTCAGAGCTTGGTCGGTGTGGCCGACGCCGACACCAACGCGGGAGTTGTTACCGTTTCGCTGCCTCCTGGAGCGCCTGCATCCGGCGGGATAGCGGTAACGCCGGACAGCAAGAGCGTCTATGCGACCCTGCAAACCGGCGGCGTCTCGGTGATAGACGCCGCGACCAATACCATCACCGTTACGATCCCGGTCAGCGGCAATCCCATCAACGTGGCTATAGCTCCCGACATTCCCTACGGCTCCATGACCGCCGAGCTGGCGGTCGAATACGGGAAATCGACAGGCCATGATGCGTTTGAGCTCGCATCGAGCTTCACTCTCGGCAAAGGCAGCAGCGGATTCAATCCCGCCAGCGAGCCTGTAACCCTGCAGATCGGCAACGTAGCCGCAACCATCCCGTCAGGCTCCTTCAAGGCCATAGGGTTCGGGTTGTTTACCTTCGTGGGTACGATCGACGGGATGAAGCTTGAGATGCTGATCACTCGCCTAAGCACCAATCGCTATGCTCTGGTCGCGACGGGGCAGAATGCGAGCTTTGTCGGAACGCCGAAACCCGTGCCGGTAAGGCTGACGGTCGGCGGCGATGGCGGCACCATTTCGACCCGCGCAATCTCGGTCAATCTGTCGTAACGGCTGATCGGAATATGGCTGCGGGTGCCGACGGGGCGCCCGCATGCCTACGCCCGACGCAAGGTCTATTTCCCATAATATATATTATGCGACTTTTATGTGGTCCCCGGGATCGGGAGCCGCCACTCGCTGTCGCGTTTTCTTGGATCCAGAAATTTGCCACCTGCCCCGCTTCCAAACCGAGCCGAATGGATCAAGCGGGACCTGACGCCTTCCACCGTCGGGCTACCCTGAGGCGCCGGCATCCAAAATCGCCAACGAGGTTAAATATCCAACGGACAATCGGTCTGGAACCCGTTAATTTTATCTAGTGCACGCACGCCTCAATTTCGGCGGTTGATGCACGGCTAAGTCGGCCGTGCTAGATAGGCCTCCTGTGCAACAGCGTCGGCCCACCATCTCGCCCCGTCTTGAAGCCCGCATCGCAGGGGTTCTGTACCTTCTTGTGATCCTTCTCGGCGGCTTCGCCGAGATTGGCGTTCGCCAGGGGATGGTAACGGCCGGCGATCCAGCGGCCACCGCGCGCGAGATCATGGCGCATGAGCACTTCTTCCGCCTAGGCTTTGCCGCCGAGATGATGACGAACGTCATCGCCGTCCCGTTGACCTTGATCCTCTATCGCCTGTTGGCGCCGGCGGGACGTTTCATGGTGCTGCTCGCCGTCGTGTTGGACCTGACGCAGAACACTATCAACGCCGTGAACGCCTGGACCCAGTTCGCGCCCCTCATCCTGTTGAACGGCTCGCCTGATCTCGCCGCCATACCGCAAGGCGAATTGGAGGCACTGGCGCGGCTGGCGTTCAGATGGCACGACGTCGGCTTCCAGATCGGCCTGACATTCTTCGGCTTCGCGCTCTTGATCTATGGGGGAGTGATCTTCCGGTCCGGGTTCCTTCCCCGGTTCATCGGTCTGCTCTACGGCCTCGCCGGCGGCTGCTACCTGATCAACAGCTACGCCTACTTTCTCGGGCCCGGCCTGCCCATCTATCCGTACATCCTCTATCCTTGTCTCGTCGGAGAAGGTGCGCTGAGCCTTTGGCTGCTCATCGTCGGCGTGAACGAGCCAAAGTGGCATGCGGCAGCCGCCGCGAGCTGACGGCTGGGTCGAAGGGGCGCCTGAGCCGCCGTCAATCCGCACCGGTGCCCTGCCGGCGCCAGGCCTCGATCTCCGCCATCTCGGCCTCGGGGAGTTCTGTCACGATCTCCCGCCGGCCCAACGTGACCTCGCCCATATCCCCATCGAGCGAGATCCAGTCGCCCTCGCGGAGCGTCCGGCCAGCCATCTCTGCAGAGGCGCCGTTTTCCGGGAACATAAGCTCGCGGCATCCGACCAGGCAGACCTTGCCCATCTGGCGGGCGACCACGGCGGCATGGGCCGTGCGGCCGCCGACCGCGGTCAGGATTCCCGCAGCGACGGCGAAGCCGGCGACATCCTCGGTCGAGGTGTCGTGCCGGACCAGGATGACCGGCTCGCCTTCTTCGGAAAGCGCTTTCGCCCGAGCGCTGTCGAAGGCGATGCGTCCACTCGCCACGCCCGGCGCCGCGGACACGGCGGTCGCCACCGCCGGCACCGTGTCGGCAAAGCGCGTGACCCGCGTGCGGTCGAGATCGATCTCGGCCGCACGTTCGAGTGCCGTCTTGCGATCCAGCAAGCCCTCGCGCACCAGGTCGACGAGAATGCGCAACGCCGCGCGCGGCGTCCGCTTGGCCGAACGCGTCTGCAGAAAGAACAGCTTGCCCTCCTCGACCGTGAATTCGATGTCCTGCACATCGGCGAATTCGCGCTCCAGGCGCGCGGCACCCCGAGCGAGCGCCGCGGCCGCCTCCGGCAAGCGCGCGGCCAAGCGCTCGCCATTCTCCGTCCGTCGCCGGCCGCTGACGACGTCTTCGCCTTGCGCATCGAAGAGGAAATCGAGATAGAGGCCTTTCGCCCCCGTCGCCGGATTGCGGGAGAAGGCGACGCCGGCGCCCGATCGCCGCCCGGCATTGCCGAACGCCATGGCCTGAACGGTGACGGCGGTGCCGACGAGTCCTTCGAGCCCGTTGAGCCGCCGATACTCCCTCGCCCGATCGCTTTCCCATGAGCGATAGACCGCACGCGCCGCGGCGGCGAGCTGGTCTTTTGGGCAATCGGGGACGGCACGCCCGGCCTGGCGCGCCGCAATCAGCTGATAATCGTGCGTCAGCCGTTCAAGCGCTTCCGAATCGAGATCACTTTCGGTGGAAACCTCCTCCGCGTCGATCATCCCGGCGAGGCAGGTCTCGAAGGCGGCGGCCGGGACACTTTCCACGACCTCGGCATAGATCTGGATGAAGCGCCGGTAGCTGTCCCAGGCCAGGCGAGGATTGCCGGTCAGGCGAATGAGGCCGCGCACGCTCTCGGCGTTGAGCCCGACATCGAGGATCGTATCGAGCATGCCGGGCATGGATTTCGCCGCGCCCGATCGCACCGAGACGAGCAGCGGCGCGCGCGGATCGCCGAAGCGGCGCCCTATCGCGCTTTCGAGGCCGTCGATTCCGGCGCGGAGCCCATCGGCGAGCGCGTCGAGCGCCTGCGGCTCGCCGCGATTGACGGCGGCGCACAGGCTGGTCGGCAGAACGAAGGCCGGCGGCACCGGCAGGCCCAACCGCGCCATGCGCCAAAGCTGTGTCGCCTTCGATCCGGCGATTTCCGGCGTCAGCACTTGATCATGGCCGGGGAGGCCGATGAAAAACGGAGCATATTCGCTCATGCCGACAGCTCCTCGAGAACGCGGTCACGCAGCGAAAGCGCCGCATGCGACAGGTGATCGCTCGCCGTTTCGAGCGCGCGAGCGATCTCGAGCCCCAGGACCAGCGCCGTGGCGTTGTCCTGAGGCGCCAACAGAAAGGCCGCGAAGCTCCGCCGCTCGGCCGCATCGGCGCAACGCTCGGCGCCCACCACGGCATCGATCGCCTGCAACGAAGCGATCGCATCGGCGCGTTGGCCGCCCGGAAGCTGCGATACCGCCTCGACGGCCCGGATCAGATTGCCCGTGCCGGCGCTGACGATCTCCGCCAGTTCGATCAGCGGGCCGACGCCGATCGCGGCCGCGAGCGCCTGCGGGGCCAGCCCAACGAAATAGGCGCAATCTTCAAGTGCATCCATCGCATTCTCGACCTCGTCGATGACGATCCGCCAAGTGCCGGCTTCGCGGATACGCACGGCGATATCGCGGGCGGAAACGGTCAGCCGATCGGCCTTTTCCTCGAGCTGCTTGGCACGCCGAGCGAGCGCCAGCCGCTCCTCGACGCTGGCGAGCCCCGGCACGGCGAGCAGGCCGGCGAGCGCGTCCGCCAGCATCCGCGACAGGCCGAGATGCCGGACCAGCATGGCGAGCACCGCGCTCTGCGCGGTCTCGAAACGGCGCGAGAGCTCTGCCTGGATCTCGTCGCGGATAAGGCGTGCAGTGCGGCCTGCCGTCAGGCCCTGGCTCGTGTCGCGCAGCACCTGCTGGAGGAATTCCTGGCATTCCAACTGGCCGATCGCCCCGTCCAGCCGGACACCGTAAGGAATCCGGCCGGCCGCGGCGCGCTGGATCGCCTCGAAGACCAGGTCTACGCCGCCGAGCTCGAGGAAGGCGCGATGGCCGTGATCATGATCGGCACCCCAGACGAGGAGATTGATCGCCGCGTTCTTGCTGACAAAGGTTTGCAGTGCCTTGCGTGCCTTGTTCCAATCGATCAGGAAGACGATGCGCGAGCCGAGCCGTTCGAGAAAACGGCCGAGCGCGGCGTCATCCTCGGCGGCATAGCGCGCCGTCAGCAGATAGAAGGGCTCGTCGCCCAGCGCTTGGGCCGGCTGTTCCGGCAACGGGCTCCAGCCGATCTTCCATCCCTCGAAGAGCGACATGAAGAAAGCCGCCCGAACCCGATGCACGTCGGTATAGGTGACGGTCGCTTCCAGGTGGTCGACATGGATGACGAGGACATGCGCATCAGTGGTACCGATATCGTTCTGGATGGTGAGGCGCCCGCCGGCACGGACCGCGGTCGTGCCGAGTCCCGGATGACCGAAGGCAAGCGGTGCGGTGCGGTTGAGACCGCGCATGAAGGCCATCACCGCGCCGCGA
The DNA here is from genome assembly GCA_035539155.1 of Aliidongia sp. Taxonomy (GTDB): domain Bacteria; phylum Pseudomonadota; class Alphaproteobacteria; order ATCC43930; family CGMCC-115725; genus JAXDMU01. The sequence goes on along the minus strand of DATLIZ010000004.1, from coordinate 44,957 downwards.
TCGGCTTCGCCCAACGCATGGACCCGCGCCCCCTCCAGCGTCTCGACCGCCGTCTCGGCGGCGAGATGGTTGAGCGCCTTGTGCAGATCCATGACCAGGAGATGGACACTGTCGCGCCGGTGCCGGTCGGCGGAGGTCAGCGCCTCGATCATTGAGAGATCGACCGCATCATCCTCGGGCTCCGGCAGCGCCTTCCGCACCGCCTCGGCTCGCGCCGTCAGCGGCCGGTAGGCATCGGGATCGGCCGCGTCGAGCGGCGCCTGCATCGCCGCGAGATCTTCGCCCAGACCTTTCAGCAACGCGCCCACGCCTGGTATCAGCAGGCGATTCCCACCCATCGGCCGGGCGCCGGCGACGAGACCGCCGAGCGTCTCGGCCAAGCCGGCGGCGCGCAGCTCCTCGGCGAAGCTTCGCTCGACGTGACCGGGCGTGTGCACTCGTGCGCCCGCCTCCTGGAGCAGGCTCAGCCTAAGCTTGATCCGGTCATTGGCGGTCAAGGCCTCGCCGATCAGCCCCGGCAGCAGGACCGCCGTGTCACCAAGCCGGTCGACCATTCTGGTCTTCGTCGTCAAGCTCGCCTCCGAGGGTTGCCATGTTCTGGTCAGAGGCGAGCAAAGCGGAAGCGGGGCTGGGCCGCCTTGCGCTAAATCATTCTTTAAACTGTCACAATCCCAAATTAAGGCGGCCGCGTCCCCGCTGACGAAAGGTCAGTTCACGCAGATTCGAAGAGCAGCACCGGATCGGAATGCGTCGGGTTCGGTTCGTCGCGAACCAGATAGACGCCAAAAATATTTTAGCCGTTATCGTTTCGCAAATTCAGATGCCTTCAAACCCCAGCTTCCCAGACGCGATCTAGGGGCTCTCACACCCGCTGTCCTCATCCTCCGTCTCTTCTTTGACGCCGAATGCTTTGCGGATCAGCCGGGCCAGCTCAGCCAGCCGAGCCGGCGACGGCAGCCGATGCGGCGTGCCGATCAGCATTTCCAGGCCGGGCGCGATGTGAAGCCGCGACAATGCGGTCACCGCCGGGACGATGGTTTTGGGCGCTTCACCCTGAACCGGCGGTTCAGGGTGGACGACGTGCGAGGCGAAGTTGCTCCAGATCGTCTCGGCCGATTCGAGCGCAAAGCCGCGCGATTTGAGTGCCGCTTCCAGATCCTCGCGATGCTGGCGAATGGCGGCGAGATCGAGCCCCGCCCCCTGCAGTAGCCGGACGCCACGTAATTGGCTTAGATGCCGCTCGTCGAAATGCGCGCCTCGTCCTCGCCCCGATGGTGGCGAAATCACACCTTCTTGGACATAGAATCGAACGGTTCGTTCCAGTACACCGGCCAAGCGTGCCAGTTCCGCAGCCGTATATTGCTGTTTGATCCGGGGCATGATAGGAATAATATGACAGTTGGCTGTCTATTTATCAACTGTCTGTTTTGGAACTCCCCCTGCCCTGGCGCGTTCCATCGACGACCCGACCCACCAGGAGACGTTTCATGACGACGAAAGAAGAAGCGGAAGCCCAGACTCTGATCGAGGAGATGCGCCAGCTGCGGGCCGATTTCGCCCGCATTGGCGAGACGGTGCGCGGCATGGTCGACCACCACACCGCGGAGCTGAAGGACACGGCCGCTGCCGCTGCCGAGACCGCCTGGAAAAAGGCCAAGGGCTCGGCAGATACGGTCGTTGCGGAAATCGACAGCAAGCCGATCGCGAGTGCGCTGATCGCCCTCGGTGTCGGCCTCGTGCTCGGCTCCATCCTGTTCAGCCGGCGCCATTAGGCGATGGAACGACTCCTCGAGCGCTTTGCGGTTTCGCTGGCACTGCTGCTGATCGCCGCCGTGGTCGCGACGATCGGCCTGGTAGCTATCGCGGCCGCCGCCTATCTGGCGCTTCTGGGAGTCGTGACGCCTCCCCTCGCCGCCCTGCTCACGGGCGTCGCCGCCTTGCTGCTGGCCGTCCTGCTGCTCCTGGTCGGCCGGGCTTTGATCAGGCACCGATCCGCAACGCAGGCGACGCCGGGCGAGGTCGCTGCCGCCGCGCCCAGTACCGGCCAACTGGCGGGTGAGATCGCCGGCTTGATCGGCAGCCAGGTGGGCGCCTTCGCGCTCAACTCGCCCCGGGCCACCGTCGCGATCTCTGCCGTGATCGGCATCCTGCTCGGTGCGAGTCCGAGTCTGCGCAACACGTTGCTGGACTTCGTCAAAACCACAACCGGCAAGGCCGCGAAACCCTGATTCCCTGATCCCGCACGGGTCCCGCGCGGGCTTGCCAAATGCCGCGAAGGCGGCCAACCTGCTCGCCTTTCGCGCGAGCATGATTGCTTCCGCTGGTCGAACGAACGGAAGGAAATCATGCCAAGCCCCGCCGTCCGGCCCGGCCTGATTGACGCCGATGTGCCGTTCTGGCGGACATTGCTCCGCTTCCTTGTTCCCCTCATGGCGAGCAATATTCTCCAGGCCTTGTCCGCGACGATCGGCAACATCTATCTCGGCAGGTTCATCGGGGTGTCGGCGATCGCTGCGGCCTCGTCCTTCTTCCCATTTCTGTTCTTCTTGATCAGCTTCCTGATCGGCATCTCCAACGCCAGCACCGTGCTGATCGGCCAGGCATTCGGCGCCGGCCTGCCCGAACGGGTTCGCGAGGTCGCAGGCACCACCATCACGGTCAATATCCTGCTGGGCGCGGCATTGGCGGCGCTTGGCGGGATCTTTGCCCCGACCGTGTTGGCAGCGGTCCATACGCCGGCGGATATCCTGGCCTCGGCGACCGAATATGCCCGGATTCTCCTCTATGCCATGCCGCTCCTATTCCTCTACCTGCTCTATACGACCTTCCTGCGCGGCACCGGGGATTCGGCTACGCCTTTCTATTCGCTGATTTTCAACTGCGCGATCGCCCTCCTGGTCATGCCGGTCCTGATCACAGGTCAGATCGGCATTCCCGGCTTCGAGATGTCGCTCGGCGGCCGACATGTCGCGATACCATCGTTCGGCTTCGCCACCGGTCTGCCCGGTCTGGGGCTCAATGGCAGTGCCTATACCTCTATCATCGCGAATCTCCTGACGCTGGTCGGGCTGGGGGCTTACCTGCTTCGTCGCCGGCATCCGTTGGCGCCGGACTGGGCTCTGCTATCGCATCTGGCGATCGATTGGCCGATCCTGCGGACGCTTATTCGCATCGGCATTCCGACCGCGACCCAGATGGTGCTGATCTCCTTGTCCGAAATCGCCGTGCTTTCCTTCGTCAATGACTATGGCTCTGATGCGACCGCCGCTTACGGCGCTGTCAACCAGGTCGTGAGCTACGTCCAATTTCCGGCGATCAGCGTCGGCATCGCCGCTTCGATCTTCGGCGCGCAGGCGATCGGACGCGGCGAGCAGGGTCGACTGGGCGAGATCACGCGTACGGCGTTGCTGCTCAATCTGCTGATCGTCTTGACGTTGATCGCGATCGTCTATGGCTTCGGGCGCAACATCCTCGGTTGGTTCCTCACCGATCCGCATACGCTCGCCCTCGCCTACCGGCTGCTCGGCATTACCCTCTGGAGCTATGTGCTGTTCGGCATGACAGCCGTGCTGTCCGGGATCATGCGGTCGAGCGGCACCGTGTTCTGGCCGACCGCGATCTCGATCTTTGCGATCTGGGGCGTCGAGGTTCCCGCCGCTTGGGGCCTGTCGCGCTGGATCGGGATCGACGGCATCTGGATCGCCTATCCGATCGCGTTTGCGGCCGGCCTCGCTATGCAGGCGAGCTATTTCCTGCTGGTCTGGCGGCATCGGCGCTTCAGCCGCTTGATCTGACCGCAATTCATGAGATCGTACCGGTCTCAGCCCGGCCGCGAGCAGCGGTCGGGAGAGGCGTCGAGCGCCGCGGCCAGCGCATCGGCCAGCGACAGATGGTTGAACTCCGACAGCAGATGTTGCCCGGGATGAAGCAGCGCCGCGTAGGCCGTTTCATTTCCGGGTTCGGCGCTGCCGGTGCCGTCGGGGCGGATGTAGGTTTGGAAGCCCATCCGGTTCGGCAGCACGCCGTGCGGCCCGAACAGGGGATCGAGATCCTTGACGAAATTGGTGCCGCCGACCAGGTCCGGATCGAGGCCGAGACGCCGGACCGAGGCGACGACGGAGGCGGCGTTCAGCGTCACGAAGCCGGTCGCGACCGAGCGATGCGGAAAGGTGGCGGCGAGATAGGCGGCCTGAAGCTGTGCTTCGCCCCCCGCCTGCGATTGACCTGCGGTCAGAAGCGGCACCCGCAGCGTCTCGGCGTCGACGAGGGACTGTGCCGCGGCGGCCTCGGCATCGGCGAGGGCATCGGTCCGCCAACCGCCGAACATGGCGCCGTTGGTGGCAATATCGGTCAGCAGCCCAAGCGGTTGCTGAAGCACGATCGGCAAGCGGAACAGCCGATTGACCAGAATCAGGCTCGTGATCTGCCCGTCGGTATCGAGCGCGCCCAGTTCCACGCCGAGATAGCCGCGGCCGGCATCGAACGGCGCGCGCATCACGCGATAGCGGCCTTGAAGGCCGGAGAGGTTGGTGGCGCCGGCGAAGCCCGGCACATCCGTCAGGCCGGCCGCGCGATCGACGATCTCGGACGCCATCACCTTCCGTCCCGCGGCCGCGATATCGAAGACCCATCCGACCAGCAGCTTGATATCGTCCAGCCGCTCGGTGCGGAATTCGGCCGGCAAGGCGCGGGCGAAGCAGGATCGGTCCGCCGCCGTCTCAGCCCGTGCCGTCGTCGCGGCGGCCAAGGCGAGCAGGCCGAGCGCCACCGAAATCCCATTGCGCATGAGCTCGTTACTCCCCGCCGCGACCAAGCGTATCGATTGAGCTCGATATGGGGATGCTCGCGCGAGCGTAAAGGGCCGGATGAACGACCATCATCATGGCTACTCGGGCGCCGTCGCCAGCCTATCCACGGCGGCGTGGAGGATCTCGGTCTGGCGCAGCAGCCTCGCCAGCTCCTGCTGCATCAGCGGGCGTTCGGCGAGGTCGGCCGCCGGCTGAATCGGTTCGCCGGTCAAGGGCGGGGGCGCCCTGCCCCCTTCCAACGCCTTGGCAATCTCGCCCAATGTGCCGAGCGACCATTCGAAAAGCTGATCGACCCATTTGTCGCGGATGCTCGGCCGGATCGATTCCGGCAGCATCGACAAGGTTGCCGCCACGCCCGCCATGCGGCGCATGCAAGCGACGATGGTCATGCCGCCCTCGATCATCTGCTGCGACGGCCGCCGCGGCTCGGACAGCGCACGCTGCAGCGACGCCTCGGCATTGGCGCTGGCGAGACCCGCGGCACGCCGGGCGGCCTGGACATCTTCAGCCTTGCCGATGCCGTCGCAGACGCGGACGACTGTGGCCAGGTAGTCGCGATTGCTGGCGATCACCTCGACCAGCCTCTGCTTCAGATGGGGCGCCTCCCAGCTCGGCCAGAGCAGGAAGCCCGCTGCCAAGCCGAGGACGCCGCCGACGACGCTGTCGATGGCGCGCAGACCGGCCAGCGACCAATCGCCGACCTGCCCGGTCTGGAACAGCTCGGCGATGAGCACGAATTGCGGCGTCAGGCACAGCACGAACAGGGTGTAATTGACGCTCCGGAGGGCGATGGTGGCGACCGAGAGGGGGAAGACCAGCACGGCGATGGCGATCGGATTGTGGATCAAGCCGCCGATTCCGGCCGCGACCAGGCCGCCAAGCACGCTGCCGACCACACGCTCGATCGAGCGTCGCCAGGTCGTGGCCATGAAAGGCTGCAGGATCACGATCGCCGTGATGTTGAGCCAATAGCCGCGCTCGATATCGAACCATCCGATGATCGCCTCGCCGATCGCGGCGGTTATCGCCAGGCGTAGCGCGTGGCGGAAGGTGAGCGAGCTGAAGCTGAGATTGCCGCGCCAGGTCGCGAGGGCGGCCGTCCAATCGACCATCGGGCCGCGCGGCCCATCCCCCATCATCTCCGTCAGGGTGCGGGGCGGCCGGATGCCGGTGGCGACGTCGGCCGCGATATCCAGATAGTGCGTGGCGCGTTCGAGCAACTGCACCGCCTCGGGCCAGGCCGCTTCGACCATGTGAAGCTCGGCGAGCCGGTGCTGAAGCATGGTGACGGAACGCCGGTGACGATGCTGCCGCTGTGTGGATTGCTGGGTCAGCCCCTGGCCGAGCGCCGCCGCCTGCCTTGCCATTCGCAAGAGCACCGCGCGGAGCGCACGGCGGACTCGCGGCGTCGCGGTGCCGTGCGTCAGCTCCAGGAGTTCGCTCAATGCGATCATCGTCTCGAAGATCTGATCCACATCGGCCAGGAGCACGAGCAGCAACTCGCCGCGGCCGCTTTCGCCCGGCCGGCGTTGCCGTTCCGCGGTCAAGGCCGCGCGCGCCTGCTCGATCGCGTTGCGCACGGCGGTGCGGCGATCGCGCATGGCAACCGCCCAGCGACCCTCGTCGGCGCTGCCGATATGCAGCTCCCCCAGCGTCCTGGCATAAGCGGCGACGGCGTGCCAGCACTCGCCGACGGCGCGGCGTGCCGGTCCGTAGGGGTAGAGGCGCCAGATGACCAGGACGAGCAGCATGGCCCAAAGGCCGCCGACCAGGGTCATTCCGGTCCGCAGCAGCGCCTCCTGCAACGACTCGGCCGGGGTGCCCAGACAGACGATGACCGCCACCGTGATCAGCACGCCGACGGTGGTCGCGGCCGCGCCATAGAGGCGGGCGAAGCTGGCGAAGAAGCTCCAGAACAACACCAGCGGCACACTCAGCCACCAGATCGGCGAGGATAGCAGCGACACGAGGCAGCCGATCGTCGCCAGCAGGGTGAAGGCGCTCATCGCCATGAAGCGCGTCCGCCAGGCGCCGCCCGGATCGGCCTGGCAGCCCCAGAAGGCGACGATGGCGATCCAGCTGAGTTCGTGCCGACCGCTCAATTCGGCGATCAGCACCGGGATGGCGCAGGCGGTGGCGGCGCGAACGCCGGAAGCGAGATCGAAAGCCCGCCGATCGATCGGCAGCGCACCGCCGAAACGGCGTCGCAGCGTCTCGAACCATCTAGCCGGCGCCGTAGCCCCGATCGTCATGCTGCTCCCCCTGCCCCCAGAGTCCCTTATGGCACGGAACGCCGCTCTTCGGGAGCGGTGAGAGAAGAGTTTTGACCTCGGCCGCGCGCTCGTCGAAGATCGGGGCATTATCCCTCACGTCCCTGCCCTATGGAGCCGCCATGTCCTCTCTGCCCCCGACCGGGCGCGGCATCGACCGCCTTCTCGCCATCATGGCCAGGCTCCGCGACCGCCAATCGGGCTGTCCCTGGGATGTCGAGCAGAGCTTCGCGACCATCGCGCCCTACACGATCGAGGAGGCCTACGAGGTCGCCGACGCCATCGAGAAGGGCGACATGGCGGCGCTCAAGGATGAATTGGGCGATCTTCTGTTCCAGGTCGTCTTCCATGGCCGCATGGCCGAGGAGGAAGGCGCCTTCGATTTCGACGCGATCGCGGCCCATTGCGCCGACAAGATGGTGCGCCGCCATCCTCACATTTTCGCCGATCGGGACGGTGTGAAGACCGCGTCCGACCAGACCGTCGCGTGGGAGGCGATGAAGGCGGCGGAACGGGCGGCCAAGGCCGGCAGCGGCAAGGCGAGCGCGCTCGACGGGGTGGCGATCGGCCTTCCCGCCCTCACGCGCGCCGCCAAGATCCAGGCACGCGCCGCGCGCGTCGGTTTCGACTGGCGCACGGCCCCGCCGATTCTCGACAAGATCGAGGAGGAGATCGGCGAGATCCGGGTGGAGATCGAGTCGAACGCCCCGCTCGACCGGCTGGAGGACGAGGTCGGCGATCTGCTGTTCGCCGTCGCCAATCTCGCGCGCCGGCTCGAGCTCGATCCGGAACTGGCGTTGCGCCGAGCCACCGCCAAGTTCGAGCGCCGCTTTCACGGCATCGAGGCGAAGCTGGCCGCGCGGGGCGAGAAAATCGGGACACAGGCGCTGGAATTGCTCGACGGCCTCTGGGACGAGGTCAAGGCCGAGGAAAAATAGAGGGCGGCCGAGACCGCCCTCCCCGCCCGCTATCGGCTAATGCGGGAGGCGAGCCTGGCCGCTGCCGTGGCCGTGCTCCAATTATTCACCAGATTGGCGGCATTGACCGTGCCGATGCCGGTGGCGAAGTCCCAGCCCGTGCCGGTCTTGTAGGCCGGCTGGTAGGCGGTGTTGCTGGTCGACAGCACGCCGTTGGTGCCGGACGGCAGATAGCAATTATGCGTGCCGGTGCAGTTCACATCCATGTCGCCCTGGATGACATCGTAGAAGATGCAGGACGCGGCGACGCCGTTGCCGAGGCTGGAGTTGCAGGTCGTGCTGCCGCCGGCGCCATATTCGGTCGCGGCGAGCGCGTAATAGACCGGGTTGGGATTGCCTTGCCGGGCGCCGACATGCTGGTTCACCAGTGCCTGGATCGCGGCCAGGATCGGCGAGGAGAAGGACGTGCCGCCGGCGCCCGACCAGCCGCTGGGCGAGCCCGTGCAGGGAGCGCTGCCTTCTCCGGACGGGTCCGAGTAGCAGAACACGTAGTAGTGGCCCCAAACCCCGTTGGCGGCGAAAAGCGAGACATCGGGAATGTCGCGCACGCCGTCGCTCGGGATGCCGACGATTCCGGCCTGCCAGGAGGGCTTGGCGTAGCCGGCACAGGTGCCGCCGACGATACCGGTCGTGGACGGCCTGCCGGTGGCGCAGCCGCTCGGACCGCCGCTGCCGCTGGCGGTGGAGAGGAAGCTGGCCTTGCCGGTCGTGCTGTTGCAGAAGCCCGAGGTACCGTAGGGCACGGTCGAGCCGTGGGACATGGTGAGGAGAAGGCTGGCGCAGGAATCGTTCCACGGGATTTCGGGGATGTAGGATTTGGCCGAGCCCAGGGTCGTACCGTTAGTCGCGTTCCAGTAAGTCCCGACCGTGCCGGCGAAGGTGTCGCCATAATCCGTGCCGCCGACCGCGACGTTGAACGGGGTCGAGGCGAAGCCGCTGACGCCGATGCCGTGCGTCGCCTTGGCCTGATTGGCGTCGCAGCTCGCGGCCCCTTCGTCGCCCGAGGAGACGAAGATCGAGATGCCCAAAGCCACGGCCTGCTGATAGGCGGTGTTGAAGGCGGCGTTCATGGTGGCGCCGTTCTCCGCCTCGCATTCGCCGTAGCTGATCGAGACGATCGCCGGCGTGGTCGCGGCGGCGATCAGGTTCTGCAGCGCGATCAGCCCGCCGAAGGTGGTGCTGGTGTCGGCGCAGGAAGCGAGCTCGATCGCGGCACTCGGGGCCGCCGCGCTCGCCCACTCGGCGTCGAGGATGGCCTCGCCGTCATCGCCGTTGACGCCGGGATTGGTGCAATTGTTCCGGCCCGTCCTCGGCGCGGGATGGACCTGGGTGAAGCTGCCGCCGGTGAAGCTCGACAGGCCGAAGGTCGAGCGGAAGGTCGTCCAGTCCGAGGTCGAGAAGACGTTCGTGTCCTCGATCACCACGATTGTCTGTCCCTGCCCGGAAATGCCGGCGGAGAAGAGCGGGCCGAGATTATAGATCGTGGTCAGATCCGCCGGCACGAGCGCCTCGAACTGCCGGCCGCCGCTGGTAAAGGTGAAGTCGGTCCGTGGCTTGTACATCCGATGCGGACGGAAATCGTGCAACGACACGATGCCGGCCACGACCGGCGACAGCGCCGCCGGGATCTGCGGGTCGCTGACATTGGCGATGTGGGCGACGCCGCCGACATCGAGCGCATGGATCTCGGTATGGAACGCGGCGCGCACCTGCCCCGCCGTACCGGAGAAATCGATCAGCAGGCCATTGCCGTGGATGGTTTCGATTTGAAAGCCGGCGGCCGTGAGCCATTTCGTCACGGCTCGCACGTCGGCCGCGGCCGGCGCGAATTGGGCATCGAACTGATCATTCGTCATCCAATTGTGGAAATTGGGTGAGGCCGGATTGTGCAGCGTCTCGATGAAACCATCGAGGGCCGCCTCCAGCTCGGCCGGGCGCTTCAGCAGAAGCTGCATGTGGTCGAGTGCCCGTGTGTCCGCGACACGACCCCGATCATTCTGGGCGATCGCCTCCGGCCTGGTATTGCCGGCGAGGGTGACGAGCTGTCTTTCGTCGATCCTCTGCGTCACCATCGGGCGCGCGACTTGAGCCGAGGCCTGACTTGTGCCGCCCAGGACGAAAGCGAGGCCGGCGAGAGCCAACACCAAAGGTAATCCTGATCTGATGGGCATCTGGTCCTCCATGATGCGGAGCGGAGAGGCTCGGCGCGGACAAAGACCGGCCGATCCACAACCTAGCATACATGAATTTCTAATGATACACGTTTAAAGTGTATTCAAGGCCTCATATTTTACAGCTCATCCGCGGCAGTCAGAATGGCTTCAACAGCCTCGACACCTCGACCAGTTCCGCCAAGGGACGCCTGATGTGCCCATCCGCCTTCAGCATGACCAGCCCGTGCAACTGGGCCCAAATTAGTTGGGCTTCCTCCTGGATGCGGTCCGCCGGAGTGGTGGGGGACAAGGTTTCCCGCAAGCGGCTGAAGGCATCGACGGCAGCGGTTTCCAGAGCGCTCCCCGTGCCGGCTTCGGGCACGAGGCGCGATGCGAACATCAGTCGATAGAGTTCGATGTTCGCTTCGCCGAATGCGACATAGGCGAGAGCCATCGCTTTTAGGGCACCATCACGGCCTCCTGCCGCAGCGGCGGCTGTCAGCGCAGCGGCAAACTCCTCGAATCCTTCCGTCGTGACCGCCTCGAGCAACGCGTCGCGGTCGGCAAAATGGCGATAGGGAGCCGGTTGGCTTACGCCGGCAAGCCGCGCGAGCGAGGCGAGCGACACCGCATGCGCCCCGCTTTCCGCGATCTGCTCGCGCGCGATTCGCACCAGGGCCCGCCGTAGATCGCCGTGATGATAGCCGGCCCGTCCCGGGGCCTTTGCGTTTGGGGCTCCGTTCATGTGATGACCAATAACATTCTGCTTGACGGTCGGTCAAGGCGTCGCTATGTTATATGTCATCACATTGGTCCGGGTCGTGGCGGCAACCGCCGCCCCGCTCCCGGGCCGCGATGAAAGATCCTCGCCATGAGCCTCATTCTACTCCCGATCCCCAGCCGCGATTTCGATCCCTCGGAAGTCGCGGTGAGTTGGAAGATATTGACGCAGCGCGGTCACCGGGTCGTGTTCGCGACAGCCGACGGCAAGCCGGGTGCCTGCGACCCGATCATGCTTTCCGGTATCGGCCTCGACCCCTGGAGCGGCATTCCCGTGCTCCGCAATATCCGTGTCCTGGGCCTCCTGCTGAGCGCCAACGCCGACGCCCGGAACGCCTATGCCGAGATGCTGCGCGATCCGGCTTTCGAGAGCCCGATGCGCTGGGACCGGATCGTGTCCAAGGATTTCGACGGCTTGCTGCTCGGCGGTGGGCACCGGGCACGCGGCATGCGCGAATATCTCGAAAGCACGGTTCTTCAGCGGATCACCGCCGAGTTCTTCGCCGACGAAAAGCCGGTGGCTGCGATCTGTCATGGCGTGCTGCTGGCCGCCCGCAGCAAGCGGGTCGATGGCCGGTCCGTGCTGTACGGAAGAAAAACCACGGCGCTGCCTTGGGCGCTGGAACGTAAGGGCAGTGCTCTCGCTCATGTCGGTCGTTTCTGGGACCGCAACTATTATCGCACCTACACGGAGGCAGCGGGGCAACCCGCGGGATACATGTCCGTGCAGCAGGAGGTCACGCGCGCCCTCGCCAGTTCCGCGGATTTCATCGACGTCCCCGAGAGCGACCCCGAGTTCAAGCGCAAGACGAGCGGCACAGCGCGCGACACACTGACCAATGATCGCCCCGCCTGGGTGGTGCGGGATCAGAATTACGTCTCGGCGCGCTGGCCCGGCGACACGCATAGCTTTGCCCGCACATTCGCCGCGGTGATCGAGGCGAAGACAGCGTGACCGCTCACGATGGGCGGCGGGCGGTGCGAAGCGGGCACCTTCCGCTCAATTTTCGGACATAAACGCGAGGAAGATCATGGTTGATCAAAATGTATTCGACTATACGCTCGGCTGGTGGTCCGGTCAGAAGCCGGAGTTCCTTTCGTTAACCCCCGCCGGTCCAAAGGTCCGCTATTTGCGGGCCGGCCAGGGCCCGGCGCTGGTCCTGCTGCATTCGATCCGTACCCAGCTCGACCTGTTTCAACGGGTGATCCCGAAGCTCACCGATCACTTCACCGTCTACGCGTTCGACTTTCCGGGGTTCGGCTGGTCGGAAATCGTGCCGGGCGCCGACTATCGGGAACCGGCGATGCGAGCGCATGTCGTCAATTTCATCGAACGGCTCGATTTGCGTGACGTCACTCTGGCTGGCGAGTCGATGGGCGCCACACTGGCACTGACGGCGGCAGCGGCGCTCGGCGACCGGATGAAACAGGTCGTTGCCTTCAATCCCTATGACTATCTGCCGGGTGTGGAACGGGCGAACCTGCTCGCCTCTTTCCTCATCAAAAGCGTGCGCGCACCCGTTATCGGCGCGGCTTTCGCCGCCATGGAAAGCAAGGCCTCGCTCGCCGGTATTTTGGGTGGCGGCTTTCACGACCCGCGCCGCTTGCCGCCGGACCTGCTTGACGAGCTGGTGAAGGGAGGAAAGCGGCCCGGCTATGCAAAGGTTGCGCGCGCCGTTTACAGAAGCCTTCCGAGCTATGTCGCGGCGAGATCGCAATACGCCCGGATCGGCGCCCCGGTGACGCTGGTCTATGGCGATCATGATTGGACGCGCCCGGCCGAGCGCGAAGCGAGCCGGGCTCAAATCAAGCGTGCGAAGATGATCGTCCTCAAGGACGCCGGACATATTGTTTCGCTGGAGAGGCCGGAGGAGTTCGCCCGAATTCTTATCGAGACCCAATCAACGGACCGCTCCGCCGCCTGAGGTGGAATCGGCAATGCGCGCCCGGCGAAGCGCCTCTGTTCGGATACCGGCACTACCCTCGCTCTTTCAGCTCCGATATGCTTGCTCCATCTCGCTCGTTGGACCGTATCGTCGCCTGCGAGCTTTCCAAACCGGAGTAGAGATTGCGCAGCTTGCTAGGCTCGATCGTGCTGCTGGCGACAGCACTCGCTTGCTTGTCGGGAGCCGAGGCGGCCTCCTACATCGAGAAGATGAAAGCCGCCAGCGGCGGTGCCGCATGGGACAAGATCACCAGCCTGACCGCTGATGGCGAGATCACGAGCTCCGGCCTTACCGGCAAATATCATGAGGTCGTCGATCTCTTGACCGGACAATTCTCGGCGCGCGAGCAATATGAGCCCTTCACCGAGGCGAAGGGCCTGGACGCGGCCGGTCGCTGGAGACAGGATTTTTCGCGGCAGGTGCATCCGCTGGATTCCCGCGAGGCGCAGGCCGTCGCCTCTACCGAATCCTATCTCGCCGGGCGTGGCTATCTCTTCCCGGCCCGCAATCATGCCGTCATTCACCCGTTGGCATCGGAGACCGAGAACGGCAAGCGCTTCGACCGGCTCGAAATCACCTCAACTGGCGGCCGCACCGTGACGCTGTGGATCGACGAGCATACGCTGCTGCTCGACCATGCCGTCTATGTGCTGTCGACACTCACCCGGACGGTCCGCTATCACGATTACCGCAAGGTCGGGGCGCTGGCCCTGCCCTTCGAGATCGTCATGGAAGACGATCCGCAAAATCCCGAAACGATCAAGATCGCCAGCTACCAGGTGGACGATCCGCATGCCGCGGCCGAGCTGCAGCGGCCATCGAACGACGTGCTGGATGCGAAAATCCTTTCGGGCACCAGCACGACCGCGCCCTTGACGCTGGAAGCGGGCACTCTGCTGATCGAGGCCAAGATCGACGGGCAAGGTCCCTTTCCCTTCATCCTCGATACCGGCGGCCACGACATCCTGACGCCGGACATGGCGGCACGGCTGGGCTTGAAATCCATCGGTCATGGCGTCAGCCGCGGCGCCGGTGAAGGCTCGACCCCGATCCAATACACCCATGTCGACAAGCTCTCGATCGGCGAAGCCGAGATCAGCGACCAGCCCTTCCTGGTTCTGCCGTTCGAGTATTTCGTGACCGAGCGCGGCCGGAAGGAGCCGGTCGCCGGCCTGATCGGGCTCGAGCTGTTCGAGCGCTTCGCGGCCCGGCTCGACTATGCCGCCCATGAGATCACGCTCAGCCCGCTCGGCGGCTTCACCTATGTCGGTGGCGGCACCACCGTGCCGATCCGCTTCACCGACGATATACCTTTGGTGGCGGCCCGGTTCGACGGTCATCCCGGCGTGTTCGGCATCGATTCCGGCAATGGCGGCGATGTCGTCATCTTCTCGCCCTGGGCCGTGCCGATCGGGCTCGCCGCGCAATTCAAGACCGGCATTCCGCTGGTCTCGTTCGGCGTCGGCGGGCAATCGGTGAATTATGCCGCGCGCAAGAACGATCTCGATCTCGGCGGCCAGGTCCTGAAGAACATCGTTGCCCGCTTGGCCGAGGACAAGGCCGGCGCCTTCGCCTCGCAGTCGGAGGCCGGCAATATCGGCCAGTCGATCCTGTCCCGCTTCGCCGTCACCTTCGACTATCGCCACCAGATCATGGCGCTGGAGCCGATCGCCAATCCGGAGCCCATGGAATTCAGCCGGACCGGCTTCGGTGCCAGCAAGACCACGCCCGATTCCTTCCTGGTTCGGACCGTGTACAAGAACAGCCCCGCCGCCGAGGCCGGGATCGTCAGCGGCGACACGATCGTCTCGGTCGACGGCGTGGCCGCGTCGGAACTCGCCGGCAGTGATCTCTATTACAAGGCGCGCCAGCCGGTGGGGACGATGCTCAAGCTGGGGGTCGTCCATGAGGGTCAGCAGCAGGAACTGAGCCTGACCTTGCGAGAGGTGTTACCTTAAGAGGTTAGATTCGGGAGGTGGCGCATGGGCATGGCCGATCCGATCGAGACCCGCTGCTGCATCGCCGGCGGCGGCCCGGCCGGCATGGTGCTGGGTTTCCTGCTCGCTCGCGCCGGCGTCGATGTCGTCGTGCTGGAGAAGCATGGGGATTTCCTGCGCGATTTCCGCGGCGATACGATTCATCCCTCGACCTTGGAGGTCATGCACGAGCTGGGGCTGCTCGATGCCTTCCTCGAACGTCCGCATGACGAGCTGCACCGGATTGGCGCCCAGATCGGCGATCAGAAGGTCAAGGTCGCCGACTTCACCCATCTGCCGACGCGCTGCAAATACGTCGCCTTCATGCCGCAATGGGAATTTCTGAATTTCTTCGCCGAGGCGGGAAACCGCTATCCCCACTTCCACCTGCTCATGGAGCATGAGGCGACCGGGCTGATCGAGGAGAACGGCCAGGTCGTGGGCGTTCGGTGCGGCGAGCGTGCCATCCGTGCCTACCTCACCGTCGCCGCCGACGGGCGACACAGCACCTTGCGCGCGGCGGCCGGCCTTATCGTCGAGGATTCGGGCGCTCCCATCGATGTGCTGTGGTTCCGCCTGTCCCGGCGCGAGACCGATCCGGGTCAAACGCTCGGCCGCATCGTCTCCGGGCGGATGATGGTCACGCTCGATCGCGGCGACTATTGGCAATGCGCCTATGTGATCCGCAAGGGTTCGCTCGATGCGCTGAAAGAGCGTGGCATCGATAGCTTTCGCGCGGATGTGGCGCAGCTCGCTCCCTATCTCGAGGACCGGGTCGGCGAGCTCGGCGGCTGGGACGATGTAAAGCTGCTGACCGTCGCGGTCGATCATTTGCGGCAATGGCACCGGCAGGGCCTCGTCTGCATCGGCGATGCCGCCCATGCCATGTCGCCGGTCGGCGGGGTCGGCATCAATCTCGCCATCCAGGACGCCGTTGCCACCGCCAATCTGCTGGCCGAACCGCTCTATCGCCGGGCTGTCACGCCGGAGCTGCTGGCCTCGGTCCAGCGCCGTCGGGAGTGGCCGGCTCGAATGACCCAGCGCATGCAGATCATGATCCAGAACCGCATCTTTGGCCGCGTGCTCGGCAATGACGCGCCGATCTCGCCGCCTTGGATCCTGCGTCTGATCGATCGTTGGCCCCTGCTGCAGCGGATCCCGGCACGGCTGGTCGGCCTCGGCGTCCGGCCGGAGCATGTCCGGAGCGCCGAGGCGGTATTGCCGGCCTGATCAGGGCTTTTGCAGCAGGTCGATCAGGCTGGAAGTGTCCCAGCGCTGACCGCCGCGCGCCTGCACACGGGCATAGAATTGATCGACCAGGGCGGTGACCGGCAGGCCGGCGCCGTTGCGCTTGGCTTCGGCCATGCAGATCCCCAGGTCCTTGCGCATCCAATCGACGGCGAAGCCGAAATCGAACTTGCCTTCGGCCATGGTCGAGGCCCGATTCTCCATCTGCCAGGATTGGGCAGCACCCTTGGAGATGACTTCAACCACGCGGTTCGCGTCGAGGCCCGCGCGCTGGGCGAAATTGATGCCTTCGGACAGCGCCTGGACCAGGCCTGCGATGCAGATCTGATTGACCATCTTGGTCAGCTGTCCGGCGCCGGCCGGCCCCATCAGCGTGACGGCACGGCCGTAATGGGCCATCACCGGCTGGGCGCGCTCGAAATCCTTGTCGGCGCCGCCGACCATGATAGTGAGCTTGCCGTTGACGGCGCCGGCCTGGCCGCCCGAGACGGGCGCATCGAGGAAGGCGAGCCCGCTCTTATCCGCCAGCGCCGCGAGCTCGCGCGCGACATCGGCCGAGGCCGTGGTGTGGTCGACCAGCAGCGCGCCCTTCGCCATGCCGGCAAAAGCGCCGTCCGGGCCGGCCACGACATGGCGGAGGTCGTCGTCATTGCCGACACAGCAGAAGACGATCTCGCGGCCGGCGGCGGCCTCCTTGGGCGTTGCCGCCGAGGCGCCGCCATATTCCTTGACCCAATCGGCCCCCTTGGCGGCGGTACGGTTATAGACGGTCACCTCGTGGCCGGCGCGGGCGAGATGCCCGGCCATTGGATAGCCCATGACGCCGAGACCCAGAAACGCGAGCTTCATCCTCATCCTCCTCGAATTTTTGCTAACCGATCAGTGCCGCGCGAAGCTGATGCCAGCTCGACTCGTCGGGCGCCAGCATGATGCCGCCATCATGGAGCCGGGGCGAATAGGCCGAGCCGTCCAGGCGCCTGCCGTAACCGCCGGCTTCCTTGTGCAGCAGATATCCCGCCGCATGGTCCCAGGGCAGCGTCCGGTGATAAAGCGCGAAATGAGCGCGCCCTTGAATCAAGGTTAGATATTCCTGGCCGGCGCAGCGCAGGCTGAAGATCGAGCCGACACGGTCGGCATGGCCGGCGATAGTGCGCACGAGCTCGCGATCACCGAAACGAAGTGTGAGCGAGCCGCTCATCCGTGCCGGTTCGGCTGGTACCGCGACCCTGAGCCGCCGTCCTCCCGACCAGGCGCCCGAGCCGCGTTCCGCCGTCGCCATGACGCCGGCGATTGGGTCGTAAATCCAGGAGCCGACGACCCCGCCTGCCTGGACGAGGGCGACCATGACGGCGAAGAGCGGCATGCCCGCGGCGAAATTGGCGGTACCGTCGACCGGATCGATCAGCCAGACGGAGTCCTCGCCGCCGAGACGATCGAGAATAGAGGGATCCTTGGCGGCCGCTTCCTCGCCGACGACCAGGGAGCCCGGTATCAGCGCCGAGAGCAGCGGGGCGAGTGCTCGCTCGGTCTCTATATCGGCGATGGTGACGAGGTCACCCGGCTGCTTCTCCAGGATCTCGCCCGTCTCGAGCCGCCGGAACCGGGGCACGATGTACTGGGCGGCGGCGTCACGAAGGAGCGTCGCGACCGCTTCGATGTCGAGTTTCATGGAAGACCCCGGCCCGGAGTGAATGGCGCCGGAGCTTACTGGAGGCGGTTCCGCGCGGTAAAGCGATCGAGATCGTCCGGCCGCAGATTCACGAGAAAGTGCGCCATGGCCTCGTCGTCACGGCGCTCCAGCACTTCGCCATTGCGGTAGAGCCAGGCGATGCCGGCCCCGTCGCTGAGCTCAACATCGAGCGGCACGGCGCGCGTCCCCTCCTCCAGCCGCTTGTCCAGCAGCTGCAGCAGCGCGTCGCAGCCTTCGCCGGTGACGGCGGACAGCGGCACGGACGCCTGCTTCCGGCTGGCGCGATTGATGAGGGCTGACTTGGCCTCGTCGTCGAGTCGGTCGATCTTGTTGAGCGCCTCGATCAGGCCGTGCTCGACCGCCTCGCCCAGCCCCAGATCGGTCAGCACGGCATGGACGTCTGCCCGCTGCGCGTCGCTGTCGGGATGGGCCACGTCGCGCACATGGACGATGATGTCGGCCTCGCTCACCTCCTCCAGCGTCGCCCGGAAGGCGGCGACCAGGTGAGTGGGCAACTCCGAAATGAAGCCGACGGTGTCGCTCAGGATCGCCTTGCGGCCCGACGGCAATTCCAAGGTCCGCATGGTCGGGTCGAGGGTTGCGAACAGCAGATCCTTGGCGAAGACTTCGGACCGCGTCAGCCGGTTGAACAGTGTCGATTTGCCGGCGTTGGTGTAGCCCACTAGCGCGATCACCGGATAAGGCACGCGGCGGCGTGCGACGCGATGCAGCTCGCGCGTCCGCTTGACCTCTTCCAGCTCACGCTTGAGGCGGATAATGCGTTCGCCGATCAGGCGGCGGTCGATCTCGAGCTGGCTTTCGCCGGGGCCGCCGAGAAAGCCGAAGCCGCCGCGCTGCCGTTCGAGATGGGTCCAGGATTTGACCAGGCGCGAGCGCTGATAGGTCAGGGCCGCGAGCTCGACCTGCAGCCGGCCTTCATGCGTGCGGGCGCGCGCGCCGAAGATCTCCAGGATGAGGCCGGTGCGGTCGATGACCTTGCATTTCCAGGCCCGCTCCAGATTGCGCTGCTGCACCGGACTCAGCACGCCGTCGACGACGGCGACGCCGATTTCGTTCTCCTCGATGAGGCGGGCGAGCGCTTCCACGCCGCCCTTGCCGATCAGGGTCGCCGGCCGCGGCTCGTGCAGGCGAAGGACCTCGCCTTGCACGATCTCCAAATCGATGGCTTGCGCGAGGCCGATCGCCTCTTCGAGCCGGGCTTCGGGGGAGCGTACCGCCGCATCCGGAGTCGCGGCGGTATGACGTAAATGCGGGTAGACGACGAGAGCGCGGCCGGTCTTGCCGGTCGCGGCGACATCGTGCATCTCCATGGAGCTTACGCCTCGCTCTCCTTGTCGCCCTCGAACAGATGGACCGGCTGCGCGGGCATGACGGTCGAGATCGCATGCTTATAAACGAGCTGCGAATGTGCGTCGCGGCGCAGTAGGACGCAGAAATTGTCGAACCACGTGATGATGCCCTGCAGCTTCACGCCATTGACCAAAAATACGGTCACCGGCGTCTTGTTTTTGCGTACGTGATTCAGGAAAACGTCCTGAACATTTTGCGACTTTTCTGACATGGGTAATCCCCTGTGCTGTTGTTGGAGCCGAGCATGGCCCAGGCAGCCGATCCCCCCGGTGAGATCAGGCACCCATTTCCGCCCGAAGAAACACCCGCACTTGCGAGCCAGGCGTGCCGCTAGGATTTGTTCATAGAAGGGCGTTGTTGCAAGACGGTATGCGTCGAATTGCCTGAGTGAGTGCCATGCAATTCGGGAAGTGCAGTGCCGGTTTGGAACGGGCGAACTCCTCGCCCACCGGCGCTTCGGCACTGATCAGCACCGGCAGACAGCCGGCATTGAGCGCGCATTCCATATCGATGCCGGTATCGCCGACGAACCAGATGTCGGGACCGGCGGCATGATTGCTTTCGGCCAGCGCCATATCGATGGCGGCGCGGTGCGGCTTGTCCGATGGCGCATCGCCGGCGCCGACGACGCGGTCGAACAGCCCCGACCAACCCAGCGCCTCGACCTCGCGGCGCAGATAGCGGCCGGTCTTGTTGCTGACGAGCGCCAGATAGTGCCCGTCCTCGTGCAGCCCGCCGATGAGCTCGGCGGCGCCGGGCAAGGGCTTTAGCCGGTCGAGATGGATCGATTCGAAGGCATCGAGATAAAGCTTTTGCGCTTCCTGCCAGCGCTCGCCGAACAGAGCGGGGAAACTGTCGCGCAGCGACTTTCTGACGCGCGCCCGGGTTTCGGCCATCGTCCACGTCGGATGGCCCAGTTCAACCAACATTAGGTTAAGGGCATCGTGAATGGTCGACCAGCTATCGACCAGCGTATTGTCCCAGTCGAAGATGAAGGCGCGTGTTGCCGAAGCGCTCATGCCGTTTCCGCCAGGTTGGCGAGATGGGCGAGAAACCGTTCGCGCAAGCGCTGCGTCACCGGCCCCGGCATCCCCTCCCCGATCTTGTTCCCGTCGATGCGGGTCACCGGCAGGATGAGCGAGGTCGTGCTGGTGAGGAACGCCTCAGGCGCAGCCTTGGCTTCCGCCAGCGAGAAGGGCCGTTCGACGAAGCTCAGGCCCGCTTCGGCGGCGAGCTCGAGCACGACCAGGCGCGTGATGCCGTTGAGGATGCGATGATCGGCGGCCCTGGTCACGATCTCCCGATCGGCGGTGACGATCCAGGCATTGCTCGAGGTGCCTTCGGTGACGAAGCCCTCGGCATCGATTTGCCAGGCCTCGTAAGCACCGGCCTCGCGCGCGGCCTGCTTGCCGAGAACGTTCGCCAGCAGGCTCACCGACTTGATGTCGCGCCGCGCCCAGCGCTGGTCGGGCACGGAGATGATCGAGATGCCTTGGGCCAGGATCTTGGGATCGACCGGCTTCGCCCGCTGCGCGGTGACGACGAGTTGGGGATAGGCCACGACCGGAAAGGCATGGTTGCGGGGCGCCACCCCGCGCGTTACCTGCAGATAGACCGAGCCGTTCGCCACCTGATTCAGCCGGACTACGCGGCGAAGGATGTGCCGGAGCACGCGATCCGTTACCGGTTTCACGATCTTCAGCTCGGTGAGCGAGCGGTCGAGCCGATTGAGATGAAGCTGCTCGTCGAGCAACTTGCCGCCATGGACCGCCATCACCTCATAGACGCCGTCCGAGAATTGGTAACCCCGATCCTCGATATGGACCGTGGCGTCGGCGTGGCGGCAATATCGGCCGCTGACATAGGCGATGCGCGACATGAAAGGATCTTTCGGGGTTTCGGCTCAGGGAACGACCTTGAGGTGCCGGTCGCCATTGAGGACACCCAAGGATTTGAGCTTGCGGTGCAGGGCCGAGCGCTCCATGCCGATAAAGGCGGCGGTTCGGGAAATATTGCCGCCGAAGCGTGTCACCTGGGCGAGCAGATATTCGCGCTCGAACACCTCACGCGCCTCGCGCAGCGGCAGGCTCATGATCTCGCCGCCCTTCTCCCATTTGAGCACGGTCGGCACGATCGAGCTGATCTCGGCGGGCAGCATGTCGGCCCGGATCGGATCGCGCACATCGCCGGGGGCCATGATCAGCAGCCAATCGACGACGTTCTTGAGTTGGCGGACATTCCCCGGCCAGTCATAGGCCTGAAGGGCGGCGACCGCGTCCTCGCCGAGCTCGCGCGGGCTGAGGCCGGCGCTTTGCGCCGAGCGATTCATGAAATAGCGCACCAGCAGGGGAATGTCGTCGCGCCGGTCGCGCAGCGGCGGCACTTTCAGCGGCACGACCGAGAGACGATAGAACAGATCCTCGCGGAACTTGCCGTTCACGATCTCGGCGGCGAGATCGCGGTTGGACGAGGCGACGACACGGACATCGACCTCGACGCGGTTGGTGCCGCCGACGCGCTCGAACACCTGTTCCTGCAGCACGCGGACGATCTTGCCCTGGGTTTCGAGCGGCATGTCGGCGACCTCGTCGAGCAGCAGCGTGCCGCCATGGGCCTGCTCGAAGGTGCCGATCTTGCGCGGCGACTCGGGGCCTTCAGCACCCGGTTCGGTACCGAACAGCTCTATCTCCAGCCGCTCCGGCCGCATGGTCGCGCAATTCAGCACCACGAACGGCCCGGGCGACCGACGCGAGCGCGTATGCAGCAGGCGAGCGACGACTTCCTTACCCGAGCCGGCCGGGCCTGAGATCAGCACGCGCGAGCCGGTCGGCGCCACGCGCTCGATCGATTGGCGGAGCTGGTTCATCGCCGCCGACGGGCCGACCAGCTCGACATCGACGCCGGAGCGCAGCTTCAGCTCCTCGAAGTCGCGCTTGAGCTTGGCCGCTTCGATCGCGCGTTCGACCAGCAGCAGCAGCCGATCCGACTTGAACGGTTTCTCGATGAAGTCGTAGGCGCCGATCTTGATCGCGGCGACCGCGGTCTCGATCGTGCCGTGGCCCGAGATCATAACGACGGGCAGGCTCGGGGCTTCCTGGCGGATGATCTTCAGGATCTCGATGCCGTCGAGCTCGCTGCCCTGCAGCCAGATGTCGAGAATGACCAGGCTCGGCTGGCGCGCGCGGATGCGGCTCAGCGCTTCGCGGCTGTTCGCCGCCTCGCGGGTCGAATAGCCCTCATCCTGGAGGATGCCGCCGATCAGCATCCGGATGTCGGCCTCGTCGTCGACGATCAGGATGTCATGCGCCATGAGTCGCCACTTCCGTCTGCAACCGAACCTCGTCCTGCGCGGCGCCAACCCGCCGCTTCGGCGGCTGCGTCCCCCGGCCGATGAAGACCAGCGCCACGCTGGCGCCACCTTCCGGCCCGTCTTGAAGAAGCAGCTCGCCCGCATGGTCTTCCATGATCTTCTTGACGATGGCAAGACCCAGCCCCGTTCCCTTGGTTCGCGTCGTGACATAGGGCTCGGTCAAATTCTCGCGACCCTCCTTAGGCAGTCCCTTACCATTGTCGAGAACGGCCAGAACCGTTCGGTTACCGCGGCTTTGCAAGGTGATGTGGATGCGGCCGGGATCCGGTGTGCCGCCGCCGGCACTGGCCTGCGCCACTTGGCGCGCATGGATCGAATCGATGGCATTTTGCAGCAGATTGATCAACGCCTGGCTGATCTGTCGCGAGTCGCAGGTGATCTCGACCGGCTCGGCCGGCACATCCAGGACGAAATCTATCTCGGAATGCGCCGTGCGCTGCAGGAAGACGGCCTGGCGCGTGATCTCCAGCAGATTCTCCTGCTTCATGGTCGGCGCCGGCATGCGGGCGAAGGAGGAGAATTCGTCGACCATGCGGCCGATATCGCCGACCTGACGGATGATCGTGTCGGTGCAGATGGCGAAGGTTTCCGGATCGGTCTGGATCTCGCGCAGATATTTGCGTTTCAAGCGCTCGGCGGAGAGCTGGATCGGTGTCAGCGGGTTCTTCATCTCGTGCGCGATGCGGCGGGCGACATCGGCCCAGGCGGCCTTGCGCTGGGCCGACAGCAGCTCCGTGATGTCGTCGAAGGTGACGACGAAGCCGCGTGTTTCGCCCTGGCCGCGTTCCGACGCGATACGCACCAGAAGCACCATGGCGCGGCCGGCCGCCATCAGCCGGATCTGCCCCTCGACCAGCCGCTCCGGGCTTTGGAAGACCTCATCGAGCAGCGGCGCCATCTCCGGCACGATGACGGCGAGCGGCTGGCCTAGATGCTGCTCCAGCTCGATGCTGAGCAGCGTCGAGGCCGAGCGGTTGGGCAGATGGATGAAGCCCTGCTCGTCCAGGCCGATCACGCCGGCCGAAACGCCGGACAGCACCGCCTCGGTGAATTGCCGGCGCAGATCGAGCTGGCGGTTGGCCTCGACCAGCTCGCTCTGCTGGCTTTCCAGCTGGCCGGTCATGCGGTTGAAAGCGCGGCTCAAGCTGCCGAACTCGTCATTCTCGTCGACTTCGAGCACACGCGCCGACAGATCGCCGCTGCGCACCCGCTCGGCCGCGACCACCAGGCCGCTGATCCGTCGCGAGATCTGGGTGGCGAAATTCAAACCGACCCAGACGGCGGCCAGCAGCAGCAGCAGGGCGAAGGCGCCGAAGATCAGGACCGACGTGATCTGGAAGGCCGAGCGCTGGCCCTCGCGCAGCTCGTACTGATCGACCGCTTCGTTATTGTCCTTCACATGGCTCAGCACCTGCGGCGCGATCGGGCGGCCGACATAGAGCATGAGATGGTGGCCCCAGCGGAACTCGTTGAGCTTGATCAGCGCGCGCACGCGGTCTTCGTTGGCGCTGGTCACGATGGCGACCTCGCCCTCTTCGGCCTTCTTGAGCGCCCAGTCCGGCACCGGCTCGAACTCGATCGAGAAGGACAGCGCCGAGCGGCCGTAGATCGTGCGCGTCTCGGGATCGAAGACGATCGCTTCCGTCATCGAGCGGGTTTCGAGCTCGCTTTCGATGAAGTCGCTGAGCTGCGCCGGCGTTACCGGGTGCAATACGAAGCTGTTGAGATCGGATGCGAGGCCCAGCGCATCGGACCGGATATTCTCCTGATGCTCTTCGAGATAGGCCTGCGCCACCGAGCGCGACTCGGCGAGCGCCGTGCGCACCTTGTCGCTGAACCAGGAATCCATGCCGATCGACAGGAAGAGATAGGAGAAGATCGCGACGATGATGGTCGGCGTCACCGCTACGGCCGAGAACAGCACGACCAGCCGGATATGGAGCCGCGAGCCGGCGAGGCCGCGCCGTCGCTGTGCCCAGATCTCGACCAGCCGTTTGGCGACGACGGCGCCGAAGATCAGCAGCAGAACGAGGTTGAGAATGATGAGCGCGAGCTCGGTCCCCGGCTCCAGGCCGGAGGGTGGCGACTCCGTCACGGTGACGTAAGTCACCAGGCCCGAGCCGATGGCCGCGACGGCGAGCGCCAGCGCGGCCTTGCGTTCGAGCTTCACGCGCCGCGCCCAGGCATCGACGCGTCGCCACAACGACCGGCGTTTCAGGGTGATCGAGGTCTCGCTGCTCATCTCCGCTCTCGGACGCGTTGCCCGACGAGCCCCTCCCGTAAAGTTCCGCAGCTATTTTAGGCCGCGGACGACCTCGATGTCCAACTCGCGAATTTTCTTGCGCAGCGTGTTGCGGTTGAGGCCGAGCAGTTGGGACGCCTTGATCTGATTGCCGCGGGTCGCGGCCAAAGTCAGGTTGATCAGCGGCCGCTCGATCTCGCGCAGCACGCGGTCGTAGAGCCCGCCGGCCGGCAGGCCGTCCTTGTGGGCCGAGAAATACTCCCGAAGATGCCGCTCGACCGCCTGACCCATGCCCTCGTTGGCCGGCGCGTCGGTAACCACCGGCGTGGTCACCGCCTCGCTCAGTTCCGGCTCGACGACATCGATATCGATGATCTCCTGGGAGTAGAGTGCTGTGACGCGGCGAACCAGATTCTCCAGCTCGCGGACGTTGCCGGGCCAGCGGTAGGCCTTGAGCAGCTCGATCGCGTCGGCGGTGAAGCTCTTCTGCGGCAGCCCCTCGACCTGCATCTGAGACTGGAAGTGGCGGATCAGCGCCGGCACATCTCCCGCCCGCTCACGCAGCGGCGGCAGCCGGATCGGCACGACGTTGAGGCGGTAGAACAGATCCTCGCGGAACAGCCCCTGGCGGATGAGCTGGCGCAGGTCGCGATGGGTCGCGGCCACGATGCGGACATTGGCGCGGATCGAGGTGCGGCCGCCGACGGCGGTATATTCGCCTTCCTGCAGCACGCGCAGTAGCCGCGTTTGTGCCTCGAGCGGCATGTCGCCGATCTCGTCGAGAAACAGCGTGCCGCCCTGGGCCTGCTCGAATCGGCCCTGATTGCGCGAGACGGCACCGGTGAAAGCGCCCTTCTCATGACCGAAGAGCTCGCTCTCGATCAACTCGCGCGGGATCGCCGCCATGTTGACGGCGACGAAATTGCCGTTCCGCCGCTTGCCGTAGTCATGAAGCGCCCGGGCCACCAGTTCCTTGCCGGTGCCGCTTTCGCCGGTGATCATGACGGTGAGGTCGGTCCCCATCAGGCGCGCGAGGACGCGATAGATCTCCTGCATCGCCGGCGAGCGGCCGATCAGCGGCAGCTGCTCCTCCGTCTCACCGTCGCCGTCCGTTTCCGGCAGGGCCGCCGACGGTGCCGAAAGCGCCCGCTCGACCACGTTCATGAGCTCGCGCAGATCGAATGGCTTCGGCAGATATTCGAAGGCGCCGCGCTCGGCCGCCTTGACTGCCGTCAAGAGCGTGTTCTGCGCGCTCATCACGATGATCCGCAGCTCGGGCCGGATCTTCTTGATGCGGGGAATGAGGTCGAGGCCGTTCTCATCGGGCATCACCACGTCGGTGATGACCAGATCGCCCTCGCCCTCCGCGACCCAGCGCCAGAGCTGGGAGGCGTTGCCGGTGCTGCGGACATCGTGGCCGAGGCGGCCCAACGCCTGATTTAGTACAGTACGGATAGCCCTATCATCGTCGGCGACGAGGATGGTGGAAGCGGACATTACATGGCTCCGTCGCGGGCAACCTTCGGCAGCATCACGCGAAACTGCGTGCGCCGCGGTTGGCTGTCGAACTCGATGACCCCGCCATGATCGTCGATGATCTTGGCAACCAGAGCGAGGCCTAGCCCCGTGCCATTCCGTTTGGTCGTGACGAAGGGATCGAACAGATGCGGGCGTAGATCCTCGGGGATGCCCGCCCCGTTATCGGCGATCGACACGACCAGCGGCAGATGCACGCGGCTTTCTGACCCCGGCACCGCAAGCTTGATGCCATGTTGGTACGCGGTTGAAAGTGTGATCTCTCCACCCTCGTCGGCGACGGCTTCTGCCGCATTTTTAATCAGGTTCAAGAAGACCTGGATCAACATGTCCCGATTGCCGAAGACCGGCGGCAGCGAGGGATCGTATTCCTCGATGAAGCGCACATGTCGGGCGAAGCCGGTTTGCGCCAGCCGGCGCACCCGCTCCAGCACTTCATGGATATTGACCGGTGCGCGATCGAGCGGACGCGGATCGGAGAAAACATCCATCCGGTCGACCAGCGCGCAGATCCGGTCGGCCTCGTCGGTGATGAGCCGTGTCAGCTCCCGGTCCGCCGGCTGCGCCGTTTCTTCCAGAAGCTGGGCGGCACCCCGGATGCCGCTCAGCGGGTTCTTGACCTCATGGGCCAGCATCGCCGCCATGGCTGTGACCGAGCGCGCCGCGTGCCGGTGAGTGAGCTGCCGGTCGATCTTGGCGGCGATCGACAGTTCGTGCATGGACAGCACCATATGGCCGGGCAGCTCGGTGATGGGAGCCGCCTGGAGCGACATGACGCGATGGCCGATCCGTGGGCTCTCCAGCGTCAAGCCATATTCGGAGATGCTGGCGTCGGCCTGGCGAGCGGCGTTGATGAGTGCGAAGATCGGGCTGTCGGCGGCGATCAGCTCGCTCAACCGCTGGCCGCTGGCGACCTGGGCGCCGATGTCGAAGAATTGCTCGGCGGCGGGGTTGAGGCTACGCACCATGTTGCGGGCATCGATCACGACCACGGGGATCGGGAGCGCCGCCAGCACGGCCAGCGCATCGATCGCGACGCGCGGCTCGACCGGCCGCAGCAGGCCGGCGGTTCCGGGGCTCATGCTGCCGTACGCTCCACCAGCGGCGCATAGAAGCGCCGCACCAGCTCGCGCACCGCTTGCGGATCGGCGAGCTGATTGACCGCCGAACGAAACTCGGCGGAACCGGCCAAGCCCCTGGAATACCAGGCGACATGCTTCCGGGCCATCCGGATGCCGGTCTCGGTGCCGTAATGAGTCAACATATCGTCGAAATGCTCCAGCACGGTTTCTTGCTGGATCGCCAGCGTCGGCTCCGGCACCCGGCGGCCGGTCTTGAGGAATTCGATGACCTGGCGAATGAACCAGGGCCGCCCGTAGGCGCCGCGCCCGATCATCACGCCGTCCGCACCGGAAAGCGCCAGCGCCTGCTCGGCATCTTCGAGCGACACGATATCGCCATTGGCGATGACCGGGATCTTCACCGCCTCCTTGACCTGGCGGATGAAGGCCCAATCGGCCTTACCCTCGTAGAATTGGCAGCGCGTGCGGCCATGGATCGTCACCATGCGGATGCCGCTCTCCTCGGCGATCCGCGCCAGGCGCGGCGCGTTGAGGCTGCCGTGATCCCAGCCCATGCGCATCTTGAGCGTGACCGGCAGATCGACCGCCTTGACCGTCGCCTCCAGAATCCTGGCGGCGCCGACCTCGTCGCGCATCAGCGAGGAGCCGGCGTGACCGTTGACCACCTTCTTGACCGGACAGCCGAAATTGATGTCGATGATCTGGGCGCCAAGATCGGCATTGAGCCGGGCCGCCTCGGCCATCACCGGCGGCTCACAGCCGGCGATCTGCACCGCCATCGGAAACTCTTCCGGCGATTTCTCGACCATCTTCATCGATTGCCGGGTCTGGCGGATCATCGCTTGGCTCGCGATCATCTCGGACACGACCAGCCCGGCGCCGTGGCGTTTCACCAGGCGGCGGAAGGGCATATCGGTAACGCCGGACATCGGCGCGAGGATGACCGGATCGGCAAGCGTGACGGGCCCGATGAAGATGCTCATTTCTTACGCACACTACCTGAACTGCTCAAAGCCTGGGCAAGGTAGCGTGTCTTTCTCGCAACTGCAATATAAGTCATGAGCGACTTGGCAGCGAAGCGCGCGGCAGCTAGGGTCTCGTCGCGATGAACCAGTCCCTTCCTTCCACGCTCTGCCACGCGGTGATCGTTGCCGCCGGCCGCGGCAGCCGCTTCGGCGGCTCGCTTCCCAAGCAATATTGCGCCCTTGGCGGCCTGGCCGTCCTGCGGCGGACCGTGCTCGCCTTCCTGCGCCACCCACGCATCAGCTCTGTGCTGGTCGCGATCCATCCGGACGATCGTATGCTCTACGACGCGGCTGTGGGCGATCTCGGCCTCCCCGAACCGGTCCTGGGTGGAACGACGAGGCAGGACTCGGTGCGCCACCTGCTCGAAGCGCTCGCGGCGAATGCCGATGATATCGTGCTGATCCATGATGGCGCCCGACCTCTGGTCGATGCCGGTTTGATCGACCGGACGATCGACGCGCTGGCGCTGCACCAAGGCGCTATCGCGGCGCTGCCGGTCCGCGACACCGTCAAGCGCGCCGACGGCGATGTCATCGCCGACACGATCGACCGTGCGGGACTGTGGCGGGCGCAGACCCCGCAGGCGTTCCGGCACGGCGCCATCCTGGCGGCGCACCGCGCCGCTACCGGGCTGGATCTATCGGACGATGCGGCGGTGGCGGAACGGGCAGGACATGAGGTGGCTTTGGTCATGGGCAACGAGGATAATTTCAAGATCACCACCGCCGAGGATTTGGCGCGCGCCGAGCGGTTGGTCGCCGGCGAGCTCGGCGATGTCCGCACCGGCTTCGGCTATGACGTGCATCAGCTCGTCGAAGGCGACGGCTGTTGGATCAACGGCGTCAAGATCCCGCACGACAAGAAGCTGCTCGGCCATTCCGATGCCGATGTCGGCCTCCACGCACTGACCGACGCCATCCTGGGCGCCATCGGCGCCGGCGATATCGGGGTGCATTTCCCACCAAGCGATGAGCGCTGGCGCGGTGCCGCTTCCGACCAGTTCCTCGCCCATGCCGCGGGCATGGTCGCCGAGCGAGGCGGCATCATCGCCCATTGCGACGTGACCGTGCTGTGCGAGCGGCCCAAGATCGGGCCGCATCGCCCGGCCATGGTGCGCCGGATCGCCGAAATTCTGGGCATCGCCGAGGACCGGGTCAGTATCAAGGCGACGACCACCGAGAAGCTGGGTTTCACCGGGCGCGAGGAAGGCATCGCCGCGCAGGCCATCGCCACGATCCGTCTGCCCGTTTCAGCCTTGAGATGAGTCCAGCCCGGCTGCTTGCGACCTGGTTCGGGGTCGGCTACGCCACGATCGCTCCCGGCACCTGGGGCTCGCTGGCCGCCCTGCCCTTCGCTGCTCTGATTGCGTGGCTCGCCGGCCCTTGGGCGTTGGTGCCGGCGGCGGCGGTGCTGTTCCTGCTCGGCTGCTGGGCGAGCGACCGCGTTTCGCGCGAAAGCCGTGCCAGCGACCCGCAATATGTCGTGGTCGACGAGGTGGTCGGCCAGTGGCTGACCTTGGCCGTGGCGCCGCTCGATCCGCTCGCCTATGGGCTGGGCTTCCTGCTGTTCCGGATCGCCGATATCTTGAAGCCCTGGCCGGCGGGATGGGCCGACCGCGAGGTCAAGGGCGGCCTCGGCATCATGCTCGACGACGTGCTGGCGGCGATCTATTCGGCCGGGCTGCTCTGGCTCGCCGTTCACTATCTGGGAGTGTGAGTGATGATCGATGCGGCTCTCATGGCTCAGGCGAGCGAGGTGCTGGAACGCTGCCGGCGGCGCGGCTGGCGGCTGGCGACGGCTGAATCCTGCACTGGCGGCTTGATCGCCGGCGCGCTGACCGAGATCGCGGGATCTTCCGATGTCGTCGAAGCGGGCTTCGTAACCTATTCGAACGCTGCCAAGCATTCGATGCTGGGCGTGCCGATGCCCTTGTTCGAGAGCGTCGGCGCGGTCAGCCGCGAGGTTGCGACCGCCATGGCCGAAGGCGCCCTCGTCCAGCTGCCGCAGGTGACGCTTTCGGTCGCCGTGACCGGCATCGCCGGTCCGGGCGGCGCCACGCCGGGCAAGCCGGTTGGCCTTGTCCATTTCGCCCTCGCCCGTCGCGGGCGCCCGACGGAAACGCGGCACGCGGTCTTTCCCGGCGACCGCAGCACCGTGCGCCGCGCCACCGTCGCGCTCGCCCTCACCATGCTGAGCGAAGCCGCCGGAAACTAAGGAGAAAGCGCCCGAGCGTTCATCTGTTACGGTTGTAATAGATTGAGACGGCCGCCGACATCGTCCCGTAGCGTGGCCTGCCCATCACTCCCCGAAACATTGACCACGGCGGGGATTGGCATGAAATCGCGAAGAATTTTGACCAGCCTTTTTGTTCTGGCCCTACTGGCACCGGCGATCGGCGCCATGGCGCATGAGCATCACGGCGCCGAGGGCGGCAATGCCGATGCCGCCATCGAGAAGTTCGGCACCGTTCATATGCCGATTTCCTGTACCGCCGCGGTCCAGGCGCCGTTCGAGCGTGGCGTCGCCCTTCTGCATTCCTTCTGGTACGAGGAGGCGGAGAAGCAGTTCAAGGCGATAGCGGAGACGGATCCGCAATGCGCCATGGCCCAATGGGGCCTCGCCATGACCGAATGGCGCCCGTTCTGGGACGGAATGCCCGACGAGCGCCGCAAGGCCGGCACCGCCGAGATCGACCAGGCCGAAGCGCTCCATGCCAAGACCGACCGCGAGCAGCGCTATATCGCAGCGCTCGCCGATTACATGCATGGCAGTGCCGCCCAGAAGGAGCAGGCGCTCCACGCCTATAACGATGCCATGGCGGCGCTGACCAAGGCCTATCCCGACGATATCGAGGCGCAAGCCTTCTATGGGCTCGGTCTCGCCGCCGCTGTCGGCACCGTCGATCCGGTGGGCGATGCGCGCAAGGCTCTCGCCGTGCTCGAACCGGGCTTCCAAGCTCATCCGGATCATCCCGGCTTCG
This sequence comes from Aliidongia sp., assembly GCA_035539155.1. GTDB lineage: Bacteria > Pseudomonadota > Alphaproteobacteria > ATCC43930 > CGMCC-115725 > JAXDMU01. Next base: position 13,502 of record DATLIZ010000004.1, on the reverse strand, counting down.
CCCATTACATCATCCACACGTGTGACAGTCCGCAGCTCGCCCGCGAGGCGCTGCCGGCCGCCGAGCGCTATGCCTCGATCGCGCCCTCTTCGGCCCATGCGCTCCATATGCCCGCGCACATCTTCGCCCGCCTCGGCATGTGGAAGGAGGACATCGCCTCCAACAAGGCCTCGGTGAAGGCGTCCGAATATGCCGAGACGCATCATCTGGGCGGCATCGGACACCAGATGCATGCCGACGAGTTCCTGCTCTATGCTTATCTGCAGCAGGGCGACGACGCGGAGGCGAAACGGATCCACACGCTGATCGAGCCGCTGGTGGCGCATTTGCAGACCGTACCGGGCATCGCCGACGACGACATGGCCGGCTTCGCCAGCTACTTCCAGGTCGAGCTGCCGGATATATACGGGCTGGAGCTGTCCGACTGGAAATCCGTGCTGGCCGTGCCCGAACCGCCGAAGCCGCTCGTATCTGCCCGATATTATCGGGTCTGGGGGCAGGCGATCGCCGCCGGCCATCTCCGGGACGCGGATGCGGCCGACGCCGCCGCCGCTTCGGCAAAGTCCCTCTATGACGCGACGGCGGCGGAGGGCAGCCCGATCTCGCTGGAGATTCAGGCCGCCCAGGGCACGATCGATGCGTGGCAGAGCTTCGCCCATCACCAGGACGAGAAAGCTCTGGAGCAGATCGGCCAGGCGGCCGACATCCAGGACCGCGTCGGTCAGGCCGAGGTCGATATTCCCGCGCGGGAGATGTATGGCGACATGCTGCTGATCGACGGTCGCCCGGCGGAAGCGCTGGAGCAGTATCGCACCGCGCTGCAGCTGAGCCCGAACCGTTTCAACGGCCTCTATCATGCCGGCCGCGCGGCCGAGGGAGCCGGAAAGCCGGCGGAAGCGTTGGTGTTCTACAAGCAGCTGCTCAAGGTCACCAATGGCGGCGCCCATTCGCAGCGGCAGGAAGTGGCCTATGCCCGCGAGTTCGTCCAGAACGGCGCCAAGCCGCGCAAGAGCGCAAGCCTGCCCTGACGGCAAGCTCCAGGAGCGGGGCCTCAGTCGGCCGCGCTCCTGCCCGCTTCCTTGATGAAGTCCGTCGCCAGCGCGTGATAGAGCGGCTCGGGATTGAACAGCCGGCTGGTGCCATGGCCCAGGACCGAGGCGACCATCAGCGGAATGACCATCGAATGATTGGCGGTCATCTCGGTGATGATGACGAAGGCGGTGATCGGCGCTTGAACCACGCCGGCGAAATACCCGGCCATGCCGAGCACCACGATGGCGCCGGTGACGGCGTCGGGGAACCAGGGCGCCACCAGATTGCCGACCCCGGCTCCGACCGCCAATGACGGTGCGAAGATGCCGCCGGGGATGCCGGCCAGGGTCGAAAGCAAGGTCGCCAGCAGCTTGAGCGGTGCGAAATACCAGGCGAGGCCGCGCCCTTCGAGCGCACCGCGCGCCTGCTCGTAGCCGGTGCCCCAGGTGGCGCCGTCCGCGATGATCGCGATCAGCGCCACGCCGAGGCCGCAGGCAAAAGCGACGGCGAGCGCGCGCGGGAGGGTTTGCTTGGCGATCAGTCCGCGGATCGCGCGCGCGCCGGAAAGGGTCAACCGGGCGAAGAGACCGCCGAGCGCCCCGCCGCCGATGCCGCAGGCGGCGACGGCCAGCCAATCCGCCGGGCCGCCCAGCATGGCGTCGGTCACGCCGAAATAGCTGTAATTGCCGACGATGGCGAGCGAGGCGAGCCCGGCCAGGATGACCGTCGACAGAACCAGGAAATTGGTACGCGCCTCGTAGGTACGGCTCAGCTCCTCGATGGCGAAGACGATGCCGGCGAGCGGCGTGTTGAAGGCGGCGGCGACGCCGGCGGCTCCGCCGGCGAGAATGAGGCCGCGCTCGCGCCCCATGCCGCTCCAGCGAGCGACTTGAAGCATGATCGAGGCGCCGACCTGCACGGTCGGGCCTTCGCGCCCGATCGAGGCGCCGCAACCGAGCCCGAGCAGAGTCAGGACAATCTTCCCGGCCATGAGCTTGAGCGAGAGCAGGCGGCTGCGATGCTCCGCCGTCCGCAACACCCGCGCCGCCATCGCTTGAGGGATGCCGCTGCCCTGAGCGCCGGGGAAGTATCGGCGGCAAAGCCATGCCAACAGCACGAAACCAGGCGGCGTCACCGCGAGGGTGAGCCAGGCCCGCCCGGCGAAGGCGTTGGCGAACTCCTTTTGGATCCAGTCGGCAAGGGCGGCGAAACCGACGCTAACCACGCCCACCGCTATCGCTCCTGCCCAGAAGACCAGCCGCCGCCGCCACAGGCGCGGCGAAAGATAGAGCTGCTGTGGGCGGCGTAGGCGGAGAAGATTCACCGGTTCGACAGCACGTAATTGGTATAGGCCGTGCCGGCTGCCTGGGAGCAGCACAGTCTTTCAAGCTTGCGGGGGTGCGAGTAGGTTTCCGGGCCGTCTTCAATCAGCCCCGCCTCGATACGTGCCAAGGCTGCCTCGTCGCTTTCGGGTCCGCTCATCGGCCACGCCCTCCCTCGCGTAGTTCGTCCGGCGAAGCTTCTTAGATACGGCTCGGCAGGACTTTCGATTCGATTCCCGGAATGCCCGGTCCATAGAGCGCGCGGGCACGGGCTTCGAAGGCGGCGACCATGCGGCGCACGGCCTCGCCGAACAACACCTCGATCAGGCGCTGCAGCATCTTCGACTTGAACTCGAAATCGACGTAGAAATCGATGATGCAGCCGCCCTCCGGGCCGGGCTCGAAGCGCCAGTGATTTTCCAGGTAGCGGAACGGCCCTTCGGAATAGGTTACATGGATCTGCTTCGGCGGCGTCAGCACGACATGCGAGGTGAAGCGCTCGCGATAGACCTTGAAGCCGATGACCAGATCGGCGGTCACGCTGCCGGCGCCGCGCTCGCGGATGCGCGCGCCGATGCACCAGGGTAGAAACTGCGGATATTTCTCGATATCGGCAACGAGATCGAAGAGCTGCTCCGGCGTATAGGGGAGCAGCCGCTGCTCGGCGTATTTGGACATATGCCGGGGTTAGCCCGCGGCGAGCTTGGCCGTACGGGCGGCTCGCAGACGGCGGAAATCCTCGCCGGCGTGATAGGAGGAACGGGTGAGCGGGCTCGCCGACACCATCAGGAAGCCCTTTGCATAAGCAAGCTTACGGTAGGATTCGAACTCGTCCGGCGTGATGAAGCGGTCGATCGGATGATGCTTCGGCGTCGGCTGCAGATATTGGCCGATGGTCAGGAAATCGACATCGGCAGCGCGTAGATCGTCCATGACCTGCGCCACCTCGGCCTTTTCCTCGCCGAGCCCGACCATGATGCCGGACTTGGTGAAGACGGTCGGATCGACGTGCTTCACCGTGTCGAGCAGGCGTAGCGAATGGAAGTAACGGGCGCCCGGCCGCACCGTCGCATAGAGGCGCGGCACGGTTTCGAGATTATGGTTGAACACGTCGGGCCGGGCCGCGGCCACCGCCTCGATCGAGCCCGGCTTGCGCAGGAAATCGGGAGTCAGCACCTCGATCGTGGTGCCGACGGCGCGGGAACGGATCGCCCGGATGGTGCGGACGAAATGCTCGGCGCCGCCGTCGGGCAAATCGTCGCGGTCGACCGACGTCACCACGACATGCTCCAGCCCGAGCTTCGCCACCGCCTCGCCGACATGGTCGGGCTCGTGCGGATCGAGCAGATCGGGCTGGCCGGTGGCGACGTTGCAGAAGGCGCAGGCACGCGTGCAGACGCTGCCCAGGATCATCACCGTGGCATGCTTCTGCTGCCAGCACTCGCCGATATTCGGACAGGCCGCCTCTTCGCACACCGTGTGGAGATCGAGGCTCCGCATCAGCTTGCGGGTCTCGTGATATTCCTTGCTGACCGGCGCCTTGACGCGCAGCCAGTCCGGCTTGCGCGGCGACGGGCGATCGGGATTGGCCTGCTTCTCCGGATGACGCAAGACCGGCGCACCGCCGCTCCGGCCCACGTCCGCGGTCATCGCGGTCGAGGAACCCGCATCGGCGGGAAGATGGAGATCGTCTTGGCTCATCCGAAGGGTCCGCGTCTAGAAATGGATCGCCCTGCCATAGGCGTCAAGCACCGACTCATGCATCGTTTCCGAGAGGGTGGGATGCGGAAAGATCGTTTCCATGAGCTCGGCCTCGGTCGTCTCCAGCGTCTTGCCGATGACATAGCCCTGGATCAGCTCGGTCACCTCGGCGCCGATCATGTGCGCGCCCAGAAGCTGGCCGGTCTTGGCGTCGAACACGGTCTTGACCATGCCTTCGGGTTCGCCGAGCGCTATCGCCTTGCCGTTGCCGATATAGGGGAAATGGCCGATCTTGACATCGTACCCGTCGGCGCGCGCCTTGGCTTCGGTCAGTCCGACCGAGGCGACCTGCGGCGTGCAATAGGTGCAGCCGGGAATATTGGTCACGTCGAGCGCGTGCACGCCCTTGATCCCGGCGATCCGCTCGACGCAGGCGACGCCTTCATGACTGGCCTTGTGGGCGAGCCAGGGCGGCCCGATCAGGTCGCCGATGGCGAAGATTCCGGGCTCGCCGGTGAACATCGCCTCGTCGACCACGACATGAGTGCGGTCGACCTTCACCTTGGTGCCTTCGAGACCGATATTCTCGACATTGCCGACGATGCCGACGGCGGTGATGACCCGATCGAAGGTCGCCGTCTCGCTCTTGTCCTTGCCGGCGATGGTCACGGAGACTGAATCGCCGTTCTTCTTCGCATCCTTGACGCTCGCCGAGGTGATGATGCGCATCCCCTGCTTCTCGAAGGATTTGCGCGCGAAGGCCGAGATCTCCTCATCCTCGACCGGCAGCACCCGATCCAGCATCTCGACGACGGTGACCTTGGCCCCGAGATTGAGGAAAAAGCTCGCGAACTCGATGCCGATGGCGCCCGAGCCCACGACCAGCAAATTCTTCGGCACCGCAGTCGGCACCATCGCCTCGCGATAGCTCCAGATCAGCTTCCCATCCGCCTCGAGGCCCGGGAGCGTACGAGCCCGGGCGCCGGTGGCGAGGATGACGTTCTTGGCGGTGAGGTCGGCGACCGGCTTACCGTCCTTCTCGACCTTGACCTTGCGCAAGCCGCCGGCCGTGCCATCGAGCTTGGCCGTGCCGTCGAACACCGGCACCTTGTTCTTCTTCAGCAGGAACTTGACGCCGTTCGAGAGCTGTCCGGCGACCGCGCGCGAGCGCTTGACGATCTTGCCGATATCGAAGCTCACATCCTTGGCGCTGAAGCCATAGGCGTCGAGATTGTGCAGCAGATGCGCGATCTCGGCGCTGCGCAGCAAGGCCTTGGTCGGAATGCAGCCCCAGTTGAGGCAGATGCCGCCGAGACTCTCATGCTCGACGATCGCGACATTGAGCTTGAGCTGCGCTGCACGAATGGCCGCGACATAACCGCCGGGGCCGCTGCCGATGATGATGAGGTCGAAGGACGTCTGGTCGGCCATGAAGCGATCCCTCTCTTAAAGCAGCATGGTCAGCGGATCTTCGATCAGCTTCTTGAAGGCAGCGAGGAAGGCCGCCCCCGTGGCGCCGTCGACGACGCGGTGATCGACCGAGAGGGTGCAACTCATCACGGTCGCCACGGCCAAGGCGCCGTCCTTGACGATCGGGCGCTGCTCGCCGGCGCCGACCGCCAGGATGGCGCCGTGCGGCGGGTTGATCACGGCCGCGAATTCCTTGATCCCGAACATGCCGAGATTGGAGATCGAGAAGGTGCCGCCCTGGAACTCCTCGAGCTTGAGCTTGCCGGTCTTGGCGCGGGCGCCCAGATCGCGCATCTCGTTCGAGATGGTGGCAAGGCCCTTGGTCTCAGCCTGCTTGACGATCGGCGTGATGAGCCCGCCCTCGATCGCGACGGCGACGGCGACGTCGGCCTGCCGCCACATCAGGATGCCGTCATCCGACCAGGAGGCATTGGCCGCGGGGACCTTCTTCAGCGCCAACGCCGAGGCGCGGATGACGAAGTCGTTGACCGACAAGCGATACTGGTCCCCTGCCCGGCCGTTGAGCTCGGCGCGGACCTTGAGCAACTCGTCGATCTGGCATTCGATCGTCAGATAGAAATGCGGAACCGTCTGCTTCGCCTCGGTCAGGCGCCGCGCGATGGTCTTGCGCATGCCCCTGTTGGGCACGAGCTCGTACGGCACGGTGCCGCCGGCGAGTGCCACGACGCGATCCTTGCCGAGGGCGGCGGCTGCGATCGGCGCCGCGGCCTCGACCGGAGCCGCTGCGGGCTTCGCCGCGTCCGGCTTCGGCGCCGCAGCGGGCTTGCCGCCCTTGGCCAGCGCCTGGTCGATGTCGGCCTTGACGATGCGGCCGTGCGGGCCGGAGCCCTGCAGCGACGAGATGTTGAGCCCGGCCTGGGCGGCCATGCGCTTGGCGAGCGGGCTGGCGAAGACGCGATCGCCGGAATCATGCGCGGCCGGTGCCGGAGGCGCCTTGGTTTCGGCCGGCGCAGGCTTCGCCTCGGCCTGGGCAGGCGCGGCCTTGGGTTCGGGTGCAGGCTTCGCTTCGGGCTTCGGCGCCGGGGCCTTGGCGTCGGCCTCCGATTCGCCCTCTTCCAGGAGCAGCGCGATCACGGTGCCGACCTTGACTCCTTCGGTCCCGTCCGCGACCAGGATCTTGCCGATCTTGCCCTCGTCGACGGCCTCGACCTCCATGGTCGCCTTGTCGGTCTCGATCTCGGCGATGACGTCGCCGGCCTTCACCTCTTCGCCCTCTTTCTTAAGCCATTTCGCGAGGTTGCCCTCGGTCATGGTCGGCGAGAGCGCGGGCATGGTGATCTCGATGGGCATCTTCATCCCCTTGTCGCGCCGGGCGCTGGGCCCGGCCTTTGATCAGGCAACGCGACAGGCGCGTCAGCGGTAGCAGACTTCCTTGGCGGCGGCGACGATGTCCGGCGCGTGCGGCACGGCCAGACGCTCGAGATTGGCCGCATAGGGCAGCGGCACGTCGGCGCCATGGACGCGCTTCACCGGCGCGTCGAGCCAATCGAAGGCATGCTCCATCGTCAGCGCCGCGATCTCGGAGCCGATGCCGGCGAAAGGCCAGCCTTCCTCGACCGCGACGACCCGGTTGGTCTTCTTGATCGAGGCGACGATGGTGTCGAGATCGAGCGGCCGGATGGTCCTGAGATCGATGATCTCGGCGGAGATGCCGTCCTCGGCCAGCAGCTCGGCCGCCTCCAGCGCCACCTGCACCATGCGCGAGAAGGCGATGATGGTGACATGCTCGCCCGGGCGCACCACGCGGGCCTTGCCGATCGGCACGGTCCAATCCGGATGATCCGGCACGTCGTGGGTCTGGCCATAGACCAGCTCGTGTTCCAGGAAGATCACGGGGTTCGGGTCGCGGATCGCCGATTTCAGCAAACCCTTGCAGTCGGAGGCGAAATACGGGGCGACGACCTTGAGGCCCGGGCAATGCGCGTACCAGCTGGCGTAGCATTGCGAATGCTGGGCGGCGACGCGGGAAGCGATGCCGTTCGGGCCGCGGAACACGATCGGCGAACCCATCTGGCCGCCCGACATGTAGAGGGTCTTGGCCGCGGAATTGATGATCTGGTCGATCGCCTGCATGGCGAAGTTCCAGGTCATGAACTCGACGATCGGCCGAAGCCCGGCCAAGGCCGCGCCGACACCGAGGCCGGCGAAGCCATGCTCGGTGATCGGCGTGTCATAGACGCGCTTGGCGCTGAACTCGTCGAGAAGACCCTGGCTCACCTTGTAGGCGCCCTGATATTCGGCGACTTCCTCGCCCATCAGGAAGACGTTCTCGTCGCGGCGCATCTCCTCGGCCATGGCGTCCCGCAGCGCCTCGCGCACGGTCTGCTGGATGACCTTACCATCCCATTCCGGCTCAGCGTGGACCGGGGCCGATTTGGGCACTGCGGCCGGCGCTGCTTCTGCCTTGGCGGCGGGGGCTGGCTCCTGCTTGGCGGCGGGCGGCGGAGGCGATGCCGGCGGCGGCGACGCAGCCGAGGCATCCTCGCCTTCCTCGACCAGCACGGCGATCGGCGTGTTCACGGCGACATTCTCGGTGCCTTCGGCGACCAGGATGCGGGCGAGCTTGCCCTCATCGACCGCTTCGACCTCCATGGTCGCCTTGTCGGTCTCGATCTCGGCGATGATGTCGCCCGCCTTGACCTCGTCCCCTTCGGACTTCAACCATTTCGCGATCTTGCCTTCGGTCATCGTCGGCGAGAGCGCAGGCATCTTGATCTCAATCGACACGGCAGGGCTTCCCTTGCAAAATCTGTTGGTCAGGCGTCGATCAGAACGTCGGTCCACAGCTCGGACGGATCCGGCTCCGGACTTTGCTGCGCGAACTCGGTCGCGGCGGTGATCGTGTCCTTGATCTCCCGGTCGATCTCCTTGAGCTGAGCTTCCTCGGCGAGCTTGCCGTCGATGAGGCGCTTGCGCACCAGATCGATCGGATCGTGCTCGGTCCGCATCTTGCTCACCTCTTCCTTGGTCCGGTACTTGGCCGGATCGGACATGGAATGGCCGCGATAGCGGTAGGTCAGCATCTCCAGGATGATCGGCCCTTCGCCGGCGCGCACATGGGCGACCGCCTCGCGGCCCGCCTTGTTGACGGCGACGACATCCATGCCATCCACTTGCACGCCCGGGATGCCGTAGGGCACGCCCCGGACATGCAGGTCAGTCGAAGCAGAGGCGCGGGCGACCGAGGTGCCCATGCCGTATTTGTTGTTCTCGATGACGTAGATCGCCGGCAGCTTCCAGAGCGCCGCGATATTGAAGGATTCGGCGACCTGGCCCTGGTTGACCGCGCCGTCGCCCAGATAGACCAGGCAGGTCCGGTCGGTGCCGCGATACTTGTTGGCGAAAGCGATGCCGGTGCCGAGCGGCGTCTGGGCGCCGACGATGCCGTGGCCGCCATAGAAATGTTCTTCCTTGGAGAACATGTGCATGGAGCCGCCCTTGCCGTGCGAATAACCGCCGCTGCGTCCGGTCAGCTCGGCCATGACGCCCTTCGGATCCATGCCGCAGGCGAGCATATGGCCGTGGTCGCGATAGCTGGTGATGACGCTGTCGCCCTTCTCGAGCGCTGCCTGCATGCCTACGACGACGGCTTCCTGGCCGATATAGAGGTGGCAGAAGCCGCCGATCAACCCCATGCCGTACATCTGCCCGGCTTTCTCCTCGAAGCGGCGGATCAGCAGCATGTGTCGATAATAGGACAGAAGCACCTCGGTCGAAGGGGGCGCCTCGGCGACCGGCTTGGTTTTGCGCTTCAAGGCCATGGCACGCTCCCGGCATAGAGAAATCTCAGCGACGCATCATCGGATGCGTCCCGGGCCGGGACCATAATGCGGCTGCCGCGGAATGCCAATCGCAATCGAGGTATATATTTGTTTTGCAACGCGAAATGGCGCTTAACCGAATTTTGGTTAAGTGCCTGATGGCAATCACCTGCGCTTCGTCAGGGGCTGCTTATCTTGCAGGGTTGTCATTCATGATCACGACCTCGCCCGGTGCGGTCAGGTTGAGCGAGGAACGCACCTGCTCGTCGAGGAGGTCGGGATCGAGATGGGCGGGGCGGAGCAGCCAGACGCGATGCTCCTCGGTTTCCCGCTGGGCATGGATCTCGTCGCGTTGCCGGCTGGCCTCGCGAACGCGCTCGGTCAGCCGCACCCAGGCGAGCAGGCCGCGGTCACCCTCGATCAAGTGATAGGTGAAATATCCGGACAGACTAAGCCCGATCAACGGGGCAATGACGAGCCCCATCTGGCGGCGAATATGTCGGACAATACCCATGACCAGCAGAGAATCATGCAATCCTCCGCTGGTCAACTAAGACTTGACCTAAATACGGTGAAAAGGAAGAAAGAGGCCGCTAGCGCTGCGACAGTTTAGCCGCGCAGGATCGTACGGCCGGCATAACGACCGCCATCGCCGAGAATCTCTTCGATGCGGATCAGTTGATTATACTTGGCCAAACGATCGGAACGCGACAGTGAGCCGGTCTTGATCTGCCCGCAGTTGGTGGCGACGGCAAGGTCGGCGATGGTCGAATCCTCGGTCTCGCCGGAACGGTGCGACATGACCGCGGTATAGCCGGCGCGATGGGCGCGCTCGACCGCTTCAAGCGTCTCCGACAGGGTGCCGATCTGATTGACCTTGACCAGGATGGAGTTGGCCAGCCCCTGCTCGATGCCGCGCGCCAGCCGCTTCGGGTTGGTGACGAAGAGATCGTCGCCGACAAGCTGGATCTTGCCGCCCAGAGCCTTGGTCAAGGCAGCCCAACCATCGAAATCATCTTCGGCCATGCCGTCCTCGATCGAGACGATCGGATAGCGGGAGACCAGATCCTCCAGATACTTCACCATGCCGTCGGCGTCGAGCAGCTTGCCCTCGCCTTCGAGATTGTAGCGGCCGCCCTTGAAGAACTCGGTCGAGGCCGCGTCGAGGGCGAGGACGATATCCTCGCCCGGCTCGTATCCGGCCGCCTCGATCGATTTCATCAGGAAACCCAGCGCCTCGTCGGCAGAGGAGAGGTTGGGCGCGAAGCCGCCTTCGTCGCCGACATTGGTGTTGTGGCCGGCATTCTTCAGCTGCTTGCGCAGCGAATGGAAGATCTCGGAGCCCATCCGGACCGCGTCGGCCATGGTCTCGGCCGCCACCGGCATGATCATGAATTCCTGGATGTCGATCGGATTGTCGGCATGGGCGCCGCCATTGATCACATTCATCATCGGCACCGGCAGGGTCCGGGCATAGACGCCGCCGACATAGCGGAACAGCGGCATGCCGACCTCGTCGGCCGAAGCCTTGGCGCAGGCCAGGCTGACGCCGAGAATGGCGTTGGCGCCGAGTCTGGACTTGTTGGGGGTGCCGTCGAGGTCGATCAGCACCTGGTCGATCTCGAGCTGATCGTCGGCATCCTGACCGGAAAGCGCGTCGAAGATCTCGCCGTTCACCGCCTCGATCGCATTCAAGACGCCCTTGCCGCCGTAACGCGCTTCGTCGCCGTCGCGCAGCTCGACCGCTTCATGCGCGCCGGTCGAGGCGCCCGACGGTACGGCCGCGCGGCCGATGCTGCCGCTCTCGAGGGTCACGTCGACCTCGACGGTCGGATTGCCCCGGCTGTCGAGAATTTCGCGGGCCTGGATATCGAGAATGGCCGACATGGGTCTATCCTTCTAGGAGATCGGGTCGAGCGGGCGCGCCTTGGCTACGCGGTCGAACGCCAGCAGCGTGTCGATGAAAGCCGGCATGGATTTGAGCGGCAGCATGTTCGGGCCGTCGGACGGCGCCTTGTCCGGATCGGGATGGGTTTCGGCGAAAATCGCGGCAACGCCGACGGCGACGGCCGCACGCGCCAAGACCGGCACGAAGCGCCGATCGCCGCCGGAAGAGGTTCCCTGCCCGCCCGGCTGCTGGACCGAATGGGTGGCGTCGAATACCACGGGATAGCCGGTCTTCGCCATGATCGGCAGGCTGCGCATGTCCGAGACCAGGGTGTTGTAGCCGAAGCTGACGCCGCGCTCGGTCAGGAGGATGCGTTCGTTGCCGGTGCTGGCGAGCTTCTTCGCCACCTGCTCCATGTCGCCCGGTGCCAGGAACTGGCCCTTCTTGACGTTGACCACGGCGCCGGTCGCCGCGGCGGCGAGCAGCAGATCGGTCTGGCGCGACAGGAAGGCCGGGATCTGCAGCACATCGACTGCCTCGGCCGCCGGCGCGCATTGCTCGGGCAGATGCACGTCGGTCAGCACCGGAATGCCGAATCGCTCGCGCAGCTCGGCCAGGATCGGCAGGCCCGCCTCGATGCCGATGCCGCGTGCGGCATTGACCGAGGTGCGGTTGGCCTTGTCGAAGGAGGTCTTGTAGATGAGGCCGATGCCGGCCTGCCGGGTCATCTCGACCAGGGCGGCGGCGCATTCGATCGCATGATCGCGCGATTCGAGCTGGCAAGGCCCGGCGATCAGATTGAGCGGCAGATCGTTGCCGAAGGTAAGACGGCCGATCGAAACATGGCGCGGCGGGTTGGTCATCAAAAACTCCGGCTCAGACCAGCCGAGACTGGTGCAGCGCCGCGCCGATGAAGGAGGTGAAGAGCGGATGCGGCGCGAAGGGCTTCGACTTCAGCTCCGGATGGAACTGCACGCCGATGAACCAGGGATGGTCCGGAAACTCGATAATCTCGGGCAGCACGCCGTCCGGCGACATGCCGGAGAAGCATACGCCCGCCGCTTCCAGCTTTTCCTTGTAGCCGATATTGACCTCGTAGCGATGCCGGTGCCGCTCGGCGATGGCGGTCTCGCCATAGATCTGGCTGACCCGGCTGCCCGGCGTCAGCGCTGCGTCATAGGCACCGAGACGCATGGTGCCGCCGAGATCGCCGCCGGCCTCGCGCTGCTCGAGCTGATTGCCCTTGATCCATTCGGTCATGAGGCCGACGACGGCTTCGTCAGTCGGCCCGAACTCGGTCGAGCTCGCCTTGGGCAGGTCGGCCAGGTCGCGCGCCGCCTCGATCACCGCCATCTGCATGCCGAAGCAGATGCCGAAGAAAGGAATCCCGCGCTCGCGGGCGAACCGCACGGCTCGCACCTTGCCTTCGGTACCGCGCTCGCCGAAGCCGCCCGGCACGAGGATGCCATGAACATCCTCGAGATGCTGGACCGCATCCTCCCGCTCGAAGACCTCCGAATCGATCCAGCGCAGATTGACCTTCACCTTGTTGGCGATGCCGCCATGCGCCAGCGCCTCGGCCAGCGACTTGTAGCTGTCGAGCAGATTGACGTATTTGCCGACGACGGCGATCGAGACCTCCCCCTCCGGCTTGCGCACGGTCTGCACGATCTGCTGCCAGCGCGAGAGGTCGGGCGGCTCGGCTTCCAGGCCGAAATATTTGCAGACCTGATCGTCGAAGCCTTGGGCGTGATAATCGATCGGCACGGCGTAGATCGTGTCGACATCGAGCGCCGGGATGACGCATTCCTCGCGGATGTTGCAGAAGAGCGCGATCTTGCGCCGGGCGCCCGCCGGGATCTCGCGGTCGCAGCGGCACAACAGGATGTCCGGCTGAATGCCGAGGCCCAGGAGCTCCTTGACCGAATGCTGCGTAGGCTTGGTCTTGAGCTCGCCGGCGGCGGGGATGTAGGGCACCAGCGTCAGATGCACGAACATGGTATGCGCCTGGCCCAGCTCGTTGCCGAGCTGGCGGATCGCTTCCAGGAACGGCAGGCTCTCGATATCGCCGACCGTGCCGCCGATCTCGCACAGCACGAAATCCTCGTCGCCGATATCGGCCTGGATGAATTCCTTGATGGCGTCGGTGACGTGCGGAATGACCTGGACGGTGGCGCCCAGATATTCGCCGCGCCGCTCGCGCCCGATCACGGTCGAATAGATCCGGCCCGTGGTCACGCTGTCGCTGCGCCGGGCCGGCACGCCGGTGAAACGCTCGTAATGGCCGAGATCGAGATCGGTCTCGGC
>DATLIZ010000003.1:0-332978 GCA_035539155.1 Aliidongia sp. | reverse complement strand
CCAGGAGATCGCCCGTCAGACGGATCTCTTGGCCTTGAACGCGGCCGTTGAGGCCGCACGGGCGGGCGAGCACGGCAAGGGCTTCGCGGTGGTGGCATCCGAGGTGCGCAAGCTCGCCGAGCGCAGCCAGACGGCGGCGGCCGAGATCGGCACGCTCTCCTCGCAGACGGTGAAGGCCGCGCAGGAAGCGGGCGAGATGCTGGAGCGTCTGGTGCCGGACATCAAGAAGACGGCGTCGTTGGTCGAGGAGATCAGTGCTGCGTGCCGGGAGCAGGATATCGGCGGCGAGCAGGTCAACCAGGCGATCCAGCAGCTCGACAAGGTGACGCAGCAGAATGCGAGCGCGTCGGAGCAGATGTCGGCGACCTCCGAGGAGCTGGCGGCGCAGGCCGAGCAGCTGCAATCGAGCATCGCCTATTTCCGGGTCGACAATGACGGTGGCCGCACGGCGGCGCCGACACGGCCGGCCCCGCGTCAGACAGCAGCACCGCGCCGGACGGCACCGTCGGCCAAGACCCAGCGGGCGCAGAGCGTGGGGCGAAAGTCATCTTCCGGCCTGAACGGCCACGCCAAGAAGGCAAACGGCACCGGCTTCGCGCTCGATCTCGCCAGCAATGGCGGCGATGCCCGCGACGCCGAATTCGAGCGGTATTGAACGAGCGATGAACGAGATGAACGGAGCCAGGCTGGACCATCTGAAAGGGCGGGATTTTCAACGCCTGGCGCAGTTCATCCATAATTATAGCGGCATCAAGATGCCCCCGACCAAGAAGACCATGGTCGAGGGCAGGTTGCGCAAGCGCGCCAGCGCCAACGGCTTCGCCAGCCTGACGGACTATTGTGCGCATCTGTTCGACCAGGGCGGGCTCGAAGCGGAGTCGATCCATCTGATCGACGCGGTCACCACCAACAAGACCGAATTCTTCCGCGAGCCCGAGCATTTCCGCTTCCTGACCGATGTCGCCGTACCCGAGCTCACGGCTTTGCGGCGGCCGGGCGCGCCGGTCACGCTCAAGGTCTGGAGCGCCGCGAGCTCGATCGGCGCCGAGCCCTATACGCTCGCCATGGCCCTGGCCGATCTGGCCGAGCGGCGCGGCGGCTTCCGCTTCTCGATCACCGGCACCGACATCTCGACCCGCGTGCTGGAAACGGCGATCGCGGCGATCTATCCGGAGCAGATGATCGAGCCGGTACCGATGGCGCTGCGCAAGCGCTTCCTGCTGCGTTCCAGGGATGCCAGGCAAGATCTCGTCAGAATCGCGCCGGAGCTGCGCTCCATGGTCCAGTTCGGCCGGGTCAATTTGATGGAAGCACCCTATGCGGTCGACCGAGACATGGATGTCGTCTTCTGCCGCAACATCCTCATTTATTTCGACAAACCAACCCAGCAGGAAGTGCTGGAGCGTCTTTGCGACCATTTGCGGCCGGGCGGCTTCCTATTCCTCGGTCATTCGGAATCGCTTGCCGGCCTCGGGCTGCCGCTCGAGCCGGCAGGCCCCACCGTCTTCCGGCGCCTTTAGGTGCCGGGGGTGAGTGGCAAGATCCGGGTTCTGATCGTCGATGATTCGGCACTGGTGCGCCAGACCCTCTCCGACATCCTCGAAACCGATCCCGACATCTCGGTCATCGGCACGGCGGCCGACCCGTTCGTCGCCGCCCGCCGCATCCAGCAGGAAGTGCCGGATGTCATCACCCTCGATGTCGAGATGCCGCGCATGGACGGCATCACCTTCCTGCGCAAGATCATGGCCCAGCATCCTATGCCGGTCGTCATGTGCTCGTCGCTGACGGAGGAGGGGTCCGAAACTCTGATGCAAGCGCTGGAGGCGGGCGCCGTCGACATCATCCTCAAGCCCAAGTTGGACACCAAGCAGGGGCTGCTCGAATCTCGACTCCGGATCTGCGATACGGTCAAGGCGGCGGCCCATGCCCGCATCAAGCGCCCCGGAGGCGGCGAGGCGAAAGCGCCGCGCCGGATGGAGGTATCGCAGAAGCTCAACGCGGACGTGATCCTGCCGCCGCCGCGTCCGCGCCAGGCGATGGCGCGGACCACCGAGAGCGTCGTCTGCATCGGCGCCTCGACCGGCGGCACGGAATCGCTGCGCATCGTCCTGGAGGCGCTGCCGGAAGCGGCGCCCGGCATCTGCATCGTCCAGCACATGCCGGAGAAATTCACCGCGGCCTTCGCGCGCCGGCTCGACACGCTCTGCCGGATGGAGATCAAGGAAGCCGAGGATGGCGACACGGTGCTGCGCGGCCGCGTGCTGATCGCGCCCGGCGACAAGCATATGTTGCTGCATCGGAGCGGCGCCCGCTACTATGTCTCGATCAAGGAGGGGCCGCTGGTTTCGCGCCACCGCCCTTCGGTCGATGTGCTGTTCCGCTCGGCCGCGCAATATGCCGGGCCGAACGCCCTCGGCATCATCATGACCGGCATGGGCGACGACGGCGCCAAGGGCCTGCGCGAGATGCAGGAGGCGGGGGCCCCGACCATCGCGCAGGACGAGGCGAGCTGCGTCGTCTTCGGCATGCCCAAGGAAGCGATCGCGCTGGGGGCGGCCGACAAGGTGCTGCCGCTCGACATGCTGGCGGGCGAGATCGTCCGGGCTGGGTCCCGCTGATGGCGCTCGACCCGATCCCCGCCTTCGATCTGAGCCAGCAATTATTCTTGCTCTCGGCCGCTATTCACTGCTCGCGCGAGCCGATGGTGATCAGCACCGTGCTGGGCTCGTGCGTCGCCGTGTGTCTCTGGGACACGGTGCAGCGGATCGGCGGGATGAACCATTTCGTGCTGCCGAGGAGTCATAGCGACGGCCCTGACTCCCGGTATGGCGACAGCGCCATCGATCAGCTGGTCGACAGGATGCTCGATCTCGGCTGTCGGCGGGAGACGATGGAGGCCAAGCTGTTCGGCGGGGCAGCCGTGCTGGCGGGCACGCCCGAGCACAGCGTGGGCACCCGCAATGTCGAGCTGGCGTTCGAGCGGCTGCGCCATCACGGCATCGTCGTGGTCGCGCACCGGACCGGCGGCGAGAACGGCATGCTCATCCGCATGTTCACCGGAACCGGCGACGTGCTCGCCCGGCCGATCGGCCGCGACCAAGTTTAGCGCGCTACGATCGATATCTGGGCGCCACCTGGCCCGACATCACCGACGTGACGAATTCCGTCCGCGCCGCTTCCAAATCGTTCCAAGGCTGCAAATCGAGCATCGACGGCACCGTGACGGGCTCGCCTGCGTCCAGGCCGGCGAAGGTGGCATCCACCAGCTGTTCGGCGGAGAGATACGATTCTGCCGGAAACACCGATTCGTTCATGCCCTGGGACGAGAAGAATTCGGTGCGGATCGGTCCCGGCATGACCAGCTGTATCCGGATCGGTTGATCGCGATATTCAAGCTGCAGAGATCGCGTGAAGTTCATCACGTAAGCCTTTGATCCGCTGTAAACGGCACCGGCGGGCGAGGGGGAATGGGCCATCATCGAGCCGATATTGACGAGGGCACCGGATTCGCGCCCGCGGAAGCTGGCCAGCGCCGCATGCGACAGGCGGGTCAGCGCGGTGATGTTCAATCTTACGATGCGTTCGAGCTGCTCGGCCGTGGCGTCGGCGGTCTTGCCCAAGCCGCCGGCGCCCGCATTGTTGACGAGAAAGGCAATGTCCTCGGCCGCTATGCGATCTTCCAGCTTGGCAAGATCCGCCGGGTTCTCCAGATCCGCGGCCATGGTGCCGATCACCGCCCCATGGTCATGGGCCAACCGCGCCTGCAGATCGGTCAGCCGGTCCAGCCGGCGTGCGACCAGCAACAGATCGTAGCCACGGGCGGCCAGGCGCTCCGCGTAAACGGCCCCAATTCCTGCGGAGGCGCCGGTGATGACCGCTATACCCTGTGAGTTGGCCATGAAATAGATCTCCGTTACAGACGGGCTCGCTGTTTGGGTGGATCGCCGTGCGATTCCACCCAGCTCGATCCCTCGCTAATCATGCGTCCGTGGCGAAGGGCGATTTTCGGCGATCCAGCGCTTCTCGTCCGGTGTGTCCGCGCGGGGCGGCCTGATGCCTTGCACCGTCCACAAGTCAAACGGCGTCTCGTCGATGTGGAGCTCCCAATCGAAACCGCGATCCTTGACGAAAGGTGCGATGGCATTCTCGATCCTCGAGAGGAACCTCGCCTTCGCCTCATCGGAGCCGAGCTGCCGCGCGATATGTTCTATGCAGATGCGGACAAAATTATCTCGCGGTTCGCCGCCGATAAAGAACGAGTCGCGTGGGACGGGCTGGAATATTACGCCTACGTAGAATCTGGGCAATATAGAGTACGCGTCAGTTATCTTCTTTGAGAATTCACGCTTGTCTTCGGGCGTGTAGGTGCCTTCAGGGTGATAGATTTTCCACAGCGGCATCGCGCTCTCCTGTGCATAAGGCGATTTCGGTATCCACGGCTGTCCGTGACGCCACTTAGAGCTTGTTCTCCGTCAAGCCCAATTTCCTCGAACAGCTATGAGGATGATTGTCATCATAATGGGTGTCAAGCGACGCCGTTGACGCGGCCCCGGATCGGCGTCCTGGACGGGCCTAAACGCCCGTCATGAGGAACAAGAAGAATTAGCCTGCGGCGTTCGACGCGGACGCGCCGGAAGCCTCCACAAGGCAGCTGTCGAGGCAGGATTTCAGGATTTCGCGGGCGAGGGGGTGATCGTCCGGGATGGATCGCGTCAGCAGGAGCGCGCCCGTCAGCTTGGCGGCGAGGTTGACGGCGTGGATACGCGCCTCCGGCTCGTCCAGATGGTGCTCCTCCCGAAGCCGATCCTCCAGGAAGGAGATCATCGTCTCGATGCCGTCCGCGAACACGCTCTTCACCTCGCCGCCGGCTCGCGCTGCGTCTCCGCCAAGAACGACCGCCGGGCAACTCTGGCTTCGTTGCGCCCGGTTTGTCGTGCCCAGATATGCCGCGACGAATTTCGCGAGGCCGCCCGAGCGCATCCGCTTTTCGGCCATCTCTTCAAATGCCAGCCTCGAAGCCTCTGCCGCCAACGCTTCCTTAGAGGCGAAGTGATTGTAGAAGCCGCCATGCGTGAAGCCGGCCGACTTCATGACATCGGCTATTCCGATCCCATCGAAGCCGTGCTCGCGATAGAGCCGCGCAGCCGCGTCCAGGATGCGCTCTCTGTTGTCTTGAGCCTTCTGTTGGGTAATTCGCATATGCGTCCATTCAGCAAGACTATCCGTTGGGCATTCGGCGTGCCGCATGAAGCATTATGCCGTTCCCGATGTCCCGGTCAAAGAGCCCGGTTTTCGAACCGGGTCAATTAGGCTTCGGGACCGCCGCCGAGCGTCCGGCTGCGGAACTGGATGGCGATCAACGCGGCCTTCATGATCCGGAGCAGCACCACCGCGCCGCCGATGATGAGCGGCGTCCACAGCAGCAGGTGAACCCAGAGCGGCGGCGCGAACTTGACCTCGACCAGGCTGGCGAACAGCGTCACCAACCCGCCCAGGATCAAGATCACGAAGACGGCCGGCCCGTCGCCGCTATCCTGCTCCTGAAGGTCGAGATCGCACACGGTGCAGCGCGGCGCCACCGCGAGCACGCCGGCGAACAGTTTGCCCCGGCCGCAGCGCGGGCAGCGGCACAGCAGCGCCACGGTCGGCAGCGACGGTGTCGGATATGCTTCGCCGGTCATGGTGATCGCCGCCATTCTTCCGGAGGAACCCGGACCAGTCATGTCATGCCGTTACATCACTTGTCGCACGCGGCCGTGATAGGCGCAATAGTTTGCCGGTTCGCCAAGATCGGTGCCAAAGCGGTGCCGAATTTCAGCCGTTATTCCAGCCCGTCAGATATTGCCGTGGGCGCGGGTGAAAGATTTGACGGGGGACGATTGCTCAATATCGGAAGGTGCCGCGTTCTATTACCGCTGTAACCACATTTCTTCGCCGGCTCGCCAAACTGCATTGAAATGTAAAAATTGGCGGATAATTCTTTTCAGTACCTTTATGGAACTGAAGAGATATTCATGGTCCTTGGTGATGCAGCGCGCCGGCCGAACGGACGCCCGTCCCGCGTCTCGTCCGGCTCGGCCCGTCGCATTCCGCCTTTATTCGGCGGCCTTCGATTTCTGCGCGGCCTCATGCTCGGCGAAGGCCTTCATCGCCGCCGTGCGCTGCCGGCCGGCCAGTTCCACGCCGTGCTCGGTGACATAGTCGAGCGAGGCGCGGCGATGCTTGTTGGCGCCGGTGAAGTGCGGCCGGACATAGCGGGCGAACAGCTCGTAGGATTTCTTGGTGCTCTCCCAATCCGCCCAGTTGGTCGCGAGCTGGAGGAAGGCGCCGAAATCGCCCTGCTTGCCGTAGAGGGACTCGATCCGGGCAATGGCGTCGTCGGGGGTGCCGATGACGGCGCCGGCATTGTTGATCATGTTGTCGACAAGGTCGCCGGTGCCGGTGCCGCGCGGGGCGATCGGATTGACCCTGGCGAAGTAATCGATCCATTTGTGCAGGCCGAATTGAACATTGGCGCGCGCCTGCTCGCGCGTCTCGGCGATGTGGATCGGGCCGACCAGGCGCAACGCATTGGGGTCCATGGCGTTGCCGTGTTCGGCCGCGACATCCTGGGCCACCTTCCAATTGACGCCGAGCACGTCGAATCCGACGGCGTTGGTGGCGGCTACGCACAGCATGCCGAGCCCGTACTTGCCGGCGACGCGGCCGCCCGAGGGCGTGACCGAGCTCGCCACGCAGATCTCCGGCCGGGGATGGGTATAGGGCAGGAGATGCAGGCTCGCCTGGTTCAGCTCATACCATTCGGTCTTCTCGGTCACGGTCTCGCCGGCCATGAGGCGCAGGATGAGATCGATGCCCTCGACCATCCGGTCCCGCTGCTTGTTCGGATCGATGCCGAGCATGACCGCGTCCGAGACCAGCAGGCCGGGGCCCACGCCGAGCATGATCCGGCCGCGCGTCATATGGTCGAGCTGGATGATGCGGTTCGCGACCATCAGCGGGTTGTGATAGGGCAGCGAGATCACGCCGGTGCCGAACCGGATGCGCTTCGTGCGCTCGGCCGCGGCGGCGATGAACAATTCGGGCGATGCGATGATCTCGAAGCCGGCGGAATGGTGCTCGCCGATCCAGGCTTCCTCGTAGCCGAGTCGGTCGAGCCATTCCATCAGTTCGAGATCGCGCTCTATCGCGAGGGTCGGATCGTCTTTCACCGGGTGGAAGGGCGCCAGGAAGACTCCGTGGCGAAGCGGGATCGCGGGCATGAGGGGCGTTTCCATTATGGTCGTTAAGGTAGTGACGACTACCATACCGGCGGATTCAGCGTGGGGCAATTCGCCCGCGCCTTCCCGCCGCAGGGAGAGGTAGATGGGCTGGAATCTCGGCGATATTCTCGATGCCATTGCACCGGTGCTGCCGGACGATGCGCCGGCGCTCATTCACGGCGAAAGGCGGGCGAGCTGGGCGGAGATGACGCGGCGGTCGAACAATCTCGGCCGGGCCTTGTTCGAGCGCGGCATCGAGCCGGGTGACCATGTCGCCTTCTACATGCGCAATCGGCCGGAATATGTCGAGACCCTGGCGGCCGCCCTCAAGGCACGGCTCGTCCATGTCAACGTCAACTATCGCTACCAGCCGCACGAGGTGCATTACATCCTCGACAATTCGGACGCTGGAGTCGTCGTCTATGATCGCGAATTCCGGCCGGTGATCGAGGCGATCCGCGTTCGGCTCGACAAGGTCCGGTTGTTCGTCGAAATCGGCGAGGACACGGCCTCCTTCGCCGAACCCTACGAGGCGCTCGCTATGGAAGGCGACGGCGCGCCGCTCGGCATCGAGCGATCGCCCGACGACATTTTGATGGTCTATACCGGCGGCACCACCGGCATGCCCAAAGGCGTGGTATGGCGACACGATGATTTGCGTGAATCCCAGCTCGCCGGCGAGCGACTGAAGGGCCCGGTCGCCGAGACCGTGCCAGCGCTGGCCGAGGCGATCCGGCAGGCCGGCCCCGGCAGCAAGCTGATCCCGGCCAGCCCGCTGATGCACGGCGCCGCCCTCTATATCGGCACGACCACGCTGTTGGCGGGCGGCTGCATCGTCACGCTCGAAGGACCGTCCTTCGATGCCGAGGAGCTATGGAGCGTGGTCGACCGGCATCGCGTCGACTCCCTGGCCATCGTCGGCGACGCCTTTGCCCGGCCAATGCTGCGGGCGCTGGAGGAGAATCCGGGACGGTGGGATCCGTCGAGCGTAAGGTTGATGATCTCGTCGGGCGCGATGTGGAGCGCCGAGATCAAGCGGGGGCTGCTTCGATACATGCCCGCCGCGGCGCTGTTCGACACGTTCAGCGCTTCGGAGGGTATCGGCTTCGGCAGCTCGACCATGACGGCCGCCGGGCAGGTGCAGACGGCGAAATTCACGCTCGGTACGCGCTGCAAGGTAATCGACGAGGCCGGCAAGCCGGTGGCACCCGGCTCCGGCCGGCCGGGCATGGTGGCGCTCGGGTCGCCAGTACCGCTCGGCTATTACAAGGATCCGGCGAAGACGGCGGAGACCTTCCGCATGATCGACGGCGTGCGCCATTCGGTTCCGGGCGACTGGTGCCTGGTCGAGGCCGACGGTTCTCTGACCTTGCTCGGACGCGGCAGCGCCTGCATCAATACGGCTGGCGAGAAGGTGTATCCGGAGGAGGTCGAGGAAGTGCTCAAGACCCATGCGTCGGTTGACGACGCCTTGGTCGTCGGCGTGCCCGACGAGAAATGGGGCCACGCCGTGGTCGGCGTCGTCGCGCTCGCCGCCGGCGCCGGGTTCGATGAGGCCTCGGTGCGCGAGCATGTGCGCGGCAGGCTCGCCGGCTTCAAGACGCCGAAGCGGATCCTGGTGAGCGAGGTCAAGTTGCGTGCGCCCAATGGCAAGGCCGATTACAAGGCGGTCCGGGAGTTCGCGGCCGGCCGGCTGACCGGCTCGGCATGACCGGACGGTCGCCCTTCGCGCTCGACGGCCGGGTGGCGCTGGTGACGGGTGCCGCGCGCGGTCTCGGCTGGGAGATCGCGGCAGCGCTCGCTGCGGCCGGCGCCCAGGTCTATCTCAACGGCCGCGATGCCGAACGGCTGGCGGGGCCTGTGGAAGAGCTGCGGTCGCACGGGCTCGCCGCCATGTCGGCTCCCTTCGACGTGGCTGATGACGCAGCGGTCGCGGCCGGTATCGAGGCGATCGAAGCCGAAGCGGGCCGGCTCGATATCCTGGTCAGCAATGTCGGCATGCGGCATCGCGCGCCGCTGGCCGATCTGGCGCCCGTCGATGTCAGGCGCATGCTCGATGTCAATCTGGCGGCCAGCTTCGTGCTGGCGCAGGCGGCGGCGCCGGGCATGCGGATGCGCGGCTTCGGCCGGCTCATCCTCATAACCTCGATCGCCGGGCCGCGCGGCAAGGCCAACGACGCCGCCTATGTCGCGGCCAAGGGCGGGCTCGAGGCGCTCACCCGCGCGCTCGCGGTCGAGCTCGGCCCGCACGGCATCACCGCCAATGCGATCTCGCCGGGCTTCTTCGCGACCGAGGCCAATGAGGAGATGGTGGCCGATCCGGGCACAGCCGAGCTCCTCGCTCGCCGCTGCCCGCTCGGCCGCTGGGGCCGGCCGGAAGAGATCGGCGGGGCCGCCGTGTTCCTGGCCTCCGACGCCGCCTCTTATGTGAACGGCCATGTGCTGACCGTCGATGGCGGGATGTCGGCCTCGTTCTGAGAGGACCACAGCGGAAACCTACAGAATCTGCGACAGGAATGTCCGCGTCCGTTCCTGCTCGGCCGCCTTGAAGAGTTGGTCCGGCGTCCCCTGCTCGACGATGACGCCGCCATCGGTGAAGCAGACCAGATCGGCGACCTCGGCGGCGAAGCGCATCTCGTGGGTCACCAGGATGCAGGTGAGCCCGTCATCGACCAGCTCGCGGATCGTGGTCAGCACTTCCTTGACCGTCTCGGGATCGAGGGCGGCCGTGACCTCGTCGAACAGGATGAGCTGCGGCCGCATGGCGAGGGCCCGGGCGATGGCGACGCGCTGCTGCTGGCCGCCCGACAGCTCGCCCGGATAGGCATTCTCTTTGCCGTCGAGCCGGACCTTGCGCAGGAGCGCGCGGGCGCGCGCCTCGACCTCGGCCCGGTCCTCCTTCAGCACCTGGACCGGTGCCATCATGATGTTCTCGAGCGCGGTCTTGTGCGGGAACAGATTATATTGCTGAAAGACGATCGCGACCGCCTTGCGCAGCGGGATCTTCTGGGCGTCGGTCTTGAGCGACGGCACGTCGAAGCCCACGACCTTGATCGTGCCGCGATCGATCGGCGCCAGACCATTGATGCAGCGGAGCAGGGTCGACTTGCCCGAGCCGGACGGGCCGATGATGCAGACGACCTCGCCGCGCGTCACATTCATCGAGACGCCGCGCAGCACCTCGATCTTGCCGAAGCTCTTATGCACGTCCCGGATCTCGACCAGGATCTCGTTCGTGACCCGATGGACCATCACTTCACCGCGTAGCGCCGTTCGAGGCGAGCCGTCCACAGCCCGATCGGATAGCAATAGAGAAAGAACCAGACCAGCACATAGCCGTAGAAGGGCAGCAGCAGGCGGTCGTTGTTTTCCGACGCGAGCGCCTCGCCAGTGAGCGTCATGACCTCGCCCACGCCCAGGACCGAGACCAGCACCGTATCCATGGTGATGATCGAATAGAGGCTCATCCAGGGCGGGATCATGCGCTTCAGGCATTGCGGCAGGATGATGCTCCACAGCGTCTGAAACCGGCTGAAGGCCAAGGATTCCGCTGATTCCCACTGCGCCGTCGGGATCGATTGCACGGCGCCGCGGAGGATCTCGGCGACATTGGCCATGACCGCGAGGGACATGCCGAACACCGCCTTCTCCCAGCCCGGCAGCGGCACGGTCGTGCCGAACAGGCTGAGCTTGAACGGGATCAGGAACATGCACATGAACAGCAGGACGAGGCGCGGCGCGTTGCGGAAAAGATTCATGACGAACCCGCACGCCGCACGCATGAGCCGTCCGCGCGCGATGAGGCCGAGCCCAAGCGCGAAGCCGAGCGCGGTACCGATCAGCATGGAAAGCGCGCTGATGACGAGATTGAAGCCGAAGCCGCCGAGCAGGAACGGCGTCCATTTCCACAGGGCCGCGAGAATCGAGCCATGCGCCGCAGGCCCGGCGGCGAAGGCGCTGCCGGCCAGCAGCAAGGCGAGCGCGCTCATGGCGACGGCATAGCGCGACAGCGTCGTGCTCATGCGCCGAAGCCCGGCACGCGCAGCGCGCGTTCCCACCAGCCCATGAAGCGGACCAGAATGCCGACCAGCGCCAGATAGCAGACGAGCAGCAGCAGCATCATCTCCGGCACGTTGAGCGAGTCGGACCAGATCTGGTTCGAGACATAGAGCATCTCGGGCACGGCGATGGCGTAGGCGACAGAGGTCGTCTTCACCAGATTGACGAGGTTGTTGTTCACCGCCGGCAGGCTGATCCGGAAGGCGAGCGGCAGAATGATGTGGCGATAGGTGCCGAACCGGCTGTAGCCGAGCGATTCCGCCGCTTCCAGCATGGTTGCCGGCACCGCCTCGATGCCGGCGCGGAAAAGCTCGACATTATGGGCACCCGCGAACAGCGACAGCGACAGGATGGCCCAGGCGACATTGCCGACGAGCGGCTGCGGCAGGCCGTTGGCGCCATGCGTCACCAGCACCGAGTTGAGGCCGAAGAAGAAGAAATAGAGCTGGGCCAGCGGCGGGGTGTTGCGAAAGAACTGCACGATCCAATAGACGCAGCCGCGCAGGATCGGATTGCGGGCACGCGCCATCCCGGCGCCGACGGCGCCGATGATCAGGCTTAGGACGATCGAGCTCACCGACAGCTCGATCGTCATGAGCAGTCCGCGCAGGAACCGGGCCCGGTCGAACGCGTCGTAGGCAACGGTGAAATTGATGCCGTGGGCGTCGTCGAGCCAACGGAACCAGGCCGCTACAGGATCCATGCGGACGCAGCCTCAGTGGGCGGCGTATTTCTTGTTCATCTCGACGGCGTAGGGAGCGTTCGGCAGGCCGTATTTTTTCTCCTCGGCCAGGATGAAGCCGGTCTTGTTCCAATCGATGATCGCGTCCGAGACGATCTTGGCGAGCTTGTCCTCGCCGGTCTTGACCGCGGCACCCCAGGGCTGCTCGAGGATGGTCTCGAACGGCATGCCGTAATCGGCCCATTCCGGCTCCAGCAGCAAGGCCGCGACGAGCGTGTCGTCATAGACGACGCCCACGCAATTGCCGGCCTTGAGCGCCTGGGTCGCCTCGTTGACGCCCTTGAAGGCCAAGATCTCGGCGCCGTATTTCTCCCCGATATCCTTGGTGTAGAAGGAGCCTTGGATCATGCAGACGGTCTTGCCTTTTATGTCGTCCCAGCTCTTGAGGCCGCTCGCCTTGGGTGCGAGGATATTGACGCCCGACGCGTAGTAATCCGGATCGATGATCAGGACCGCCTTCCGCCGCTCCGGCGTGTCGTTCATGGTCGCGATCATCAGGTCGATCTTGCCCTGATCCAGGAACTGCATGCGGTTCGAGGAGACGACCGGCACCAGCTCCAGCTTCACGCCCAGGCGCTTGGCGATGTCGGCGGCCAGGTCCGGTTCGATGCCGATGATGGCCCCCGTCGCGTCGCGGAAGCCGAAGGGCTTGTAATCGGCCTTGGTGCCGACGACGAGCGTGCCGCGAGCCTTGACGTCGTCCAGCACGTCGGCGCGGGCGGCCGTGGCGCCCGCCAACGCGGCGCAGCTCAACAATAGCGTGCCCAAAATTCTCCGCATATCGACCCCCATCGCGTCCGGAATGGCGCAAGCGTCGCGATCATGCCGAGGCCCCACCGGCCCGGCAAGGTCTTTCCCGGCGCTTAATGCTGCGGCGCAGCGTTCGGCGGCTTGGGCGGCACAATTCCCACGGTGAGCACGCCCGGATCGGTCGAGAGGCCGGCGGCGGCGCGCTTGGCCGGCGCGGTCGTCTCGGCGTCGGTGACGGCCTGCTGCCGCTCGACCGCTTCCATGAGCTTGGCGAAGCTGACGCCGAAGCGCCAGGTCGCGACCACCGAGGAAGCGAGCGCCACGGCGGCGACCAACGAGATCACGCGGATCTTCCAGCCCAGCGGTGCGTAGGGGGTCGACATGGCCGCACTATTCGGCCGGCGGCCGTTCCGGGTCAAGCGATCCGACGGGCAGGCGGACGGCGCGGGCGGCGACCAGGCCGTAGAGCATGAGCGCCGCCGCATTGAGCGCCAGCACGAACCAGCCGAGTTCGGCTGGACCGACCGAGGTCTCGATATAGGTGGCGACGCTAGGCCCGATGCCATTGCCGAGGCCGAGCAGGCCGGACGCCGCGGCAACGACCCGGCCGGTCCGGTCGAGCGAGGCGGCGAGGCCCAGCTGATAGACGACCGAGGCGAGATTGGTCACGGCCTGCACGACATTGGCCCAGATATAGAGGTTGGGATCGGGCACGGCGGCGATCACCAGGATCGAGAGCGCGTTGATCGCCGTGATGATGAAGAGCGGCAGATACCGGCCGAGGCGGGTCCCGACCAGCGCCGTGAACCCCACGCCGACCAGCAGCAGCAGGGTCGCGATCGACAGGAACGTGCCGATCATATGCTCGTCGAGCCCGGCGCGCGCGCCGAAGAGCTCGTTCAGCGCCCAGAATGAGCCCTGGCCGAGCTGCGTGAGGAAGATCGCCCCCAATACCGGCCAGCCCGCCACCGGCCAGCCGCCGGAAGTCTCGGTCCGCAGCACCGGGCGCATCGGCGGCGAGGGCAGGCGGGACAGCAGCAGCATGCCGGCGAGGTTGATCAGCATCAGGCAGGCATAAGGGCCGCGATAGCCCAGCCGATCGACGGCATAGGGCAGGGTGGCGAGCCAGAAGGCGCCGTTGACGATGCCGACGATGGTGAGGCCCGAGATCAGCCGCTCGGGATTGAAGCTGCGCGGCAAGATGGCCGCGGCCTCGGCCGCGACGATCCCGGCGCCGATCCCGGCCAGCAGCCGGATCGCAATGAGGAAGCCATAGGCCGCCGACGCCATGGTCAAGGCGCCGGCTCCGAGTGCCAGTGCCGCACCCGCCATGGCCACGCGCCGGCGCGAATGCGGCCGGCTCCAGGCCGAGACGGCGAGGGTGGTGAGGGCGGATGCCACCAGCTCGACCGTGAAGATCGAGCCGGCGTCGGTTTCGTCGAGCTTCGCCTCGGTGATGAGGGCGCCGATGATCAGCGGCGTCAGGAACAGGCTCGTGGTGGTGATGAGCTGGGCGCCGATCGAGGGAACGAAGATGCCCAGATCGCGCCTGATGCGCCGCGCCATCGCCTGCTCCCGCATTCACGTTCTCGTTATCTCCAGCCTGCCATCGCCGAACGCCGGGTTGCAAACGGAAAGCGCAGGAATGGATAGCTTTAACTATCGAAAGTGCCGGTGGCACCTGACGGGGTTGGTTTCGGCGTGGCAAATCCCGCGGAGCGGGCTAATCTTCGCCGCGAAAAGCCGAGGGCAATCGGCAATCGACGGGGAGACGAATGATGGGGCAGGGAATCACGCGTCGCCGTTTCGGCGCCGGCGCTGCGGCGGCCGCGACCATGCTGGCTGGCGGCGGGCGGGCCCGGGCCGACGAGCCGCTCAGGCTGCGCTGCTCGCTCGATACCGCGCCCACCCATATCCGCAACATCTCGGTCGTCGATTATCTCGGCAAGGTCGAGGCGGCGAGCGGCGGCAAGATCAAGGGCGAGGTCTTCCATAGCGGCCAGCTCTTCGCCGATCTCGACATCGCCAAGGCGCTGATCCAGGGCCAGGTCGAGATGGCGGCGCCGGGCAGCTGGACCATTACCGGCATCGTGCCCGACGCGGATCTGTTCCAGCTTCCGGTCATGTACGGCCAATCGATCGACACGGTGCACAAGGTCATCGACGGTAAAGCCGGCTCTATCGTCGCCGACGAGATCAAGCAGCGTCTCCGCGCTCATGTCGTCGGCCCGTGGATGGATCTCGGTTTCCAGACCTGGTACACGACCTTGAAGCCGCTCAATTCACTGGACGATCTCAAGGGCTTGAAGGTCCGCAACTCGGGCGGCGCCGGTCAGGCCTGGCGCGCCCGCTTCGTCGGTGCCATCCCGAACACGACCGCCTGGCCCAACGTACCGCTCGCCCTGAGCCAGGGCATGTTCGACGGCCTGGTCTCGACCAATCAGAGCGTTCAGGTCGCCCAGCTCTGGGATGCCGGGGTCAAGTACTCGTTCGAGGATCATCATTTCCTCGCCATGTACGTGCCGCTGATCAGCAACAGCTTCTGGGACAAGCTCACAGAAGAGCAGCAGAAGATGATGACCGATCTCTGGGTCGAGAACGTGCCTGCCTATCGCGCCAACATGGCGGCGGCGCAGGAGCAGGCGAAGCAGGTGCTGACCGAGCACGGCGTCAAGTTCGCGGCACCGACGCCCGACCAGATCGTCGAGACCCGCCACCGCATGGCGGCGGAGCAGGACGATCTCGCCAAGGAGATCAAGATCTCGCCCGATCTCGTCAAGCTAGTGACGGCCGAAGTCGGCGGCCCGGCTTGATCGCTCCGCTCGATACGACTTTGCGCTGGTGGGATCGGGTCGAGCAGTTCCTGATCGGGCTGCTCGGCCTCGTCACCCTCGTCATCGGCATCTGGCAGATCGTCGGCCGCTATTTCGATCCGGCCCACGCGATATCCTATGCCGAGGAGGTGATCGTCTATCTGGTCATCTGGGCGATCATGATCGCGGCGAGCCAGCTCGTGGCGCGAGACGGCCATGTCCGCTCCGACATGGTGCTGCGGCTGCTGCCGGCCTCGGCCCAGCGCTGGGCCGAAATCTTCAATTGCATCGTGGCGCTGGTTTTCTGCTTCGGCCTCGTCTGGTATGGCTGGCAGATCGTCGATACCTCGCTGCTGCTCGACGAGCGCAGCTCGACCGATCTGCAATTCCCGATGTGGATCTATTATACCGCCCTGCCGGTCGGCGGCGCGCTGATGGCGGTGCGCTACGCCGTCCGGCTCGTTCGCTACGCCTTCCATTACGATCCCGCGACCATGGCGGTCGGAAGGCCCGGCGCCCACGAGATGCCGCTCGACATGCGCGAGACTGGCTGAGCTCCATGGCCACGCTGCTGTTTCTGCTGCTCTTCTTCGGGCTGCTCGCCTGCGGCATGCCGATCTTCCTGGTGCTCGGCACCTGTGCGGCACTGCTCTACCTCGTCTCGGGCGAGCCGCTGATCGGCGCGGCACAGCTGGTCATCACCCAGCTCAACTCGACGACGCTGATGGCGCTGCCGCTGTTCGTCATGACGGCGGCCTTCATGCGCTTCGGCGGCGTCGCCAAGGCGCTGGTCGATCTGGCGGCGGCCTGGCTCGGCGGCGTGCGCGGCTCGCTCGGCCTCGTCACCGTCGTCGCCTGCACGCTCTTCGCCGCGATCTGCGGGTCGAGTGTGGCGACCGCGCTTGCCATGGGCTCAATCCTGGTGCCGGCGATGATCGAGCGCGGCTATCCGCGCTCCTTCGCGCTGGGCGTGGTCGGCGCCTCGGGCACGATCGGTATCGTCATCCCACCCAGCCTGGCGCTCATCCTCTACGGCATCGTCGCCGAGCAATCGGTGCCGCGCCTGTTCCTGGCCGGCATCCTGCCCGGGCTGCTGCAGGCCGCCGCCTTCTTCCTGTGGGTGCTCTACGATGCGAGGCGCCGTAATTTCCCGGTCGAGCCGGCGCTCCCCTTCGCCGAACGGATGCGGATCACCGGCCATGCGCTGCCGGCGCTCATTGTACCGGTCACGGTCATGGTCGGCATCTATGGCGGCATCGTCACCGTGACCGAGGCGGCTGCGCTCTCGGCCGTGGTCTCGCTGCTGGTCTCGCTGTTCTTCTATCGCGGCTTCCATTGGACCGAGACGTTGCGCATCGTCGCCGACGGCATCCGCAGCGCCGCCACGATCATGCTGATCGTGGCGACGGCACTCGCCTTCGGCCATTGGATGACGCTGTCGGGCGTGCCGAGCCAGCTCGTGCGCTTCACCGTCGATCACGGCTTCAGCACCTGGGAATTCCTGCTGGCGATCAATGTGCTGCTGCTGGTGCTCGGCTGCTTCCTCGAAGTGACGGCGACCTTGCTGCTGGTGCTGCCGATCCTGGCGCCGGCGCTGAAGCCGCTCGGCGTCGACCCGGTGCATTTCTCCATCATCTTCACGCACAATATGGAGATCGGGCTGGTCCATCCGCCGGTCGGGCTCAATCTCTTCGTGCTCTCGACCATCTCGCAGGCGCCGATCGGCGAGGTCATCCGCGGCATCCTGCCGTTTCTGATCCTGCTGCTCGTCGTCCTCGGCATCATCACCTATGTGCCGGCCCTGACGTTGTGGCTGCCGAGGATGGTGTTCGGTGGTTGAACGATGCTGCCTGCAGGCGAAAAGGATGACAAGCAGGTTTCGAGAGAACGTGCATATCGAACTCGCATATTGAGCGCTTGTAGGCATTACATGGGGGAATTCGGACAATATTAACAATGATCAGAGCCTCGCCGTCCTAATGGGTCGATAGTATCCTCTTGATCCGGCGAAGATGTCTCATTTTTGCCCGGCAGACCGTTGTCTGGATTTGAGTCACTATCTCAAGGTCTAAATCTAAATTTAGGCATCCGGCAAGGGAGGAAACTAAGAATGAATAGAGTCCATGCCGTCCTCGCGGGCGTCTTGCTGTCGAGCGTGTTCGCGGCTCCGGCCGCCTTCGCTCAAACCACTTGTGCAACGCAAAATACAACCATTCCGCCAGGATCGAATACCACGGATCCATCGGCGCCGTTCTTTATCGACACGACCGGCTTGGATCTGACCACCATGCCGCCGACCCGCAATCCCCTCAGTCCCAACTACCCGCCGGCCTTCCAGCTTCCCGACGGCAAAGTGCCCTCGATCTTCGCCGAGGGCAATTTCATCATCGGGCCGACGCACACGCCGGCGCCGGAGACCGTCGTTCAGGCGCATGTGCCGAAGGGAACGGTCTATCAATTCACCCTCTCCTCGAACGACAGCATCATCTACAATCCCGGCGTGATTCGTGACGAGCCGATCGGCTGTCTCGATTCCGCGGTCTTCGGCGGATCGACCTTTCCGGACGATCCTTCGAACCTGATCCTGACCGTGAGCCATCCGGGAACCTGGACGCGGCCGTTGGACATCTATGTTCCGGCTGGCTATCGCCGCGGCGTCGAAATGCCGTTCATCGTCATGGGCGACGGCGGCCCGACCAGCGCCAACGAGATCCGCCTGTTCACCGTTCTCGACAATCTCATTCACGAGCGCAAGATCCCGCCCATGATCGCCGTCAGCATCGGCGCCGGCGGGCAGGATTCGCAGGGCAGCGAGCGCGGGCGCGAATACGATACCGTGTCCGGCAATTATGCCGAATGGGTCGAGCGGGAAATCCTGCCCTTCGTCGAGCAGCATACCGGCGTACGGCTAACCAAGGATCCGGACGGCAGGGCCACGATGGGCTTCAGTTCCAGCGGTGCCGCCGCCTTCACGATGGCGTGGTTCCATCCCGAGCTTTACCATCGCGTGCTCGGATATTCGCCGACCATGGTGAACCAGCAATGGCCTCACGACCCGGCGCTGCGCGGGGGCGCCTGGGAGTTTCATGATCCGTGGGCGGGTGCGCCGGGACCGGACCTGAACGTGACCGGCTCCACCATCACCGAAACCGGCGTGCCGCCGCGCACGCCGCTCATTCCCACCAGCCCGCGCAAGCCGATCCGCTATTGGTTCGAGACCGGCGACCAGGATCTCTTCTATTTCGACGTGGCGCTCGCCGACGGCATGCACGACTGGGCCTTGTCGAACGAGCTCATGGCCAAAGCGTTGGCAGCCAAAGGCTATCAATATCAGTTCGTCTTCTCGCGCAACGCCAAGCATGTCGACGCGGCGACCGAGTCGCAAACTCTGCCCGAAGCGCTCGAATGGCTTTGGCAGGGCTATCCGTTCCGGCGTGTGAACTAAGGATGAGGGGGCCGGGAACGTCGTTTCCTGGCCCTTTTTCTCGGCCTCAGCTCGGTTCCGGGATCGGCTTCAGATCGCCCAGGATGAAGATGTAGGACAGGATGCCGATCACCAGCACGATGCCGGCGGTCAGGAACGCGTCGGTGAAGGATTGCGTCCGGTCGTAGATATAGCCGGTCGCGATCGGCGCGACGACGCCCATCATGTTGTTGAGGAAGTTCATGATGCCGCCGATCGTGCCGGTGCCGCCGCGCGGCGCGATCAGCGACGGGATCGACCAGCCGACCGGGGCTGCCGCGGCAAGGCCGCTCAGTGCGATCGAGATCCAGATGATCGCCCAGGTGGGATCGGTGGTGAGCGTGGCGCCGAACACCGCGAGCCCCATGAGCATGCCCGCGACCAGCACCGTCCGGCGGACCGGCGTGTCGGGAAAGCCGCGCGCGATCAGGTGATCGATCAGCCAGCCGCCGACGACGAGATCCGAGATCGTGGCGCAGATCCAAGGAATGGCGGTGAAGCCGGCCGACTTCAAAATGTCCATATGCATAGTCTGGACGAGATAGTTCGGCAGCCAGGTCAGGAACAGATAGAAGGAATAGCCATAGGCCGAGAAGCCGATGGTCAGCCCCCAGACCTTCCGATTGGTCAGCAGATAGCCGAACATGGCGAATTCGCCGCCGCCGGCCGGGCCTTCGGGCGTGGCGCCGCCTTCGAGGATGTAGTCGTGCTCGGCCTTGGTCAGCCGCGAATGCTTGCTCGGATCGCGATAGACGATCCAGAAGGCGATGAAATAGGCGAAGCTCAAGAGGCCGGTGATGCCGAAGCCCCAGCGCCAGCCGAAGGTCACGATCGCCCAGGCGACCAGCGGCACGCCGATGACGTTCGAGAATTTCGCGGCGGCGTCGAAGATCGAGGTGGCGAAAGCGCGCTCTTGGCGCGGGAACCAGTAGCCGGTCGCCTTGGAGCTGGCCGGAAAGCCCGGCGCTTCGGCAACGCCGAGCAGGATGCGCGCCGCGAGGATGCCGCCGAAGCCGCCGGCGAGTGCTGTGATCGCCGAGGTGACCGACCAGAGGAAGGCGCCGATACGCGACACCCAGGTGACGCCGAACCGGTCGAGAATGAGCCCGGTCGGGATCTGCAGCAGCGCATAGGACCAGAAGAAGCCGCTGAACAGCCAGCCGAGCTGGTCGTGGCTCAGCCCGAATTCCGCCTGCAATTGCGGTGCGGCGACCGAGAGATTGATCCGGTCGAAATAATTGATCAGCACGCCCATGCCGAGCAGCGTGCCGATGCCCCAGCGCACCCGTGGAATCCGAGCGGTCGGCAAAGCCATCTGAATGTCCTTTCTTATCGTTGTCTGGCGGCCGGCTTATGGGCGGCCGGCTTGGCGGGCTTCCAGGCGGTGGACCATCTCGGCGGCGAGCTCGATGGGCTTGTGGCCGATATCGACGACGATCGGCCGCTCGTCCTCCGTCGGCTCCTCGAGCGCCGCGAACTGGCTGTCGAGCAGGGACACCGGCATGTAATGCTCATGCCGCGCGGCCATGCGCTCGCGGATGAGCTCGTGCGGGCCGCGCAGATAGATCAGCGTCACGTCGGCGCGGTCGCCGATGATGATGTCGCGATAGGCGCGCTTCAGCGCCGAGCAGGTCAGCACGCCGGACTGGCCGGCGGCGCGCCATTCATCGATCTCCGCCGCGATCTTGCGCAGCCAGGGCAGCCGATCCTCGTCGGTAAGCGGTATGCCGCTATGCATCTTGGCGACGTTCGCGGCGGGGTGGAGATCGTCGCCTTCCTGGAACTGGCAGCCGAGGGCGGCCGCCAGCAGGGCCGCGACCGTGGTCTTGCCGGAACCGGAAACGCCCATGACGATGGCGATCACCGGGCTGGTCAGGCCATGAGAAAGCGCCGGGGACCAGGGCTG
Source organism: Aliidongia sp. (assembly GCA_035539155.1). Classification (GTDB taxonomy): domain Bacteria; phylum Pseudomonadota; class Alphaproteobacteria; order ATCC43930; family CGMCC-115725; genus JAXDMU01. The sequence continues at coordinate 311,980 of DATLIZ010000003.1, read as the reverse complement.
CGGAGGGGGTCGATCTGCGGTGGTCATTGTTTCTCCCCAGCTAGCAGGCGCGCTCTTCCGGCGCACCTCGTCAAACCTCTACCCGTTCTTTCGAGCCTGTCAATCCCGCCTCCGGCGGGCAGGCGGGACGATCGGCCCCATGCCGCGCGATTCGCCGGCGAACAAGGGCACTTGGCACCGCGAGTCCGATTCGGTAGAGATAGAGTCATGTTCGCGCACGGGCGGATCAGAATTCGGAAGCAGTATGACTGCTAAATCTTCGACGATACTTGTGGTCGATGATGACGAAGACGTGCTCCTTGTGGCCAGCAGCTATCTTCGCGACCAAGGTTTCACCATTCTGGAAGCGACGAGCGGGGTGGAAGGATTGTCCATCCTGCGCGACCGGGATGGGATCGATCTTCTTTTCACCGACATCGCGATGCCAGGAGGCATGGATGGTTTCGAGCTGGCCCATCGCGCCAGGCAGATCCGGCCGACGCTCCGCGTGCTCTATACCAGCGGCTACGTGAAGGATGTCCCCCGCGACAGGGCGTTGATGAGCTACGGCAAGCTGTTGCCGAAGCCATGGCGGCTCGCCAGCCTCGATGAAGCGGTCCGGCTCGCGCTCTCCTGAACCTCTATCCGCGGGATTTATATGCGGCCTTGATACGGCCGCCTTAGGCCCCGTCTCGATTTTTCACACATTCCGGCGCAACTCTGACAGCGGTTGCAACATGAGGGCGGTTCCCCAGAGGGGGCCGTTGAGCCTTTGATGAGTAGCGACAGTGACGAATTAATTGCCGGCCCGAGTCTGGTCGATCGTATGGTCGAGCTCGCTCGGGCCAAGCCTTCCGACCACGTGACCATCGCCAGCCGCGATGTTGAATTGTTGATAGACCTCCTGAAGCATGGCTTCGCCCAGGCCGCTTGCGCCGCTCCGAACGGGGCGCCGATGCTCGAGACGGCCGATCTCCTCCTGATCCCCGATACGACCTCCCTTCGCTCGTTCGAGCTGACGCTCGATCGCCTCTGCCGCCATCTCCAGGCCGGCGGCACGATCGTGGTCCATGACGCGCAGGCCGGGCATTGCCGGCGCCGGCGTCAAATCCGGCAGATCCTGCTGCAGCACGGGTTGGCGCCTGTGGGCGAGTGTGCCTGCGGGCAGGGCGTGCTCATGTCGGCCTGCAAGGGTGCTGCCGTCGCCCAGCTCCGGTCGGCGGCCTGAGCCATGAAGCTCCAACCCACGCAAGTCAGGCAACTCACCGGCTATATGGCGGCGCTGCCTACTCCGTTTCGCGACGACACACTAGACGAGCACGCCTTCAGCCGGCTGTGCGAATGGCAGATCGGCCAGGGCACAGCGGCGTTGGTCGTGGCCGGCACGACCGGGGAGGCGCCGACCCTGAGCACGATGGAGCAGGGGAGGCTGATCCGCCTCGCCGCCCAGGCGGCGCGCGGCCGGGTGCCGGTCATCGCCGGCGCCGGCTCGAACTCGACCCGGCATGCGATCGAGCTGGCCGAGCTGGCGGTTTCGTCCGGCGCCGACGCGCTGCTCTGCGTCGTGCCCTACTACAACAAGCCGACCCAAGAAGGGCTCTACGGCCATTTCAGCGCCATCCACGACGCGGTCGAATTGCCCGTCCTGCTCTATGATGTGCCGTCGCGGACCTGCTGCAGCCTCGCCCTCGACACGATCGTCAGGTTAGCCGAGCTGCCGCGCATCGTCGGGCTCAAGGATGCCAGCGGCGACCTGTCCCGGCCTGCTCGCCTGCGCCGGGCCCTCGGCCATGAGTTCCGGCTGTTCACCGGCGACGACGCGACGGCGCTGGGCTTCTTCGCCCTGGGCGGCGACGGCTGCATCTCGGTGACGGCGAATGTGGCGCCCCGGCTGTGCGCCCAGCTTCACGACGCCTGGCGGCAGGGTGCCACGGAGGAGGCGGAGACCGCATCTGAGCTACTGGTCAAGCTGACCGACGCGCTCTTCGCCGAAACCAGCCCCGTGCCGGTGAAATATGCGTTGGAGCTGATGGGCTTCATGAGCTCACAGGTGCGCCTGCCGCTCTGCGCCGCAGCCGAGTCGACGCGCTGCGCAGTCGCCGAGGTGCTGACGCGGCTAAGCCTGATCGGGCCGCGGCCAGTATCGCGGCGAGTGCCGGTGGCGGCCTGAGTTTCAAGCCAGACGCCACGTCACCAACCCGTCGGCGCCGAGGGCGGCATTGCCCGTCGAGCCGACCGGCTCCTCGGTACCGCCGGTAAGGAAGTGGAGGGTTTTGTTGTCCTCGGGCGCCACGCGGGCGACGAAGCGGTCGCCCGATGGCGTCCGGCCGATGACGGTGCCGTAGCGGGGGGTGCCGTCGCGGTCATAGGGGACGGTATAGGTCTCGATCCGGCCCGGCCCGGCATAGTCCTCGATCAGCGCGGGGATCGGGCCGCGCCGCGCATCCGCCTCGGCCTGCACGTCGTAGTCCCGGTTCAGCGCATGAGCAGGGGGGCGTTCGCGCGACAGGATGAGGGCGTGGCTCTTCGTGGCGTAGCCGCCATTGCCGAAGAGCAGGCCGAGGCGGCTGCCGGTGCGCAGCTTGTGGACCATGCCGGCTGCGGCATGCGACATGTAATTGGCGATCGGGCCGCCGGCGAAGGTCAGGCCGCCGATCACGCTCATCGGCGAATCCCCTGGCCAGCCGATGATGCGGCGCGCCATCTTGGGGATGCAGGGAAAGCAGCTATAGAGCTCGACATGGTCGAGCGAACTCGCCTCGATCCGGTTGAGATCGAGGGTTCGGCGCAGCGCCGTCTCCATCGAGGCGGAGCGGTCATAGCGGTCGCGGCGCAGGAAATCGTCGGGCTCCTTGGCGCCGGCGCCGGCCCAGACATAGACCAGCCGATGCTCTGGAATGCCGGCCGTCCGCGCCCGGCCGAGGCTGGTCAGGATGAGGGCGGCGCCCTGATTGACCGAGGCGTTGGCGACCATCAGCTTGCTGTAGGGATGGGCGATCGGCCGGTTGCCGGGCCCTTCGGCGAGGATCTCGTCCGGGCGGTAGGAGCGGCGGATCCAGGCCTGCGGGTTCTCGGCCGCGATCTCGGAGAAGCGCGACCAGATCGCCGCCGTCTCTGCTTGCGCCGCAGCTAGGCTCATGCCCCAGGCCGCGCGCGTGCCGGCCTCGTAGAGCGGATAGACATCGGTCGGCGTCAGCAGCCCATATCGGCGCCGCAGGGGCGAGGCCATCGTCTCCGCCCGGACCCGCATCATCTCCTTGGACGGATCGGCGGCCCAGCCGGCCCGGCAGGCCGCGGCCGTGCGCAACGCCTCGCCGCCGACGATGGCGGCGATTTCCGCTTCGCCCCGCGCGATGCGGTTGGCCGCGTCGTTGAGATAGCGCACCGGACCGTCGCCGGTCGGGATGCCCGTCGCCACATGGCGCGGCATGATACCCAGGAGCCGGGGCAGTTCGGTCTCGATACTCTCGACCGGCCAGGAGATCTGATTGACGATATCGAGCGAGTCGAGCCGGCCGAGCCAGCCGCCACCGGCATCGAGATCGGCCTCTTCGAGCGCCGCGCGCATCAGCTCCGGTGAGCTCATCCCGTCGGACGGCGGGTCGGGCCGGTCATTGACCTCGCCGACGCCGATGAGAACCGGCACGAGGTCCGGTGGAACGGGCGAGGCGGGGTCGGGCATTCGCTTCTCTCGTCGAATTCATCCAGCGGACGAGTATGCCGCGATCCCGCGCAGGCTCCAATCCGATCCGGTCTTAGAAACCAGGCGCTACGGCGTGGCCGACCGCGGCGCCGCCCACGGCACCGCCGATGGTCGCGGCGGTTTTGCCCGAGCCGTGGCCGAACTGGTTGCCGGCATAGGCGCCGGCCCCGGCACCGACGGTCTCCGCGCACGCGCCGAGCCCGAGCGGCAGGGCGAAGGCCAAGGTGACGAGGGCCGCGCGCTTGAGCCGGCCGCGGAGGGGTATGCTGTCTTGCGACATGGCGTTCTCCTGAACGGTTGCGTTACCTGAATAACGCCTGACCGCCGGATTGGCTCAATTTCCACCCTTCGCCGACTCCCGCGGCTCAGCTTTCCGGATGGATGCGGACCAGCATCTTGCCGAAGTTCCGGCCCTGCAGCATGCCCATGAAAGCGGCGGGCGCCTTTTCGATGCCGTCGACGATATCCTCGCGATGCTTGATCTTGCCTTCCTTGAGCCAGGCGCCGGCCTCGCGCAGGAAATCCCCCTGCTGGTCGGCGTAATCGAAGACGATGAAGCCCTTCATGGTCAGCCGGTTGGACAGGATCGAGCGCATCAGCGCCGGCACCATGTTCGGGCCGGGCGGCAGGCTGGTCGCGTTATATTGCGCGATCAGGCCGCAAAGCGGCACGCGGGCGAAAGTGTTGAGCAGAGGGAACACGGCCTGCCAGACGGCGCCGCCGACATTCTCGAAATAGACATCGATGCCCTTTGGGCAGGCGGCCTTGAGATCGTCGGCCAGGGTCGGGCTGCGGTGATCGAGGCAGGCATCGAAGCCGAGCTCGCGGACGACATAGTCGCATTTCTCCTTGCCGCCGGCGATGCCGACCGCGCGGGCGCCCTTGAGCTTGGCGATCTGGCCGACGAGCGAGCCGACCGCGCCCGAGGCGGCGGCCACGACCACGGTTTCGCCTTCCTTGGGCTGTCCGATGTTGCGCAGGCCGACATAGGCGGTCATGCCCGGCATGCCAAGCACGCCCAGCGCGGTCGAGATCGGCGCCAAACTGCGATCGACCGGCCTGAGATCGCTGCCGTTCGACAGCGCATATTCCTGCCAGCCGGTGCGACCTTCGACGATGTCGCCCGGCTTGAAGCCCTCGACGTTCGAGCTCACGACCTCGCTGACCGTGCCGCCGGTCATGACTTCGCCGATCTGGACCGGCTTCGCATAGGATTTCGCGTCGCTCATGCGGCCGCGCATATAGGGGTCGAGCGACAGCCAGAGCGTGCGCAGCAGCGCCTGTCCCGGCCCCGGCGCGGGGATGGGCGCTTCGACCAGCGCGAAATCGCTTTCCTTCGGTTCGCCGACCGGCCGCGCCGCCAGCGTGATCTGTCGATTGGTTCCGCTCATGCGTCCCTCCCTCTTATTGTCGCCGCCGGCCTTGCCGGATCGGTCTCCGGACGATACTCCTCCGGATGCTGGCCGGGAGCGTAAGGCGAGATTGCCGCTCATGCCAGCCTTCACAGGCCCCGGACGACATGACGCCAGAGGATCTCGAAGCCCGCCTTCTCTATCGCGACGCCGACGTGCTGGTGCTGGATAAGCCGGCCGGCCTTGCCGTGCATCCGGCGCCCGGCGTCGGCGCGTCGCTCGAGCCGTTGCTGCCCTCCCTATCCTTCGGCCTGAAATGGCCGCCGGCGCTCGCCCATCGCCTCGACCGGGACACTAGCGGCTGCCTAGTGCTCGGACGGCATCCGCAGGCGTTGCGCGCGCTGATGCGCCTCTTCGCCGAGCGCGGCGTCGAGAAGAGCTATTGGGCGGTGGTCGAAGGCGCGCCGCCGGCCGAGAGCGGCGACGCCGCCGATCCGCTGCTGAAGGTCCATCGCGGCCGTGCCTGGCGCATGATCGCCGATCCGGCCGGGCAGTCGGCGCTCACGCATTGGCGGCTGTTCGGCGGCGACGGCGCGCGGAGCTGGCTGGAGCTTACGCCCGAGACCGGCCGCATGCACCAGTTGCGCGTGCATTGCGCCGGGTTCGGCTGCCCGGTGGTAGGCGATCCGCTTTACGGCGTCCGAGCCGGACTCGGCGAGCGGCTGCATCTGCATGCGCGGCGAATCCGGCTGCAGCTGGCGCCGAAGCGTCCAGTCATCGACGTCGCCGCGGCACCGCCGGCCCATATGCTGCCGGCATTGAAGGCATGCGGTTATGAGATGGAAGCCTAAATATTGGGCACGCCCGGGTTCGAATCGGCCGCTTATCCATCTCAAAACCCAAGGATCGGCGCGCACCTGATGCCATTGCGGCAAAAATGCTACAGCGATCTGCCGCCTGTGTGATCGTGTCTCCGAGCCGATTGATTCGGCCGGGCGCGCGAGGATAAACCTGTCTCGTCCGGGTGCGGGGTCGCCGGGGCTCAGCGCATGCCGAAGGGATCACGCTCGAGCGCAGTTTGCGCTGGTCGTTCGGTCTTGATTGTATAGATTGTGTTAAGTCTTAAGTTTGACTTACCGGCGCTGAGAATATTTGCTCAACTTCGAACAAAAACCTGTTGCCTCCCTTTGGCGGCATGGTAAAAACAGATGTGAACATTGGGTAAGTCCGATTCTGCCACGCCAGTGCCCGAAAAAACGATCCCATGTCGCAGACCTGATAGCCTATCGAAAATCCAGGAGATTCTTATGAAGGCCCTTATTTCCACGCTCGCGCTGCTCGCGTTCGTCGGCGCCGCCACCGTTCCGGCCGTCGCCTCCGCCGAGGTCATTTCGGTCGCCAAGGTCAAGAAGGCGCACAAGCACAAGACCGCGACGCACAAGACCGCCGCCCACAAGAAGCACCACGCCAAGAAGTCGAAGAAGGCCAAGGCTTAATCGGTCGAAGCCGGGCGCCTGCGGGTCAGGCGCCTATCGGGTTCGGTCCTAAGGGCCTGCGCATAGAAAGCCTCCGGGGCTCGGCTTCGGAGGCTTTTTGCTGCGCGAATCCGAGCGCAAGATTCGGGTGGCGGCGGCCCGGGAACCGCGGATAGTCGAATCGCGACGATGGATGGAGCGATTCGATGGATGCGCGTTTGGCCGGATTGGATTGGGCCCGGATCGGCGAGGATCTCGATCGGCGCGGCTGGGCGGTCGCACCGATTCTATCGCCGGAAGCATGCGCGAATGCGATCGCACTCTGGCGAGAAGAGGATGCCTTCCGCAAGCAGGTGGTAATGGAGCGCCACGGCTTCGGCCAAGGCCTCTACAAATATTGGCGCTATCCGCTGCCGTCGATGATCGCTTCGCTGCGGAACGATCTTTATGCCGGCCTGGCCCCGATCGCGGAGCGGTGGCGGCAGCGTCTGGGCGCGGAGGGCACGCCATTCCCGGCGTCCCATGAGGATTACCTCGCGCGCTGCCACGCTGCCGGCCAGACGCTGCCGACGCCGCTGCTCCTTCGCTATGAGGCGGAGGGTTACAATTGCCTGCACCAGGACCTTTACGGCGCCCATGTCTTTCCGATGCAGGCGGCGTTTCTGCTGAGCCGGCCGGAGCTGGATTTCACCGGCGGCGAGTTCGCGCTCGTCGAGCAGCGGCCGCGGGCGCAATCCTGCGTCGAGGTGGTGCCGCTCGCGCGCGGCGATATGGTCGTGTTCGCCGTCGATCATCGCCCTCTACAGGGCAGCCGGGGCTGGTACCGGACGCGGTTGCGCCACGGCGTCAGCCGGGTTCGGACCGGCGAACGCTACACGCTCGGCATCATCCTGCACGACGCCGCGAGCTGAGCGAGGCACCGCCAGCAAAGGCCAGCTCAGCATGGCGACGAGGCTGGTCGGCGCCTCCAGCTCCGCCACGCCGGTCTGCGGATGGCGGTCGGGATCGGGCCTGCGGGCCGTGCCGAAGACGAGGTCGAACAGCGGCAGCAGGGCCGCATAGTTCCAGCCGTGATCGGCAGGGTCGATCGAATGATGCACCCGGTGATAGCGCGGATTGTTGAGCACGAACCAGAAGGGGCCGAGCGACAGGCGCGTGCTCATATGGGTGAAGTAGTTGAAGAGAGCGATGAGCGCATAGATCGCCTGGGCGTTGATTCCCGGCTTGAGGAAGAGGGCCACGACCGGAACGATCAGGATGGTCTTGATGAAGAGGTCGGGCCAGGGGTGCCGATAGACCGTCGTCACATTCATGTCCGGGTCGCTGTGATGCAGCGCATGCAGCCGCCAGAGCGGCGCCCAGGCATGCTGCAGCCGATGGAAGGCGTATTCGCCGAAATCCATGGCCAGTAGGAACAAAAGCGCCGAACCGACCAGCCCGGGACCGCTATCCGGCAGCTCGAACGGCCGTGCCCCCAGCGCGCCGACCAGGAGGATCAGGCTCGCCCGGAACGGCACCATCGCCCCCGTTTGGATGACGATATAGGCCATCGCGTGCAGGGCGTTGAGCACCGTCGTCCGCTGCGTCGGGCGGATCGGGCCGGGCAACGCGTGCTCGATCGCGATGCCGATCAGGAAGCAGACCGCGGTGATGAGGGCCGGGACGCTGAGATCGTTGAGCAAGGCGGACATCGGCGCGATCTCAAGGGAAGGACCGCTTCAGCCTATCTCCAGAAAATTACTGAAACCCTTCGGATCGCAACCAGAAGGGCTGATCGAGCGTTCAGTGCTGATTAAGCGAGCTTCGCTACGATGCGGAAATGGCCGCGGAGGGCCGTGGAATGGTAGTTTAAATGGCGGTTTATTGGATCAGTTTTCGCTTCGATGACGATCCGGGGCAGGCGGAACGGCGCTATGCCCTGACCAAGTCGATCCATACTCACAAAAAGCGCTATTGGGATCGCACCGACAATTTCGTGATCTTCGAGAGCGTGCATACGCTCGAATTTCTCGCCGACAGCTTCAAGCGGCATCTGGATCGCCGCCGCGATCTGTTCCTGCTGTGCGAGCTCGCGACCCAATCGGCCGTGCTCTACGGGCACAATACCGATCCGGACGTGCTCGAGCTGATGCCGGGGTGCTGCGTGTTGGAGGTTTGACCCACTTGGGGCCGGCCCGCATAGTCCCGGTATGAAACGCGATTATCCGAACCGGCCGATCGTCGGTATTCTGGCCGTCGTCCGGCGCGGCGACCGATTTTTGCTGGTCCGCCGCGGCCGCCCGCCCAATCAGGGCCGCTGGGGTTTTCCCGGCGGGGTCCAGGAGCTGGGCGAGAGCATCGTCGAGGCGGCCTTGCGCGAGCTCGCCGAGGAGACCAGCATCGCCGCGTCGGCGCCAGGCATCCTTACCGCCCTCGACGCCATCGATCGCGACGAGGCCGGCGCCGTCCGCTATCACTATACGCTGGTCGCCGTCGCCCTCACCTGGGGAGCGGGCGAGGGCGAGGCCGGCGACGATGCCGACGCGCTCGGCTGGTTCGGGCCGGACGAGCTCGACGATCTGCCGGTCCTGCCGGCCGTGCGCACCCTGATGCTACAGGCGCTCGAAGCGGGCGCTGGTCACGCGGAGCCGGCTTCCCTGACGTAGGAAGCGACGCCGTTGCCGAGGGACCAGTCGTCGCGCTCGTTCGACGAGATGATGATCTGGACATCCTCACGCCGAAGCCCCGGATCTTCCGCCAGACGCTCGACGGCCGCCCGGTAGAAAGCCTGCTTGGTCGCGGTATCGCGCCATTTGCCGGCGACCACATGGATGAACACGACATCGTCGGTGCGGTGGATGCCGAGATAGTCGGCATCGTAGACGAACTCCTCCGGCTCATGCTGATGGATGAGCTGGAAGCGATCGTCCGCGGGCACGTCGTAAGCCTCGACCAGCGCGCGATGGACGCCGTCGGAGATGGCGCGAATATGGGCGGGCGGCTTACCCTTGAGCAGCGAGATGCGGATGAGGGGCATGATTGATCTCCGTACGGTGCTCACGCATCGCTGACGACGCTCGCCGCGGCACCGTCGCAGCGTCCTTGACGAGAAAAGGTGGGGTGGAATAATTGTTTCGATAATTTGAAACTATACAATAAAACCATCGGCAAAATCGAACTATGATCAGGCGTGTCAATCTCGATATGGATGTGCTCCGAACCTTCGTTACCGGCTTCGAGCTGGGCAGCTTCGCGCGGGCCGCGGACCGGCTCGGCCGATCGCAGTCGGCCATTAGCACCCAGCTTCGAAAGCTGGAGGATCAGGTCGGCGAGCCGTTGGTGCAGAAGGCGGGACGAGGGCTGGCGCTCACAACGGCGGGAGAGACCCTGCTCAGCTATGCGAAGCGCCTGCTCGAACTGAACGACGAGGCGGTGGAAACCATTCGCGGCGCCGATGTCGCGGGCTGGGTCCGGATCGGCTTGCCCCAGGATTTCGCCGAGAGCTGGCTGCCGGCGGTCCTCGGCCGGTTTTCCCGCGCGCATCCGAAGGTTCGCGTCGAGGTCCAGGTCGATCGCAGCGGGCCGCTGATCGAGAAGACGCTCAAGGGCGAGCTCGATATGGCCCTGGTTTGGGGGGACGGCGCTGCCGCTCCTCATGCCGAGCGGGTCGCCGACCTTCCGGTCGCCTGGATCGGCCCCACGGACTGGCCGGGCATGCGGAGCCTCGGTGGCGAGCCGCTTCCCCTGGTCGCATTCGCGCCGCCTTGCTCGTTCCGTTCCGCCGGCATCTCGGCACTCGACGAGGCCGGCATCGCCTGGCGGCTCGCCGTCACGAGCCACAGCCTTTCCGGGCTTTGGGCCGCTGCGGCAGCGGGGCTCGGCATCACGGTGCGCACGACCATCGATATGCCGAGCAGCTTGGTGGCACTCGATCCGACCTTAGTCGGCCTGCCGCCGCTTCCGGCCATGCCGCTGGCTCTGCACCGCGCCGAGGCGGAGCCGAGCGCCGCCGTGGGCCGGCTCACGGATATCTTGCTCGATACCATCCGCGAGAAGGTCGGCCCATAGTTCTGTTTTGGCGATGTGTTGCTGATGAATTTTCAAATTTTCAGAATTATGGGAAGGCCCCACCTCATGTCGTGAGGCCGCTCCTCGTCGGGCGGCTCGATCGAAAGGAGAGACGCAATGCCCTTCATCAACGTCAAGGTCGCGGGTCCGCAGCTCGAACAGGCGCAGACCGCCGCGATCCAGAAGGGGATCACCGCGCTGATGGCGGAAATCCTCCGCAAGGAGGCGCCGCTCACGGCGGTGCTGGTCGAGCCGGTGGCGGCCTCGGGATGGAGCATCGGCGCCGAAACCGTTTCCCGTGCCGCCCATGTCGACGCCACGGTTAGCGCGGGCACCAACACCGCCGAGGAGAAGGCCCGCTTCATCGCGGGCGTGAACGACCTGCTGCGTGATGTGATCGGCCCCGGCCTGCCGGTCGTGACCTATACCGTCATTCACGATGTTCCGATGGATAGCTGGGGCTATGGCGGGTTGACCCAGGCGCACCGCGCAAGGGCACGGCTCTAAGCCCAGAGCCACTCGATCTCGCGGGCATGCCCGTCCGCGGTCGCGAGCGTCCGTTCCGCGCCGCCCGGCCATAGCGTCAGCTTCAGCGCCGGCTTGCCCGGATGCTGCGCGTCGCCCTCGAAGCGCAGCCAGGCCAGCGGGCCGGCGGTGGTCGCCGTCTCTCCGACCGCGCGTAGATGTGCCTTGATCCGCCGCCGGGTCTCGGTCGGGAAATATTGGAAGGCGATCGAATGTAAGACCACGCGCAGCGTGCCCGCTTCGGGCGCAGGATCGAGCATCCGCTCGATCCAGTCGGCCGCGTCCGCGCGGTCGAGCCGAGGCGGTGACGCCGCGGCGATGGCGAGCGCGGCGCCGGTTCGCTCCAGGCGATCGGCCTGATCTGGCCAGATATACGCGAGGAGCCGTTCCCGATCCTGCTCATTGCCGGCATCGATCGGGCTGAGATCGACGCCGCATCGCCGGATCACTTGGATATCGGCCTTGGGCGGCGCCGCGCCCCGCCAGGCCGGTGCCAGCACGACCGGGGATGCCGTCCGTCCGATCTCGAGATCGCCGAGGCGATAGCGATACCGGTCGAACAGCAGATTGAGGCCGGCGCTGGCACCCAGCTCGTAAAGGGCCAACGGCAAGCCGAGCTCGGCGGTCGCGACCAGGGCACCGCTCATGAACAGGGCGGAACGGCCGATCTCGTTCGTCTGCGGCGCCCCATCGAGCCAGGGCATCAGCGCCTCACTCGCCATCTCCAACGCTGCCGCCGTGGCCGCCCATAATTCGTCGCCGTCGGGCAGGGGATGGGGCGGATAGAGAGCGGCCAAGCCCGGGAGCCGCCCTTGCCGAACCAGCGCATGAAGCCCGCCGGTCAGGCGCAGTGCCAGCGCATCGATCATGGGATTGCGCTCCGCCGGCCAATCGAGCACGCGCCGGCTTACCGCCGACGACCGGTCGAGGTGCTGGGCCAGCATGCCGCACAGCAGCGCCGTGAACGGCGATCCCAATTGCGTGCACCATTGCGCCTGCTGCTCGAAGCACAGGCGAACCCGTTCGGACATGACGCACCTCCTCGCTGGTGACGGCGTTAAGAATGCGCTATGAATTGATATCGTCAATCTTGATACAGATAATCAATATGAAGGGTGATTCAGCGCTTATCGATGCGGCAGCGGCGACGCAGCGTCTCGGCATCAGCCGGGCGACCCTTTATGCCTATGTCAGCCGCGGACAGGTCCGGGCCGTGGCCGATCCCGCCGATTCGCGCCGAAGCCTCTACCGTGCGGAGGATGTGCAGGCGTTGCTCCACCGAAAGCGTCGGGGCCGATCGCTCACGCAGGTCGCGCAGTCGGCGCTCGATTGGGGACCGCCGATCCTTGATTCGGCGATCACGCTGATCCACGACGGCAGGCTTTACTATCGTGGCCGGGACGCCGTCGAACTGGCTAAGACGGCGTCGGTCGAAGCGGCGGCGCGCGGCCTCTGGGACTGCGGTGCCGTCGATCCCTTCGCCGTAGGGGAGGAGCTTCCGGTCTTTACCGAAGGCCTGCTGGCGCGGCTGTCGAGCCAGGCGCCGATCGAGCGCTGTGCCGGCATCCTGCCGCTGGGGGAAGCCGCCACGGTCGGCGGCGGGGCCCGTAACCAGGCGCGGCTGTGGGCGGAGGGCGCCCGCCTGCTGCGCCTGCTCGCCGCCGCAGCCGTCGCGGGCCAGCCGAGCGCTGCCCCCTTGCATGTCTCGCTCGGGGCGGCGTGGCGGCTGGCGCCGGCGCAGGCCGAGCTGATCCGGGCGGCGCTCATCCTCTCGGCCGATCACGAGCTGAACGTCTCGACCTTCACGGTACGGTGCGTCGCCTCGACCGGCGCCGGTCTGCCGGCGGCGCTGCTGGCGGGGCTCGCCGCCCTGTCCGGGCCGGCGCATGGCGGCATGACCGCCCGCGTCGAGGCGCTGCTCGAGGAAATCGGCCGTTCGGGCGCCGATGTCGGCGAGATCCGCGCCCTGCTGTCCGCGCGGCTGCAACGCGGCGAGTCGTTGCCGGGTTTCGGCCACCCGCTCTATGCCGACGGCGACCCGCGCGGCGCCGCCCTGGTGGATCTGCTGCCGCTGGACGATCCGGGGCGGCGGATCGTCGCAAGCGTCGAGCAGCTGAGCGGCGAGGCGCCCAATCTCGATTTCGGCCTGGCAGCGCTGGCGCGCCATCTGAAGCTGCCGGCGGGGACCGCTTTCACGCTCTTTGCCCTCGGGCGCGGCATCGGCTGGATCGCCCATGCGCTCGAGCAGCGTGCCCAGCCCGGCCTGATCCGGCCCCGGGCGCGCTATATCGGACCGATGCCGGCCTGAAGCTCTGCCGCATTGGTGCCGCAATCGGCTCCGAGATTGATCTCAGGGGTTATCCCAGGAGAGCGAGAAATGTCCGTTCCACCGCCGACCGTTCGACATCGCGCGTGATGAAGACGATGCGGCTGTGCGGCGTAGCACCATGCCAGGACTCGAGCAGCTCGGGCGGATGAAACAGATGCTGCACGCCATGGACGACGACCGGCCGGTCGTTGCCGGCGACATCGAGGATCGCCTTGACCCGCAGCAGCTTCTCGCCGGTGAAGGAGGCGAGGCGATCGAGCGCCGCCGCGACCTGGTCCCATTGGAGTGGCTTGTCGAAGCGCAGGCTGAAGGATTCGATGCCGCCCTCATGCCGGTGCGGATCGAGGCCATGCCCGTGTTCATGCGCATGGCCATGGTCGTGCCCGTGATGCTCATGCGCCGCCCGCTCGGCTTCGGCGGCGAGCCATGCGGCGACTTCCGGCCCTTTGGTGCCGAAGCCGCTCGCCAGGATGGCGGCGGGCTCGACCGCGCCGCGCACGGCCATGATCGGATCGGCCGCCGGGTTGAGCCGGGCCAACCTTTCGATCAGGTGGGCGGTGACGGCGGGATCGGCGATGTCGGTCTTGGTCAGCAGGATGCGGTCGGCCATCGCCGCCTGCTTCATCGCTTCGGGATGCGCGTCGAGCTGGCCCGCGCCGTGAACGGCGTCGATGGTGGTGATCACGCCGTCGAGGCGGTAGCGCGCCTCGGTGATCGGATCGGAGATCAGCGTATGCAGGATCGGGGCGGGATCGGCGAGGCCGGTGGTCTCCAGTACGACCCGTTCGAAATCGGGGATCTGGCCGCGCACGCGCTTCTGGAACAATTCCCTCAGCGTGTCGGCGAGGTCGCTGCGAATGGTGCAGCAGACGCAGCCGCTCGACAGCAGCATGGCGGATTCGTCGCCGCCGATGCGGATCAGCTCGTGATCGAGCCCGATTTCGCCCAGCTCGTTGATGATGACGGCGGTGCGCGCCATTTCGGGACGGCCCAGCAAGGACGCGAGGAGCGTGGTCTTGCCGCTGCCGAGGAAGCCGGTGAGGATGGTGACCGGCAGGCGCGGGCCGGCGCTCTGGACCGAGACGGACATCAGTTCGCGGGGGGGACGGCGTCGCGGCCGCAATCGGCGCAGATGCCCCTGACCTCGATGGTCTGGCGCTGGACGGTGAAGCCGAGCATGGCCGCGCGTTCGGTCACGGCGCGCGCGATCCCGATATCGTCGAGCTCGCCGATAGAGCCGCAATTCGAGCAGATGAGGAATTGACCCGCATGCTGCCGCTCAGGCCGGGTGCACCCGACATAGGCGTTGAGCGACTCGATCCGATGGACGAGTCCCTGATCCATCAGGAATTCGAGCGCGCGATAGACGGTCGGCGGCGCGGCGCGCCGGTGCACCGTCTTCAGCTCGTCGAGCAGATCATAGGCGCCGATCGGCTCGTGCCGGCGCCAGACCAGCTCCAGCACCTGGCGCCGCAGCTCGGTCAGGCGCACGCCGCGGGCATCGCACACCACGGTCGCGCGATCGAGCGCGGTCTCGACGCACTCAGTATGATCGTGGGCGCGAGGCGTGAAGATCATTCGACCTTCGCGGCCGAGAAATCGACCAGGCTGCAGCCGCAGATCGGGCATCGCATGGCGGCGATGGCGGCATTGAGCTCGGCCGGGCTCAACGAACCGCCGAGTTCGGCGGCAGCGTCTTCGGCGAGTTGGCGATGATAGGGATCGGCCGCCCCGGTGCAGGCGTTCACGTAGGCTCGGTGGGCGTCCGCCGTCATTTTCTGGCTGGTGAAGGCACGCGCCACTCCGGCGCTGCCGACCAGTCCGAGGCTGCCGAGCGCGGTCGAAGCGAGAAAGCGCCGCCGCGTCGGATTCTTCCCGGTCATGCCACAGGCTCCATGTACACAATCTCCATCGAGTCGACACTAAGATGGCGCTGCCATGCCGGTCAATCGAGAGGTAGCTGCGGCAAATCCGTCGAGCGGCCGGTGAAATCATCGATGCGGAAGGCTGTTAGCCTGATAATGGACAATTGCGTTGTGTGCGGCGGCACACCACGTCAGAGTCGGGAGTGTGTCAGTTCGATGAACGGAGCGCGAGCCGCGTTGACGAGATCCGGACCCTTGATGGCACGATATGTGCGAGTTCGTCGCCGGGTGCCGTTCTCGTCGGATGGGCGGATGATGCCGATGACATCCCACATGCAAGAGATTGTTAATCAACCTGGCCGGACTATTCTCTCAGCTAAAGGGCGTGCAGCCCGGCCTTGGAATAGTCGGGTGTGTTTCCTACGCGGCGCGGACGGGGATCTGCGGCTCAGCGATCCCGCACAGAGATGGGATCCCGCGCGCCGTTATCGGGGAAGCCTCGCTTCTCCGTTGCTTCATCGGCCGCGATCGGCCGAACAGGCCGGCTCTCCGTTCATTCGGGCGATGCCGGACCAGCGATCTGGTGACATAATATCCGTCAGCGGGGTGTGCCATGCCGTCCATTGACAATCTGTTCAGCTCCTTCTCGCGTTTCTATGAGAATCAGCGGCAGCACGAAATGTCGCTCGAAGATTACATTGCCGGCTGCTCGGATGATCCGATGATGTACGCCAGCAGCGCCGAAAGGCTGCTGAAGGCGATCGGCGAGCCCACCGTCGTCGATACCAGCATGGAATCCCGGCTCGGCCGGATCTTCATGAACCGGACGATCAAGGTCTATCCGGCATTCGAGGATTTCTTCGGCATGGAGGAGACGATCGAGCGGATCGTCGGGTTCTTCCGCCATGCCGCGCAAGGGCTTGAGGAGCGTAAGCAGATCCTCTATCTGCTCGGCCCCGTCGGCGGCGGCAAATCGTCGCTCGCGGAACGGCTGAAGCTGCTCATGGAGACCTATCCGATCTATGTGCTGAAGGCCGGCAACGATGTGAGCCCGCTGCTCGAATCGCCGCTCGGCCTGTTCGCCCCCGACAAGTTCGGCGAGACGCTTGAGGAGAAATACGGCATCCCGCGCCGTCGCCTCACCGGCCTCATGTCGCCTTGGGCGGCGAAGCGGCTCGACGAGTTCGAGGGCGACATCTCGCGCTTCAAGGTCGTCCGCATGCAGCCGTCGCGGCTGAAGCAGATCGGTATCGCCAAGACCGAGCCGGGCGACGAGAACAATCAGGATATCTCCAGCCTGGTCGGCAAGGTCGACATCCGGAAGCTCGAATTCCTGAATCAGAGCGATCCGGACGCCTATTCCTACTCGGGCGGCCTCAACCGGACGACCCAGGGCATCCTCGAATTCGTCGAGATGTTCAAGGCGCCGATCAAGATGCTGCATCCGTTGCTGACGGCGACCCAGGAAGGCAATTATATCGGCACCGAGAATATCGGCGGCATGCCGTTCCAGGGCACCATCCTCGCGCATTCGAACGAGGCGGAATGGCAGACCTTCAAGAACAACCGCAACAACGAGGCGTTCATCGACCGCATCTCGGTGGTGAAGGTACCGTACTGCCTGCGCGCGACCGAGGAATGCCAGATCTACGAGAAGTTGCTGGAGACGAGCGAGCTGTCCGACGCGCCCTGCGCCCCCGGCACGCTCGACATGCTGGCGCGTTTCACCGTGCTGTCGCGGCTGCGCCAGCACGAGAATTCCAACCTCTATTCCAAGATGCGGGTCTATGACGGCGACAGCCTGAAAGATTCCGATCCGCGCGCCAAATCGGTCCAGGAATATCGCGATGCCGCCGGTGTCGACGAAGGCATGGAAGGCATCTCGACCCGCTTTGCCTTCAAGGTGCTGTCGCAGACCTTCAATTTCGACAATCAGGAGATCGCGGCCGATCCGGTCCATCTCATGTATGTGCTAGAGCAGGCGATCCGCCGCGAGCAGTTCCCGGAGGATACCGAGAAGCGCCTGCTCAACTTCATCAAGAGCGAACTCGCCCCGCGCTACAGCGAGTTCATCGGCCACGAGGTGCAGAAGGCCTATCTCGAATCCTACTCGGATTACGGCCAGAATCTGTTCGACCGCTACGTCGCCTACGCCGATGCCTGGATCGAGGACCAGGATTACAAGGATCCCGACACCGGCCAGCTCATGAATCGCGAGCTGCTGAACCAGGAGCTCTCCAAGATCGAGAAGCCCGCGGGCATCGCCAATCCCAAGGATTTCCGCAACGAGGTGGTGAAGTTCACGCTGCGCGCCCGGGCGGCCAATTCCGGGCGCAACCCGGCTTGGTCCTCCTACGAGAAGCTCCGGGAAGTGATCGAGAAGCGGATGTTCAGCCAGGTCGAGGACCTGCTGCCGGTCATCAGCTTCGGTAGCAAGAAGGACAGCGAGAGCGACAACAAGCATGCGCAGTTCGTCGCCCGCATGGTCGCGCGGAAATATACCGAGCGGCAGGTGCGCCGGCTGGTGGAATGGTACATGCGCGTGAACAAGGCCGGCTGATGAAGGCAGGTTTCAGTCTATGAACATCGTCGATCGCCGTCCCAACCCCAAGGGCAAGAGCCTCGGCAATCGCCGTCGCTTCATCGAGCGGGCGCGGGCCGAGGTGAAGGGTGCCGTGCTCGACGCGCTCCGCAAGCGTAAGATCACGGAAGTCGAAGGCAGCGAGAAGGTCTCGATTCCGACCGGCGGCATCGACGAGCCGACCTTCCGGCAAAGCTCGGCCGGCGGGCAGCGGCACTACATCGTGCCGGGCAACAAGGACCATGTCGTCGGCGACGAGATCGAGCGGCCGCAGGGCGGCGGCGGCCGCGGCGGCTCGGAGGCGAGCGAGGATGGCGAGGGCAACGATTCCTTCGAGTTCACGCTGACCAAGGAGGAATTCCTCGATTTGTTCTTCGAGGATCTGGCGCTGCCCGACCTGGTCAAGAAGAAGCTGTCCGAGGCCTCCTCGCCGGAGCTGTCGCGCGCCGGCCACGCCACGAGCGGCAATCCGGCCAACCTCAACCTCATCCGCACCATGCGTAATTCGATGGCGCGGCGCCTGTCGCTGAAGCGGCCGAAATGGGACGAGATCCATGCGCTCGAAGCCGAGGTCGAGGCGCTGGAGAAAAGCGGGCCGGAGGCCGAGCACCAGGCGGCGCTGGCGCAACTGGAGAAGCTGCAGCGTCGCTCCAAGGCCATTCCCTATTTCGACCCGATCGATGTCCGCTACAACCGCTTCGAGCGGGTGCCGAAACCCAATGTCCAGGCCGTGATGTTCTGCCTCATGGACGTGTCCGGCTCGATGACCGAGCGCATGAAGGATCTGGCCAAACGCTTCTTCATGCTGCTGCACATCTTCCTGGTGCGGCGCTACAAGCAGGTCGACATCGTCTTCATCCGCCACACCTCGACCGCGCAGGAGGTCGATGAGGAGACCTTCTTCTACAGCCGCGAGACCGGCGGCACGGTAGTCTCGACGGCACTTCAGGAGATGCAGCGCATCGTCCATGAGCGCTATCCGCTCGACGCCTGGAACATCTATGCCGCCCAGGCCTCGGACGGCGACAATTTCGGCGCCGACAGCGGGCGGTGCATCGCACTCCTGAACCAGATCCTGCCGGTCTGCCAGTATTTCGCCTATATCGAGGTCAGCGAAGGCGGCGGCGACGGTTTCGGCGACCGCCGCATGGACAAGACCGATCTCTGGCGCTCCTACGCCGACGTGGCGCCCGCCCATGCCAATTTCGCGATGCGCAAGGTCGGCGATCCGTCGCACATCTTCGCCGTCTTCCACGACCTCTTTTCGCGCGGGAAGAACCAGCCCGCGGTGCAGGAGAGCCAGTAATGGCTGCCATACTCGACAAGCCGATGCCGCTGTTCGAAGGGCCGGAATGGGATTTCGAAAAACTGAGGCGCGCCGACGACGCGATCGAGGTGATCGCGCGCAAGGAGCTCGGCCTCGACGTCTATCCGGTCCAGATCGAGGTCATCACCTCCGAGCAGATGCTCGACGCCTATGCCTCGGTCGGCCTGCCGCTCATGTACCGGCATTGGAGCTTCGGCAAGCGCTTCGCCTATAACGAGGCGCTCTACCGCAAGGGCCTGCAGGGGCTCGCCTATGAGATCGTGATCAATTCGAACCCCTGCCTCTGCTACATCATGGAAGAGAATTCCATGACCATGCAGACGCTGGTCATCGCACACGCCGCTTATGGCCATAACCACTTCTTCAAGAACAACTATCTGTTCCAGCAATGGACCGACGCCTCGGGCATCCTGGATTATCTCGCCTTCGCCCGGGATTACGTCGCCAAATGCGAGGAGCGGCACGGCACTCGTAAGGTCGAGCGCGTGCTCGACGCGGCCCATGCGCTCATGGACCAGAGCGTCAACCGCTATGCACGGCGCAAGCCGCTCAATTTCGCCGACGAGCAGAGGCGCGACAGCGGCCGGCGCCAGCATGCCGAGAAGACCTTCAACGATCTCTGGCGCACCGTGCCGACGCCGGAAGCGATGAAGAAGCTGCCCGCCGGCGAGGTCGCCCAGATGCAGGCCGAGCAGGCGCGCCAGCTCGGCCTGCCCGAGGAGAATCTGCTCTATTTCCTCGAGAAGCACGCACCCAACCTCGAAGGCTGGGAGCGTGAGCTGTGCCGCATCGTCCGCAACATCTCGCAATATTATTACCCGCAGAAGCAAACCAAGGTGATCAACGAAGGCTGCGCCACTTTCGTCCACTACGAGATCATGAACCGGCTGCACGAGAAGGGGCTGCTCACCGACGGCTCGATGCTGGAATTCCTGCACTCGCATACGAGTGTGGTGTTCCAGCCGACCTATGACGATCCGCGCTATGGCGGCATCAACCCCTATGCGCTGGGTTTCGCCATGATGGACGACATCAAGCGCATCTGCCTCGATCCGACGGCTGAAGACCGGGCGTTCTTCCCGGATTTCGCGGGCAACAAGGACCCCTACGGCACGCTGCGCGATGCCTGGGCGAATTATCGGGATGAAAGCTTCATCCTGCAGTTCCTGTCGCCCAACGTCATTCGCAAATTCCGGCTGTTCCGGGTCTACGACAACGCGGCCGAGCCGACTATGCTGGTCGACGCCATTCATGACGAGATGGGATATCGCGAGGTCCGTTCGGCGCTCGCCAGGTCCTACGATCTGTCGCGGCGCGAGCCGGACATCCAGGTGACCGAGGTCGACCTGACCGGCGACCGGACGCTGAAGCTCCGCCACAGCGTCCATAACGGCATCCTGCTCGACGAGAAGACCTGCCAGTCGGTGCTGCACCATGTCGCCGAGCTCTGGACCTATGGGGTCAAGCTCGAGGAGGTCGATGCCGGGACGGACGAGGTGCTGAAGACGCACGAAATGGAAGGCACCCGCCACAAGCGGACCTGATCTTCGCGACGATCATTTTCGAAGGCAAACGGACCGGCGGAAGGCGTGATTGCCTTCCGCCGGTTTCATTTATTCCTCGATGGCGTGGATATCGCGGTCCTTGGTCTCGCGGATGAACAACGTCCCGATCACGAAGGTGACCGAGGCGATGATGATCGGATACCAGAGGCCGCTATAGAGGTTGCCCGTGCTCGCCTGGATGGCGAAGGCGGTCGCCGGCAGGAAGCCGCCGAACCAGCCATTGCCGATATGGTAGGGCAGCGACATGGACGAGTAGCGGATGCGGGTCGGGAACATCTCGACCAGCATGGCCGCGATCGGCGCATAGACCATGGTGACGTAGAGCACCATGATGACAAGCAACAGCAGCACCATCGGCTTGTCGATCCGGTCGGGATCGGCCTTGGCCGGATAGCCTGCGGCATTCACCGCGTCGGTCAGCCCCTTGGTGAAGGCCTTCGCATTGTCGGCAGCACCTTCGGCCTTGCCGTCATAGCTCGGGATCGTGGTCGAGCCGATCTGGATATGGGCGATGGTACCGGCGGGAGCGGCCTCGTTGGTGTAGGGGACGCCCTTGCCGACCAGCGCCGATTTGGCGATGTCGCAACTCGTGGTGAATTTGGACGTGCCGACCGGGTTGAACTGCACCGAGCATTCGCTCGGATCGGCCACGATCGTGGCGGGAGAGCTCGTCTGCGCCGCGTCCAGCGCCGGGTTGGCGTAGTGGGTGAGCCCGTGGAAGAGCGGGAAGTAGGTGACGGCGGCGAGCAGGCAGCCGGCCATGATGATCGGCTTGCGGCCGATCACGTCCGACAGCATGCCGAAGATGATGAAGAAGGGAGTGGCGATGGCGAGGGCGGCCGCGACCATGATCTGCGCGGTCTGGCCGTCGACCTTGATGACCTGGGTCAGGAAGAACAGCGCGTAGAACTGTCCCGTATACCAGACGACGGCCTGTCCGGCGGTGAGGCCGACCAGGGCCAGGATGACGATCTTGAGGTTTCCCCAGCGTGCGAAGGCTTCGGACAGGGGCGCCTTGGACAGCTTGCCCTCGTTCTTCATCTGCTGGAACAGCGGCGATTCGCTGAGGCTGAGGCGAATCCAGACCGAGATGCCGAGCAGCAGGATCGAGACGATGAAGGGAATGCGCCAGCCCCAGCCGTCGAAATCCTCGCCCGACATGGCGGTGCGGCAGATCAGGATGACGATCAGCGACAGGAATAGGCCGAGCGTCGCCGTCGTCTGGATCCAGGCGGTGTGGAGGCCGCGCTTGCCCTGAGGCGCATGCTCGGCGACATAGGTCGCGGCCCCGCCATATTCGCCGCCGAGCGCCAGGCCCTGGAGCAGGCGCAGCACGATCAGGATGACCGGGGCGGCGATGCCGATGCTGGCATAGGAGGGCAGGAAGCCCACCGCCGATGTCGACAGGCCCATGATCAGGATCGTGATCAGGAAGGTGTATTTCCGTCCGACCAAATCGCCGAGCCGGCCGAAGACGAGGGCGCCGAACGGGCGGACGAAGAAGCCCGCGGCGAAGGCGAGAAGGGTGAAGATGAAGCCGGCGGAAGGATTCACGCCAGAGAAGAACTGCTTGCTGATCACGGCAGCGAGCGAACCGTACAGATAAAAATCATACCATTCGAAAACAGTGCCGAGCGATGAAGCGAAAATGACGCGCCTGGCCTCGCCTGCAGTGAGCGATGGCATGGAGGCGGCCGAATAACTGGTCATGAATGTCCTCCCGTTGCCGACAGGTTTGGCACGTCACCAGACGCGCCGGTCCGCCGGTCCGTACCTATTTAGCTGGCGGCAATTTGTCGCAAAAATCAAGAGTTGGCAGAGGGGTGGAGGTCTTTCGATCGCCACGCTCGACCGCTCCGACCGAGCGTGCGAGGGTCGGTCGGGGCGAGCGGCGATGGCGGGACATGAGACGGGACGATCGGCGCGGGCAGGGCATATCGGTCCATCGCAGGTTGTTGGCGCTCGCGGTGCCGATCATCCTGGCCAACCTCACCCAGCCACTGCTGTCCGCCGTCGATACGGCGGTGGCCGGGCATCTGCCGGGTGCGGAGGCCCTCGGCGGCGTGGCGCTGGGCGGGCTCGTCTTCAACTTCCTGTTCTGGGGCTTCGGCTTTCTCCGAATGGGCACGACCGGCCTGATCGCCCAGGCCCAGGGCGCGCTCGACTGGGCGGCCGTCCGGGCGACGCTGTACCGGGCGCTCGGGCTTGCTCTCGTCATCGGCCTGCTGTTGCTGCTCGCGCGCCGGCCGCTGGTGTCGCTGCTGCTCGATCTGCTCGGCGGCAGCGCCGAGGTGCGGGCGAGCGCCGAGCTTTATTGCGCCGCCCGGATCGTCTCGGCGCCCGCTGCACTCGCCAACTACGTGGTGCTGGGCTATCTGCTGGGACGCCAGCACGCCCGGCTCGGCTTGGCGCTGCAGCTTGTGATCAATCTCGGCAACATGGCGGCGGCGATCCTGTTCGTATACGCCTTCGGCTGGGGCGTCGGCGGCCTCGGCGCCGCCACGGCCTGCGCCGACTGGCTCGGCTTCGCCTTCGGCCTGATCCTGCTGCTGCGCCTGCGGCCCCAAGGCTTGCCGCGTCCGAGAGCGGCCGAGTTGCTGGAGCGCACGGCGCTCGCCCGGCTCATCCTCGTCAACCGCGACATCTTCCTGCGGACCGTCGCTCTGATCGCGAGCTTCGGCCTGTTCGCGCATGAGGGCGCCCGGATGGGCGATACCATCTTGGCGGCCAATGCGGTGCTGCTGAATTTTCAGACCTTCATGGCCTATGGGCTCGACGGTTTCGCGCATGCCGCCGAGGCGCTGGTCGGCATGGCGATCGGCGCCCGCGACCGAGCCTCGCTCGCCGCGGCCATCCGCGCGTCGATGCTGTGGGCCGGCGTGGGGGCGGCGCTGTTCTCGCTCGCCTATTTCGGCTTCGGCCCGTCGATCATCAGGCTGTTGACCGATATTCCCGATATTCGGGCGGCGGCCCTTGCATATCTACCATGGGCGGCAATATCTCCGCTCGTCTCGGTCTGGGGCTTTCAACTCGATGGGATCTATATCGGCGCGATCCGGACGCGCGAGTTGCGCAACAGCGTGTTCTTGGCATTGCTCGCCTTTTTGGTGGCGGTTCGGCTTTTCGAGCCGCTATGGGGCAACCATGGCCTATGGGCGGCTCTACTGCTGATGATGGGGATGCGCGGGGCTACGCTCGGCCTGTGGCTACGCCGTCTCCCGGAAAAAGCGTGCTCTGGACCACCATAACGCGAGTTGACTTAATTCTCCCGACGGTATGGTTAATGATCTATCACCATCCGGTGGTGGCATTGTGTAACCGCCCGGTTAATTTGTGAATTGACCTCTACAACCGCATTCAGGCAGCATGCCAGACGCTTCAACTGGGGGGTTTCAGCATGCGAGTTTCTTATCTTGCGTTGGCGGTCGTCGTCGGCGCGTTCGCTGGCACGAGCGGCGCTTTTGCCGCCGATGCCACGGTTGTAGGTCAAGCCGACCCGAATTCTATTGCCCAATTCAATGTGTTTTTGCCTTTGACGCACCAGGATGCGCTGAACACGCTGCTCGCCGAGCAGACCGACCCGCAATCCGCCAGCTATCACAAATGGCTGACGCCGGCGCAGTTCAAGGATCAGTTTGGGCCGAGCAAGGCTTCGGTGAAGCAGGCCAAGGCGATCCTGACGGCGGCGGGGCTGACCGTCACCGAGGAGAAGACCCAGAGTCTGTCAGTTCAAGGCCCGGTTGCTCTCGTGCAGAAATTCATCAATGCCGAGCTGCAGGTGATGAAGACCACGCAGGGCAGCACCAAGCTCGGGGCTAAGCGCGGCACGCTGACGACGCCGTCCTCGCTCGCGGCACTCGGCGGAGTCATCCCCGAATTCGCTCCGCATCTCTCCGCCCATGTCCATTCCAAGGTGGCCGTGAGCGCTGCCGGTCCGACCGGCGCCGTACCAGGCCTTCGGCTTTCCACGTCCAACAGCTTCTACTATCCGGTCGATATGCGGGAGACCTATCATTTCCCGTCCTTCACCACGCAGGCGATCCCGACCGGCGGCACCAAGGCCGTGCAGATCGACGGGGCCGGCGCCACGATCGGCATCGTGATCTCGTCCACGATCTCGCCGACCGATCTGGCGCGGGAATTCAACTCCACGGTCAGCACCAGCACCGGCAGCGATGTGCAGGCCTATGCGGCCCATACCACCGTGCCGGTGCCGACCGTTCTCATCGACCCGGTCCTGGGCGGGTCCGGTGCGTTCAACCCGAACACCGACGATGCCGGCGAGGCATCGCTCGACACGCAGATGTCGCTCGGCACGGCGCCGGGGGCCAAAGAAATCGTCTATGACATGCCGGATCTCACCGATGCGGCGATCGTGGCAGCCTACACGCAGGTCGACGAGGAAAATCGGGTCGACATCGTCAGCTCGTCCTTCGGCGAATGCGAGCTGGACTTCACCGCGGCGGCCAATAACGGCGTCGACCTCACCGGCATCCTGCAGACCTTCCACGACCTGTTCCTGCAGGGTAACGCGCAAGGCATCACCTTCGTCGCCAGCTCGGGCGACAATGGCGCAGCCGAATGCACCACGACGGCGTTCGACAGCCATCCGACCAACGGCACGAATTTCATCCTCGGCGTGGGTAATCCCGCATCCGACCCCGCCGTCACCGGAGTCGGCGGCACCAATCTCCAGTCGGCGGCGACGCCGACCGCCAACGATGCCGCCTATCTTGCCGAGAATGCCAATTTCGATCCGCGCGTGCCGGCGGACGTTACCATCGGCTCGCAGACCTTCACCGTCGGCAACAACACTTGGGGCTCGGGCGGCGGCATCAGCGCCATCTTCGCCAAGCCGTCCTACCAGTCGCTGGTGACGACCGGCAGCAAGAAGATGCGGACCGTGCCGGACGTGTCCTTGATGATGGGCGGTTGCCCGGGCGACGCCGACCTCGACGCTCAGGACTGCACCGCGCTGCCGCGCAGTGCCGCCATCGTCTGGATCGGCGGCGTGCCCAACCTGCTGATCGGCACCAGCTCGTCGGCACCGCAATTCGCGGGCGTGCTGGCTCATGCCGTGCAGCTCGGCGGTGCCCGTCTTGGCAACGTCAACCCGCTGATCTACAGCCTGTCCGCGCTGCAGACGGCGGTCGGCGGCGCCAACGCCCCGTCGGCGATGCAGTATTTCCATCGCACCATCACCGGCAACAACAACGGCTACACGGTCAAGCCGGGCGACGCCTACAGCGAGGTGCTCGGCAACAGCACGCTCGTCGTCAACAACTTCCTCGGCCTGCAATTCGCTCCGCTGAGCGGCACGCCGAACACGGCCAGCAACCCGTAAGAAGAAGAACCGGTTCGGCCGCACGCCGAATCGGCAGAGAGGTCATGAGGGAATGGCAGGGCCGGCGCCCTGCCATTCTTTTTTGTGGTGGGCTACCGTACCGTGCGATCGGGCAGCATGGGGACAGGGTGGAGCGGATGACCAATCTCAAGATCGATAGCGAACGGCTCTGGGGCACGCTGATGGAAACCGCAGAGATCGGCGGCACGGCCAAGGGCGGCATCTGCCGGCTGTCGCTCACCGATCTCGACCGCCAGGTGCGGCAGTGGTTCGTCGCGCGCTGCGAAGCCGCCGGCTGCACCATCACCATCGACCGGATGGGCAATATCTTCGCGCGCCGCCCGGGCCGCGACAACAGCCTGAAGCCGATCGCCTTCGGCAGCCATCTCGACACCCAGCCGACCGGCGGCAAGTTCGACGGCGTGCTGGGCGTGCTCGCCGGGCTGGAGCTGCTGCGCACGCTCGACGATGCCGGCTATGAGACCCAGGCGCCGATCGAACTGATCAATTGGACGAACGAGGAGGGCGCGCGTTTCGCCCCGGCCGTGATGGGCTCCGGCGTCTTCGCCGGCAAGCTGCCGCTCGATCAGGTGCTGGCCCGCCAGGACAAGGACGGCCTCACGGTGGGCGCCGAGCTCGACCGGATCGGCTTCACCGGGCCCGAGCCCTGCGGCGGCCGCGAGCTCGGCGCCTTCATCGAGCTTCATATCGAGCAGGGCCCGATCCTCGAGGCCGAAGAGAAGGAAGTCGGCATCGTCACCGGCGTCCAGGGCATCCGCTGGTACGAGCTTACCGTCACCGGGCGCGACGCCCATGCCGGCACCACGCCGATGAACCATCGCCACGACGCCTTCCAGGGCTCTGCCAGGCTGGCCGTGGCGCTCGACGATCTCGCGCGCGCCCATGGCCCGACCGCCGTCGTCACCATCGGCATCGTCCAGGTCGAACCGGGCTCGACCAACGTCGTGCCCGGCTCGGTCAAGTTCACCGTCGATCTGCGCGATCCCCGGATCGAGACGCTGGATGCGGTCGAGGCCGGCATGAGGGCGCGAATCGAGACCATCGAGCGCGATCTCGGGCTCGAGATCGAAGTCTCGACCATTTGGGCGCAGGCCCCCATTCATTTCGACGCGCGCTGCATCGGCGCCGTGCGCCAGGCGGCCGATGCCGCCGGCTTCAGCCATCGCGAGATCGTCAGCGGCGCCGGCCACGATGCCGCCCACATCTCGTCCGTAGCGCCCGCCGCTATGATCTTCGTGCCGTGCCTCGACGGCATCAGCCACAACGAGGCCGAGAGCATCACCGAGGCGCAAGCCGCCGCCGGCGCCGAAATGCTGCTGCGCACCGTGCTGGCCCTGGCCGGCTGAGGTGGCTGCACCCCGCACTTCCCTCATCACCGGCGTCACCCACGGCATTGGCCTCTGGACCGCGCTCGGCCTCGCCGAGCGAGGCGGTACGGTCGCCATCGTCGCCCGCGACCCGGCACGCGGCGAGACGAGCCGGCGCTGGCTCGCCGAGCGGGCGCCCGAGGCCGCGATCGACCTCCTCGTCGCCGATCTCGCCTCGATGGCGGCGGTGCGCGGGCTCGCGGCCGAGGTACTGGCGCGCTACCCCCGGCTCGATCTCCTCGTCAACAATGCCGGCCTCGCCCGCGACCGGCGCCAGCCGACCGCGGACGGGTTCGAGACCATGTTCGCGGTCAATTGCCTGGCCCCCTTCGTCCTGACGCGCGCGCTGCTCGACCGGATGAAGGCGAGCGCGCCCGCGCGGATCGTCAATGTCGGCTCGGCCTCGTCCGACCGCGCGCGCATCGATCTCGGCAATCTCCAGGCCGAGAAGAGCTTCTCGATGATGGGCAAATACGGCCAGTCGAAGCTCGCCATGATGCTCTGGACCTTCGAGCTGGCGCGCCGCCTCGACGGCACCGGCGTCACCGCCAACATCGTCCATCCGGGCGTGGTCGCGACCAATATCGGCAATGTCGGCGGCTGGAAGAGCCTGGCCTTCTCGGCGCTTAAGCCCTTCCTGCTGAGCGAGGAGCAGGGGGCCGAGACCACGCTCCATGTCGCCTTGGCGCCCGAACTCGCGACCGTGACCGGCCGCTATTTCAAGAAGAAGGCGGAGGCAAAGACCAATCCCGTGGCGCAGGACCGGGCGCTCGCGGCCAAGCTCTGGGACGAGCTGGAGCGCCTCGCGCCTTAACCCTGCGCCTCGACCGTGCAGGAGAGGCCGAGCACGCCCGCGGTGCTGTCGACGGAGGCGAGGCAGATCTCCGCCTGCGCCGCCGGCAGTGAGACGGCGAAGCGGGTGACGTAGCGGCCGCCTTCGCTCTCGGGCAGCTTCTGCGCATCGAGCCGGACGATGTTGGCGCCATATTGCGCGAAGATCTCGGCCAGCCGCGCGATGAGGCCGAGCTGATCGCCGCCCGAAACCTCGATCCGGTGGGTGATGCGCTCCTTCGGCCCGGCGCGATGATCGAACGGGTAGGGCAGCACCCGGATCTCGGCGGCGGCGAGGCTCGGCACGGCCAGCAGCGCGTGGCGCAGCTCGGCCAGATCGAGCCCGTCCGGCAACTCGCACACGGCACTGAACTCCGCCCCTTCGCCCATCGCGGCGAAATGCGTGTCGCGCAGATTGATGCCGGCCGAGAACAGGCAGTCGGCGATGTCGGAAACCAGCCCGACCTTGTCGGGACCGAGGATCGAAACCAGGGCGACTTGATGCATGGCGGGGCGCTCCTCCGGGCGAGGGTGGGGGCAAGTGTCTAGCATACGGGGCGGGAGAGGTCGCTTGTGCTTTCGCGGTAAACGGATCCATCCGCCAGCGATCAATGCCGAGCTTGCCAGCGGCGTGGATCCCGGCTCGCATGCAAGCAGGCGATAATTTGGGCACTATCGCCTTGTAGGCGGAAGAATAGGCCATAAGGAAAACGGCGGAAGAGGGACCGGCGAATGTCTGCACGGACGAGAGGGAACTGGTAAGGATTCTCGTCAAGGCGCTGCAGCAGCACCTCGAACTCGTCGAGAAAGAGCGGTCCCACGCCTGGAACTTCCGCGTCGTACCAATCCAAGGCAGCGGCGAGGTCTGCTTCGGCGGCCGAAGTGAGCGCAATCCGCATCAGCGATAGCGGTGGCGAAGCTCCGCGAGCACGTCGTCGGCGTCACGAGCCTTTGCCATATCCTCGTCGGCGGTGGCCGAACGCCGGTCAAGCTCGGCCGCCTGCGCAGGCGTGACAGGAATATGATCGGCCTCGATGCTATCCCAGATTTTGCCGATGAGATCGATGCGCTCTTGCGGCGTCATGTTTCGATAGTCGGTGCCGGACATGGGCGAGTTTCCTTCGGCTGGCCGGCGGGAGCGCCCGCTCGATTGCGCCGCCTGGATCGGCGTGACCGCCGATGATATCCCGACAATCCAGGTCATGCACCAGCGCTTTCCATCGGGCAGACCGGTCAGCGCGATCTCCCATCGCGGCGGATTCGTCTCGCGGAGATCGTGCCGATCGAGAACAGGCAGTCGGCGATGCCGGAACCCAGCCGGACGGAGGTCGAGACCGGCCGACGTGACACATGGCGGGGCGCTCCTCTGACGAAGGGAGCACGTAATCCGGACGCACGGCCTTCAATGCCGAGGCGGCACGGTAATTATATCAGCCGACTCAAGCTGTTCAGGCATGGGGTATCGGTTAAGGCGGGAAAAGTCGACTTTCCAAAAATCCATAGAAAGAAGCTTTTCACTGTCATCAACATGTAATGAAATCAAAACCAGAACGCCGTCGGCGTCGTGAAATTGCTGCTGAGATATCATCTGTCCGAATGTTCTTCTGGTTTTGCCGTTCTCGATGAAAATTAGACTTCCCATTCCCCCGTCGTTGGCTGTCACGACGCGGAGGTTTGATATTGAATTCGAATATTTTGAATAAAAGGAGCTTACAGCAAGCATCTTCAAAAGAATGATTGCCTCGTCAGAGGTGAGTGGCCTTTCCTTGGCAGCCGACATTTTATCCGACATCCGCGCCTTGATCAGTATAAGACGGACCAAGCCGGTTCCCCAGCCTGGTCCATCCTCGCTCGTCAGTGCGTGCCGCCGCGCCTCAGCGCTTCCGGGGTGAAGTCGCTCAGCTGCAGATCCGTCCCGGTATAGACCGGCACCGGGTCCTGGTTATAAAGCCCGGTCACCGCATAGCGGCGCGCCTGCAGGTCGGTATATTCCTCGGCGTTCGAGATGATGATCGGCACGTCGTAGAAATTCATCAGATAGGCGGTCAGCGTCCGCCAGAGCTGGCCCTTGCCGTCATAGCTGTCGGCCAAGGCGATCATCCAGCTATCTTCATCGGCATAGAAGACGCGCTTGGCGTAGATGTGGTGCTCGCCCGATTTCAGCGTCGCCTCGATCTGATAGACGCGGTGCAGCTCCCACCTTTCCAGATCGGCATTGGTGTGCAGCGGCTTGATGATGTCCGAATATTGGTACTTCGGATCCTGGAGCTTGTAGTTGTTGTAGGGGAAGTAGATTTCCTTCAATCCAACCAGCTTCCAATCGTACTTGTCGATGGCGCCGTTGAACATGTCGAAATCGTCGCTGGTGGCGAGGCTGTCATAGGCCGTGATCGGGTTGTCGTAGCTGACCTCGGGCGCCCGGCGCACGCGGCGTTGGCCGGGATTGTAGGTCCAGGCCTGGCGTTCCTCGACCTGCGGGTCGGTGAAATTATGGACGAGTGTGATGTCGCCCGCGGTGCGCGGCGGCGAGACCGTCTCGGCATAGAAGTAATTGTCGAGCTTGGTAGGCTCGTCGCCCGGCTGGTCGTAGGGGAAGATGATCTTGAGGTCGATCTTCTGCTCGGTATATTCGCCGGTCTCGGTCACGGCGGCGGTGAGCGTATGGCTTTTGATCTGGCTGCCGCGCCAGCGCAGGATGTGGTTCCAGATCGCCTCGTTGCCGCTCTTCGCCAGCGGGAACGGGATCGTGTGCAGTGAATCCAGCACGTTGTAGCCGTCGGGCGAGAGATGCGCCGTGGTCGCGTTCTTGATCGCCGAATCATAGATATATTGCGGTGCCGAGAAGCTGCGGTGCGACGGGTAGACGATCACCTTGAAGGCCGGATAGGCCTTGAGGAGCGCCTGCGTGCCGGCCGACAGCTTGTCGCGATACTTGTCGGCATTCTCGGCCGTGATGGTGAAGAGCGGCTTGTCCGCGGCATAGGGGTCGGCATAGTGCTGGCCGGGCGTATAGCCCGCCGGGGGCTTGGTGATGCCGCCATCCCAGGCGGGAATGGAGCCGTCGGCATTGCCGGCCTTCAGCGCGCCGAACGGCGTCAGCGTCTTGCCGAGATCGCTCGCTTCGTAGCCGTGAGCCGATCCTGCCATCGCCGCCGCCATGGCGAAAGCGCTCCAGGCACAGAAGATCTTACGCATGGTTCCTCCCTTTTTATCGCCGGCCGGCTTGATGCCGGTCGGCGTCCTCGCTGTTCGAACCGCCGGTTGGGCTTACTCTAAGCTGCGGCGAAAGGGCCTCGCGTGTCGAGTCCGCCCGATCGCTTCGGCAGATTGTATGGGCAGGCTGGGGCATTTTTAAGGCGCAAGCCTGCCCATCATCCTTGCTTCAACCGCTTCAGCTCGTAAAGGAGTTCGAGGGCCGCGCGCGGCGTGAGCTCGTCCGGCTGGATCGAATCGAGCCTGGTCTCGACCGCCGAGGGTTCCGCCGCCGCCGGGGCGGGCGCGGGCTTGCGCGCCGCCGAGAAAAGCGGCAGATCGTCGGCGAGCCGGCTCAAGGCGCTGCCGGCCTCGCCCTGCTCCAACAGCTCCAGCACCGCCTCGGCGCGCGCCACCACCGGCTTCGGCAGGCCAGCGAGCTTGGCGACATGGATGCCGTAGGAGCGGTCGGCCGCCCCCGGCGCCACCTCATGCAGGAACACGACATCGCCCTGCCACTCCTTGACGCGCATCGTGTAGCAAGCGAGGTCCGAAAGCGTCGAGGCGAGCGCCGTCAGCTCGTGATAGTGCGTGGCGAAGAGTGCCCGGCAGCGATTCTGGTCATGTAGATGCTCGACCGCGGCCCAGGCGATAGAGAGCCCGTCATAGGTCGCGGTGCCTCGGCCGATCTCGTCGAGGATGACGAGCGCGCCCGGGCCGGACTGGTTCAGGATCGCCGCGGTCTCGACCATCTCGACCATGAAGGTCGAGCGCCCGCGTGCCAGATCGTCGGCGGCGCCGACGCGGCTATAGAGCCGGTCGACCACGCCGATGCGCGCGGCGTCGGCCGGCACATAGGCGCCGATCTGCGCCAGCACGGCGATGAGCGCGTTCTGGCGCAGGAAGGTGCTCTTGCCGGCCATGTTGGGGCCGGTGAGGAGCCAGAGCCGCCGCCCGGGCTCGAGCGTGCAGTCATTGCCGACGAAGCGGCTGCCGGCGGCGAGGCTGGCCTCGACCACCGGATGGCGCCCCTGGACGATCTCGAAGGCGAAGCCGGTCTCGACCACCGGGCGGCAATAGCGCTCCTCGATCGCGAGGATGGCGTGGCCGGCGGCGACATCGAGGGCGGCCAAGGCAGCGGCCGCGCGCTGGATCGGCTCGGCGCGCTCCGTCGCCTCGGTCACGAGATCCTCGAACAGCGCAAGCTCCAGCGCCAGCGCCTTGTCGGCGGCCTGGCCGATCCGCGTCTCGATCTCGGCGAGCTCGACCGTGGTGAAGCGCATGGCGTTGGCCATGGTCTGGCGATGGATGAAGCTGCCGCCGGCGCCCGAAGGCAGCCGGCCCGCATGATTGGGCGAGACCTCGATATAATAGCCCAGCACATTGTTGTGTCGGATCTTCAGGCTCGAAACCCCGGTCTCCTCGGCGTAGCGCGCCTGGAGCGCCGCCATCATGCGCCGGCTCTGGTCGCGCAACTCGCGCCATTCGTCGAGCTCGGTCGCATAGCCCAAGGCGATGAAGCCGCCGTCGCGGGCGAAGAGCGGCAGCTCCGAGGCAAGCGCGCGGCCGAGCCGGTCGATCAGCACGCCATGCTCGCCGAGATCGGCCTGCGCCTGGCGCAACAGGCTCGACCGGGCGCCGTCGGCGCGCTCGGCCAGCAGCGGCTTGAGTTTGGCGGTGACGGCGAGCCCGTCGCGCAATCCCGCGAGATCGCGCGGTCCGCCGCGGCCCAAGGCCAGGCGCGACAGCGCGCGGGCCATGTCCGGGCATTCCTTCAGGAGCCCGCGGACATCCTCGGTGAGAGTCGCATCCTGCTGGAAGATCTCGACCAGATCGAGTCGCGCCGAGATTTGGGCCGGATCGGTCAGCGGGCCGGCGAGATCGGCGGCGAGACGGCGGGCGCCAGGGCCGGTGACGGTGCGGTCGATCGCCGCAAGCAGACTGCCGCGCCGTTCGCCGGAAAGCGTCTCGACCAGCTCCAGATTGCGACGGGTCGCGGCGTCGATCTCCATGACGGCGCCCGAGGCGAGCCGGCGCGGCAATCCGAGGCGTGGCAGCTTTCCCTGCTGGGTCAGGTCGATATAGTCGACGAGCGCACCCCCGGCTGAGCATTCGGCCCGGCCGAAGCTGCCGAGCCCGTCGAGCGTGCCGACGCCGTAGAGCCGCGCCAGCCGCTGCCTGCCGGCCTCGCTGTCGAACCTTGCGTTCGGCTGCGGCGTCAGCACCGGCCGCCATTCGGCCAGGAGCTCGAAGAGATCCGGCTTCTGGAGCAGCCGGTCGCTGATCAGCAGTTCGCCGGGCCGGAGGCGGGCGAGCGCCGGGGCGACGCCGGTGAGTGCCAGCGGCTGGAACTCGACCTCGCCCGTGGAGATCTCGACCGAGGCGAGCGCATACTCGCCGCCGGCCTCGGCCAGCGCCGCCAGGAAATTGTGCCGGCGTGCATCGAGGAGATTGTCCTCGGTGATGGTGCCGGCGGTGACGATGCGGACCACGGCCCGGCGCACCGGCTGCTTGGCGCCGCGCTTCTTCGCTTCGGCCGGATCCTCCATCTGCTCGCAGATCGCGACGCGGAAGCCATGGCGGATGAGGCGCGCGAGATAAGCGTCGGCGGTATGGACCGGCACGCCGCACATCGGGATGTCCCGGCCCTCATGCTTGCCGCGCTTGGTGAGCGTGATGTCGAGGGCGGCCGCCGCCCTGACCCCGTCCTCGAAGAACAGCTCGTAGAAATCCCCCATCCGATAGAACAGCAGATGGTCCGGATGCTGCCGCTTCAGCTCCAGATACTGCGCCATCATCGGCGTCGCATCGGCGAAGGCGGGGCTGGGTTCGGCGGCGATCGTCATCGGGCGGGGGCGCGCTAGCGGTAGGGGACAATAGAACCGCATAGCATGGCCGAACGGCCGGGCGCGAGCGCCACCTCGAGGCTTTACCGGCGGCTCGGTTCCGGGCAAAGCTCTCCGGCTCATATCGCGGCGGGCGCTCAATCCGCCGACTCAGGGAGGATCTGGATGACCGAGCCCAATGGCCGTATCACCGAGCAGGAAGCGCTCCTGTTCCATTCCGAAGGCAAGCCGGGCAAGGTCGAGATCGCGCCGACCAAGCCGCTGACGACCCAGCGGGATCTGTCGCTCGCCTATTCGCCGGGCGTGGCCTACCCCTGCCTTCATATCGCGCGCGATCCTAATACCGCTTACGATTTCACCGCCAAGGGCAACCTCGTCGCCGTCATCTCGAACGGCACGGCCGTGCTCGGCCTCGGCGATCTGGGCGCGCTCGCCTCGAAGCCGGTGATGGAAGGCAAGGCCGTGCTGTTCAAGCGCTTCGCCGATATCGATTCGATCGATCTCGAAGTCTCGACCCGCGAGGTCGACGAGTTCGTCAATTGCGTGCGCTATCTGGGCGTCAGCTTCGGCGGCATCAATCTCGAGGACATCAAGGCGCCGGAATGCTTCATCATCGAGCAGCGCCTGCGCGAGCTGCTCGACATCCCGGTCTTCCATGACGACCAGCACGGCACCGCGATCATCGCCACCGCCGGCCTCATCAACGCCTGCAACCTCACCGGCCGCGACTTCAAGGACGTGAAGCTGGTCGTGAACGGCGCCGGCGCCGCCTCGATCGCCTGCGTCGAGTTGCTGAAGGCGATGGGCATGCCCGCCGGCAACATCATCATGTGCGACACCAAGGGCGTGATCTACCAGGGTCGCACCGAGGGCATGAACCAGTGGAAATCGGCCCATGCCGTCGTGACCGACCGGCGCACGCTGGCCGAGGCCTTGGACGGCGCCGACGCCTTCTACGGCCTTTCGGTCAAGGGCGCGGTCACCCAGGACATGGTGAAGTCGATGGCCAACCGGCCGATCATCTTCGCCATGGCCAATCCCGATCCCGAGATCACGCCCGAGGATGTGAAGGCGGTCCGGCCCGATGCGATCGTCGCCACCGGCCGCTCGGATTATCCGAACCAGGTCAACAACGTCCTGGGCTTCCCCTACATCTTCCGCGGCGCGCTCGATGTCCGCGCCTCCACCATCAATGAGGAGATGAAGATCGCCGCGGCCGAGGCGCTGGCGGCGTTGGCGCGCGAAGACGTGCCGGACGAGGTGGCTGCGGCATATTCCGGCCGGCGGCTCACCTACGGGCCCGAATATCTCATTCCGGCGCCGTTCGATCCGCGGCTCATCTCCTACGTGCCGGTCGCTGTCGCCAAGGCCGCGATCGATTCGGGCGTCGCGCGCAAGCCGATCGACCTCGACGCCTATGCGCGCAAGCTCTCGACCCGCCTCAATCCGATCGCGGCCACCCTGCAAGGCATCTTCGAGGCGGTGCGCTCGCATCCGAAGCGCGTGGTCTTCGCCGAGGGCGAGGAAGAGACGGTGATGCGCGCCGCACTCGCCTTCAAGAACGCGGGCTACGGCACGCCGGTCCTGATCGGCCGCGAGGAGCGGATCATGGCCACGCTCAGATCCATGGGCCTCTCCAGCCCCGGCGAGCTCGAGATCCACAATGCGCGTTTGAGCCACGCCAATAAGGCCTATACGGATTTCCTGTTCAAGCGGCTGCAGCGCAAGGGCGCGCTCCTGCGCGATTGCCAGCGCTGGGTCAATCAGGATCGCAACATCTTCGCCGCCTGCATGGTGGCGATGGGCGATGCCGACGCCATGGTCACGGGCAGCACGCGGAGCTATTCGGCCTCGCTCGACGAAGTGACGCGGGTGCTCGACGCCAAGGCCGACAAGCGCGTCTTCGGCCTGACCATGATGGTGGCACGCGGCCGTACCGTCTTCATCGCCGATTCGACCGTGCATGAGCTGCCGACGGAGGAGGAGATCGCCGATATCGCGATCCAGGCGGCGCAGAAAGCGCGCCAGATGGGGGCGGTGCCGCGCGTGGCGCTGCTGTCCTTCTCGAATTTCGGCAATCCGATGCGGGCGCGGGCGAGCCGGATCCGCGACGCCATCGCCGTACTCGACCGGCGTGCGGTCGATTTCGAGTATGATGGCGAGATGTCGGCCGACGTGGCGCTCGATTTCGACCTCATGCGCAAGGCCTATCCGTTCTGCCGCCTGACCGGGCCGGCGAATATCCTGATCATGCCGTCGCTCCATACCGCCAACGTCTCCTCCAAGCTGCTACAACAGCTCGGCGGCGGCATGGTGATCGGGCCGATGCTGGTCGGGCTCGACAAGTCGGCGCAAATCGTCGAAATCGGAGCGACCGTTTCGGACATTGTCAACCTGGCGGCGTTGGCGGCACACGACGCCATCGCATAATCGAGGATAAAGGATGCCGGCTCGCCCCTTTCAGATCGCGCTCGGCATCATGGCGCTGGTGGTTTTGTCGGTGTTCGCCATGCTGGTGGGGGCCGGCGAGCTTGAGATTCTGCCGGCGGCGATGGGCGCCGGCGTGATCCTGCTGGTCGGCGGCGTCCTGCTGCATCTGCAGCTCGACGGCGTCGGCGCCCTTCGGGACGGGGTCGACCGGCTGGCGGAGGCGCCCGACGAGGCGCCGCCGCAGATCCCGACATCCAACCCCGGGATCAAGACGATCTGGCGGACGATCCTCAGGCTCGTCCGCCTGTGGCGGGACAGGCTGCAGCAGGTCGAGGCGGACCTCGCCAGCTCCGACACCGTGCTGCTGGCCTTGCCCGACCCGTTCATCCTGCTGAACGATCGGCGCGAGGTGGTGCGCGTCAACGCCGCCGCCCGCGAATTGTTCGGGGCGCAGCTGATCGGGCGCGACCTCGCCGCCGCGTTGCGCAATCCGGCCGTGCTCAACGCCACCGATGCCGTGCTGAAGGGCGGCGACGCCCGGATCATCGAGTTCGAGCTGTCGCTGCCGATCGATCGGACCATGCGGGCGCGCATCGAGCCGTTGCCGGACCGCGCGGTCGACCGCTACGCGGCACTCGTGACGCTCACCGACCTCACCGCGATGAAGCGGACCGAGCAGATGCGGGCCGATTTCGTCGCCAATGCCAGCCACGAGCTGCGCACGCCGCTATCGACGCTGATCGGCTTCATCGAGACCCTGCAAGGTCCGGCCTCGGACGATCACGAGGCGCAGAAACGCTTTCTCTCGATCATGCAGCAGCAGGCGGGCCGCATGGCGCGGCTCGTCGACGATCTGCTGTCGCTGTCACGGATCGAGCTCAACGAGCATCTGCCGCCGACCCAGCATGCTCAGATATCGGGCCTGCTCAGAACCGTCGTGACCATGCTGGAGCTCAAGGCGGCCGCGCGCTGCATGCGCATCGCGCTCGACGTTCCGGCGGAGCTGCCGCCGATCGTCGGCGATCCCGAAGAGCTGGCGCAGGTCTTTCAGAACCTGGTCGACAATGCGATCAAATATGCCCGGCCCGATACCGAGATCACGGTCAGCGCCGGGCCGTCCGCGAAGCTGCGGCCCGGCGTCGCGATCGTGGTGCGCGACCGGGGCGAGGGCATCCCGCGCCTCCATCTGCCGCGCCTGACCGAACGCTTCTACAGAGTCGACACGGCGCGCTCGCGCGAGATGGGCGGCACCGGCCTTGGCCTCGCGATCGTCAAGCACATCGTCAGCCGGCATCGCGGCCTTCTCGACATCGACAGCGAGATGGGCGAGGGGTCGACCTTCACGATTCATTTACGCGCGGTCGTGCCGATTCGCTCGGCTGAGACCGATGGACCGCCTTCCTTGGCACCGAAACCCGCCCTCAAGGGCTGACGGGCTTCATCAAAAGCAAGGCTGACTGTCATAAAACTGTAACATCGAGCTTGTATCTCCTCTCCAAGCGCGGGGCGTTCGATCGGGAACGTCCGCGCCCTACATTAGGAGATCAACCCGTGACTGCTCTCGGCAACAAGCTGATTGGAGCGATCCTCGTCGGTGCCGTGTCCTTCGCCGCCACTGGCGCGCAGGCCGGCGATATTTCCGGCGCCGGCTCGACCTTCGCGTTTCCGATTTTGTCGAAATGGGCCGAGGCCTATAAGACCAAGACCAATGTCGGCCTGAATTACCAGTCCATCGGCTCCGGTGGCGGCATCAAGCAGATCACGGCCAAGACCGTCGATTTCGGCGCGACCGACAAGCCGCTCGAGATCAAGGATCTCGACGAGGCCGGCCTCACCCAGTTCCCCTTCATCATGGGCGGCATCGTGCCGGTCGTGAACATCAAGGGTATCGAGCCGGGCAAGCTGAAGCTCACGGGCAAGATCCTGGCCGAGATCTATCTCGGCAAGATCACCAATTGGAACGATAAGCAGATCGTCGATCTGAACAAGGATCTGAAGCTGCCGGACGAGGCGATCGAGCCGGTCTACCGTTCCGACGGGTCGGGCACCACCTACAACTTCACCTACTATCTGGCCGACGTGTCGCCGGAATGGAAGTCTGGCCCGGGTGTCAACACCTCGGTCGCTTTCCCGGTCGGTATCGGCGGGAAGGGCAATGAAGGCGTCTCGGCTTCGACCGCGCGGACCGACGGTTCGATCGGCTATGTCGAATATGCCTACGCCAAGCAGAACAAGCTGGCCTACACCCAGATGGCCAACAAGGACGGCATCTTCCTCGAGCCGAGCGCCAAGGCCTTCCAGGCCGCCGCCGCCAATGCCGACTGGGCGCATGCCCCGGGCTTCATCCTCATCCTGGCCAACCAGCCGGGCAAGGAATCCTGGCCGATGACCGCCTCGACCTGGGCGCTCGTCTACAAGAACCAGGAGAAGGCCGACGCCGGCAAGGAGACGCTGAAGTTCTTCGACTACGCGCTGAAGAGCGGGTCGGAGGCGGCTCAGTCGCTCGACTACGTCCCGCTGCCGGAGAACGTCGTCAAGCTGATCCAGGATAGCTGGGTGAAGGACATCAAGGGCAACGGCAAGCCGCTGT
Organism: Aliidongia sp.; assembly: GCA_035539155.1. Lineage (GTDB taxonomy): Bacteria > Pseudomonadota > Alphaproteobacteria > ATCC43930 > CGMCC-115725 > JAXDMU01. The sequence continues at coordinate 272,611 of DATLIZ010000003.1, read as the reverse complement.
GGCCGTAACCGGTTCGCCCTGAATGGGCGGATCGCTGAATGGTGGTGGGGGAGACGGCCGCATCGGCCGCCTCCCCATCGCCGCTTAGAGCCTGATGACATCAAGTCGAGACGGCTTGATGTCTGAATCAGTCTCTATATGAGCTAGACAGCGATGCAGACCTTAGGTCGATTCGACCTAAGGTCATCGCGGTCTAAGGGCGGTGAGCGAGGACGCTAGCTTGGTCGATCACGTGGTTCCATCCGTATCGCTGCGCGGTCCGCAGTCGTTCTACGACAGCGCCTTCCGGTTCGCCACGCTGACCTTCGGCGTCCTGGTGCTGCTGATCCTCGGCGCCATCATCCTGTCGCTGATCGTGGGTGCGGCACCTGCCTTCAGCGCGTTCGGGCCGGCCTTCATCTACACCAATGTCTGGGATCCCAACGCGCCCAAGTTCGGCGCGCTGGTGCCGATCTACGGCACGCTCGTGACCTCGGCCATCGCCATGCTGATCGGCATTCCGCTGAGCTTTGGCGTCGCCGTCTTCATCACCGAGCTGTGTCCGGCGCTGCTCCGGCGGCCGATCTCGATCGCGGTCGAGCTGCTGGCCGGCATCCCGTCGATCATTTACGGCATGTGGGGCCTGTTCGTCTTCGCGCCCTTCATGAAAACCTATATCGAGCCGGTCATCGTCGACACGCTGGGGCAGGTGCCGGTGATCGGCGCGCTCTTCGCGCCGCCGGCTTTCGGCGTCGGCATCCTGACGGCCGGCATCGTGCTGGCGATCATGGTCCTGCCCTTCATCTCCTCGATCATGCGCGACGTGTTCGAGACTGTGCCGCCGATGCTCAAGGAATCGGCCTACGGCCTCGGCTGCACGACCTGGGAAGTGGTCTGGCACGTGGTCCTGCCCTTCACCAGCCGCGGCGTCGTCGGCGGCATCATGCTCGGCCTCGGCCGCGCCATGGGCGAGACGATGGCCGTCACCTTCGTCATCGGCAATGCGCAGCGCTACAAGGTCTCGCTGCTGGCGCCCGGCCAGACGATCTCCTCGGCACTCGCCAACGAGTTCGCCGAGGCGACCGACCAGATCTACTCCTCGTCGCTGATCGCCCTCGGCCTTATCCTTTTCGTCATCACCTTCATCGTGCTGGCGGTGGCCAAGACCATGCTGCTGCGCATGCAGCGCCAGGGAGGAAACTGAGCCATGGCAGCTTCCTTCGATCTCGGTCGATACAATGGCCGCCGCCGTCGCAACCGCGTGGTGCTGACGCTCGCGATGATCATGACCGGCATCGGCCTGCTCTTCCTCGCCGTCATCATGCTGACGCTGCTGATCAACGGCGTGCCTTCGCTGGCGCCGTCGCTCTTCTATGCGCGCACGCCGTCGCCCGGCCCCGATATCGGCGGCCTCGGCAACGCCATCATCGGCAGCGTCTACATGACCGGCGTCGGCATGCTGATCGGCACGCCGATCGGCATCCTGGCCGGCACCTACCTGTCGGAATACAGCCGCGGCAACAAGCTCGGCCAGGTGATTCAATTCATCAACGACATCCTGCTGTCGGCGCCCTCGATCATCATCGGCGTATTCGTCTCGGTCGCGCTGGTGATCCCGATGCACGGCGCCACCGCGCTCGCCGGCGGCGTCGCCCTCTCGCTGCTGGTCATCCCGGTCGTGGTGCGCAGCACCTATGAGATGCTGCAGCTCGTCCCGAACGGGTTGCGCGAGGCGGCGGCGGCGCTGGGCACGCCCAAATGGAAAGTCATCACAGTGGTTTGCTATAAGGCGGCCACGCAGGGTATGATCACCGGCGTCATTCTGGCGCTGGCCCGCGTCAGCGGCGAGACCGCTCCCTTGCTGTTCACGGCGGGCTACAGCCAGTTCTGGAAGTATGATTTGCTCGACCAGATGCCGAGCCTGCCGGTGGTGATCTTCATCTTCGCCAACAATCCTGCCGAGAACTGGCGCAACCTGGCCTGGGGAGGAGCGTTGCTGATCACGGCGACGATCCTGATCCTGAACATCATCGCTCGTTCCCTCGCCAATTTGAGCAGCGTGAAACAATGAGCCCAGAACCCTTGCAGATGCAGCCCGCGGCCACCTCGGCCGCAGCACCGCCGGCCGCGACGACCGCCGCGGCCCCGGCACCGCAGGACAAGATCACGATCAAGGATCTGCGCTTCTATTATAAAAAATACGAGGCGCTGAAGAATATCAACATGCGGATCTACGACAAGCGGGTGACCGCTTTCATCGGTCCGTCGGGCTGCGGCAAGTCGACTCTGCTGCGCTGCCTCAATCGCATGTACGACCTCTATCCTGAGCAGCGCGCGACCGGCGAGATCCTCGTCGACGGCCGCAACATCCTCGAGCCGAAGGTCGATCTCAACCTGCTGCGCGCCAAGATCGGCATGGTGTTCCAGAAGCCGACGCCGTTCCCGATGTCGATTTACGACAACATCGCCTTCGGCATTAAGCTCTACGAATCCCTGCCGCGCAGCGAGCTCGACGATCGCGTCGAATCCGCCCTCCGGCGCGCCGCCCTCTGGAACGAGGTCAAGGACAAGCTGAAGCAGAGCGGCCTCGGCCTCTCGGGCGGACAGCAGCAGCGCCTGTGCATCGCCCGCGCCGTCGCGGTCAGGCCCGAGATCCTGCTGCTCGACGAGCCCTGCTCGGCGCTCGATCCGATCTCGACGCAAAAGGTCGAGGAGCTCATCTCCGAGCTCAAATCCGACTATTGCATCGTCATCGTCACCCATAGCATGCAGCAGGCCGCGCGCAGCTCCGACTACACGGCCTTCATGTATCTGGGCGATCTGATCGAATTCGACGAGACCGAAACCGTTTTCACCAATCCGGCGAACAAGCGTACCGAGGATTACATCACCGGTCGCTTCGGCTGAGGGCTCCAGAATGTCATCAGACCATATCCTGAAAAGCTACGACGAAGAGCTGAACCGGCTGCAGAACACGCTGATCACCATGGGCGGGCTGGCCGAGACGCAGGTCGCCTCGGCGATCCAGTCCGTGGTCAAGCGCGACAGCGAGCTCGCGGCGGAGGTGGTCGAGGGCGATGCCCAGGTCGATCAGCTCGAAAAGGAGGTCGAGGCGCTGGTCGTCCGGCTCCTGGCGCTGCGCCAGCCGATGGCGCGCGACCTGCGCGAGATCATCTCGGCCTTGAAGATCGCCTCCGATCTCGAGCGGATCTGCGACTATGCCGCCAATGTCGCCAAGCGCTCGATCGCGCTGAACCAGGCGCCGGTGGCGAAGCCCGCCTATGCCATCCCGCGCATGGGCAAGCTCGCCCAGATCCTGATCAAGGACGTGCTCGACGCCTATGTCCATCGCGACGCCGACAAGGCGATGCATGTCTGGCTTGGCGACGAGGAACTGGACGAGCTCTATACCAGCCTGTTCCGCGAGCTTTTGACCTACATGATGGAAGATCCGCGCAGCATCACCGCGGGCACGCATCTCCTGTTCATGGCCAAGAACATTGAGCGTATCGGCGACCACGCCACCAACATCGCCGAGACCATCTATTTCCTCATCCACGGCAAGCCGCTCAAGGAAACAAGGCCGAAGCGCGATCGCTCGAGCTCGTCGGTCGTGCTGTCCGGCCCGAACGGCATTGTCAGCAATGAAAGCGAGCCGCCCGAAGCATGAAGCCGCTGGTCATGATCGTCGAAGACGAGGCGCCGCTCGTCACGCTGCTGCGTTACAATCTGGAAAAGGAAGGCTTCGGCGTCTGCGAAGCGAGCGACGGCGAGGAAGCGCTCGTCCAGATCGCCGAGCGCAAGCCCGATGTCGTCCTGCTCGACTGGATGCTGCCGCTGGTCTCGGGCATCGAGGTCTGCCGCCAGATCCGCCGCTCGCCGCAGTCGCGCGCCTTGCCGATCATCATGCTGACGGCGCGCGGCGAGGAAGGCGACAAGATCCGCGGCCTCAACAGCGGCGCCGACGATTACATCACCAAGCCCTTCAGTCCGAGCGAGCTCATCGCGCGCGTGCGCGCCGTGATCCGCCGCGCCAAGCCCGACGTGTCGGAAGAGAGCCTCAATTTCGCCGATGTCCAGATGGACCTGGCCGCCCATCGCGTCGTGCGCAGCGGCCGGCCGGTGCATCTCGGCCCGACCGAGTTCCGGCTGCTCCGTTTCCTGCTGGAGCATCCGGGCCGCGTCTTCTCGCGCGAGCGGCTGCTCGATGCGGTCTGGGGGCATGATGTCTATGTCGAGCCGCGCACGGTCGACGTGCATATCCGCCGGCTCCGGAAGGCGCTCAACGGCCCGGCCGAGCCGGACATCATCCGTACCGTCCGCTCCGCCGGCTACGCGCTCGACGAGGCGCGCGACTAACAGAATGTATTGCGGGCACGCCGAGGCGTGCCCCGCTTTCACGCGAGCTTGTCGATGAAGCCCCGCGTCACGGCGATGGCTTGCGCCGGATCTTCGATATGGGGGCAATGGCCGAGGCCCGGAAAGGCATGGAGCCGGGCATTGGGAAGTGCCGCCGCTACCTTCTTGCCGACCCAGGGCGGCGCCTCGTCGAACTCGCCGCAGGTCACCAGCACCGGCATATGCATCTGCGCCAGCCAGGGGCGCAGATCGACCCCCGCCAGCGTGCCGGATATGCTGAACTCGCTCGGCCCGTTCAGGTGCTTATAGACCGGATTGTCGCCGAGGCCCCCCAAGGTCTCCTCCAGCCATTTGGGCCAGGTTCTCAGCCGGATGACGTGGGCGTGATAATAGCGATCGAGGACCGCCTGGTAGGTCGGGCTGTCCGTGTGGCCGCTCTTCTCGGCTGCCGCCGCCGTCGCTACCGCCTTTGGCCCCATGGCCTTGAGCCAGCGCTTGGCCGCTTCCTGATAATCGGCGACCTGCGTCACGGAGCCTGCGAGCAGTACCGCTTCGACTCGGTCGGGATGGGCCGCGGCATAGGCGGGTGCGAGCATGGCGCCCCAGCTATGGCCGAGCAGGATGATCCGCTCGAAGCCGAGATGGACGCGCAGCGCCTCCAGCTCCTCGACATAGCGGTCGGTCGTATAGAGCGATAGATCCGAGGGCTTGGCCGATTGGCCGCAACCGGTCTGGTCGTAGAGCACGACCTGCCGGTCGGTCGCGAGCGCCGAATAGGGCCGCATGTAGGTGTGGCCGGCGGCGGGGCCGCCATGCAGCGCCACGATGGGGGTGCGGCCCGGCGCATCGCCATAGACGCGGTAATAGACGGCGCCGTTAGGGCCACCGTCGGCCATGCCCTCATGCTGGGGCGGCACATCGATGCGCCATAGAAGGGGATCGGGCGAGGGCGGCCAGGTGTCGGTGGCATCGGCGCGGCGGCTTGCGAGCAGAGGTGCGACGAGAAGCGAAGCGCCGATCTGCCGTCGGGTCGGATGCATATGAGGAAACTCCGATGGAAGGCCTAAATGGCCCGATCATCTTCACGCGAAACTTCTAGGCGAGCGTCATAAGTGCGGCGCCGCCGTTCAAGCGAGCGCCAGAGCGAGAGCCTGATCTTCGTCGAGATAGCGTCCCGCTTCCCGCAGCTCCTCTGCCCGCCCGGGCGGCATGCGGTCGTGCAGAAGCCCTCTCAGCGTATCGAGCGCGCGTGTTTCATTGAACGAGAGAGGCCCGCGATCGACATGATCGAGATAGCCCATGAGGCGAGCCGCATCCTCCAGCTTGCCGGCCTTGGCGGCGCGCAGGGCCAGATGCGGAAACAGCCAGCGGAAATTTTCATCTTCGCGACAGTGCGGCATCGCCTTGCGCGCGACGGCGAGCGCCTTGTCCAGGTCGCCGCGCGCGGTGAGCATGCCGGCCAGATTGCCCAAAGCGAAACCGATAAAGTGCGAAAAACCCTCTCGCCGCGCCAGATCCACTGCATCTTTCACGGTTGTGATCGCAGTTTCGAGTTCTTTCTCAGCCCACATCGTGTCGGCAAGGTTGCACAAGGCCAGCACCGTCAGCCGCGGAGAGTCCGCCGCCTGGAACAAGCTTCTAGCCAGATCAAATTCCCGGCGGGCCTCGGCCCGTGGTGATCCCCTCGCGTGATGAAGTAGTCCGAAGCCCATCGCGCAACTGCCGAGGCTGCGCTTGGCGGTACTTCGTTCGAGCACGCGCCGCGCTTCGGCCAATGCCACCGCCGCCGCCGCAACATCGTCGTGCATTGCCAGCATCTGACCCGTCCTGGCCAGTGCCAGGCCGTGCTCGACCGCATCCTTCACGATGCCAAACAGATCCGCGGCCCGGCGCAGCGCGAAAATCGCGCGCTCGAGCGAGCGCTGAGGCATCAGGTTGCCGACCGCCATCCATACATGGGCCGCGACTTCGTGGGGCGTTTCTTCGCTGAGTGCCGCCGCCGCCGTTTCCGCCCAGTGGCGTCCTTCGCCAGCGAGGCGCAATACAGACCAGAGCGGCCACGATCGGCCGGCGATCACGAGGCCGAGATCGAGATTGCCGTCCGGCCCGAAGCTCCAGCGCAAGGCCGCGCGGAGATCGGCCAGCAGCCAAGCATAGCGGTCGCGCCAGATGCTCTCGCCCGTGTCGTGCCACTCCTCGGTGGAATACTTCAATTTCGCCATCACATAGCGGCCATGTTGTTCGCGTACCGAACGCTGTTCACCGGCCTCCTCGAGCTTTTCAGCGGCATAGGTGCGGATCGTCTCGAGCAGCCGGTAGGGCAGCGGCGCGGCCGTGTCGATCGAGACCAGCGATTTGCGCACGAGGCTGACCAGAAGGTCGCTGCACGCCGGTCGGGGCAGTTTGTCGCCACTGGCGACGGCTTCGCCCCCTTCCAGCGAGAACAGCCCGGGAAACACCGACAGCCGGCGCAGCATTATCTGCTCGGCCGGCGACAGCAGCGCATGGCTCCAATCGAGCGTCGCTTCGAGCGAGCGATGGCGCGGTGTTATGGTCCGGGCGACGCTGTAAGGCAGGCCGAAAGGCTGCTCCAGCCTGGCGGCCATCGTCTCCAGGCCGAAATCCAGGGCGACGGCGCCGATCATCTCAATCGCCAGCGGCAGCCCGTCGAGCCGCCGGCAGATGCCGCCGACGGCGCGGACCGCTCCATCGGTCAGCTCAAAATGCGGATCGGCCGCCTTGAGCCGGTCAACCAGCAGCGCCACGGCGGAACTGGCGATGGTTTCCGCCGGCGAAGCGGTATCGTCATCCGGAACGGCCAAAGGCGGCAGGCGATAGACCTGCTCGCCGAGACAGGCGAGCGGCTCGCGGCTGGTCGCGAGCAAGCTGATCCCGGGCGCCCCGGCCAGGATACTTTCGGCCAGCGGCGCCACAGAATCGAGCACATGCTCGCAATTGTCGAGCAGGATCAGCAACTCCCGCTCTTTCAGGCGGCGGGCCAGTTGTTCGGGTTGCGGCGGGTCGCCCCTGAATTCGATCCGGAGTGCCGCCGCGACCAGGCTTACGGTCAGAGACGGATCCTCGAGCACCGAAAGATCGACGAAGACGGCGCCCTCGCGGTAGCGGCCGCCGATCTGGTGAAGGAGCTCGAGGCCGAGGCGTGTCTTGCCGGTGCCGCCGGGGCCGCTGATCGTGACAAGCTGAGTCCGGTCGAGCAGCGAGCGGATCGTCGCCAGGTCCTCCTCGCGCCCGAACAGGCGATTGAGCGGTCGAGGCAGCGGCTCCGCCGCCGCCGGGGTTCGGCCCAACGGGCCGACAAAGCGATAACCGTGCTTGGGCACGGTCACGATCCAGCCGGCGTCCCCGCCCAGCGCCTTGCGCAGCGCCGAGACATGGACCTGGATATTGTGCTCTTCGACGACGATACCGGGCCAGACCCGTTCCAGCAGCTCGTCCTTGGTGACAAGATGGCCGCCCGCCTCGACCAGGGCCGTCAGGATGTCGAGCGCCTTGGTGCCGAGCACCACCGGAACGCCGTCGGCGTACAGGCCTCGGGTCGGCTGCAGCCGATACCGGCCGATCACATGCTCGGGCTTCGTCATCATCTCTCAAATCAGCCGGTCGTGCGACTATCTCAAGCAAAGCGGCTGCGGTGCGCAAGATTTGGGAGCGGTGAAATTCTTAGGCGAGCGTCCTAAGCGAGGCGGCGGCGCACCGGGAACACGGCGCGCCGCCAACGCTCATTTCGGCTGCTTGGCGCGCTCGATCGCCTCGCGGATGAGGTCGGAAGATTCTCCGGCTTCCGCCCAACGCTTGACCTTGACCCACTTGCCCCGCTCCAGATCCTTGTAGTGGGCGAAGAAATGCCCGATCTGGTCGATCAGGATCTGCGGCAGGTCGCGATAGGAGCTGACCGAGGTATAGAAGGGGTGGAGCTTGTCGACCGGAACGGCCAGGATCTTCTCGTCGATTCCCGATTCATCTTCCATGATCAGTGCCCCGATCGGGCGCGAGCGCACGACCACGCCGGGCACCACCGGCGTCGGGCCGACGACCATGCAATCGACCGGATCGCCATCGCCGCTCAGCGTGTGCGGGATGAAGCCGTAATTGGCCGGGTAGATCATCGAGGTATGCAGGAAACGGTCGACGTAGAGCGCGCCCGATTCCTTGTCCAATTCATATTTGACCGGATAACCGCCCTGCGGGATCTCGATGATGACATTCACATCATGAGGCGGGTTTTCACCGATCGGAATCTTACTGAGATCCATGTCTATCCCTTTACCTGATTACGCATCAGCCATCCTAGCAAGAACAGCGCCGGCAAAACGAGGGCCGCCGAAAGCCCGAAAAACGGAACCCAGCCGATCCGGTCGACAATGAGGCCGCCGGTCGAGCCGAAGATCCGATAGGTCAGTCCCGCCAGCGCCGTCAGCAGCGCATATTGCGTGGCCGTGTGTGCCCTGTTGCAAAGACCGGACAGATAGGCGACGAACGCAGCGCCGTAAATACCGGCGGAGATGCTTTCGACACCGATCGTCGCAGTGAGCACTCTAATATCATGTCCGGCCCAATATTGCGCTATGTAGGTCAAGTCGGAGACAATCTGCAGCACGCCGCCGAGAAACAGGGCAGCCATGGTCCCGAACCGGTAGACCAGAAACCCGCCGAGCGAGACGCCGGCGAGCGAGGCGGCGACGCCGAACAGCTTGCTGATGCTGGCATACTCGACCGAGCTGAATCCCAACGAGATATAGAAGGGCGGCGCCATATGGTCGGCGACGGCGCTGCCCAGCCGATAGAGCAGCACGAACAGCAGGATCGCCACCCAGTCGCGATGCCGGAGGAAATCGCGGAACGGCGCCAGCAGCGTGGCGTCGAGCCAATCGGCGGATCGGACGACCGGCACCGCCTGCGGCTCGGGCGTCGCCAGGGCCGCGATCGGCCCCAGCAGCATCAGCGTCGCCATGGCGAAATGAGCCGCACCCCAGCTCCAGCCGGCGGCGAGATAGAGGGCGCCGGCGCCCGAGGCGAGCAGGCCGATGCGATAACCGAACTGAGTGGCGGCGGCGCCTGCGCCTTGCTCGGCATCGCTCAGCAACTCGACGCGATAGGCGTCGATGACGATGTCCTGCGTCGCCGACAGGAAGGCGACGGCGACGGCCCAGAGCGCGGTCAAGCGCAGGTCGATGGCCGGATCGGACAGCCCCAGCCCCAGGATCGCGGCGATGAGGGCGATATCGATCGCGATCAGCCAGGATCGCCGGCGCCCGAGTCGGCCGGTCAGAAGGGGCAGGGACACGCGGTCGAGCAGCGGCGCCCACAGGAATTTCAGGCTGTAGGACAATCCCACGAAGCCGAAGAGCCCGATCGCACCGAAGCCGAGGCCGGATTGCGCAAGCCGGATGCTGAGGGTGGACGCGGTGAGCGCGAAGGGCAGGCCGCTCGCGAAGCCCATCACCAGCACGGCGAGCAGGCGCGGCTGGGCATAGAGCGCCAGTGCGCTCGGCGCCTTGCCCGCAGGCGATCCGGCCGGATCGTTCCGGCCGGCGCCGGGGACAGGGGTCAAGGAAGCATCAGGCAGGGCGGTCGAGCTATTCCTTGGCGTCGGCCGCGACCTGCATCTTGACGATGCGATCGGGGTCGGTCACCACGCCGTTGCGGATCCGGTCGCCCTTCTTGATCGCGTCGATATGCTCCATGCCCGAGACTGCGGCACCCCAGACCGAATATTGCCGGTCGAGGCTCGGCGCGTCGCCCAGCATGATGAAGAACTGGCTGTCGGCGGAGTTCGGATCGTTGGTCCGTGCCATGGAGCAGATGCCGCGGACATGCCGTTCGTTCGAGAATTCGGCCTTGAGCCGCTGGCCGGAGCCGCCGGTGCCGTCGCCCTTGGGGTCGCCTGTCTGGACCATGAAGCCGTCGATCACGCGATGAAAGGCGATGCCGTCATAAAACCCTTCCCGCGCCAGCTCCTTGATGCGCGCGACATGGTTCGGCGCCAGGTCGGGGCGCAGCTCGATGGTGACCCGGCCGCCGGGGACATCCAGATAGAGCGTGTTTTCGAGATCGGCCGCCATTCCCATTCTCCCGGGATCGTAAAATAGGCGCGCACCATAATGGAGCCGCAGCCCGGGGGGAAGCGCCGCCGTGTCGACGGCGCCCGTATGCGAACAGCTACTTCTTCACGTCGGCCGCGACCTGCATGCGGATGATGTGGTCGGGCTGGAACACGACGCCGTTATTGGCCTCGTCGCCCTTCTTGATCTTGTCGACGAATTCCATGCCCTGGGTGACCTTGCCCCAGATCGTGTATTTGCCGTCGAGCGAGGGCGCGTCGCCGAGCATGATGAAGAACTGGCTGTCGGCCGAATCGGGGTCGGAGGCGCGCGCCATCGAGCAGATGCCGCGGACATGGTGCTCAGCCGAGAATTCGGCCTTGAGATGCTGGCCCGAGCCGCCGGTGCCGTCGCCCTTGGGGTCGCCGCCCTGGACCATGAAGCCCGGTATCACGCGATGGAAGGCGAGGCCGTCATAGAAGCCTTTGCGTGCCAGCTCCTTGATGCGGGCGACATGATGCGGCGCCAGATCGGGCCGCAGCTCGATGACGACCCGGCCGGCCGGCACGTCGAGATAAATCGTGTTCTCGAGATCGGCCGCCTGGGCCGGCAGGTGGAGTGCGAAGATCGCGGCCACGAGAGCGAAAAGCCGAAGGATTTTGGTCATGTTATGGCTACCGGACAGTTCGGAAAATCGGGCCGGACCATAGCCGAGCGGAGGCGAGTGGGGAAGTGAGTGCGACGAAGAGCCGAATGCTGGTCGACTGGGCGCTGGACAACCCGGTGAACGTGGCCATTCTCGATCGGCTGCCGGCTCTCGGCCTCGGCCAGGCGCATCTGGTCGCGGGATGCCTCTACCAAGCCGTGTGGAATCGCCTGAGCGGCTCGGCCGTGGACGCCCGGATCAAGGATTACGATATCTTCTATTACGATGCGCGCGATCTCTCTTTCGAGGCGGAGGATCGGGCGATTCGGCGCGCGGCCGACCTCTTCGCCGATCTCGGCGTCGAAATCGAGCTGAAGAACCAGGCCCGGGTCCATCTCTGGTATCCGGAACGGTTCGGCGAGCCCTATCCGCCGCTCGCCTCGACGCGCGACGGCATCGACCGCTATCTCGTCCGCTGCACCTGCGTCGGGATCGAAGCCGCCACGGGCGCGCTCTATGCGCCTTACGGCCTCGACGAACTCTGGACGGGCAAGCTCAGGATGAACCCGGCCAATCCGCGCCCGGACCTGTTTCGCGCCAAGGCCGAGAGCTATCGTGCCCGCTGGCCTTGGCTTGAGATCGTCGGGGAGGCTTAGCCGGCTTCCGGCCACTTCATCTCGATAGATCTACTGCTTGATGCGCGAGATCTTCGTCCCTTCGATGCTGATTCCAGCCATCAACCCCTGCTGATCGAAGATGAAGGCGTATGCGTCGTCCTTCAACGTCGAGGTGGAGAGGTTCTTGGCAACGCCCTCATTGACGATGACGACCGTCGGCCCCGTGCCGATCTCCCATCCGTGAGAGCGATGAATGTAGCTGATTGCCTTGTTGCTCATCAGGAACACGGCGTAGCCGTAGGATTGCGCACCCGCCTGCAGGCCCCAGGAGCCTGTGAAGGAATTGTAATAGCCGTCGATCTTCGATCCCTGCTTCAGCACGCCTTCGCCATAGGCCCCGCCGAACACGAAGCCGGCTTTGACGATATTGGGGAAGATGAGCACGCCCTTGGCTGATTTCGCGAGCTCAGCAGCAATGGGGTGGGTTTTGTATAGCAGTTGCAGAGCCTGATCGGCGTCTCGGTTGAGATCCTCCGCCGTTGCCGCGTTGGCGCGATTGGGCAGCGTTGTGGACGCCAGGGCAGCCAGCGCGAGCACAGTTGCCAGGAAGATGCCTCGGATTTTGGTCATCGATCTGCTCCTGTTTCGAGAGTTTCAGACCGGGTCGGGTCCGATCGCATCGGGTTAGATCTGTCCGAGGGCCAGCAGGATCAGCAGGACGATGAGCACGATCCCCATCAGGCTGCTCGGGTAGTAGCCCCAGTTCGCACTGTGCGGCCATCTGGGCAACGCGCCGATCAAGACCAGCACGAGTATGACCAACAGAATAGTGCCTAGCATGGAGTCACTCCCAAGCGGCCTGCTGTCGCCACTTTGTGTAAGAGATCAGATATTCGCAGTCACGCCATCGCCTGACGACGCATTGGATATGATTTCCGCTTTGACCGATAAGCAGCATTGATCTGTGTCAAGTCGGTGGAGGTGCGCCGTCCGAATACTCGAACACAGATCGTCGGCGAAACTTGGATGGGTTCAGCGAAACAGCAAGACCAGCAGGACGATCAGGATGATGAGTCCCACACCGCCACCGCCATAGCCGTAATGCATCGGCATGTAGCCCGAATAACCGCCGAAGAACGACAACAAGACGAGCACCAGCACGACGATCAGTAGAATTCGCAACACGATTCAACCCCCTTGACTATTCCATCCCCGGCCGATCCCGCACGAGCACGAGCAGCGGGTCTTATCGCGAGCTGCATCGGAAATTGACGGTTCTGCTCCCGTCCGCACCGGTCCCGAAATTGGAGACCACCTGCTGCGATCCATTGTTCATGCAGTAGGTCTGTGCATTCCGCGACGCGTCCAGCAGGTCCTGGTCCGTCCGATAGCTGTAGGTCAGGCCGGGATCGAAGCGTGGCTGCGGCGCCGGCTGCATGGCCGTCTGCAGACATTCATAGACGACGACCTTGCTGCCATCGGGATCGTTCGCGAAATGAGAGGCGCGCGGACCGGCATGATAGGTGCTGCAGAACGTTGCCGCGCTCTGGTTGGTCTGAATCAGCTCCTGGTCGCTATGGTATTTGTAGGTGACGCTCGGATTGCTCGCCTGCACTTCCTGGGGTGCCGTGGGTTGTTGCGCCACACAGGAGGCCAGCAGCAAGCCTACCAGCGCGGTGGCCGCGTTGGTGCTCGCATTCAGGAAGCGGCGGGGATTGGCAATCATTTGGAAGGCCCTCCTTCGGTGTTACAGGTGCCGTCGAACTCTCATCGTGAAGGGACCGCAAAATAATCGACCGCGGTCATGCGTTGCGGCGCCTGAACGGTGCGTTCAGCGAACAGTCTTTCCATGGCGGCAGCGTCTCTGCACTTCGCCGCCTACAAGCGGCGAAATGGAAAGATGGCAGCTTAATCTCGGCAGCCGAGGTCGTCAGCCCTCGGAAAATACTCAGGATGACAGTCGAGAACGAGCGGGTGCCCGCCTTTGGATAAAACGTGCCCGCGTTACTGCAAATTCAGACCAATAAAGTCGGCACAGACTAGAGCCGGATCGGAATGGATGTAATCCACCCATTCCGTGAATCCGTCTCTATTCAAATGGTTAGAGCACGATTCACGCACTGGCTGTTTCCAGCCAATGCGATCGTGCTCTAGCGCCGTGCGGTAAATCCGACCCCGATCAGAATCAGGCCGACGAGCAGGGCGGCTGGGCCGACGAAGGGCGGCATGGTGTGCGAGGTCTCTTCCTGTGCCGTGAGCTTCAAATCGCCAAGCTTGACGACATCCTTCGTCTGCTGGGTCGTGAAGACCGGAACGGCGATCGCGAGGACACCGAGGAGCGCGATCACCGCTCCGGTGATCATTATCGTGCTCTTGGGAAATCCATTCATTGCCGCCCCCTCGATGCAGGCCCGTCAGCGTCGGGCGCGGAACTGCTTGGCAGCAATATACACGGATCGCCGCGGCGATACATCGAGCTGAATCAAATGGTTTATGCTGTGGAACGCGAAATCATCGCGGCCGGCCGCAGGCCCGAACTCATCCTGAGCCCGGCAGACCTGCCGATCCGGGGCTCCTCATGACCGGCCTATCCCGCTAAGCTGTCCTCGCCATGGAAAGTTCAGAGCTTCAAGACTTCGTCGCGCGGCATCGGCGCCTTTTCGTTCTGACCGGCGCCGGCTGCAGCACCAATTCGGGCATTCCCGACTATCGCGACGCCGACGGCAAGTGGAAGCGCACACCGCCGGTGACCTATCAGTCTTTCATGGGCGATGCGGCGACCCGCCGGCGCTACTGGGCGCGCAGCCTGGTCGGCTGGCAGCGCTTCGGCCGCGCCCGTCCCAACGGCACGCATCATGCGCTGGCCCGGCTGGAAGCGGCGGGGCGGAGCGAGCTGCTGCTCACCCAGAATGTCGACCGGCTCCATCAGGCCGCCGGCAGCCGGGAGGTGATCGATCTGCACGGGCGTCTCGACCTCGTCCGCTGCATGGACTGCGAGCACCGGATGCCGCGCGGCGAGCTGCAGGAAGAGCTGGTCCGGCTGAACCCCGCCTGGGTCGATCTCGATGCCGCCCCGGCGCCCGACGGCGACGCCGACCTCGACAGCCAGGATTTCGCTTCTTTTGTCGTGCCGGATTGCCGGCACTGCGGCGGCCTGCTCAAGCCCGATGTCGTGTTCTTCGGCGAGAACGTGCCGCGCGACCGGGTCACCGCCGCCAAGGAGCATCTGGAACGGGCCGACGCCATGCTGATCGTCGGTTCGTCGCTCATGGTCTATTCCGGCTTCCGCTTCGTCCAGATGGCAGCCGACGCCGGCAAGCCGGTCGCGGCCGTCAATCTCGGCCGGACCCGCGCGGACGATCTGCTCACCTTGAAAGTGGAGGCGGCCTGCGAGACCGCCTTGGCGTTCCTGTTGTGACTAGAACCGGATCGGAATGGGTGGAATCCACCCATTCCGTGAATCCGTCTCTATTCAAACAGTTAGAGTACGATTCACGAATTGGCTGTTTCCAGCCAATCCGATCGTGCTCTAGAAGCGGTCAGCCCGCTTCCTGCGAACGAGTGGCCCGCTTGCGCTCGTTCGGGTCGAGCAGCAACTTTCGCAACCGGATGCTCTTCGGCGTCACTTCGACCAGCTCGTCCTCGCCGATATAGGAGATCGCCTGCTCCAGCGTCATGACCCGGGGCGTGGTCAGGCGCACCGCCTCGTCCTTGGAGGTCGTGCGGATGTTGGTGAGCTGCTTCGCCTTGAGCGGATTGACCTCGAGGTCGTTGTCGCGCGTATGCTCGCCGATGATCATGCCCTGATAGACGGGGGTGCCCGGCGTGATGAACATCGGACCGCGATCTTCGAGGTTCCACAGCGCATAGGCGACCGCCGGCCCCTCGGAGTTCGAGATCAGCACGCCGTTGCGCCGTCCTTCGATCGGGCCCTTGTAGGGGGCGTAGCCGTGGAACAGGCGGCTCATCAACCCGGTGCCGCGCGTGTCGGTCATGAACTCGCCCTGATAGCCGATCAGGCCGCGCGAGGGGGCGAGGAAAGTGAGGCGCAGCTTGCCGCCGCCCGACGGGCGCATGTCGTTCATCTCGGCCTTGCGCAGGCTCATCTTCTCGACGACGACGCCGGAATGTTCCTCGTCGACATCGATCTGCACTTCCTCGATCGGCTCCAGCCGCTGGCCGTTCTCGGTCTTGTAGAGCACGCGCGGTCGCGAGATCGACATCTCGTAACCCTCGCGTCGCATCGTCTCGATCAGCACGCCCAGCTGCAGTTCGCCGCGGCCGGCCACTTCGAGCGCGTCTTTGTCGGCGGTCTCCTGGACCTTGATCGCGATATTGCCTTCGGCCTCGCGGAACAGCCGCTCGGCGATCATGCGCGAGGTGACCTTGGTGCCCTCGCGGCCAGCGAGCGGGCTGTCATTGACCGAGAAGGTCATGGCCAAGGTCGGCGGATCGATCGGCGTCGCCTTGATCGGCACCGTCACTTCCGGTGCGGCGATCGTGTCGGCGACTGTCGTGTCGGCCAGGCCCGCTACCGCGATGATGTCGCCGGCGACGGCGCTTTCGATGCCGACCCGCTCCAGGCCGCGGAAGGAGAGCAGCTTGGTCAGCCGCGCCACCTCTATCACCCTTCCGTCATAGGCCAGCGAGCGGACCGGCATATTGACCTTGGCGACGCCGCTCATGATGCGACCGGTCAGCACGCGGCCGAGATAGGGATCGGCCTCGAGCGTGGTCGCCAGCATGGAGAAGGGCGCCTCGGTGTCGCCCACCGCCGGCGGGACATGGCGGACGATGAGTTCGAACAGCGGCGCCAGATCCTGGCGCGGCCCATCCATGGTCTCGCTCGCCCAGCCGTTGCGGCCGGAGGCGAAGAGGGTCGGGAAATCGAGCTGGTCGTCGTTGGCGTCCAGGATGGCGAAGAGGTCGAACACCTCATTGTGCACTTCCTGCACGCGCGCGTCCGGCCGGTCGACCTTGTTGATGACGACGATCGGCCTCAGGCCTTGGCGGAGCGCCTTGCCGACCACGAACTTGGTCTGCGGCATCGGGCCTTCGGCGGCGTCGACCAGCACGACCACGCCATCGACCATGCTGAGGATGCGCTCGACCTCGCCGCCGAAATCGGCGTGGCCCGGCGTGTCGACGATGTTGAGCCGGACGTCCTTCCAGACGACCGAGGTGCATTTCGCCAGGATGGTGATGCCGCGCTCACGTTCCAGGTCGTTCGAATCCATCGCGCGCTCGGCCACCTGCTGGTTGGCGCGGAAGGTGCCGCTCTGGCGCAGCAGCGCATCGACCAGGGTCGTCTTGCCGTGGTCGACGTGGGCGATGATGGCGATATTGCGGATGTCCATGGAATCTATGCCTTTCAGGCGGCGCCGACGAATTGCTTGAGCGGAGTCTCGGGCCGCGCCCCGTAATGGCTGATGATCTCGGCCGCGCACAGGCTGCCGAGGCGACCACATTCGGGCAGGGTCCGCCCGGTCGTGATTCCGTGCAGCACGCCGGCGGCGTAAAGGTCGCCCGCCCCCGTGGTATCGACGATTCGCGACACTTTTGCGGCCGGGACCTCGATGATTCCGGTCTCGGTGACCAGAACCGAACCCTCGGCGCCGCGTGTCACGGCGGCGAGCTCGCACATCCCGCGCACACGCGTGACGGCCTTGTCAAAATCGTCCGTCTCGAACAGTGCCGTGATCTCGGCCTCGTTGGCGAACAGGATGTCGACATGATGCTCGACCAGGTCGAGGAACGCCGGACGATGGCGGTTGACGCAGAACCCGTCCGACAACGACAGGCTGACCTTGCGGCCGGCGGCATGAGCCGTGCGCGCGGCCTTGCGGAAGGCTTCCTGGGCATGCGGCGGGTCGAACAAATAACCTTCCAGATAGGTCACTTGCGCGCTCTCTATGAGCGCATCATCGACGTCCTCAGGCCGAAGATTCACACAGGCTCCGAGGAAGGTGTTCATGGTCCTTTGGGCGTCGGGAGTCACCAAGATCATCGACCGCGCCGTGCTGGGGCCATCCGTGGCCTCGGGTGTGGTGAAGACGACGCCCGCGGAGGTTATGTCGTGCCGGAATACCTTGCCGAGGAGATCGTCGCGGACCTTGCCAATATAACCGGCCTTGCCGCCGAGCGAGGCGATGCCCGCGATCGTGTTGCCGGCCGAGCCGCCGGACATTTCCAGGCCCGGTCCCATCGCGGCGTAGATCGCCTCGGCGCGCGCCTCGTCGATCAAGGCCATGCTGGCCTTGGTCATGCCTTGCGCCTTGAGGAACGCGTCATCGGCGTGCGCAATGATGTCGACGATGGCATTGCCGATACCGACCACGTCGAGCGAGCTTGTCGCCATCAAGAATTTCCGATCCATATGTTGAAGCCGGCGATTTTGCGGCGCAGTATAGAAAGATCGAAGCGCAAGGCAACCGTAGCCGGCGCAGGGGTCCTATCCGCGCCGCCCGAGGCCGGGATCCGCCGCAAGAGCGCCATGTTCACCGCCATCCTGCTTGCCATCGCACAGTTGCCCGAGCGCGGTATGCGCCGCCCCCTGCTGCTGACCTTGTTCTGGTCGATCGTGGTGCTGGCCGTCCTTTGGGTCGCCGTCGGCTGGGGCGTCGCCTACGAGACGGCGACCAGCACCTGGCTGCGCTGGGGGGCGGGCCTGCTGGGCGCCGTCGGCGTACCGCTCATCACCTGGTTCATGTTTCCGAGCGTCGCCCTCATGATCCTGGGGTTCTATTCCGACGCGATCATCGAGGCGGTCGAGCGCCGGCATTATCCGGGCTTGCCGCCGGCGCCGCCGACGCGCTGGCATGCCGTGCTGTGGAGCGGCATCCGCCTCGCCCTGATCAGCATCCTGCTCAATATCGGCGGGCTCATCCTCGGGCTCCTGTTCCTGCCGAGCCTGCCCTTCCTGTTCTTCGGCCTGAACGGCTATCTGCTCGGCCGCGAATATTTCAACGCGGTGGCGCTTCGGCGTCTGTCCGATCGCGAGGTCGATCTGCTCTGGCAGCGGCACCGAATGGCGTTCATATTCTGCGGCGCCACCGCTGCCGGCCTGTTCTTGATACCTTTCGTTAACCTTGTAGCGCCGATGGTAGGCACAGCGGCTTCGGTCCATCTGGTCGAACGGCTGCGGCAGTCGGAGAGGGTTCTCGCCACTGGCTGAGTATCGGCGCGGTAAGACCGCACCGGCTCGTCCGGTGTGGAACTGAGTAAATCGGGTCCAGATAATGAGGATTTGCCATGTTTCGCCGCAACAAGAGGACCGATGGGGACGAAATGGGGTCTGACACTGACTTCTCACCGGAAAATCTCGTCGCGCCGCCTGCCAAGCCGGCGCTTCCTTCAGGATCGGGGAGTACAGCAATGAGTTCACCCACACTGCCGAATCGAGTGCCCAACCTGCCGCCGCGTCCGTCGGCGACCGAGCTCGGGGGGGCGGCACCGCGCCCGGCCGAATTGCCGCGTCGCCCGAGCGAGCCCGCCGCCGCCACACCGGCGCCGACCTCGCCGCGCCCGAACGCCGAGATCCGCCAGCTGATCGTCGGCCGCGAGATTTCGCTCTCCGGCGAGATCAATTCCTGCGACCGGCTGATCGTCGAAGGCAGCGTCGAGGCCAACCTCACCAATTGCCGCGATGTCGATATCGCCGATTCGGGTCTGTTCAAAGGCTCGGCTTCGATCGACGAGGCCGAAATCCGCGGCCGTTTCGAAGGAACGCTGACCGTCAAGAAGCGGCTTTTCATTCGTGCCACCGGCAAGGTCACGGGCTCGATCCGCTACGGCCAGATCGAGATCGAGGCGGGTGGTCAGATTTCCGGTGATATTCAAGCCGTTGCGACGGAAGGTGCCGAAACGCCGTCGATTCCCTCAACCTGAGGCCCAAACCAGGCCTGCGCGTCGCCGGTTGCGTGGCGGCGCGCAGGTCGAGCAATATCGAGACGTGATGTCCAGACTCGCGACGACAGCATTTTTGTTCAGAGCCGCCCCTATGGTGGGGCTCTGCCTATTGGCGGCAGCCTGCACGGGTGCGCCCGCGCCCATCAAGCCCGGGTCCGACGCCGCCGCCATCGCGCTGGCGCCGACCCCGACGGCCCTGCCGGTGAAGCCCAAGCTCGAGGTTCGCGAGCTACCGGGACTGCACGACATTTCGGAGCGAGAGCTCGTCTCGCGCCTCGGCACGCCCGATTTCACCCGCAAGGAAGAGGCCGCCGAGATCTGGCAATATCGCAGCGAGAGCTGCGTGCTCGACGTGTTCCTCTATCCCGAGGACGGTGTCCTCAAGGTCGCGCATGTCGCGACCCGCGACCGGGCGCGCCTCAAGGCGCCGGAAAACAGCTGCTCGCCCTTCTCTACGTCGCTGACCGCCTCCGCGGGGACGTGATCGCCTCGGGATCGGGCGTGGGGGCGGTCTTGTCGGGGAACCGGCAGATCTCGCGCACCACGCAGACGGGACAATTCGGCTTCCGCGCCGTGCACACGTAACGCCCGTGCAGGATCAGCCGGTGATGGCAGGTCATCAGCCATCGCTTCGGCACGACGGCGTTCAACCCATCCTCGACCTGCCGCGGCGTCTTGCCCGGCGCCAGCCCTGTCCGGTTGCCGATCCGGAAGATATGGGTGTCGACCGCGATAGTCGGCTCGCCGAACGCCACGTTCAGCACGACGTTCGCCGTCTTGCGTCCGACGCCGGGCAGCGCCTCCAGCGCCTCGCGGTCGCGCGGCACCTCGCCGCCATGCTGCTCGACCAGGATCTGGGATAGGGCGGCCACGTTCTTGGCCTTCATGTTGAAGAGCCCGATCGTCTTGATATAGCCGCGGATGGCGGCCTCGCCCAGTGCCGCCATCTTGGCCGGCGTATCGGCGACGGCGAACAATCCCTTGGTCGCCTTGTTGACGCCGGCATCGGTCGCCTGCGCGCTCAGCACGACCGCGACCAGCAGCGTGAAGGGATTGATGTAGTCGAGCTCGGTCGCGGGGGCCGGGATGCTTTCGGCGAGCAGCTCAAAAAATCGCTCGATCTCGGCCTTGGTCAATTTCTTCAGTTTGGTCATCGGGCCTTTCCGGTGCGGAGTCTGATTTGGCTGGCTCATCCGAACGGATGAAGATTCCCCTCGAACCGGAAACTTAGAGTGTCGATCGCGGTAACGCGACCGAAAGACGCGTTGATCCGGGCAGACCCGTCATGGCGCCGACCCCGATTGTGAGGTGTTCAATATTCGTGGCCTTTTATGGAATGGCACTGGATATTGCCTGCTCCCAACATTAAGTAAGTATCAATCAAGATCGAATAGTATTGTAAATAGGTTGATACGTAATTTTATCTAAAATTCTGTTCAACAGAAGACATACTTGGGTAATTTATCTAAAATTGTCTTCAGATGAAGGCATGCGCACGTAATTTAGTTAAAATTCGAGGGATGTTTCATCGATGATGACACGCTCATCTCTTTCCCATCTCGCTCGGCGCGCCGTGTTCGCTGCCGCACTCTTGGTCGCCAGCGTCGGCGCCAGCCAGGCGTCGCCGGCGCGTCCGGTGCTGATCGAGCTCTTCACCTCCGAAGGTTGCGTCTCCTGCCCGCCGGCCGACCAGCTGCTGGGTGAGCTCGCCAAGCAGCCGGGCGTGCTCGCGCTCGCCTGGCACGTGGGCTATCTGGACGGGATGGGCTGGAAGGACAAATTCTCGACCCGCAGCGCGGACGAGCGCCAGTACGATTATTCCGAGCGCCTGAAGCTCGAAACCATGTACACGCCGCAGCTCGTGGTCGATGGCAGCAACGAGACGGTCGGCTCGGATGCCGGCGCCGTCGCGCGCCTCATCCATGCGGCCGAGCAGCGCCTGGTCGAAGGCCCCGATCTCACGGTCGGTCACAAGGACGGTCTCGCTTCGGTCAAGGTCGGCGCCGGCAGCGGCTCGGGTGCCGTCTGGTTGGTCGCTTACGACAAGGTGCAGACGAGTGCCGTCGGCCGCGGCCAGAATGCCGGGCGGACGCTGACCGAGTATCAAGTGGTGCGCAAGGCGGTCCGCCTCGGGCTCTGGCACGGCAAGCCGCTCGATCTGCCGCTGCCGCAGAAGGCGGCCGAGGCGGAAGTCGTGTTCGTGCAGCCCGACGCGCCAGGTCCGATGCTGGCGACGCTGGCAGTCGACCGGTAACCGCGCCCACGCATCCACCGAATGGGATGTGAGGGCGGCTTGCCTTCGGCTTGAGCGAGTGGTTCGATCTCCCATCATGACAGCGCGCAAACTCCTGAGCATGAGCTTGGCTGCCGCCGGGCTTCTGCTGCCTCTGGCCGGTCACGCGTCGGAGCGGCCGATCCTGGTCGAGCTCTTCACCTCGCAAGGTTGCAGCTCTTGTCCGCCCGCCGATGCGATCCTGGGCGAACTGGCGAAGCAGCCGGGTGTCCTGGCGCTCGCATGGCATGTTCATTACTGGGACGGGCTCGGTTGGAAGGATAAATTCTCCAGCCCCGAATGGACGCGGCGGCAATATGAGTATTCGGCGCGGCTCGGCCTCGACAATGTCTATACGCCGCAGATCGTCATCGACGGCAATACCCAGGCCGTCGGTTCCGACGCCTATGCGATCGCCCGACTGATCAGTGCGGCATCGCAGCGCGAGGTGGCGGGCCCCGACCTGTCCCTGACCACGAAACCGGACGGCACCGCCTCGGTCGCCATCGGCGCCGGCTCGGGATCGGGCACGGTCTGGCTGATCGGCTATGACCGGGAGCAGGTAACGCCGGTCGGCCGCGGCGAGAATGCCGGGCAGACGCTTACCGATTATCAGGTCGTGCGCTCGGCCATCGCACTCGGCGATTGGAACGGCAAGGCGCTCGATCTGACGCTGCCGGCCAAATCGGCCGAAGGCGAGATGGTTTTCATCGAGCCCGGCCGGCCGGGGCCGATCCTGGCCGCCCTCGATCTCAAGCGATAGAGAACAGCATTTTACAGCCGGCCCGGCGGATGCTATCCCGCCCGCCATGAACGCGGATCAGCCTGGATATTTCGCCGGCGAGGGCCTGACGGGGGTTCGGGGCGAGAAGCGACTATTCTCCGCGCTCGGCTTCGCGTTGGCGCCGGGCGAGGCGCTGATCCTGTCCGGACCCAACGGCAGCGGCAAATCGACCCTGCTGCGGCTGATGGCCGGTTTCGGCCGGCCGGCTGAGGGGCGGTTCACCTGGAACGGCACCGATATCGCCACCGATGCGGAGGCGCATCGGGCGCGGCTCCATTATGTCGGCCATCTCGACGGGCTGAAGCCGGCCCTGACCGTGGCGGAGACCGTCGCGTTCTGGAGCGCGCTCGCCGGCGAGACCGCCGATCCTGCCGCGGCCTTGGCGCCGCTCGGGCTGCAGCCGCTCGCCGCCATGCCCTGCCGCTTCCTCTCCTCGGGACAGCGCCGGCGGTTGACCCTGTCGCGCCTGGCGCTGCGTCCGGCGCCGCTCTGGCTGCTCGACGAGCCGACGGTCGGGCTCGACCGCGACTCGCTCGACGCCTTGTCGCGCCTGATCGCCGGCCATCGGGCGCGGGGCGGTCTCGTCATCCTGTCGACCCATCAGGGCATCGACGTGCCCGATCCGCAAACCCTGTCGCTGCCGGATTTTCCGCCGGCTCGGACGGGCGGGCGCGTCCTCGCCGGCGCGGCGCTCGACTGGTGATGCCGTTCTGGGCGATCGTCCGGCGTGATCTGCGCCTCGCCTTCCGGCAAGGCGGCGACGGTGCCATGGCCGTGATGTTCTTCGTGCTCGCCGCCATCCTGTTCCCGTTCGGCATCGGTCCGGAGCCGGAGCTGCTGGCGCGCAGTGCCGCCGGCATCATCTGGGTGACAGCGCTGCTCGCGACATTGCTGGCGCTCGACCGGATGTTCCTCGGCGATTGGGAGGACGGGACGCTCGAGCTCATTCGCCTGTCGCCCTTGCCGCTGGAACTGGCTGTGCTGGCGAAATGCCTGTCGCACTGGCTCGTCGCCGGCGTGCCGGTATTGCTGGCGACGCCGATCGTGGCACTCCTGCTCCGGCTCGATCCGGCGAGCCTGCCGCGCCTCATGCTGGGCATGGCGATCGGTACGCCGGTGCTGAGCCTGCTGGGCTCGGTCGGGGCGGCGCTGACGCTGGGCGCGCGGCGCGGCGGCGTACTTGTTTCGCTGCTGGTCTTGCCGTTGGAGATTCCGGTCCTAATTTTCGGTGTCGGTGCGGCGGATGCGGCGATTACGCAGGAGGCCGGGGCCGCGCACCTATATATATTGGGTGCGCTGCTGGCGGGGGCGTTGCCTCTGTGCCCGCTTGCGGCGGCAGCCGCGTTGCGCCAGGCGCTCGAATGAGCGTCGGTTTGGGTGTAAAATATACGAAAAGTAGCAAGAGGGCGCGCCACCACCATGCATCGTTTCGCCAACCCCGCCCGGTTCATGCGCGTCAGCGCGCCGATCGTGCCCTGGCTGGCTGCGATGACGGCGGCGTTCCTGCTGGTCGGGCTGGTGCTGGGCTTCCGGGCGCCGCCTGATTATCAGCAGGGCGATACGGTCAGGATCATGTTCATCCATGTGCCGGCCGCCTGGATGGCGATGGCCACATACTCGGTCGTCGCCGCGGCGAGTGCGGCGGCGCTGATCTGGCGGCATCCGCTGGCCGAGATCGCGGCCCAGGAAGCGGCCCCTCTGGGCGCGGCCTTCACGGCGGTCTGCCTCGTCTCCGGCTCGCTCTGGGGCGCGCCCACCTGGGGCACCTGGTGGGTCTGGGATGCGCGCCTCACCTCGGTGCTGGTGCTGTTCTTCCTCTATCTCGGCTATATCGCGCTCAGCCACGCCTTTGACGATCCGACGCGCGGCAGCCGGGCCGCGTCGGTGCTGGCGCTCGTCGGCTGGATCAACATCCCGATCATCAAATTCTCGGTCGATTGGTGGAATTCGCTGCATCAGCCGGCGAGCGTGCTGCGGCTCGGCGGCTCGACCATCGACGCCTCGATCCTGGTGCCGCTGCTGATCATGGCCGTCGCCTTCACGCTGCTGTTCGTGCTGCTGCTGCTGCTGCGCATGCGCGCCGCCTTGCTCGAGCGCAAGATCCGCGCCCTGCAGATGGTCGAGGCCGAAGCCACGGCCTCCTCCTACGCGCTGGCCGGCCGCTAATGGACGCTCTCTCCGATTTTCTCGCTATGGGCGGCTATGCGGCCTATATCTGGCCCGCCTATGCGGCGGCTTTTCTCATCCTGGGATTCTTCACGGTGAATGCGGTGATGCGTTATCGCGCGGCCCAGCGCTCGCTGGCCCGGCTTCAGGCGGACCGGACATGACGCGCAAGCGCCGCCGCCTGATCATGGTCGTGGGCGGCATGGCCTGTCTCAGTGTCGCCGCCTTCCTGGTGCTGAACGCCTTCAACGACAATCTCGTCTTCTTCTACAGCCCGAGCGAGATCGCCCAGAAGCAGCCCGCCGCCGGCCGCATGATGCGCATCGGCGGGCTGGTCGAGGAGCAGTCGGTGACCAAGAGCGAGGGCGGCAAGCGCATCGCCTTCAAGGTCACGGACGGCGCCCACGATCTGCCGGTCGTCTATGTCGGCGTGCCGCCCAGCCTGTTTCGCGAAGGGCAGGGGGTGGTGGCCGAGGGCAGGCTCGACCGCGACGGCGTGTTCCAGGCCCAGACCATCATGGCCAAGCATGACGAGCGCTACATGCCGCCCGAAGTGGCCGCGGCGCTCAAGAAATCCGGCCAATGGCGCGGCGAGGAGGCGGCGTCCGCCCCGGCCACGCCGGCGCTCGGCAATCAGGCGAGCCGCTGACGATGACGGCTCCCTTCTCGGTCGTCGAGCTCGGCCATTTCGCGCTGATCCTGGCGCTCGCCGTGGCGCTGGTGCAGTCGGTGGTGCCGCTTGTCGGCGCCGCGCGCGGCCATCGCGGCATGATGGAGGTCGCGAGCTCGGCCGCCCTGCTGCAATTCACCTTCGTGGCGCTCTCGTTCCTGGCGCTGATGCAGGCCTATGTCACGTCGGACTTCTCGGTCCTGAACGTGATCCAGAACAGCCACTCGCTGAAGCCGATGCTCTACAAGATCACCGGCGTGTGGAGCAACCATGAGGGCTCCATGCTGCTCTGGGTGCTGATCCTGACCGTCTACGGCGCCGCCGTCGCCCTCTTCGGCCGCAACCTGCCGCCGGCGCTCCGGGCGCGGGTGCTGTCGATCCAGGGCATGATCTCGGTCGGGTTCCTGACCTTCATCCTCTTCACCTCGAACCCGTTCCTGCGCGTGGCCGCGGCGCCGCCGGACGGGCAGGGGATGAACCCCATCCTCCAGGATCCGGGCCTCGCTTTCCATCCGCCCTTCCTCTATCTGGGCTATGTCGGCTTCTCGATGGCCTTCTCCTTCGCCGTGGCCGCGCTGATCGAAGGGCGGGTCGATGCCGCCTGGGCGCGCTGGGTCCGGCCTTGGACGCTCGCCGCCTGGTGCGCGCTCACCACCGGCATCTGCCTCGGATCCTGGTGGGCCTATTACGAGCTCGGCTGGGGCGGTTGGTGGGCCTGGGACCCGGTCGAAAACGCCAGCTTCATGCCCTGGCTCTCGGGCACGGCGCTGCTGCATTCGGCGATCGTGGTCGAGAAGCGCGACACGCTGAAGAGCTGGACGATCTTCCTGGCGCTGCTGACCTTCGCGCTCTCGCTGCTCGGCACCTTCCTAGTGCGCTCGGGCGTGCTGACCTCCGTCCATGCCTTCGCCGTCGATCCGGCGCGCGGCGCCTTCATCCTCGGCTTGCTGGTGCTGGTGATCGGCGGCTCGCTCACGCTCTATGCCATACGCGCGCCGGCGCTGCGTCCGACCGGCACCTTCGCGCCCATCTCCCGCGAAGGGGCGCTGGTGCTGAACAACGTGCTGCTCGCCATCGCCGCCTTCGCCGTCTTCCTCGGCACGCTCTTCCCGATGCTGCTCGATGCGGTCGGCGGCCCGAAACTGTCGGTCGGCGCCCCCTATTTCAACACCACCTTCATCAGCCTGATGGTGCCGCTGCTGGTAGCACTCGCCGCCGGGCCGTTCATGACTTGGAAGCGTGCGGATCTCCCGGCCGTGCTGGCCAAGCTCAAGCTCGTCTTCGTGCTCACCCTCGTCATCGCCGCCGGCACGGCGCTCGTCACATGGGGCAAGCCGGCCATGGCGCCGCTCGGCCTCGGCCTCGCCGCCTGGGTGCTCATGGGCGCGCTCGCCGAGTTCGGCGGGCGGATCCGGCTGTTCCGGACCTCCGTCGGCGACAGCGTCAACCGCGCCCGCAATCTGCCGCGCGCGGCCTGGGGCATGACCATCGCCCATGCCGGTGTCGCCCTCACCGTCGCCGGCATCACCGTCTCCACCGGCTGGCAGGGCGAGCGGATCGAGGTGATGAAGCCGGGCGAGACCATCAGCCTCGACGGCGACGATTACCGCTTCGACGGCATCGTGCCGGTCCCCGGTCCTAACTACTCCGCCGACCAGGCGACGATGACGGTAACTCGCGGCGGCAGTTCGATCGCGATCATGCATCCCTCGCGCAAATCCTATCCGCTGCAGGGCATGACCCTTGCCGATGTCGCGATCCACACCAACGGCTTCCGCGACCGTTACGTCGTGCTCGGCGACCCTCAGCCCGACGGCGGCTGGGTCGTGCGCATCTACGATAATCCGCTGGTGCCGTTCATCTGGTTCGGCGCCGTCACCATGGCGCTGGGTGGGATCGTGTCGCTGAGCGACCGGCGGCTGCGCGTCGGTGCGCCGCTTCGGCGGGCGAAGCAAGCCGAGGCCGCGCATGTCTCTGCCTGAAACGGGGGGATCGGGCGGCCGGCGCCTGCTCGTCCTGCTGCCGGTCCTGGGCTTCCTGGTCCTGGTCGGTTTTTTCGCGCTCGGCCTCACGCGCGATCCGGCGCTCCTGCCCTCGGCCATGATCGACAAGCCGGCGCCTGATTTCACGCTCGCGGCGCTGATGACGGACAAGCCGGGCCTCGCGCGCTCCGATCTCGGCGGCAAGCCGGCGCTCGTCAATTTCTTCGCCTCCTGGTGCGTGCCGTGCCGGGCCGAGCATGCGACTCTCGCCGGCCTCGCCGCCAGCGGCGGCGTTCCGCTCTACGGCATCGACTACAAGGACAAGCCGGCCGACGGGCAGCGTTTCCTCGACGGCCTCGGCGATCCCTATCAGCGCGTCGGCATGGATGCCGACGGCAGGACCGGGATCGATTTCGGCGTCTATGGCGTGCCCGAGACCTATATCGTCGATGCCGGCGGCGCCATCCGCTATCGCTGGGTCGGGCCGCTGACGCCTGAGGCGTTGCAGGACGAAATTCTACCGCGCCTGGCCGCTCTCAAGGACAAATGATGCGTCGAGCGCTCCTGGCCCTGCTGCTGCTGGCGCTGCCGGTCGCGGCCGGCGCCGTCAACCCGAACGAGCGGCTGGCCGATCCGGCGCTTGAGGCGCGCGCGCGGCAACTGAGCCAAGGGCTGCGCTGCCTGGTCTGCCAGAACCAGTCGATCGATGATTCGAACGCCGATCTCGCCCATGATCTGCGCGTGCTGGTGCGCGAGCGGCTGACCGCCGGCGACAGCGACGAGCAGGTGCTGCAATATCTGCGCGCACGCTATGGCGATTACGTGCTGCTGAGCCCGCCGGTCGAGCGCGTCACGCTGCTGCTGTGGTTCGGGCCGGCGGCGGCGCTGCTGATCGCGGTCGGCGCCGTGATCCTGGCCACCCGCCGGCGCCGGGAAACGCCGTTGCCGCCGCTCGATCCGGCCGAACGCGCCAGGCTCGACGCGCTGCTGAAATCGGACGGCCGCTGATGCTATTGTGGATTGCCCTCGCGGTCATGATTGCCGCCGCCCTCTTGTTCCTGCTGCGGCCGCTGCTGCGCTCGGCCGCTCCGGTGGCCGAACGCGCCGAGCTCGATCTCGCGGTCTGGCGCGACCAACTCGAGGAGCTCGGCCGCGATGTCGAGCGCGGCGTGCTGAGCCCGTCCGAGGCCGCCGGGGCGCGGCTGGAGATCGAGCGCCGCGTGCTGCGTGCCGCCGTGCCCGTATCCGAGCGCAGAGGAGCACCGCCGCTGCTGGCCCGCATCACAATCGTGGGCGTGGCGCTGTTCGTGCCGGTCCTGGCGCTCGCCCTCTATCTGCATCTCGGCCGGCCCGGCGTGCCCGACGAGCCGTTCGCCGCACGCGGGACGGAGCGGCCGCTGCTGCGGGCCGACGGCAGCCTCGATCTCGCCAGGGCGCGCCAGGGGCTGGAAGAGAAGCTGCGGGAGCATCCCGACAGCGTCGAAGGCTGGAGCTTGCTGGCGCGGACCGACAGCTCGATGGGCGATTGGGCCGGTGCCAAGACCGCCTTCGAGAAGGCGCTGGAATTGTCTCATCGCGATCCGGCGCTGCTCGACGCCTATGGCGAGATGCTGGTGACCTCGACCCAGGGGAATGTGACGCCGCCGATACGGGAGATCCTGCAAGAGGCGGCGGCGACCCCGACCAATTATCGCTCGCGCTTCTATCTGGCGGTGGGCAAGGCGCAGCAGGGCGATTATGACGGCGCCGTCGCCGATCTGCATGCCTTGGAAAAGGATGCGCCGCCGAACGCGCCCTGGCTCCAGAATGTGCACGACCTCATCGCCCAGGCCGAGCAGCAGAAGGGCGCGCCGCCGCCGTCGCCGGATGCCGCAGCGCCGAAGCCACCGCCCGAGATGGCCGCGATCATGTCGATGCCGCCGGCACAGCGGGTCGACGCCATCCGCAGCATGGTCGCCGGCCTCGCGGCGCGGCTGAAGGACAAGCCCGACGATCTCGAAGGCTGGAAGCGGCTCGGCCGTTCCTATGGCGTGCTCGGCGAAGCCAAGCTCTCGGCCGACGCCTATGCCCATGCCGTGGCGCTGGCGCCCCAGGATGTCGAATTGCTGCTGGCTGAGGCCGAGTCGGTGCAGGCGATCGAGCCGGAGAACGGGCCGATCGCACCGGCCACGATCGAGATCTACCGCAAGGTGGCGGCGATCGATCCCGACCAGGTCCAGGCCCTCTGGTATCTTGGCCTCGCCGCCCAGCAGGCCGGCCGCAAGGACGAGGCCGTCGCCGATTGGCGGCATCTGCTGAAGCAGCTCCAGCCCAACACGCCGGAAGCGACCGAGGTGAAGCGGCAATTGGCCTCGCTCGGCGTTGCCGAGTGACTGTAAAGAAAGCCGACAGTCGAATGTGAGATGGCGGCCGCGAGGGCAGCCGCCATCACTTTGTTCGGGGTTATTGAGCCTTGCGGCGGCGGGCGAGGCCGAGACCGACGAGGCCGGCGGCGACCAAGGCGAGCGAGGCGGGCTCCGGCACGGCAGCGGCGCCCAGATCGGTCACCGAGATGTCGTCGAGCCCCACGAAGGCGGAGTCGTCGAAGCCGAAGAAGGCGAGCAGGGTCGAGGCCGAGGTCGCGGTCACGACGAAATTCTCGAGCTCGTAATTGCCGTTCGCGGGGTCGTTGACACCCGACGGGTTGACCTGGGTCAGCAGCGTGTCGGAGCCGAACTTCGCGGCGAAATCGGCCGGGACCAGGCCCGAAGGCGACACATAGAAGCTAATGTCGTAGCGATGGCCGGCCACGGTCGAGATCGACTGGGAAATCTCGTCGGGCTCGTCGCCGAAGGCGCCGAAGGCGGCAAAGCCGGTGCCGCTATGCGCACCGATCGCGGCCGGCGGAGAAGCGGGATTGAGAAAGAAGTCGGGGCTCTGTTTGGCCGAGGTCAGCGTCCAATCGATCGGTGCCACGTTGACGGAGGTGGTCGACGAGTCGAGCTCGAAGCCGCAATTCTGGACGAGATTGCCGGCGGTCGTGCCGCACAGGCTCGGGGTTGCGTTGGCGGGGCCGACGCTGACGATGCCGCCGAGCATGGCCAGGGCCGAAAGAGCGATCTGAGTCCGGAAGCGCATTTGAATATCCCCTGCGACAAGAAACGGCAAAGCGGCCGACAATGATATGCATCGCGGGGTAGGCAAGAATTGCGCCAGCATGGATTTTCTTGGGATAGACTGGCGTTTTGAGGCGGCCACGTACTTTATGTGTAAAAACATACAACAAAACGCGCCTCAACCGCGTCGTATTACATATATATTGCACTTCTATTGTATTTCGGCGATGCCATCACTTCTTCATTCCGATCGACTTCTGGCATGCCCGCGATCTCTCACGGTCTGGCGAAGGTCGGGCCAGGCATAGGCGACGGCCTCGATCGCGGCCTGCCCCATATGGAGAATCTGAGTGCCGGCCGGCCGGCCGCCCAGGCGTTCGTAAAAGAAGCGCGACGGATTTTGCGCCAGCACCCAGACCACGCTCGAGGGCAGGCCGCAATCGAGCTGCCGCGCGAACAGGGCCAGCAGCAATTGCCGGCCGATACCTTCGCCTTGCCGATCGGGGGCGACATAGAGGGTGAAGATCTCGCCGGCATAGGGCAGGTCGGCCGCGCGCTGCGGGCCGCAACTGCCGAAGCCCAGCATCTCGCTATCGCCGTCGAGGGCGACCAGGACATTGCCGGGCCGGTAGGCGACGAGATGCGACCACATCGCCGTGCGCCGCCGTTCCGAGAGATCCACGAGCATCTGGTCCGGCAGAATTCCGGCGTAAGTCGCCCGCCAGCTTTCCACATCGATATGTGCGATCGCTCTTGTGTCGGCGATCGTTGCGACCCTGATCGACATCGTTGCCGCGGCGCTCCCTGTCGCCTCGTTATCACCAGCATAGCCACGATTTCCGGCCGCTGTCGCCTGTGCCGTGCCGGTCAAGGCGAAACAGATTGATACAAAACTCACTGTCCGCCGAAATCAACTCGATACGGCGCGGTTCTATGACTGCCTGCATCAGCGTGCTTTCGAAGGATTTGGCCAATGCTTGCCAAGCTGAGATGGGCACAATGGCAGGAGTGGGTGGCGCCGGCCCAGGTTGCCTTCGGCATCGCGGTGTTGGCTGCTGCGATCGCCGAGGTTCCGAACGGTGAGTCGGTCATTTCGGCACCGGCCGCCGCGGCGGCGATGTGCCCGAACGCCCCGATCGAGCAATCGGCTCTGGCCGCGTTCGCCACCCACCTGTCGCTCGGCGAGGACCAACAAAAGAGCTGGCAGGATCTGGTGATCGCCTTGGGACGGGTCTGCGTTCCGGCGCTGCCGGCGGAGGCGTCGCTCGACGACAAGCTGGCCAACGCCGAAGCGGTGAGCAGCGCTCAGCTCGCAGCATTGCGCCGTGCCCGCCACGCCATCGCCGAGCTGCGTCCGCAGCTCACCCCCGAACAACGTAGCGTGATCGACCGGCTGCCGGTCGGCACGGGTCTGTAGGAGAGAGTTCCCGATGTCGGCTTTTCCCCGCTGGAGCGAGGACGAGAAGAAATTCCTTCGCGATGCGTGGGGCCGGGTGCCGACGCTTGAAATCGTCGCCCGCCTCGGACGCACGGAGGCTGCAATCCGGCAGGAGGCTTACAAGCTTCTCGGCACCACGCTCGACCGTCCGCCGCTGCGCAAGCGCCGTCGGCATGCCTTCTGGGCTTCCGCCGCGTCCGATTGATTTCTTTTCGGTGCGGTTAGGCTCCCTACCGCCCGGAAGCCGCCGGATCCTCGAATCCCCACCCAACCCCTGGGGATCCGGCGGCCCTTTCCCTTTCGCGCCCCAAGACGCGCCCGCGTCACGTGCTCGGGCGGGCCTGCCAATAATCGACTCTCGGATCCATGACCCGGCGCCACAGCGGCGGGACCGTCGCCAGCAGGATGCTGGCGGCGAAGCCGAAGGGCAGCTCGGGCGCCGTCGGATCGAGCCGAAGATGCTGATAGGGCTCGGCCGGTTGCCGGTGATGGTCGGCATGGTGGCCGCCATTGAACAGCGCCCAATTATTGAAGCGTGGCAGCGCATTCCAGGAATGAATCGTGCCGAACGCCTCGAGCCGCCCGGCCGCGTTCCGCCGCCGGGCCAGCCCGTAATGGGCGATGTAGTTGAAAAGCTCCAGGATCACGATGGCGACGATCGTCTGCACCAGCTGAAAGACGAGGCCGGCCGGCCCGAACGCCAGCAGCGCGCCGAGATCGACCGCCGCCATGATCAGCGCGTACTGCACCATCCGGTTCGCGAGCAGCGGCCAGCGCCGGCGGGCGGTCCGCCGCCGCTCGAAACGCCAGGCCTCGGCGACCTGGCCGGTGATCGAGCGCAGGATGAAGCGATAGGCGCCTTCGCCGCGCCGGGCCGTCGCCGGGTCCTCGTGAGTGCCGGCGAAGCTGTGATGCCCGTGCAGATGCGAGATCCGGAAATGCATGTAGCCGACGCCCGCGAGCATGGCGAGGCCGAGCGCGCGTTCGCCTCGGCTGCGGCTATGGATCATCTCATGGGCGGCGAGCATGCCGAAGATGCCGGCGGCGGCACCGGTCGCGAGAGCCAGTCCGAGCAGAGCCGCGATATGGGGTTCGTGGCTTGCGACCTTGGCGCCCCAAAGGATCACGCCGAGCTGAGCCGGGATATAGGCCCAGATCGGCAGCCGGGCGAGCAGCGCGCGGAGGCGTCCCTTGCCCGTGGCCGGCCTCGCTTCCGTCTCGATGCCGAACAGGATATCGAGTACGAGGAAAGCGAGGAGAAAGAACAGCACGGCCAGGCAGGGCAGCCCGATCGCGTAGCCGAGCGGCACTGTCGCGAGCAGCAGAAAGGGGATGCCGCCGGTGATCGGCAGTGCCGCGAGGCCTTGCTTCAGCGCGATTCGCATGGATCCGTCACGGCCCTTTCGATCGCGTGTGGTATCAGTGCACGGATGCCGGCTTTGTGGCAATGATTCGGCGGTATTATGCGGAAGATTTCATAGAATGAATTTACGCCTCTCGTCACTCGTCTCGATTGCTGCTGCGACAATCCTGCTCGCCGCTTGCGCGACCAAGCCGGCCGAGACCGTGGCGATTGCCGACCCCGCCGCCGCCGCCGGGCGCGGCGAATATCTCTTCAACGCCGCCAATTGCGTGGGCTGCCACACCGACAAGGCCCATGGCGGCGCCCGACTGGCGGGCGGCGGTGCGATCGAGACGCCGTTCGGCACTTATTTCAGCCGCAACATCACGCCCGATCCGACCGACGGCATCGGCGCCTGGAGCGATGCCGATTTCCTGCATGCGCTGCGCGACGGCATCTCGCCCCATGGCGAGCATTATTTCTCGGCCTTCCCGTTCCCGGCCTTCACGCTGATGACCGACCGCGACATCCTCGACATCCGGGCCTATCTGATGACCCAGCCGCCGGTCGCGCAACCGAACCGGCCGCATCAGGTGGATTTCCCCTATGATGTCCGGCTGAGCATGCTGTTCTGGCGCGCGCTCTATTTCGAGCCCGGCCCGTTCAAGCCCGACCCGGCGCGGAGTGCCGAATGGAATCGCGGCGCCTATCTCGCGCGCGCCGTCTCCCACTGCGCCGAATGCCATACCACCCGCACGGCGCTCGGCGGCCTCGACGATGCCCGGCCATTGGGCGGCAACAAGCTCGCAGGACTAAAGGGCAAGCTCGCGCCCAATATCTCGGCCGATCCGAAGGACGGCATCGGCAAATGGAGCGAGGACGACATCGCCTCCCTACTCAAATCCGGCATCACCCCGGACGGCGATTTCGTCACAGCGCCGATGTCGGAGGTGGTCGAGGGCACGGCCAAGCTCAGCGATGCCGACCGAATGGCGATCGCGGCCTATCTCAAGACCGTGCCGGCCGTGACGGGGAAGGGCGGATGAATATAGCGCCGGCCCTCGCTATCGAGAATCTGCACAAGAGCTTCGGCGCGGTCGAGGTGCTGAAGGGCGTCGATCTCACCGCCAAGGACGGCGATGTCGTCTCGATCATCGGCTCGTCCGGATCGGGCAAATCGACGCTGCTGCGCTGCATCAACCTGCTCGAGGTGCCGGATCGCGGCCGCGTGTCGGTGCGCGGCGAGGAACTGCGCCTGGTTCGCGACCGGCACGGCAATGCGCGCCCCGCCGACCGGCGGCAGGTCGACCGCATCCGCTCGCGCATCGGCATGGTGTTCCAGAGCTTCAACCTCTGGAGCCATATGAATGTGCTGGAGAATGTGATCGAGGCGCCGATCCATGTGCTGAAGGTCCCGCGTGCCGAGGCGGTCGAGCGGGCGCAGGCGCTGCTCGACAAGGTTGGCATCCTAGACAAGGCGGAATCCTATCCGAGCCAGCTTTCGGGCGGCCAGCAGCAGCGGGCGGCGATCGCCCGCGCGCTCGCGGTGGAGCCCGAGCTCATGCTGTTCGACGAGCCGACCTCGGCGCTCGATCCGGAGCTGGTCGGCGAGGTGCTCCGCGTCATGCGCGCGCTGGCCGAGGAGGGGCGGACCATGCTGATCGTCACGCACGAGATGGGTTTCGCCCGCGAGGTCTCGTCATCGGTCGTGTTCCTGCATCAGGGGCGGATCGAGGAGCAGGGGCCGCCCAGCGCCGTCTTCGAGGCGCCCCGCTCCGAACGCTGCCGCCAGTTTCTCGCTTCGAACCGCTGAGGATCCGACATGACGCCGCTCCGTAACCTGTTCTGGCTGCTGCTGGTAGCGCCGATTCTGCTCGCCGGCTCGGCCGGGGCGGCGGGGCAAAAGGTCCGGATCGCCACCGAGGGCAGCTACGCGCCCTTCAACTACACGACGCCGGACGGGCAGCTCGCCGGCTTCGATGTCGATATCGTCCGGGCGATCTGCGCCAAGGAGGCGCTCGACTGCACGATCACGGCGCAGGATTGGGACGGCATCATCCCCGGCCTGCTCGCGCGCAAGTTCGACGCCATCGCCGCCTCCATGTCGATCACCGACGAACGACGCAAACGAGTCGATTTCACCGAGAAATACTACCAGACCCCGGCGCGCTTCGTGGCACGCAAGGGAGCCGCGATCGAGTTCACCAAGGAGGGATTGAAGGGCAAGGTGATCGGCGCCCAGCGCTCGACCATCCATGCCAACTACCTCAACGACAATTACCAGGGCATCGCCGACATCTGGCTCTACGACACGCAGGAGAATGCCGATCTCGATCTCGTCTCGGGTCGACTCGATGCCGTCCTGGCGGACGCGGCGGTGCTGTCCCAGGGCTTTCTCGAACGGCCGGAGGGCAAGGATTTCGCCTTCGTCGGTCCCGAGCTCAAGGACCCGAAATGGTTCGGCGAAGGCGCCGGCATCGCCATCCGCAAGGGCGACGACAAGCTGCGCGAGGTGCTGAACCAAGGCATCGAGGCGATCCGCGCCGACGGCACCTACGACGCCATCAACAAGAAATACTTCCCCTTCTCGATCTACTGAGAGGCCGTTTGAAAATGCGCGGCACCGTCAGCCCACGCCCCCGCCCGGCCACCCAATCCGGGATACTTGCGTGGGTGGCCGGGAGGGGGCGTGGGCTGGCCCAGAACCGAAAATGCGCCGCCCGCGCATTTTCAAACGGTCTCTGAGAGACGGGCCGCATGCTCTATGGCTATGGAGGGCAGATTCTCGCGGGCGCCGGGCTGACCCTCGGCGTGGCCGCCTTGAGCCTCGTCTGCGGCCTCGCCATCGGCGCCGCCGGGGCCGCGGCCAAGCTCTCGGGCAGCCGGTTCCTGCGGCTCGCGGCCGAGGTCTACACCACCATCGTCCGCGGCGTGCCCGAGCTGCTGATTCTGCTGCTGCTCTATTATGGCGGCTCGGTGCTGCTGACCTGGCTCCGCGGCGACTATGTCGAGGTGGATGCGCTGACCGCGGGCGTGGTCGCCTTGTCCTGCCTCTCCGGCGCGTACGCGACCGAGGTGCTGCGCGCCGCCGCCTCGGCCGTGCCCGTGGGCCAGATCGAGGCGGCGAAGGCGTTCGGCATGGGCCGCCTGCTCCTGCTGCGGCGGATCATGCTGCCGCTGCTCTGGCGTTTCGCGCTGCCCGGGCTCGGCAATATCTGGCTGGTCCTGCTCAAGGACACGGCGCTTATCTCCGTGGTCAATCTGGCCGAGCTCATGCGCCGCTCGGTAGTGGCGGCCGGGGCCACGCGCAAGCCCTTCACCTTCTATGCGGTGGCGGCACTGATCTATCTCGGCTTCACGCTCGTCTCGATGCTGGCCGTGGCCTGGCTCGAACGGCGCGCCAATCGCGGCATCAGGCGGGCCTGACGCCATGGATTGGCAGCTCATGCTGGACAGCCTGCCGCGTTTCCTCCAGGGGGCGGGCCTCAGCCTGGAGCTGAGCCTGGCGGCGCTGCTGCTGGGGGCGGCACTCGCCCTGCCGCTGGCGCTCGCGCGCACGGCCGCGCATCCGCTGCTGCGCTGGCCGGCCTATCTCTACATCTTCTGCTTCCGCGGCACGCCGCTGCTGGTGCAGCTCTATCTCATCTATTACGGCGCCGGGCAGTTCGCGGCGGTGCGCGACAGCCTGCTCTGGCCGCTGCTGCGCCAGCCTTTCGATTGCGCGATCATCGCCTTCGCCCTCAATACGGCGGCCTATCAGGCCGAGATCCTGCGCGGCGGCACCGAGGGCGTGGCCGCCGGCGAGATCGAGGCGGCGCGCGCCTTCGGCATGTCGCGCGCGTTGCAGCTGCGCCGGATCATCCTGCCCCAGGCGTTCCGGCTGGCGCTGCCGGCCTACGGTAACGAGATCATCCTGACGGTGAAATCCTCGTCGCTCGCCAGCACCATCACGCTGCTCGACATCACCGGCGTCGCGCGCACGATCGTGTCGGAGAGCTTCGCCGTCTACGAGGCGTTCCTCGAGGCCGGGCTCATCTATCTGCTGCTCAATTTCGCCGTGACCCGCCTCGTCGCCCTGGCCGAGCGGCGGCTGATGCGGCATGTCCGGCCGCCGGCGGGGCTGGCGGAAATCCCGGTTGCCGGCAGCCCGATTTTGTAATGTTTCGTTGAATGAGCGGCGCGGAAAGCGCTTCCATGGCTCTATCTATTTGAATAGAGACGGATTCACGGATTGGGTGGATCACTGCGCGATTCCACCCAATCCATCTCTAGTCGGGGAGGGCGTCATGATCACCATCACCACGCTTGACGGGCATGAGGTCGATGTCGCGCCGGAGGCGATCGATCGTATCTTCGGGCCTTATCCGCACGATGTCGGCCCGCACACCTATGTCCACGGCGCCACCAGCGGCACGCTCGTGACCGCCGAGGCGCCGGATGCGCTGATCGGCCGGCTCGGCACTCAATTCGCCAAATTGACCCGGCCCGACGGCTCGCCGGTCTGGCTGGCGCCCAAAGCCTGCTCCTCGGTGCGAGCACCCCTGCCGGGCGAGTTCGATCCCGCGACCCACGCCGTCGTCACGGTCGGCGGCGCCGTCCAGGCCGTGCAGGAGACGGTCGCGGCGGTCGAGGCGGCGCTGAAGGTTACCGGCGCATAGGCTTCGTCTCCGACGGCGGGGATGGCGCTGCCCGGCGTGAGCGGCGGAAGCTGCCGCGCGCCCGGAACTTCTCTGTAAACGAGAATATACAAAATATCATATATTATAGGTTGACGCCCGAATCGGGCGGTGCTATCTCTGCGGCCTCTCCAAATCCGAGCATAATAGATAGTGTAATCTATCTATGAGGGAATACTCTCGTAACGCAGGGAAGGAGACGGCCATGAGCAATTATATCGACATAGAAGTCGTTATCGATACGGTATCTCTTCTGGGTGCCTATCCGAACCCGAGCAAGGATCCGCACAATCCAACCGGGATCGATCACACGAGCTTTTCGTACATGATCGCCCAGACAGCCTTCGTCAACAGCGGCCAGGCGTCGGGAAATCTAAGCATCAAGGCGCTCGTCAACGATACGATCCGCTGGCGTTCGCTGTCCCTCTCGGGCAATGCCGACCAGAGCGCGGAGGTCTATAATATCCAGCAATTCGCCGGTCAGACCGTCACCAGCCCGGTCTTCGCCATCGAATCAACGCCCTACGTCCCGCTACCGACCATCAATGACGGTCGCAATACCGATCCGCCGACCTTCACGACGGTAACCGAGAACGACTATTTCCTGCAGGCCACGGTAACCGGCCACGGCACGGAGCAGTACAAGGTCTTCTTCTACGTCACCATGGCGGATCAAGGCACCGGCAAGCCGGTGCTCAAAGGATATTTCTACTGGGATCCGACGATCACGGTGCCCTGATTCAGGGGCATGAGGCGGGACCGGGCCGGTCGGTTCGGTCCCCTTCGTCGTATTCAATCAGATGGATATGCGCGTTTATTATTGTATCGAATGCGCGCATGAAGCAGGCCGCCCGATCGAAACGGCGCGAAAGGAGCCGCCATGCCTGATATCGTCAGCGTAGGGATCGTGATCGATACGCAAACCATCCTTGCCACTCATCCTCATCCCAGCCGGGATCCGGACCGGCCGACCTTCGTCGCTCACGACACTTGCTACATGATCGGCCAATCCGCCTATGTCAGCGACGGTCAGGCGACGGCGCATCTGCAGATCGAGGTGCCGGATCTCCTTCCGATCCGCTGGCGCTCGCTCTCGCTCTCGGGAAATGCCGGCCAGAGTGCCGTGCTCTATCACATCCACAAGCACGAGCCGCGATCGATGCTGAGCCCGATCGCGGCGATTGAAGTGCCGTGCGAGCTGCCGCTGCCGATCCTGGTCGACGGCTTCAACACCGATCCGCCGAGCTTCTCGGCCGTGCCGTCCCAGCTCTATTTCCTCGAAGCCCGGATCGAGCGCGCCGGAACCGAGCGGCTCCATGTCCAATTCTATGTCACCGTCGACGATGACAGCAACGGCCAGCCGGCGATCGCGGGCTGTTTCGACTGGCACGCGCGGCTGACGGTGGCTGTCGGTCAGGGCCGCAGCATGCCCACCACGTCATAGACCTCGCGCAGCACCGGCTCGGCGATGGCGCCGGCGCGTTCGGCGCCACGGCGCAGCAGCCCGTCGACATAGCCGGGCTCGGCCATGAGGCGCGCGCGCTCCGTCTCGATCGGCACCAGCACCGAGATCAGCTCTTCCGCCAGCGCTTCCTTGAATTTCGAGAACTCGAATCCGGCGAATTGCACAACACTTTCCGCCAGGGTCTTGTCGGTGAGGGCGGCATGGATGCCGAGGAGGTTGGCCGCCTCGGGCCGCGCCTCCAACGCCGCGACACTGTCGGGCAGCGGCGCGGGGTCGGTCTTGGCCTTGCGGATCTTGAGGGCGATGGTCTCGGCGCTGTCGCTCATATTGATGCGCGAATAATCCGACTCGTCGGATTTGGACATCTTCTTGTTGCCGTCGCGCAGGCTCATGACGCGCGCCGCCGGTCCCATGATCTGCGGTTCGGGCAGGGGGAAGAGCTCGGTCTCGAATTGCCGATTGAAAGCCTGGGCGATGTCGCGCGCCAGCTCCAGATGCTGCTTCTGATCCTCGCCGACCGGCACATGGGTCGCCTTGTACAGCAGGATGTCGGCGGCCATCAGTACCGGATAGGCATAGAGGCCGAGTCCGACGGAATCCCGGTTCTTGCCGGCCTTGTCCTTGAACTGGGTCATGCGGTTGAGCCAGCCGAGCGGCGTCAGGCAGGAAAGGATCCAGGCGAGCTCGGCATGGCCCGCGATGGTGGATTGGTTGAAGATGATGCAGTGCTCGGGATCGATGCCCGAGGCGATATAGCTCGCCGCCACCTCGCGCGTGCTCTGCCGAAGCTCGGCCGGGTTCTGCGGCACGGTGATGGCATGGAGATCGACGATGCAGAAGATGCAGTCGAAATCGGCCTGCAGCCGGACCCAGTTCTTCACCGCGCCCAGATAATTGCCGAGATGCAGATTCCCGGTCGGTTGGATGCCGGAGAAGATACGGTTCATGATGCCAAGCGATCCCAATGCCGAGCGGGAGTGGTTCGGTAGCCCCTGGCACCCCCGCCGGTCAAGCGGCTTGGCGCCGCGGCAATGCCAGGAGGGTTGGCCGTTCAGACCTGGTCCTGGTGGGGTGGCAGCCGGTCCAGCACGCCGTAGATCACCTGGTAGATGACGTAATACATGAAGATGAAATTGACGACGGGGATCAGCGACAGGACCGCCCAGGCGCCGCCACTCGATCCGCGCGGCACCGTCCATTGGCTCACGGGCGCCGGCATTGTCCGGCCGCCGGAACCGCCGCAGCCCCGGATCTTCGTTCTCGGCACCGATCTGCCGCGCCTCGACGATTCCTGACCGGGATCATTGGCTTGAACGATGCCGCCCTTGCCGTGAAACCATCGCCCGGCCGCTCGATGAGAGCGGCGCGGGGCGATGCGCATGCCCGAACGGCCCCTCAGGAATTGGCGGCGGCCGGGCGCCGCCGCCTGACCAACCGCTTGAGGTCAGCAAGCGAGCCCGCGCCGAAGAGCAGCGCGAAGCCGGCATAGGCGGCGAGACCGAGCCCGACCAGCACAGCCAGCGCCGCATAGGGCAGCAGAATGCCGCCGGCATGGATATAGGGGGCGGCGAGGGCGGCGGCGCCGGCCAGTACCAGCGCCATGGCGATGGCGGATGCCGCGATGCGCGGCAGCCGGCGCCGGGAACGCGCATCGAGGGCGAGGTGCCGGCGCCGGTGCAGCAGCCAGGCGAGCGACAGCATGTTGATCCAGCCGGCGACGCTCGTGGCGATGGCGTTGCCAACATGGTGGAACGGGCCCGCGAGCGCGAAGATCAGGGCGATATTGACGATGAGCGAAACCACGCCGACCCGCACCGGCGTCCTGGTGTCGTGACGCGCATAGAAGGCCGGCACCAAGACCTTGACCAGCACGAAGGCGGGCAGGCCGGCGGCATAGGCGGTCAGCGCCGACGCGGTGCCGGCGGCCGCGGCGGCGTCGAAATTGCCATGACGGAACAGCACCCAGACGATCGGCCCGGCGATCACCATGAGGGCCACGGCCGCCGGAATGGTCAGCAGCAAGGCCATCTCGATGCCGCGATTCTGCGTCTCCATCGCCGCACTCTGGTCGTCGCCGCGGAGCTGGCGCGAGAGCGTCGGCAGGATGGCGGTGCCGACGGCCGTGCCGATGATGGCGAGCGGCAGCTGATTCAGCCGGTCGGCCCAATTGAGATAGGAGATCGAGCCGGCCGCCAGTTCCGAGGCGACGCTGGTCGAGACCAGCAGATTGATCTGGGTGACGCCGGCGCCGAAGATGCCGGGCGCCATCAGCCGGCCGAGCCGGCGCATCTCGTCGGTGACGCGCGGCCAATGCAGCCGGAGCGCCATGCCCGCCCTGGCGCAGGAAAAGGCCAGCCACAGGAATTGCGCGACGCCCCCGGCGGTGACGCACCAGCTCAGCGTCTCGGTCGCATCGCCGAAGCGCCGGCTCCAGATTAGGCCGCCGATCTGGAAGACGTTGAGCAGCGCCGGCGTGATCGCGGCGGCGGCGAAGCGGTCGAGCGAATTGAGGATTCCGCTCTGCAGCGAGGCCAGCGAGATGAACAGCAGATAGGGAAAGGTGATCCGCGTCAGTGCCGTCGCCAGCGCGAACTGATCGGGTTTGTCGGTGAAGCCGGGCGCGATCACCGGGATGAGCTGCGGCATGAACGCCTCGGCCAGCAGCACGGTCAGGAGCAGGGCCGCCACCAGGATCGAGAGCGCCTGCTCGGCGAAGCGGCGCGCGCCCTCGGACCCGTCGGCCGCGAGCCTGCGGGTGAAGACCGGCACGAAGGCGGCGCTGAAGGCGCCCTCCGCGAACAGCGTTCGGAACATGTTGGGCAGCCGGAGGGCGACGAAGAAGGCGTCGGAGACCGGCCCGGCGCCCAGCACCTCGGCCATCATGACATCCCGGACGAAGCCCAGGACGCGGCTCACCATGGTGAAGCCGCCCACGGTCGCGGCGGCGCGGAAGAGAGTCATGGGGCGCTGGTGTAGTGGAAGCTTAGAGTGCTGGAAAGCCCATGCTATGAGGCGCCATGCTGTAGCGTGTCGATGGAGTGGGGAGAACGGCCATGGTTCGGATCGGGATTGTCGGATGCGGGGGCCAGATGGGCCGCATGCTGATCGCGGAAGTCGCCGACACCAAAGGCGCCGAGCTCGCGGGCGGCACCGATATCGCCGAGTCGCTGCAAGGCCGGGATCTGGGCGAGATGGTCGGGCTCTCGCGCTGCGGCAGCGTCGTCGGGCGCGAGCCGGCGGCCCTGTTTGCCGCCTCGGACGTCGTCATCGACTTCACCATCCCGAAGGTGAGCGTCGCCATTGCCGAGCTCGCGGCCCAGATGGGCAAGGCGCTCGTCATCGGCACGACCGGCATGGATCCGGCGCAGAGCCAGGCGATCGCGGCGGCGGCCGAGCGCGCGCCGATCCTGTGGGCGCCCAATATGAGCCTCGGCGTCAATCTGCTGCTGGGCTTGGTCGAGCAGGTGGCGCGCACGCTCGGGCCCGATTTCGATATCGAGATCCTGGAGATGCATCATCGGCGCAAGATCGATGCGCCCTCGGGCACGGCGCTCGGGTTGGGCCAGGCCGCGGCGCGCGGCCGGGCCGTGGCGCTCGAGGCGGCCGCGATCAGGAGCCGCGACGGCCAGACCGGCGCCAGGCCCGCGGGCGCCATTGGTTTCGCCACGCTGCGCGGCGGCGATGTCGTGGGCGAGCACACGGTCTTCTTCGCCGGTCAGGGGGAAAGGCTGGAGCTGACCCATCGGGCCACGGACCGCCGTCTGTTCGCCCGCGGTGCCGTCAAAGCGGCGCTCTGGCTCGCCGGTCGCGGGCCGGGCCTTTACGGCATGAAGGATGTGCTGGGCTTGTAGCCGCTACTGGCCGCTGGAGACGGTGGGCGGCGCCGGCGAATCGGCGGCGAACTTGATCACAATATGATAATCGTGAACGGTCTGCGGCGCCCCATCCTCGGTCGCGGGCTTCAGATGCTGGTTCTTGGCCATGTCGAGGGCGGCCGCGTCGAACACGCCGGGAGGAGTGGAGTTGACCACGCGCGGATGGCTGATCTTGCCGTCGGCCGCGATATCCACCATCAGTTCGACCTCGCCGGTCTGCGCCTTCTGGAAGGCGGATTTGAGCTGCGGGCTGTCGACCATCTGGGCCATGCCGGGCGAGTCCTCGGCATGGGCGGGCAGGGCGACCAGAAGCGGCAGGGCGAGAAGGATCGATGGGCGCATGGCTCATTGTTCAACCCTGAGCGGCCCCTCGTCAACCGCGAAGCTCCCCCGCACGGGCAAAGCTAGGCAAGCGACCCCGATCGCGCCAATATGTGCGCCCCGAACCGAGGAAGTTGAATGAACGACGCCGCGCCCAAGCAATACGCCGTCACCGAGACCGAGAAGAAGTGGCAGGATTACTGGCTTGCCGCCGAGACCTATCGCTGGGATCCGGCCGTGCCGCGCGCGGACAGCTACGTCATCGACACGCCGCCGCCGACCGTCTCCGGCTTCCTGCATATGGGGCATATCTACTCCTACACCCAGACGGACGTGATCGCCCGCTTCCAGCGGATGCACGGCAAGAACGTCTTCTATCCGATCGGCTTCGACGATAACGGCCTGCCCACCGAGCGGCTGGTCGAGAAGCAGCGCAAGATCCGCGCGGTCGACACGTCGCGCGAGGAGTTCATCCGGATCTGCAACGAGGAGGTGCAGACCGCCGAGCAGGATTTCCGCGCGCTCTTCCGCTCGATCGGGCTCAGCGTCGATTGGCGGCTCGAATATCAGACGATCAGCCCGCTGGCGCGGCGCATCTCGCAGCTTTCCGTGCTCGACATGTTCGACAAGCAGCATCTCTATCGGCAGATGCAGCCGACGCTGTGGGATCCGGTCGATCGCACGGCGCTGGCGCAGGCCGAGATCACCGAGAAGGAGAATACCGGCACGCTGTGGCAGATCGCCTTCGACGTCGAGGGCGGCGGCATGGCCGAGATCGCGACGACCAGGCCGGAGCTGCTGGGCGCCTGCGGCGCGCTCATGATCCATCCCGAGCATCCGCGCGCCGGCGAGCTGGTCGGGCGCAATGTGGTGACACCGCTCTTCCGGGTGCCCGTGCCGGTCGTCGCCGACGAGCGCGTCGATCCGGAGAAGGGCACCGGCATGGTCATGTGCTGCACCTTCGGCGACACGACCGACATCGAATGGTGGCGCGAGCACAAGCTGCCGCTGCGCGTGATCGTGACCCGCGAGGGCCGGCTTTCGGAGATGGAAGGCATCGGCGGCGAGGGCTGGCCGAGCCTCGATCTCGAGTCGGCGCGCGCCGCCGCGGCCGAGCTCGCCGGCCTCAAGATCAATGCGGCGCGCGAGAAGATCATCGCGCTCCTGACCGAAGCGGGCCGCGTCACCGGCTCGACCGCGGTC
This sequence comes from Aliidongia sp., assembly GCA_035539155.1. Lineage (GTDB taxonomy): Bacteria > Pseudomonadota > Alphaproteobacteria > ATCC43930 > CGMCC-115725 > JAXDMU01. Next base: position 227,751 of record DATLIZ010000003.1, on the reverse strand, counting down.
GTGCGCATGGTGCCGTCGGCCGAACGCTCGGGGGCGCCGCTCGAGATCCTGGTGACGCCGCAATGGTTCGTGCGCGTCCTCGACAAGAAGGCAGCGCTGATCGAGAAGGGCCGGGAGATCAACTGGTTTCCCGACTATATGCGGCAGCGCTTCGAGATCTGGACCGAGAATTTGAAATGGGACTGGTGCATCAGCCGCCAGCGCTATTTCGGCGTGCCCTTTCCCTTCTGGTACTCGAAGCGTGCCGGCGAAGAGGGCCGGATCATCCCGGCCCATCCGGACGATCTGCCGGTCAATCCGCTGGTCGACGCGCCGCGCGGCTACAGCCACAACGAGGTCGAGCCCGATCCCGACGTGATGGATACCTGGGCCACGAGCTCGGTCTCGCCGCAGATCAACAGCCAGAACCTCTCGGCCGCCCGCGCCGCCGATCCGGCGCGCCATGCCAATTTGTTCCCGGCCGATCTCCGGCCGCAGGCGCATGAGATCATCCGGACCTGGGCGTTCTACACGATCCTCAAATCCTACCTGCATGAGGACAGCGTGCCCTGGCGCAACGCCGCGATCAGCGGCTGGGCCTTGGCGTCCGACGGTTCGAAGCAGAGCAAGTCCAAGGGAAACGCGGTCGGCCCGCGCGATCTCCTCGCCAAATACGGCGCCGATGTCGTGCGCTACTGGACCGCGACCTCGCGTCTCGGGCTCGACACCGTTCTGAGCGAGGACGTGCTCAAGGTCGGCAAGCGGCTGCAGACCAAGCTGTGGAATGCGGCGCGCTTCGCCATGCTGCAGCTCGACGGTTTCGCCGAGCAGCCCTCGACGCCGGCGGCCGATGTCGAGAACGGCATCATCACTGCCGCTTTCGATCGGTGGATCCTGTCCCGGCTCGCCCGCACGGTGAAATCGGCGACCGAGAAGTACCTCGCCTATGAATATGCCGATGCGATGGAGGCGATCGAGCGCTTCTTCTGGTCCGATCTCTGCGACAATTACCTAGAGCTGGTGAAGGGCCGCATCTATGGCGAGATCGGCGACGCCGCCGGCCGCCGCTCGGCGCAATTCACGCTCTGGCATTGCCTGGAAACGGTGCTCCGGCTGTTCGCGCCGGTCATGTCGCACCTGACGGAGGAGCTCTATCAGGCGCATTTCCCGGCGCGTTTCGCGGCATTGGGGTCGATTCATGCCCGCGGCGCGTGGCCGAAGATCGAGGAGCAAGCCGCCGACGAAACAGCCGACGCTCTGGGCCAGGCCGGCGTTGCGGTATTGGCTGCCGTGCGTAAGGTTAAGAGCGAACGCAAAGTATCGTTGAAGACGCCGGTCAAATGCCTACATGTCGCGAGGGCTGAGGCGGAATCGCCGGCGCTCGACGGTGTGCTCGACGATCTCGCCTACACGGTTTCCGCCGAGGAAACCGTCTGGCACGATCAGGGGACAACGCCGGGAGAGGCGGTTACGACCGAGGACGGCAACTACCGGTTGACGGTGGAGCTGGCCCCTGCCGCCTAACGCGGAACGGGGCCGCCCGTCGATTGTTCGGGTATGACGATCATTGGCGGGCAGGGAGGGTTGGGTGAGTGGATTTGACCTTGCCGCGCGGGGCACCGACGCGGCGGAGCGGGTGCCTCTGATCGAGCGCTTCCGCGCTGCGCGTGACCAGACGGAGGGCTTGGCAGCGCCTCTGCTGCCCGAAGACCAGGTCGTGCAGTCGATGCCTGATGTCAGCCCGACCAAATGGCATCTGGCGCATGTGACCTGGTTCCTTGAAACATTCGTCCTGGGGCCGATCGGGGGCGTCGGATCGTTCGATCCGCGCTATGCCTACCTGTTCAATTCCTATTACGAATCCGTCGGGCCGAGGCATGCCCGGCCGCAGCGCGGCCTGCTGACCCGTCCCTCCGTCGCCGAGGTCGGGCAGTATCGCCGGCACGTGACCGCGGCGACCGAGGCCTTTCTCGAACAGGCCGATGCGGCGCAATGGGCGGCGGCGGCACCGCTCATCGAGCTCGGCATCCATCACGAGCAACAGCATCAGGAACTGATCCTGATGGACATCAAGCATGTCTTCTCGGTCAATCCGCTGCTGCCGGCCTATCAGCCGGCCGCTCCGCAGCTCCGTTCCGCCGTTCGGCCCATGAGCTGGCACGATTTCGCGGGCGGGCTGGTCGAGATCGGCTATGACGGGGACGGTTTCGCCTTCGACAATGAAGGCCCGCGCCACAAGATCTGGCTGGAGCCGTTCCGGCTCGCCGACCGGCTCGTCACCTGCGGCGAGTATCTCGACTTCATCGAGGATGGCGGTTATCGGCGGGCCGAGTTCTGGCTGTCGGACGGCTGGGCCATTGTGCAGTCGCAAGGCTGGGAGGCGCCGCTCTATTGGCGGTCGACCGACGAAGGCTGGCGCCTCTTCACGCTTCATGGCGAGCAGAGCATCGATCCGGCCGAGCCGGTCGTCCATATGAGCTTCTACGAGGCCGATGCCTTCGCCAAATGGGCGGGCAAGCGGCTGCCGACCGAGGCGGAATGGGAAGTCGCGGCCGAGGGGCTGCCGCTTTCGGGCAACCTCGCCGGCACCGGCCGCTATCATCCAGCACCGGCCGGCACCGGGCCCGGCCTGAAGCAGATGATCGGCGATGTCTGGGAATGGACCGCCAGCCCTTACAGCCCCTATCCGGGCTTCCGGGCACCGGAAGGGCCGGTCGGCGAATACAACGGCAAGTTCATGTCGAGCCAGATGGTGCTGCGCGGCGGCGCGGCCGTGACGCCGGAAAACCATATCCGTGCCAGCTACCGAAACTTCTTCCCGCCTTCCGCGCGCTGGTGTTTCGGGGGAATCCGCTTGGCAGAGGGAGCCTGAGATCATGATGAACACCAGCGTCAAATTTCACGATCTCGCCGTATCCGAGGAAAGCTTCGAGGCGGCCGTTCTCTCCGGCTTCGCCCGCGCGCGCAAGGCGCTGCCGTGCAAATTCCTCTATGATGCGCGTGGCTCGCAGCTCTTCGACGAGATCTGCCGGCTGCCGGAATATTATCCGACCCGGACCGAGAACGGCATCCTCGCCGACCAGGCGCCGGCGATCGCCGAGTCGATGGGACCCGGCGTCCAGCTCGTCGAGCTGGGCAGCGGATCGAGCCGGAAGATCCGGCTGCTGCTCGATCTGCTGAAGGATGTGAGCTGCTACGTGCCGGTCGATATTTCGAGCGAGCATCTCCGCCTCGCGGCCGAGGCGGTGGCACAGGATCATCCCCAGATCCCCGTCGCCGCCATCTGCGCCGACTATACGGCGGATTTCGAGCTGCCGGCGGCCTTGCAGGACGGGTATCGCAAGCGCGTCGCCTTCTTCCCCGGCTCGACCATCGGCAATCTCATGCCCGATGAGGCGCTGATGCTGCTGCGTGCCTGCTGGCGCCTGGTCGGCAGCGGCGGCGACATGCTGATCGGCGTCGATCTGGTCAAGGACAAGGCCACGCTCGACGCCGCCTACGATGACAGCGCCGGCGTTACCGCCGCCTTCAACCTCAATCTTCTGGAACGGATCAACCGCGAGCTCGGCGGCGATTTCGACCTCACCCGCTTCAAGCATGTGGCCTTCTTCAATCCGGCCGAAAGCCGGGTCGAGATCTATATCGAAAGCCTGGTGGCGCAGCTCGTCCACATCGCCGGGCGCGGCTTCCGGCTCAATGCCGGCGAACGCATCCACACGGAATATTCCTACAAATACACGATCGACGGCTTCCGGGCGCTCGCCCGCAGCGCCGGCTGGACGCCGGTCGAGACCTGGACCGACGGCAACGACCTGTTCAGCGTACACTACCTGCGGCGCAGCTAGGTCGGCTCGCCGCCGAGCGCGCGTTCGATGTAGGAGACGAAGGTCCACGCCTTCGTCGTCGCCGTGCGCCCGGCGGGAAAGACCGCCCAGACATCGAGCGGCGGCAGCTCCCAGTCGGTGAGGACGGTCTTGACCGTTCCTTGGGCCAGCTCGGGCGAGAACATCCAGGTCGAGGCTATCGTCACGCCGGCATCCGCCAGCACGGCGGCGCGAACCCCCTCGGCGGCGGTCACCCTGAGGCGGCTCTTCATCGTGATTGCCGCTTCGGCCGTGCCCCGGCGGAACGTCCACACATCGCTGCCGCCCGGCAGGGCATAGATCACGGACTGATGGCCGATGAGATCGGCCGGCGTCGCCGGCGTTCCCGCCTTCTCGAAATAGGCGGCCGTACCGACCACGACCCGCCCGCCGCGCATGATCCGCCGCGCGGTCAGGGATGAATCGGGAAGCGCGCCCATGCGCAAGGCGACATCGATTCCTTCCTGGACGAGATCGATGTTGCGGTCGTCGAGCACGACCTCCATATCGAGGCCGGGGTGTGCGGCGAGGAACGCCGGGAGCAGGGGCACGATATGGATCCGGGCGAAGGTCACCGCGGCGCAGATGCGGAGCCGACCGGTCAGACCGGTGCCGGCGCCGCGTGCGACGAGGTCGGCCTCGTCGGCATCCTCGATGACACGCTTGGCTCGTTCATAGTAACTCTGCCCGGCTTCGGTCGGCGTCAGGCCGCGCGTCGAGCGGATCAGGAGCTTCACGCCCAACCGGTCCTCGAGTTGCGCCACGGTCTTGGAGATCGCCGGCTGGCCGACGTGAAGGTGCCGGGCGGCGCCGGAAAAGGAGCCGGTATCGATGACGCGCACGAAAGTCACCATCGCGGCCAGGCGATCCATATCTATTCCCTTCCGGAATGAGCTATATGCCTCCGACCCGTCTATCACGCTGGGGATGGAATGACGATTCTCCTGCCGGACCGCGTAGTCGTAATCCAGAAGAGGAATCCCATGTCATTGCAAGACAAGCTTGACGCTTTCCGCGCCAATTTCGAAGCGGGTGGCCCGCCCTACAATGCCCCGGCCTGGATCCATGAGCCGATGCATCGGGCGACCGCGGCGCTGATCGCCTCCGGTGCCGCGGCCAAGGCACTCAAGGCGGGGGACAAGGCGCCGAGCTTCGCGCTCGCCGATCCGGATGGCCATGCCGTCTCCTCGGCCGATCTGCTCGCCGAAGGCCCGCTGGTGCTGACCTTCTATCGCGGCGTCTGGTGCCCCTATTGCAACATGGATCTGCAGGCGTTGCAGGACGCGCAGCCGGCGCTCGAGAAGCGGGGCGCCAAGCTGGTTGCGATCTCGCCGCAGACGGCGCCGAACAGCCGCCGGTCCCAGCGCGAGAACAAGCTCTCCTTCCCGATCCTGTCCGATCCGCGCAACGATGTGGCCGCCGCTTTCGGGCTCCGCTTCGAGTTGCCGGACTATCTCGCCGACCTCTACAAGAACACCTTCAAGAACGATTTGGCGGTGGTGAACGGCGATCCGAGCTGGACGCTGCCGATGCCGGCTCGTTTCGTCATCGGGCGGGACGGCACGATCCTCTACGCCGAGGTCAATCCGGACTATACAAGCCGGCCCGATCCGGAGGAGCTGCTTCCCGTGCTCGACAAGCTGCTGAAGACCGCCGCCTGAACCTTTCATCCTGAAGCATCGCCGATCGGCGATGCTCACGATCTCGTGACCCCCGAATTCCTTTCCCACTGACAGATTGGCGGACGAAAGCGATGCACGAATAAAAGCGGGGGAACGAATATGAAGTCGGTCACGGTCTTGGGCGCTCTCCTAACGGCGTATGCAACTTCTCTAGTCGTGGGCGGCGTCGCCCGGGCCGAAGATCCGAAGATCACCAAGAACGACCTGCAGATCGACGGGCGCGATCCGGGGGTGAAACTGTTCCTGCGCGAGAAGATGGCGGCAGGAAACACCAGGTTCGCCGACGACAATATCGTGCTGTTCCTGCACGGCGCCACCAGCCCGTCGGCCTGCGACTTCGACCTCGCCTACAAGGATTATTCCTGGGCCGATTGGCTGGTGAGGCACGGCTTTGTCGTCTATATGGGCGATTATCGCAACTATGGCGGGTCGGGCCGCGAGCCGGCGATGGACGAGCCGGCGGCGAAGCATGAGCCGCTGACGCGCTCCTATCTGGCGCTACGCGATGTCGAGGCGATGGTCGACCATATCAAGGCCGAGCACCATGTCGGCAAGGTCGATCTGATCGGCTGGTCCTGGGGCGCCATGATGGCCGGCTATTACGCCTCGCTGCACAGCGAGAACATCAACAAGCTCGTCCTCTACGCGCCGCTTTACAATTTCAACGACCACACCAATCTCGGTCCCGGCAGCGGGCTGCAGGACAAGCGCAAGCCGTACCAGTTCAACTTCGCGATGGGGGCTTATCGCCTGGCCTCGGAGGCGGCCAATACCGGTCGCTGGAACGGCGAGATCCCGCTCGAGAACAAGGACGAGTACCGCGATCCGGCCGTGCCGGTCGAGTTCTGGAAGGCCTGCATGGCGACCGACCCGACCAGCGAGACGCGCAATCCGCCGAGCCTGCGCGCGCCCAACGGCGTACTGGAGGATTCCTTCTATCAGGCGACCGGCCGGCCGCTCTGGAACGCCGCGAACATCTATGCGCCGACCATGGTCATCGGCGGCAATTACGATACCTGGTCCTACCCCGAGGATCGCGAAGGGCTGATGCGCGACCTGGTGCATGCGCCGGTCAAGCAGAATGTCCTGATCCAGGATGCGACGCATTTCGTGCTGTTCGAGAAGAACCGCTTCACCTTCTTCGAGACGATCCTGAAGTTTCTCCAGGGCTGATCCAGCCGGGCCTCAGGCCGGCATCATCACCATCACGCGCAACCCGCCTTCGGGGCGGTTGAAGAGCGTGATGTCGCCGCCATGTCCGCGGATGATGGTGCGGGCGACGCTGAGGCCGAGCCCGACCCCGCCGGTATCGCGGTTGCGCGAGCTGTCGAGCCGGAAGAAGGGCTGGAACACGCTTTCCTGCATGTCGCGCGGAATCCCCGGCCCGTCATCGTCGATCTCCAGCAGCAGATGGCCGTTGATCCGCGCCAGGCGCGCCCGGGCACGCTGACCGTACTTTATGGCGTTCTCCAGGAGATTCCCGAGCGCGCGGCGCAGCGCCACCGGGCTGCATTTCACCGGCACCGGACCGATCGGCTCGTAATGCGCATCCTGGCCGGCCTCGCGCATGGCCTCGCACATATGATCGAGCATCTCGTCGAGATCCTCCTCCTTGCGCGGCTCGCGCGTCACGTCGTCACGCGCGAAGGCGAGGGTGGCCGAGATCATTGCCTCCATCTCGCCAATATCATGCAGCATCTTGCCGCGCTGTTCGTCGTCCTCGACGAATTCCGCGCGCAAGCGCATGCGGGTGAGGGGGGTTCTTAGATCATGGCTGATCGCGGCCAACATCTGGGTCCGGTCGTGAACGAAGCGGCGCAGCCTTTCCTGCATGCGGTTGAAGGCGCGCGTGGCCAGGCGCAGCTCGGCCGGGCCGCCCTCGGGAAGAGCCGGTGCCTCGGCGGAGCGACCCAGATCCTCGGCGGCATTGGCGAATTCGCGCAGGCGCCGGGAGAAACGGCCGGCGAACCACAGCGACAGCACCGCGCTGACGACGCAGATGATGGCGATCGAGGTCGCGAGCTGCACCCAGCGGAATGCCGTCGGCACACGCTGGATATGGAAGATCGCCATGCCGCTGCCGCGCATCGCCAGGCGAACCTCGAGCGGCTGGTCCTCGCCATCGGGGCCGGGATGCGGCGGCCGCTCGACAATCGCGACCTGGCGCGGCACCGCCGGATCGAGCCGTTCGAGAATGCGTCCCTCGAAGCGGGCTGTCGGCGTCTCGGGCATGCGGTCGAAATCCATGCGCGCCGGCTGGTTGCGGACGACCGTTGCGCCGTCGGCATCGAAATCGGGCCGCAGCGTGATGCGCAATTCCGGGGTCGAGAGCGCCATGGCGATCGAGTCGCGCTGCTCCGGCGGCAACGCCTCGAGGAAGCGGAGGCTGGTGGTGATGCGCTCGGCGAGATCCGCGCGCAGCGGCACATGCTCGACCTCCAGCCGTACCAGCGCGAAGGTGATGAGCTGCACCAGGACCAGATTGAGGATCAATACGCCGGCGATACGCGCATAGAGCGTGTCCAGACGCAGGTTCCGCCAGAATTTCACGATTCGCCGCCGCCCACCCGGACGGTCGGCGTGAACATGTAACCGCCACTGCGCACGGTCTTGATCAATTGCGGATCCTTGGAATCGACCTCGATCTTGCGGCGCAGCCGCATCACCTGAATATCGACGCTGCGGTCGAACAGCGAGGCGGCACGTCCACGTGCCAGGTCGAGCAGCTGGTCGCGCGTCAGCACGCGCTGCGGATGCTCGGCGAAGGCCTGGAGCAGGTCGAACTCGCCGGAGGAGAGCGCTACGATCTCGTTGTCGCCATTCCGGAGCTCGCGCTTGGAGATGTCGAGCCGCCAATTCTCGAAGGCGAGGTACTTGCCGGTGCCGGCAAGTTCCGTGATGGCCGGGGGAAGCGCCTCGGCGCGGCGCAGCACGGCCTTGATCCGGGCCAGAAGCTCGCGCGGATTGAACGGCTTCGGCAGATAGTCGTCGGCGCCCATCTCGAGCCCGACGATCCGGTCGATATCCTCGCCCATGGCGGTGAGCATGATGATCGGCGTGGCGCTGTCCGAGCGCAGGCGCCGGCACAGGCTCAATCCATCCTCGCCCGGCATCATCAGGTCGAGCACGACCAGATCGACGCGCGCGCCGTCCAGCACCTTGAACATCTCGGCGCCGTCGCGGGCCGTCGAGACGCGCAGGCTGTGCCGCGAGAGGAATTGCGAGACGAGCGAGCATATTTCCCGGTCGTCATCGACCACCAATATGTGTGGAGTTCGTTCCATGGCGCAGAGTGATACCACAGTGGGCGGCGGGGTTAAGGGAGCGAAATTGTTACGTCCAGTCACAGCTCCGTGGGGCGTAACCGACTGTTACAATTTAATGCCGAGCCGTCATTGGCCGGAAATCCCCGCATTCTATTTCAAGGCGGCGGCAGTTGCCATGACCGCGCGCCATCGTCCCGGCTCGAACCTATAGGTTGAAGTCTCTTGCGCTTCTTCGTCCAGATCACCATCGGTCTCGCCTCGTTCTGGAGCGTGCTCGCCGTGACCGCGGCGGTCGATCCGGGTGTCGCCTTCCGGGCAGAGCAAATGCTGTTGACGATAGTCGGCAGCACGGCGGGGTCCTCCACGCATACGCCTTGACGAAAATCCCCGATCGCCGCTTGATCAGGCGGATCGACGGGGATTTCGAAAGGCGACCATGGAACTGACGGCATCATGAGCGAGGCCGGTTCGAGGATTGCGGACCGCATCGCCGAGACGCTTGCCGCATATGGCTGCCGCTTTGCCGTCGGCATCCCCGGCAATGACGTGCTGGAGACGATCCGGGCCTGCGCCGCTCAAGGCATCCGCTTCATCCTGGCGAAGAGCGAGCCGTCGGCCGCCTTCATCGCCGATGCGATCTGGCAGATCGAGGAGCGACCGGTGGCGCTCATCCCGGCGCTCGGCCCCGGCCTCGCCAATGCCGTTTCGGGCATTGCCGGGGCGCTCATGGAGCGCTCGGCGCTGATCGTGTTGACCGGCGAGGTCGCGACCCCGCAGGCCGGCCTCTATACCCATCAGGTTTTCGACCATGTGGCGCTCGCCCGCCCGGTCACGAAATATGCGGCCCTCCTCAATGGCGATCGAGCGGCGCAGCAGACCGCCAAGGCGCTCGATATCGCGCTAGCCTATCCGGCCGGCCCGGTCATGCTCAATATTCCCGCCGATGTCGGCCGTGCCGCGGCCGGTCCGGCACCGGTGCCGAGGCCGCCCGGACGGATGGAGACAGGGCTCGATCCGGTTCGGCAGGGCGAACTTCGAGCCTTGATCGACGGGGCCGCACGCCCGCTGGCCTTGATCGGACGCGGGGCGCTCACGGCCGAGACGGCGCCGGCGCTCAGGGGTTTCCTCGACTCCTGGAGCATGCCCTTCTTCACCTCCTACAAGGCCAAGGGCGTGGTGTCGGAACGGCACGCGCTGGCGCTGGGCGCGGTCGGACTCAGCCCGGTGATCGATGCCGAGAACCTCAACCGCATTGCCGAGGCCGATCTCATCGTGCTGGTGGGCTTCGATCCGATCGAGTTGCGCGATGCGTGGCTCGACTCCTGGGGCCAGGACAAGCCGGTCCTGTCCTTCGATTGGGGACCGCTCGATCACCGCATGTTTCCAGCCGGGATCGAAAGCTTCGGCCATCTGCCGAGCCTGCTGCGCCAAGTGTCGGCGGCCCAGCCGAAGGCTCGGCCCGCGGCGCTGGAGATGGTGCGCGCGCATCGCCGCGCGGTCGCCCACATCGTTCGGCCGCGCCATCCCGGCCATGCGATCAGTCCGGCGGCACTCTTCCACGCCGTCAGCCGGCGCGTCGCCGGGGATTGGCAGATGACGGTCGATGTCGGCGCCCATCGGATCCTGGCGAGCCACGCCATCGACTGCGTCTCGTCCGGCCAGCTCATGCAGTCGAACGGCCTCTGCTGCATGGGTTATGCCGTCGCTGCCGCGATCGGTGCTCAATTGGCCCGGCCGGAGACCCGGGTGGTGGCGCTGGTCGGCGACGGTTCGATGCTGATGGCGCTGGGCGATCTGGCGCTGGTGGCGGAGCTGGACCTGCCGATCATCGTCATCGTGCTGAACGACGATGCGCTGAGCTTGATCAAGCTCAAGCAGAAGAAGATGCAGCTCGAGCCGCAGGCGGTGGATTTCACCAGCCCGAATTTCTCGGGCGTCGGCCAGGCCATGGGCGGGACCGGCATCCGCGTCTCGTCTCTGGCGGAATTCGAATCGGCGTTCGATCGGGCGCTGGGCGAGCGTCGCTTCACCGTGATCGAAGCGATGATCGATCCCTCGGAATATCTGGAACAAATGTAGGATCGGTCTCGAACGCCGATCCGGAGGAACGAGATGACGCAAACGCGGTTGCGCAGCGGCGGGCAGATCCTGGTCGATCAGCTGAAGATCCATGGCGCGGACCTGATCTTCGGCGTGCCGGGCGAAAGCTATATCGCCGTGCTCGACGCGCTCTACGATGCGCAGGATACGATGCGCTTCATCATCTGCCGGCACGAGGCCGGGGCCGCCAACATGGCCGAAGCCTACGGCAAGATGACGGGGCGGCCGGGCATCTGCATGGTGACGCGCGGGCCGGGCGCCTGCCATGCCTCGCTCGGGCTCCATACCGGCTTCCAGGATTCGACGCCGATGATCCTGTTCATCGGGCAGGTCGATCGCGACATGCGCGAGCGCGAGGCGTTCCAGGAGATCGACTATCGCCGCATGTACGGCCAGATGGCAAAATGGGTGGCCGAGATCGATCACGCCCACCGCATCCCGGAATTCGTCAACCGCGCCTTCTCGGTCGCAACTTCCGGACGGCCCGGGCCGGTCGTGCTGGCGCTGCCCGAGGACATGCTGCGCGATACGGTCGAGGCGATGGATGCGCTGCCGTTCAAGCCGGTCCAGGCGCATCCCGGTGCGGCCCAGATGATCGAGCTCTCCGAGCGTCTTTCCAAAGCCCGGCGGCCGTTCATGATCGTCGGCGGCGGCACCTGGAACGCCGAGGCCAAGGCCGATATCGAAGTCTTCGCTACGGCCTGGGATCTGCCGGTCGGCGTCAGCTTCCGTTGCCAGGATTACGTCTCGAACGAGCTGCCGGTGTTCGCCGGCGATGTCGGCATCGGCATCAATCCCAAGCTCATGGCGCGCATCCAAGAGGCCGATCTGCTCATCGCCGCCGGGCCGCGCCTCGGCGAGATCACGACCTCCGGCTATACGCTGCTCGACATCCCAGTGCCGAAGCAGGCTCTGGTGCATATCCATCCCGGCGCGGAAGAGCTCAACCGCGTGTTCCAGCCGGCATTGGCGATCAATGCCGGGCTGCCGCATTTCGCGGCGGCAGCCAAGGCGCTGGTGCCGCCGGCCTCGATTCCCTGGCGCGAGCGGACGTTGCAGGCGCGCGCCGATTACGTGGCCAACCAGGACGTGCCGCCGCCGCCCGGCCCGCTCGACATGGTCGCGATCGTCAGGCATCTGCGCGAGGTGCTGCCGGACGATGCCATCGTGACCAACGGCGCCGGCAACTACGCGACCTGGATCCATCGCTTCTTCCGGTTTCGCAACTGGCGCACGCAGCTGGCGCCGACCAGCGGCGCCATGGGCTATGGTGTGCCCGCCGGCGTCGCGGCCGCGATTCTCCATCCCGATCGCACGGTCCTCTCGGTCAGCGGCGACGGCTGCTTCATGATGAACGGGCAAGAGCTGGCGACGGCGATGCAATATCGTGCCAAGCCGATCTTCCTCGTCGTCAATAACGGCATGTACGGCACGATTCGCATGCATCAGGAGCGCCGTTACCCCGAACGCGTCTCGGGTACCGAGCTCTTGAACCCGGATTTCGCCGCCTATGCGCGCGCCTTCGGCGCCTATGGCGAAACGGTCGAGCGGACCGAGGATTTCGCTCCGGCGTTCGAACGGGCGCGCAAGGCCGGCGTGGCGGCCCTTCTGGAGCTGAAGCTCGATCCGGAAGCGATCACGCCGCGCCAGAGCCTGAGCCAGATCCGGGCTGCGGCACTCGCCGCCGGACACGGTCATTCTTGACGCCTGAAACCCACGGGCGCATAGCCTCCTCGAGCTTTTCCCCGATCAGTGAGCCCTTTGCGATGCGCGTGTTCAGATTGACGGCGGTCCTGTGCGTTCTCGGCCTTGGCGGTTGCGGCAGTGGTGAAGGTCCCAAGCAGCCGCCGATCGTGCCGTCGGCGCCGGTCGGTTTCTCGGTGCCGACGGGCAAGGTGGCGCTCGGTCCGGTCAAGGTCGAGCTGCAGCCGCGGCGCGGCATCGGCACCTATTATCGCAACTATGATTGCTGGGTGCGAGTGCGCAGCATCATGGACACGGATTTCCCGTCGGGCGTCCAGGTCGGCGACCAGATCCGCAAGACGCTGACTGCCGCGAAGCTCAATGTGTTGCCCGGTACAGCCGCCGACGCCGCTGCGGCGACGGGCGCCGATTATTATCTCGTCGGCACAATTCCGACCGCGCACGCGGATCTGTGCATCAACAATTTCTTCAATGAAGGCCCGGCCGATATCGATGCCCAGGTCGCCATCTCCTGGAAGTTGATCTCGGTCGCGGACCAACAGACCGTGTTCGAGACCAATACTTCGGGCACGGCGCGGTCGTCCGATCCGAACCAGAAGATCGATACCGGCGTCAACGACGCGATCGCCGATGCCACAAAGCAATTGCTGCAGACGGTGACGGTGCAGCAATATCTGACCTTCGGCCATGTCGTCGTGCCGACGCCGCCGCAGCCTGTGGTCGCCGGCATTACCCCGCCGGGTGGCCTGGCACCGATTCCGGGGACCGCTCAGCAAGTGGCATCCCGCGCGCCGGCAGTGCTGGAACCGATCCTCGTGCCGGTCAAATCGGCGCGGCCTGACGGGTCGTCTCTCGACCAGGCGACGACGCGCGGCGTTCTGGTCTCCTACTCGGTGCCCGGCCATGGCGACGGCAAGGGCTTCTCCCTCGGTGAGGGATTCATCCTGACCACCGCGTCCAGCTTGGGCGACGCCGTCTCGGTCGCGGTGGGCGTTTCCGGCAAGAGCGTGGAAGGACGCGTGATCCGCAAGGATGCCGATCTCGATCTGGCGCTGCTCAAGGTCGACGGCCCGCTGCCGGCGGCACTGCCGCTGCATCCGCGCCGGGTCTCGGTCGGCGACCGGGTCGAAGGCGTCAGCACCGGCGGCATCATCATCGGCAGCATCGCCGGGACGCGGGCCGCGGGCGGTACCGATCAGGTCAAGTTGCCCGGTGCGGCCGCGGGTGGTCCGGTCATCGATTCGGCCGGCAACGTCATCGGCGTGCTGCATGCCGACGGCACCTGGACCTCGATCGGCTCGGTGTTCCGTGCGCTCAATCTCGGTGCTCAGCTCACCGACGAATAAGACTGAGGCGAGGGCCGGACGCGTCCGGCCCTCGTGATCTCTGGCACTTCCGCCTCTACCCGCGGTCCAGCGCCTCGCGGATCGCGTGGGCGAGTTCCTTCATGCGGTAGGGCTTGGTCAGCATCGGCACCGACGATGGTCGCGCGCCGGATGTCCCCTTGAAGTTCGTCTCCGGAAAACCGGAGGTAAAGACGACCTTGATGCCCGGTCGGAGTGCTATGGCGTAGCGCGCCAGGGCGAAGCCGTCGAACGCCCCCGGCATGACAATGTCCGTGAACAGCAGGTCGATATTCTCGCGTTCTATCACCACCAGTGCCGTTGCCGCACTCTCCGCTTCCAGCGCCTGATAGCCCAGATCGGTGAGCTGGCGGACAGCGACGCGGCGGAGGCCGGTATTATCCTCCACCACCAAAACGGTTTCGCCGCCGCCGCCGACCACCGCCTCGATCTCCGGCTGCGGTGCTTCTTCGTCCGATCCTTCCACGGAGCGTGGCAGGTAGAGGCGGAATGTGGCGCCGCGCCCCGGCTCGCTATAGACGGTCACGTGACCGCCCGACTGCTTCATGAAGCCGAATACCATGCTGAGGCCGAGGCCCGTGCCCTTCCCGAGATCCTTGGTCGTATAGAAAGGGTCGAAGATCTTGTCGATCACCGCGGGCGTCATGCCGATGCCAGTGTCGCTCAGCTCGACCATGGCATAATCGCCCGGCACGACATCCGGATAGAGTCTGGCGAATTCATCGTCGAGATGCCGATTGGCCGTCGCGATGGTGAGAACGCCGCCTTCGGGCATCGCATCGCGGGCGTTGGTCGCGAGATTGGCGATCGCTGCTTCGAGCTGCATCGGATCGACGACGACCGGCCAAACGAAGCTAGATAGATTGAATGCGAAGGCGATCTGCTCGCCCAGCGTGCGATCGAGCAGCTTGGCGATGTTCGCGACAAGATCATTGAGCGAGACCCGCTTCAGTTCCAACGGCTGGCGCCGGGCGAAAGCCAGAAGCCGGCGCGTCAATTCCGCGCCGCGCAGCGCCGCCTCCAGCGATTCGTCTATCAGCTCGATCGGCGCGCCATCCTGCGGCAGCATCGCGCGCAGGAGATCGAGGTTTACGATCACGACCCCGAGCATGTTGTTGAAATCGTGCGCCAGGCCCCCGGTGAGATTGCCGATCGCCTCCATCTTCTGGGATTGGCGCAATTTCTCTTCGGTGGCGTGCCGGGCGGTCAAATCGCGAATCGCGGCGGTCACCAATGTTCCGTCCGCGCTTTCCATCGGGCTCAGCATGAGCTCGATCGGAAACTGGCTGCCATCCTTTCTCCTGCCGATGAGCTCGAGACCCGTACCGATCTGCTGAGCCAGCGCTTCGGCTGCGGATCGCAACCCGTCCGAGATCAGCCGCTCGGCGAAGCCTTCCGGGATGATGTCCGTCATCTTCTGACCGAGAAGCTCGTCGCGGCGATAGCCGAACTGCTTCTCGGCTTGAAGGTTGAGAAGAACAATGTCGCCGCCTGGATCTACGACCACCATCGCGTCCGGCGCCGCCTCGAGCAACCCGCGATACCTGGCCTCCATCTGCGCCAGATGCCTGTCGGCGGCGCGGCGTTGGCTGATGTCACGGATTGCCGCCGTCACCAGGATACCATCGACACTCTCCAGCGGGCTCAGCATGAGCTCGATCGGGAACCGGCTGTCGTCTTTCCGCCGACCGATGAGCTCGAGGCCGGTGCCGATCTGCTGGGCCAGCGCTTCCGCAGCGCTTCGGGTACCGTCGGCGATGAGCCGCTCTGCGAATCCTTCCGGAATGATGTTCTTCACCTTTTGACCGACGAGCTCGTCACGGCGATAGCCGAACTGGCGCTCGGCCTGAAGATTGAGAAGGACGATATCGCCTGCCTGATCCACGACCACCATCGCATCCGGCGCCGCTTCGAGCAGCCCGCGGTATCTTCCCTCCATCAGGGACAGGTGCCGTTCCGTGCCCCCGCTCTTGGCGTCGTTGCGGTTCGTCGAGATTGTCGGGCGGCGTGCTCGGACTGATCGCATTACGACATCCCGTTATCTGCAATGGCTTGTTCGCCAAACAGATTAATCCGCGGGTATCTAGCTACCATAGGTTCGGAAAATACTCATGTCTGGACTCGGCGCGATAATCACGTCGTGAACGCTTTCCAATGAGGCATGAAAAAGCCCTCTTCCCAGACGGAAAGAGGGCTTGCGACCAATGCCGATAGGCCGGGCGGTTTACATCGGCGGGGTGGCGCCGTCCTTGCCGACGACGACCCGGGTCACGGCATCGCCCGGCTCCTTGGGAGCCGTGAAGAAGACGGCGGCGCCGGTCTTGAGATCGGCCTTGCCGGCATCGGCGAAGGTCACAATCGGCGTATTCGGCGGCACGGTGATGTGGCGGGTATAGCCATGAAAGGCGACTTCCAGCTCGCGGCCGCTGCTGCCCTCGGCGACCTTGCCGACCGTGCCGTTGGTCATCAGCGACTTCGGCTGGAGATCCCAGGGATAATGGCCTTCGCCCATGCCGCGTGCGGCTTCGGGGAAGACCACGACCTCGAGCGAGCGGCCCTGATCGGGGCCGGTCTCGGTCTCGGCCGTGCCGATGAAGGTACCCGTCTTCACCTGGTCGAGATCGGATTTGACGATACCCGTGATCTTCACGTCGGCGGCGAGGGTCACGGTGATGTTCTTGCCGTCGCGGCCGGCGATGGTGAGCTTGTCGCCGTCGATCGAGGCGACGGTGCCGCGGATATGAGCCGCGGGCGCATCCTCGGCCAAGGCGGGCAACGCCGCGCACAGCGCGACGAGCGAAAGGGCGATCCGCTTCATGAAATCCTCCGATTGTCCGGGCGCACGTGCGCCGCGAGACTAGTCGGAGACACTATCGGCGATTGGCGAGGCCGTCGCTTCACACCCTTGTGCCGCAGCTTCACACATTCGTGTCCGTCGGGCGGTGCCGATCTGAAGGCTGAGCCTGCTGTTGCTGGTCGGTCGGGTCCGGATGCCCGGTCGGGCCTTCGCTGATCAGCTTCAAGGCCGCGAGCGTCAGGATATTCATCGAGGCGAGCGTATTGCCGTCCGTCGTGTTGACGCCGGTGACGCTGCTCTCGTCATGGATCGCGACCTTCTCGGCCGAGACATCCGCGTCGGCGCCGGTGGCGCTGGCATATTGGCTGATCTGCCGCTCGATCTTGTCGGAAAAGCTGCGATAGATTTGCGCCACCGTCTTGGCGTCACCGTTCGAATCGTAGAACACCGATTTGTTGGCCGCCGCGGCCTGGGGCAGGATCTCGGCCGCCTTGGCCGAACCGTCATGCGTGATCTGCTTGACGAAATCGGTGGCGCCTTGCGCGCCGAGGAAATGGGCGAGGTAGAGATCGGTCGAATTGGCCGGGCGACCGAGCGCGCGCTCGACCTCGGTCTTGTTGGCATGGGCGAACTCGGCCGCGATCTCGGACGAGACCTTCGGATCCTTGCGCAGATCGAGGATCTGCTGCTTCACCGCCGGATCGGCGACATGGGCGCGGCCGTCCGAGCCGACCGAGATCTGCTGCGCATACTGGTCGAGCCCGTATTTCGAGCCATATTGCTTGACCGCGGTCAGCCAGGTGCTGTCGATGAACTGGAACAGGCCGGTGGCCGAACTGGTCGAGGCCTTGGCGTCCGGCTGGAAGCTGCTCTCCTGCGCCGCTTGAGCCATCATGTAGCCGAAATCGACATTGGCCGATCGGCTGGCCCGGCGAATGTCGGTGACGATCGCGGGATCGACGGAAGGAACGGCAGGAGGGCGCATAGTCATGACCGGAAGGTTAACGCATAAAGGTTAAAGCAATCTATCCGGATTGCCTTTCAGGCCCTTAATTGTGCGCTCGCGCAAGCGCCTGCTCCAGATCGGCGATCAGATCGTCCGCATGCTCGAGACCGACCGACAGGCGCAGCAGGTCGGGCGGGCAGGGGCTCTCGGCACCTTCGACCGAGCGGCGATGCTCGATCAGGCTTTCGACACCGCCGAGCGAGGTCGCGCGCTTCCAGATCTCGACATTGGCCGCGGTCGCGATCGCGGCGGCCTCGCCGCCGGTGACGCGGACCGACATCATGCCGCCGAAGCCGCCCGCCATCTGCTTCTTGGCGACGGCATGGCCCGCGAATTCCGGCAGGCCCGGATAGAGCACGGCCGCGACATGGCGGTGGCCGGCGAAATATTCGGCGACGCGGAGCGCGTTGTGGCTGGCGCGCTCGACCCGGATCGGTAGGGTGCGCATGCCGCGCTGCAGCAGCCAAGCCTCGAAGGTGCCGAGAATGCCGCCGATGCTGGCACGGACGCTCTTGATCCGCTCCCAAGCCTCGTCGAGCTTGGCGGTTGCTAGCATGCCGGCGACGACATCGCTGTGGCCGTTCAGATACTTCGTCGCCGAATGCATGACCAGATCGGCGCCGTGCTCGATCGGGCGGGTCAGAATCGGCGTCGCCACGGTGCTGTCGACGGCGAGCCGCGCGCCGGCCCGATGGGCGATCTCGGCGGCGGCGGCGATGTCGGTCACCTCCCAGGTCGGGTTGCCCGGCGTCTCCAGCCAAACGAGCCTGGTGCGGTCCTTGATGACGGCGCCGGCGAGCGCATCGAGATCGTGCGTGTCGACGAAATCGACCGAGAGCCCCCAGTCGGTCGCGTAGGTCTTGAGCCAGCGGCGGAGCGCCCAATACATGACGTTGGGTGCCACGACATGATCGCCGGGCCGGAGGCTCATGAACACCGCGGTCGCGGCCGCCATGCCCGAGGCGAGGCTGATGCTCGCTTGCGCCCCTTCGAGCGCCGTCAGCAGGGCTTCGGCCGTCTCGAAGGTCGGGTTGTCGGCGCGGGCATAGACCCTGCCGCTGCGATACTGATTGTCCGGATCGCGCAGATAGGTGGTCGAGGGATGAATGGCCGGGATGATGGCCCGCGTGACCTGGTCGACCGCGCCCATGCCCTGGGCGGCGAGCGTCGCGGGATGCAGCTTCTTCTCGGTCATCGTGGCCCTCGTCAGGATCGGATCGTCGGCACGGTGCTACCGGCGCACCACGGAGGCAAGGGCTGCCGCGCGGCCGGCGGTCAGGTATGTGCGCAGGAAGGGTGGCAGCCGGAAGGCGAGCGCGGCCTCAGGCCGAACGAAGGCGGCCTCGACGATCTCCCTGCCATCGACCTTGAACGGCGGCGGCTCGTCGAGATCGATGGCGAAGATGTGGGAATGGTCCCAGCGATATTCATGCCAGATGGTGGTTTCCTGCTCCAGCACGAGCCGGTCCGGATCGAGCACGAGGCCGATCTCTTCATGCGCCTCGCGGATCGCGGCGTCCCGGGGCGATTCCCCGCGCTCCATCCCGCCGCCCGGCAAGGTCCAGCCGGCGCGATAGCTGGTCCGGACCAGCAGGATCCGGCCCTGATGCCAGGCGGCCACCAGCGCCCCGTCATGATGAGGGCGGGTCACGAAGCCGTGCAGCAGGATCAGCCGGAATGCGAGCTTGTAGCCGAGACGGATGAGCGCGTTCATCATGGGGGCTCAGTCACTCTCATTTCCGACCGGCGCATGCAAGCCCACCCTATCCGGATCGGCAGTGAAATCTATCGCCCTTGACCGATGCGGCCGATGATCGCGGCGGCGGCTCAGCCCGCAACATTCCGATGCCGGCCGGCTTCATCCGAGTTTACACCGGGCAAGCGGCGCGCTATCTCGGAGCGCATGCGCATCCTTCGTCTTCTCGCGATTCTCCTGGCCGTTCCGCTGCTGATGGCGGCCGGCGCTCCGCCCAAGCTCCAGAGTTTCGAGAAGGGCGAGATCACCGTCATCAGCGCCAACGGGCCGCATAAGTTCAAGGTCGAGATCGCGGCCAGTGACGGTCAGCGCGAGCAAGGACTGATGTTCCGGCAGCAGATGGCCGCCGATGCCGGCATGATCTTCATCTGGCAGCAGCCTCAGCCGATCGTGATGTGGATGGAGAACACCTACATCCCCCTAGACATGCTGTTCGTCGACGAGAACGGTGTCATCCTCAACATTCGCGAGCGGGCGGTGCCCTTCTCGCGCGAACAGATACCGTCGGCGGGACCGGCCAAGGTCGCGATCGAGCTCAATGGCGGCACTGCCGCCAAGCTCGGCATCAAGGCCGGCGACAAGGTGACGGGCGCCGGCTTCTAGCGTTGACACCTACTCGGCAGCCAAACTCTCGACCAGATAGGCCGGCCGGTTCCCCTCCCGTTCGAGGGTCATGACGCGCTGGTGGAAGACGGCCAGCGACGGCCGGTGGCCGATGCTGACGATCGTTGTCTCGGGCAGGGTGCGAGCGAGGGTGCGATAGAGTATCGCCTCCTGGACCTCGTCCATGGCCGAGGTCGCTTCGTCGAGGAACAGCCAATCCGGCTTGAGGAGAAGCGCGCGGGCGACGGCGAGGCGCTGCTGCTCACCGGTCGACAGCATCTGGCTCCAATGGCCGTTTTCGTCGAGCCTGCCGGACAAGCCCGGAAGCTGCACGGCGGCAAGTGCTGCCCGCGCCGCCTCATCGCTGCTGGATTCGGGGGCGGCAGGGAACCACAGAGCCTCGCGCAGCGTGCCGATCGGCATATAGGGGCGTTGCGGCAGGAAGAGAGGCCGGGCACCGGCCGGCAAGCTGATCCGGCCCGACGCGAAAGGCCATAGCCCGGCCAGGGCGCGGAATAGGGTGCTCTTGCCGCTGCCGGAGGCGCCGCGCAGCAGAACGGGCTCGCCGGCCTCGAGCATCAAGTTCATGGGCGCCAGCAGCGGCCTGCCGTCGGGCAGCGCGGTGGCGAGATTCTCCAGCCGGATCGCATGGCCGCCGGCTTCCGTGTCGAGACCGCCCGCCGGCGCCGGCGCTTCGTCGAGCTCGCGGGAGAATTCGGTCAGACGGTCAACGGTGGCGCGCCAATCGGCGAAGGTCGTGTAATTGTCGATGAACCAAGAGAGCGCGCCATTCACCTGCCCGAAGGCGTTGGCGGTCTGCATCAGCTGGCCGAGCTCGATGCCGCCCGAGAAATAGCGTGGTGCCGCCACGAGAATCGGGAAGAAGGAGGCGAGCTGGCCGATCATGATCTCAAACACCAGATACTGGGTGTTGCGCAGGATGAGCCGGCGAAAATTCCCATAGAGTGCGGCAAAGCGGCCGAGAACATGGCCGCGCTCGCGGGCTTCGCCGCCATAGAGCGCGATGCCCTCGGCCTCCTCGCGCATCCGCACCAGGCCGAAGCGAAAATCCGCCTCGAAGCCCTGCTGGCGATTGCCGAGCCTGATCAGCGGCCGGCCGACGAGATGGGCGAAGATCGAGCCGATGCCGGAATAGACCAGGGCCGCCCAGAACATGTAGCCCGGAATCGTGATGGTCATGCCGCCCAGCGACACGGTCAGGCTGCCGGACAGGTGCCAGAGAATCGCGGCGAAGGAGAAGAACGTCACTGAAGCGCTGAGCAGGCCGAGGCCGAGGCTCAAGCTCTGGGAAATGAACAGCCGGATGTCTTCCGAGATACGCTGATCGGGATTGTCGACCGTGCCCTTAAACCGCATCCGATAGAAGGCGCGGCCGGTCGTCCAGCGCGTCAGATATCGCGCCGTCAGCCATCGGCGCCAGCGTATCTGCAGAGTCTGGTTGAGATAGTAGCGCAGCAGGGCCACGGCGAGATAGATCGTGAGGAACAGGGCGATCGTGCCGAAGGTGCTGAAGAATTTGGCTTCGTCCCGTTTCTGCAGGGCATCGTAGAGCGGTGCGTTCGCCTGGTTCAAAAGGACGTTCACATAAACGATGCCGAGATTGAGCAGGATGATCGCGGTCAGCAACGCCCAGGCGGACCACCGCTCCTCGCTGCCCCAATAACCTCGAACCAAGCCCCAGACATTATGTCCGAGTCGGATCAATTTGCGCATGCAGGGTCTCCAAGCGCCGCCAATAGACGCGCCAGCACATCAGGCTGAATCAGCTAGATTGGAAAAATCTGCCGAGTGGCCAAGCTGAAACATGAAAATATTGTAATGCAACCGGGGTCTGTCAAAGGACAGTCTCAGTCAATCCTGATTCAGGTTTTGTCCATTTCTTCCTCGACTCTGGCGAACCACACATCTCAGCTATGTGGTGGTCAGATTCATTCCGGCCAATCAGATGTCGACTGCGACCGAACGCCACTCCAGCAAGACATCGTCATCGCGCTCGCCGGTCTGTTGTTGCCGCGCTGTGATCGCGCGTGCAGGATCGAGCCGCGCCAGCGCCCACACCGCCATGCCGCGCACCAGTGGGGAAGGGTCGTCCAAGTGCCGTTCGGCCGCCGCCGCGAGCGCCGGCTCGCCGCTGTTGCCGAGCGCGATCAGCACGTTGCGCAGGAAACGATCGCGCCCGATCCGCTTGATTGGCGAACCGCTGAAGAGCTGGCGGAAGGCCGCGTCGTCGAGCGTCGCCAGCTCTGTCAGCAGGGGGGCCGTCAGGGCCTCGCGCGGGTGGAACGCCAACTCCGCAGTGCGGCTCGCGAACTTGTTCCAGGGGCAGACCGCGAGGCAATCGTCACAGCCATAGATGCGGTTGCCGATCGCCGTACGAAATTCGGGCGCGATCGGGCCCTTGTGCTCGATGGTGAGATAGGAGATGCAGCGGCGTGCATCGAGCCGATAGGGTTCCGGGAAGGCCTTGGTCGGGCAGGCGTCGAGGCAGGCGCGGCACTGGCCGCAATGATCCTGTTCGGGCGAGTCGGGCGGCAATTCGGCTGCAGTGAACAGGGCGCCCAGGAACAGCCAGGAGCCGAAGCCGCGCGAGACCAGATTGGTGTGCTTGCCCTGCCAACCGATCCCGGCGGCCTGGGCCAGCGGCTTCTCCATCACCGGCGCGGTATCGACGAAGACCTTCAACTCCTGGCCGGAGAGCTGATGGAACCAGCGACCGAGCTCCTTCAGGCGTTTTTTGATCACGTCATGATAGTCGCGCCCCCGGGCATAGACCGAGACGATGCCGCGGTCGGACGACGCCGGATGATCGAGCGGGTTTTCCTCGGGACCGTAATTGACGCCAACCATGACGACGGAGCGCGCTCCCGGCCAGAGGCCGCGTGGATCGCTGCGCTTCTCCGGATCGCGCGCGAGCCAGCCCATATCGCCGTGATGGCCGGCGGCGAGATAGGCTGCGAGCCCGGCGCCCGTTTCCGCCGCGAGCGCCGCCGGCGCCACTCTGACGATGTCGAAGCCGATCTCAGCCGCGCGCTCGACCAGCGCGAGCTTCAGCTCAGCCGCGTCCACGATAAGGCGGCACGCCTTGATCGGGCAGCCACAACCCTTCCGGCGCCGGGCCGGTCTGGTAGAAGACATCGATCGGCATGCCGCCGCGCGGATACCAGTAGCCGCCGATCCGGAGCCACAGGGGCTCGATCTCGCGCACCAGCCGGCGGGCGATACCGACCGTGCAGGCCTCGTGAAAAGCGCCGTGATTGCGGAAGGCGCCGAGGAACAGCTTCAGCGACTTGCTCTCGACCAGATAAGGGCCCGGCGCATAGTCGATGACGAGATGGGCGAAATCCGGTTGGCCGGTAAGCGGGCAGAGCGAGGTGAATTCGGGTGCGGTGAAGCGCACCAGATAGGAGTGCGCCGGCTCCGGGTTGGGCACCTTCTCGATGACCGCCGCTTCCGGCGTGTCCGGCAGGCCGGTGGTCCGCCCGAGCTGGGTCAGGCCGGAATAATCCTCGCTCATGGCGCCGTTCCTCTAACCCTATGAATCGCAGTCGAGCGCCGGGATATCGCCCGCCGCCATCGCCGCTTCGAACCTGACCGCGAAATCGGCGAAGCGGCCGGCCTCGATCGCGTCGCGCATCCCGGCCATCAGATCCTGATAATAGGTCAGATTATGCCAGGTCAGCAGGATCGGCCCCAGCATTTCCTCGGCGCGGTGCAGATGGTGGAGATAGGCGCGGCTGAAGCGGCTGCAGGCCGGGCAGCGGCATTCGGCGTCGAGCGGGCGGGGGTCATCCTGATGCCGGGCGTTGCGGAGATTGACCTTGCCGGTGCGCGTGAAGGCCTGGGCAGTGCGGCCCGAGCGCGTCGGCATCACGCAATCGAACATATCGACGCCGCGCGCGACCGCGCCGACGAGATCTGCCGGCGTGCCCACCCCCATGAGATAGCGCGGCCGATCGTCGGGCAGGCCCGGCAGCGTGTGGTCGAGCACGCGGAACATGGTCTCCTGGCCCTCGCCGACGGCGAGGCCGCCCACGGCATAGCCGTCGAAGCCGATCGCCAGGAGCTGCTCGACCGAGCGGCTGCGCAGATCGAGATGGACGCCGCCCTGGACGATGCCGAAGAGGCCGTAGCCGGGGCGCCGGACGAACGCGGCCTTGGACCGTTCGGCCCAACGCATCGAGAGCGCCAGTGAGGATTCCGTCTGCGCCTCGGTCGCCGGATGCGGCGTGCATTCGTCCAGCACCATGGTGATGTCGGCATCGAGCAGATTCTGGATCTCGATCGAACGCTCCGGCGTCAGCTCATGGGTCGAACCGTCGAGATGCGAGCGGAAGGTGACCCCGGATTCCTTGAGCTCGCGCAGGCCGCTCAGCGACATGACCTGAAAGCCGCCGGAATCGGTCAGGATCGGGCGCGGCCAATCCATCATGACATGGAGCCCGCCGAGCTTCGCCACCCGCTCGGCGCCGGGCCGGAGCATGAGATGATAGGTGTTGCCGAGGATGATCTCGGCCCCGGTCGAGGCCACCGCATCGGGCAGCATGCCCTTGACCGTGCCGGCTGTGCCGACCGGCATGAAGGCGGGCGTCTCGATCGTGCCATGGGCAGTGGTGACGCGGCCGCGCCGCGCCTTGCCGTCCTCGGCCATCAGGCGGAAGCCGAACGCGTTCATGCCGCCACCATGCGATCGAGCAGGCAGCAATCGCCATAGGAATAGAAGCGGTAACGCTGCTCCTTGGCATGGCGATAGGCCGCCTGCATGCGGTCGAGTCCGGCGAAGGCCGCCACCAGCATGAATAGCGTCGAGCGCGGCAGGTGGAAATTGGTCAGCAGCCGGTCAACCGCCTTGAAGCGATAGCCCGGCGTGATGAAGAGCGCGGTCGGGCCGGAGAAGGGGACGAGCGTGCCGTCCGGCTCAGCCGCTGTCTCCAGCAGCCGCAAGCTGGTCGTGCCGACGGCGACGATCCGGCCGCCGCGGGCGCGCACAGCATTGATCGAAGCGGCGGTCTCCGGGGTCAGAATGCCGATCTCCTCATGCATGACATGGTTCTCCGTCTCCTCCACCTTGACCGGCAGGAAAGTGCCCGCTCCGACATGGAGCGTCAGCAGCGCGCTGCCGACCCCACGTTCGCCAAGGGCCGCCATCAGCGCCGGCGTGAAATGCAGTGCCGCGGTCGGCGCCGCGACGGCGCCCTCGTTCCGGGCGAACAGAGTTTGATAGTCGGTCTGATCCCGCCCATCGGCAACGCCGCCGCGGATATAGGGCGGCAACGGAATGGCGCCGTGGCGATGGAGGGCCAGCAGCAATTCAGGGCCGGCCTTGTCGAAGCGCAGCACGACGTCGCCTTCCGGCCGCTTTTCCAGCACATCGGCACCGAAATCCGGGGCGAAGTCGATATGGTCGCCGGGGCGCAGTCTTTTCGCCGGCTTGGCGAAGACGCGCCAGGTCGAGGCATCGAGTGCCTGATGCAGCGTCACTGAAACCCCGGCCGCACCGCGCTGCCCCGATAGGCGTGCCGGCACGACCCGGGTGTCGTTGAAGACGAGGCAATCGCCGGGGGCGAGCAGGGCGGGCAGGTCGCGGACACCCATATCGTCGAGCCCTTCAGGCCCGACGCGAAGCAGCCGGGCGGAGTCGCGCGGCTGCGCGGGGCGCTGGGCGATCAGATCGTCAGGTAAATCGAAATCGAACGCATCGACGCGCATCGTAAGGACCTTGGGGCGCTCGCTATTCGAATAGGGATGGAGGCGCGGACCGGACGGATCGCCGTGCGCTCGATCCAATTCGATCCGGTTCGATCGTGCGCCGTTTCAACGTTGCTGGGTCAGAATCCGCGTCAGGGTCGGCGGCCGCTTCGGCCGCGGCGTGGAGAGCTGGCGGTTGTTGATATCGATCGGCCGGTGCCGGCCCAGGGCCGCGCGCACCGTCTCCGTGGTCTCGTCCTCGGCGCGGATGGTGACCAGCGTGCCGCCGCAGCGGACGCCGTCGGCATAGAGCTCGGCATGGGCCGGCGGGATGCCGGCGGTGCCGAGCGCGCGGCGGATGCCGCTCGGCACCCGGTCGATCAGCGCCAGCATAGCGCCGCCCGCGATGGCCGGCCCAGCCTCGGGAAAATCGACGAAACGCGCGCCGACGCAGATCTCGCCGGCCGCCGGCTTGTCGGCCTCGTCATGGCGGGGATTATGGGCCAGGATCCCGATCTCGCGCTGCGGCAGCCCTTCGGCGATCAGATCGCGGATGGCCGCCTCCGCATGAGCGAAGCGCTCATAGAGCGTGACGATCGTCAGCTGCGCCATGGTTCCCACTCTCCCTGGATGCCGCATAGAGCCGCCAAAGCGGCCGATCCCGAAGCCGGATCCCACATCCTTATGATCACGGAACATCAGGATGTGCCTGAATCAGTATCAGTGCGCGGGAGTGGGTTCAAGCGGCACAGGCTGCCATGCGTCCGGGGAGGTTCAAATCCGGCGCAGCGCGTCGAGCCCGCGCCGAAGGCCGAGATCGACTAGGACGGTCGAGGCCATCGCCTGCTCGGTGAGCCGCACGAGGGTCTCGACGGCGGCGCGGACCGCCAGTTCCGGCGCATCGTCGGGGCTCAGGCTGAAATCGATATCCATCAGGAAATCGATGTTCGGCGTGCCGTCGAAATTGGTTTCCAGCCGAGGCCGACCGGCCCGGACATTGATCGCCAGCCGCTCGCCGCCATTGGGCGGGTCGAAATACCAGGTGGTGATGAGCGTGGCGAAGCCGCTGGCCTCGACGTCCTCGCCGACATCCCAGCCGATTGCCTCGGCCAGGGCCGCGAGGGCGGCCAGACGTGCGCCGGTTTGGTTCGGATGCAAATCGCCGAGCGTCTGCGCGCCGTCGGCGCCCATCCGGCGGGCCCAGCCGGGCTCGGCATAGGCTTCGAGCGCAGTGCACAGCCGATCGAAGGTGACGCTGTTCGGCGTATCGTTCGCGATCAGGCACTTCAGCAGCGCCTCGGCGGCCAGCCGGTCTTCCGCTTCCTCGAGCTCCGCGATGAAACCGCCGAAAACCCACCAATCTTCCATGGCCGGTACGTCGCGCCGAAGCTGGCGATTATAGATCTCGAGAAAGCGATCGACCGGGGGCAACTCGAACGCCGCCGCGGATTGCTCTTCCCAGCTTTGATATTCGGCGATGGAACTCATCATCGGCCCCTTTCGGTCTCAACCTTCTGCTGGATAGCATAGCAAACTTTGAAGAGTAGGGAAGAAGAGATGCTGCTAAACTATACTGAATTGTTTATTTCATTCGAACGAATGCCGGACACTTGTTAATGGTCATTATCTAACATTTGAGATTTATTGTGTCGGGTCTCCGCGTGCTGCTCAAACGGTGGGCAGGTATGATTCCGGCCCCCGGTTGCGCGATCCCCTGGAAAGCTTTAAACGGATGTCACGGTCGGGGCGTAGCTCAGCCTGGTAGAGCGCCAGTTTTGGGAACTGGAAGTCGCATGTTCGAATCATGTCGCCCCGACCAGCGTGACAACAGGAGAGTCAGAGGATATGCCGCTCGCCCGCATTCGCCGTCCCGCGAAGACCGCCATGTCGTCGGGCACCGCCCGCACGAAGCGCTGGATTCTCGAATATGAGATGGCGACCAAGCGGCAGCCCGATCCGTTGATGGGCTGGATCAGCTCGTCCGATACGCTGAACCAGATCCGCCTGGAATTCGACACGCTC
Organism: Aliidongia sp.; assembly: GCA_035539155.1. Taxonomy (GTDB): domain Bacteria; phylum Pseudomonadota; class Alphaproteobacteria; order ATCC43930; family CGMCC-115725; genus JAXDMU01. Next base: position 199,903 of record DATLIZ010000003.1, on the reverse strand, counting down.
GAAGAGGCGACGGCTTATGCCGCCAAGCATGGGCTCGATTACTCCGTCGAGGAGCCGCATACCCGTAGCTTGAAGCCGAAGGCGTACGCCGATAACTTCCGCTACGACCGGATTCGGTGAAGGTCGGCGGAATAGCCCAGCCGGAACGGCCCCGTAGTTCAACTGGATAGAACACCGGCCTTCTAAGCCGGGAGTTGCAGGTTCGAGCCCTGCCGGGGTCGCCAGCCGGCACACTAACTTATTGAATCTAGCACGGTCGCATTGGCTGGAAACCGCCAATGCGTGAATCGTGCTCTATGTATCTGAATAGAGCCGGGGAACCGTCAGCGCAGGTGCGGCACGGCAAAATCGACAGCCGCGCGAACCGGAATGCACCTGCTTTCGGCTGAACCGACCCGGCTCCGTGCTACCAGCCCTGCTTCCTCCATCCGCCGGCCTATCGGCGGGAAACGATCCGAATCGGCGGGCGGCATCCGATAGGCCACCCAGCGACGACGTCCGGCTTCGCTCAGGATCGGCGCGCCGGTCGGCTCGCATTCGGCATCAGGCCGGGCGCGGCGCTCCGCCAGATGCAGCGCCGTACATCGGTCATAGCCAACGCCGAGCAGCAATATCGTCGCATCGAGCGCATAGAGGCTAGCCAGCGGCGACGCTTCGCCGAACGGTTCGGCCAGTGGGCAGGCGTCAGTCAGGCGGCCCGCTTCGGGACCGAGGGCCGCGAAGGAATGGAGCGGATGATTGCTCCGTCGCACCCCGGGCCATGTGCGAAACAGTTCCGGAATGGCGCCGACGCCACGGCTCGGCGTCCGGAGCGGGTCGAAAGCCGGCATCTCGCTGCGAACGGTGTCATGCCAAGATTCGGGAATAGGCGGCGCCTGCCAGGCCGCCGGATCGCTGAGATCGGCGGAAAAGGTCGGCATGACCAGCGTTCCTGCTGGGCTCAGCACGTCCAGCAGCGCGTCAATCACCGTCACGGCGCCGCCGCAGACCCAGCCGAGCGACCGCAGCGAGGCGTGAACGATGGCGACCGATCCGCTGCACAGGCCAAGCGCCCGGAGATCGGCCGCGAGACCGCTCCGTGTTCTCGGTTCCGGTGTCGCCTCCACCAGCTTCTGCACGCTCGTCGCCCAGGGCGGTTCGGCGGGCGTCAAGGGAAGCGGCCTGCCCGCGGAATTTCGGGCCGGAGCGGTGTCGCTCCGGCCATCGGGCTTTTCTGAAGCCGACGCTTTTACTTTGCGCCGCTCTTGGCCAGAGTCTTGAGGAGATTGAGCGCGGCGGTGCGCTGACGATCATCCTCGATCGCATAGAAGGCGCGGACCAGTTCCACCGTCTTGCGCTTCTTCATGAGATCGCTCGGCATATCTTCGATATCGTGAAGATTGACCGCGTCGTAAGCCTCTTGCGCGGCTTCCGGGCCCCCTTCGACATCGACGGTCTCGAAGAAATAGGAGACCGGCACATGGAGAATCAGCGAGAGCTGATAGAGCCGTGAACCGCTGATCCGGTTCGTGCCGTGCTCGTATTTCTGCAATTGCTGGAAGGTAAGACCAATGACCTTGCTGACCGCTTCCTGCGACAGGCCAAGCAGAATACGCCGAAGGCGCACCTGCGCTCCGACAGCCACATCGATCGACTTCAGCTGCTCAGCGCTGAGCTGACCGCGTGCCTGGCCGCGAGTTGCCGGCCCAATGGAAGAAATGGATGGACGTGCCACGACTGATCCTCTTACTGCTACGTTGCGATTAACATATAAGTTTAGCTGTCTCTAGCGCCAGCGGAAAGGTTTCTCGCGGCACCAGCTATGCAGAGACGGAACAGGTTCTACTATGAGCGTTGGATTGGCAACCGTCGATACGCCATTATAACCAAAGCCTCTCGTTCTCGGTGAAGTATCGTTTCTAGATTTACGACCAATTAAATATAAATCGCACGCTCCACGTGCGGAAACTTTTCACAAGTATGCATCCGATCTCGCTCCCGCTCTTGCTCGACGCCGAAAAAGAGAAGGAAGACAACGCATTGCGGGCGCGCACTCGGCTATGCTACGGTCCATCAATAAATGGAGTTGGTTGAACGATTTCGATGACCATAACACGTCGATCGCGAGACCGGCCCAAGTCAATTTTCGGTGATCGATGTTTCGGTTGACCGAAAGAGCAAACAGGGGCGGCGACATGAAACGAATCCTGACCTGGGGTTTTCTAGCGGCTGCGACCGCCATGGCGGGCTCCGCCCAAGCCGGGCAGACGCTCGACAATATCAAAAGCAAGGGCCAGTTGGTCTGCGGCGTGTCGACCGGGATCGCCGGCTATTCTGTCGCGGACAGCCAGGGCGTGTTCAAGGGATTCGACGTGGATCTGTGCCGGGCCTTGTCGTCGGCTATTTTTGGGTCGCCGGACAAAGTCAAATATGTCCCACTTTCTACCCAGCAGCGTTTCACGGCATTGCAATCGGGCGAGGTCGACATCCTGTCCCGCAATACCACCGGGACGCTGCAGCGCGAAGGTCCTCTCGGCCTGCTGTTCGCGCCGGTGATGTTCTATGACGGCCAAGGTTTCATGGTCGCGAAGAAGCTCGGCATCAAGAGCGCCAAGGAGTTGGCCGGCGCCACCATCTGCGTGCAGCCGGGCACCACGACCGAGCTCAATCTCGCCGACTTCTTCCGGTCGAACAAGCTGCAGTTCAAGGAAGTCGTGATCGATAATCGCGACGAGGTGGAGAACGCCTTTTTCTCCGGACGCTGTGATGCCTATACGACCGACGGTTCGGGCCTCGCAGGAGTGCGCGTCTCCAAGGCGTCCAATCCCGACGACTACGTCATCCTGCCCGAGCGCATCTCCAAGGAGCCGCTCGGGCCGGCCGTGCGGCAGGGCGACGACCAATGGTATGGGATCGTCCGTTGGACCGTATACGCGCTCATCGATCTTGAGGAGCGCGGCATCACCTCGAAGAATGTCGATGACATGCTGAAGAGCGAGGATCCGAACGTCCAAAGGCTGCTCGGCGTCAAGGACGGCAACGGCAAGGCGCTCGGCCTCGATGAAAAGTGGGCCTACAATATCGTCAAGGACGTCGGCAATTACGGCGAGATATTCGAGCGCAATCTCGGCAAGGATACCCCGCTCAAGCTCGATCGCGGTCTCAATGCGCTCTGGTCCAGTGGCGGCCTGATGTACGCACCGCCGCTGCGCTGACGGCGGTAGAACCGGGAGCCTGATGATGCCGGGGGGTGCATCGGCGTTCTGGAACAATCCGACCTTTCGGGGTTGGTTTTGGCAGATCGTGACGGTCGTCGTGATCGTCACGATCGGCGCCGTTCTGGTCCACAACACCATCGTCAATTTGCAGCGCCAGTCGATCGCGACCGGGCTGAGCTTTCTCGGCCGGGAATCCGGCTTCGAGATCAGCGAATCGCTGATCGATTACAGCGCCACCAGCACCTATGCGCGGGCCTTTCTGGTCGGCGTGCTCAATACGGTTGAGGTCGCCGTCGCCGGCATCATCCTCTCGACCATCCTCGGCATTCTGCTCGGCATTGCGCGCCTGTCGCCGAACTGGCTGCTGTCGCGGCTGGCGCTGTGCTATGTCGAGCTCATCCGCAACATCCCGCTGCTGCTGCAGCTGCTGCTGATCTATTCGATCCTGAACACCCTGGCGCCAGCGCCGCGCCAGGCCTGGAAGCTGCTGCCCGACCTCTACCTCACCAATCGCGGCCTGTTCCTGCCGATACCGATGCACCATCCCAGCCACGTGCCGATGCTGGCGGCGCTTCTGCTCGGCATCGCCGGTGCCTTCGTCATGCAGCGCTGGGCGCGCAAGCGGCAAGATCGGACCGGCCAGGGCTTTCCGACGCTGGCCGCCACCGCCGGTCTGGTCATCGGGCTGCCGCTTCTGGTCTGGCTGGGATTCGGCGCGCCGCTGGCCTTGAGCGTGCCGGTCCTGACCGGCTTCAATTTCACAGGCGGTACCAGCGTCTCGCCGGAGCTGACGGCGCTGCTGGCGGGACTCGTCATCTACACGACCGCCTATATCGGCGAGATCGTGCGCAGCGGTATCCAGGCGGTGAGCCACGGCCAGACCGAGGCGGCTTCCGCCCTGGGGCTGAAGCGCGGACTGATGCTGCGGCTGGTCGTGTTGCCGCAGGCCGTCCGCATCATCGTGCCGCCGCTGACCAGCCAATTTCTGAACCTGACCAAGAACTCGACGCTGGCGGTCGCGATCGGCTTTCCGGATTTCGTCTCGGTGGTGAATACCCAGATGAACCAGACCGGGCAGGCGATCGAGGGCATGGCCGCGATCATGGGGTTCTATCTGGCGATCAGCCTCGCGATCTCACTGGCCATGAACATCTACAATGCGCGCATCGCGCTGAAGAGCAGGTGAGGCGATGGTCCTAGCCCAGCCAGTGCGCTGGCTCCGCGCCAATCTGTTCAATTCGGTCGGCAATGCCCTCACCACGCTGGTCATTCTCTATCTGCTCTACCTGACCGTCGGCCCCTTTCTGCGCTGGGCGATCTTCGATGCGGTGTGGAGCGCCCCCGACATGCGCTCCTGCCGGGCTGCGGGGCAAGGCGCCTGCTGGGCCTTCATCGGCGAGAAATGGCGCTTCATTCTGTTCGGCCGGTACACTTACGATCAGCAATGGCGCTGCGCCCTGGTAACGGTCATCCTATGCGGCCTGACCGGCCTCTCCTTCGCGCCGAGCCTGTGGCGGCGCGAACTGGCCTATGTCTGGATTGCCGGCGTCGCGGTCTCGGCGATCCTCATGTTCGGCGGTGTGCTCGGCCTGCCCTATGTGTCGACGGATCTCTGGAGCGGGCTGCCGCTGACCCTGATCCTCTCGCTCTTCAGCATGATCCTGGGCTTTCCGCTGGCGGTGCTGCTGGCGCTCGGCCGGCGCTCCGAGCTGCCGGTGATCAAGCTGCTGTCGACTGCCGCGATCGAGTTCATGCGCGGCGTGCCGCTGATCGCCATGCTCTACATGGCATCGCTGATGCTGCCGCTGTTCCTGCCGCCCGGATTCGTCATCGACAAGCAGTTGCGCGCGCTTGTCGGCATCACCCTCTTCCTCGCGGCATATCAGGCCGAGGATGTTCGCGGTGGCCTTCAGGCCTTGCCGCGCGGGCAGGGAGAAGCAGCGGATGCGCTGGGTCTCGGCTATTGGCAGAAGATGCGGCTCGTCATCCTGCCGCAGGCGATCACCATCGTCATCCCGCCGCTGGTCTCGAACCTGATCGGCAATTTCAAGAACACCTCGCTGGTCTCGATCATCGGGCTGTACGATCTGCTCGAGGATGCGATCCAGTCGCTGGTCGATCCGAATTGGCGCGGCCTGACGGCCGAAGCCTATCTGTTCGTCGGCGCGATCTATTTCATCTTCTGCTACTCGATGTCGCGCTACAGCCGATGGCTCGAAGCGCGGCTCGACCGCAACCGGCGCCGCTAGAGCCTGATGACATTAAGTCGGAACGGCTTAATGTCTGAATCAGTCTCTAAACATATAAGCTAGACAGCGATTCAGACTCTAGGTCGAATCGACCTAAAGTCATCGCGGTCTAGGGGGAGTTTTGTCATGGCCGATGCCGCGCCCATCATCGAGCTGCGCCAGGTCGACAAATGGTACGGCCAGTTCCACGTGCTGAAGCAAATCGACCTCAAGGTCCGGCGCGGTGAAAAGGTGGTGGTCATCGGCCCGTCCGGCTCGGGTAAATCGACCATGATCCGCTGCATCAACCGGCTTGAGGAGCATCAGCAGGGTCAGATCATCGTCGACGGCATCGAGCTGACCGGCAACCTCAAGAATATCGATGCGATCCGGCGCGAGGTCGGCATGGTGTTCCAGCAATTCAACCTGTTTCCGCACCTCACGGTCATGCAGAATCTGACGCTCGCGCCGATCTGGGTCCGCAAGATGCCGAAGCGCGAGGCGGAAGAGACCGCCATGTATTACCTCAACCGGGTCCGCATCCCGGAGCAGGCGCATAAATATCCGGGGCAGCTCTCGGGCGGCCAGCAGCAGCGCGTCGCCATCGCCCGTTCGCTCTGCATGAAGCCCAGCATCATGCTGTTCGACGAGCCGACCTCGGCGCTCGATCCGGAGATGGTCAAGGAAGTGCTCGACGTCATGGTCGGCCTGGCCGAGGAAGGCATGACCATGATCTGCGTCACCCACGAGATGAATTTCGCCCGCACCGTCGCCGATACCATGGTGTTCATGGACAAGGGCGAGGTGGTGGAGCGGGGCGACCCGGAATCATTCTTCTCTAACCCGCAGAACGAGCGGACCCGCGGGTTTCTCAGCCAGATCCTGCATCACTGAAAGAAAGAGATCAGCCCTTCGCCGGCCCGGTCTCGATCGGCGGCCCATCGGGCAGGCCCCATTCCGCCCAGGAGCCGTCATAGACCGCCGTATCGCGATGGCCGGCGAGATAGAGGCCGAGCGCCAGCACGCTCGCCGTGACGCCGGAGCCGCAAGTGGCGATGATCGGCTTCGACAGGTCGAGCCCGGCCGCCTCGTAGAGCTTCTTCAGCTCGGCCGGCGGCTTCACCGTGCCGGTGGCGGGATCGATCAGGCTTAGATGGTCGACATTGCGGCTGCCGGGGATATGCCCCTGGCGCAGACCAGGCCGGGGCTCGGCCGCCTCGCCGGTGAAGCGGCCGGCGGCGCGGGCATCGACCACCTGCTCGCGCCTCGTCTCGATATTGCTCAGCATCTGTGCCTGGTCGCGCACCAGCATGGTGTTGAGCCGGGCGGTGAAATGGCGATCGCGCGGCACCGGCGGCAGATCGTCGACCGGCCTTCCCTCCGCCAGCCATTTCTTGAGGCCGCCATCGAGCACCGAGACATCCTGATGGCCGAACACGCGGAAGGTCCACCAGACGCGCGCCGCGCCCATGACGCCGCCCGTGTCGTAGAGCACGATCCGGTTGCCGTCGCCGAGGCCGAGCCGGCGCATGCGCGACGAGAATTTGACGGCGCTCGGCAGCATGTGCGGCAGGCTGGTCTCGCTGTCGGCAATCTCGTTGATGTCGAAGAAGACGGCGCCCGGAATATGCGCCGCCGCATAGTCTTCCGCGGTGGTCGGCGTCACGCCGGGCATCTTGAAGGAGGCGTCGACGATCCGGATATCGGGCGCGTCCAGGCGGGCGGCCAGCCATTCGGTCGAGACGAGCGCATCGGACATAAGGCTTTTCCTAAGCTTGGAAGGCGATGTTGATGCGCCGGTTCTGGCGCCCCTTATTCTCGATCTTGGTCACCACGACCGGCCCGATCTCCGCCGTGTTGCGGATATGGGTTCCGCCGCAGGGCTGCAAATCGATGCCGACAATGTCGAGCAGCCGGACGCGGCCCTGGCCGGTCGGCGGCTTCACCGACATGGTGCGGACGAGCGAGGGCTGAGCCTCGAGCTCGGCATCGGTGATCCAGCGCGTGACGATCTCGTGACCGCCCTGGATGCGCTCGTTGAGCGCGGCCTCGATCTTCTCCTTGTCCAGACTGTCGCCCGGCACGTCGAAATCGAGCCGCGCCTTGCCGTCGGAGATCTGGCCGCCGGTGACGGCGCCGGGCACGACCGAGCAGAGGAGATGCATACAGCTATGCATGCGCATCAGCCGGTAGCGATAATCCCAATCGAGCTCGGCCTCGACCGCGGCGCCGGTCGCGGGAAGCGCCTGGCCCGGCTCCGGAATGTGCAGCACCTCGCCGGGCGCCTCGCCCTTGCGCGTCTCGGCGATGCGGATGACGGTGCCGCCTTCGAGGCGCAGCGTGCCGCGATCGCCCGGCTGGCCGCCGCCGAGCGGATAGAAAACCGTGCGGTCGAGCCGGATGCCGCGCTCGTCGGCACCGGTGACGCGGGCTCTGCAGCTCTTGAGGTAGGCATCGTCTCGAAAGAGAAGCTCCGTACTCTCCGACATTCCGCTCCGGCTCCGTTCTGCTGATCCGCGGCCCGAGCCTAGGGGCGGGGGCCGATCAGATCAAGGCGGGTTTGGCCGGGTCAGTCTTTCAAGATGTCGCGGGCCGGCTTGAGCGCTTCATGGATCGCCATCGCCCTTCGAACATGTTCGGGATCATGGACCGTGAAGGGCTCTTCGGTTGCCAGCAGCAAGCGCCCATAGCCGGGCAATTCCTTCACGATCGCTTCCGGCGGCGGCGTCACCGTCGCGGCTAGCGGGCCGGACAGGTAGGTCATCCAATTGCCGGGAGGCACAGTGCCGAGGGAGTTACGTTCCTTTTCAAGGTCGGAAAGGCGGCTGTTCAACTCGCCGCTGCCGAGGGTGACATAATCCGGATCCCAAGCATGGACGATGGCCGTAAGGGCCGGGAGAAGCACAGGCATGGTGAAGGTGTCGTCCCGCCCGGTGCTCCGAACCGGAAAAGTGATATTGAGATTGTTGTGCCCTTTTACGCGGGGATGTACCTGCCAATATCCGGCAAACACATGCATCGTTACATCTTTGCCTTCCTGTAAGTTGTTGTGAACAAATAGACTATGACCGGATCCGTTGATCCGCTTATGATCGCCGTCGCCGCGCGAAATACCCTCTTCGAAAAGTTCGATGAGTCTCGCAACGCCAGCTCGATCGGTTGTCATGAGTTCCGCTTCGATATCTTGGTACCAGCGGGCGAGATCCGGATGGCCGGTTGATAAGCCGTCAAGCGTTTGCCTCATTCGCTCGGCACAGCTAGCCGCATCTTCGCGCCGGTCGTACCAGGAAGCCCGGCAAAAAACATGATCGTACATTATGGAGTCTCCGGAAGCGGCGTTACAGTATAGTTTGGTTCGGTGTGCTTTACGATTATATTGTCGAGATGTTTTTCTCTGAAGAGTTCCGTCACGAGATTTGCAACGGCTTCTTCGGCGAAATGATATTCGACCATGCGGCCGTCGGCCAATGCCGCAGCGTTTTGCTCTTCTGCCTTTTTTAACATTGACGGCCAACCTCTCTTTTTGCTGAACTTAAAAAATGGCTTCCAATCTTTGCCGCCCTTGGTCAAGAACTGAGCGTATCTCGCGCGCGCCTCCAACATATGCCTCGTCGGCTTGTCGCATCCGTCGAAGTCGGTATTGTTGAGCATCATGTGAAGATTGAAGCCCAAATGTGTGATCTGCCACTGATAGAGGCGAGATTCATCCGACATGGCTTCGATCTTCTTTTCAGGCCGCGGGCAAAGCCGCGGTTCGTCATCGTCGCTCTCCTGTTCGGCCTCTTCCGGCGGCACCGGCTCGACCGTTTCCTGCACGAGTTTGTCGATCGCAGCCTGCGCCTCTGGTTCGCCTTGCGTGGCCATGCCGAGCATGCCCGGATGCTCAAGCTCGTTGCCCATGAGCGCGATGGCGACTGCGTCCGAGACTGGCCCCTCCCAGGGCACATTGAAATAATGCATGGGCGCAATATTCTTGCCCCAGACATAGGCCCTGGCGGCGAGCACGTTCCGGCTCGATGCCGGGTCGAGGTCGAATTTCTTGAGCGCCGCTTCGACCTCGCCGCGCTCGCGCGCCCGATCCATGGCGTCGAGAATGGCGGCGCCTGACAGCGCCAGCCAAGCCGGGCCGAAAGGTTTCTTCCAGAGCGATTCGGCAATCGTCGGTGATTCGGAGGGGGCGAAGACCGGGACCAGCGGGCTGTTCTGCCGCTTGGTATCCTCGTTTGCGGCCTTCTCATTGGCCAGGCGCTGCGCATGAGGCCAGGCCGTGCCGATATCGGCCATGGCGAGCGCGAGATGCCGGCCGGCATCGGACATCTCGCCGCTGGTTTCCGCTCGAACGGCCTCGGCCGCGGCATCGCGCAGATGGCGCGCCGCCGTGATGCCGACGCCGCTGCCGAGAAAGCGGTCGCGGAAATCCGCGTCATCGAGCCGGCCGGCCGCATTCCAGCTTTGAATCAGCCGCGCCAGCCGGGCCGTTGCCGCTTGGTCCGGCCAACCCGCCCGCCGGCGCAGACGGTCGGGCAGCTGCACATAAGCATAGCCGGCAAGGGCGGCGGCGCGGCCGGCCGGACCCCGGTCCACCAAGCCCTTGCTACGCCAGGACGCGCCGCCGCTCGTCCATCTGCCGCGTTCGTCCCGAGGTTCGTCCGGGTTGTAGCCGGTTTTGCCCTCGCCGTCCAAAACACCGATCGCCATACCCCATCCCCATCGATATGATGGAGATGTTCTTATTGTGTTCTTCTCTTGGTGAGAAGGGTGTTGCCGAGCTTATCCACAACTTTCGCTACGTCAGCGCCTCGGGCGCTCGCAACTCCGCGCCGACTACGACGAGGGCGGTTAGGACACCCGCATTGATAAGCGAAGCGGCAGCCTGTCTCGGCGTTGCGGTGGTATGACCTCTGGCAGATAGGATTCCGTTGCGCGGCGGCGCTCGCTATCGCGAGGCGCGATCGACCGAACGACAGGAAATTACAAGCGATTCCAAAGACTCAAGCTTTTTTTCTCAGCGAAACTTAGATTCAGGCTGCGATCAATTGTGACACATCTCGTTACTCGGTATCGGTTCCATTCATGAGTTCGCCGAATTCTTCCCATACCTTGCCATTCCAGCGGCGCAGCTTCAGCTGCGTTATGGCCTGGACGTTGGTGGCGGTGGTATTGATGCGAACACCCTCAAGAAATGTCGGTAGGATGACATCCCTCAGATTGTGGGCTTGACGATTGATGTTTTCGCGCGAGAGGTCTGTGCCGCATTGCTTGAGAAGCTGCTCGAGGATTTCGCCCTGCTGTGTCCCGTTTAGATATGTTGTGTCGCCGACGTCGGCCCCAGGTAGATATTTTGCGAAATAGGCGCGATAGCCAAGGACCGCCGGATCATCGCTCCATTTCGCATCATTCGGGTCTTTGTAGAATGATCCGGATATAACGCCCACGGCGTTTTCGACGCCAGCCGGAACGAGAGTAGCCGAAACCGAACCAGATATGAAATTTATGGCGATAAGGGGCTTCCAGTCGATCTCATGAGCTTTGCGAATTGCTTGCGCCGTAAATTTCGGCACTCCGGCGATAAACAGCGCCTCAGCACCGAAACTCCTCAAACCGGCGATTTGAGAGTCTACCGTCGGATCGGATACCTCGTAGGAGGATGTGAGGATACGCTTCTCAAATTCTCCTTTGAACGTCTCCTTGAAGCTTTCCACAAAGCTCTTTCCCATATCGTCATTTTGGTAAAGTATCCCAATCTTCGCGCTGGGCAAGGTTCTCTGGATATATCTGGCGTAGATTTTGCCTTCGGTATCGTAGCTCGGTAGGCCTGTCGTCGTGTAGGGGTAGGCGCTGGCGCTGGCGAGCTTGGTCGCGCCACTCACGACAAAAAGTTGCGGGATTTTCCTGTCATTGAGATACTTGACGGTAGCCAAATTGCTCGGGGTACCTAAACTGCCGAAAATAAATGCAACCTCCTCGCTCTCAACCAAGCGGCGGGTTTGCTCCACGGCCTTGGGCGGACTGTAGGCATCATCGAGCGTGATCAGCTTGATTTTTCGACCATTGATGCCGCCGCGATCGTTGATCGATTGCACATAGGCCATCAGCCCCCGGCCATTATTACCCGAACTCGAAGCCGGGCCACTGAACGGAAATGTCGCTCCGATCTTTATTTCCGTCTCGGTGACGCCGGGAGCCTCCGCAGCATAAGCCGAGGTCGCAAGAAGCAACAGCAAAGCCGAAGCGAGCCAGAATCTATTCGGCATATCGACCGCCTCCGTATGGGTTTGTCGGGCACGGGGCGAATAAGGCCGTCGCCCGCCCGCAGGTTCGGAAACGTGCGATCTCCAAGCTACGGTTTGATTTCAGACCGGTCTTAATGAATTGCAGTGGTAACAGCCGCGAAGAGAATTCGCTGACGCCAAGTGAAAGCGCACGCATGCTTGAACAGCACGGGTGATGGGCTCTGCGGAATACTGAGGCGCTTCCTTGGATGGGGAGAAACGCGGCCAGGCGATCTCGGGTTAGACGGACGACTTCCTTAGGACCGACAGGGCAATGCGCATCACCCCCGCGAATCCGCTCGGCATGACGAGCATAAGGACGATCAGCATCAGGCCGTAGACCGCCCCCGACAGGCCCTTCGAGAAGTCTTCCGCAACATTGGGAACGAACAGAATGAATGCCGCGCCGAAGAAGGCTCCCGGGAGCCATCCCACGCCGCCTACGACTAAGCCGACCAGAAAAGCCACCGACAGATGTATGGTAAAGCTATCCGGAGCGACGAACTGGACCACGATCGCGCTCAGCGCCCCAGCGATACCGGTGTAGAGCCCGCTGACGCCGAACGTCACCGCTTTATAGAAGGGAACATTGATGCCCATCGACCGCGCGGCCAACGGATTGTCGCGGATCGCCATCATTGCCCTTCCGGTCCGCGTACGGATCAGGTTTGTCGCTGCTACATACGCTGTGATCGCTACCGCAAGGGTGAAGAAGTAGAGCCACTGGTCCTGCGTCAGCGGCAAGCCTAGCGGCGCATCCGGCTTCGCGATCACGAGGCCTTGGACACCGCCGGTCCATTGCTCGAACAGGTGAATTTTGAGGATCTGCGGCGTGGCGATGGATAACGCGAACGTTGCCAACGCGAGGTAGACGCCGTCGAGCCGTAGCGCCGGCAGGCCAAACAGGAAACCGAACACGAAGCAGATGACGGCAGCCGCTGGGAGGGTCCAGAAGTAGCTGACGCCGAAGCTGTCCATCATGATTGCCGCCGTATAGGCACCGATGGCGTAGAACGCTGCGTGGCCAAGGGAAAGTTGACCGTTGAAGCCCGTCAGCAAATTGAGGCCGATGATCGCTATGGCGTAAATCAGCACCATCGTGACCTGGAAGACGAAGAACGAGTGAAGGACAATAGGCAGGATGGCGAGGATTACGAGGGTTCCGACAGCGATCACGACCCGTCGGTTGCGGTCGCGACCGACGCCAACGATACCACCCGAAGCTTGGCGGCAGCCTGATGCGATCTCGTCGAGATCGACCATGTTAAACTCTCTGCGTATGTGTCGCGCCGAACAGGCCAGTCGGCCTTACAACCAGCACGCAGATGATAATGAAGAGGGCGATGGTCAGCTTGAGCTCGCCTCCGACTCCGGGAATATAGGTGCCGGCAAGATTTTCAATGATGCCGACGGCAAATCCTCCAAAGACCGCGCCGCCGGGGTTAGACAACCCGCCCAGCACCGCGGCGGCAAATCCATAGAGCAGGATGCCCAGCATCATGTTCGGTTCGAGAAAAACCACCGGCGCAATCAGCATGCCGGCGATGGCACCGATGGCCGCCGCCATCCCCCATCCCAGCGCGATCATCCATTCGACGCGAATACCGACGAGCCTTGCGGACGTAGGATTTTCCGTTGCGGACTGCATCGCCAAGCCCACGCGGGTATGCCGGAAGAATACATGGAGCAGCACGAGTAGCAGAAAGGTAGCAACGATCATCGTCGCCTGATGCGTGCTGACGAGGCGCGAACCCAAGAAGGGGGCGGCACCGAAAGGTAGTGGGAACGGCTTGCTGGTGAAATCCCAGATGAAGCCAGCCGTACTGTTGAGGACGGCGAGCAGCCCGACGAACATTACGATCTGTGTCAGGACTGCAGCCGTCCTTATCGGTCGGAACACCAGCCGGTCGATAAGGACGCCGCCGGCAAACGAAATGACGGTCGCTCCGGCAAAGGCGACCCAATAAGGAAGCCCCCAACGCATCAGCTGCCAAGCGATAAATGTCGAGAACATCGCCATCTCGCCTTGAGCGAAGTTTACGTGGCCGATAGCCTGATAGATCATGACAAGAGCAAGTGCCATGCATGCATAGATCGCACCGTTCGCGATGCCTGCGCTAAGTTGCTGCCCAAGAAGCTCCACGATGAAATCTCCTAATAGCCGAGGTAGGAGCGGCGCAACTGGTCGTTGCTGCGGATGTCGGCGGAGCTTCCTGCAAACACAATTCGTCCGGTTTCGATGAGGTAAGCGTGATCAGCCAGATCGAGGGCGATAGAGGCATTTTGTTCGACGAGGAGGATGCTGACTCTTTGCTCCCTGTTCAGCCGCTTGAAAATTTCGAACATCTCCCGGACGACAAGCGGGGCAAGGCCGAACGACGGCTCGTCCAATAACAGCAACTTCGGGCGCAGCATAAGCGCACGTCCCACCGCCAGCATCTGTTGTTCGCCCCCCGACAGCAGGCCTGCCTGCTGCGTCCGCCGCTTCTTCAGGATCGGGAAGTAGCCGTAGACCATTTCCATGTCACCGGCGATGCCGACTTTGTCGCGACGCGATATCGCGCCGATCCGAAGATTGTTTTCGACGGTCTGCTGGGCGAAAGTGCCCCGTCCGCTGGGAACATGGGCCACTCCCAGCCGCGCGATATCTTCGGTCCGAGACTTCGCTAGCGAACAGCCGCGAAGCATGATTTCACCGGAACGTCTGACCATCCCTGAGATTGCGCGCAGCGTGGTCGTCTTGCCGGCGCCATTGGCTCCGAGCAGCGCAATAACGCCGCCCTCTTCCATCTGAAGGGTGATGCCGTGCAGCGCCGCGGTCTTGCCATAGAAAGCCTGCAGGTTCCTCACCTCCAGCAAGCTTGTCATGCTGCCTCTGGCCCAAGATATGCCGCAATCACCTCCGGATGTGACTGGATCACTGCTGGGGTGCCCTCGCCGATCTTCCTGCCGAAGTTCAACGCGACGACCTTGTCGGAGATCGACATGACAAGGCTCATGTGATGCTCGACAAGCAGGATGGTGATGCCGCGATCGCGGCGGATCTGCAAAATCACTGACGACAACTCTTCCACTTCCTCGTGATTTAGTCCGCATGCCGGTTCGTCGAGCAGCAGTAGCTTCGGCCCGGTGGCGAGCGCCCGAGCGAGTTCAACCCGCTTTTGCGTTCCGAAAGGAAGATCCGCGACCCGCCTCTTCGCAACGCCGCCAAGGCCAAGATACTCGATCGCCTCCTGAGCGATCGAGTCAGCAAGTCTTTCGTTACGGCCGGTCCAGGGCAGATAACAAGCGTCGCTTATGAAGTTACCGCGAACGCGGGAATGCGTGCCAGTCCGCACATTGTCAAGAACGGAAAGGCTGTTGAAGAGCGCTAGATTTTGAAAGGTACGCCCGATACCGGCGTCGACAATTCGATGTGCCTTGCGTTGAAGAATTGACTTTCCTTGAAAAAATATGTCGCCCGAGTCAGGGCTACAGAGCCGGCTCAGGCAATTGAACAATGTCGTTTTCCCGGCGCCGTTCGGTCCGATCAGGCCCAAGATTGTTCGCGGATCTATATCGAAGCTTACACCGTCGAGCGCAACAATACCGTCGAACTGAATGCGAATGTTGCAGACTTCCATAATCTTGGGCTGCAATATGGCCTCTCCACTCGTGAGGGTCATTACGGTCTGGCCCCCACGTCTGCCGCTCATGATACGAGACTCGGGGATCGCAGTTACGCCTCGATTTCAGATCCGCGCGAAGTGGTTACATTTGCATTGCGTGGAGGCTTTGCGAAGGCGCCGAGGTGGGAGGACGGCTCTCTACACCGCTAAGCGGGACACGACCAAAAGTTCAGAGCGTCATTCAGGCTTCGTCCCGAAGCGATCATGCTTTAGCGGAGGCTGATGCCGTTGCGCCGCAGCGTAAAGATCGGCCGGCCCGTACGCGTTTCCCAGACTGTGGCGCGGTCGGCATTGGCAACCCAGGCCTTCAGCTCATGAACCGGCAGTTCCGCCTTGCATTCCAGGCCCAGCAGGGCGCAATCCTTGGCCAGCTACTCCTGCGTGTTCAAGATCGTGTCCCAGCGCCGGGAGTAGATAGTCCGTGAGCTGATCGCCGTCACCACCGAGTTGTCAACGAGTGTGCAAATTGGGTTGCTGAAGCGGGATTGATGAGCCCGGAGCAGTTCGACTGCCGGCCCGGCCACACATGGAGCGTTTGAAGTTGCGCTCGGATGTTGGTCGCCAGCCTGCCACCGTAAGGCGTCTCGGGGAATGTGAGCCGGTGGCGACGATCTCGCGCCGTCTCACATAATTTGCGCTCAGTCGCAGATAATGCACGCTGGTGCGCCAGGATCGTCGCAGCTAATTCGAGACCGATTCCTGCAGAATCTCGCGCGAGGGGCCGATGATCGGACCGGCCCCTATCAATATCAAGTCGCGCGCACAAAGTCATCAACGCGCAACCGTGCTGCCCGGTTCAGACCCGACGCTCACAGCCGACTGGCCGCGTCAGCTCGATTTGGGCTGTGCCCAGCCGGCGAGCACGTCGACCACTGACTGTGGCGTCATGGTGCTGGCATCGAACAGCCTCATGACGTCGCCGGCGTTCAGCACCGCGCCGGAGGGTGCGAGCACTGCTGTTTCCGGAATGCCATTCCCCTTGATGTCGAGGCCGAGGCGGCTGGCGAGATCTAGATTCTTGTCGAACCGTCCAACATCGACCTCGACCAGGACATAATGGGCGTCGACCCATTTCCGCACGCCGCTCAATGCGAGCGCGCCGCCCAAGGCTCGGCAATCCGGGCACCAATTGGCGCCGAAAGTGACGAGGACCTTCTTTCCCTGGATCTGGGCGGCTCGCTGAGCGGCTGCGATCGCCGCCCCGGCATCTTCGTTCTCATCATAGGGATGAGCCGCGGCGAGGATCATCGTTTCCTCAATGACCGGCGCTTTCTCGGCTTGTGCCGACAAGATGGGAAGCGACGAGGCGATAGCCCAGAAGATGATTTTTGCTGACGGCATCGCCCGCTCCCGTGAAGCTCGAAGATCACGCATCGGTTCCGGGCATGTTCATTCACCCTGCCGACAAGATTCCCTGACTAAAGACCACGGGAATTACCTCTCGATTTCGCAGAGAGGTTTCAGCGTTACGATCGTAATCGCGGCCGTGACAGTCCAAGAACCGCCGTCACAAATGGATGATGGCCATACCCCGAACGCGCACCAGATTCTCGACCGCTTCAATAGCTCGTTAAGTCAATTGAGCGAAAACCTCTTGCCATATGCATCTTGACCGAAGAGGTTTTTGCCGTGGGTTTGCTGGACAACCTCGCCATCCGGACCAAGATCCCGCTGGGATTTGGCGCCGTGCTGGTCACCATCATCCTATTGGGCCTGCTTTCGATCAATCAATTGAGCCTAGTCGATGGCGATGCCGAGGAAGTCCGCAATAACTGGCTGCCGAGCACCGGGCAGATGGGCAAACTGCTGACCTCGATCTACAGCTTTCGCCTGCGTGAATCCCGCTATCTGCTGTTCATTGAAGAGGGTGACGATGCCGGCGCGGAGAAGAGCGCCGGCGAGATCACCGCCGGAAAGGATCGGATCGCCAAGGCGAGGGGGGATTATGCGCCGTTGATCGCCGTCGGCAGCGACGATGAGCGGCTGATCAAGCAGTTCGACCAGGAATGGGCCGCTTACGAGCAGGTCTCGGCCAAGATGCTGGCGCTCGCCAAGAGCCATGACCTCACCGGCGCGCTCGCCCAGTTCAACGGCCCGTCGCGCGACGGTTTCGACAAGGCGATCAAGACGCTGAACGACGATGCCGATTTCAATACCGCGTCCGGGCGGCACGCTGCCGATCGGGGCCGGGCGACCTATGTCACGACCAAATGGCTCGTGCTTTCAGGGGTGGCCTTCGCCTCCGGCATGTGCGCGGTTCTCGGCTGGCTGCTGGTCCGCAGTGTGGCGACGCCGATCACCAGGATGACCGGCGCCATGAGGCGGCTGGCCGGCCATGATCTCGGCACCGAGCTCGAGGGGCTCGGCCGCAAGGACGAGATCGGCTCGATGGCTGCCGCCGTGCAGGTCTTCAAGGACAATATGATCGAGGCCGATCGCCTGACCGAGGCGCAGCGGCTCGAGCAGCAGCGGAAGGAAGAGCGCGCCGCCCGCATCGAAACGCTCAACACCGAATTCGATCGATCGGCGCAAGCGGCGCTCGACGGGCTTGCCGGTGCGGCGGCCGAGCTGAACGCCACGGCCGGCAGCATGTCCAACAATGCCGACCTCGCCTCCAAGCAGGCCGGCGCCGTCGCCGCTGCTTCGGAGGAGGCTTCGACCAACGTCCAGACGGTCGCGGCCGCGACCGAGGAGCTCGCTTCGTCGATTCAAGAGATCGCGCGCCAGGTCGCGCAATCCTCGGCCATCGCGGGCCAAGCCGTGGCCGAGGCGAACCAGACCGGCACGACGATGCGCAGCCTGTCGGAAGCGGCCCAGAAGATCGGCGCGGTGGTACGGCTCATCAACGACATCGCCGGCCAGACCAATCTCTTGGCCCTGAATGCCACGATCGAGGCGGCGCGCGCCGGCGAGGCCGGCAAGGGCTTCGCCGTGGTGGCGTCGGAGGTGAAAAATCTGGCGACCCAGACCGCGCGGGCGACGGAGGATATCTCGGCCCAGGTCGCCGCCATGCAGGGCTCGACCCAGGATGCGGTCGCCGCAATCGAGCGGATCGACCAGACGATCGGCCGAATGAACGAAATCTCCGCTTCGATCGCCGCGGCCATGGAGCAGCAGGGGGCCGCTACCCAGGAGATCGCCCGCAACGTGCAGGAAGCGTCGCGCGGCACCGCCGAGGTGTCCGGCAACATTACCGGACTCAACAATGTCGTCGAGGATACCGGCGCCGCCTCGGTGCAGGTGCTGGGCGCCGCCGATCAGCTCGGCGAGCATGCCGAGCGGCTGCGTGTCCAGGTCGGGACCTTCCTCGGCGAGATCCGCAGCGCCTGAACCCCAGACCGGGTCAGGGGAAGGTCGCGGCCGGGCCGGGGGCTTGGCTGTGGCTGGGGCGCCGGCTGGGCTCGGTCTGACCGTCGCGCCCGGAAGCCCGCTTCAGGGGCAGCTCGATCCGGATCATCAACCCGTGCGGCTCCCGATTTTCCGCCATCACGCGACCGCCCAGCGCCTCGATGTTGCGGCGGACGATCCATAGGCCGACGCCGTAATGCACGGCCTGATCCTCGTCGGGGGCCGAGGTGCGCGACGAGAAATAGCGATCGAAGATGCGCACGAGGTCGTTGGGGGGCACGCCCGGACCTTCGTCGACGATCAGCAGCACGGCCCAATCCTGCCGCGCCTCGAGCTTGACGCCGATCGAATCGCCGTCGCGCGAGAAGGAAACGGCATTCTCCAGCACGTTCTCGATGACGGTCTCGACCATGTCGGCGTTCGCCCGCACCATTACGCCGGCTTCGATCGAGCCGCGCAGCCGGACATGGCGCTGTCTGAACAGCTCGGCATGGGTCGAGAGCAGATGGTCGATGAGCGCCGAAAGGTCGAGATCGCTGCGCGGCATGTCGAGCAGATCCGCCGTCGCTTCATCGAGCCGGCGTGCTGAGGCGAGCAGCCCGTCGAGCTTGTCGAGCGAGCGTTCGATCAGGCCGAGCGCGCGCAACGCCCGCATATTGTCCGTGGCGACCGCCCGGGCGACCGGCTCCAGCGACTGGCGGATGATTGCAACCGGCGTCTTGAATGCGTGCGCATTATCCTCGGCGGCCCGCCGCATGTCGCGCGCCGCGTTTTGTAGCGTTTCGACCATCCGATCGAATTCGTCGGCGACGCCGGCCAGTTCCGGCACCTCATTGCGGGCGAGAAAAGTCGGGATCGGCGCCGGATGCGAGCGTATCGCGCGCGCTCGTTCACCGAATTGGAGAAGACCGCGCCAGATGCTCCAGAAGGTGGTGAATGTCAGAGCGGCCATGGCGAGATAGATTAACGCCGCAATTCTGACTTCGGGCGTGTCGTAATATGGCACGCCCAGGGCAATGCCTGGTACAGACGCAGCCGCCAGGGACGTCACCACGGCCCAACAACCCACCGTTGATTGTACTGGAACCAGCGAGGTGACCACTTCGTCGTGCCCGTCGGGCGCACGATAGCGCATCTCGATCGGCACGTCCCCGCCGCAGCTTTCCTCCAACCGGTCGAGCACGCCCTGCTTGGCGAGGCCTTCGCGCTCGGTATCGAGCGCATCGTTCGAGAGCGGCGCCGAGGAGGCGACGTAGTAGAAGCCGTGCACGGCACCGGTGGCCGGATGCAGCAGCAGCTTGATCGAGGTGAAATCGTTGTTGTAGCGGGCCAGCTCATGCGTGATGGCGGGCAGGTTGGGGCCGCCCGGCGCCGTCAGCATCGGGGTCAGCGAGATGCCGATGATGCGGCCCTGGTCGCGCACGCTGCTCGTCACCAGCTCGCGCTTCTGCTGGTCCGCCGCCCGGAATTGATCATAGAGGATGATGGGGACGATCAGAAAGATCAGCCCGAGCAAAGTCGCCTTGCTCAGCAAGGAGAGGCGCGCCCGGCGGCGCGGCGCCTTCTCCGGCGGTTCAGTTGTCCACGACCCAGCGGTATCCGAAGCCGGCATAATTGCCGATGTGATCGAAATCGGAATCGGCGTCGCGGAACTTTTTCCGGATGCGCTTGATGAAAGTCCGGACATTGGCACGGTACCCCTCGACGCCGTAGCCGGCGATGAAATCCTTGCCGTGGACGAGATCGTAGATATCACGGTACGGCACGTCCTGGCCTGATCTCTCTGCCAGGAGGACGAGGATGTTGAACTCGGTGAGCGTCAGCTCCAGCTCGATATCCTTCCAGTAGGCACGGCTGGTATCGAGCCGCAGGCGCAGCTTGCCGAGCTCGATCGTGCCATGATCCGCGGGCTTGGCGTCCTGGCCCAGCCTCTTGCCTTCGACGATCAGATTGACCCGCTTCAGCAGGATGGAAAGCCGCCGCGACTTGTCGATGAAATCGACCGCACCGCCTTCGAGGGCCGCTTCCTCATAGATGTCGTCGCTGAGCGCGGTCAGGAAGATCACGGGAATCTGCTGGCCACGCCGGCGCAGCTGGCGCAGGACCTCGAGCCCGTCCATGCCGGGCATGCGCCAATCCAGCAGCAGCACATCGGCAAGGCCGCCTTGCTCGAAGAATTTCAGCGTATCGGCGCCATTGGAGAAGCTCGTGACCGCGAAGCCTTCGTCGAGCAGGTTGAGGCCGAGCGATTCTCGGAAGAAATCGTCGTCGTCAACGAGAAGAAGCTGCGTCGGCGTGGGCTCGCCGGGCACGGTCGGCCGCATCAATGGCAAGTTGCCGGATACAATACTGGCGTCGCTGATCTGTTCGGTCATCACCCTTCACTTCGGCAAAAAGAGCACGCACGGTGCCGCTTTGAAGATCCTTGTAGAGCCATATGTCCAATGCGCAATCGGCGGCGGAATATTGCCATATAACGGCCGGCGGCGCATCCGTACGGGTAACCGGCGTCCCGAAGATCTGCTCGATCGCGCCTGCCTCCAGTCCGACCACGTCGCTCGGCGGTGGTGGCGGGGAAGGCGAGGGCCGATCCGGAGGCTCTATCTTGGCGAGTTGCTCGGCTTCTCCGTTCGGCTCGACGGTAGGCGTATTCTGTAATGTCGGCGCTGGTACGGGAGGCTTCCGTTTCGGGACAGGCGGCTTGGGTTTCGGTTCGGGGGCCGGCTCGACCGCCGCTTCGGCCGGGGGCGGCGGCGGCGGGGGAGCCGTCGGCGCCTTGTCGGACGCGCAACCAACCAGCCCGCCCAGCATAACTGCCAGGAGGGGCGAGCGCCTCAACGCTCCCAGGACGGGATAGCATTTGAGAACGGACAAAAAAGGATCAAATCTGTGAGGAAAAACGCTCCCGTCCAGAGACTGCTCCTTCTGTTCAAAATCGGCGCCCGCCGGATCGGCGCGAAAACGCTGGGTGTTTGCGGAAAGAAACTATTAAAACCAATAACTTAGATTATTTGACCCCCTTTGTCCTACAAATAGAGGGTCAGTGTCAAGCGCATTAGGGACGCAGGTTCCCTGGACGGTAAGCTTCCGTCAATAGGGGGAACCGTATGGTAGATCAACCATCGGTCGCTCTATCCAAGTTTATGGACATACGAACCCTATATCTGTGCAGTGGTCTCGTCACGGTGCTCCTGACTTTCGGCATGCTGAGCCTCGCCTGCTGGCGCCCGCGCGCCCGTTATGTGATTTATTGGGCAATCGCGAACGGCTTCTTCACGCTTGGAACGCTGGGGGTGGTTCTGCGCGGCGAGATTCCCGCCTGGCTCGCGATTCCCCTCAGCAACATCCCCAACTATCTGGCCATGTATCTTTGGCTGGAGGGGTTCCAGACGCTCGCGGGCACGCGCCGTTTCACGCAGCCGGCCCGGCTGGTGGTCCTGATCGGTTCGCTGGCGACTCTTTATTTTTGGGCCTGGGACGATAACGTCACCGACCGGATCATCGTCGGTTCCGGTTTCTCGGCGGTCTTGCTCGCCTTCACGACGGCGACTCTGCTCCAGAGCAGGGTCGAGGGGGTCCGCTTTCCATTGCTCGTGTCGGCGGCCCTGTTCGGCGGCTGCGGCGTGCTGTCGGTCGGCCGCGCACTTTATACGCTCCTTAGCCCGTCCATCGTCGATTACATGGCGGCCCCCCCGCTCCAGGCCCTGTTCTTGATCCCCTATACCCTGTCCTTCGTGGCGCTCAACTTCACCTTCCTGTGGCTGGTCATTGCGCATGATGCGGTCCAGCACGCCAAGGCACAGACCGCACTCCTGACCCAGGTCGAGGCTACCAGTGCGGCGCTCGCGGCTCAGGCGGCCGACCTGCGCCGGGCCAAGGCCGAGGCCGAGGCGGCGAGTGCGACGAAATCGACCTTCCTCGCGACCATGAGCCACGAGATCCGCACGCCCTTGAACGGCGTCATCGGCTTTGCCGATCTGCTGCTCGGCACCGGGCTCGACCGCAAGCAGCGCCGCTATGTCGAGCTGCAGAGGGAGGCGGGCCACAATCTGCTGACCGTGATCAACGACATATTGGACTTCTCCAAGCTCGAGGCCGGCAAGTTCGAGATCGAGCCGGTCGATGTCGATGTCTGGGCGCTGGTCGATAGCAGCCTCGGCCTGTTCCGCCCGGCGGCGGCGGATAAGTCGCTGGAGCTGCGGCTGGTGCTGGATTCGGCGGTGCCGCGCTGGGCGCATCTCGACGGGCAACGGCTCCGTCAGGCCCTGACCAACCTGCTGAGCAATGCGATCAAATTCACGCGAGTCGGCAATGTGACCCTGATGGTGCGTCTGCTGCCCACGCCCGATCGGTACCGCTTCGAGGTGCGCGACACCGGCATCGGCATTCCGGCCGACAAGCAGCACAAGCTGTTTCAGGATTTCAGCCAGGTCGACGGCTCGATCTCACGCGAGTTCGGCGGCACCGGCCTGGGCCTCGCGATCAGCCGGCAGCTCGTGCATCTGCTCGATGGCGAGCTCGGCGTCGAGACGGAACCCGGCGTCGGATCGAATTTCTGGATCGAGCTGCCCTATCGGCCGCCGCAAGACGACCATACCGAGGCCCTGTCGCCCGTGCACCGTTCCCTGCAGCAGGGCGGCCTGCACATCCTGGTCGCCGAGGATGCGCCCATCAATCAGGAGATCATCGGCCTGCTGCTGAAACGCTTCGGCCATCAGGCCGTGCTGGTCGGGGATGGCGCCGCCGCGGTCGAAGCGGCGGCGCAGCAGCCTTTCGATCTGGTGCTGATGGATCTGCATATGCCGATCATGGACGGGCTCGAAGCGGCGCGGCGCATCCGCTTCCTGCCCGGCGCCGCCGGGCGCCTGCCGATCGTCGCCCTGACCGGCAGCGTCATGGCCGAGGAGATCGAGCAGTGCCGTGTCGCCGGCATGCAAGGCCATCTGGCCAAGCCGATCGATCCGGACAAGCTGATGGAGACGATCGATCGGCTGACCACGGATGCGATTCTGACCGAGGCTTGATCGTCGGATTTCAGCCGGCCGCCCTTGAGGGTTGACGCCAGTTCATTTTGAGAACAAATTGGCAACAACGGGTGTTGATCATGATCTCGCTTTCTTCTTATCGATCGCCGTTCCGGGCGACCGTCGATTTTCCCGAGAGCTGCGCGCCGCTTGAAGAAGTGAGCGCGGCGGCGCCGGGCGACCTTGCAGCCAGTCTGGGCTTCGCCCTGTCGCGCCTCGCTGCGGCAGCGGAGCGGCGGCCGGTGGCGCTGGTCACGCATGCGGCCTGGGTGCGCGAGCGGGGGCGGCCGTTCGGTCAGGGCCTGGCGCGCTGGCTCGATCCGGACCGGCTCATCTGGGTGCGGGCGGAGCGGGAGATCGAGGCGCTCTGGGCGCTGGAGGAGGCGCTGAAATCGGGCGCCGTCGCCGGCGGGCTGGTGACGGCGGCCAATCCCTCCTTCGTCGCCACTCATCGGCTCGATGCCGCGGCGCGGGCGGGCAAAGCGGTCGGCATGCTGCTGCGCGTGACCGCCAGCAATGATCTCAGTGCCGCCCGGCGGCGCTGGCGCGTCGCGGCCTTGTCCTCGGCGAAAGCCGATTTCGACAAGGGCGCGCCGGGGGCGATCCGGCTGCGGGCCGAGCTGATACGAAGCCGCGACGGGCTGCCGAATGGATGGGAGCTGGAACAGAGCGATGAAACGGGTCGTCTCAGTGTGGTTGCCGGATTGGCCGATCACGGTCTGGCGGCGCACCCACGCCGAATCGCCGCCGCCTGAGGCGCCGTTCGCGCTGGTCGAGCGCGGCGTGCACGGCCTGACTCTGTCAGCGCTCAATGCCAGCGCGCGCAAGGCGGGGCTGGCGCGGGAACAATCCCATGCCGATGCCTGCGCCATCCTGCCGGATCTCGCGAGTGCCCCGGCCGAGCCCGAGCGCGACCGCGAGGCGCTGCGCCGGCTGGCGCTCTGGGCGGAACGCTTCTCGCCCTGCGTCGCCCTCGACACGCTGATGCCGGGGCGGGAGGGGCTGTTCCTCGACATGACCGCCGCCGCCCATCTCTTCGGCGGCGAGGCGGCATTGCTCGGCGACATGCGCCGGCGGCTCGCCCGCGCCGGCATCCCGGCCCGGATCGCTATCGCCGATACGCCGGCGGCCGCCTGGGCCGCGGCACGCTTCTTCGGGGCGTCGGAGGTGATCGTGCCGGCAGGCGAGACGCGCGAGGCGCTCGCTTCGATGCCCGTCGCCGCTCTCCGGCTCGACCGGCCGGCGCTGGCGCTGCTCGGGCGTTTCGGGCTGAAGCGGATCGGCGATCTCTATGCTATGCCGCGCGCCGGGCTGGCGCGGCGCTTCCGGGGCGAGGCCGGGGCCCTGGGGCTGCGCGTGGTCGAACGGCTGGACCAGGCCCTCGGCATTGCCGAGGAGCCGCTGACGGCGGAACGGCCGGTGCCGCTTTATCGCGCCTGGCTGGGGTTCGCCGAGCCGGTGATCGATCTCGACGGCGTCACCCAGCGCCTGCCCGAGCTGGCCCATGCCTTGGCCGGACAGCTCGAACGCGAAGGGCATGGCGCGCGGTTCTTGAGCCTTGTGGGGTTCAGGGCCGATGGCCGCGTCACCGAGATCGAGGTCGGATTGAGTGCCCCGACCGCCTCGCCCGCCCATATGTTGAGGCTGCTCAAGGATAAGGGGCTGGAGCATCTCGATCTCGGCTTCGGCATCGACGCGCT
The DNA here is from genome assembly GCA_035539155.1 of Aliidongia sp. Taxonomy (GTDB): domain Bacteria; phylum Pseudomonadota; class Alphaproteobacteria; order ATCC43930; family CGMCC-115725; genus JAXDMU01. The sequence goes on along the minus strand of DATLIZ010000003.1, from coordinate 174,466 downwards.
GATGCTGCAGGCGCGCCGGGCGGAGCCGGTCCAGCCGCGCCAAAGCGAGATGCAGGATCGGCAGGACGGCTATTCGCCCGAGGCGGTGGCGGCTCTCATCGACCGGCTGCAGGCGAAGCTGGGTGAAGGCACCGTGCGCCGGCCCTTGCGGCGCGAGAGCTGGATTCCGGAACGCAGCGAAAGCTGGGTCAGGGCCGAGGCCGAGCCGCCCAAGGCACCGCCAGTGCCCGATTTCCGGCTGCGCCCGATCCTGCTGTTCGATCCGCCCGAGATGGTGCGCGATGTCGTCGGCCTGCCCGACAGCTTTCCTGCCCGCTTTGTCTGGCGCCGGGTGGCGCGTCGCGTGAGCAAGGCGGAAGGACCGGAACGGCTCGCCCCGGAATGGTGGCGCGATCCCGCGGGGGAGGTGCGCGACTATTACCGGATCGAGGATGAGGAGGGGCATCGCTACTGGCTCTACCGCGAAGGCGGGCCGCCGACGCCGGAGCGTCCGGCGCGCTGGTGGCTGCACGGGGTGTTCGCATGAACGCCGTCTATGCCGAGCTCGATGCGATCTCCAATTTCTCCTTCCTCGAAGGCGGCTCGCACCCGCAGGAGCTGATCGCGACGGCCAAGGCGCTCGGGCTGAAGGCGATCGGGGTGGCCGACCGCAACAGCCTCGCCGGCGTGGTCCGCGCGCATGCGGCGGCCCAAGAGGTGAACGAGGGGCTCGAAGAGGATGAGCAGCTGCAGCTCCTCATCGGCTGCCGGCTGGTCTTCACCGACGGCGCCGAGCTGATCGTCTATCCGCGTGACCGCGCCGCCTATGGCCGTTTGTGCCGGCTGCTGTCGATCGGCAAGAGCGGCGTCGATGCCGAAGTGGCGGAACCCGCCCAGGGCACCATGGCCAAGGGCGAATGCCGGTTAAGCTTCGAGCAGGCCGTTCGGTTGGGTGAGGGGCTGGTGGCGATCGCCCGGCCGCCGCTGGTGCTGGACGAGGATTTCGCCGCCCGGCTCGCCGCGTGGCGCCGGGACTGGCCGGATTCGCTCTATCTGGCCGCGGCCCCGCTCTATCGCGGTGACGATCGGGCGCGGCTGGAGCAGCTCGCGCGCCTCGCCCGCCGGGCCGGTGTGCCATTGGTCGCGACCAATGCCGTGCTCTATCATGATCCCGGCCGGCGGATGCTGCAAGATGTGCTCGCCTGCATCCGCGACGGCGTCACGATCGACGAGGCGGGGCTTCGCCTTCAGGCCCATGCCGAACGCTATCTCAAGGCGCCGGCCGAGATGGCGGCGCTGTTCCACGGGCATGAGGAGGCATTGGCGCGCACGATCGAGATCGCGGCAGCTTGCCGCTTCTCGCTCGCCGATCTCAAATACGAATACCCGCACGAGCCGGTGCCGCCCGGCAAGACGCCGCAGCAGCATCTCCGAAATCTCGCCTTCAAGGGACTCCGCGAGAGATTCGATCGCGCGGATCTGCCCAAGGTCGTCCCGCTCGTTCGCAAGGAGCTGCGGCTCATCCGCAAGGTCGGTTACGCCACCTATTTCCTGACCGTGCACGACATCGTCGCCTGGGCGCGCTCGGTCGATCCGCCGATCCTATGCCAAGGGCGGGGCTCGGCGGCCAATTCCGTCGTCTGCTTCTGTCTCGGCATCACCTCGGTCAATCCGACGCAGCAGGATGTGCTGTTCGAGCGCTTCATCTCCGAGCAGCGCAAGGAGCCGCCCGATATCGATGTCGATTTCGAGCATGAACGGCGCGAGCTGGTCATGCAGTATGTCTATCGGCGCTATGGCCGCCATCGCGCCGCCATCTGTGCCACCGTCATCCATTACCGCCCGCGCTCCGCCATCCGCGATGTCGGCAAGGCGCTGGGCCTGACCGAGGATGTGACGGCCGCCCTCGCCAACACCGTCTGGGGCTCTTATGGCCCCCGTGTCGAGGACCGGCATGTCGATGCCGTCGGCCTCAAGCGCGAGGATGTGCGGCTGCGTCAGGCGCTGGCGCTCACCGAGGAACTCATCCAATTCCCCCGGCATCTCTCCCAGCATGTCGGCGGCTTCGTGCTGACCGAGGGACCGCTGGTCGAGACCGTGCCGATCGGCAATGCGGCGATGACCGACCGCAGCTTCATCGAATGGGACAAGGACGATATCGACGTGCTCGGCATCATGAAGGTCGACGTGTTGGCGCTCGGTATGCTGAGCGCCATCCGCAAGGCCTTCGAGCTGATCGATGAGCATTATGGCGAGCACCACTCGCTCCAAACCGTCCCGCGTGAGGAGCCGTCGGTCTACGACATGCTGTGCAAGGCCGAGTCGCTCGGCGTGTTCCAGGTCGAGAGCCGGGCGCAGATGAATATGCTGCCTCGGCTGCGGCCGCGCGAATTCTACGATCTCGTCGTCCAGGTCGCGATCGTCCGGCCCGGCCCGATCCAGGGCAAGATGGTCCATCCCTATCTCAAGCGCCGGGCCGAGAAGCGCGCTGCCGAGGCCGCGGGCGAACCTTTCCGCATCCCCTTTCCCGAACCTTCGCCCGACAAGGGACCTCCCGACGAGCTGAGGCAGGTGCTGGAAAAGACCATGGGCGTGCCGCTCTTCCAGGAGCAGGCGATGCGCATCGCCATGGTCGCGGCAGAATTCAGCGGCGACGAGGCCAACGGGCTGCGCCGCGCCATGGCGACGTTCCGCCATATGGGCACCATCCATACCTATGAGGAAGCGATGGTCGGGCGCATGATCGCGCGCGGCTACGATCCCGAATTCGCGACGAACTGCTTCAACCAGATCAAGGGCTTCGGCGAGTACGGCTTTCCCGAGAGCCACGCCGCCGCCTTCGCCCATCTGGTTTATGTTTCGGCCTGGATCAAATGCTTCCACCCCGACGTGTTCGCGGCGGCGCTGCTGAACAGCCAACCCATGGGCTTCTACGCGCCGGCGCAGATCATCCGCGATGCGCGCAAGAATAGGGTCGGCGTCCACCATCCGGACATCAATCACAGCGATTGGGATTGCACGCTCGAATCGGTCGCCGGGCAGAAGCGCCGCGCCTTGCGCCTCGGCCTGCGCCAGATCGAGGGGTTCCGCAGGGAGTGGGCCGAGACGATCGAGAGAGTGCGGCGCGAGGGCGGCCCGTTCCGCTCGCTCGACGAGCTGCGTCGGCGCACCGCCTTGCCGGCCGCGGGTTTCGATATCCTGGCCGCCGCCGATGCGATGGGCTCGCTCGATCTGGCGCGCCGGCCGGCGCTATGGGCGGCGAGGGGGCTACCCCGGACGGCGCCGGCGCCGCTCTTCGCCGCGATGGGGTTGGAGGAGGCCGACGGCACCCCGCCGGCGGCACTGCCGGTGCCGCCGCTCTCCGAGGAGGTGGTGCAGGATTACGAGACCATCCGCCTGTCGCTGAAGGCGCATCCGATGAGCTTCCTGCGCGGCCGCTTCGCTGAGCTCGGCGTCACGCCGGCCGCCGCCGTGGAGGTCTTTCCGGACAGCCGGCGCCTCACGGTGGCCGGGCTGGTGCTCGTGCGCCAGCGCCCGGGCTCGGCCAAAGGTGTGGTGTTCCTCACGCTCGAGGACGAGACCGGCATCACCAACATCGTCGTCTGGCCCAAGATTTTCGATCTCTACCGCCCGATCGTCATGGGCGCTCGCCTAGTGCTGGTGAGCGGCCTCATTCAGCGTGCCGTCGATGCCGAGGGCGGCGTCATCCATCTGGTCGCCGAGAAGATCGAGGACCGCACGGGCGACCTCGCCTACCTGTCCGAGGCGATCGCCAAGCGCGACGGCGAGCGTGACGAGACCATGCGCCGCCACCCGCGCAATGTCCGCGTGCTGCCGCGGTCCCGTGACTTTCATTGAGGTCCCCATGAAGACTATGCCCGACCCGACGTCCCGCCGGGCATTGCTGGAAGCCGTGCGAGCCTCCGGGGCGGCGAAAGCGACCGCAGGACCGAGCGCCGCGCGAAGCCAGGATTTTCTCTATGGCGATGACGGCCTCCCCAAGTGATCGCCGTCGATACTTCGGCCCTCATGACGATTCTCCTCGGCGAGCCTGCAGCCGACGTCTGCATCGCCCTGCTCGAAGCCGAAGAGAAGAAAAGCTGTTGATCTCGGCCTAAGCTCGACGGAATGTCAGCCAAGAGCTGGAGAGATTGATCGACCGGCTCGGCTTCGAGGCCGTGACACCAGCCTTCGCGCGGCGTATCGCGCAAGCATATGAGCGGCGAGAGAAGGGGATAACGGATATTGAAGCCGTTCTCTGACAGAATCCCGAGCGCGGTGTATAGCCCTGATGTCTGTCGATGCGTTCTGTTTGGCTCCGGGGCTCGGATTCGAACCGAGGACCGATCGGTTAACAGCCGATTGCTCTACCGCTGAGCTACCCCGGAATGGCCGAACGCCGGCGGGTTATAGCGACCTCATTTGCCGACACCAAGGAAATTTTTTCGTGCCCTCATAAGCCGGCAAAAAGATTGCAAAACATTAATTTTGCGGCGGCGCCGAAGCGCGGCACTGTCTGGTGCCAGGGGACACCGCCGCAAACAACCGAAATTGGAGGCCGGACCGAGAATCGAACTCGGATACGAGGATTTGCAGTCCTCTGCATAACCACTCTGCCATCCGGCCGGAGAGGGGCGCCGATATAGGCATCAAAGTGCCGACCGGTCAAGACATCGGCCGGCACGTCTTGCGTAGATCGGTATCCCTCGCCGTCACTTGATTGTGTTCCCGCCGGGACGGCGATATACCACCCTGACTTTTCTCCGTCGCGCGCCATCGCCTTTGGCCGCAACGCAATTCCGCCGGCGTCGAGCCGGCGACGAGCCGAGAGCTTGAGCATGAACGATTCCGCCCAGACCCGCCTGATCATGGTCGACAGTCAGCTTCGTCCGAACAAGGTGACGAATCCGGTGCTGATCGCCGCCTTTCTCGATGTGCCGCGCGAGCGGTTCGCGCCCGTGTCCCTGCGCGGTGCGGCCTATCTCGACGAGGATCTGCCGATCGGTCGCGGCCGCTATCTGCTGGAGCCGATGGTGCTGGCCCGCCTGCTGCAGTTCGCCTCGGTGCGGGCGAACGACAAAGTTCTCGATGTCGGCGTCGGCACCGGCTATTCCGCCGCGATTCTCGCCCATCTCGCAGGCTCCGTGACCGCGCTCGAAAGCGATGCCGCCTTTGCCGCCCAAGCGAAGGCGCTGCTGCTGGAGATCGGCAGCCGCAACGTGGCGGTGGTCGAAGGGCCGCTCGAAGCGGGCAGTGCCGTACACGGTCCTTATGATGTGATCCTGCTGAACGGCGCGGTCCGGGAGATCCCGGACGCCCTCGTGGCGCAGCTTGGCGACAATGGCCGCCTCCTCGGCGTCATCAAGACCCGCCCGGACGCGATGGGGCAGGCGATCCTGATCGAAAAGATCGGCAGCACTGCTTCCCGCCGGGTTCTGTTCGAGGCCGGCAGCCATGTCCTGCCCGGCTTCGCGGTCGAACCGGCCTTCTCTTTCTGACGCGCCGCCCGAATGACCGACTCGCCGGACGCCATCACGGTTCAGGAGCTCGACGGGTGGCGCAGTGCTGGGCGTGCCCTGACGCTGCTCGATGTGCGCGAGCCGTGGGAGCTGGAGATCTGCCGGTTCCCGGAAGCTTTGTCGATTCCGTTGCAGACCTTGCCGGGACGCATTGGGGAAGTACCGGCTGATCGGCCCGTGGTCGTGCTATGCCATCACGGCATGCGCAGCCAGCAGGCCGTTATGTGGCTGCGCCGCAACGGCGTCGGCAATGCCGTGAATCTCGATGGCGGCATCGACGCGTGGGCTCGTGAAATCGAGCCGGAAATGGGGGTTTATTGATGCAAAAGCCGTCGCTTCTCTGCCGCTACGGTCTCTCGGCCTTCGCCTTGGCCGTTGCGGCGCCGATCGCCGCCGGGGCGCAGACCCTGCCGGACGCGCTGGTCAGTGCCTATAACAACAACCCTCAGCTCCAGGCGGAACGGGCGACCTTGCGGGCGACCGACGAAGCCGTGCCGCAGGCGCTGTCGAACTGGCGCCCGACCGTGCAGCTGACGGCGAATGGCGGCATCCAGCATGACGGCGCCCGGCAGAATTGCAACATCACCACGAACGGCCGCAGCCCGTGCACCTCAGCGCCGTTGGATGGCGCGACGCCGTCGAGCCTGGTCTCGACCGACAATCTGTCGCCGCAAACTTACGGTATCAACATCCAGCAGCCGATCTATCGCGGCGGCCGGACCGAGGCCCAAACCGAGCAGGCGGTCAATCAGGTCCGCTCCGAGCGGGCGCATCTGATCTCGATCGAGCAGACCGTGATGCTCAGCGCCGTGACTGATTACATGAACGTCGTGCGCGATCAGGCCGAGGTCGATCTCAACATCAACAACGAGCAGGTGCTGCGCCGGCAGCTCGAAGCCGCTCAGGACAGGTTCCGGGTCGGCGAGGTGACGCGCACTGACGTGGCCCAGGCCGAGGCCGCCTACGCCCAGGCCATCGCCGGGCGCGAGACCGCCCAGGGTGCGCTGCAGATTTCCCGCGCGGGCTATGAACGCGATGTCGGCGAGCTGCCGGGCAAGCTCGCGCCGCCCGACGGGCTTCCGGAACTGCCGACCAGCCGCGAGGAATCGACCGGCACGGCGTCGACCAGCAATCCCGACGTGGTCTCGGCGCAGTTCGCGCAGGCGGCAGCCGAGGACACGGTCCGGCTGGTCCGCGGACAGCTCTTGCCGACGGTTACGCTCAATGCCGGTGTCCAGCGCTCACGCGAGAACGGCACTGCCGGCCTGACCACCGACAGCGTCTCGCTCACGGCCCAGGCGACCATGCCGCTCTATGAAGGCGGCGTGATCTACTCGCAATCCCGCCAGGCGCAGCAGACGGTCTCCGAGCGCAAGCATCAGGTCGATGATGCCAGGCGTGCCGCGGTACAGGCGGCGGCACAGTCCTGGGAGCAGCTTCAATCCGACCGGGCCACGATCGTGTCGCTGAATTCGCAGATCCGGGCGGCCGAGATCGCCCTCGACGGCGTGCAGCAGGAAGCGGCGGTCGGATCGCGCACCGTGCTCGATATCCTGAATCAGGAGCAGGCGCTGTTTCAATCCCGGGTCAATCTCGTGATCACGCAGCATGACGAGGTGGTCGCCGAATTCGCGCTCGCCGCCGCACTCGGGCGGTTGACCGCGAAACAGCTGAGCCTGCCCGTGACGATCTACGATCCGGACAAGAACTACGAGACGGTCCGCAACAAGTGGGCGGGCTTCGGCACCGGGGAATAAGGTTTTTCGCCGCCGATCCTTTCAGGAACTCTTGGCTTTCCGAGAGCGTGACAGCTACAGTCCCGTCATATTTTCAGATTGGGTTGGATGCTGATGTCCGAGGCAAAAGGCCAACAAGAACCGTCGATGGAGGAGATCCTCGCATCGATTCGTCGGATCATCGCTGAGGATGGAGACGAGGCACCGGCTGCGGCTGCAGCCGCGGCGGAAAAGCCGCCCGAGCCGGAGCCTGACGCTCCGGCACCGGTGCATGAGGATATTCTCGAACTGACCGAAGTGGTACCGGAAGAGCCGAAATTCGAGGCGAGGCCGAGTTTCGAGCCGCTACCGGAACCCGAGCCGGAGCCTTTCCACGAGCCGCCGCGGCGCCCTGAGCGCCCGTCGCTGGACGACGACGACGACCGGCTGGTCTCGCCGCGCCCCGCGGCGGCGTCGAGTGCCGCCTTCGCCAGCATGACGAGCCGGCTGCGTGAGCGCCGCGGCGGCGAAACCTATCTCGGCAACGGTTCGATCACACTCGAGGAGCTGGTGCGCGACATGCTGCGGCCGATGCTGCAGGAGTGGCTCGATGCCAATCTCCCTTCGGTGGTCGAGCGGCTGGTGCGCGAGGAAGTCGAGCGGATCGCCCGCGACGCGCTCTGATTTCCGTGCCGCTGCGCTAGACCGCAACGACTTTAGGTCGAATCGACCTAAAGTCTGAATCGCTGTCTAGTTCATAGAGTTAGAGTCTGATTCAGACGTTAGGTCGATTCGACTTAATGCCATCAGGCTCTCGGATGATCTCGAAGATCGCAGGCAGCCTGGGCAGAAAAAAGATGGTCGATAAATCCCGCTTGCCGAGCCGGCACGTCTCGGTCGGGCCCGAGCGCGCGCCGCATAGGTCCTATTACTATGCGATGGGCATGACCGAGGCTGAGATAGCGCAGCCTTTCGTCGGCGTCGCCACGACCTGGAACGAGGCCGCTCCTTGCAACATCTCGCTGTCGCGCCAGGCCCAGGCGGCCAAGCGCGGCGTCGTCGAAGCGCAGGGGACGCCCCGGGAATTCACCACCATCACCGTTACCGACGGCATCGCTATGGGCCATCAGGGGATGAAATCCTCGCTGGTCAGCCGCGAGGTCATCGCCGATTCGGTCGAGCTCACCATGCGCGGCCATTGCTACGACGCGCTCGTCGGCCTCGCCGGCTGCGACAAGTCGCTACCCGGGCTGATGATGGCGATGGTCCGGCTCAACGTGCCGTCCGTGTTCATGTATGGCGGCTCGATCCTGCCCGGCAGATACAAGGGGCGGGACGTGACCGTGCTCGACGTGTTTGAGGCGGTCGGCGCCCACAGCGCCGGCAATTTCAGCGACGAGGAGCTGCACGAGCTCGAATGCGTCGCCTGCCCGTCGGCGGGTTCCTGCGGCGGGCAATATACCGCCAACACCATGGCCTGCGTCAGCGAGGCGATCGGGCTCGCCTTGCCGGGCTCGGCCGGAGCGCCGGCGCCCTACGAGACGCGCGACGCCTATGCCGAAGCGTCGGGCCGCGCGGTCATGGAACTCGTGCGCCACAATATCCGGCCGCGCGATATCGTCACGATCAAGGCGCTGGAGAATGCCGCGACCGTGGTCGCCGCTTCCGGCGGCTCGACCAACGCGGCACTCCATCTACCGGCGATCGCGCATGAGGCCGGCATCAAGTTCGATCTGCACGAGGTGGCGCGCATCTTCAAGCGCACGCCCTATATCGGCGATCTCAAGCCCGGTGGGCGCTACGTCATGAAGGATCTGTTCGATATCGGGGGCGTGCCGGTGCTGATGAAGGCGCTGTTCGACGGTGGCTTCCTCCATGGCGATTGCCTGACGGTGACCGGCAAGACCATCGCCGAGAACCTGGCCGGCGTGAGTTTTCCCACCGACCAGGATGTCGTGCGTTCGACCGCGAACCCGATCTCACCGACCGGCGGCGTCGTCGGCTTGCGTGGCAACCTTGCGCCGCAGGGCGCCATCGTCAAGGTGGCCGGGCTCGAAAGCCTGCGCTTCTCCGGGCCGGCGCGTTGCTTCGATCGCGAGGAGGATGCCTTTCGGGCGGTCGAGGAACGCCGCTACCGCGAAGGCGACGTATTGGTCATCCGCTATGAGGGGCCGCGCGGCGGCCCCGGCATGCGCGAGATGCTCTCGACGACCTCCGCCCTTTACGGCCAGGGCATGGGTGGCAAGGTGGCACTCATCACCGACGGCCGCTTCTCCGGCGCCACCCGCGGCTTCTGCATCGGCCATGTCGGGCCCGAGGCGGCGGTGGGCGGGCCGATCGGCCTCATCCAGGACGGCGACATCATCACCATCGACGCCGATCAGGGCACGCTCGAGGTCGCTCTCGACGATTCCGTGCTCGCCGAGCGCCGCAGCCGATGGAAGCCGCGCAAAACCAACTACCAGTCCGGCACGCTATGGAAATATGCCCAGACGGTCGGCGATGCCGAGAACGGCGCCGTGACCCATCCGGGCGCCGCGGCCGAAACCCATGTCTATGCCGATATCTAGATCGACCCTACGCCGGCCCGAAGAACTGGTGGATGCCGGCCTGGTATCGCCCGATCGCCTGGCCGAGCTCGAACGAGTGGCCGCGCGCTATGCTGTCGCGATCACACCGACGCTCGCGGAGCTTATCGATCCGAACGATCCAGCCGATCCGATCGCGCGCCAGTTCATCCCTTCGGCCGAGGAGTTGGAGCTGACACCGGACGAGCTCGCGGACCCGATCGGCGATCTCGTCCATATGCCGGTCAAGGGCATCGTCCATCGCTATCCCGATCGGGTGCTGCTGAAGCCGATCCATGTCTGCCCGGTCTATTGTCGTTTCTGCTTCCGTCGCGAGATGGTCGGGCCGGGGAGCGAGGCGCTGAGCCCGGACGAGCTCGACGCCGCCATCGCCTATATCGCCGAACGGCCGGATCTCTTCGAGGTGATCATAACCGGCGGCGATCCGCTGATGCTCTCACCGCGCCGACTGGCGGACCTCATCGTCCGGCTGTCGGCGATCCCGCATCTGGGCGTCATCCGCATCCATAGCCGCGTGCCTATCGCCGATCCGGACAGGATCGACGCGGCGCTGGTAGCGGCGCTGGAGACGGAGAAGGGGCTCTTCGTGCTCGTTCATGCCGATCATCCGCGCGAGCTCGGCCAAGGTGCCGAGGCGGCGATTCGCCGGCTCACCCGCGCCGGTATCGCCGTGCTCGGCCAGACGGCGCTGCTCAAGGGCGTCAACGACGATCCCGCGGTGCTCGGCGCGCTGTTCCGTCGCCTCGTCGCCCTCCGGGTCAAGCCCTATTACCTGCATCACGGCGATCTGGCGCCGGGCACGGCCCGTTTCCGCACCACGATCGAGGAGGGGCAGGCATTGGTGACGGCGTTACGCGGGCGCGTCTCCGGATTGTGCCAGCCGACCTATGTGCTGGACCTGCCGGGCGGTTACGGCAAGGTGCCGATCGGCCCGACTTATCTCGAATCCGGCGACCGGGACGGCGATTGGCGCGTGACTGACTATCAGGGCATGATTCATACTTATCCGCCTCGACCCACAGATAATTAATTTTTAGGGATTTTCTCGGCCTCATGGCGTAGCTCTCGCGGTTTCGAGCCCCGAGCGGCACCGTCATAAACGTCGCGGCCTGTTGGGGGCTGAGAGCATGTCCAGCAGCCTTCTTCGCCCTGCCTCCTTCGAGGAACGAGGGGCGGTCGTTCCCTTCACCACGCCGGAGCTGTCGCTCTCGCGCGTCCGGCCGGATCCGCGCGAGCATTTGCTGCTGATGATGCCGACATTCGGCACCGAGCAGGGAAGCGCTTATGTGGCGCCCTGGCGTACGGTGCCGGAGGTGGCGCGGATGTCGGTGCACGACCGCGCGCTGCATCAGGAGATATCGCTGGCCCAGGCGACCACGCCGGATCAGATCAGGCTGGCAGCACTCAAGATCGCGCGCACGGGTCTCGCCGGGCCGGCTGTGGCGGATGCGGCGCGGCGGGCGATCGAGACGGACCGGCTGCGCCTGATCGAGCTGCACCGTCGGATCGCGGCGGCGCTGCTGGCCGCCCATGATTTGGCCGAGGCGGGACTGCCCGCGGGAAGTGCCCGGACGAAGCTGCTTCTCGCCACGGTCGGCCAGAAGATCGGCATCGGAACGGCGGAACTGCAAGGCCGGATCGAGCTGCTCGCGCGGCTGCTCGTCGCCGTTGGCCTAAAGGATATGGGCGAGACCGGCCGGCTCAGGGTCCTGCGCGAGCGGTTCCTGAAATTCCGTCTGTCGATGGATGAATGGGCCGAGTTCGAGCCGACCGACCTGGCCGAGCTCGGCACGTTCGCGTCGGCGGTCGCCGGCAGCACCATGTGGCAGACCGACAGGATCCTGGGGCCGCTCGACAAGAGCTTGCAGGATATGCCGCTCATCATTCTCGAATGGGCCAAGCGGATCAAGCCGATCGCCCAACTGGTGACTCGTCTCGCCTGGTTGCTCGATGGCTGGGATTTCATCTTCGCCTTCTGGGAGCAGGTCGAGCAGGCGCCGATCGAGGAGCAGCGGGAAGCGATCGTCCGCGTCCTGAGGGTTCTGCCGCTGATTCCGCGCAACGAGGCCGAATCCGACGAGGACGAGTTCAATCAACGCTATCGGCAATTGCAGGATCGGCAACCGCAGTCCGGTGCCGATTGGCGCGCCAATCGGCAGGAAATCGATCAAACCAGCCGGATCGAGGCGGCCAAGGTCAAGGTGATGCTCACATGAGCATGAAGCCACCCTCCTTCCTGGAGCTGCTCAACCTCGAAGGATCGCTCGACCGGGTTTCGGAGGCGAAGTTCCGTGCCGTCGCCCATCTGCTGGAAGAGGTGCGGGACCAGCCCGAAGTCCATGCGATGCTCGATCGCATGCGCAGCCGGCTTCGCCGGGTCCGGCCGGAGCGCAAGCCCAACCTGCAGCGCCTGTTCTATCGTCCCTTCGAGGATCTGCTGGTCGACGAGCCGACCGGTGCGCCCGACGGACGCATCGTCCGAGACGCCGCTTGGCTGGCCTGGAACTATGTGCTGACCCAGAGCGACGAGAATGAACGCCGTATCCTCGCCACCATGGAAGCCCGTCTGCGTTCGATCACTCCCGGCGACACACAGGCGCAAGCGGTGATGTCGCGCAGGCTGTGGCCTTCCACGGCAACACTCCTCGACGACGCGTTGGTGCTGGCCAGCACCAACAAGACCGTCCGCTTCCTGCTCGTCGGCGACGAGGTAGAATATCTCGACGATATCCGCCAGCTCGTGCGCATGCTGCAGGTCGCAGAGGATATTCAGCTGCTGAAGGATACGCTGCCGGCTCGGCCGATCCGCGGCCTGATGAACTCCCAACTGGCGCTGGTCCGGCAGACCGTGGCACTCGGCCATTCCGGCAGGCCCGATCGTGCGTATGCCATCATGCTCTCCGTCCTGATGCGCATGTCGCTGCCGGCAGAATTTCTAAGGCGTACCATCCATCTCAATTTCGATCTGCCGGACACGGCCAAGACCATGCTCTATGCACGGCTCGGCCGCACCGTGCTGATCGATCTGGAGAAGCGGGCGCTGATGATCAACGCGATGCAGGCCGAAGAGCTGCCGCGGCGGGTCGATCTGGCGCAGACACTCATCGACGAGCTGTCCTCCGCCAGCCGGGTCTTGCGCGACAGCGACATGGAAACGCGCGAGCGTCTGAGCCGCCTCGGAAAGATCGCCGAGGAGGTCGTGTCCGGCCTGGTCGAGACGGCATGGCGGCAGGTAAGCGAGGCCATCAAGACCGGAACTTCGGCGCCGTTGGAAGATCTGGTCCGGACCGAGGCCGCCATCCTGGCGTTGCGGAAATGCGCCGGCTTCGCGGGAGAGGTGGGCCTGGTCGAGGTGGTTCAAGATATGATCTCCGCATTGGTTGCCGATCTTCACGAGAAGGTTGCAATCCAGTTCGGCCATCTGAACAGCTCTCGTTCCAGTCCGGCGGACCTCGATCGCGTCGAAGCCGAGATGTACTGGTCAATTCGTACATTGGAGCTCACCGGCAGAGCGGCAGAAGCAGAACAGATCCGTCAGGATTACTTGAGGCGCCGCGCGGCCGTATAGGCGCTCCTCTATCGGCACGCCGGAGTGTTCATCGGCGACCATCTGCGATAAAGCCCTTTGTTCTTGTCCGGTCCGCCCGTGGACAGCAGTCGCCTACGTTCAGCGAGACGGTGCCGACAAAATATTTCGGAATTACAGGCTCTTGATCCGGAGTTGCCCGCCATCGCGTGCAGCGACTGCTTGCGATGCAGCAGCGCATCGCAGGTAGAGCTGCTGCTGCTTTTCGCACCTTTCTCAGTCTAGCGCATATTTTCTAGCCGAAATAATGCCGATTTCCATTGAAACCTACGGGATATTTTTGGCACGCTTTTTGCGCAAATTTAATGCTTTTTTAACTTATGGGGAAGAACACTATGAAACGACGCTTGCACATTAAAGGCGGGTGCGCAGGGACGGCCATTGCGGCTGCCGTTCTTGTCGCCGGGTTGAGCGTAGGCTCGATTGCATCCGCCCAAACCAGCCCCCGCGCCCATGAAATGGTCGCGCATCGCGTCAGCGATGCGGACGTGGTTGCCGTAGAAGGCAATACCAGGCCCGAAACCATCTCCGGAACCGATCTCGGCCGCATCTCGGATGCCACCGAGTTCCCACATCTCGCCCTTCAGCTCCAGCGTTCGCCGGAGCAGCAGAAGTCGCTCGATAAATTTCTTGAAGACGTTCACACGCCGGGCACGGCCGAATTCCACCACTGGCTGAGTGCTGCCGAGTTCGGCCAGCGGTTCGGTGTCGCCGACGCGGATCTGACGGCGGTCAAGAGCTGGCTTTCGGCTCACGGCATGACGGTCAACTCGGTCAACGCAAACCTGGTCATGGACGTGTCCGCCACGGCGCGCCAGATCGCCGAGGCCTTTCACACCGAGATCCACTCGCTCGACGTGAAGGGCGTGAAGCATATCGCCAATATGAGCGATCCGATGGTGCCGAAGGCACTGCGCGGCGTGCTCGCAGGTCCGATCGGGCTCAATGACTTCAAGCCGCACACGCTCTCTCGCCCGCGCGCCAATTACAACTTCATGGACGGCACGCGTCCGCTTGAGGCGCTGGTGCCGCTCGATCTACAGACCATCTACAACCTGATCCCGCTCTACGCGGCCGGTTATTCGGGCCAGGGCCAGACGATCGCGGTCATCGAGGATACGGATCTCTTCAGCAACGCCGATTTCTCTAGCTTCCGCAAGGTGCTGGGGCTGTCGCGCCCGTATCCGCAAGGCAATCTGACCGTCCTGCATCCGGCGCCGGTGTCCGGTCCGAACAATTGCTCCGATCCCGGCGTCAACGGCGATGACGGCGAAGCCGCTATCGATGTCGAATGGGCCAGTGCCGCGGCGCCGAACGCGTCCATCGTCATGATCTCCTGCGCCGACACCTCGAATGCCGCGGCCGGCTTCGGCGGCTATATCGGCATGCAGAACATCCTGAACGGCACCAGCTTCCCGAAGATCTTCAGCATCAGCTACGGTGAATCGGAAGCGTCGAACGGTGCCACCAGCAACCTGTTCGTGAACAACCTCTACGCGCTAGCGGCGGCCGAAGGCGTTTCGGTGTTCGTCTCGTCGGGCGACGAGGGTGCTGCTTCCTCCGATGCCAACCGGGTGAGCGCCACCCACGGCATCGCGGTCAGCGGCTGGGCATCGACGCCGAACAACGTCGCGGTCGGCGGCACCGACTTTGCCGATACTTTCCTCGCCACGGTCGGCAACTATTGGAACGCGACCAACGGGCCGGCCTTCAACTCGGCCAAATCCTATATCCCTGAAATTCCGTGGAACGATTCTTGCGCCAGTCAGCTTCTGGCCATCGCCAACGGCTTTTCGAGCGTGGTCGGCACGGCGGGCTTCTGCAACAGTACCCTCGCCACGACGAACGATAACTTCCTGCTGACCGCTTCGGGCAGCGGGGGGCCGAGCGGCTGCGCCACCGGTACCGCGTCGACCAGGAGCGTCGTCAGCGGCACCTGTAAGGGTTACGCCAAGCCGTCCTGGCAAGCCGGTGTCTTCGGCAACCCCGCCGACGGCGTGCGCGATATTCCCGACGTGGCGCTCTTCGCCGCGAACGGTGCGTGGAATCACTACTACGTCGTCTGCTACTCGGACACGAACACGGCCAACACGCAAGGCGACGCCGGCCCGTGCAACAACACGCCATCGAGCTGGGCCGGCTTCGGCGGCACTTCGGTGTCCTCGCCGATCATGGCGGGCATCCAGGCGCTGGTCAATCAGCGGACGGGCGAGGCCCAGGGCAACCCGGACCCGGTCTATTACGCCATCGCCAACACCGAGTTCGGAACGTCGGGCAACGCCGCCTGCAATTCCGAGGCGGCCGGCGGCCCGGGCACGGGCTGCGTGTTCTACGACATCACGCTCGGCGACATGGACGTGAACTGCACCACCAACACGCAGACCAGGACGCTGATCAACTGCTTCAACTCGGGCGGTGCCAACGGCGCGCTCTCGGTGTCCAACACCGTCTTCCAGCCGGCTTACCCCAGCACGGCCGGGTGGGACTTCCCCACGGGCATCGGCAGTGTGAATGCCTACAACCTCGTCATGAGCAGCGCGTGGCCGTCGGCTCCGCCGAACTGAAGGCCGAGCACGATCGAATTTTTCAATGCCCTTCGCCGGTTTCGGCCGGCGAAGGGCGATCGGGATCCAGGAACGGGTCCGCCAGGTCTCGCGAGGCGAGACAGTTACATTGGAGGTATTTTGTCATGAGAAGCTTATTTTGTGCGTTGGCTGCAGCCGGTTATTTGATGATGGGCACCGCCCATGCCTCGGTGTCGCTGTGCGACGGCGTTTCCAGCAACATCGTCCAGAATTGCGGCTTCGAAGCCCCCACGGACGATCCCAACGTGCTGCCGAGCTGGACGGTTGCCGGCAATACCAGCGCCACGAATTTCTGGGGTCTCGACCAGTTCGATCCCCATACCGGTGGCAGCGACGCCTTCTTCTCGGTCCAAGGCGCGCTCGACGGCACGCACAAGGCGGCCGACAGCATAACGCTGTCGCAGATCATCGCCGGCACCGGTTCCGCCGGCGCCATCTATTCGATCAGCTTCTACCTGTCGCAGGATGCGGCGCCTGATACCAAGCACGGCAATACCAACTTCTTCTCGGCATCGTTCGGCGGCGACACGCTGTTGCAGGAGACGGCGGCAGCCGCGACGAACGGCTACGTTCTGGAATCCTTCGTGGTGACCGGGGCGGATCTCGCGTCCAACACCCTGTCCTTCTCGTTCCAGAACGATGATGGCGACTGGTTCATCGACGACATCGTCGTCACGGTTCCCGAAGCCGGCTCCATTCTGATGCTCGGTGCCGGCCTGGTCGGGCTTGCGGCGTTCGGCCGCCGCCCCGGCCGAATTTCGAACGTCCGGGCCTGACCCCGGCCGTCTTTCCAGACTGAGCATCCGCGAGATCCGGAGGGCAGTGCCCTCCGGATTTTGCTTTCATCGCCCGAGCTTCGCCCGTTCGGCCCGCCGCTTCATAATGCGCGCGGCGATCGATTCGGAGGACGAGATATTGGGCTCGGCCGGTGTCTGATCGCTGACCGCCTGCACATCGTCGTGATCGCTGATCGCCAATCGGACTTGCCGGTCGTTCTGGCCGAGCATGACCGCGCGCGGCGTGATCTGCAGCACGTGCCAATCGAGCACCTCACCGCCCTGATGGAGCGTTTCCAGCCCGGTCTTGCCCGCCTGCTCGATCAGAGCGGCGGAATAGTTGTGCGAGGTGATTGTTCCGACCAGGCACAGAGGCGGGCCGTCGGCCGGCGGTGCGCAGTCGGCATGCGCTTCGGTCGATCCGATGATAAGAATCAGCGAGATGGCTAGAATATTCGCCAGGATCTTCCGATAGCCGGCGCGCTCACCAGAACCGTCATCCATTTGTCATGCTCCGGTGATTACCTTGCCAAACACAAGCTCTACCAGGGATTGGATAGCATTTCGCTGCCTACCCGGACAATCAGTTTGTCCGAATATTGGCAGCATGTCACGGTTGTGATCGCCTCGGCCCTGCGACAGAAGGATCGAGGCAGACAGCGCCGCCCACATTGTATAGCTTGCGACCCGTTCGCAGGTCCGTTGGACAAGCGGCGGCACGTCATGCTGAGTGATCGAACAGCCCGCCTTTCGCCGGCCAGTTCGAGGCATGATGCCGTGGCGCTCTGCAAGAGCGCTCGATAGTTGACAGAAGGGTGTGGTTGGGACGATCGATGCGGCGTTCTGGTTCTTTTTTGCTATTGGCCGGTCTCGGCTTGTGCGTGTCCCATTCGGCTTGGGCGGATTGGGATGATCGGCCGGGCTACAATTACAGCACCGCTTCGACCAGGGAGACGCCGTGCGGTACCAGCACGCCGCCGCGCGGGCATTTCGCCCAGGAAGTGGCGATGGCCGATCATCCCGGCGGCATCACGCTCACCGTCCGGCAGGATGGGCAGCGGCTCTGCTACGTCTACAACGATATCGCCGAGGCGCCGGTGCTGCGCGTGCGCCAGGGCACCGAGATGGTGGTGACGCTCCGGAACGAGATCACCGATCCCAAGGCGATCGATAGTTACATCCAGATCAACAAGCTCGAGACGCCGAACGAGGGCGTGCCGGCGGCGAAGGGCAGTTATCCGGTCCTGCCGGGCATGCATCACGCCGCGACCGGCATGACCAACCTCCATGTCCACGGCTTCGCCGTGCCGCCGGTGGTGCCGCAGGACGAGGTGCTGATGACCTGCACCGATCCGGCGGTCGGCCAGCCGATCTGCGGCCATCGCGATTTCACCTACCATTACAAGATCCCTGCGGATATGCCGGCCGGGCTCTATTGGTATCATCCGCACGTCCATGGCGAAGTGCAGGCGCAGATGTTGATGGGGTTGGTCGGGGCGATCGTCGTCGAAGGACCGGAGGACGACGCCCGCAAGCAGGCGGGCATCGAAGATCGAGTCTTCATGTTCCGCCAGGCCCAGGATATCGACAATGGCGACGACGCCACGCCGGCGGCCCCCATTCCGGCGGCAACGACGGCGCCGCAGCAGCCTGCGCCGCAGAAGCTCGGCGGGGCGGTCGAGACGGCGCACGAACTCGGCTGCTCCGTTGCGACGGGCGTCGACGAATTGATCATGAACGGCTCCAAGGTCTTCGACGGTCGCGTGCCGGAAAACGAGATGGCGCCGCTCGAGATTCCGGCCGGCACCAAGCAGCTCTGGCGAATCGTCAATGGCGCCACCGACGCGTTCCTCGATCTCAACCTGATGGACGAGCAGGGACAGCCGCTGACCGTCGAACTGGTGGCACGCGACGGCGCGCCCTTGACCGACGATGCCGGCCATCGCCTGACACCGCCGCCGACCAAGGCGCCGCAATTGGTGCCGCCTTCCGGACGCGTCGAGTTCCTGGTCACGGCCCCGCCGCCCGGCGGCAAAGCCTATCTGATCACCCATGCGGTCCTGACCGGCTGTGCTGGCGATATCGTGCCGGAGCGGCGCCTCGCCGTGCTGAAGACGGTAGCGCCGAAGGCCGATGCGCCGCCGGCGACAGCGTATGTCGCACCCGCGAGCGCGCCGGACTATTTCACCGGCCTGCTCGCCCATGCACCGGATCGCCAGCGCGTTATCGCCTTTGCCGAATATCCGCGGCCCGGCAGCGACGATCAGACCGATTATTACATCTTCGAGCGCAAGCCCGGCGCACAGCTCCGTCCTTATGAGATGGGGGCGCCGCCGGTGATCACGATCCAGGCGGGCACGACCGAAGAATGGATGGTCGAGAATTGGACCAACGAGCTTCATGCCTTCCATATCCATCAGGTGCATTTCCGCGCGATCGAAGTGAACGGCAAGCCGGTGGCGGAACCGCCGCTGCTCGATGTCGTCAACGTGCCCTACGCCCATGTCGGCGAGGACGGCAAGCTGGTGCCGGGCCGGGTCAAGGTCAGGATGCGCTTCCCGGCCGAGCTTGCCGGCGACATCCCGTTCCACTGCCACCTCGTCGACCACGAGGATAACGGCATGATGGCGGTCTTGCGTGTCGAAGCCTCGAAGGGCACCAAGCCGGTTCAGAAGTCGGAACTACCGCCTGGCTTCTTCGGCACGCTCGGTCAACCTTCCATCTGCCGCGCGCCCCGTGGCGAAGAGGCCGGCGGGACCGGCTGAACGCGTGATCCTGTCAGCGGAGAGGCTTTAGCCGATCTCGCACCAGACCGGCGTGTGGTCCGATGCCTTCTCGCGGCCACGCGGCTCCTTGTCGATATCGCAGGCGACGAGGCGGTCGGCCGCCTGTGGCGACAGCAGGAAATGGTCGATGCGCAGCCCTTCGTCGCGAAACCAGCGGCCTTGCTGATAGTCCCAAAAGCTGTAGCGGTGCGGCTCGTCATGGAGCGCCCGGAACGCCTCGGTCAGGCCGAGATGGAGGAGGGCGCGGAACTTCTCCCGGCTCTCCAGACGGCACAGCGCATCGTCGCGCCAGCCAACTGGGTCGTACACATCGTCGTCGGTCGGGCAGATATTGTAATCGCCGGCCAGCACGAAGGGTTGCTCGGTCTTCAGAAGCTCAGCCGCGTGAATGCGCAGCCGATCCATCCAGGCGAGCTTGTAGGGATATTTCTCGGTGTCGACCGGATTGCCGTTTGGTAGGTAGATCGAGGCGATTCTGAGATCAGCGAAGCTCGCCTCGATATAGCGCGCCTGCTCGTCGGCGGGATCGCCCGGCAGGCCGATCAGAATATCGCGGGCCGGTTCCTTCGACAGGATCGCGACGCCGTTATAGCTCTTCTGCCCCAGCACCGCCGCGTGATAGCCGATCGCCTGCAGCTCCAACACCGGGAAATCCGCCGTCTGGCATTTGATCTCCTGCAGGCAAACCACATCCGGTTGCGCCGTCTCCAGCCAGGCCAGCGCGTTGGGCAGCCGCGCCTTCAGCGAATTGACGTTCCAGGTCGCTATTTTCATGGCAGGGTCCGCAATAATGGGGCGGCGCGGGCAGCCGTTTCGAGCCCCAGCGCAGCCATGACCATCTGCCTTATCATTTGCCCGGGGAGGCGACAACCGCCCGAGGCAGATTCCCGCTTCTGTCCCGGCCGCTGGCGTCCTGATGGGAATAGACCTCGGTGGATATGCGGTTCACGGACGCACACACCGGCGGTGCCCCGAAGAAGTGGCGGCCTTGGCACCCCCCGAGCAGCGACTACCGACGGCTGAAAAGCTTACCCACGAGCGAAAGCGTCTTTGGAGGCCGAGCGGCCCGCTCAGGCTGCCGATACCCATCCGCTGCCCGATTGGAAGCGAGGCCTGATCCGTCCTCGGCCTCAGGCTGGATGTGGATCGATGGTGGCAGAACAAATGTTGCAATGTCGATCATCGGAAACCCTCCTCGCTTGCCGGCATGCGATCGGGGCAAGCTGAGGGTGATTCAAATGAGTCCTCGTTACGCGAAGATTTCAGGACCGTCCGTTACCCGCTACGAAGGTAATACGGCCGGGCGGACGGATCAGCCGATCGAAAAGGAGTTTCCGCAGCCGCAGGACGAGACCGCGTTCGGATTCCTGATCTGGAAGAAGGCGCCCGACAGATCCTCGACAAAATTGAGCTCCGAACCGTTCAGCAGATCGAGCGAGGTGTCGTCGACGACGATTTCGGCGCCGTCGCGAAGGAAGGCGTGATCGTCATCTTGGCGCGCCCGGTCGAGCGCATAGCTGTATTGGAAGCCCGAGCACCCGCCGCCCAGGACCGAGACGCGTAGGAAGGTGCCAGGCCCTTCGGCATCGGCGATCACGGCAACGCGCCGGGCGGCGCTCGCGCTGATCAGAAACTGCCTATCCATGCCGCCATCCATAGCCACTCTCCACGCGATCCGCCGCGAGCCAAAACTCCACTCATATGTAGGACGCCCGCTCGCTCGCGCCAAGCCTCACCTGATTCCCATCTCGATCGAGAGCCGGATGAGATCGGCCGTGCGCGCCACGCCCAGCTTGAGCCGAATCTGCGTGCAGGTGTTGGCGACGGTCTTGTAGGCGATGCCGAGGCTGTCGGCGATCTCGGTCAGACTGCGTCCGTCGCCGAGCAGGCGCATGATTTCGACCTCGCGCTCGCTCAGCCGATCGATCGACTGGGCGCGCGGCGTCGGCTGCAGCGCCAGCTCCTGTGCCAGCTCGTTCTCGATATAGCGGCCGCCTTCGGCAATGCGCCGGACGGCCAGGAGCAATTCGTCGGGCGCGGCACTCTTGCTGACATAGCCTTGGGCGCCGGCCTGGAGCGCGCGGGCGGCGTAGAGCGGTTCGGCATGCATGCTGAACACCAGGATGCGCGCCGTCGGCTCCTCGAGCAGCAGCCGGTGCAGCAGCTCCAGGCCGCCGACCCCGGGCAGGTTCAGGTCGAGGATGGTCAGGTCCGGCTTGAGCTCGCGGAAGAGCGCCAACGCATCCTTGCCGTTGGCGGCCTCGCGTATACGGGCGCCGGGCAGGGTGGCGAGCAGGCGGCATAGGCCGCCGCGCACGATCGCATGGTCGTCGACGATCAGGAGCTTCATGCCAGCGCCGTATCGCGAGGAAGCCGTGCCGACAGGAGGGCGCCCCGGCCGCCCGTGAGATTGGTCACCTCGACGGCGCCGCCGAGCTGCGCCACCCGCTCGGCCATGCCGACCAGGCCGAAGCCTTTGCGCCCAGACGGCTCGGCGAGGCCGGTACCGTCGTCGCGTACCGTCACCAATATTTCGCCCGACGGTGCCGGCTCGATCGCGACATCGATCCGGCTCGGATGTCCGTGGCGCACGGCATTGCTCAACCCCTCCTGCACCAGCCGGTAAATCGTACCGGCCAATGGTTCGGCGAGGGCATCGGAGGGCACGGTGATGGCGACATCGATGGTCACCTCCGGATAGCAGCGGCGCCAGAACGCGGCCAGTTCCTCGACCGCATGGGCGAGGCCGAAATCGAGGTGCCCGACCGGCCGAAGCCGGCCGAGCAGGCTGCGCACCTGCTTCTGCAGATGGGCGACGGCATCGCGGATGGCGCCGGTGCGCTCGACGAGCTGGGCATGCTGTCCGGTTTCCGACAGGGCGGGGATGGCGGCGATGTCGACGCTGACGGCGAAGAGGAACGGGCCGATCTCGTCATGAAGGTCACGCGCCAGTTCGGCGCGCTCCTCTTCCTGCAAGTTGGACAGCTGCTCGTGGAGACGATGGTTGCGCTCTTCGAGCACGGCCAGCCGCTCGACCATCAGGTTGAAGCTGTCGACCAGGCGCGTGAGCTCGGCGGCCCCCTTGGGCTCGAGCCTCACCCCATATTCGCCGTTGCCGACGCGCTCGAAACCCTCGATGAGCCGGGTCAGCGGGCGCAGGCCGCGGCTCACGCTCCAGCTCACGACGATAAGGCTCGACAACGAGAACAGGCCGATGATGTCGAGCGTATCGCCGAATTCGTCCCAGATCTCGCCGGTCTCGTTGCGCAGATCGGTCTGCAGCACGATCGTGCCGTGCAGATGCTGCAACGGGATCTGCTCCAACTGCGGCGCCACGCCGAGGAGATGGACGAACCATTCCGGTACCAGGTGACGAGGCGGCTCCGGAGAGGAGACCTGGATCGGCCGCCCGGCCTCGTCGAGCAAGACGACCAGGACATGCCGGTCGCCGTCGAAGGTCTCGACCAGCCGGTAGAGCTCTGCACCCGGATCCGGGCTCTCGGACAAATGGTCGATCGCATTGCGGATGGTGTGGTCGCCCACTTCCAGGGCCGCCTGCATCTCGGACGCGACCGAGCGTGCCGCGTGCCAGACGGCAAGCCCGCCGCCCAGGACCAGGCTCAAGGCAAGGGCCGACAAGATCGAGACCATGACGCGAAGCCGCAACGACATGCGTAGCATTTAGCAACCTCGACGCCGTGCTTCGCAAGAACGGGAATTCTTCCCGCCGATATCGGGAAGAGTTCCTATGGCTGTGGGGCGCAGCTTCGTATCCAATTGCAGCCACAAGAAAAATGGTTGGGGGAACCATGCTGAGGGTGAAGTATGCGGGGGCAGTCTTCCTGTATGGCGCGACCGTGACGGCGGCGCTGGCGCAATCGGCGAACGACACGCCGACCGAGCATATCGAGGTCATCGGGATCGCACCGCTGCCTGGCAGTTCCATCGACCCCGACAAGCTGCCGAGCAACAGCCAGACGCTCGGTGCCAAGGACCTGACCCGCGAGGGCGAAGCCAGCCTGATCCGGGCCGCCAACGATTCGCTCGGCAGCGTCAGCATCAACGACGATCTGAACGATCCGTTTCAGCCCGACATTCTCTATCGCGGCTTCGTCGCCTCGCCGGTGCTGGGCTCGTCGGAAGGGCTAGCGGTCTACCAGAACGGCGTGCGCATCAACGAGGCGTTCGGCGACACGGTCAATTGGGACCTGTTCCCCGACATCGCGATCAATCGCATCACCATCCAGGGATCGAACCCGGTTTTCGGTCTCAATGCGTTGGGCGGCGCCGTCACCATCGAGATGAAGAACGGCTTCAACTATCATGGCGGCGAGGCGGAGATTTCGGGCGGTTCTTTCGGCCGCCGATCCTTTTCGCTGCAATATGGCGCCGAGGCCGGCAATTTCTCGACCTATGTCGCCGGCCGGGTACTGAACGAGGATGGCTGGCGCGATTTCTCGCCCGATTCGGTCCAGCAATTCTATGCCGATCTGGCGGCACGTTCCGATCGCGGCCAGATCGATATCAGCTTCACCGGCGCGAACAACCTTTTGCAGGGGCAGGGGGCGACACCCGTCCAGGAGCTGGCGATCGATCGCGCCTCGATCTTCACCAGCCCGCAGAGTTTCCGCAACCAGCTCTATTTCGTCGCGATCAACGGTTCCTATGACGTGACCGATGCGCTGAAGCTGCAGAGCAATTTCTATTACCGTGAGTTCCGCCAGACGATCGCCAACGGCAACACCACCGACGACGAGGCCTGCGACGACGGCAGCGGGTTGTGCGACAGCGCCGGCAATCCGTTGATCGGCAATGGCGGAAAGCAGATCCCAGACATCTCACAGGGCGGCACGATCCCGATCGGCGAGAACGACCAGAACGAGACCCGCACCATCTCGCTCGGCGGCTCGGTCCAGGGAACCTACACGGCCGCGATATTCGGCCGCGAAAATCACTTCGTCCTCGGCGCCAGCATCGATCACGCCGCGACCGATTATCAGGCCTTCGCCGAGCTGGGCACGGTCAGTCCGCAGCTCGTGATCGGCTCGTCCGGCTTCTTCGTCGACGAGCCGGACAGCTCCTCCGGGCCGGTCAATCTGAACACGACCAACAACTATTACGGCCTTTATTTCACTGATACCTTCAACCTGACGCCGGAACTCGCCATCACCGCCAGCGGCCGGTTTAATCTGGCGCAGGTTCATCTGATGGATCGGCTCGGCACCGATCTCAACGGCAATGCGCGCTACAGCCGCTTCAACCCGGCGATCGGCGCTACCTACAAGGTCTTGCCCAACATGACCTTCTATGCCGGCTATTCCGAGGCGAACCGCGCCCCCACGGCCGGCGAGCTTGCCTGTTCCAATCCCGAGAAGCCGTGCATCCTGCCGGCCTTCCTATCCTCCGATCCGCCCAATCTGCAGCAGGTCGTCGCGCATACCTACGAGACCGGCCTGCGCGGGAACTTCAAGCTGCCGGCCGACCTGCCGGGCGGTTTCGACTGGAAGCTCGGCTTCTTCCGCACCGATCTCGACGACGACATCATCTCGGTGACGACGCCGGACAGTCTCAATGAGGGTTTCTTCCAGAATGTCGGCGCCACGCGCCGGCAGGGCGTCGAGGCGAGCCTCGGCTATCGCGACGAGAGCTGGTCGGTCTATGCTAATTACAGCCTGGTGGACGCGACCTATCAGTCGAGCTTCCTGGTTCCCTCGGCCTCGCCGGCGGCGGACGAGAACGGCAATGTCCAGATCCATTCCGGCGATCACATTCCCGGCGTGCCGCAGCATCGGATCAAGGCCGGTGCCGACTACCGGAT
Source organism: Aliidongia sp. (assembly GCA_035539155.1). Lineage (GTDB taxonomy): Bacteria > Pseudomonadota > Alphaproteobacteria > ATCC43930 > CGMCC-115725 > JAXDMU01. Next base: position 149,114 of record DATLIZ010000003.1, on the reverse strand, counting down.
CACACCGGCATGGACCTTCGGCGGCTCGCTCAACTATCTGAGCGAACAATATTACGCCAATGATTTCTCCAACCAGGAGCCGCAGCTGCCGGGTCACGTCACCGTCAATCTGCACTCGACCTACGAGATCACCAAGGATTTGACGGTGTTCGTCGAGCTCGAGAACGCCTTCGACGCGCATTACTCGACCTTCGGCACCTTCGGCGATCCGACCGGGGTCAATGCGCCGGGTGTGCCGACCAACGGCGTCGGCGTCGATCCCCGATTCCAGAGTCCGGCCGCCCCGATCGCGGCTTTCGGCGGCGTCCGGTTCCGGTTCTGAGAACCGGACTCAGCCGTCGGCGCGGTATCCGGCCGGCTGGACGAGCTTCGGCCATTTCCGCTCGATCCATCGGGAAAGCAGGATCGCCGCCCCGATGGCGATGGCGAGGGCCGCGGCCCAGCGCCCGAGCCCCATCAGTGCCGAGGCGGTAATTGCGGGCCACGGCGTCTGCCAGAGCAATTCACCGCGTTCGATCATCCAGTGCCAGGCGGTGTGGGCGACCAGTGCCGACAGCACGATGATCCCCATCCGGCCAGCCATGGCGCCGCGGAACAATAGGGCGAGCAGCGCCACGAACAGGCAGAGGATCGCGAGTTGGCCGATCTCGATGCCGATATTGAAGGAGAAGAGCGAGACCAGCAGGTGCGACCCGGCGAATTGGAGCTGGTCCTTCAAGGCCGATGAAAACCCGAAGCCATGGACGAGGCCGAAGACGCCCGCGATGATCCAGCGATGGCGCAGATCCGCGCCGACGATATTCTCCAGCGCCATGTAGAGGATGGAGGCGGCGATGCCGGTCTCGATGAAAGGCGAGAACCAGGCGCCGGCGGGTGCCAGGCCGTAGGCCGTGCCGATCAGAGTCACCGAATGGCCGAGCGTGAAGGCGGTGATCACCGGGATGAGCGCCGTGATACGCCGGAACGGGATCACCAGGCAAAGCAGGAAGAGCAGATGGTCGATCCCGCTCAGGATATGTTCGATGCCGAGCCGAATGAACCCGCCCGACGCCTGATACCAGGCGGGATCGAGCGCCACCCGCCCATCCTCGCTGGTAATGATGATCGCGCGCCCGGCCTCGCCCGGCGGCAAATAGCGGATCATGAGCTTGGTCGTGCTGCCGAGATCGGCCGCGACATTCGTCTCGACGGCGAAGGCCGATTTGGCCGAAGCGATCGGATAGGTGAAACGGGCATCGAGATAGCCCATCTCGTACATGATCTTCATGTCCGGATCGGGAGGCTCGGCGATATGGTCGACGGCCTGCTCATAGGTTTCGAACGAGCGGTCGGCAAGCGGGCTCAAGCGTCCGACGGCGCTCGAGGGCGCCAACCGAACGCCGTTTTCCCAGAGCGAAAGGCTGCCCGCGAGCGCGCTGAGCGCCGTCTCGACGGGAGGACCCGAGGCCGCGATGTCGTAACGGCCCTGGTCGAGCGAGAATTGCACGGAGCGCAGCAGGTCCAGGGGCACATGGACGATCAGATGGGCCTCGTGCGGCTCGATCTCGATGAAACCGTTCATGACCCGGTCGAGCGGGAGGTCATGCGCGTCCGCGGCGGGTGGACAGATGAGGGCGCAAAGCGAAAGCGCCGCGATCAGGGGCGTCAGGCGTCTGAGCATTCCGGCCTCGTCGGGTGGTGAGATCGGCGGCCGGGCTGCCCCGGCCGCCGACACGAGAATGCGCAGGCCGACTATTTGTTCGTATTTTGCGGCACGAACTTCTGGATGCGGCGACCGGTGATCGTCTCCGCGACATAGATATTCCCGCCGGAATCGACGGAAACCGTATGGCCGAACGCGAAATTGCCGGCGTTATGGCCGGGACAGGGAGCGATCCCGCATACGCCGAGGGCGCCGAAGATCTCGCCGGTCGCCTTATGGATCAGCCAGGTATTGTCGTTGCCGAGATCGACATCGACGATGACCCGCTGGCTCGTCGGGCTCTTGCTGCCGAGATAATCGATATTGGGCCAGAAATCGATGTCGTCGCCGCGGGTTCCGGCCAGGAGCAGGGCTGCCTGATTCTTCGCCGACGCCTTGGCGAAGCCGTTGATGTCGAGGATCGAGACGGGCAGGCATACGGGTTGCGGATTGGCCGCTGTCGATGCGGCGCCGCAACTCTTCTCGAATACCTGGACGCGACTGTTGGGGCGGTCGCAGACATAGATCAGCCCGTCATTGCCGAGCACGACGCAATGCGGGTGGCCGCCGCCGGTGCCGCCGAAGGTGCCGGCCGGGCAGCTCTGGCTGTCGGTCGGAACCAGCTTGCCGGTGCTGTCGGGCAACATGCAGGTCGTGCCCCATTGCCGCAGATAGTTTCCTTTCGAATCGAAGACGACGACCCGATGATTGCCGTAGCCATCGGCGATATAAATATTGCCGGTCTTGCCCGTGATCGGGTCCTTGGCCGGATCGACGGCGATGTCGGCCGGTTCGTTCAGAAGCGTATGGCTGGTATTGAGGTCGGCGGTCTCGCCGCATGAGCTGTAAGGGTTCGTCGTGGTCGCCGGGCCGTCGCAGGTCGCCTTCTTGCCGATCTGCATCTCGAAGGTGACGGTGGCGCCCAGCCCCTTGGCGGCCAAGGCGGCGGCCGTGCTCGGATTGTATTTCTGGACGATGCCGTCGCCATTGCCCGCGACCCAGATGGCACCTTCGTAATCGACGTAACAGCCGTGGGAACCGTGCGGCAGATAGACCGGATAGCCGTAGGCCGGGCCGGTCTGGACGAGCGTGGGATTGCCCCAGCCGGTGACCGTGTTGCCTTCCCGGTCATAGGCGACGACGGGCGGAGACGGGATGGCCGAGGCGCTGACATCCTGCCCGTCGATGGCGCCGGACTCATTCCCCTGAAGCACACCATTGATGGTGACGCCCGTCTCCCAGCCGCGATTGAAGGTATAGATGTGATCATTCTGGTCGACGCAGGTGCCCGCGATCTCGCCGGTCACCCAGCGATGGGCGACCCCGGCATTGTCGACCGGGGCAGGCAGGGGCTTAGGCCAGGTGGCGTCAACGGCGAAGACGGGATCCTGCTGCGCTGCGGCTGCTTTCGTGAGCGGGTGAGAGGCGCCGGCGGCGAAGAGGACGGCGAGCATTATTCCAACGGCGTAACCACGCGGTATGGCGCTCATGAGCTTCTCCCTTTCCCGACCTTTTGAGAGGTCGATGGTTGTGGCGGACCTGGGTAGCCGTCTTTTGTTGGATTTGCCCTCGTCTCTCTACGCCCAGCAGAGCATGGTGCGACGCAACCAAAAGGTGCATATCATACAGAGGCGATTGAATCATACTTTTTGAATACTCTCGCGTCAATCTGATGCGTCACAGTATTTACCAAGACTATAGTATTCTAATTTTGGTGTTCGCTTGTGAAATTCTATCTGTCCGACGGCGTGTGTCAAACGGCTTGCGGGAGCTGCCGGCGGGGCAAACCCGTCGTTGACGAGAAGCGGTCGTTTGGATCAACCTGCGCCCGATGGTTCCCTTCGGGGATGAAAAGGGAACGCGGTAGGGGGTCGCCTCCGACGCCGCGGCTGCCCCCGCAACTGTAATCGGCAAGCTCGCCCCGAATGCCACTGGATCTGTTGGACGTCCGGGAAGGCGGTGGCGAGCGTAGAGCCGAGAGCCAGGAGACCTGCCATCACTCGTGGTCATACGCGGGCAGGCGGGACGGGGTGTTCCAGCCGAGTGCAGCAGGTTGGCCGCAAACGGTCATCCGGCGAATCTTGGTCCGCTGTGACGTGCCACGTATCGAGGCTCGTCTTGTTCTTTTCCTTCACCTATCGCTATCCGCTCGCCCTGGCGCTCACGCCTGGCTTGGCCCTGCTGGTCTCTTCGACCCAGGCGCAAACAACCTCTCCGGTGCAGGATCCGGCTGTTCAGACGGCCGAGCAGCCGGCAACCGAATCCATCACCGTCACCGGCAAGCGGCCGAGCGCCCTCGGCACCAGCGTCTCGGCCAGCGCCGGCACCGTCACCAGCGCTCAGATCGCCGATCAACCGACCTTGCGGCCGGGCGAGATATTGCAGCTCGTGCCCGGGCTGGTCGTGGTCCAGCACGCCGCCGGCGGCAAGGCCAACCAATATTACCTACGCGGCTTCCAGCTCGATCACGGCGACATGTTCCTGACCTGGGTCGACGGCGTGCCGGTCAACGAGGTCTCGCATGCCCACGGCCCCGGCTATACCGATCTCAATTGGCTGATCCCGGAGCTGGTCGACGATATCGATTTCGAGAAAGGACCCTATTACGCCGATCGCGGCGACTTCGCCAATGCCGGCTCGGCCAATTTGCATCTGGACGATACGCTCGAACGGGGATTCGCCAAGGAGGAGATCGGGACCGACGGCTATGTGCGCCTGCTCGGCGCCGATTCGGTCGATCTGTTCCGCGGCACGCTGCTGCTCGCCGGCGAATATTCTCATTATGACGGCCCCTGGGACGTGGGCGACAATTTCCGCAAGCGCAACGGCGTGGTCAAATACAGCCAAGGCGACGTCGATAACGGCTTCAGCCTGACCTTCCAGGGCTATCGCGGCAATTGGCTGGGCAACGACCAGATCCCGCTCTCGGCGATCGAGGACGGCATGCTTCCGCGCTACGGCACGATCAATCCCGATACCGGCGGCACCAGCTCGCGCTACAGCCTTTACGGCGATTGGCACGAGACCGACAGCGCCGGCACGACCCAGGCGACCGTCTATGCCGTGCACTACACGCTAAACCTGTTCTCGGACTTTACCGGCTTCCTGTTCTTTCCGGAGACCGGCGACGAGATTCAGCAGAACGACCGGCGCTGGACCTATGGCGGCCATATCGAGCGGGATCTGCCCGACAACTACCTCGGCAAGTCGACCGACGATCGCTTCGGTTTCGAGCTGCGCGACGACGACATCCACACTTTCTTGAACGACGTCCAGAACAACCAGGTCTGGGCTCATGTCCGCGCGGATCAGGTCGACGAGACCATGATCTCGCCCTGGTACGAGAACAAGATCGACTGGACCGACTGGTTCTCGACCACGGCCGGCATCCGCGCCGATATCCTGGCTTACGCCGATCACAGCGACACGACGGTCAACTCCGGCAATGGCGTCGTCTGGAAGCCGAGCCCCAAGATCGGCGTCAAGCTCGGGCCCTGGGGACAGACGGATTTCTACGCCCAGGCGGGGCTCGGCATCAGCTCCGAGGATATCCAGGGCGTCACCTCCAAGGTCCAGCCCGGCCCGTCCACGCCGGTCGGCGGCGGACAGGGCGGCGGGCTGCCGGCCCAGCCCCAACAGGCGCTGTCCCGTAATCGCGGCGCCGAGGTCGGTGTGCACAGCCAGGCGATACCGGGGCTGGACACGACCTTCTCGCTGTGGATTCTCGCCAGCGAGAACGAGTTCGTGTTCGATGGCGACGTGGGCGCGGTTACCGCCAGCGGCCGGCCGGGCCGGCGCTGGGGCGTCGAATGGAACAATCGCTGGCAGCCGACCGGCTGGATCGACGTGACCGCGGACCTGGCCTGGTCGCGCGCCTATTACACCGACCAGAACAATCCGGCCGGGGCGCAGATTCCCGAATCGATCCGGTCGAGCGCCGACGGGCAGGTAACGCTGCACGATCTCGATTGGGCACCCCATGCCGTCTTCACCCTGGGCTGGCGCTATCTCGGTCCGCGCTTCCTGGTCGAGGATGCGTCCGAGCAGGCCAAGCCCTCGCTCGTCTTCAATGCCAAGGCTCAATACGACATCACCCCCAACCTGTCGGTCGGGGCGGAAATCCTCAATCTTTTCAATAATCACTATTTTGACGCGGACTATTTCTATCAATACCGGTTGCCCGGCCAATCACCCGATGGCATCACCGGCCATATCGTTCATCCAAGCGAGCCGCTGCAATTTCGCCTAGCCATAACCGAGAAATTCTAGACCCGGCACCGCCCGGTTCCGGCGGGGCCATGCCGCCGGCCGCGCTCGCGGGCGAGTTTCGCGCCGTCATGCTCGCGAGCCTCGGCGGCGCGGTCGAATTCTATGATTTCGTCATCTATGGCGTGTTCGCACCCGCCATCGCCACAACCTTCTTTCCGGCCGCGGACAAGACCAGCGCGCTCCTCGGCGTCTTCGTCCTGTTCGCGGCGGGATATCTGATCCGGCCTCTGGGCGGGTTGGTATTCGGCCATATCGGCGATCGGTCGGGCCGGCGGATGGCGTTCCTGATCTCGCTCCTGGGCATCTCGGCGGCGACCGCCGGCATGGCGCTGATACCCGGCTATGCGAGCTGGGGCATTGCCGGCACCGTCGGCTTCGTCCTGCTGCGCCTCATCCAAGGCATGTGCCTAGGCGGCGAGCTTCCGGCGGCGCTCACCTATGTCGTCGAGGCCGCACCGCGCCGTGCCGGCCTCGTCTGCGGCGTGCTGTTCTGCTGCGTCTCGCTCGGGGTCATCCTGGCGACGGGCGTCAATGCCGCCCTTCACGCACTGCTGCCGGCACCGGCGGTCGCTCTCTATGGCTGGCGCATCGCCTTCGGCCTCGGCAGCCTGATCGGCTTCGCCAGCTATCTGCCGCGCCGGATGCTGATGGAATCGCCGGTCTTCCAGCGTATCCGAGCCCGGGCCGAGGCCGAGCGCGCGCCGATCTTCATCCTCATCCACGATAATTGGAAGCCGCTGCTCATCGGCTTCGCCACGACGGCGATCGTCGCCTCCTACAACAGCTTCATGTTCGCGCTTCTGCCGGCCTACCTCATGGGCAGGCTCGGCTGGCCGGCGCCCGAAGTCGCCTCGGCGCAGTTTTTGGGGCTGGTGCTGAACACGGCCGGTCTGCCACTGGCGGGTTATATCGCCGACCGGGTACCGCCGCACCGGCTGCATCGGTTGGGAACGTTGATCTTGATCGCCGCCGGCTTCGGGCTCTTTCCGGTGATGGTCGGCCATAGCGCGCCGCTTTGGATCCCGCTCGCCTTGCTCGGCGTGGCCGGCACTCTCACCAACGGGTCCTTCGCCGTCCTGCTGGCCGATCTGTTTCCGAGCCGCATCCGGTTCAGCGGCGTCGCGGTTGCCTATAATCTCAGCTTCGCCCTGTTCGGCGGCCTCACGCCCTATTTCGCCACGCTGCTGACGAGCGAGACGGGCGATCCGGCGGCACCGGGCTTCTATCTTGCCGCGACGGCGGCCCTGGCCCTGCTGGCCGGCTTCGGCGTCCGCCGCTTCGGCGGAGCGCTCGCCGCCGATCGAGCGGCCTTACCCGGCCCTGACCGGCAATAGATCGAGCAGCTGATGGCTCGCGAACGGCTTCATGAGCGAGGCGTTGGCGCCGAAGGCCGAAGCGAAGGATAGGAAATCGAGATCGAGCCGGAAGGACCCTCCCGACATGGCGATGATGCGTATGTCGGGATCGACCGCGCGGACCGAACGGATGAGCTCGAGCCCATCCATTTCCGGCATGATGACATCGGTGATCAGGATATCGAACTTCTTGCGGCGCAGGAGCTGAAGCGCGACACGGCCGGTCTCGGCTTGGGTCACGCGATAGCCCTCTCTTTCGAGGACATGAGCGCAGCCGAAGCGGATCGTGGCATCGTCATCGACCAGAAGTATCTCGTTCAACTTATTCTCCTTGGGACTCCACACCCGAAGCGCAATCGGCGTGCCACCGCGGATGGCAATGGGCTCATCGTCGGGAGGGCCGAGCTTGTGCGATTTTCCGTCGGATCTTGTTGGATCGAGGCGAGGGCGACGTTGAGGAGACGGACAATATGGCACCGGACACCCTGACAAGCCGGACATTTTGTCCGCCGCCGCGAGAGCGGACCTCCAGGCGCGATCGATCGAGCAGTGGACGAGGCCCGCGCGCCCGCATAGGCTCGCCGCCATGATGCGCTGGCGAGAGCTGCTATCCACCAAGAGGCTGGGCCGCGACCAGCCCCGGCGTTCGGACGATCTGCGTTCGCCTTACGAGATCGACATGGATCGCTTCGTCTTCTGCAGCGCCTTCCGGCGGCTGCAATCGAAGATGCAGGTGCATGGCCCGTCGCTTCGCTCTGACCGGCCGGGCGATTATGTCCGCAACCGGCTGACCCATTCGCTCGAAGCTTCTCGTGTCGGCCGCAGCCTGGGCCAGCTCGCCGGCCGCTATCTGATCGAGCGCGGGTTGGTCGAGGGCGTGGCGCCTGCCGATGTCGGCCATATCGTCTCGGGAGCCGCGATCTCGCATGATGTCGGGCAGACGCCGTTCAGCCACGAGGCCGAGCAGGCGATTTCGGCCTGGTGGTCGACGAGCGCGCTCGGCCGCACCATCCTGAGCGGCTTAGGCCCTGAATTCGGCCATGAGCTGACCCGGTTCGATGGCAACGCCTTCGGCCTGCGCCTTCTGACTCGGCTCGAAGGCTGGCAGTCTAACGGCGGTCTGCAGCTGACCTGCGCCACGCTCGGTGCCTTCTCGAAATATCCCTGGTCCGGCGGTCTCGCCCCCGATCAGCGGCCGCATCCGATGAAATACGGCATCTTCTCGAGCGAGCTCGATCTCTTCGCCGAGATCGCCGAGGCAACCGGTCTGATGCCCAAGGGGCCGGGCATCTGGAGCCGGCACCCGCTCGCCCATCTGACCGAGGCGGCGGACGATATCTGCTATCTCATCGTCGATATCGAGGATGCGGTGCAGATCGGCGCGCTCAGCTTCACCGAGGGCGAAGAGCTGCTGGCGCCCCTGGCCGAGATCGAGACGCCGGTCTACGAGGCGCTGCTCGGCGTCGAGCGTAAGCTCACCTATCTGCGCGCCCGCGCCATTGCCAGCCTGATCGTCGGCACCATCGATGTCTGGTGCGGACTGCACGACCGGATGATGGCGGGCGAGGAGATCGCGCCGCTGCTCGACCAGTCGCGGCACAAGGCGCAGACCGATCTCATCGCCTCGGTCAGCCGGCGCAAGATCTATCGCGGCGAGGGCCGGGCCGAGACGGTGCTGATCGCCAACCGTACGCTCACCGTGCTGCTCGACAGCTTCGCCGGCATGCTGCTCCGGCGCGAGGAAACCGAGGCCGATGCCGAGCTTTCGATCCACGACCAGGCGGTGCTGTCGATCCTGACCCGCAACCGCCAGGGCGGCCTCGCCTTTCCGCGGGACCGCGCCGAATGGGTGCGCGAGATGATGGACCATATCGCCTCGCTCACCGACATCGCCGCGATCGACGAATCCCGCATGCTGATGGGCGGGCTCGGCGGTTAAGCCGGCACCTCGCCGCCCTCGGGTCCCCAGAACATCACCCAGACGGAAAAGCCCGGGTTGAAATCCTCAAACCTGTGCTCGATGCCGGCGGCGACAAACAGCACGTCACCCGGAACGCAAGGAAAGCGCTCGCCGGCTCGATTGAAGGTGCCGCTGCCTTCCGCCACGACATAGAGCTCGTCGCGCTTGTGCGGCTGCTGCGGATCCGGCGAAGGCGGCCGATAGAGCCTGAGATCCATCGTGCCGTGCCTGAGCAGCGTCGCCGATCGGGCGAGCGCGTCGGCCGGCAGCGATCGGGCGGCGGCGAGGCTGAACAGGGCAGGGGCGAGCGGCTGGCTCATGGCGAACTCCGGCGGGACAGGCCTCGGGACTCTACGGCCCGGCCAGTCGTTTCAAGCCGTCGAAATCGGCATGGTGCGTTTCGCGTTCCGCAGATCGCGCGGCTTAGCCATGGACTTTCGGATTGGAACGGACCTAGAGATTAACGAGCAACCCTTCGCGCATGCGGTAACGATGAATCTTTTCGCCTATTTCCATACCGAGCTCGTCCAGACGCTTGGCCGCCTCGCCGAAGCCGGCCAATTGCCGCAAGGTCTCGATCTTGCCAGGCTCACGGTCGAGCCGCCGCGCGATCCGAGCCATGGCGATGTCTCGACCAATGCCGGTATGGTGCTGTCGAAGCCGGCGGGCAAGCCGCCGCGCGTCATTGCCGAGCTGCTGGCCGAGGCGCTGCGCGCGCATCCCGCCGTGACCGAGGTCGCGATCGCCGGGCCGGGCTTCCTCAATTGGCGGCTCGATGACGGCTTCTGGCGCGCCCGGCTGGGCGAGCTGCTGGCGGCCGGCGCGCGCTACGGCGATAGCGCGATGGGCGGCGGGGCCGCGGTCAATGTCGAATATGTCTCCGCCAACCCGACCGGACCGATGCATGTCGGCCACGCGCGCGGCGCCGTGTTCGGCGATGCGCTGGCGAGCCTGCTCGCCAAGGCCGGCTTCGCCGTCTGCCGGGAATATTACATCAACGACGCGGGTGCCCAGGTCGATGTGCTCGCGCGGTCGGCCCATCTGCGCTATCGCGAGGCGTTGGGCGAGGCGATCGGCGACATCCCTGAAGGGCTCTATCCCGGCGACTATCTGAAGGAGACCGGCGCCGCCTTGGCCGCCCGCGACGGCGACAAATGGCTGAACCAGCCCGAAGCGGCGTGGCTGCCGGCGATACGCGCCTTCGCCATCGATTCCATGCTGGCGATGATCAAGTCGGATTTGGCCCTGCTTGGCGTGAAGCATGATGTCTTCAGCTCGGAACGGGCGCTGTCCGAGAGCGGCGCGGTCGATCGCGCGCTCCAGACGCTGGAGGCGGCCGGGCTCGTCTATACCGGCACGCTCGAGCCGCCCAAGGGCAAGCTGCCCGAGGATTGGGAGCCGCGGCCGCAGACGCTCTTTCGCGCCACCGCCTATGGCGACGATATCGACCGGCCGCTGAAGAAATCCGACGGCAGCTGGACCTATTTCGCCGCGGACATCGCCTATCATCTCGACAAGTACCGGCGCGGCTTCGCCCAGCAGATCGACGTTCTGGGCGCCGATCATGGCGGCTACGTCAAGCGCATGCAGGCGGCGGTAAAGGCGATCAGCAACGGCAATGCCGCACTCGACGTGAAGATCTGCCAGCTCGTCCAGCTCTTCAAGGATGGCGAGCCCTTCAAGATGTCGAAGCGGGCCGGCACCTTCGTGACCCTGCGCGACGTGGTCGAGGAAGTCGGCAAGGATGTCGTCCGCTTCATGATGCTGACGCGCAAGAATGACCAGACGATCGATTTCGACCTGGCCAAGGTCAAGGAAGAGTCGCGGGACAACATGGTCTGGTACGTCCAGTACGCCCATGCGCGGACGCAATCGGTGCTGCGGCGCGCGCGAGTCGAGATTCCCGACTTGGCGCTCGATTCGGCAGCACTTCTGGCGGCCGACCTGGCGCCGCTCGGTGATCCGGCGGAGATCGCCCTGATTCGCCAGCTCGCGAGCTGGCCGCGGCAAGTCGAGAGTGCCGCCGAGGCGCATGAGCCCCACCGGGTAGCGTTTTTTCTCTATGAGCTGGCCGGCGGCTTCAACACGCTGTGGCACAAGGGGAATGACGATGCCAGCCTGCGCTTCGTGCTGGCGCACGACCGCCGGACGACGCTGGCTCGGCTGGCGCTCGTCCAGGCTGTCGCTTATGTAATCGCTTCCGGCCTTCAGGTCTTCGGCGTCGAGCCGGTCATGGAGATGATGTAGCGATGGGTCCGCGCCTCTATCCCGACGAACACGAGCCGTCGCACGAGCACGAATTCGAGCATCAATATGCCGACGAGCAGGACGAGAACCTCTATTACGAGGAAGAGCCGGAGCGGCCGCGTTTCGCCTTCCTCCGGCCCGTGCTCCTGGGCGTCGTCGCCATCGGCTGCGCCGGTGCTCTCTGGTACGCCTATTCGAAGACGACAGGCGGCGGCAATGGCGGCGCCATTCCGCTGATCCGTGCCGATCAGAGTGCTACCAAGGTCAAGCCCGACAGTCCGGGCGGCGAGACCGTGCCCGACCAGGACAAGCTCGTTTATAATCCCAATCAGCCCGGCGCCAAGGTCGAGCGGCTGCTGGCGCCGCCCGAGCAGCCTTTGCCGCGCGCCGTGGCCCCGCCGCCGACCGACATCAACGCGCCGCTGCCGGTGCAGGAGGTCGGGCAGGCGCCCGTGCCGAAATCGATTCCTTCGGCCCCCGGTGCTGCGGCGTCGCCGCCTCCGCCGCCGGCCGGTTCCAGCGGCATGCTGTCGGCGCCCGAAGGCGCCAAATCGGTCGCCGGCATCGAGATCCCACCGGCGCCGCCGACACCCGCAGCACCAGGCAAGCCGGGAGCCGCGCCGGCCGCTTCGGGCGGCGTGTTCAAGGTGCAGATCGCGGCCACGCGCGACGAGGCGACGGCGCAATCGGAATGGGAACGGCTGAAGCACGCTCATGCCGATCTGCTCGGCAGTCTCTCGCCGACCGTCGTTCGCGCCGATCTCGGCGACAAGGGCATCTTCTATCGGATCCAGGCCGGCCCCGTGCCCGACCAGGCCAAGGCCGAGAAGCTGTGCACCGAGCTGAAGAAGCTTTCGATCGGATGCATCATTGTCAAGCCGTGATGCAGCGCCCAAAGCCGTCATCTTCGGCTGCGCCGGACCGGAGCTGAGCCGGGCCGAACGGGACTTCTTCGCCGAGGCCGATCCGGCGGGATTCATCCTGTTCCAGCGCAATTGCGTCGAGCCGGAGCAGGTGCGGGCGCTGGTGGCGTCGCTCAAATCGGCGAGCGGCCGGACCGACCTGCCGATCCTGATCGACCAGGAGGGCGGCCGGGTACAGCGGCTGAAGCCGCCGCATTGGCGCGCGGCGCCGGCGGCCCGTCGCTTCGGCGACTTGGCTCGCCGCGATCTTGCCGCCGGCAAGCGCGCCGCCTGGATCAATGCCCGGCTCATCGCTGCCGAGCTGGCCTCGCTCGGCATTTCCGTCGATTGCGCGCCGGTGCTGGACAGGCCGGTCGCCGGCGCCCATGCCGTGATCGGCGACCGCGCCTATGGCGATACGCCGGCGCTGATCATCGAGCTTGCGCGGTCGGCCGCCGAAGGCTTCATGGCCGGCGGCGTGCTGCCGGTGATCAAGCATCTGCCCGGGCATGGCCGCGCCACCGTCGACAGCCATGAGCACTGCCCGACGGTCACGGCCGACGCGGCGACGCTGGCGGCGAGCGATCTGCCGCCCTTCCAGGCTTTGGCCGACCTGCCGATCGGGCTTACAGCCCATATCGTCTTCACCGCCTGGGATGCGGAACGGCCGGCGACGCTCTCACCCCGGATCATCCGCGACATCATTCGCGGCGAGATCGGCTTCGATGGACTGCTGCTGAGCGACGATCTCAACATGAAGGCGCTGGGCGGGACCCTCGGCGAACGGGCAAGCCGGGCGCTCGCCGCAGGCTGCGATCTGGCGCTTCACTGCAACGGCAATCTCGACGAGATGGTCGAGGTCGCCGCGGCGACGAGATCTCTCGACGCTTCCGGATTGCGGCGCTATCGAGCGGCGCTCGCCCGCCGTCGACCGGCCGAACCGGTTGATGAAGCGGCGCTCAAGATCGAGCTCGACCGGCTCCTCGACAACGAGGCCGCAGCGTGAACGGCACCTTGCAAACGCTGCAGAGCCTCACCCTCTATGTCCTGCCGGTACTGTTCGCGATCACGCTGCACGAGGCGGCGCACGCTTATGTCGCCAAGGCCTGCGGCGATCGAACGGCATCGATGCTCGGCCGCGTCAGCCTCAATCCGATCAAGCATATCGACCCGTTCGGCACGATCCTGCTGCCCGGCCTGTTGTTCCTGAGCTCGAACGGGCTATTTGTATTCGGCTATGCCAAGCCGGTGCCGGTCAATTTCCGGGCGCTCCGACATCCCCGGCTCGACATGATGCTGGTGGCGATCGCCGGACCGGCCATGAACATCCTGCTGTGCTGCATCGCCATGGCGCTGTGGCACACGCTCTCCTATCTGCCGGAGGCGGCGCAGCGTTGGGCCGCCGGCAACATCCGGGTCGCGGTCTATCTCAACCTGATCCTGGCCGTCTTCAACCTGCTGCCCATCCCGCCGCTCGATGGCGGCCGCATCCTGATGGGCATCCTGCCCGAGCCTCTGGCCCGGCAAGTCGCCAAGCTGGAGCCGCAGGGCATGGTTATCCTGCTGGTCTTCCTGTTCGTCATGCCGCTGTTGGGCCAGCTCGTGCATCGGGACTTCAACCTGCTGCAGCCGGTGATCTTCGACGCCGCCGAGCTATTGAAGGAGCCGCTGGCGGCACTGCTGAGATTCCCGCTGTGAGCACCGAGCTGGTCGTCGATCTCGACGGCTTCGAAGGCCCGATCAGCCTGCTGCTGATGCTGGCGCGCGATCAGAAGGTCGACCTGACCAAGATCTCGGTGCTCGCGCTCGCCGACCAATATCTCACCTTCATCAACGAGGCGCATCGGCTTCAGCTCGAGCTGGCGGCCGATTATCTGGTCATGGCGGCCTGGCTCGCCTATCTCAAATCGCGCCTGCTGCTCCCCGATCCGCAGCCGGACGACGAGCCGAGCGGCGCCGAGCTGGCGGCGGCCCTGCAGTTTCGGCTGCGCCGGCTCGAAGCCATGCAGCAGGCGGCGAAGCAGCTTTTCGACCGCAATCTGCTCGGCCGCGATGTCTTCCCGCGCGGGGCACCCGAAGGATTGCGAGTGACCCGCTTGCCCGCCTATGTCGCCAGCCTCCATGATCTGCTAACGGCCTATGCGGCCCATGCCAGGCGCGGCACCGCCACCGTGCTGCAGATTCGAGCACCGGAATATTACTCGGTCGATGACGCGCTGAAGCGGCTCTCGACCCTGATCGGCACGACGATCGACTGGCGGACGCTGCAGGCCTTTCTGCCGCCGCAGCTTCAGGAAGGGCCTTACGGCCGTTCGGTCCTGGCCGCCACCTTCGCCGCCAGCCTGGAATTGGCCAAGGCCGGCCGGATCGAGCTGAAGCAGGACCAGCGGTTCGGCCCGATCTTCATCCGCGCCGCGAGGCCGCAAGGATGAGCGACAGCGAGATCGAGCGGGAAAGGGCGGATGCGCTGCGCCTGATCGAAGCGCTGCTGTTCGCCGCATTGGGTCCGCTCGACGAGGCCGAGTTGGCGCGCCGCCTGCCCGAAGGGCTGGTGCTGGCGCCGCTTCTGGACGAGCTCAGGCAATTCTATCGATTCCGCGGCATCAATTTGGTCAAGGTGGCGGGCGCCTGGACCTTCCGGACGGCGCCCGATCTAGCCGGCCAGCTTGCGACCGAGCGGGTCGAGGCGCGGCGCCTGAGCCGCGCCCAGCTCGAAACGCTGGCGATCATCGCCTACCATCAGCCGGTGACGCGCGCCGAGATCGAGGAGATTCGCGGCGTTACCTTGAGCAAAGGCACACTCGACCTCCTGCTGGAGACAGGCTGGGTTCAGCCTAAGGGCCGGCGCGAGACGGTCGGGCGGCCTGTGACCTGGGTCACGACCGATGCCTTTCTCGCGCATTTCGGCCTGGATGCGGTTCGCGACCTGCCCAATCTAGAGGAACTAAGGGCTGCCGGGCTGCTCGACGCCGCGCCACCGGTGACGCTCGGCGAGGCGGAAATTCCGCTGCCGGAAGAAGAGCTGTGAAGCCTGCCATGGCGCGTTGCTTGGGCAAGCCCTTTCTGCCATGATCCCGGCCGTTTCGCAGCCGGGGCCGGGAGGGCCACGTGGTCGTCATCAGTGTTTGGCAGGTCGCCCTGGTCGCGGCGATTGTCGGTCTGGCGGCGTTGGGCGTGACGCGTCGGAAACGGGCCAAACCCAGGCACGGCGGCGAACCACACTAAAACGATTGGATCGTAACGGCTGATGTTCGACTTCGGATGGTCCGAGATCGTGGTGATCGGCGCGATCGCGCTGGTCGTGATCGGCCCCAAGGATTTGCCCAAGGCATTGCGTACCGGCGGCATGCTGATGCGGCGCGCCCGCGGGATGGCGCGCGAGTTCCAGAACAGTATCGACGACATGGTCCGCGAGGCCGAGCTGGAGGATATCCGCAAGGCAGCGGAAAAGATCGTCCGCAAGGACTCCCGGACCATCCTCAAGGATCATCTCGATCCGACGGGCGAACTCGAAGCGGCCCTCAATCCCGAGGCGACGGCGCCTGTACCGGTTCCGGTTGCCGAACCGTCGCCAGTGGCGCCGTCGGCTCCCGTGACTCCGCCGGAGACCAAGCATGACTGACGAGCTCGAAAGCGGGCGGATGCCGCTGCTCGAGCACCTAATCGAGCTGCGCCGGCGCCTGATCTATTCCTTCATCGGTTTGGCCATCACCTGGGGCGTTTGCTATTATTTCGGCGAGCAGATCCTGGAGTTTCTGATCAGGCCGCTGGCGCGCGAGCTGGCTCCGACCGGCGGCCATATGCAGTACACGGCGCTGACCGAAGCCTTCGTCACCCGCATCAAAGTCTCCTTCTTCACGGCCTGTTTCGTGGCGTTTCCGCTGCTGGCCAGCCAGGTGTGGATGTTCGTGGCGCCGGGCCTCTACAAGCATGAGCGGAACGCGTTCCTGCCGTATCTGATCGCGACGCCGATCCTGTTCTTCATGGGCGGGGCGCTGGTCTACTACATGATCTTTCCGCCGGCCTGGCACTTCTTCCTGAGCTTCCAGGTCGCCGGAACGGACGGCAATCTGCCGATCGAGGCCGATCCCAAGATCAGCGAATACCTCACCCTGTCGATGACGCTGATCTTCGCCTTCGGCTTGGCGTTCCAGATGCCGGTGGCGCTGACGCTCATGGCGCGGGTCGGCATCATCAGCTCGGCCTTCCTAGTGGCGCAACGGCGCTATGCCATCGTGCTGAACTTCGTGCTCGCGGCCCTGGTGACGCCGCCCGATGCGATCAGCATGGCCGGCCTCGCCGTGCCGCTCTGCCTGCTCTACGAGATCTCGATCTGGAGCTGCCGGCTGGTCGAGCGCCAGCGGGCGCGACGCGAGGCAGAAGAAGCGCGCGAGCTGACGACTCCCGATTGATGGACGGTCGCGGCCCGACATCCTATAAACAGCCGGCAATCTCAGCGAAGCCCATTCCGCCATGCATGATTTGAAATCGATTCGCGATGCCGCCGGAGAGTTCGACCGCGGTCTGGCCCGGCGCGGCCTGCCGCCGGAATCGGCCGGCATTCTCAGCCTCGATGCCGCCCGCCGGGCGGCTCAAACCTCGTTGCAGGAGCTGCAGAGCAAGCGCAACGAAACCTCGCGCTTGGTCGGCCAGGCCAAGTCGAAGGGCGAATCGGCCGAGGCGCTGATGGCGGAAGTGGCTGCGCTCAAGGACCGCATGACCGCGCTCGAGGCCGAGGAGAAGCGGCTCGGCGAGGAGCTCGACCGGATTCTGGCGGCTCTGCCGAACCTACCCGCCGCCGACGTTCCCGACGGGGCCGACGAGCATTCCAACGTCGAGATTCGCCGCTGGGGCACGCCCAAGGAATTCCCCTTCACGCCGAAGCAGCATTTCGAGCTGGGCGAGCAGCTTGGGCTGATGGATTTCGAGCGTGCGGCCAAGATCTCGGGCGCCCGCTTCGTTGTGCTGAAAGGGGCGCTCGCCCGGCTCGAGCGGGCGCTCGGCACCTTCATGCTCGATAATCATACGCAGCAATTCGGCTATACCGAAATCTCGCCGCCGGCTCTGGTCAGCAGCCAGACCATGTTCGGCACCGCCCAGCTGCCGAAATTCGCCGATGATCAGTTCCGCACGACCGACGGGCGCTGGCTGATTCCGACCGCGGAAGTGCCGCTGACCAATCTCGTCGCGGACGAGATCCTGGAGGAAAAGGCGCTGCCGCATCGCTATACCGCCTTCACCCCCTGCTTCCGCATGGAGGCGGGGGCCGCCGGCCGCGATACGCGCGGCATGATCCGGATGCATCAGTTCAGCAAGGTCGAGATGGTCTCGATCGCCCATCCAGATCACTCCGAAGAGGAGCATCAGCGGATGACGCGGGCGGCCGAGACGATTCTGCAAAAGCTGGAATTGCCTTATCGCGTCATGGCGCTGTGCGCCGGCGACATGGGATTCGGTGCGCGCAAGACCTACGACCTCGAAGTCTGGCTGCCGGGCCAGGGCGCCTATCGCGAGATTTCGAGCTGTTCCAACTGCGGCGATTTCCAAGCCCGGCGCATGAAGGCGCGGTTCCGGCCGAGCGAGGGCAAGGGCACGCGCTTCGTCCATACGCTGAACGGCAGCGGCCTGGCCGTCGGCCGGACCATGGTGGCGGTGCTGGAGAATTACCAGCAGGGCAACGGCGCGATCACCGTGCCCGAGGCGCTCAGGCCTTATCTCGGCGGACTGGAATCGATCGGCGCCTGATGTTCGACCAGCCGCTCGACCTCGCCAAGGCGCGCATCCTGCTGTCGAACGACGACGGCATCGCGGCGCCGGGGCTCAAGGCGCTGGAGCGCGCGGTGCGGAAATTCGCCAAGGATGTCTGGGTCGTGGCGCCCGAGGTGGAGCAGAGCGGAGCGGCTCATTCGCTGACGCTCAGGCATCCGCTGCGCCTGCGCAAGCTCGGAACGAAGCGCTTCGCCGTCGACGGCACGCCGACCGATTGCGTCATGCTCGCGCTGCGCGAGGTGATGAAGGACAAGCGACCGACGCTGCTCATCTCCGGCATCAATTTCGGCGGCAATATGGGCGAGGATGTCACCTATTCGGGGACCGTGGCGGCGGCGATGGAGGGAACGCTCCTGGGCGTGCCGAGCATCGCCTTCAGCCTCCATGTCACCGACGGCGTGCCGCGCTGGGACATGGCGGCGGAGATAGTCGGCAGGGTCGTGCCCCGCCTGATTACCGGCTCCTGGCCGCCCGACACGTTGATGAACGTCAACATCCCGAATCTGCCGGTCGAGGAAATCACCGGCATCCGCGCCACGGCGCAGGGACGGCGCCAGATCGGCGACAACATCGTCAAGGCCGTCGATCCGCGCGGCCGGGCATATTACTGGATCGGCCCGATCCGCAACGAGGCGATGGTCGAAGCCGGCACCGATATCGGGGCCGTGGGCGAGGGGGCGGTGTCGGTGACGCCAATCCATCTCGATCTCACCCATCAGCCTGCGCTCGATGCGTTGCGCGAGGTTTTTCCGTGAGCGTCGCCGCCGCGGCCAATCCGGCTGCGACGCTGGTGGCGGAACTCGCCCGCACCGGTATCCGCGATGCGCGCGTGCTGGCGGCGGTCGAAGCCGTGCCGCGCAGCCTGTTCGTGCCGCCCACCTTCGCCGAGCATGCTTGGGACAATGTGGCGCTGCCGATCGGGCTCGGCCAGACGATCAGCCAGCCCTATGTCGTCGCCGCCATGACCGCCGCCTTGCAATTGACCGACCGCCATACCGTGTTGGAGATCGGTACCGGCTCCGGCTATCAGACCGCGATCCTGGCGCGGCTGTGCCGGCGCGTCTTCACGATCGAACGTCATCGCGAGCTGTTGCGCGAAGCTGAGCAGCGTTTCGCGCAGCTGCGCCTGGGCAACGTCACCAGCCGCTTCGGCGATGGCAGCAAGGGTTGGGCGGAGCCGGCGCCGTTCGACCGCATCCTGATCACGGCCGCCGCCCCGGAGCTGCCGCAGGCGCTGGTCGATCTGCTGGCGCCCGACGGCATCTTGGTCGGACCGATCGGCCGCGAACGCTACGACCAGACGCTGGTGCGGGCGCGCCGGGCCGAGGATGGCGCGCTCTTCTGCGAGGCGCTCGGGTTGGTGCGGTTCGTGCCGCTCGTGCCCGGTCTGCCGCGCAAGGCGGAGCAGCCATGAGGCCTTTGCCGCTCGTCGCCCTCGCGCTCGTCATGGTGCTGGCCGGCTGTGCCCGCTCGCAGCCGCCGGCGCCGGTGGTCGCGGGCACGACGGCGCCAGCGCAGCAGACCCTTCCCCCGGCACCACCGCCGACCGAGATCGGCGGCGGGCAAGTCGCGGTGCAGAAGGGGCAAACGCTCTATGCCGTGGCACGTTCGGCCGGCGTGCCGGTCCGCACCCTCATCGATGCCAACAATCTCCAGCCGCCCTATGCCCTCAAGGCGGGGCAGGTGCTGGTCATTCCGCGCATCCGCCAGCATATCGTCCAGCCGGGCGAGACGCTCTACGCGGTGTCACGCCGCTACAATGTCGAAGCCTCGACGCTGGCCCAGCTCAATCATCTGGCGCCGCCCTATACGATCAAGACCGGTCTGCCGCTCGAGCTGCCGCCGCCGGTCGAGGTCGCCGCCGCCGCGACGCCGGTACCGGTGTCGCCGAGCCCACCGGCCGCGACGCCGTCGGCCGGTCCCATCCAGGCAACATCCTTGCCGCCGCCTGGACCGGTGCCGGCCCCGCCGCCGCCGGTACCGCCGGTGAAGCCAGTCGTCACGCCCGCCGAGAAGCCGCCGGCACCGGCCGAACCGGTACCGCCGCCGGAACCGGAGAGTGGGGCGACCCCCACACCCGCTCCAGTGCTCCCATCGCCGCCGCCGGCCGCACCGGTGGCGACGGCGCCCCCGCCGCCGCCAGCGCCGTCAGTCGCGGCGATCGTGGCCAACCACAAGGCGCCGGTCGATCCGCTCTTCCTATGGCCGGTACGCGGCCGCATCCTGTCGACCTTCGGGCCGGCCTCGGGCGGCACGCATAATGACGGCATCAATATAGCGGCCCCCGCCGGCACGGCGATCAGCGCTGCCGAGAACGGCACCGTCGCCTATGCCGGCAACGAGCTGCGCGGCTTCGGCAATCTGCTGCTGATCAAGCATGAGGATGGCTGGGTCACGGCCTACGCCCATGCCGAGGTGCTGCTGGTCAAGAAGGGCGACAAGGTCAGGCGCGGCCAGTCGATCGCCCGCATCGGCGATACCGGCGGCGTTGCCGAGCCGCAGCTGCATTTCGAGCTTCGGCGTGGCACCAAGGCGATCGATCCCCTGGATCATCTGCCCCAGCTGTCGAGCTGACTTAGGCCGCCGTCGGTTCACGATGGGCCGGAAGTTCAGTGTACCAGCGCTTGTCGCCGCCCCGAAAAGCTTCGCTGTGGCAGGGCGTCGACGAACGCTGCGTCCATTTCTATGACCGACGATAAACACCGAACCCCATCTTCATTGCCCGTCAGTCGACGCGGATAGCCTTGATGAAGGTCGCGACCTCGGCGCGCAGATGGGCGGAATCCTGATACAGGCTGGTTGCCGCCCCCAATACCTGCTGCGCGCCAGCGCCGGCCGCCCCCGCCGATGACGAAACCCTCTCGATATTTCGTGAAACATTCTGCGTTCCGCTTGCGGCCTGCTGCACATTGCGACTGATTTCGCTTGTCGCGGCGGATTGCTGTTCGATCGCGGCAGCGATCGCCGTCGTAATCTCGCTGATCTGGTTGATGACGGTTCCGATACTGCCGATCTCGGCGGCGGTATCGGTCGTTGCCGCCTGGATCTCGCCGACTTGGGCCTGGATATCCTGGGTCGCGCTGGCGGTTTGATTGGCCAGTGCCTTGACCTCGGACGCAACCACCGCGAAGCCGCGGCCGGCCTCGCCGGCGCGAGCCGCCTCGATGGTCGCGTTGAGCGCCAGCAGATTTGTTTGGCTGGCGATGGTTTGGATCATCCGTACCACATCGCCGATCTTCTGGGCGGCGGCGGCGAGTCCGGCGACCGAACGGCTGGTCCGGCTGGCTTGATCGACAGCCTGACCGGCGATCCGCGAGGATTGGCTGACCTGATGGCCGATTTCACCGATCGACGCCGCGAGCTGTTCCGAGGCGGCGGCGACGGTCTCGACATTGGCCGAGGTCTGCTCTACGGCAATGACCGCAGCCGAGGTCTCCTGGGCCGTCGCGCCGGCATTATCCGACATCGACTGCGCCGCGCTGCGCAGCTCGCCCGATGCCGTAGCGACTTTGTCGACAATGCCCAACACTGAACGCTCGAACCCATCGGCCAGCGCGCTCATCGCCGCCTTCTTGTCCGCTTCCGCGCGGATACGCACCTGTTCCTGGGCTGCCGACAAATCGCGAAATTCGAGGCCGTTCGCGCGGAAGATCTGGACCGCAGCGGCCATCTCGCCCAACTCGTCGAGGCGGCCGGTGCCGGGTACCTCGCTGTCGAGCTGTCCGGCCGCCATCTCCTGCATCCGCTTGCCTAGCCGCTTGAGCGGTTTGGTAATGCTGCGTCCAACCAGCCAGACGAGGCTACCGACTAGAACCGTCAGCGCCGTGAAGGCGATGACGATCGTGCCGATGATCGAGCGCAGCTTGCCGTCGAGATCGTCGATATAGGCGCCGGTACCGATAAGCATGTCCCATGCCGGGAACAGAGCGGCGTAGCCCACCTTCGGCGAAAGCTCGGTTTCACCTGGCTTGGCATTGCCGTATTCCAGGAGAACCTCGCCGTTGGCGCGGACCCCTTCGATCAGTTCGCGCGTGACGTATCGCCCGTTGGTCGCGATATTGGTTCGATTTGTTCCGATGAATGCCAGATTGGCGTGGGTGATATTTACTCCGTCCATACGATAGGCAAATATATAGCCATTTCCGTGGTCATAGGTTAGCAATCGCGTATTATCGGCATAGATTTTCATTGCCTCATCTTTGGTCATCTCTCCGGCGATAACCTTTTTGTTGAGATTTTCGGCAAAGGTTCTCGACATATCAACCTGACGGCGCAATTCATCGACACGATCTGCAAATATTTCTTTCTTTATAACATGGATCGCCTCAAAACCAGCGCCGCCGAGCCCGCAGATCAGCGCAAAAACGAGAAGGAGTAATTTCATGCTGATCTTGAGGTTGTCGAGCTTTTTCACCGCCGCCTCCGCAAGGTTTGACGCAACGGGCCGTTGCAAAGGGCCGCGTGTCTGTTTGTACGTTGCGAATTCCAAAGAGGTCGTTACAAATCGCCCAGTGGACCGATCGGAGTGGCGCGCCGTTTCCGGCCGTCCGCTCATCGGAACGGGCAGTCCGGTCGGCAATTGCGGGCGGGACTATTCCAGCCGTTGCCCCAGCCGTCCTGCCAAGTCCTGCACGAATTGCCAGGCGACGCGGCCCGAACGGCCGCCGCGGGTCACGGCCCACTCATTGGCGGCGGCGGTGAGATCCGAATCCGAGATCTCCAGCTCGTAGCGCTCGACATAGCCGCGGATCATGGCGAGATAGGTCTCCTGATCACAGGAATGGAAGCCCAGCCACAGGCCGAACCGGTCGGAGAGCGAGATCTTCTCCTCGACCGCCTCGCCCGGATTGACCGCCGAGGAACGTTCATTGTCGATCATGTCGCGCGGCATCAGATGCCGGCGGTTCGAGGTGGCATAGAGGATGACATTGCCCGGCCTGCCTTCGATGCCGCCATCGAGGATGGCCTTCAGCGATTTGTAGCCGGCATCGTCATGATCGAAGCTGAGATCGTCGCAGAACAGGATGAAGCGATGCGGCTCGGCGCGCAGCTGGGTCAGGAGATGGGGCAGGGCCGGGATATCCTCGCGATGGATCTCGACCAGGATCAGCCGGGCTTCCGGCTGCTCGGCGGCGACGGAAGCGTGCACGGCCTTCACCAGCGAGCTCTTGCCCATGCCGCGCGAGCCCCAGAGCAGCGCGTTGTTGGCCGGGAAGCCGCCGGCGAATTGCCTCGTGTTGGCGAGCAGGATGTCGCGGACACGATCGACGCCCTGCAGGAGGTCGAGCTCGACCCGGTTGACATGCGGCACCGGTATCAGCCGGTTATCCTCGGCATGGAAGACGAAGGCCTGGGCCGAGCCCAGATCGACGGGCGGGGCCGGCGGCGGCGCCAGCCGCTCCAGCGCCGCGGCGATCCGGGCAAGCAACTGGTCGGTGGTCTCTGGGCGATCTGCGGACATCGGTCACTCGGGCGATATGAAGCCGGCGACGCTAACATGGGCGGCGGGGACCGGCCAGCGCAGCCCGGGATTGCTCTTTGTGAGCAAACCGCATACCTATGCGGCCTTCTGGATGACCTGCCGCGATCAGGCAGCGGCACGCCTAACCGAGACCTTGGGAGCTAGCCTGCATGTTCACTTCGACCGCTTTCGCCCAGACGGCGGGCGCCGGTACCGATTTCTCGGCGGAAATTCAGGGCCTTCTGCCGATTCTTCTGGCCGTCCTGGTATTCTATTTTCTGGTCTTCCGTCCCCAGCAGACGCGGGCGAAGCAGCTGAAGCAGTCGCAGGCGGGGCTTCGCCGGGGCGACAAGATCGTCACTGCAGGCGGCATCGTCGGCACGGTCTCCAAGGTCATCGACGACAATGAGGTCGAGGTCCAGATCGCCGAGGCGGTCAAGGTGCGCGTGATCCGCAGCACGATTTCGACCGTGCTGGCGCGGACCGAGCCGACCGGCAAGGACAATGGCGACAAGGCGCCGGCCGAAGCGTCGGAAACCGATGCGGCGGCACCGAAGAAGCGCCGCACGACCAACGCCAACTAGGCTTCGTCACCATGCTCAATTTCCAACCCTGGAAGACCTGGACCGTTATCGTCATCTGCCTGCTGGGCGTGCTGCTGGCACTGCCCAACGCCGTGAGCCGGCAGACGCTCGATCGGCTGCCGGGTTGGGTTCCGGCGAAGCAGGTCAGTCTCGGCCTCGATCTCCAGGGCGGCAGCCATCTTCTCTACGAGGTCGATCTCAAATCGGTGACCAAGGAGCGGCTCAACGGCGCGCTCGATGTGCTCCGGACTGAGCTTCTCAAGGAGAAGATCGGCTACACCAACCTGTCGGTGGGCGACGACAAGCTGTCGGTGGCGCTGCGCGACCCGAACGACCTCGAGAAGCTCAAGACCATCCTGCACGACAAGGTCGATGTCGATCTCCGGCTGACCCAGGCGCCCAACGGCGCCATTACCGTCGCCTATACGCCGGAATCGATCGCAGCCCGCGCCCGCACCATCATCGAGCAGTCGATCGAGATCATTCGCCGCCGAGTCGACGAGACCGGCACCAAGGAGCCGACGATCCAGCGCGAGGGCGACGACCGCATCCTCGTCCAGTTGCCGGGCATCGACGATCCCGAGCGGGTCAAGGCGCTCATCGGCAAGACCGCCAAGATGACCTTCCAGCTGGTCGACACCAACGTCTCTCCCGAGGACGCCGAGCACGGCAAGCTGCCGCCGGGCGACGAGATCGTGCCGAGCGACGAGAACAACCAGCGCGCCGGGGCCGCCAACTGGGTGGTTCGCAAGCGGGTCGTGGTCGAAGGCGGCGATCTCGTCAGCGCCGAGCCGACGATGCAGGACGCCCAATGGGTGATCTCCTTCAAGTTCAACACCTCGGGCGGTCGGAAATTCGGCGACGTGACCAAGGAAAATATCGGCAAGCCCTTTGCCATCATCCTCGATCACAAGGCGATCTCGGTGCCGGTCATCCAGTCAGCGATCCTCGGCGGTTCCGGCGTCATCACCGGTTCCTTCACCGCCAAGTCGGCGAGCGACCTGGCGCTACTGCTGCGCGCGGGCGCCTTGCCGGCGCCGCTCTCGATCATCGAGGAGCGCACGGTCGGTCCCGATCTCGGCGCCGATTCGATCCGTGCCGGCACCATCGCCAGCCTGGTCGCGATCGTGCTGGTCGCGACCTTCATGTTGCTGTTCTATGGTCTCTTCGGGGTCTATGCGAACATCGCGCTCTTCTTCAATCTCTGCCTGCTGATGGCGGCCTTGTCGGTGCTGGGGGCGACGCTGACCCTGCCGGGTATCGCCGGCATCGCACTCACCATGGGCATGGCGGTTGACGCCAACGTGCTGGTGAATGAGCGTATTCGCGAGGAGATGAAGAACGGACGCGGCGTCATCTCCTCGATCGATGCCGGTTTCACGCGGGCCTATGCGACGATCGTCGACGCGAATGTGACCCATTTCATCGCCGGCGCGTTCCTGTTTGAATTGGGCTCCGGGCCGGTCAAAGGCTTCGCGGTGACGCTCTGCCTCGGCATCGCCACCTCGCTCTTCACCACCATCATGGTGTCGCGCCTGCTGGTCGTGTGGTGGCTCAGGGGCCGGCCGAAGATGCTGCCGATCTGATCCGGCGGCCCGGTCGGCCGCGGTAAGGATAGAGGAATGGACGTGAACCCGGTGCTGCCGAAGGGCCGCCCCTTCATCGAGCGCTACGGCCCCGGCGGCTTCCGCATCGGCGGGACCATCTATACCGGCTCGGTGCTGATCCTGCCCGACGGCGTCGAGATCTGGCCGATATCCAGCATGGCGGAAATCACGCCCGAGAGTCTGCGCCCGGTCGCCGAGCATGGCGGGGTCGAGATCCTGCTGATCGGCTGCGGCCAGCGGATGCAGATGGTGCAGAAACCGCTGCGCGCAGCCCTGCGGGAGGTCGGCGTGGTCATCGACGCGATGGATAGCGGTGCGGTCTGCCGCACCTACAACGTCCTGGTCGCGGAAGAGAGGCGGGTCGCCGCCGCGTTACTTCCGCTTACAGCCTGACATCAAAAAATCACAGGTGTTAATGGGAAGGATTCAACGGCTTCGGCCGTACTCTTCATACAAGCGTGTCGCGATCGAACGCGACGCAATTTGAAAAGGAATTCGAAATGAACACCTTCTCGCCTCGCCGCCTTGGGATCAGCGCCGCTCTGGCCGCTTTGGGGCTCGCGCTGGCGTCGCCGGCCCTCGCCGATGGGTGGCATCACGATCATTGGCGCCATGACCATTGGCGCTATCACCACTACTACCATCCCTACGTCTATGGCGCCCCCGGCTACTACGCGCCGCCGCCCGTCGTCTATGCGCCGCCGGCGCCTATCTATGCGCCGGCGCCCGGCATCAATGTCGTGGTGCCGCTGCATATCCGCTAAATCTGCATGAAAGCATCGTAGACGCCCGCCGGGATCGCTCCCGGCGGGCGTTTTCGCGTCAGGCCTTGCTGAGGTTCTGAGCGACGAAATCCCAGTTCACCAGCTTGTCCAGGAAGGTCTGGACGAAGTCGGGGCGCCGGTTCTGGTAGTCGAGATAGTAGGCATGCTCCCAGACATCGACGGTGAGCAGCGCCTTCTGGCCGTTCACCATCGGCGTCACGGCATTGGCGGTCTTCACCACCTTGAGCGAGCCGCCATCGAGCACCAGCCAGGCCCAACCCGAGCCGAACTGGGTCACGGCGGCGTTCTTGAACTCGTCCTTGAACTTGTCGATGCCGCCGAAAGCGCTCTCGATCTTCTCGGCGACGGCGCCGGTCGGATTGCCGCCACCGCCGGGCTTCATGCAGCTCCAGAAGAAGGTGTGGTTCCAAACCTGGGCGGCGTTGTTGAAGACGCCGACCTTGCTGTCGTCCTTGGCCGTCGCCAGGATGATTTCCTCCAGCGACTTCGACGCCAGCGGCGTATCCTTCACCAGATTGTTCAGATTGGTGACATAGGCCTGATGGTGCTTGCC
Organism: Aliidongia sp.; assembly: GCA_035539155.1. Classification (GTDB taxonomy): domain Bacteria; phylum Pseudomonadota; class Alphaproteobacteria; order ATCC43930; family CGMCC-115725; genus JAXDMU01. Next base: position 121,941 of record DATLIZ010000003.1, on the reverse strand, counting down.
GTAATGGAACTCGAAGGTCTGGGCCGACATGTGCGGCGCCAGGGCGTCTTTGGGATAGGGCAGGGGGGGAAGCTCGAATGCCATGGAAACCTCGTTGGGTTCGTTCCGGAAATCGGATATGCGCAACCGGGGCCGGGTCGCGGCGGCGAGCCCCGGCCAAGGGAGGCAGGACCCGCTGCCCGGCGCTCATCCGGGCAAACGCACAATAGACCCAACCACATCCATCGTGCAGCCCCGGAATTCACATAGATGACTGATCTGGTTGAGACGGTCCGTCGCTACGATCGCGACCGTTTCCTTGCGACCCTGTTCGCCCCGGCTTCCTTGCGGCCGGACCTCTGGGCGCTGCTCGCCTTCAATCTGGAGATCGCGCGGGTCCGCGAGGTGGTGAGCCAGCCGATCCTGGGCCAGATCCGCCTGCAATGGTGGCGCGACGCGATCGGGGAGATCTATGACGGCAAGCCCGCGCGTCGGCACGAGGTGGCGACGCCCTTGGCGGAGACCATCAAAAGACACGGCCTGTCGCGGCATCGGTTCGACGCGCTTATCGATGCGCGCGAGCGCGATCTCCTGGAAACCCCGCCCGCGACGCTGGCCGAGCTTGAAGCCTATGTCGCCGCCAGTGCGGGCGAGTTGTTCGCACTGCAGATCGAGTGCCTGGCGCCGGGTGAGGCCGAATCGCCGGCGATCGGCGCGATCGGCATCGGCTGGGGGCTGGCCGGACTCGTCCGCGCCGTGCCGTTTCACGCCGCGACCAGCCGCATCTTCATCCCGACCGAGATCGCCGAGCCCGTCGGTTTGGACGAAGCAGCGATCCGTTCGGGCCGCTTTACCCCGGCGCTGGGAGAGGCTCTGGCGAATCTGGCGGAAATCGCGCGGGCGCATCTGGCGGCGGGCCGGGCGGTCCGGCCGCGCATCGGCCGCGCGGCTCTGCCGGCCCTGCTGCCGGCGCTTCTGGCCGACCGGCAACTCGTGCGCCTCGCGGCCGTCGGCTATGACCCTTATGTCGCTGAGGTGCAGCGCCCCGATCCGCTGGCGGCTTGGCGGATGGCGCGCGGATGGCTTACCCGACGATTTTAGCTCACGTGAGCTTGAGCTGGGCCATGGAGTAGCGCACCGTCTGGATCAGCAGATTGTGCCAGAAGCCATAGAGCGCCTGTCCTTGTTGCGGGGTCATGGCGGCGAAGGTCGGCTTCCAGTCGAATCCGTCGATCTCGATCAGCGGATAGCCCAAGGATTTGAAGGAATCCTTGGGCGATACCTTCATTTGCATCGAACTGATCGTCCTGAAATTATGGGCGTCGATCAGCATCATGTCGCAGATCACGAAGGGGAAGGCGGTGTCGGCCGAAATCAGCGCAGTCCAATGGAAGATGCCGATGCCGGTAAGATCCGACAGGCTCTCGAAGATCGGATCGCGCAGCGTGCTGGGCACGATCACGAGATAGGCGTCGGCCGTGTTGCCGTTGGCCAGCGCCGCCTGCAGCCCCTTCTTGAGCGCATCCGGATCGGGCGCCTTGTTCGGATCGACGAAGCGTCGATAGGCGGCCGGGTCGAAGCTGACCGGCACCGCGCTGTAGGCGGGAGCGAGGTCGCCCGCCGCCATCTGCTCTATCTGTTCCCGAAACCGCCAGTTCGGCACGAAGGCGCGATCGAAATCGGCCCCGACCCCGACGAAGCCGGACGAAGTGAGCTCGATCGAATCGCCGACCAGCGAGACGATTCCGATCGTCTTGACGTTGGTCGGCCGCGAGGGACCGAGAGGGCTCAAGGAGCTGGTACAGGCAGCCACAAGGAGCAGCGCGAAAACGGAGGAGAGGAGCTTCAGCATGGCCGGCAGAATGCTGGCCGTACAATCCAGCGTCAACCCCGGCGCGCGGGTTGATCACGCGATCCGCCGCAGGAATGCCGCACACCCGCGATAGGAAAGCCATAATGCCATGGATATTTACGGTTGTGCCGCCACGCGAAGAAGGCCGGCACTTCCCAGAGGATAGCCATGCGACAGAAACTTCCGTCCCCCTTCGCATCGTTTCGCTGCTCGCGACCACGCTTCTGCTGCTTGCAGGCTGCGACGGCGCGCGGTCGATTTCCAACGCCGGCTTTCCCGCAGCCTCGACTCCGAATTTCGCCTATCGCGGCGAGCTGACCGAGCTCGATCTGCTCGGCCTTCCGGAGAATGAGGGCGAGATCACCGATGCACGGATCGCCGCCGAGCTCGACACGGCCAAACAGGTCAACCCTTTGATCGGTAAGCCGATCATGGCCATCCAATCGGGGGCGATGGCGCCCGACGGACCGATGATGGAGGCGCTGTTCCAGAGCTTTCCGGTTGCCAGCTTCTCGGGCCTGCCGCCGCCGAGGGATCATGCCGCCTTTTCGCGCGAGCTGCGCCTGACCGCGGCGCGCGGCGGCATCCGGCAGATTCTGTGTTATTGGGGCGTTCTGGAGACGGCACGGACCAACGAAGCGACCAAGCTCGTCTCCTGGATTCCGCTGGTCGGCTCGGTGGTGCCGGATCAGAGCCAGAAGATGCGGATCAGGCTGAAGGCGATCCTGATGGATGTCGCGACTGGGCATTGGCGCATGCTCGCCACCGAGCCTGCCGAGGATGAAAGGCTGAGCGCCTCGCTCAATCGCCGCAGCTCGGATCAGGATCAGGTCGAGCTGCTGAAGGCGGCCGGCTATAAGCAGCTCGTCCGCGAGCTCGTCTCGCTCGGATGAGCTATTCCGCAGCCTCGCGCCGTGCGTTGAGCCAGCTTTCGAGATCGGCGAGCGCACGCCGCGCCATGGCCGGCTTGCGTTCGCCCTTGTCGCGCGGAACCTCGCGCAACGGCGGAAACAGGCCGAAATTGACGTTCATCGGCTGGAAGCTCTTGGCGTCGGCGCCTCCGGTTATATGGGCGACAAGGGCGCCCAGCGCCGTGGTCGGCGGCGGCGCTTCCAGCCGTTCCTCGTGCCGCTCAGCCGCGGCGAGACGGCCGGCGATCAACCCCATCGCGGCCGATTCGACGTAACCCTCGACGCCCGTCACCTGGCCGGCGAAGCGCAGGCGCGGCATCGCCTTCAGCCGGAGCTGCCCGTCCAGCAGCTTGGGACTGTTGAGGAAGGTGTTGCGATGAAGCCCGCCGAGCCGGGCGAACTCGGCCTTCTCCAGGCCCGGGATGGTGCGGAAGATGCGCGCCTGCTCGCCATGCTTCAGCTTGGTCTGGAACCCGACCATGTTGTAGAGCGTGCCGAGCGCATTGTCCTGGCGCAACTGGACCACGCCGTACGGCTTCGTGCGGTCATGACCATTGGTCAGGCCCACGGGCTTCATCGGCCCCCAGCGCAGCGTCTCCGCGCCGCGCTCGGCCATCACCTCGATCGGCAGGCAGCCCTCGAAATAGGGCGTGTCGCGCTCCCAATCCTTGAAGTCGGTCTTGTCGCCGGCCAGTAGCGCCGCGATGAAGGCATGATACTGGTCCCGATTGAGCGGGCAGTTGATGTAATCCTTGCCGTCGCCGCCCGGTCCCGGCTTGTCGTAGCGCGACTGGAACCAGGCGACCGAGAGATCGATCGAGTCCCGGTGGACGATCGGCGCGATCGCATCGAAGAAGGCGAGGGATTCCTCGCCGGTGAGCGTCCTGATCGCCTGGGCGAGCGCTGGCGAGGTGAGGGGGCCGGTGGCGATGATGGTGCTATCCCAATCCGCCGGCGGCAGCCCGTCGACCTCGTCGCGTTCGATCGTCACCAGCGGCTCGGCCGTGAGCGCCGCCTCGACCGCCTCCGAGAAGGCGTCGCGGTCGACCGCGAGCGCCCCGCCCGCCGGCACCTTGTGCCGGTCCGCCGCCGTCATGATGAGCGAGCCGCAGCGCCGCATTTCCTCATGCAGGAGCCCCACGGCGTTGGTCATCGGCTCGTCGGAGCGGAAGGAGTTGGAGCAGACCAGCTCGGCCAGGCCCGCGGTCTTGTGCGCCTCGGTCGAGAGCACCGGCCGCATCTCGTGCAGAATGACGGGCACGCCTTGCCGGGCGAGCTGCCAGGCCGCCTCGCTGCCCGCGAGCCCGCCGCCGATCACATGCACTGGCCGTTCGATCGCCATGAAATTCGCTCTTCCGAAATCCGATTCGATGACGATCCTATGACTCAAGACGGAATGGATCGCCAGGGATCTCATGATGGCAAGGCAGCCTTGCCTCGGCTCTTCCTGGTTTTTGCTGCGCGGCGCCTGGCTTTTCGGCTAGGTTCCGCCTCTTGATCGCGGCCGAGGCCGGATCCGGATTGAGATATTAGGAATTTTCTACAGATGCGGCCAGTGCTTGAGCTCGGTTTCGGTCTTTCCTTCGAGGCGCTTTATGATCGCGAGGGCTTGGCCCGCCTCGATCAGGCCTTCATCGCCGAGCTCGCACAGGCTGATGTGGCGCTGCATAACCGGCTGGTGACGGCGCGCCAAGATCCGGACGCGATCGACCGCAAGGCCGAGAGCGATCTGCTGGTCGATACCGCCCCGCATGTCGAGGATTTCCTGGGCAAGCTCTTCGGCATCCGGGCCGAAATCGCCGCCCTCCAGGCGAGTCACGACGCGCTGGCGCCGATCTATACGGTGAAGCGCCTGTTCGTGCAGCGCCGCGCGGTCAAGGGCGTGAGCGAGGAGCAGGCCGCCGCGATCGACGGCCCGGCGCTGGCAACGTCCCTCGAAGCCCGCTTCGGCGAGACGCTGACCGAGACGAGCTTCGCCGCCCATGTCCAGAGCTGGATGAACGAGGAGACCGGGCACGCCGAAGCGCTCGACGAGGCCGCGCGCTACGCCGCCTGGGCGACCCTGTCGCCGGCCGGCCGCGCCATGCATAAGCGCGGCGTGCTGTTCAAGGTGCCGCACAAGCTCGACCCGATGCATCTGGTGCCGGTCGAGACGATCATTGTCGACGGCGTCACCATGCTGCGCCTGCCGCGCGACCGCTGGCGGCATCGCGAAGGCTTCGCGCTCACCGATCACGGCACCGATCTGGGGGGCTCGCTCGACCAGGCCAATTACTGCATCTGGTGCCACAATCAGGGCAAGGACAGCTGCTCCAAGGGCCTGCGCGACCGCAAGACCGGCGAATTCCAATCGAGCGCTTTCGGCGTGCCGCTCGCGGGATGTCCGCTCGAGGAGAAGATTTCGGAGATGAATCTCCTGAAGTCGCGCGGAAATGCCTTGGGGGCACTCGCGGTCGCCGTTGTCGACAACGCCATGATCGCCGGCACCGGCCACCGCATCTGCAACGATTGCATGAAATCGTGCATCTATCAGAAGCAGGAGCCGGTCGATATCCCGCAGCTCGAGACCCAGAATCTCAAGGACGTGCTCTCGCTGCCCTGGGGCTTCGAGATCTATTCGCTGCTGACCCGCTGGAACCCGCTCAATCTGCGCCGGCCGATCCCGCGCCCGGCCACGGGCTACAAGGTGCTGGTGGTCGGGCTCGGTCCGGCCGGATTCACGCTCTCGCATCATCTGATGAATGACGGCCACAGCATCGTCGCCGTCGACGGGCTCAAGATCGAGCCGCTGGCGCCCGAGATCTCCGGCGTGACCGCCACCGGCCAGCGCGTGCCGTTCCGGCCGATCCATGACGTGACCGAGCTCTACGAGGATCTGGGCGAGCGCGTGCTGGCGGGATTCGGCGGCGTCGCCGAGTACGGCATCACCGTGCGCTGGAACAAGAACTTCCTGAAGGTGATCCGGCTGCTGCTGGAGCGGCGGCGGGAGTTCGACATGATGGGCGGCGTGCGCTTCGGCGGCACCCTCACCATCGACAGCGCCTTCGCGCTGGGATTCGACCATATCGCACTCTGCGCCGGCGCCGGCCGCCCGACCGTCATTCCGATGAAGAACGGCCTCGCCACTGGCGTGCGCCAGGCGTCGGACTTCCTGATGGCGCTGCAGCTCACGGGTGCCGCCAAGACCGATTCGATCGCCAATTTGCAAGTACGCCTGCCGGTGGTCGTCGTCGGCGGTGGCCTGACCGCGATCGATACGGCGACCGAGTCGCTCGCCTATTATCCGGTGCAGGTCGAGAAATTCCTGCAGCGCTACGAGGCGTTGGTGGCGGAGCAGGGCGAGGCTGCCGTGCGCGCGAGCTGGAACGACGCCGATCGCGGTGCGGCCGAGGAGTTCCTCGCCCATGCCAAGGCGATCCGCGCCGAGCGTGCCGCGGCCAAAGCCGAAGGCCGCGAGCCGCGCATCGCCGACCTCATCAATGAATGGGGCGGGGTCACCATGGCCTATCGCCGTCGTCTAGTCGACGCGCCCAGCTATACGCTCAATCATGAAGAAGTGGCGCTGGCGCTGCAGGAAGGCATCCGCTTCGCCGAATGCCTGACGCCGGACGCGGTCGAGGTGGACCAGTTCGGCCAGGCAACAGCGCTCACAGCCGTGCGCTTCGTCCATGACGAGGCGAGCGGCAAGCTGCTCGCGACCGATGAACACGTGACCCTGCCGGCGCGCACCATCCTGATCGCCGCCGGGACCCAACCCAACACGGTGCTGGGCCGCGAGGACCCCGACAATGTCGTGCTCGACGGGAAGTATTTCCAAGCCTATGACGAGGAAGGCCAACCGGTCCGGCCGCAGAAATCGGCGAAGCCCGACGCTGTGCGCGTGCTGATGAGCCATCGCGCCGACGGCCGCACCATCAGCTTCTTCGGCGATCTTCATCCTTCCTTCTCCGGCAATGTCGTGAAGGCAATGGGTGGCGCCAAGCAGGGCTATCCGGTGCTGACCCGCGTGATGGCGCGCCGCGCGCCCTCAGAGCCGTCAGCGGAAACGCTCTCCGCCACCTTGAACGAGGGGCTGCGCCCGACCGTCCATGCCGTGACACGGCTCACGCCCACCATCATCGAGGTCACGGTCAAGGCGCCCTTCGCCGCGCGCGGCTTCGAGCCGGGTCAGTTCTACCGCCTGCAGAATTACGAGAGCGGCGCCGCGCGCAGCGACGGCACGGTGCTCGCCATGGAAGGGCTGGCGCTCACCGGCGCCTCGGTCGACAAGGAGCGCGGGCTGCTCTCGACCATCGTGCTGGAGATGGGCGGCTCGTCCGATCTCTGTGCGCTGCTGAAGCCGGGCGAGCCGGTGATCCTGATGGGGCCGACCGGCACCCCGACCGAGACCCCGGCGGGCGAGACCGTGCTGCTCGTCGGCGGCGGCCTCGGCAACGCCGTGCTGTTCTCGATCGGCCAGGCGCTCCGTGCCCAGGGTTCCAAGGTCGTCTATTTCGCCGGCTACAAGAAGATGATCGACCGCTACAAGGTCGAGGAGATTGAGCGCGCGGCCGACCTCATCGTCTGGTGCTCGGACGAGGCGCCCGGCTTCGAGGCGACGCGCCCGCAGGACCGCTCCTTCACCGGCAACATCGTCGAGGCGATGGCGGCCTACGGCTCGGGCAAGCTCGGCCCGGCGACGATCGGCCTCGATCAGGTCGACCGCATCATCGCCATCGGCTCGGACGGCATGATGAACGCCGTCGCCCGCGCCCGGCACGGCGTGCTGAAGCCCTATCTCAAGCCGGAACACTGCGCCATCGGCAGCATCAACTCGCCGATGCAATGCATGATGAAGGAGATCTGCGCCCAGTGCCTGCAGCTCCACAAGGATCCGGTGACCGGCGAGGAGACCACGGTCTTCTCCTGCTTCAATCAGGACCAGCCGCTGGACCAGGTCGATTTCGCCAATCTGCGTCAGCGCCTGTCGCAGAACGGCGTCCAGGAGAAGCTGACCAAGCAGTGGATCGACCGCTGCCTTAGGCAGATCGGCTGGCGGAGCACGCTCGCGGCGGAGTAGAAGAGGCTTCGGCCTCTTTCAGCTCAGCTGACGCGGCTTGAATGCCAGCGCCACCCCATTGACACAATGTCGCAGGCCGGTCGGCGCCGGTCCGTCATTGAAGACATGGCCCAGATGACCGTTGCAGCGGGCGCAGTGAACTTCCGTCCGCGGGATGAACAGCGCCCAGTCGCGCGCCGTCCCGGTGGCGCCGGGAAGCGGTGCCCAGAAGCTCGGCCAGCCCGTGCCGCTGTCGAATTTCTGTTCTGAATCATAGAGGGGAGCGCCGCAGCCGGCGCAATGATAGGTGCCGGCGGCCTGCTCTTTTTCGAGCGGGCTCGAGCATGGCCGCTCGGTGCCGTGGCGCCGCAGCACATGGAACTGCTCCTGCGTTAGCGCCATGCGCCACTCCGCTTCGTTCTTCCTCGTCATTTCCCCCGCCGTGACGGACCTTTGCGCCGTCTTGTTGTCGTTTCGGAGCCGTGGTAACTCGGCAATAACCATATAACCGCGCCACCGCGATCCCGACAATGAAGGACAGCGCATGAAGCCCGAGATACTCGTCGTCGGCGCGATGCCGCCCGTGACCATGGCCTCGCTGGACGAGGCCTTCACCGTTCATAAGCTATGGGAGGCGCCGGACAAGGCGGCGCTGCTCAAGGAGATCGCCCCGCGCGTGCGCGGCATGGCGACGACCGGCGGCGCCGGCGCCGACGGTGCGCTGATGGATGCGCTGCCCCATACCGAGATCATCGCCCATTTCGGCGTCGGCTATGACGCGGTCGACGTGGCTGCGGCGAAAGCGCGCAACATCGCCGTCACCAACACGCCCGACGTGCTGACGGACGAGGTGGCCGATACGGCCATCGCCATCCTGCTTGATGCCGTGCGCGAGATCAGCAAGGGCGACCGTTTCGTGCGCGCCGGCAAATGGCTCCAGGGCAACATGCCGTTCTCGCGTACCGTCGCCGGCAAGACGCTCGGCATCGTCGGCCTCGGCCGGATCGGGACGGCGATCGGCAAGCGCGCCGAGATCTTCAACATGAAGGTCATGTGGCACGGCCCCCGGCCCAAGCCCGATGCGCCCTGGCCCTATGTCGCCGATCTCATCCAGCTCGCCCGGCTGTCGGACGTGCTCATGATCATCTGCCCGCTCACCAAGGAGACCTTCCATCTGATCGATGCCGATGTGCTGGCAGCCCTCGGGCCCGAAGGCACCATCGTCAATGTCGCGCGCGGTGCCGTCATCGACGAGCCGGCCCTGGTCGAAGCCCTGAAGAACGGCACGATCCGCAGCGCCGCCCTCGACGTGTTCGAGCAGGAACCGAAGGTGCCGGAAGAGCTTTTCGCCATGGAAAACGTCGTGCTGCAGCCGCATGTCGGCAGCGCCACGGTCGAGACGCGGACCGCGATGGGCCAGATGGTGGTCGATAATTTGACAGCTCATTTCGGCGGCAAACCGCTCTTGAGCAGGGTCGCCTGACCGGACGCCCGAGTCGCGCCGGGGCGAGCCGGGGAATAGGCCGTCCCGGGCATGAGCCATCGGCCTCGCGCGCATTTCGGTCGGCGGCCAAGGTGCAGGAAAAGCTCGATCCTGTCCTTCGGCCGCGCCGAAACGCGCCGGCTTCTTCCGCGCTTCAGCTTGGAGCCTCGGAACGGTTGGGTTAGCGTGCGCTCAACATTGCACGAGGCTCAGGATGCCGCATTCCTTCGATCGCCATCCCGTCATTCCGGTGCTCATCCTGGAGCGAGCCGAGGATGCGATCCCGACCGCTGAGGCGCTGCTCGAGGGCGGCCTCAGCGTCATCGAGATCACGCTGCGCACGCCGCATTCGCTCGAGGCGATCAAGCGGATCGCGGCGAAGCTGCCCGAGATGCATGTCGGTGCCGGCACCGTCCTGCGCCCGACCGACGTTACCGCTTCCAAGAACGCCGGCGCGCAATTCCTGGTCAGCCCAGGCCTCACCACCGATCTCGCCGCCGCCGGTATCGCCTCCGGCCTGCCGTACCTGCCGGGCGCCGTGACGCCGACCGAGATCATGGCTGCGCGCGAATTCGGCTTCTCCTTCCTCAAATTTTTCCCGGCGCGCGAATTCGGCGGGCCGGCGATGTTGCGCAACTACGCTTCGGTCTTTCCGGGAATCGCCTTCTGCCCGACAGGCGGCATCGCCGATGCCGAAGCCGCGTCCGCCTATCTGGCGCTGCCCAATGTACCGGTGGTCGGCGGCACTTGGATCGCCCCGCGCGACGCGATTACGGCGCGCGACTGGGCGGGCATCGCCGCCCGCGCCAGGGAGGCGGCCGCCCTCTCGTACAAGCCTCAATAGACAGCACGGCCGCCCGAGAGATCAAACACGGCACCGGTCGAGAAGGAGCATTCCTCCGAGGCGAGCCAAGCGACCATCGCCGCGATCTCCTCGACCAGCCCGAACCGGCCGAGCGGGATCTTGGACAGCATGTAGATTATGTGCTGCTCGCTCATCTGAGCGAACAGCTCGGTCTTGACCGCGGCCGGCGTCACGCAATTGACGCGCACGCCGGTCTCGGCCAGCTCCTTGCCCAGCGACTTGGTGAGCGCGATCACGCCGGCCTTGGCGGCGGAATAGGCGGCGGCGTTGGGATTGCCTTCCTTGCCGGCGATCGAAGCGATATGGACGATCCGGCCGTAATTGCGCGCCCGCATGCCGGGCGCCAGCGCGCGCGAGCACAGGAACGGGCCGGTCAGATCGATGTCGATCACCTGCCGCCAAGCCTCGACCGGATAATCCTCGACACGCGCGTTGGGGCCGGTGATACCGGCGCTGGTGACCAGGATATCGACCGGGCCCAGGGCCGATTCGGTCTGGCGCAGGGCCGCGTCGATCTCGGCCTCGTCGGCGATGTCGACGGTGACGGCGAGCTGGCCCAGCGATGCCGCGACCGCCTCGGCCACGGCCGCATCGCGGTCCCAGATGGCGACGCGCGCGCCGGATTGGACCAGCCGCTCGACGATCGCGAGGCCGATGCCGCGGCCGCCGCCGGTTACGATGGCATGCCGTCCTTCGAGATCGATCCGGTTCATGGGGTTTCCTCCTTTATGGCTGGCGCCGATCTTGGGGGATTCTTTGACAAGTTTCGAGGCCTGTGCCCAACTGCCGGACAATAGATAAAGGGTAGGTGGGAGGATCGCTTGAAAGTGACTATCGGCTCGGAATCCGCCTGTCTCCCGCGTTCGAACTAAGGGTTCGTCAGGCATGGCATCGGTCGAAATTCGCGGCGTTACCAAATCCTTCGGGTCCGTGCAGGTGCTGCACGGCGTCGATATCGAGATTCCCGACGGCGAGTTCGTCGTGCTGGTCGGCCCGTCCGGTTGCGGCAAGTCGACGCTTCTGCGGATGATCGCCGGTCTCGAGCAGATCGGCGGCGGCCAGATCCGGATCGGCGGCACGGTGGTGAACGACAAACCGCCGAAGGAGCGGGACATCGCCATGGTGTTCCAGAATTACGCGCTCTATCCGCACATGACCGTGCACGACAACATGGCGTTCAGCATGAAGCTGCGCGGCGCCGCCAAGAACGTCATCGCCGAACGGGTCGGCACGGCGGCCGAGATCCTCGGCCTCACCCCCTATCTCGACCGCTACCCACGTCAGCTCTCGGGCGGCCAGCGCCAGCGCGTCGCCATGGGCCGCGCCATCGTGCGCGATCCGCAAGTGTTCCTGTTCGACGAACCGCTGTCCAACCTGGATGCCAAGCTGCGCGTGCAGATGCGCACCGAGATCAAGGAACTGCATCAGCGTCTGCGCACGACCTCGATCTATGTCACGCACGATCAGGTCGAGGCGATGACCATGGCCGACCGGATCGTGGTCATGCATGACGGGCTGGTCGAGCAGATCGGCACGCCGCTGGAGCTCTATGACCATCCGGCCAATCAGTTCGTGGCCGGGTTCATCGGCTCGCCGGCGATGAATTTCCTGCCCGGCCGGGTGCGCCGATCGAACGGCAGCGCCATGGTCGAGACCGAGAGCGGCATCTCGCTGCCGCTGCCGCCCGATATCGTCGGCGAGGATGGCCGCGAGGTGATCTACGGCATGCGGCCGGAGCATCTGACGCTCGCCGCTGACGGCGTGCCGGCCACGGTCAAGGTGGTCGAGCCCACCGGCGCGGACACCTTCGTCTTCTGCCGTATCGGCGGCCATGAGATCTGCGGTAATTTCAGCGAGCGGCACGAGTTCAAGCCTGGGGCCGAGATCAGCCTGCTGCCGCGGCTCGATGCCGTGCATCTGTTCGACGCGAAGACCGGACAGGCGGTCCGGGCCAACTGACCGGGTGGGCCGGGGAGACGACCGCGCCGAAGCGCGGCGACCAACGAATATTCAAGGGAGAACGCCATGGTGGATCTGACCAGACGCGATGCGATCAAGATCGGGGCGGGCGCGGCACTGGCTGTCGGCACGCCCGGGCTCGTGGGGTTCGGGCCGGCGCACGCGCAGAGCCTGGATCTGAAGCCTGAAGCCGGCGCCAAGCTCAAGGTGCTGCGCTGGAAGCGCTTCGTCGCCACCGACGAGACGGTATGGCTGGAAAACACCAAGAAATATTCGGCCCAGAGCGGCATCGACGTCCATGTCGACAGCGAGAATTGGGAAGATGTGCGCCCCAAGGCCGCGACTGCGGCCCAGGTTGGCAGCGGTCCGGACATCATCATCACGACCTTCGACGACCCGCATAAATTCCCCAACAAGCTCGTCGACCTGACCGACCTCGCCACATATCTCGGCGGCAAATATGGCGGCTGGTATGATGTCTGCGAGCGCTACAGCAAGCGTGACGGCAAATGGATTGGCCTGCCGATGGGGGCGGCCGGCAATGCCATGGTCTATCGCATCGGCAATATGCGGAAGGCCGGCTTCGAGGAGTTTCCCAAGGATTTCCCCGGGTTCCTTAAGCTTTGCCAAGCGCTCAAGGCCAATGGCACGCCGCCGGGCTTCGCGCTCGGCCATGCGACGGGCGACGCCAATGCCTGGACGCACTGGTGCCTGTGGTCGCACGGCGGCAAGATGGTCAACGAGAAGAACGAGGTCGTGCTCGACAGCCCGGAGACGGTGGCCGCCCTCGAATATGCGGCCGAACTCTACAAGACCTTCGTGCCGGGCGTGCTGTCCTGGCTCGATCCATCCAACAACAAGGCGTTTCTCGCCGGCGATTGCAGCCTGACCGCCAACGGCATCTCGATCTACTACTCCGCCAAGACCTCCGACGATCCGACCCAGAAGGCGCTGGCTGAGGATATCGGCCACGCCCATCTGCCGATCGGCCCGCTTGGCCGGCCGGCGACGCTCAGCACCTACTTCCAGGCAGTGATCTTCAACTATTCCAAATATCCCAATGCGGCGAAGGACTACCTTCGCTTCATGTGGGAGAAGGAACAGTACATCCCCTGGCAGGCCGCTTCGATCGGCTACGTCACCCAGCCGCTCAAGGCCTATGAATCGAACCCGATATGGACCGAGGATCCGAAGCACACGCCTTATCGCGACGCGATGAGCGAGATGCTCGACAATGGCTATTCCGGCCAGCTCGGCGCCGCTTCGGCCTCGTCGATGGCCGATTTCATCATTGTCGACATGTTCGCCGGCGCCTGCCAGGGCCAGGTCTCGCCCAAGGAGGCGGCCAAGACGGCGGCGGAACAGGCCAAGCGTTATTACAAGGCCTGAGCCAGCATAGGGAGAAGACGATGGCCGTAGCTCTCGATGCCTCACGCGCCGACCGGTCCAGCCGGTGGCGCCGAAGGCTGGCCGCGCTGTCCGACAGCCGCGACTTGCTCGGCCTCGTCTTCATGCTGCCGACGGCGGCGCTGCTGATCGTCTTCCTGGCCTATCCCTTGGGCCTCGGCATCTGGCTCGGCCTGACCTCCGCCTCGCTCGGCGATCCCGGCCAGTTCATTGGCGTCGCCAATTTCGTCTCGCTGTTCCACGACCCGGTCTATTGGCTGAGCGTCTACAACACGATTCTCTACACGGTCGTCACCAGCGCCTTCAAATTCTTCCTCGGCCTCTGGCTTGCACTGCTGCTCAATCAGAACATGCCGTTCAAGGCCTTCATCCGGGCGGTCGTGCTCTTGCCCTGGATCGTGCCGACGGTGCTGTCGGCGATCGCCTTCTGGTGGCTCTACGACGCCCAGTTCTCGGTCATTTCCTGGGCCTTGAAGCATATGGGCCTGATCACCCGCAACATCGAGTTCCTGAGCGACCCGAACTGGGCGCGTGCGTCGGTCGCCATCGCCAATATCTGGCGCGGGATACCGTTCGTGGCGATCTCGCTGCTGGCCGGCCTTCAGACCATCCCGGCCTCGCTCTACGAGGCGGCGACGCTCGACGGGGCCACGCCCCTGCAGCGCTTCTATCACATCACGCTCCCGATGCTGACGCCGATCATCGCCGTGGTGATGACCTTCTCGGTGCTGTTCACCTTCACCGATTTCCAGCTCATCTATGTGCTGACCCGCGGCGGCCCGATCAACTCGACCCATCTGATGGCGACGCTGGCGTTCCAGCGCGCGATCCCCGGCGGCTCGCTGGGCGAGGGGGCGGCGCTCGCCTCCTCGATGATCCCGTTCCTGGTCGCCGCCGTGATGTTCAGCTATTTCGGCCTGCAGCGCCGGAAATGGCAGCAAGGGTCGAGGGACTGATCATGGCCGTCGTGGGAAGCAAGGCCGATACCGTCGGCATGGATTACCTGACCTCGCTGCCGCGCAAGGTCGTCACCCTCTACATTCCGCTCGCCATCTTCATATTCCTGCTGCTCTTTCCGTTTTACTGGATGGCGATCACCTCGATCAAAAGCAATGCCGAGCTCTACGACATGGAGCATGGCAATCCGTTCTGGGTGGTGAAGCCGACGCTGGAGCATTTCCGCCATCTGCTGTTCGAGACCGGCTATCCCGACTGGATGTGGAACACGATCCTGGTCTCGGTCGTCGCCACCTTCTTGTCGCTCTTCGCCTCGGTCTTCGCCGCCTATGCGATCGAACGTCTCCGGTTCAAGGGCGCGCAATCGGTCGGTCTCGCGATCTTCCTGGCCTATCTAGTGCCGCCCTCGATCCTGTTCCTGCCGCTGGCCGCGACGATGCTGTGGCTCGGCCTGTTCGACACTCGGCTGGCGCTGATGCTGTCCTATCCGTCCTTCCTCATCCCGTTCTGCACCTGGCTGCTGATGGGCTATTTCAAATCGATCCCGTTCGAGCTTGAGGAATGCGCGCTCATGGACGGGGCGAGCCGGCTGCAGATCCTCGTCAAGATCATCCTGCCGCTCGCCATTCCAGGGCTGATCTCGGCCGGCATCTTCGGCTTCACGCTGTCCTGGAATGAGTTCATCTATGCGCTCACCTTCATCTCCTCCTCGGAGAACAAGACGATCCCGATCGGCGTCATCACCGAGTTGGTCGATGGCGATGTCTATCATTGGGGACCGCTGATGGCGGGGGCGCTCTTAGGATCGCTGCCGGTGGCGATCCTCTATTCCTTCTTCGTCGAGCACTACGTCTCGAGCATGACCGGCGCGGTCAAGGAGTGATCCTCACTGCCCGGCACGGCCTGCCGTCCTCGTCGATCAGGCCGGCGGCGCTCAAACGTCGGAGCACGCCCGTGAAGAACTCGGCGCAGCTCGGCCGCCCGGCGCCTTCGAGCCAATTCTGCTCCTGAAAGGCGAGGATCGCCGGCTGGTCCAACTCGACCTCCCAGAGGATGCCGAGGAGTGAGGCCTGCTGCTCCTCCGCCTCGCGCTGGGCGGGTTCGACGCACAGCGCCGCATCGGCGATCGCCACTCGGCCGGTCTCGGGTCCGGCGCCGAGACCGAAGTCGGGCAGGCGCCGCCGCGCCGGGCTCGCCAGCTGGAAATGCGCCACCTCATGGAGCAGCACCGCCGGTTCGGACAGGGTGCGCACGGATTTGCCGTCCCAGGAAAAGGCGCGTTGCGGTTCCTCGGCGACGGGATGCATGCCGAAAGTCCCGGCGAGCGCCACTGCATCCCGATGCCATGCCGCCTCGTCGCCGCCGATCGCCGTTCGGCTGGCCGCGATCCGCTCGAATACGGCACGCTCGATCCCCGCTTCCGGCAAAGCGGAACCGTAGCGCGCGAGCACGGTATCGAGCTCGTTGAGGGCGATCGGGGTCAGGATCATGGCGCCGGAAATTGGCCGAAGCGGGGCGTTCATGCAAGGGATCCCCTTTCATGCGGCCATGCTTCTCGCTTACATGATGGTTTCCGGCATGAGGGTGACATGGAAGAGGAGCCATTCTGGCGCCGCAAGAAATTGACCGAGATGACCGACGCCGAGTGGGAATCGCTCTGCGACGGCTGCGGCAAATGCTGCCTGATCAAGCTCGAGGACGAGGACACGGCCGAGATCCTTCACACCGATGTCGCCTGCCATCTGCTCGACCTGCATGGCTGCCGCTGCACACGCTACCGCAAGCGGCACGAGCTGGTGCCGGACTGCGTCAAGGTCACGGCCGACAACATCGCCGATCTGGGCTTCATGCCGCAAAGCTGCGCCTATCGCCTGCTGGCCGAGGGCAAGGAGCTGCAATGGTGGCATCCGCTCGTTTCCGGCCGGCGCGACACGGTGCACAAGGCGGGCGTCTCGGTCCGCCATCGCGTCATCTCCGAGGACGAGATCGAGGACGAGGATCTGCCGGACCATATCGTCGAATGGTCGCGCTGACCGGCTGAAATCCAGCGCGTGCGGCGACCCTCTCACCTTTCCGCCCCTCGGCACGCGCCGCGGCGCGTGCCGAGGGGCGCTCCTGATCTTCGCCATCCCAGCAATGGACGGATCAATCAATGGTGATCATGTTCCGTCCGGATCAGCGACGCACGGGGGCGCCGCCATAAGTTCCGCCGCGGACGCTGGTGCGATCAGATGAAGACCACGCAACATGCCGTAGATCGCCTTTTCGGTACTGTCCGCCCACGCGATCAGCATGCCTCCGGTGGTATCGAGCAGCGAGTGTTTCTGACCATTTCCCGACGCAGTGACGGCACGGAAGAGCTCGGGCTGCGCCGGACCATCGACGATCAGCGATCCGGCCAAGCCCTTTTCGAGGCGCGACAGGGCGTGATCGACGATGGTGTATTTTCCGGGCACCTTGGTCGAGAACTCGACCATGGCGGCGCTGCCGGGTGGCACCGAGATCGTCTGGGTACCGGTCAGCGGCGAGCTGGTGATCGCGCCGTCTTCCCAGGCTCGGTCGAAGATCTGGCCGATAACGTGGAATGACGAGGTGAAGTTGGGCCCGCCGACGCCGAAGTAGATGCGCACGGTATCGCCAACCTTGGAATGCAGCGGGTGTTCCGTGGTCAGCGCGCCCACCGCGCCGTTGAAGGTGAAGTAATCGGGATGCTCGTCGACCAGCTTGTCGATATTCATCTCCTGCAGGCCGACCGTACCGAACGCGGCATTCGTGTAGACCTCGCCCTGCATGATGTAGAATTCGTGATCGACCTTGGGCAGCCCGCCGGTGGGCTCGACCAGGATCAGCCCGTACATGCCGTTCGAAATATGGTTCGCCACCATGGGCGTAGCACAGTGGTAGACGAAGAGGCCCGGCACCAGCGCCTTGAACACGAAGCCCTTGTCCTCGCCGGGATCGACATCGGTCAGGGCGGCACCACCGCCGGTGCCGTTGACCGCGTGCAGATCGATCGAATGCGGCATCACGTCGTCTTTGTTGTTCTTGAGGTGCAGCTCGACCGTATCGCCGACGCGGACGCGCACCATGGGGCCGGGGATCTTGCCGTTGAAGGTCCAGAAATTGTAGGTCGTGTGCGCATCCAGCCGGCCCACCCGCTCGACCGCCTCGAGATCGACCCTCAGGGTGGTCGGCGCACGATCACCGATGGAGGGCGGAATATCGGTGGGATCGCGGGAGATGCTGACGCCTTCGGGCGTGACCGCCGTCGGCGGCGCCAGCTCGACCTTGATGTGCCCTTCCATCCCGGCGTCGCGGTGCCCGGGCAGATCGCAGAAATATTCGAACGAGCCGGCGTTGCCGACATGGAAGGATATGCTGACGCTGGCGCCCCGGCCGGTCACGTGCGGTGAAAAGGAACGAAAGTCGGGAAAGACGATATCGTGCTCCGCACCCTCGCCGTTGATCAGCGTCACCTCAACCTGATCCCCCTCATGCACGACGAGATCGGGATTGACCTTGCCGTCGATCGTGCCGCCGCGACCGATGAAGACCATCTTGCCGTCGGCGATGCCGGTTCGCAGCGTGAAGTTGGCATCCGCACGGCCATGCACGCCCATATCATGCGGCGTCGCCACCACCGGTGTCGTGACCGCGGGCTTATCGGCGGCTGGAGCGAGGCCGGCCCAGGAGAGCAGCGTGAAGGCTAATAGCGGCGCCCAAACATGCGCGCCGGCCCATTTCTTCTTCATGGTCATTTCCATCTCCGTGGCGTCGCCTCATGCAATGGCGGGCGCGAGCTCATCGGAATTGAACGTGATTTATATCACGTCCTGCATTGCTTCATCTCAATTGGCAAGGCGCGAACGGGTCAGCATCGGTCCGTAATGCCAGACGAAACCTCCGAAAGCCGCGATCCAGAGACACGCCGCGGCAACGAGGAGCGCCATGGTCCAGTCTGCGCCGAAGGCCGCCGCGATGCGCGTGATCGCCGCGAGAGTAACGAGGATGTAGATCAGGCGCGTGCCGCGATCCGCCGCCAGAGCACGGCCGGTGTGCCCGCGAGTGGCTCGCGTCATGATCGCCAGAACCATCGTGCCGATCGCGCCGGCCGTAAGCGCATGAACCGCCGCACTCTGCGGCACGCCGACGCCGAGCATCGACAGGCCGAGCAGCGCCGCGCCGAGCACCAGCCACGCATAGCCGATATGGAGAATCAGGAGCAGCGGCTCCGCCGCCGTGGCCTGGCCGCGCCAGCGCAGCAGGCGCCAGAGGTTGAGCACGGCGGCCAGGAGCAGAACCAGGCCCACCGGGCGGAAGGACGGAAAGACCGTCCAGCCGATGAGGCCGCCGTGCAGCAGCCCGAGCGCCGCGCGATCGATCAGGCCGGGTGCCGCCGGGACGGGGGCGTTCGGTCGCTTCGCCAACCAGTTCCGGGTGAAAGTGGGCACGATCCGTCCCGCGATCACCGAGATCAGCACGATCGCGGCTACAAGGCCGAGGCGCCAACCGAGCCCTTCGGGCAAGGCTACGCCGAGGGCTTCCAAATGCATCAGCAGGTTGGCGACACCGAGCACCGTCACCGGCGCCGCCATCGGAAGGTTGCGCCAGTTGCCGCCGGCGACGATCTCGCGCGCGGCAACCAGGACCAGGACCGTCGGAAACGACAGATCGGCCAGAACCGACAGCCATGCCGGAATCAAGACGGAGAACAGGCAGGCGATCCGGCCGAGCAGCCACAGTCCGGCGAGCAGAGCCAGGGGCCTGCCGCCGACCGGCAGCCGCTTGGTCCAATTCGGGATGGCGGTGAGCAGGAACCCGCCGACCGCCGCCATCGTGAAGCCGAACAGCATTTCATGGATGTGCCAGGCGAGCGCATCGAAGCGGCTCGGAATGGCGGCGCCGGTGGCGAGCATGACGATCCAGAGCGCGATCGCGGCTGCCGCCCAGAGCGCCGCCGCGAGGAAGAACGGCCGGAACCCCTGGGTCAGCAGAACCGGCATCGAATGACCGGCCGGGCTTCCCGCGAGGCTGGTCATGACGCGCCGCCGGCGGTCCTCGGTATCGGGCGAGGCCCCGGAATCAGACGCTCGACGAAGGTGGGGAAGAGCGGTCGCAGCTTGACGATGAAATCCCACGCCATCAGCAGCGCGCCGAGCGCGAAGACTACATCGCCGGGGAACCGCATCCATTGCCAGAAGGCATTGGTGTCGTAGAATTCCTGGCTGCGCGCATAGGCCAGTCCGTGCTCGAACACGGCGTCGAGCTGCGGCCAGCCGATCGGAAAGAAGTTGAAGAGGATCCAGAGGACCAGCCCGCCATTATAGAGCCAGAACGCCCAGCGCCCGGTCTGCTCGCTGAACGGGTGATCGTCGGCCGCGACATAACGCAGGCAGAAATAGATCAGGCCGATCCCGAGCAGACCGAAGGCGCCGAACAGTGCCGTGTGGGCGTGGTTCAGGGTCAGGAAGGTACCGTGCTCGTAATAATTCACCAACGGCGCGTTCAGCGTGCCGCCGCCGAAGACGCCGGCGCCGACGAAGTTCCAGAACGCCGCGCCGATGATGTAGGTGTAGGCGAGCCCGTACTTGAACGTGCCGTCGCTCTTGATCAGCCGCCGATGCTGGATCGCCTCGAGCACCAGCAGCACCAGCGGCAGGACCTCGATGAAGGAGAACATGGTGCCGAGCGGCACCCACAAGCCCGGTCCGCCCGCCCAATAGAGATGATGGCCGGTGCCGAGCACGCCACCCAGGAAGATCAGGATGAGCTCGAGATAGACCGAGCGTTCGGCGAGCTGGCGCGAGACCAGCCCGACCGCCATCAACAGATAGGCGCTGATGGCCGCGGCGAAGAATTCGAAGGATTGCTCGACCCACAGATGAACGACCCACCAGCGCCAGAAATCCGTGATCGTGAAGGATTTCTCGACGCCGGTGAGGGGGATCATACCGAACGCGTAGAGCACGGCGATGTTGACCGTCGAGGCCCAGATCAGATGCTCCAGGCGGATGCGTCCCGACCAGAATTGATGCGTGGCCTGGATCAGAGTGATGCGGGTCGGCCACAGCGCGCGGAAGACGAGGATGCTCCAGATCCCGAGGCCGGCGAAGAACCCGATCTGCCAGGCGCGCCCGAGCTGGATATAGGACAGGCCCTGATTGCCGAACCAGAACCAGCCGGTATCGATAAAGCCCATGATGCCGAGATAATTGCCGACGAGCGCGCCGACGACGACGAACAGCGTGACCCAGAACAGGAGGTCGACGAGGAAAGCCTGTCCCCGCGGCTCGCTGCCGCTGATCGCCGGGGCCAGAAACAACGCGGCGCCGATCCAGGACAGCCCGATCCAGACGATGGGCGATTGGATATGGACGTCGCGCAGGAAATTGAACGGCAGGAAGCGGTCCACCTCGATGCCGTAGAAGCTCGTCCGATCCGAGTAGTAGTGCGCCATGATCGAGCCGACGAGGATCTGGAGCAGCAGGATGCCGGCCACCACCAGAAAATATTTGCCGATACGGCGCTGGCTCGGGGTCAGGGTCCGGAACCGGGCGAGCACCGGGTCCATCGGTGCCGTATCCGCATCGTTGAGATAGCACTCATAGATGAACAGAACGGCGCCGAACGCGAAGAAGGTGAAGCAGAAGCTGATCCAGGTCCACCGGAAGGTGCTGGTGGTGGGCGTGTTGCCGACCAGCGGCTCGAACGGCCAGTTCTGGGTCCAGGATATGTTCGTTCCCGGACGGCGGGCGACCGTGGTCAGAGAGCTGTAGATCAGAAACTCGGCCGTCTGCGCGGCACTCCGATCATCGAGGCTGTAAGCCTGAGTCCAGCCCTTGGCGAAATCATGATGCAGCAGGGATTGCGCGATCTCCACCTTGAGCGTTTGGATCGCGGCCGCGAGCGCGTCTGGAAGCGTCGCTGTCTGCAGGGTCAGATCGACGCCCTGAAGCTCGACCTGCATCGCGGCCTTGACCGCCGCTTGCTCCTCCGCGGGCAGCGCTAAAAGGCCGCCGCCGCCCTTGGCCCTGGCGATATTGTCGCCAGTGAGCGTGGCGAGCCGGACGAGATTGGCGGCAGTGTAGTCTTCGCCGAAATACGACCCCATCCCGTAGAGACTGCCGTAGTCCATGAGGTCGGCCTTCTGGAACCCCGCCTTGCCGGCCTCTATGTCGAAGGCGGACATGAGGACGGTGCCGTCGGCGGCGACGAATCGGTCCGGAAAGGGCGGGGCTGCCTCATAGGTGAGGCCGGTGGTCCAGCCGAGAATGGCGAAGGTTCCGACCGCGACCGCGAGCAGGATCCATTTCAGGACGTTGCTGATGGGATCTTCCGCAATTCGAGCGACCGCCACATCCGACTGTACAGTCATGCGACCCTCCGGCGTTGCGTATTGTCGCGGATATCGGCGGACGTCCATGCGTCCGGTCGGCATCAGGTGCTGAAGGCAGGTTCCTTGCCCTGTCTCATATCAATGTATGAAATCGTAATTTCTACACTACTAAAAGTTGTCGACTGTACCACCGCAGCCACGCACGAGGGAGACTCATTTGGTGCAATCGTCAGAGCGGGAGGTGGAAGAGGTGGCACACTGCCCGAAGGCGGCGCCAGGCACGCTACGTCGGCACCAGGCCGGCAACCGAGCTTATGGCGCGAATTGCCGGCGTAGGAAGACCGTGGCGGTTTCGATCGCCGCGTCGCGCGCCGACGCATCGGTGCCGCTATGGGCCGAGCCGCGGGCGGTGCCGACCGGCCGCTCGCGCAACTCCGCTGCGGGCGAATCAAAATCGTGATAGGCGTCCGGGAAGAGCCTGATCGAGGCGTCGGCATGGTGGGCCGCGGCATCGGCGACCAGCGCTTCGCACGGCTCCGGCGGGGTCCAATCGTCGGCTTGGCCCATGAGGATCAAGAGCGGCGAATAAGGCACCCAGCCTCCCAGCTGATGCAGCGATCGACAATTTCCGGGATAGAAGGCGATCGCCGCCCGAAAGCCGCGGCCGAGCGGGGCGAAAGCTTCCCGCATGGACGGACGGATGGCGGACAGCACGGCGCCCCCGCCGCTGGCCCAGCCGATCAGCGCCACCCGTGTCGCATCGACCTCCTTGCGCGCCGTGAGCCACCGCAACGCCGCATAGGCGTCGAGCGCCCTGTCGCGCACGGTCGAGACCGGGCGATCTTTTTCCTCGGTCCGACACAGGCTCGCGATGCCCCGCGGGGTATAGCTGTCGACCAGCAGCACGACATAGCCTTGGCCGAGCCAATGCTCGGCCCAGAAGGCCTCGAGAACGTGCAGCCGCTCGCCCGCCTTCATGCCCTTGCAGCCATGCAGCATAACCACGGCGGGCAGCGCTTCCGGGGTTTCAGACCCGCCCGGCTCCGGTTCGAACAGGAGGCCGGAAAGCATGGTCGGCGGTTGGCGGCCTTGGCCGTCGAGCCCCGGAAAGCTGACCGCCTTCGGCTCGGCCGCCCAGACCTGGCCGGCCCAGAGCACAAGGGCGGCGAAGCCCAGCCAGCCGGCAAGCGTTTTCACGGCTTGGACACCAGCCGGTCGATGCGGCGCAATTCCGGAAAGAGCACGAGCCAGATCGCGACGACGGCAAGCGTGCCGATGCCACCGATCAGCACGGCCGCCTCCGCTCCGAACCAGGCGGCGGTTACGCCGGATTCGAACTCGCCCAATTGATTGGAGGTGCCGATGAAGATCGCATTCACTGCCGAAACCCGACCGCGCATCGCGTCCGGCGTGGAGAGCTGCACGAAGCTCGCGCGGACGAAGACGCTGATCATATCGGCTCCGCCCAGTACGGCAAGCGCTGCGCAGGACAGGGCGAAATCATGGGAGATGGCGAAGACGCATGTGGCGAGGCCGAAGGTGGCGACGGCAGCGAACATGGTCCAGCCGGCATGCCGTGCCAGCGGAAAGAAGGCCAGGATCATGCCGATACCGAGGCCGCCCAGCGCCGGTGCCGAGCGCAGCAACCCGAGACCGAGCGGACCGGCGTCGAGAATATCGCGCGCATAGATCGGCAGAAGCGCCACGGTACCGCCCAAGAGCACGGCGAAGAGATCGAGCGAGATGGCGCCGAGGATCGCGCGCTCGGCACGAATGAAGGCGAGACCGGCGAAGACCGAGCGGAGGGTCGGCTTTGCCGCCGTTTGGGTTGGGGCCGGTTTCGGCACCGCGGCGATCAGCAGGCCGGCGGCAACGAAACCAAGGGCGCAGCCGGCATAGGCGGCGGCCGGGCCGAAGGCGTAGAGCAGGCCGCCCAGCATCGGCCCGATGAGCGTCGCGGTCTGGCCCACCGAGGAGTTCCAGGCGACGGCACGACCGAAAGACTGGCGTGAGACGAGGCCGGGCAGGAGCGACGACGAGGCCGGATGCTCGAAGGCGCGGGCGGCGCCGAACAGGGCGGCGATCGCATAGATACCGACGACGCCGAGCCCCCCGATAATGCTGCCGAGCCCCAGCAGCAAGGCGCCCAGCGCTTCGATGGCGAGACAGAGACGATAGACTGTCCGGCGCGGATAGCGGTCGACGATATGGCCGGCGGGCAGCGCCAGCAACAACGCCGGCAGGAATTGCGCCAGCCCGACAAGCCCCAGCGACAGCGGGTCATGCGTCAGATCATAGACTTGCCAGCCGACCGCCACCCCTTGGATCTGATAAGCCATTGAACCGAAGCCGCGGGCGCTCCAGAACAGCATGAAAGGACGATGACGCAGAATCAGGTCCGCCGCGGCGACGGAGTGGGCGGGCGCGGTCATGAAGGGCGGGAATTCCTTTGATCGTTCCTGAACGAACGCCGCCACTATGACTGGAACGGCAGGATCGGCAAGCGCCGGCTTTCCGGGCTCTCGTTGAAATAATTTGTGACCTTTTCGACATTCCGCAGAAGTAATCGACGCTCATGATGCCGGCAATTTTCGAGCCGACGCGAGTTTGGGATGATCGCTTCATGTTTTGGTCCGTGACGGAGATCGCGGACCGGCAGCAGCCTGCGGGGGCCGCTGTGGTGATGCCGACCTTGCTCCGGCCGACGTTGCTGCAGGCAGTGCGCTCGATCTTCGCCCAGGATTTCCCCGACCGGATCCAGATCTTGCTCGGCATCGACAAGGCGGAAGGCGATCTTGCGCTGATCGACACGCTGCGCGCGGAATGCCCGGCGCGCATGGCCCTGGACCTCTTCGATCCCGGCTATTCCACCTCGGTTCGTCATGGCGGCGTTCATCCCAACCGCTGCAGCGGCAGCCTGCGCACCGTTCTGACCTATGCCGCGAACAGCCGGTATGTCGCCTATCTCGACGACGATAATTGGTGGGCGCCCGATCACTTGACCGCGCTCGCCGCTGCCGTGCGCGAGCATGATTGGAGCTGGTCCTATCGCTGGTTCGTGGAATTCGGCGGCGACGAGCCCATCTGTGCCGATGAGTGGGAATCGGTCGGCCCCGACGCAGGCATGTTCAAAGACAAGTTCGGCGGCTTCGTCGATCCGTCCAGCCTGATGATAGACAAGCTCGCTTGTCCGGACGTACCGGCACTCTGGTCGCTGACGCCGTTCGCAGACGGGCGCGGTTCCGACCGCCTGGTGTTCGACCGATTGAGCCGCGCCTATCGCGGAAACGGCACGGGACGCCCGAGCAGCTACTACCGGATCAATCCGGCCGATACGCTGCACATGATGCGGCTGCACAATATTCGGCTCAAAGGCGCTGTGCTGCCCAGCGATCGGCGTCGGGGCGTGACGCCATTGGCCGAGATCGTCGCTCCTTGGCACGACCAGTCCGCTCCGCTCGACGAGCCCGATCGAGCCATTTCCGAGAATTCGACCCTGTCCGAACTGCTGCGACTGCTGAAACCCAAGGAGATGATCGTGCTCGGCGCCGGAGACGGGGGCGCCGGAGTCACGCTCGCTCGCACGGCTCGGTCGATCGGGCTCGAGGACGTCGTCATCGCCTTGCTCGGCTGCACAGCATCGCCGACCCGGATTGCCCGCTCGGGTGTCGCAGCACTGCTCTCAGTTCTGCCGGGCGAGATCGCCGATCCGGCCCGCTATCTGGCCGGCCGGGGGGCAGCCGTCGATCTGGTCCAACTCGGTCCGGATATTACCGACTCCGATACCTGGCAAGCCGCCTGGCCGTTGCTCCGGATCGGCGGCTTCTTGCTGGCATCTGGGCAGCCGGACGCCGGGCTCGAACAGTTCGTCGAAGCGACCGGCAGTTCCATGCTTCGAGTCGATTTCCCCGGCAGCGGTCCACATTGGCTGCTGGAAAAGGGGTTAGCGAGCCCCATCCAGGTCGATCCGGTGCGGGTGGCTCGCTGAGAGCGGTCAAATATGTCGTCCGTAACCAATAGCTTGCTCACCGAAATCAATCCGTAAAAGGAGGATTCGTATCCAGATGCTTAAGTAGCATCGAGGTGAGCTGTGGCCGAAATCGATTTCCCGCAAAAACGACGCGAGCTTCAACATCGCCTCGTTGATTCCACCATCTGGAACGAGGTTGCCTTCCGCGATGACGATATCGTCGTCGCCACCTACGGCAAGTCCGGAACGACTTGGATACAGCAGATCGTGGCACAGCTCATCTTCGATGGTGCCGAAGATCTCGACATGCCCAAATTGTCGTTCTGGCTCGATGCAAGGCTGACGCCGAGAGCGGAGAAGCTCGCACAGATCGCGGCGCAGCGTCACCGCCGCTTCATCAAGACACATCTCCCGGTCGACGCGCTGGTCTATTCGCCGAAGGCAAAATACATCTATATCGGCCGTGACGGGCGCGATGTGGTCTGGAGTCTTTATAACCACTTGGTCAGTACGACCGACGAGTTTATCAGCGCAGCGAATACCGGAGCGGACGACAATTCCCCGCCGTTCGATCGGCCCTCGGGTTCTGTGCGCGATTTTTATTTTCAATGGCTTGAGCGCAGCGGTCAGCCGCTGTGGCCGTTCTGGGAGAATATTCGAAGCTGGTGGGCAGTCCGGCAGGTGCCGAATCTGCTGCTTGTGCATTTCGCCGACCTTAAGGCCGATTTGGAAGGGCAAATCCGCCGGATCGCCGATTTCCTGGAGATTGAGATCGCCGAGCCACGCTGGCCGGTCATCGTGGAGCATTGCGGCTTCGACTATATGAAGGCAAACGCGGAAAAATGCGCGCCCGCCAACGGTGCTAGTTGGAAGGGCGGCGCCAAGACCTTCATCCATAAGGGCATCAACGCCCGCTGGCGGGACGTGCTGACGCCGGAGGATTGTTCATTCTACGAGAAGCTGGCTCGCCGCGAGCTCGGCGAGGAGTGTGCCAATTGGCTGGAAAGAGGCTCGCTCGCTGCTCTCTAGGCCGGAAGCGGGGTCCCGATGCCGAGCAGTGCCTCGCCCTTGTTCACGGCAAGGCTGCTGAGTCTGTAGAGCACGACACCGTCCGTCGGGGCGTGGACGGTTTCGCGCACGGCGCCGAAGAGATCGCGGATATCGCCAAGCACCTCGCCCTTTCCGACCGGCGCGGACAATCCCTTTGCCGGGTACCACAGCCCGTCGGTAGCGGCCGCCGGAACCGTCATGGTCACGAATAGCGGTTGCGCTTGCGGTGCCCTGGGGACCGGGCCCGCGATCATGCCGAGATGCGACAGTACCCGGTCGATGCCCGCCATCATCATGCCGACGCCCGCTTCGTCCCATAGGCCGTTGCCGCCAACCTCGGCGATGATGCTCGGCACGCCCAGGCGGCCCGACGCGTTGATGGTATAGCCTTCGCCGCCGGCCGAGATCGCGACGGGCAGGCCGAAGGCCGTGGCCAGCGCCCTTGATGCCTCGCTGCCGCTTGGAAATAGGCAGAAGGGAACGAGTGCCTCGCTCAGATCGCCGCAATGGAGATCGAGATAGGCATCGGCCTGAGGATAGATCGCGGTCACCAACCAATGGGCAAGCCGCTCGCTGAAGCTGCCGTCGGGCTTGCCGGGAAACATCCGGTTCAGATTGCGGCCGTCTTCCGGCATCACATAGATGCTGCGGTTGCGGAAGCCGCCCATATTCAGGATCGGAAGGACCAGGATCGTACCGGAGAGCCCTTCCGGCGACCGTCGCATCGTGCGCAACGCCGATTCGATCGAGCAATATTCCGATCCATGAACGCCGGCGGTGACCAGCAGCACCGGTCCCGGCCTGTCGCCCTCGATCATCCCGAACGGGATCTCGACGCCATCGAGCGGCCTGATGAAGCCTTGTTCCGATCGCGGTCTGCCGCTGCGAAACGCTGGAAGGTCTGTCATGGAAGGAACTCGTCGGTTCAAGGGGAGGCTTCAGCCTCCTTTCTGCTCGGGATCGCGTCGGGCTGTAAAGCACCCACAGTGCGGGGAGCGATCGGCGGTAACCTGTGTTTAACCAGAACGAATATCACTCTGGTGCAGGGACCGAATATATGTCCAAATGCATCAGGTAAGCTCCGGACGGCCACCTCTGATCTTCAACGGAGGGGCTATAATAATAAAATGGGGTTGAGGAATGCTACGACGCGTATCAGTTCGGATCATCGATCTATCCGCAGCATTGCTGCTGATGGCACCAACTTCCGCCCTGCTGGCGGCAATATCCCATCAATATCCAGGCTTTCACTATGATACGGCGATTGCCGTTTCTATCAGCCTGACCCTGTCCGCCCTGTGCGGTGGATGGCTCCTCTACCGGCTGATCGTGGCGTTGCGGGCCTCGAGTACTGCTCCCGCCGCCCGCCGGTCCCGTATTCAGCGGGAGCTTCATCCTTATGGGCGGACGGGCAGGCGCCTTCAGCTCTCGCGATAGAGGTCTGTTTTCCGGCTCTGGCGATATCCGCGATATCGTCAGAGCCGTGGCACGGCTTCTTATTCCGCCACCGGATTAGGCACTCGACATATCTCCCCGCGGTAGGATCCGCCCGGCCCGTCATCGACGGCCGTGACATAGATGGATTTTCCGTCCGGCGCGATCGCCAGATTCGCGTGATGCGCCGCCGGCAAGTCGACCTGCGCGACGAGCTTGCCGTCGGGAGACAGCACAGCCAGCCCGCCGCCCTCGTACAGGCCGATGAAGATATTGCCGTGCCTGTCCATCCGGACGCCGTCCGGACTGTAAAGCCTGCGCGCACCTTCGGCCAGGACGTCGCCGAGCTTCACGAACTCCTGCCGGTCGCTCAGCGTGCCGTCGGCTGTAATGGCGAAGGTCAACAATCGCCTGGCCCTGGATTCGGCAACGTAAAGACGTTTGCCGTCCAGCGAGACGACGAGCCCGTTGGAGAAATGCATTTCGCTGGCGACTTCTCTGACGCTGCCGCCGGCGCTCGGATAGAAGACCTTACCGGGAACGCGTCCCTCGGTCCCCGATGCCGAGAAATACACGCCGCCCTTCGCGTCTGTGGCCAGGTCGTTCGGGGCGACCAGCGGATTGCCGGCGCCATCATGGCTGATCGTACGGACGCTATTTCCTGCGAGCGAGATCTGCTCCACCGTGCCGCCGTCGAAGCACGCGACGAGCAATCCGGCGGGCACCTGCACCAGGCCGTTCGCCCCGCAACCATCCTGGTGCCAAACGGTCTCGACCTTACCATCGACCAGCCTCAGTACCTTCGAGGTCGAATAATCGACGAAATAGAGCGTGTCCCCGACGAAGATGGTCCCCTCGATGAATCCCAGGTTCCGCGCAACGATTTCGACATCGGCCGCGCGGGCCGCCGGGGCCCCCATGATTCCTGAAAGACAGACCATTATGGTAAGCAGCAGGTGGGTGAGGCTCTGCAAGGTCATCGCGGGTCGCTTTCTTGGGCTGTCCTGGCCGCCATAGTGCATCCACCACTGTAGCTGTGAATAAGCTCCGGAATTGGAGGCCAACCTAGTGTTGTTATCGGGTGACCTATCCCATATTTCGCTCACGTCGGCGCGCCTGACATTACGGTCGTTTACATCCGACGCAGCGGAAACGTTCGCAGAAATAAATGATCGGATCTCGGCAAAGGCAGAAGCCGGGCGACAGGGAGCGGAGGGTGCTGCTCTATTGCATCCCTCAAGCCCAGAGGAGCCGGTGAAGAGGTCGTGAGGGGCGGCTGATGGGGCGTTGGACCTCGCGTGAGGTGAGGTTCCGAAGCGAGGATCCGCTTGGGCTCATCGGTCGGATCAGGTGTTAGGGACTCATGATAAGGCGGACACCGATTCCCTGGGCGATCTGCCGAGTCGTGAGAGGGTGTGGAAACCGAGATGCAAAGATGAGTCGTAGCGCCCTGCGTCGGCGTGACCTGCTGATCGCGACCGGCGTCTCCATCCTCTTGAGCGATGGCGCCTTCGCGCTGCCTACGGGCGAGCGGCGGCTCACGCTCAAGCACGCGCATACTGGCGAGATCTTCGACGGCCCTTATCGTGACTCGACCGGCCCATTGCCGGGCGCGATGTCCGAGCTTGCCGTCTTCCTACGCGACTTTCATGCTGGCAAGACCGGACCGGTCGATCTGAGCATTCTCGACATTCTTGCCGACCTGATGGTCGGGACCGGCCAGCGCAGCGCGACCGTGCTGTCCGGCTACCGGACGCGCGAGACGAATGAACGGCTCAGGGCGACCTCGTTCGGGGTGGCCGAAAACAGCCAGCATCTTTACGGCAAGGCGATCGACGTAACCTTCGACCGTGATCTCGGCGGTGCGGAGCAGGCGGCTCTCGCCCTGCGTCGCGGCGGCGTCGGCTGGTATCCGCGCTCTCATTTCATTCATTTGGATAGCGGGGCCGTGCGCAGTTGGGAGTTGGACGGCACGGGCTTCGATCGTCTGCTGCTCGGCCCGGTGCCGCGGGGTCGCGTCCTTACAGTGCGTGAGCGGATGGCGCGACTGCGCGCCTACGCTCACCAGCAGATGCTGCTTCGGCAGCACTGAGGATTCAGATCGGCATACGAACCGGGCCCGGCTCAGATATCCAGATCTCGTACGAAACGGGCATTCTCCGTGATGAAATTGTAGCGCAGCTCGGGTTTGCGTCCCATGAGACTCTCGACCAGATCGCCGGTGCGGATGTCCTGCTTGGTCACGCGCAGCAGCGTCCGGCTGTTCGGGTCCATGGTGGTGAGCTTGAGGTCCTGCGGCGGCATCTCGCCCAGGCCTTTGAACCGGCTGATCTCGACCTTCTTGTTCTTGAACGGTGCTGTGCGCATCAGCTCGTCCTTGTGCGCGTCGTCACGGGCGTAGATGCGCGTCTCGCCGGCGGTCAGGCGATAGAGCGGCGGCTGCGCCAGATAGATATTCCCGGCTTCGATCAGCGGCATCATCTCGCGATAAAAGAAGGTCATCAGCAGCGAGGCGATATGAGCGCCGTCGACGTCGGCGTCGGTCATGATGATGACCCGCTCGTAGCGCAGCTTGGCCTGGTCGCAATGTTTGCCGGAACTGCAACCGAGTGCCAGCACCAGATCCGAGAGCTCCTGGTTGGCGCGCAGCTTGTCGGCGGTGGCGCTCGCGACATTGAGGATCTTGCCGCGCAGAGGCAGGATCGCCTGGGTGTCCCGGTTGCGCGCCTGCTTGGCCGAGCCGCCGGCGGAATCGCCCTCGACCAGGAAGATCTCCGTGCCGACGGCGCTGTCGCGCGAGCAATCGGCGAGCTTGCCGGGCAGGCGCAGCTTGCGGGTCGCGGTCTTGCGCTGCAGTTCCTTCTGCTGGCGCCGGCGCTGCCGCTCCTCGGCCTTCTCGACCAGCGTCTCGAGCAGAGCCTTGGCCGAGACGGGATCGTCGCTCAGCCAGTGATCGAAGCGATCCTTGATCGCCGTCTCGACCAGGCGCTGGGCCTCGGTCGATACCAGCCGGTCCTTGGTCTGGCCCTGAAATTGGGGATCGCGCATGAACAGCGACAGCATGATCGCCGCCCCGCCCATGACATCCTCGGCCGCCACGATCGAGGCGCGCCGGTTGCCGACCAACTCGCCATAAGCCCGAATCGAGCGGGTGAGGGCCGCGCGCAGGCCCAGCTCGTGCGTGCCGCCTTCCGGCGTCGGGATGGTGTTGCAATAGAAGCTGGCGAAGCCGTCGCCATCCTCGGGCCAGGCGATCGCCCATTCGACGCGGGCGGAGTCGGCAAGCTCGACCTCGCCGGTAAATTGGCTGGCCGCGATCGTGGGCCGCTCGGTAAGGGCCGAAGCGAGATAATCCGCCAGGCCGCCCGGGAAGTGCAGCACGTCCTTGTCGGGCACGCCTTCCGGCCGCGGCAGCGACTCGTCGCAGCTCCACCGGATCTCGACGCCCTTGAAAAGATAGGCCTTGGAGCGCGCCATGCGGTAGAGCGTGGCCGGGCTGAAATTGGGATCGGGGAAGATCTGCGGATCGGGATGGAAGCTGACGGTGGTGCCGCGCCGATTTGCGACAACGCCCATCTGCTGAATGGGCCCGAGCGGGACACCGCGTGAATATTCCTGGCGGTAGAGCTGGCGGTCGCGCGCGACCTCGACCGTGAGGCGGTCGGCGAGCGCGTTCACCACCGAGCTGCCGACGCCATGCAGGCCGCCCGAGGTCTTGTAAGCGTCGCCGCCGAACTTGCCGCCGGAATGCAGCATGGTCAGGATCACTTCGAGCGCCGATTTGTCGGGAAAGCGCGGATGCGGATCGACCGGGATGCCGCGGCCATTGTCGCGGATCGTCAGGGTATGATCGGCCGCGAGCTCGATCTCGATCCGGCTGGCATAGCCGGCGACCGCCTCGTCCATGGCATTGTCGAGCACTTCGGCGGCGAGGTGATGGAGTGCTCGCGCATCCGTGCCGCCAATATACATGCCGGGCCGGCGCCGGACCGGTTCCAGCCCTTCCAAGACCTCGATATCCTTGGCGGAATAACCTTCGGTCTTGCGGGCGGCGTTGCTATCGAAGAGATCGACCATGGGCGCGACAATAGGTGCAGCGTCGGTGACGTGACAAGCCCCAAGATATTGTGTCTTTGACGCGTCTGGAAGAGAGGAGCCGCAAGATGCCTGAACAGCCCCCGCCTGCCGCCGAAGCCGCCTTGCGCACCATCGCCATGCCGGCCGATGCGAATCCGAGCGGCGATATCTTCGGCGGGTGGCTCCTGTCACAAATGGATCTGGCCGGCGGCGTCGCGGGGGCGCAACGCGCGCAGGGGCGGGTCGCCACCGTCGCGATCGACGCCATGAAGTTCCACAAGCCCGTCCTGATCGGCGACGAGGTCAGCTGCTATTGCACCGTCATCCGGGTCGGCACGACCTCGGTGACGATCCATGTCGAAAGCTGGGTCCGTCGCGCCCACGGCCATGACCGCATCAAGGTGACGGAGGGCATGTTCACCTATGTCGCCCTCGACGCTGACCGCAAGCCGCGCCCGGTAGATGGACGATAGGTAATTCTCCTGCCGCAATATCGCCCAGATCTCGCCCAATCGTTGCCGTCGTGACGAAGCAGTATCTCCTCATGCGAAACGGCCGGTTGGCAAGCCGGCCCCGATTGGGGGAATCGAGATGCAGTGCCAATGCCGCGAACCGAGTCTGAACGAGCTGATGCAGGAACCGATCATCCGCGCCGTCATGGCGCGCGATGCGGTTGAGGAAGTCGCCCTGCGCCGGATGATCGACCGCCTGAAGGCAGCCTATCGCGATGCCGGCAGGGGCGAGAAGCGGCATTGAGGCTGAGCGTCGCAGGCCCCCTGACGGTTACAGACGCAACATCATCGGGCATTACGCCGTAACACGCACCTTCCACCCTCCGGCTTCTCGGGATCCGACGTTCGGGGCACCCGAAGTGTAGCTGGAGGGTAGCAACCGTGCTTAAAGCTGTCGAAGAACCGACGATCCGATCAGGCCGCATCGAGGCCCACTCGCCGAGAGCCGATCTGGTGGCGCGCGCACGAGCGCTGGTTCCTCTGCTGGAGCGCAACGCAGCCAAGGCTGAGACCGAGCGCCGCCTCACGAGCGAGGTCGTTGCCGCCCTCGGCGAGGCCAAAATGTTCAGGATTCTGCAGCCGCGCCGGTTCGGCGGGTGGGAAGCGGACTTCGGCACGGCCTTGGCGGTGACGAGCGAGCTGGCGAAGGGCTGCGGATCGACCGCTTGGGTCGTGTCGCTGATGAACAGCTTCGCCTGGACCACCTCCTTGAGCCCCGAGCGGCTCCAGCAGGAGATCTGGGGGGCCAACCCCGATGCACGCATGGCCGGCGCCTTTGCAGGGGCGGCGGAGAGCCGGCATATGGAAGGCGGCTTTCGCGTCACCGGCAAGTGGGTCGCATCGAGCGGATGCCTGCATGCGGATTGGGGCGTCGTCGGCATTCCGATCGTCGATGCGCAGGACAAGGTGGTCGGTCGGGGCCTTGCCTTCATCCCGATACGGGAGCTCGGCATCCAGGATACCTGGTTCGTCGCGGGCATGAAGGCGACGGGCAGCAATACGCTCGTTGCCGATGGTGTGCCGGTTCCTAGCCATCGCGTCGTGTCCATGCCGGCGCTGCTCGCGGGCGACTATCCAACACCGCACAAGGACGAGGCGCTCTATCGGTCGACCTTCGTTCCCGCCGTCGCGAGCATGCTGGTCGGCTTACAGATCGGCCTCGCGTCGCGAGCCCTGGAGCTCGTTATCGAGAGCGCGCCCAAGCGTCCCGTCGCTCATACATTCTATGCCAGCCGGACGGTCGCTCCGACCGTTCAGATCGCGGTCGCCCGCGCCGCCATGCTCATCGATACGGCCACTTTCCATGCCTATCGGGCCGTCGACGCGATCGATGAAGCGGCCCGATCGGGCAGGCTTCTCACCTATCTGGAACGGACGCGGTCGCGGATGGACACGGGTTATGTCGCGGAAACCGCGCGCGAGGCGATCCGACTCCTCTGTGCGGCGAACGGCACCTCGTCGTTTTCCGAGTCCAACCCGCTACAGCGGATCTGGCGGGATTCGGAAGTGGCGAGCAGCCATGCCGGCGTCTATCCGGAGATCAATGCCGAAATCTATGGGCGGGCGCTGCTCGGTCTTTCCGAGAACATTTCCGCGCTCATTTAGGGCCGAATTGGAAAGGGAGGCGGCGCCTCGGTTATGCTGCCGCCATGACGCGCTTCTTTACCAGCGACACGCATTTCGGACATGGCGGTGCCATGGCGCTCTACCGTCGGCCTTTCGCCTCGGTGGCGGCGATGGATGCCGCGATGATCGAGAATTGGAACCGGACGGTCGGACCCGAAGACGAGATCTGGCATCTGGGCGATTTCGCGATCCGGCCGCGTCAGGGCCGGATCGCCGAGCTGCTCGGGCAGCTCAACGGCATCAAGCATCTGATCACCGGCAACAACGATCCCGCCGAAGCGCTGGAGGCGTCCGGTTGGACCAGTGTCGGCGCTTATGCCGAGCTGATGGAGGAGGGGCGGCGCGTCGTGCTCTGCCACTACGCCTTTAGAACCTGGCGCGATATGGCGAAGGGCGCCATCGATCTGCACGGCCACAGCCACGGCAGGCTGGCCGGCTTGCCGCGGCAATGGGATGTCGGCGTCGATGCCTGGGATTTCCGGCCGATCACGCTGGCCGAGATCATGGCGAGCCCGAAAAGAAACCCCGCCGGCAAGAGCCGGCGAGGCGGTCTTGCCGATCGGGCCGGGGCGCTTACGGCCCCTTCGTCTCGAGGAAGTTCTGCACCGCGTTGAAGAACTGCATCCGGTTCTTCTCCATCATCACCGTATGGGTGCCTTCGCCGATCAGATCGTACTGCTTCCAAGGCGTGCCCGTGAGCAGCGGGAATAGCGCCTGGGACATATAGGGCGGCGTGTCGTGATCCCATTCGGCCTGGATCATCAGGGTCGGTGCCGTGATCTTCGACGGATCGTAAGTCGTCTTACCCGACATGTAATAGCCGCGGATATCCTGGGTGACGCCATTGGGCGCGCGGAGCGCGTTCGCTGACGCCGCCTGCGGATCGGTCGCCCAGGTCGCCTTCTGCCAGGCGTCGAACCAGCCGGCCGGGATGAGCCCCGCCTGCTTGTCGGCGGGCACGCCGTTCAGCCAGCGCTTCATCGCCGCATCGGCGTTCACCAGCCGATAGGCGCCGAGCTTGGCCGCATCGCCGGTCGGCGGCGCATCATGGTTCAGCCAGACCGAGGCATAGAGGACGAGGCGGTTGACCTTGGCCGGCTGCTCGGCGGCATAGCCGCCGGCGATGGTGGTGCCCCAGGACCAGCCCATCACATCCAGCTTGCTCAAATGCCGGCGTGCCAGCACCCAATCGACCACGGCAGCATAGTCGCGCACGGCATCGGCGGTGCTCTCGACCGGCTGGCCGCCCTCGGGCGGTTGGTCCATGGCCGGCGGACGGGTCGATTTGCCGTAACCGGGCAGATCGAGCAGGTAGACGTCGAAACCGTGCTGGGCGATGAACTCCATCCAGGACAGGCCGCCCAGCTCCAGATCGAAGGCGGTGCTGGCCGGATATGTGGCCCCATGAACGAAGACCAGCGTCCGGTCCGGCGTGAAATGGTTCATGCCGGCGAGATGCTTGTTGCGGACATAGATCTTGATGCCGGGCTGCGGCGAGTCGACCATCGCCTCTTCCGTCACCAGCTTCACCGGCGCGGCATCGGCAACAGCAATGCTTCCGGCGAGGCCCAGCGCCAGGGCCACGGCGGCGAACATATGTTTCGTCATGGGGTTCCCTCTGATGGTTTTCCAAACTGTTCTTAGCCAACAGCTTTCACCATCGTACCCAGCGCGGCAAGGCGACCCCATGCGCAAAAGAAAGCGGATCAGGCCGGTCTGACCTGATCCGCTCGCATGTCTTACTTTAGAAGCGGATCAGACGCTGTAGTACATCTGGAACTCGATCGGATGCGGGGTGTGCTCGAAGGCGTACACTTCTTCCCACTTCAGCTCGATATAGGCCTCGATCTGATCCTTGCTGAACACGTCGCCCTTGAGCAGGAAGTCGTGGTCGGCGGAGAGCGCGCCGATCGCCTCGCGCAGCGAGCCGCAGACGGTGGGCACGTTCTTCAGCTCTTCCGGCGGCAGGTCGTAGAGGTTCTTGTCCATCGCCTCGCCCGGATGGATCTTGTTCTGGATGCCGTCGAGGCCGGCCATCAGCATGGCCGAATAGGCGAGATACGGATTGGCCGCCGGATCCGGGAACCGAACCTCGACGCGCTTGCCCTTGGGGCTCGACACATAGGGGATACGGCACGAAGCCGACCGGTTGCGCGAGGAATAGGCCAACAGCACGGGCGCCTCGAAGCCGGGGATCAGGCGCTTGTAGCTGTTGGTCGTCGGGTTGGTGAAGGCGTTGAGCGCCTTGGCGTGGCGGATGATGCCGCCGATGTAATAGAGCGCCGCGTCCGAGAGGTCGGCATAGCCGGAGCCGGCGAAGGTCGGCTTGCCTTCCTTCCAGATCGACTGGTGGACATGCATACCCGAGCCGTTGTCGCCCTTGATCGGCTTCGGCATGAAGGTCGCGGTCTTGCCGTACTGATGCGCGACGTTGTGCACGACGTACTTGTAGATCTGCATGTCGTCGGCGGAATGGACGAGCGTGTTGAACTTGCAGCCGAGCTCGTGCTGCGAGGGCGCCACCTCATGGTGATGCTTCTCGACATCGAGACCCATGTCGGCCATGACCGACAGCATCTCGGCGCGAAGGTCCCCGGCGCTGTCCACCGGCGACACGGGGAAATAGCCGCCCTTGATCGGCGGGCGATGGCCGGTATTGCCGTCCGGATAGACCTTGAACGAATTGTAGGGGCCTTCCTCGCTGTCGAGCTCGTAGCCGGCGCTGTTCATGCCGGTCTTGAAGCGGGCGTCGTCGAACACGAAGAACTCGGCTTCCGGGCCGAAGAACGCCGTGTCGCCGATACCGGTCGAGCCCAGATAGGCTTCGGCCTTCTTCGCGGTCGAACGGGGGTCGCGGCCATAGGCCTGACCGGTGCCGGGTTCGGCGATATCGCAGACGATGATAAGCTGGGTCTGGGCCGAGAACGGATCGAGCACCGCGGTCGACAGGTCCGGCAACAGCACCATGTCGGATTCGTTGATGGCCTTCCAACCGGCAATCGACGAGCCGTCGAACATCACGCCGTCGGTCAGGAGATCGGCATCGACCGTCCGGACATGATGAGACAAATGCTGCCACTTGCCACGCGGATCGGTGAAGCGAAAGTCAACGTACTTGACCTCGTTCTCCTTGATCATTTCCAGGACTTTTTCGACGGTGGACATTCTTCAGCTTCCTTCGTTGGCAAAGCAGTTTGACCGGACGAGGCCGGGCGTCGGACCCGGCCTTGCTCTGGTTTCCTATGATGCAGCTCGACGCACAAAAAATATGCACCGTGCGTATATTTTAATCAAATGGCGTCGTTTCCGCGCTCGCCGGTACGGATGCGGACGACCTCCTCGACTGTGCTGACGAAGATTTTGCCATCGCCGATACGGCCGGTATGGGCGGCTTGCTGGATCGCCTCGACCGCCCGTTCGACCAGTGCATCTTCCATGATTACTTCGATTTTCACCTTGGGCAGAAAGTCCACAACATACTCTGCGCCGCGATAGAGTTCGGTATGGCCTTTTTGGCGTCCAAAACCCTTTGCCTCCGTAACGGTGATCCCCTTGATCCCGATCTCGTGCAGGGCTTCTTTCACTTCGTCGAGCTTGAACGGCTTGATGACGGCTTCGACCTTTTTCATGTCGGCTCCTCGGCTCAGATCCTCAGCACAGGCCGTGCTTTGCACACGGGAACGCACACGCCGTGCCAGCTTGTTCAACGCAGCTTCAGGTTCAAAAGGAACTCGCCGATGCGCTGCATCGCCAGATCGATCTGAGCCATCGAGGCGGCATATGAAAAACGCAGAAACCCTTCGCCCTCGGCGCCGAAGCTGGTGCCGGCGATCGTCGCCACCCCGGCCTCCTCGAGCAAGCGGGTCTGCAACGTGCGGCTGTCCAGTCCCGTATCCGTAATATTTGGAAAGACATAGAAGGCACCGCCGGGGCTGAGGCAGCGCACGCCCGGCAGTTGATTGAGCGCGCCCACGATCCGCTCCCGCCGTTCGGCGAAGGCTTCGACCATATGCCGGCACTGCTCGCGCGGCCCGGTGAGAGCGGCGATACCGGCGAACTGGGCCGAGGCATTGACGCAGGAATGGCTGTTCACCGCCAGCCGCTCCGCATACGGCAGCAGCGAATGCGGCCAGACCCCGTAGCCCAGACGCCAGCCGGTCATCGCGTAGGTCTTGCTGAAGCCGTCGAGCAGGATCAGGCGGTCGCGGATGCCGGGATAGGTCGTGAGGCTGACCGCTTCGGCCGTGCCGTAGACGATCTCGCCATAGATCTCGTCAGACAGGATGGCGACCTGCGGATGCCGCTCGAGCCCGGCCACCAGCCGATCGAGCTCGATCCGCGGCACGACGCCGCCGGTCGGGTTGGCCGGGCTGTTCAGGATGAGGAGGCGCGTGCGCGGGGTGATCCGAGCGAGCACGTCCTCCGCCCGAAAGGCGAAGCCGTTGGCCTCGCGCAGCGGGATCGCCACGGGCGTGGCGCCGGTATAGCGGATGACGCTTTCATAGATCGGGAAGCCGGGATTGGGGTAGAGGATCTCGGCTCCCGGCTCGCCGAACATCTGGATGGCGAAGAACATCGTGACCTTGCCGCCGGGCACGACCAGCACCTGCGCCGGATCGATCTCGACCCGGTGACGCCGGTGGAGATCGGCCGCCACCGCCTCGCGCAGGGGTGCTATGCCGGCCGAGGGGGTGTAGCCGTGATGCCCGTCCGCCAGCGCCTTGCGGCCGGCCTCGACGATATGGTCGGGCGTGGGGAAATCAGGCTGACCGATGCCGAGATTGACGATGTCGCGGCCCGAGGCTTCGAGCGCCTTGGCCCGGGCCAGCACCTCGAAGGCCGTCTCCGTTCCGAGCTTGCCCATATGGTCGGCTATCTGCAACGCCGCATGCCCCATCGCATTCCTCCCGCGCTGCGATTTCTATAGGCCGGCGGGAGGAGGGGGGCAATGGCGTCACGCGGCTTGACGCTCGGCGATCGCTTAGGGTAGGAACCGCATCTCCCTGCGGCGGGTGTAGCTCAGTTGGTTAGAGCGCCAGATTGTGATTCTGGATGTCGCCGGTTCAAATCCGGTCACTCGCCCCAAATTTCCGAGATTTGCGGAAGCGGCCTCGCTCGGGGCTGTTCCCGCATTTCCGATTGGTCCCCATCGTTGCGCGCTCGAGCAGGGCGTCAGACCGATCGCATCGGCAACGGCCTGCTCATGAGTGGCGCGGCGGATAGCTATTTGCTCAGCCGAAGCTGATTGAGCGAATTGGCGACCTGCTGGAACACGGACTGGAGCGAAGCGGCCGTCGGCGCGCTGAAAAACTGATCTGGCCCCGGACCCGCGCAGTTTTTCAACAAGGAGAGATTGGCGCTGTTACCCAGGCCGATTGTATATATTTGAATGCCTTGTGCCTGTATATTGGCGCAAAGCTTGAGCAATCTGCTCTGCATGTTGCTCATGGCGGTATTGAGTGAGGACGAGCCCAGCAGACCGTCGTCGATATATCCGTATCCCGTATAATCGGGTGAGGAATTAGCATCGTCGTTGCCGTCCGTCTCGAGGACAATCGCTTTCTTGATGCCCTTTGGGTTGATGTAGGGCTGGCCGTCGCTGAAAGGCTGATTGGGCGACAAGGTCCGCCACCCCCACACTAGGCCGACATTGATCGCAGTACCGCTGTTGGCCCGCGACTTCATGTTCTGCGCAGCCGTGAGCAGCGCGTTTCGATCGGTGGTCAGTCGTACTAGAGGGGTCGGACAGCCGAGGTTCGGGCCATAGGAATCGGCGCTCGCACTGTTGCTGCTCTCGAAATATCGACCGTTATCGACCTCCTCATACTGCGCCTTGGGCGGCAAGAAAGTGGTCGTGGTCCCGGAGTGGGTGGTAGTAGTTGTGCTTGGATGCCAGATGTTGCTGGTAGACGAAGTACCACTTCCATTATATGTAGGACCTGTGCCGCTCACCCAGTAGTAAGGGGTATAGGTATTCGCCCAGCCTTGACCCGGTACCTCATCCATGTCCGGGCCAGTATTGGAGGAATCCTCATTCGGCACTGTGGCTTCCACAACGCATCCGATCCATTCCAGCGACGTCGGACTTTGCGAGGCGTCATAAGTGATGCTATTGACGCCGCCGGCATCGACGATCTTCGTTCCCGTTTTTGTCGGCGTGCTATAGGAAAAATATGCCCCGTTTTTCTTAGGGACATAGGTATCTAGAAGTCCGCTCTGCGACATAGCCGGCCCGACATTGACGGCGGTCACGTAAGGTACCAGCGACATCTTCAAAGTACTCTGCGCGGTCGTGCCCTGAAACAATGTATTGATGATGATCTGGGCGTCGGTCCTGAGCGTGTCCATGTGGCTCGGCGGTACATTCTGCTCGCATTGCGAGGCGTTGGCGCTCCCGCCATCGCCGCACATCATCGAGCCGGTATTGTCCAGCACGAGCGCCACTTCGAGGCCGGAGATGCCGCGCGTCACCTGGTTGCTGACGCTCACGCTCATGGTCTTTACGTTGATGAGACGCATGAAAGTGGTCTGTATCGTGCCGGTCACCGTGAAATTGATGACGTTGGTGTTGGTGCTCGACTGATAGGTCATGACGGGCGTGGACGCGGTGCCGAGTACCGAACTTGGGTAGTTTGCGTTGAAGTAGTTCTGCATCCGCTGCTCGAGATCTGCAGTCTGGAAACTTGCGGGTGACCCGCCGACAGCCAGTCCGGCGGCATCCAACGCTGCTCCCAGCCTGACCTTCATGGCATAGGCCCTGGCCATATCGACCCCCATGCCGACCGAGAGGATGAGCGGAATCGCGGCGAAGCCGAAAATTATGCCGACATTGCCTGTGCGCGAACGGCCGAAAGTCCGAAGTAAGTTTTTGACCCGCCTAAGGAAAGAAGGGATGGCCATGCTAACGAACTCCGATACTGACCATTTCAATTCGTGAACGGGATGCTTGGAGCCGTCCGCGGGCGGGTATAAATCCGCTGCGACATGACGATTCCCTTGGGAAGCACGTATTTGAGGAGCGAGTTGTAGGTGTAAGTGGCCTGCGTAACGATGACGCTCTCGCCGTTGCCGCCGAGATTGGTGGAGCTCGTGGCCGCGTCGGTCATCGACGTAGCGCTGCCCCGGGTCTGCTGCCACGCCTGCGTCGCCTGAACGGTATTGCTTGTCGTATTGAGGCTGAACGTTACGCTCGCGACGGCAAAACCGAGGCCGGATGTGCTTGCCGGCGACATGACGAGCTGTTCGGCCTTATAGAAATCGTCGAGCATCGCGGAACTGACCGACGTCTGCTGAGCGACGAGATCGCCCACGGTGTCGACTGCCGCAGTCAACTTCATATAGGTGACCACGGCGTTCGTTACCTCATAAGTGCCGAACAGCAACAGCAGCGCTACCGGTAGCAGGATCGCGAACTCGATGGCCGCGGCGCCGGAGCGGTTTCTGAGCAGCTCTCTCAGCCGAGGGATCATGATGTCGGTCCCTGATAGGGCTCGTTGCGGAAGATGACCGTCGAACTCAGGTAGACCGACTCGGTGGATCCGAAAAATTTGCCGATTATCTGCGTGGCGAAAGGCCGGTTGTAGAGAACTTCCACAAGCATGTCGGTGCTGGCATTACCGGCATTGAAGGTCGTTACCGGCTTGCCGTTCTTGTCTTTTGGCGGCGTCGTGGTGACGGCGCTGAAGCTCGAGAAGGTCTGGACGTTGAAAATGAGGTTCGTGCAGCCGACCAGCACGGCCATGTCGCTGCAGAGCAGGTTCTGAAATGTCGCCTGGGGATCGGTCGAGGTTGCGACCTGTCCGGTCCTGATCAGCCGCGCCGCGTCCCGAGCCGAGCCGTCGAGCACCGTTTGGACGAACACCATGAAGCTGAGCTCGAAGATGCCGAGGATCACGAGCAGAAAGACCGGCGCCGCGAAGGCGAACTCGATGGCCGCCGTCCCTCGCTCGCCGAGCCGGCCGCGAAAGCGCTTCGATCCAAGGGTCGATTTCATCACGATCTTCGGTAATTCCGACAATAAAAGATAAATTGACTTCGATGACCGCCTCAAAATTCCGGTCAACGGCTATCGATATAGTGGAACAGTTAATCGAGCGTTAGAAAATGCCGTCCGCCCCATGGGGGGATCGTCGACGAAATCGATGCATTATGAAGGCATTCGCGCCCTATTCGGCGGCCCTCGACGATCAGCGTGTGCCGGCGGCCAATCGCGTCGCCAGCGTCCAGTCGGCGATCTCGCGGATGAGCTTGGTCTGGATGGCCTTGGCGAAGGTCTCGAAATTCTCGGTCGGGATGATGAAGGCACCCGGTCCGCCGATCACGTTGGCTTCATAGTAGCTGTCGAGCGCGGCCTCGACGGTGAGGATGGGCAGGCCGTTTATGGTGATGCCGGCGGCGACCGCCTCGTCGCGCGCTTCGCCGATGGGTCGGCCGTTATTGTTCGATCCGTCGCCTGAAACGTCGATGACCCGGCGGCGTGCGGCGACCGCCTTATCCTTCAAAAGTTCGCTTGAGAAGTCGAGCGCGGCGCTGATCGAGGTCCAACCGGCGAAACGACGTTCCGACTCCTCGACCGCCGAGGCGAAACGCTCGCTCGACGCGCGGTCCGTGATGATCGTCCAGGGAACCAACTGGCTTTGCTCGGAGACGCCGGACCATTCCACCAGCGTGACGGCGACCCCCTGCTGGGCATTGTCCGCTATCGCGGCGATCACGGCGGGATCGCGGAACGCCTGGGCATAGCCGTCGCGCTGTAGATTGTAGCGCGTGTCGTTGACCGAACGGGAGACATCGACGGCCAGTACCAGCGCCAAATCGAGGGGCGAACCGCCGGGCGCCGCAGCGGCCAATGGCATCAGCAGAAAGATCACGCAGATCATCAGGCTCAGCCGTCGCATTCTCGCTCCTTAATGAGCAGTCCCGCACCGGAAGGTTCAATTCCCAACGTCTCGGGGGTTAGACTAGCGCAGATAACGGTTTGATCGGAAGGACGACCAATGTACCGGGCGAATGCGGTCAAAGCGCGGCTCAAGGCCGGGCAGGGAGCTTTCGGCATCTTCAACAATCTGGCGAGCCCGCTGGTGGCCGAGCTGTCCGGTCTCGCCGGCTACGATTTTGTCCTGATCGACGGCGAGCATGGCGCCGGCGGGTTCGAGGATCACCGCGCCATGATCCAGGCCGTGCAAACGACTTCGGCCGGGGCCTTTATCCGCGTCGCCAAGAACGATCCGGCGATGCTGAAGCGGGTGCTCGACCTGGGCGTCGAGGGCGTGATGATCCCGTCGATCTCCAACGCCGAGGAGGCCCGGGCCGCCATTGCCGCCTGCCTCTATCCGCCCAACGGCAAGCGCGGTTATGCCGCACCGGTCGTGCGC
The DNA here is from genome assembly GCA_035539155.1 of Aliidongia sp. Lineage (GTDB taxonomy): Bacteria > Pseudomonadota > Alphaproteobacteria > ATCC43930 > CGMCC-115725 > JAXDMU01. The sequence goes on along the minus strand of DATLIZ010000003.1, from coordinate 78,111 downwards.
GCCTCCGAGTTCGGGCTGCGGGCCGGCGACTATGTGGGCCGAGGTGCCGCCGGCGCCGAGCTGGTCGTCATGCTGCAGATCGAGACCGCGGCCGGTGCGGCCAATGCCATGGAGATCTGCGCCGTCGGCGGCTTCGACGTCGTCTTTCTCGGCCCCGGAGACCTTTCCGGCGATCTCGGCGCGCTCGGCCGGTTCGATCATCCGGACTTTCTCAAGGCGGTCTCCGTCGTCGAAGCCGCAGCCAAGGCCCATGGCAAGATCCTTGGATGCCTGCCTTATCCGGGAGCGAGCCTGGAGCAATTATGGGAACGCGGCTATCGCGTGCTGACGCCGGGCTCCGACGTGGCGATGCTGCGCGAGGCGATGCTGCAGCAGCTGGCGCTGCTGAGGCCCGACCGCCCATGACCCTCGCCTCCGCGCTGCTGAGCGTCGCCGAAATGGGCGAAGCAGATCGCCGGACCATCGCGGCCGGCACGCCCGGCGAGATGCTGATGGAGCGAGCCGGCGCCGCCGTCGCGGCCGAGATCGTGAAGCGCTATCCGCGCCAGCCGGTCGCTGTGCTCTGCGGTCCCGGCAACAATGGCGGTGACGGCTTCGTCGCGGCACGGCTGCTGGCGGCAGCGGGCTGGCCGGTCAGGCTCGGCCTGCTGGGCCCCGCCGACAAGCTGAAGGGCGACGCCGCCTTGCATGCCGCGCGCTGGAAGGGATCGATCGAGCCGCTGACGCCGGCCATTCTCGACGGCTCCGCCCTCGCCATCGACGCGATCTTCGGCGCCGGACTTGCGCGCAAGATCGAAGGTGCCGCGGCCGACACGCTGCGTGCCGTGTCCGAGCGCCGCGTGAGCATGATCGCGGTCGATCTGCCATCCGGTGTCCAGGGCGACAGCGGTGCCGATCTCGGCGCCGTCGCTGCGGCTCTCACGGTGACTTTCGAGCGCAAGAAGCCCGGCCATCTGCTGCTCCCCGGCCGCGATCTGTGCGGCGAACTCGTGTTTGCGGGAATCGGGCTCGACCCCTCGGCGCTCGGCGCCATCGCGCCTCGCACCTGGGAGAACAGCCCGGCGCTGTGGCACGAAGCGTTGCCGCGCCCGGCGGCCGCATCCCATAAATATGGCCGCGGCCACGCGTTGGTGCTCGGCGGCTATCCGACGACAGGTGCGGCCCGGCTAGCCGCAAGGGGAGCCGCCCGGCTCGGCGCCGGCCTCGTCTCCGTCGCGGTGCCCGAGCAGGCGCTCGCCGTCTATGCCGCCTCGCTGCTCAGCATCATGGTGAAGCCGCTGCAAGGCGAGGACGATCTCGCGGTACTGCTCGGCGACAAGCGATTCAACGCCTTGCTCATCGGCCCGGGCGCGGGCGTTACCGATGCGACGCGCGAGACCGCGCTGAAGCTTCTCGGCACGAGCCGACCGACCGTGCTCGACGCCGATGCCATCAGCGCCTTTGCCGACCGGCCGGAGACGCTGTTCGAGGCGGTGCGGGGGCCGGTGGTGCTGACGCCGCACGAGGGCGAATTCGGCCGATTGTTCCGTCTTACCGGCGACAAGCTCGTCCGCGCGCGCGCCGCTGCTGCCGCGAGCGGCGCCGTCATCGTGCTCAAGGGCTCGGACACCGTCGTGGCGGCATCCGACGGTCGCGCCGCGATCAATGCCAACGCGCCGCCCTATCTCGCGACGGCGGGCTCGGGCGATGTGCTGGGGGGCATGATCCTGGGACTGCTGGCCCAGGGCGTGCCCGCGTTCGAGGCGGCCGCTGCCGCCGTCTGGATCCATGGCGCCGCGGCACAGCGCTTCGGGCCCGGCCTGCTGGCAGAGGATCTGCCGGAGCAGATCCCAGCCATTCTGCGCGATTTGGGCTTCTGACTGGATCGGCGGCGCCCGAGCCGGTATCAAAGGGCGAAACGCCTTTGGGAGACCTGCCTTGGCCAGCGTGCCGCTGATCTCGACCGACAGGATGTCGGCGCCCGATACCGCACAGGAACGAATTCGCCGTCTCCAGGTGCTTGCCGACAAGGTCCTCTGGCTCGCCGCCTGGACGATCCACAACGCCAATCACCTGCGCCCGAACCGGGACGGCCTCAAGGTCGGCGGGCATCAGGCCTCGTCGGCGTCGCTGGTCACGCTGATGACGGCGCTCTATTTCGACGTGCTGCGCCCGCAGGATCGGGTCGCGGTCAAGCCGCACGCCTCGCCGGTCTATCACGCCATCCAATATCTTCTCGGCAAGCAGACCCGCGAGAAGCTGGAGAAATTCCGGGCCCTGGGCGGCGCGCAATCCTATCCGTCGCGCACCAAGGATACCGACGATGTCGATTTCTCGACCGGCTCGGTAGGTCTGGGCGTCGCGATCACGCTATTCGCCTCGATTGCCCAGGATTTCGTGCGGCTGAAGGGGCTCGCCGTTCAGGACCGGCCCGCGGGGCGGATGGTGGCGCTGGTCGGCGATGCCGAGCTCGACGAAGGCAACGTCTTCGAGGCGCTGCTCGAAGGCTGGAAGCACGACGTGAAGAATCTCTGGTGGGTGATCGACTATAATCGCCAGAGCCTCGACAGCATCGTCAACGACCGGCTGTTCAATCGCATCGACAAGCTGTTCGAGATGATGGGATGGCGTGTCGTCGTCCTGAAATACGGCAAGCAGCTCGAAGCCGCCTTCGCTCGGCCCGACGGCGAGCATCTGCGCGACTGGATCGACGCCTGCCCGAACTCGCTCTATTCGGCACTGGTCTACAAGGGCGGCCTCGGCTGGCGCGAGCATCTGCAGCGCGACCTCAACCGCTATCCGGGCATCCGCTGGATTCTCGACGATCACGACGACGATCAGCTCCACGCGCTGATGACCAATCTCGCCGGTCACGACATGGCCGCCGTGCTGGAGGCCTTTCACGGCATCGCCGACGATCTGCCGACCTGCTTCATCGCCTATACCATCAAGGGCTTCGGTCTGCCCTTCGCCGGCCACAAGGATAATCACGCCGGTCTCATGAACCAGGACCAGATGGCGCTCTTCAAGCGTCAGATGCGGATTCCGGATGGGGCGGAGTGGGACCGTTATGCCGGGCTCGATCTGCCGACGGCGGAGCTGGAGCGGTTTCTCGCGACCGTACCGTTCGCCGCCGAGCCCGAGCGCGAGCTGATGGCGGAGCCGGTACCGGTTCCGGCTCTGCCGGTGCCGAGCGGTGCCCAGATGTCGACCCAGGAAGGCTTCGGCAAGATCCTGAACGATCTCGCCGGCGGCGACAGCCCGCTCGCCTCGCGCATCGTCACGACCTCGCCGGACGTTACCGTCTCGACCAATCTCGGCGGCTGGGTCAATCGCCGGGGCATCTTCCACGCCGCCGAGGTCGCGGACGTGTTTCGCGACGAGAAGGTCGTCTCCGCCCAGCGCTGGGCCATGGCGCCGGCCGGCCAGCATATCGAGCTCGGCATCGCCGAACATAATCTGTTCCTGATGCTGGCGGCCCTCGGCCTGACGGCACCGCTGTTCGGTGCCCGGCTGCTGCCGATCGGCACGCTCTATGATCCCTTCATCAATCGCGGCCTCGATGCGCTCAATTACGGCTGCTACCAGGATGCCCGCTTCATGGTGGTGGCGACACCTTCGGGGCTGACGCTGGCGCCGGAGGGTGGGGCACATCAATCGATCAATACGCCGCTGATCGGCATGGGCCAGGACGGACTCGCCTCCTATGAGCCGGCCTATGTCGACGAACTGGCCGTGCTGATGGGCTGGGGTTTCGGACATATGCAGGCGCCGGGCAGGGAGGGCGGGTCGGTCTATCTCCGCCTTTCGACCCGCTCGCTGGAGCAGCCGGTCCGGGCCATGTCCGCAGTGCTCCATGCCGGCATCGTCGGCGGCGCTTATTGGTTGGTCGAGCCGGCGCAGGGCGCCGAGCTGGCGATCGTCTATTGCGGTGCCGTGGTCGACGAGGCCCGCGCCGCTCATGCGGCTCTGCTCGAAGACATCCCCGGCGCAGGGCTGCTCGCCGTGACCTCGCCCGACCGGCTCTATGCCGACTGGCTGCGTGGACGCAGAAGCGGGCAGGGCAACAGCCTGATAGAACGGCTGTTGTCGCCGTTGGGGACAGGGGCGGCCCTGGTCACTGTCCATGACGGTCATCCCGCGGCTTTAAGCTGGCTCGGCTCGGCCGGCGGCTGCCGGGTCGAACCGCTCGGGGTCGACCATTTCGGCCAATCCGGCGACATTCCCGACCTCTACCGCGCCTATGGACTCGACCGGGATGCGATCATCGACGCAGCGGCACGGGCGTGCCTGGCAGGTTGATCGACCCTGGCCAACCGGCCGGCGTTACATATTTAGGGGTGTGGGGTAGAATCTCCTGTGCTATGTGAACCCGATTCACGGGACCGGCGCGGGCGTGGCGGAATTGGTAGACGCACTGGATTTAGGTTCCAGCGACGCAAGTCGTGGGGGTTCAAGTCCCTTCGCCCGCACCAACCCGGACCGATTAATTCCATAGGCTCAAGGTTCCATGCAGATCACCGAAACCAGCACCGAGGGTTTGAAGCGCGAATACAAGGTTGTCGTCGCTGCCCAAGATATCGAGCAGCGCATGCGCAGCCGACTCACGGAGCTCAGCAAGAGCCTACGCCTGCCGGGCTTCCGGCCGGGCAAGGTGCCGATGAGCGTCCTTGAGAAGCGCTATGGCCAGTCCGTCATGGGCGAAGTGCTGGAGGAGACTGTCAACAGCTCGTCCTCCGAGACGCTGCGCGAGCGCAATCTGCGCCCGGCGCTGCAGCCCAAGATCGCCATCGAGTCCTTCGAGGCCGGCAAGGACCTGGTCTACGCCATGAGCGTCGAGGTGCTGCCCGATGTGGCCGCGCCCGATCTCGGCGCGATCGAGCTCGAGCGCCTGAAGCCCGAAATCGCCGACGAGGAGGTCGACGAGGCCATCGGCCGTCTGGCCGAGCGTTATCGCAAGGCCGAGCCGGTCGCCGAAGGCGAGAAGGCGGCCGAGGGCGACATCGTCGTGCTCGATTTCAAGGGCTCGATCGACGGCGAGGAATTCCCCGGCGGCGCCGGCACGGATTACGAGCTGGAGCTCGGCTCCAACCGCTTCATCCCCGGCTTCGAGGCGCAGCTCGTGGGTCATGCCGCCGGCGACAAGGTGACGGTGAAGGTGACCTTCCCGGCCGATTACGGCGCTGAGCACCTGTCAGGCAAGGAGGCCGAGTTCGCCTGCGAGATCAAGGCGGTCAAGCGCAAGCTGCCGGCCGTGATCGACGACGCGCTCGCAGACGAGGTCGGCATGGAGAACCTCCAGGCACTGCGCGACGCCATCCGCGGCCAGATCGAGGCCGATTACGGCCGCCTCGCCCGCCAAAAGCTGAAGCGCGACCTGCTCGACCAGCTCGCGGAGAAGAACGTGTTCGATGTGCCGGTCGGCATGGTCGATATCGAGTTCGACTCGATCTGGAAGCAGTTCGAGGACGAGAAGAAGCGCGCCGAGGAGGCCGGCACCTACGAGCCGGAAGAGGGCAAGACCGAGGACGATATCAAGACCGAGTACCGCGACATTGCCGTGCGACGTGTGCGCCTCGGCCTCCTGCTTGCGGAAATCGGGATGAAGAACAACATTCAGGTAACCTCGGACGAGGTCAACCGGGCGATCATGGCGCAGGCCCGGCAATATCCCGGTCAGGAGAAGGCGGTCGTCGACTATTATCGCAAGAACCCGGATGCGGCGCGCTCGCTGCACGCACCGATCTATGAGGACAAGGTCGTCGACTTCATCGTCGAGACCGCCAAGGTGACCGATAAGCCGGTGCCGGCGAAGGATCTGCCGTCGCTCGCCGGGCTCGATGAGGACGACGAGGTCTGAACGAGGCCCGGGACAGCAAGGGAAGCAGGAGCAAGATGGCCGACCCATTGGAAATCTATATGAACAACCTGGTCCCGATGGTGGTCGAGCAGACCAATCGGGGCGAACGCGCCTACGACATCTATTCGCGGCTGCTCAAGGACCGCATCATCTTCCTGGTCGGGCCGGTGAACGACGCGGTGTCCAGCTTGATCTGCGCGCAGCTCCTGTTCCTTGAATCGGAGAACCCGAACAAGGACATCTCGCTCTACATCAACTCGCCGGGCGGCATCGTCTCCTCGGGGCTCGCCATCTACGACACGATGCAATATGTCCGCCCCAACGTGGCGACGGTGTGCATCGGCCAGGCCGCCTCGATGGGCTCGCTGCTCCTGACCGCCGGTACGGCCGGCAAGCGGTCGGCGACACCCAATGCCCGAATCATGATTCACCAGCCGTCGGGCGGCGCGCAGGGGCAAGCTTCGGACATCGAGATCCAGGCGCGCGAGATCCTTGCGCTTCGGTCCCGACTCAATGACATTTACGTGACGCATACCGGCCAATCGGTCGAGCGCGTCGCACTCGCGGTGGAGCGTGACTATTTCATGTCACCGACCGAGGCCAAGGAGTTCGGCCTCATCGACGACGTGATCGCAGCACGGCCGCCACGCGACACGCCGGGCGAGGAGACGAGACGCTAACCAACCGCGCCCTTGTTAAGGGGATCTTGAGATGAGGTCTGCTACGGTTCGAAGACTACCGGCTCAAACCGCCGCCAAGCTTTGCGGTTGTGCCAACGGACCGCTGGCGGATAACATGGCCGAGGTCGTTTCTCGGCGGCTGACGGAGTGCCTATGACCAAGAACACCGGCGGTGACTCGAAAAACACGCTCTATTGCTCATTCTGTGGCAAGAGCCAGCACGAGGTCCGCAAGCTGATCGCCGGCCCTACGGTGTTCATCTGCGACGAATGCGTCGAGCTCTGTATGGATATCATCCGCGAAGAGCATAAGACGACGCTGGTCAAATCCCGTGACGGCGTGCCCGGACCGCGCGATATCTGCGCCGTGCTCGACGATTACGTGATCGGGCAGTTCCACGCCAAGCGCGTGCTGTCGGTAGCGGTGCACAACCACTACAAACGGCTCGCCCACGGCGCCAAAAACAATGATGTCGAGTTGGCCAAGTCCAACATCCTGCTGGTCGGGCCAACCGGTTGCGGCAAGACGTTGTTGGCACAGACGCTGGCCCGCATCATCGATGTGCCCTTCACCATGGCCGACGCCACGACGCTAACCGAGGCGGGCTATGTCGGCGAGGATGTCGAGAATATCATCCTCAAGCTGCTGCAGGCGGCCGACTACAATGTCGAACGCGCTCAGCGCGGCATCGTCTATATCGACGAGGTCGACAAGATCAGCCGCAAATCCGACAACCCGTCGATCACGCGGGACGTGTCGGGTGAAGGCGTGCAGCAGGCGCTGTTGAAGATCATGGAAGGCACGGTCGCCTCCGTGCCTCCGCAAGGCGGCCGGAAGCATCCGCAGCAGGAGTTCCTGCAGGTCGACACGACCAACATCCTCTTCATCTGCGGCGGCGCTTTCGCCGGGCTGGAGAAGATCATCGGTCAGCGGCGGCAGGGGACTTCGATCGGCTTCGGCGCCGACATCATCGGTCCGGACGAGCGCCAGACCGGCGAGATCCTGCGCGATGTCGAGCCCGAGGATCTGTTGAAATTCGGCCTCATCCCCGAATTCGTCGGCCGCCTGCCTGTCGTGGCGACGCTCGACGATCTTGATGAAAAGGCGCTGATGGACATCCTGACCAAGCCGAAGAACGCGCTGGTCAAGCAATATCAGCGGCTGTTCGAGATGGAGGATGTGCGGCTGAGCTTCAATGACGAAGCGCTGAAGAGCATCTCCCGCAAGGCCATCCAACGGAAAACCGGTGCGCGTGGCCTGCGCTCGATCATGGAAGCGATCCTGCTCGACCCGATGTTCGAGCTTCCCGGTCTTGAATCGGTCGAGGAGATCGTCATCAACCGAGAAGTCGTAGAGGGACGGGCCTCGCCCCTTTACATCCATTCCGACCGACGCGGTGATGTCGGAACCGGTGGCTAAAGCGTTTCAAGGCCGGCGCCGCCGCCCCTGATGTGCAAGAGACGGATGGCCCCGGCCATCCGGCTACCTTGAATGGACGGGGCGCCGGCCCGAAATTCCCAGATACGCTTTGCAACGGTCGTCTCGCCGCGCGTCGGGGGACGGCCACAGGCAGAAGAGGCATGATGAGCACCATCCCACGCAATGACCTCTATCCCGTTCTGCCGTTACGGGACATCGTCGTCTTTCCCCACATGATCGTGCCGCTCTTCGTGGGTCGCGAGAAATCGGTCCGCGCCCTCGAAGACGTGATGCGCGAGGACAAGCAGATTCTGCTCGTCACACAGAAGAATGCCCAGCAGGACGATCCGACCGCCGCCGATATCTATATGGTCGGCACGATCGGCACCGTGCTGCAGCTCCTGAAATTGCCCGACGGTACGGTTAAGGTGCTGGTCGAAGGCGGTCAGCGCGCGCGCATCCAGCGCTTCAGCGACAATGACACCTTCTTCCAAGCCCATGCCGAGGTGATCCAGGAGAAGCTTGGCGAAAAGCAGGAGCTCGAGGCGCTCGCCCGGACCGCCGTCTCGCAGTTCGAGCAGTACATCAAGCTCAACAAGAAGATCCCGCCCGAGGTGCTGGTGTCGATCAACCAGATCGACGATTCCTCGAAGCTGGCGGATACCGTGGCGTCGCATCTGGCGCTCAAGATTCCCGAGAAGCAGGAGCTGCTCGAGACCGAAGCGGTCGGCGAGCGGCTGGAGAAGGTCTTCGCCTTCATGGAAGGCGAGATCGGCGTGCTTCAGGTCGAGAAGCGGATCCGCAACCGCGTCAAGCGGCAGATGGAAAAGACCCAGCGTGAGTACTATCTGAACGAGCAGATGAAGGCTATTCAGAAGGAGCTGGGCGAGGGCGAGGACGGCAAGGACGAGCTGGCGGAGATCGAAGAGCGGGTCAACAAGACCAAGCTGTCGAAGGAAGCCCGCGACAAGGCTTTGGGCGAGATCAAGAAGCTGCGCTCGATGAGCCCGATGTCGGCCGAGGCGACCGTCGTCCGCAACTATCTCGATTGGCTGCTCACGATTCCGTGGGAGCAGCGCAGCAAGGTCAAGCGCGACATCAAGATTGCCGAAAAAGTTCTGCACCAGGACCATTACGGGCTCGAGAAGGTCAAGGAGCGGATCCTCGAATATCTCGCGGTCCAGCAGCGCATGAAGAAGGTCAAGGGACCGATTTTGTGCCTGGTCGGGCCCCCGGGCGTCGGCAAGACCTCGCTCGGCAAATCGATCGCCAAGGCCACCGGCCGCAACTTCGTCCGCATGTCGCTGGGCGGCGTTCGCGACGAGGCCGAGGTGCGCGGCCATCGGCGGACCTATATCGGCTCGATGCCCGGCAAGATCATCCAGGGCATGAAGAAGGCGAAATCGTCGAATCCGCTGTTCCTGCTGGACGAGATCGACAAGCTCGGCGCCGATTGGCGGGGCGATCCGTCCTCGGCCCTGCTCGAGGTGCTCGATCCGGAGCAGAATTCGAACTTCAACGACCATTATCTCGAGGTCGATTACGACCTGTCGGACGTGATGTTCGTGACCACCGCGAACAGCTTGCGCATGCCGCAGCCGCTGCTCGACCGCATGGAGATCATCCGCATCCCCGGCTACACCGAGGATGAGAAGATCGAGATCGCTAAGCGCCATCTGGTCTCGAAGCAGATGGAAGCCCATGGCCTGAAGAAGACCGAGTGGTCGATCTCGGACGACGCCATGCGCGATCTCATTCGCTACTACACCCGAGAGGCCGGCGTCCGGAATCTCGAGCGCGAGCTGGCGAATCTGACTCGCAAGGCGATCAAGGAGATCCTATCGTCCAAGAGCGTCCTCAAGGTCACGGTCACCCGCCGCAACCTCGAGAAATACGCCGGCATAAAGAAGTTCCGGTATGGCGAGGCGGAGACCCAGGATCTGGTCGGCGTCGTCACTGGTTTGGCCTGGACAGAGGTCGGTGGCGAGCTGCTGTCGATCGAAGCGGTCACGGTACCCGGCAAGGGCAAGGTCACGGCGACCGGCAAGCTCGGCGATGTCATGCGCGAATCGGTGCAGGCGGCGGAAAGCTATGTGAAATCCCGCGGCGGCGCCTACGGCATCAAGCGTTCGGTCCTCGACAAGCGTGACATTCATGTCCACGTCCCGGAAGGGGCGACGCCGAAGGACGGCCCATCGGCCGGTGTGGCGATGGTGACGGCGATCGTCTCGGTCCTGACCGGCATTCCAGTACGCCGCGACGTGGCGATGACCGGCGAAATCACGCTGCGGGGACGAGTCTTCCCGATCGGCGGCCTGAAGGAGAAGCTGCTCGCGGCCTTGCGGGGCGGCATCAAGATGGTGCTGATCCCGAAGGACAATGAGAAGGACTTGCCGGACATTCCGGACAATGTGAAGCGGCATCTGCGAATCGTCCCGGTCGCCCATGTCGACGAGGTTCTGCTTCACGCCCTGACACAGCCGCTGGTTCCGACGGAATGGGAGAATGACGATGATCCCGCACCGAGCGAAAAACCTGCGGCCCTTCCCGCCGCAGAGCCGGACAGGTCGGGCGTCGTAACGCACTGATTCGTCAGATCCGGCGCCCGTATCTCGGGCGCCGGATCACTATTTCTTCCGAATCAAATCGATAGATTCAAGGCACGAGCGCCGGATCGGGGATGCATAACCGCATTCCGGGTCCGGCCCTCGTTATTGCAACCGCGTTAGGGTCGACGTGACCGAGATCGGGCCTATTTGGGATTTGTCGGTTTTTTCGCGGAAATCCTTGGGATTTTGGCTTTTCGGAGATTGACGTGGAATCATCGAGCGATCTAAGCTCTCTCGCAACTGAGCCGGTCAATTAATCCACGCTCTTTTTTGTGTAATACTTTTGGAGGGGGCAGCGTGAACAAGAACGAATTGGTCGACGCAGTCGCGACCGCAAGCGAACTCAAGAAATCCGACGCGACGAAGGCTGTCGATTCGGTATTCGAAGCGATCACCACCGCGTTGAAGAAGGGGGACGATGTTCGCCTGGTCGGTTTCGGCACTTTCAGCGTTGCTTCGCGTGCGGCGAGCGAAGGCCGGAATCCTCGGACGGGCGAGAAGATCAAGATCGCCGCGTCGAAGCAGGCCAAGTTCAAGCCGGGCAAGACCCTGAAGGACGAACTGAACTAAGCAGGCGTGTCACGGCCGGCCATCGGCTGTACTGTTTGAGAGGCCGCCCCTCCGGGCCCCCGAGAGGGTGTTCGGGTGGGCGGCCTCGATACTTTTGGACCGTGTATTACGGCCCGGGCGATTAGCTCAGCGGTAGAGCGTCTCGTTTACACCGAGAGGGTCGGCGGTTCGAAACCGTCATCGCCCACCAACCCCGATCGACACCGATTTCGATCACCCCGCTCGCACGGTAGGCAAGCGGGGGTTTTTGCGTTATCATGAAGAACGCTTAAAGCTGCGCCTTCTAGCAAACGGATGGCACGATGAGTCAGATCACGCTAAATCCCGCCCAAACCCAGGCGGCTCTCAACGACGCGAATGCTCCGGCAAGCCGGCCGCAACCGCAAACAGCCGCACCGAGCACCAGTCAGGCGCCGGCGAGCACGGCTCTTCCCACCGACAGCGTCGAGCTGAGCCCGGCGGCGCAAGCCCCGGTGGCAAGCCAGGCCACGGCGACGCTCAGCGACAGCGATGCGCAAAAGACCTCGGCCAATCTGCGTCAGCAGATCGGTCTCTACGGCCTGTCCGCTTCGCTGAGCCAGAATCAATCGGTTCTTTCGCTGCTGCGCCGACAAGGCTGACCCCACGGCAGGAGGCTGGCAGCCTCCTGCACCAAAGCGACGGGCATCCCAACTCCTGTCGTCGCACATCTGCCCTGCGTCGAAAATCTTCGATGCCGCTCGGCGGCAAGCTTGACTTGGCTGCGGGCGAGAGGGTAGCAAGTCGGCCTCGGTACCGGATGGGGGTGTAGCTCAGTTGGTTAGAGCGCCGGCCTGTCACGCCGGAGGTCACGGGTTCGAGCCCCGCCACTCCCGCCATCCCGCCGAAGTTCTCCGCGCACGCCAATAACAAAAAATCAGTGCGATTCAGGCTTCAACGCCTGCTGGCCAAGGGCTAGAACTTCGGGACCGGCGATGGCGCCGTCCACTCGTCCCGGGTGCATGTGGCGCCGCCCGGCGCTGCCAAGACAGGATCGAGAATCCTCATGTCGTCGCTCAGCCTGTTGCGTGAATATCTGCCGATCGTCATCTTCCTCGGCGTGGCCATCGTCATTGCCCTGGCCATGGTGCTGGGTTCGTTCATCGCGGCGCGGCAACGGCCCGATTCGGAAAAGCTGTCGCCCTATGAGTGCGGCTTCGAGCCGTTCGAGGATGCGCGCACCAAGTTCGATGTGCGGTTCTACCTCGTCGCCATCCTGTTCATCATTTTCGATCTCGAAGTGGCCTTCCTATTTCCCTGGGCGGTAACGCTCGGGCGAATCGGCCTTTTCGGTTTCTGGTCGATGGTGACCTTCCTCGGCGTGCTGACCATCGGCTTCATCTATGAATGGAAGAAGGGTGCGCTCGAATGGGAGTGACCGTGCCGCCGCAAGATCTGGCTCCGATCCCGCCAGGCGCCACCCAGGACGCGCTGCTGCAGACGGTGGCGGCCGAGATCCAGGACAAGGGCTTCGTCGTCGCCAGCGTCGACAAGCTGGTCAATTGGGCACGCACAGGCTCCATGTGGCCGATGACCTTCGGGCTCGCCTGCTGCGCCGTCGAGATGATGCACGCTTATGCCGCGCGCTACGACCTCGACCGATTCGGCATCTTCCCGCGGCCGAGCCCGCGCCAGTCCGACGTGATGATCGTCGCGGGCACGCTCACCAACAAGATGGCGCCCGCCTTGCGCAAGGTCTACGACCAGATGGCCGAGCCGCGCTGGGTCATTTCCATGGGCTCCTGCGCCAATGGCGGCGGCTATTATCACTACAGCTACAGCGTCGTGCGCGGCTGTGACCGAATCGTGCCGGTCGACATCTATGTGCCGGGTTGCCCGCCGACCGCCGAGGCGTTGGTCTACGGCATCCTGCAGTTGCAAAAGAAGATCCGCCGGACCGGCACCGTCTTCGCCCGCTGAAGCGAGTTCGAGGCATCATGACCCAAGCGCTTACCGAACTCGGCTCCACCGTCTCGCAGGCTCTCGCCCAGAACGTGACCAAGGTCGAGATCATTCGCGGCGAACTCATCATCTGGGTGCCGCGCGCCGCGATCGTGCCGGCGCTGACTTTCCTCCGCGACGATTCGAATTGCCTGTTCAAGATGCTGGCCGACGTGACCGCGGTCGATTATCCGGCCCGGCCCGAACGCTTCGAGATCGTCTACAACCTATTGAGCCTCAAGCATAATCGGCGTATCCGCGTGAAGACCATGACGGATGAAGAGACGCCGGTGCCGACCGTCTGCGGCGTGTTCAGCACCGCGGGCTGGTTCGAGCGCGAGGTCTGGGACATGTTCGGCGTGTTCTTCTCCGACCATCCGGATCTGCGCCGTATCCTGACCGACTATGGTTTCGAGGGGCATCCGATGCGCAAGGATTTCCCGCTGACCGGCTATGTCGAGGTGCGCTACGACGAGGAACAGAAGCGAGTCGTGTACGAGCCGGTGAAGCTCAAGCAGGATTTCCGCCGCTTCGACTTCATGTCGCCCTGGGAAGGGATGACCAGGCTGCTGCCCGGCGATGAAAAGGCGGGAGAATCGTAAGATGACCGATATTCAGCTTGCCGGTCCGGTCGACGAGGCGCCGCCGGGCGCCGATATCAAGAACTACAACATCAATTTCGGCCCGCAGCATCCGGCGGCGCACGGCGTGTTGCGTCTGGTGCTGGAGATGGACGGCGAGACGGTCGAGCGCTGCGACCCGCATATCGGCCTCTTGCATCGCGGCACCGAGAAGCTGATCGAGTACAAGACCTATATCCAGGCGCTGCCTTACTTCGACCGACTCGACTATGTGGCGCCGATGTCGCAGGAGCATGCCTTCGCGCTCGCGACCGAGAAGCTGCTGGGCATCGAAGCGCCGCCGCGCGCGCAATATATCCGCGTGCTCTTCGCCGAGATCTCGCGCATCGCCAACCACCTGCTGAACGTCACGACCTTCGCCGCCGATGTCGGCGCGCTCACGCCGATTCTCTGGGGATTCGAGGACCGCGAGCGCTGCATGGAGTTCTATGAGCGCGTTTGCGGCGCCCGGCTCCATGCCAACTACTTCCGCCCGGGCGGCGTCCATGCCGATCTGCCCGCCGGCCTGGCCGAGGAAATCTACGGCTTCTGCGAGGAATTCCTGCCGCGAGTCGACGATCTCGAGACGCTCCTGACCGAGAATCGCATCTTCAAGCAGCGCACCGTCGATATCGGCATCATCAGCGCCGAGGATGCGCTCGATTGGGGCTTCTCCGGCCCCATGCTGCGCGGATCGGGCGTGCCCTGGGACCTGCGCAAGTCGCAGCCCTACGATTCCTATGAGCAGTTCGATTTCGATATTCCGATCGGCAAGCATGGCGATTGCTGGAACCGCTTCCTGGTCCGAATCGAGGAGATGCGCCAGAGCGTCCGCATCATGAAGCAGGCGCTCGACAAGATGCCGGCCGGCCCGGTCAAGGTGAACGACCGCAAGGTGTCGCCGCCGCCGCGCGCCGAGATGAAGCAGTCGATGGAAGCCCTCATCCATCACTTCAAACTCTATACCGAGGGCTACCACGTGCCGGCGGGCGAGACCTACACGGCGGTCGAGGCGCCCAAGGGCGAGTTCGGCGTCTATCTCGTCTCCGACGGCAGCAACAAGCCGTATCGCTGCAAGATCCGGGCGCCCAGCTACTGTTTCCTGCAGGCGACCGACTTCATGGGCAAGGGGCACATGCTGGCCGACGTGGTCGCGATCATCGGCTCCATGGACATCGTATTTGGCGAGATCGATCGATGAGCGAGGCGACGGACGATATCGAATTCGAGCAGCCGGCCAGCTTCGAATTCACCCCCGAAAGCCTCGAAGAGGCGAATCGGATTATCGCCAAATATCCGCCGGGACGGCAGGCGAGCGCGGTGCTGCCGCTGCTCTACGTCGCTCAGCGTCAGCACGATAATTGGGTCCCGCTCGCAGCGATGAACAAGATCGCCGAGATGCTGGAGATGCCGCCGATTCGCGTCTACGAGGTCGCGACCTTCTACACGATGTTCCATCTGAAGCCGGTCGGGAAATACCTGCTGCAGGTCTGCACGACGACGCCCTGCTGGTTGCGCGGTTCGGATGAGGTGGTCGAGACCTGCCGGCGCAAGCTCGGCATCGATATCGGCGGCACCACCGCGGACGGCAAGTTCAGCATGATCGAGGTCGAGTGCCTGGGCGCTTGCGTGAATGCGCCGATCCTGCAGGTCAATGACGATTTCTACGAGGATCTGGACGCCAAGCTGACCGAGGAGCTGCTCGACAAGCTGTCGCGCGACGAGGTTCCGCCGATGGGATCCATGACCGGCCGCCAGACCTCGGCGCCGGCGGGCGGTGCCAACACCTTGACCAGCCTGTCGTTCGACGGAGACCGCTGATGCTGCGCGATGAAGATCGGATCTTCACCAACCTCTACGGAATCCATGATCCGGGCCTCGAAGCGGCCAAGCGGCGGGGCGACTGGGACGGTACCAAGGAGTTGATCCTCAAGGGCCGCGAGTGGATCGTCGAGGAGGTCAAGACCTCGGGCCTGCGCGGCCGCGGCGGCGCCGGCTTCCCGACCGGCATGAAATGGTCCTTCATGCCCAAGGATACCGGCGGACGGCCGAGCTACCTCATCGTCAATGCGGATGAATCCGAGCCCGGCACCTGCAAGGACCGGGACATCATGCGCCATGACCCGCACAAGCTGGTCGAGGGTTGCCTCTTGGCCTCGGTCGGCATGGGCGCGCATGCATGCTACATCTATATCCGCGGCGAGTTCTACAACGAGGCCGTGGCCCTGCAGCGCGCGATCGACGAGGCTTACGAAGCCGGCCTCATCGGCAAGAATGCCTGCGGCTCGGGCTATGATTTCGACCTCTACCTGCATCGCGGCGCCGGCGCCTATATCTGCGGCGAAGAGACGGCGCTGCTGGAGAGCCTCGAAGGCCGCAAGGGTCAGCCGCGCCTGAAGCCGCCTTTCCCGGCCGCGTCGGGTCTTTATGGCTGCCCGAGCACGGTCAACAATGTCGAGAGCATCGCGGTGGCGCCGACCATCCTGCGCCGCGGCGGCGCCTGGTTCGCGGCCCTCGGCCGGCCGAAGAACGCCGGCACCAAGCTCTTCTGCATCTCTGGCCATGTCGAGAAGCCGTGCAATGTCGAGGAGGAGCTCGGCATCCCCATGCGCGAGCTGCTCGAGCGCTACGCCGGCGGCGTGCGCGGCGGCTGGGACAATCTTCTCGCCGTCATCCCCGGCGGCTCGTCGGTGCCGGTGCTGCCGAAATCGATCTGCGACACGGTGCTGATGGATTTCGATTCCCTGCGCGACGTGAAGTCGGGCCTGGGTACGGCCGCCGTCATCGTCATGGACAAGTCGACCGACATCATCAAGGCGATCGCCCGCCTCGCGAAATTCTACAAACATGAGAGCTGCGGCCAGTGCACGCCCTGCCGCGAGGGCACCGGCTGGATGTGGCGGGTGATGGAACGGATGGTCAAGGGCAACGCTTCGGTCGAAGAGATCGACATGCTGCTCGACGTGTCCTACGAGATCGAAGGCCACACCATCTGCGCGCTCGGCGACGCGGCGGCCTGGCCGATCCAGGGCCTGATCCGGCATTTCCGGCCGGAGATGGAAGCGCGCATCAAAGCCTATCGCGACGCGGCCGCGCGCCGCGTCGCGGCCTGAGGAGATCTCGGATGCCGAAGCTGACGATCAATGGCAACGAGGTCGAGGTCCCGGCCGGCGTGACCGTGCTGCAGGCCTGCCAGGCCGCCGGGGTCGAAGTTGCTCATTTCTGCTACCATGAACGCCTGGCGATTGCCGGCAATTGCCGCATGTGCCTGGTCGAGATGGAGAAATCGCCCAAACCCATCGCCTCCTGCGCGATGCCGGCCGCCGAAGGCATGGTGATCCATACCGACTCGGAGAAGGCCAAGAAGGCGCGCAAGGGCGTCATGGAATTCCTTCTGATCAACCATCCGCTCGATTGCCCGATCTGCGATCAGGGCGGCGAATGCGATCTGCAGGACGAGGCCATGGCCTATGGCTTCGACCGCGGCCGCTTCTCCGAGAACAAGCGGGCGGTCAAGGACAAGGAATTCGGGCCGCTGGTCAAGACGACCATGAATCGCTGCATCCATTGCACGCGCTGCATCCGCTTCGCCCAGGACGTGGCTGGGGCGCCGGAGCTGGGTGCCACCGGGCGCGGCGAGGATATGGAGATCGGTACCTATATCGAGCATGCGCTGACCTCGGAGCTCAGCGGCAACATCATCGATCTATGCCCGGTCGGCGCGCTGACCTCGAAGCCCTACGCCTATGTCACCCGGCCTTGGGAGCTGACCAAGACCGAATCGATCAATGTGCTCGACGCGGTCGGCAGCAACATCCGCATCGACGCGCGCGGGCCGGAAGTGATGCGCATCCTGCCGCGGCTCAACGAGGATGTGAACGAGGAGTGGCTCGACGATAAGGGCCGCTTCGCCGTCGACGGGCTGATCAAGCGCCGGCTCGACCGGCCTTATGTTCGCCGCAATGGCAAGCTCGCCGAAGCGACCTGGGTCGAGGCATTCGGTGCCATCGCCGCCAAGCTCAAGGACCTTTCGGGCGACCGCATCGCCGCTATCGCGGGCGATCTGTGCGACGCCGAATCGATGCTGGCGCTCAAGGATCTGATGACGGCGCTGGGCAGCCCTCATCTCGATTGCCGCCAAGATGGTGCCAAGTTGCCGCCGGGCGCGCGCGCGGGCTATCTCTTCAACACCACTATCGCCGGCATCGAGCAGGCCGATCTCTGTCTCCTGATCGGTACCGATCCGCGCTGGGAAGCGCCGCTGGTCAATGCCCGGCTGCGCAAGCGCTATCTACAGGGCGGCTTCCGAGTCGCCAATATCGGGCCGAAGCTCGACCTCACCATTCCGGTTGCGCAGCTCGGTCTCGGGCCGGAGGTGTTGACCGATCTCGCCGACGGCAACCATTCCTGGATCGACACGCTGAAGCTCGCCAAGAACCCGATGCTGATCGTGGGGCAGGGGGCGCTCGCCCGGCCCGACGGCGCGATCATCCTCGGGCTCGCCCGGCAGCTCGCCGAGAATATCGGCATGGTGCGGGAGGGGTGGAACGGCTTCAACGTGCTGCATCAAGCGGCGGCGCGCGTCGGCGGCCTCGATCTCGGCTTCGTGCCGAGCGAGGGCGGCCGTGATGTCGCCGGCATCCTGGAGGGTGCAGCGAGCGGGGCGATCGAGTTCGTCTATCTCCTCGGCGCCGACGAGATCGATACCTCCAAGCTCGACAAGGCCTTCGTCGTCTATCAGGGGCATCACGGCGACGCCGGCGCGCAATGCGCCGATGTCGTGCTGCCGGGATCGGCCTATACCGAGAAGGACGGCACCTGGGTCAATACCGAAGGCCGCGTGCAACTCGGTCGCAAGGCCGTGTTCCCGCCGGGTGATGCGCGCGAGGACTGGAAGATCCTGCGGGCGCTGTCCGAGCCGCTCGGCCACAAACTGCCCTACGACACGCTGGGCCAGCTCCGGCAGCGCCTGATCGCGGTCAATCCGATCTTCGCCCATATCGACGAGATCGTGCCGGCACCCTGGGTCGCGTTCGGCGCTGCGGGCAATGCCGGCGACGGCTTCGTCTATCCGGTCGAGAATTATTACATGACCGATGTGATCAGCCGGGCCTCGCCGACCATGGCGGCCTGCACCCAATCCTATCGCGCCAACACCAGCCCGAAGACTGGCACTCATGGCTGATTTCCTCAACGATTACGCCTTGCCGTTTGGCTGGATGCTGGGCGGCATCATCATCCTGGTGGTGGTGCTGCTGCTCTGCATGGCGATGCTGACCTATTTCGAGCGCAAGGTGCTGGCGCTCGCCCAGCAGCGCATGGGTCCCAACGTGGTCGGGCCGTTCGGGCTGCTACAGCCTTTCGCCGACGGGCTGAAGCTGATGGTCAAGGAGACGGTGATCCCGTCCGGCGCCAATCGCTTCATCTTCGTGCTGGCGCCGATCCTGACCTTCGTGCTGGCGCTGGTCGGGTGGGCGGTCATCCCGTTCAACCCCGGCATGGTGGTCTCCGACATCAATGTCGGCGTGCTCTACCTCTTCGCCATCAGCTCGCTCGGCGTCTATGGCATCGTCATGGCCGGCTGGGCGTCAAATTCGAAATACGCCTTTCTGGGCGCGCTGCGCTCGGCGGCGCAGATGGTGTCCTACGAGGTCTCGATCGGCTTCGTCATCGTCACCGTGCTGCTGTGCGCCGGTTCGCTGAACCTGTCCAAGATCGTGATGGCGCAGCAGCATGTCTGGTTCGTGATCCCGCTGCTGCCGATGGCGGTGGTGTTCTTCATCTCCGGCCTGGCCGAGACCAACCGCTCGCCCTTCGATCTGCCGGAAGGCGAGTCGGAGCTGGTCGGCGGCTTCTTCGTCGAATATTCCTCGATGACCTTCGCCCTGTTCTATCTGGGCGAATACATGAACATGATCCTGATGAGCGCCATGACCAGCATCATGTTCCTGGGCGGCTGGCTGGCGCCGTTCGCGGGCGTGCCCTATATCGGCGCGGTTACGACGCTCATCCCGGGGCCGCTCTGGTTCATCCTGAAGATCTGCTGCATCCTGTTCCTGTTCCTGTGGGTGCGCGCGACTTTCCCGCGCTTCCGCTACGACCAACTGATGCGCCTCGGCTGGAAGGTGTTCCTGCCGCTCTCGCTCTTCTATCTCATCCTGGTCGCGGGCGTGCTCGTCGCCACCGGCCTCGTTCCCCAGGTTTGAAACCGATGCGCATGCAACCCGCAAATTCGTTCGCGTCCCGATGCTTGCCATCGGCCCGCCGCTCTCTATGCTGCGGCCAACTGTAGCGACGGAGATCAGGATGGCGTCCATAAATCGCGGGATCCACAGCCTGCTCCTGACCGAGCTGCTTTCGGGCCTCGCCTTGACCTTCCGCTATATGTTCAAGCCACGGGTCACGGTGAACTACCCGTTCGAGAAGGGGCCGCTCAGCCCGCGCTTCCGCGGCGAGCATGCGCTGCGCCGTTACCCGAACGGCGAAGAGCGCTGCATCGCCTGCAAGCTGTGCGAGGCAGTGTGCCCGGCGCTCGCCATCACCATCGAGGCCGAGCCGCGCGAGGATGGCAGCCGCCGGACGACGCGGTACGACATCGACATGACCAAATGCATCTATTGCGGCCTGTGCCAGGAAGCCTGCCCGGTCGATGCCATCGTCGAGGGGCCGAATTTCGAGTTCGCCACCGAGACACGCGAAGAGCTGTTCTATAACAAGGACAAGCTGCTGGCGAACGGCGACCGTTGGGAGGTCGAGCTCGCCCACAATATCGCCGCCGAAGCGCCGTACCGGTGAGCGAGGGCAAGCCATGATCCTTTCCGATATCGCCTTCTACGTCTTCGCGATCATCTGCGTGCTGTCCGGCCTGCGCGTCGTCACCGCGCGCAACCCGGTTCATTCCGTGCTGTTCCTGATCCTCGCCTTCTTCAACGCGGCCGGACTGTTCGTCCTGCTCGGCGCCGAGTTCCTGGCGATGATCCTGGTCGTCGTCTATGTCGGCGCGGTCGCGGTGCTGTTCTTGTTCGTCGTCATGATGCTCGACATCGATTTCACGGCCCTGAAGCGGAGCGCGGGTCAGCATCTGGCGCTCGGCGCCGGAGTCGGGCTGGTGTTGTTGGCCGAGCTCATTTTTATCGCGTCCGGTTGGGTCGTCTCGCCGTCCGTGCTGATCCATTCGGCGGCCCAGGCGAAGGACGGGACGGACCAGATCGAGAATACGCGGGCGCTCGGTGAGCTCATCTATACCAAGTATTTCTATACCTTCGAGCTGTCAGGCCTGATCCTGCTGGTGGCGATGATCGGGGCGATCGTCCTGACCTTGCGGCATCGCAAGAATGTGCGGCGTCAACAGATCGGCACTCAGATCGCGCGCGCGCGGTCGGCGTCGATCGAGCTCGTCAAGGTCACGCCCGGTAGCGGCGTCTGAGCGGGCAGGGGGAAATCATGCTGCATGTCGGACTGGGGCACTATCTCGTCGTGGCCTCGATCCTGTTCACGCTCGGCATCTTCGGGATCTTCCTGAACCGCCGGAACGTCATCATCATGCTGATGTCGATCGAGCTCATCCTGCTCGCCGTGAACATCAATTTCGTCGCCTTCTCGAGCTACCTGCACAACATGACGGGCCAGGTCTTCGCCATGTTCGTGCTGACGGTCGCCGCCGCCGAAGCTGCGATCGGTCTCGCCATTCTCGTCGTCTACTTCCGGAACCGCGGCACGATCGCGGTCGAGGACATCAACTTGATGAAGGGCTGAGCGGCCATGGCGCCCGTTATCGTCTTCCTGCCGCTGATCACAGCCATCCTGGTCGGCCTGTTCGGCCGCAAGCTCGGCGACCGCGCCTCGCAGCTCATCACCGCCGGCGGCATGGTGATCTGCGCGCTGCTGTCGATCGCGGTCTTCCGCGAGGTCGCGATCGAGCACCATACCGGCACGATCGAGATCATGCGCTGGATCGACACCGGCCCGCTCGCGGTCGACTGGGCGATCCGGCTCGACACGCTGTCGGCGGTGATGCTGTGCGTCGTCACCATCGTCTCGGCGGTCGTCCATGTCTATTCGATCGGCTACATGTCGCACGATCATTCGATCCCGCGCTTCATGGCCTATCTGTCCTTCTTCACCTTCGCCATGCTGGCGCTGGTCACGGCCGACAATTTCGTCCAGCTCTTCTTCGGCTGGGAGGGCGTCGGCACCGCCTCCTACCTGCTGATCGGCTTCTGGTACGATCGGCCGACCGCCAATGCCGCGGCGATCAAGGCGTTCGTCGTCAACCGCGTCGGCGATTTCGGCTTCGCGCTCGGCATCTTCGCCATTTTCCGTCTGTTCGGGACGCTGAATTTCGACCCGGTGTTCCAGGCGGCACCGCAGATGGTCGGCCACACGCTGCATTTCCTCAGCTGGGATGTCGATGCGCTGACCTGCGCCTGCATCCTGCTGTTCATCGGCGCCATGGGCAAATCGGCCCAGCTCGGCCTCCATACCTGGTTGCCGGACGCGATGGAGGGCCCGACCCCGGTCTCCGCCCTCATCCATGCCGCGACGATGGTGACGGCCGGCGTGTTCATGCTGTGCCGGCTCTCGCCGATCTTCGAATATTCTCAGACCGCGCTGAACCTCGTCGTCGTGATCGGCGGGACGACCTGCTTCTTCGCCGCCACGGTCGGCATGGCGCAGAACGACATCAAGCGGGTCATCGCCTATTCGACCTGCAGCCAGCTCGGCTACATGTTCTTCGCCGCCGGCGTCTCGGCCTATCCGGGCGCCATGTTCCATCTCGGCACCCACGCCTTCTTCAAGGCGCTGCTGTTCCTCGGCGCCGGCTCGGTCATCCATGCCGTCTCGGGCGAGCAGGACATGCGCAAGATGGGTGGGCTGTGGAAGCTGATCCCGTTCACCTATGCGCTGATGTGGATCGGCAATCTGGCGCTCGCCGGCATCTGGCCCTTCGCCGGCTTCTATTCGAAGGATTTCATCCTCGATGCGAGCTATGCCGCCGGCACCGGCGTCGGCATGTATGCCTATTGGCTCGGCATCGTCGCGGCCTTCCTCACCAGCTTCTATTCCTGGCGCCTGCTGTTCATGACCTTCCACGGCGCGCCGCGTGCCGATCATCACGTCATGGAGCATGTCCATGAATCGCCGCGGGTGATGCTCTGGCCGCTGCTGATCCTGGCGGCGGGTGCCATCGGCGCCGGCTTCTTCGGTGACGAGAGCTTCGTCGGTGCGGGCCAAGCCGAATTCTGGAACGGCGCCATCAAGATCCTGCCGAGCCATCCGGCGCTCGCCGGTGCCGAGGAGATCCCGTGGATCTTCAGCCATCTGGCGCTATTCGTTGGCTTCGCCGGCATCGCGCTGGCCTGGGTCGCCTATATCTGGATGCCGAGCTTGCCCGGCCAGTTCGTCGGCACGCTGCGCGGGCTGTACCTGTTCGTCTACAACAAATGGTACTTCGACGAACTCTATGACGCGCTGTTCGTCCGGCCGGCCTTCCTCATCGGCTGGGGCTTCTGGAAGGGTGGCGACGGCATGATGATCGACGGGCTGGGGCCGGACGGCATCGCCGCCGTCACGCGCGGGATCGCCCGGCGCGCGAGCCGGCTGCAGACCGGCTACATCTATCACTACGCCTTCGCCATGCTGATCGGCGTGCTGGCGATGGTGTCCTTCTACATCTACACGACATTCCGGCATTGAGGCCCTAAATGAGCAATTTGCCGCTTCTGTCGCTGGTCATCTTCCTGCCGCTCGTCGGCGCGCTGTTCATCATGGTGCTACGCGGCGAGGAGAAGGCGGTCGCCGACAATGCCCGCTGGATCGCGCTCTGGACCTCGGTGATCGTGTTCCTGCTGTCGCTGCTGCTCTGGACCGGCTTCAATCCGGGTACGGCCGACTTCCAGTTCGTCGAGCAGAGCGAGTGGGTCCCGTCGCTGCACATGGGCTACCATGTCGGCATCGATGGCATCTCGCTGTTCTTCGTGCTGCTCTCGACCCTGCTGACGCCGATCTGCGTGCTCGCCTCCTGGGAGGCGGTGCATCAGCGGGTCAAGGAATACATGATCGCCTTCCTCATCCTAGAGACGATGATGGTCGGCATGTTCGCCTCGCTCGACCTCATCCTGTTCTACGTGTTCTTCGAAGCCGTGCTGATCCCGATGTTCCTGATTATCGGTGTCTGGGGCGGGCCGCGGCGCGTCTATGCCGCCTTCAAGTTCTTCCTTTATACGCTGCTCGGCTCCGTGCTGATGCTGCTCGCTATCCTTGCGCTCTATTGGCAGTACGACACCACGGATATCGTCGTGGCCCTCCAGTCGCCACCGGTGGCGAAGGCCTTGCAGACCTGGCTCTGGCTCGCCTTCTTCGCCTCCTTCGCGGTCAAGGTGCCGATGTGGCCGGTCCATACCTGGCTGCCCGACGCGCATGTCGAGGCGCCGACGGCGGGCTCGGTCATCCTGGCCGGTGTGCTCTTGAAGATGGGCGGCTACGGCTTCCTGCGCTTCTCGGTGCCGCTGTTCCCGGATGCGAGTGCCTCGCTGGCGCCGCTCATCTACACGCTGTCGGCTGTAGCCGTGATCTACACCTCGCTGGTGGCGCTGGTGCAGCAGGACATGAAGAAGCTGATCGCCTATTCCTCGGTCGCCCATATGGGGTTCGTCACCATCGGCATCTTCACGGTGACGCAGGAAGGCATCCAGGGCGCCATGTTCCAGATGCTGAGCCACGGTATCGTCTCGGCGGCACTCTTCCTCTGCGTCGGCGTCGTCTATGACCGGCTGCACACGCGCGAGATCGCACGCTATGGCGGCCTCGCCGAGAACATGCCGAACTATGCGCTGGTGTTCATGCTGTTCATGCTGGCCTCGGTCGGGCTGCCTGGCACCTCGGGCTTCGTCGGCGAGTTCCTGGTGTTGGCCGGCGCGTTCGAGGTCAATACCTGGGTCGCCTTCCTGGCCGCGACCGGCCTCATCCTCGGCGCTTGCTACATGCTCTATCTCTATCGCCGGATCATCTTCGGCACGATCACCCGAGAGGATGTACGCGCCATGCTCGATCTGAGCTGGCGGGAGAAGCTGGTGTTCGCGCCGCTCATCATCCTGGTGTTCTGGATGGGCATCTATCCTTCCTCCTTCCTCGATCCGATGAAGCCGGCAGTGAGCGCGGTGATCCAGCGCGGCCAACTCGCCGCCGCATCGCACCCGCATCTGGCCCAAGCCGGTTCGGCCACGGTGCAGCCATGATCCCGCTTCCGAATTTCGCACCGGCCCTGCCGGAAATCTGGCTCGCCGTCGCGGCGATGGCGCTGCTGCTTGTGGGGGTGATCAGCTCCAAGCCGGGCGGGGGGCAGACCATTTCCTGGCTTGCCATCATGGCGCTGGTGGTCGATCTGTTGCTGGTGCTGAGCGGGCCGCATGAGCGGGTCGTGACCTTCAGCGGACTCTTCGTCACCGATCGATTCGCCATCTTCATGAAGGCGCTGATCCTGATCGGTGCCATCCTCTCGTTGCTGCTGGCGATGCGCTACAATGAGCGCGAGCATATCGACCGGTTCGAGTTTCCGGTGCTGATCCTGTTCGCCGTGCTCGGCATGCTGGCCATGGTTTCGGCCAACGACCTGATCTCGCTCTATGTCGGGCTGGAGCTGCAGAGCTTGGCGCTCTACGTCATCGCCGCCTTCAAGCGCGACACGGTGCGCAGCACCGAGGCCGGACTCAAATATTTCGTCCTCGGCGCCCTGAGCTCGGGCATGCTGCTGTTCGGCTCGTCGCTGATCTACGGTTTCACCGGCACGACCAATTTCGACCAGTTGCCGCTGGCTTTCAGCGCCGCGCTGACCTTCAGCAACAATATCGGCCTCATCATCGGCGTCGTGTTCCTGTCGGTCGGCATCGCCTTCAAATGCTCGGCCGTGCCGTTCCATATGTGGACACCGGACGTCTACGAGGGAGCGCCCACGCCGGTCACGGCCTTCTTCGCTGTTTCCGCCAAAATCGCCGCCCTCTCGCTGTTCCTGCGCGTCATGGTCGGGCCGCTCGGCCAGCTCTCCGGGCAATGGACCCAGATCATCTGGACCATTTCGCTCCTGTCCATGCTGCTCGGTTCCTACGCCGCGATCAGCCAGACCAGCATCAAGCGCCTGATGGCCTACAGCTCGATCGCCAATGTCGGCTACGCCTTGATCGGCCTCGCCGCCGACACCAGGGAAGGCGTCATGGGCGTGATGATCTACATGGCGATCTACCTGTTCATGACGCTCGGCGCCTTCGGCGTGATCCTGTGCATGGAGCGCAAGGGCAGGATGGCCGAGCATATCGACGATCTCGCCGGCCTGTCGCGCACCCAGCCGCTGCTGGCCGCGGCGATGGCGGTCTTCATGTTCTCGATGGCGGGCATCCCGCCCTTGGCCGGCTTCTTCTCCAAGGTCGCTGTGTTTATGGCCGCGATCCATGCCCATGATTACGCGCTCGCCATCATCGGCGTGCTCGCCAGTGTCGTGGGCTGCTACTATTACATCCGAGTCGTCAAGGTGATGTATTTCGACGATTCCAAGGAGGCGCTCGATCGGGACGGCGGCGGCGGCGCGGTCCGGCTGGCGATCGGTCTCTCCGCGGCGGCGATCCTGCTGTTCGTGCTGCTGCCCGGCGGCCTCTGGCAGGCGGCGGGTACGGCCGCGGCGTCGCTCTTCCCCGGATGAGCGACGCGGACGGCGAGGCGATCTCCTTGCCGTCACCTTTCCGGGTGCTGGCTCACGACAGCGTCGGTTCGACCAGCGACGAGGCGAAGACCTTGGCCGAGCAAGGGGCCGCGCACGGCACGATCGTCTGGGCGATCGAGCAGACCAAGGGGCGAGGGCGGCTCGACCGAAATTGGGTTTCGCCGCGCGGCAATCTCTTCATGTCGGCGGTACTGCGCCCGGATGTGACCCCGGCTCGTGCCGCCGAGCTCGGCTTCGTCGCCTCGCTCGCCGTCTCCGACATGGTCGCCTCTTTCCTGCCGGATCCGGCGCGCGTTCAACTCAAATGGCCGAATGACGTGCTGGTCGACGGCGCCAAGCTCTCGGGCATTCTGCTCGAAGCACGGTCGGCCCCCTCCGGCAAGGTCGAATGGGTCGTGCTCGGCATCGGCGTCAATATCGTCTCGGCCCCGACCGGCACACCCTATCCGGCAACGTTCCTTCATGCGCTCGGCGGCGGGCTGCCGGATGCGCGCGAGGCGCTCGACGCGCTGGGCGCCGCCTTGGCAGCGCGGATCGCGGAATGGCAGGCACGGGGCTTCGCGCCGATCCGCCAAAACTGGCTCATCCGCGCGCGCGGCATCGGCCAGGTCCTGGAGGTCCGCCAGGGGGCGGTGCCGCTCACCGGCCGGTTCCGCGATCTCGACCCCGACGGCGCGTTGCTGCTGGAGACCGATCGGGGCCTGCGCCGGATCACCGCCGGCGATGTTTATTTTCCGGAACCGTGAGGGAAGGGGCCTAGATGCTGCTTGCGATCGATGCCGGCAACACCAATTTCGTCTTTGCCGTGTTCGAGGGTGAAACGCTCAGGGGCGCTTGGCGCGCTTCGACCGACACCAAGCGCACCGCCGACGAATATGCGGTCTGGCTGACCCAGCTCATGGGCCTCAAGGGATTGGCGCTCGGCGACGTTACCGCCTGCATCATCGCCAGCGTGGTACCGGAGGCGGTGTTCAATCTCGTCTCTCTGTCTAAGCGCTATTTCAATGTCGAACCGCGTCTCGTCGGCGATCCCAAGGTCGATCTCGGCATCGGCATCAAGCTGCCGCATCCCGAGGAGGTCGGCGCCGATCGTCTGGTCAATGCCGTCGCCGCCAAAGCAAGCTTCCAGCCGCCCCTCATCGTCGTCGATTTCGGCACGGCCACGACATTCGATCTGGTCGACGGCGATGGCGACTATGCCGGCGGGGTGATCGCGCCCGGCATCAACCTGTCGCTCCAGGCGCTGTATATGGCGGCCGCCAAGCTGCCGCGCATCGCCATCCGCCAGCCCGACAAGGTCATCGGCACCGGCACGGTCAGCGCCATGCAATCGGGCATCTTCTGGGGCTATATCGGCCTCATCGAAGGGCTGGTCGGCCGCATGCGCGCCGAATATGGAACGCCGATGAAGGTACTGGCGACCGGCGGCCTGGCGCCGCTCTTCGCCGGCGCCACCACCGTCATCGACATCGTCGATACCGAGTTGACCTTGACCGGACTGCGCCTCATTCATCTCAGAAATCCGGTGCCATGACACGCAAGCCGCCCCCGCATATCGAATCGCTCTCGCCGCACCCGACGCTCAACCGGCCGGACGAGCTGGTCTTCCTGCCGCTGGGCGGGGTGGGCGAGATCGGCATGAATCTCAGCCTTTACGGTTACGCCGGAGCCTGGCTGATGATCGATCTCGGCATCTCCTTTGCCGACGAGACCATGCCCGGCCTCGAGATCATCATGGCCGATCCGACCTTCATCGAGACGCGGCGCGAGCAGCTCGCGGGCCTGCTCGTGACCCATGCGCACGAAGACCATATCGGCGCCATTCCTCACCTTTGGCCGCGCCTGCGCTGCCCGATCTATGCGACGCCCTTCACCGCCTCGGTGCTGCGCGCCAAGCTCGCCGAATATGGCCTTCTGAATCAGGTCAGCATCACGGAGGTGCCGCTTTCGGGCACGGTCGAGATCGGCCCCTTTTCGATCGAGCTCATCACCGTCACCCATTCGATCCCCGAGCCGAACGCGGTGCTGCTGAAGACGCCGGTCGGCACGGTGCTGCATACCGGCGACTGGAAGTTCGATCCCGATCCGCTGGTCGGACGCCCGACCGATTTCGCCGCCCTCGAACGGATCGGTGCTGCCGGCGTCGATGCGCTCGTCGGCGATTCGACCAACGCGCTCCGGCCGGGCGAGGCCGGGTCTGAAGCCGACGTCCGCGAGTCGCTGATCGAGCTGGTCGGGCGCTACGACAATCGTGTCGCGATCGCCTGCTTCGCCTCGAACGTGGCACGGCTGCATTCGGCCGCGGCGGCGGGCGAGGCGCATGGCCGCTCGGTGGCCCTCGTCGGCCGCTCGCTCTGGCGAATGGAGCAAGCGGCGCGCGAGAACGGCTATCTCGAAGGCGTCAGGCCTTTCCTGCGCGACGACGAGGCGGTCGAGCTGCCGCGCGACAAGGTGCTGCTGATCTGCACCGGCAGCCAAGGCGAGCCGCGCTCGGCGCTGGCCCGCATCGCGGCGCAAGACCATCCGATGATCGATCTCGACCAGGGCGACACGGTGATCTTCTCCTCGCGCATGATTCCGGGCAACGAGCGGGCGATCGGCCGGCTGCAGAACGCGTTGGCGCGGCGCGGCGTCGAGGTCGTTACCGATGCCGAGCATTTCGTTCATGTCTCCGGCCATCCGGCACGCGACGAGCTGGCGCGGATGTATCAGCTGGTCCGGCCCAAGGTCGCGATCCCGGTCCATGGCGAAAGCCGGCATCTGGTGGCGCATGCCCAGCTCGCCGAGGAGTGCCAGGTGCCGCAGACGGTGATCGCCGAGAATGGCGACATGGTGCGGTTGGTGCCGGGTCCCGCCGGTGTCATCGACCGGGTACCAACCGGCCGGCTCGGGCTCGACGGCAAGACCTTGGTGCCGCTCGAGGACGGCGCCTTCCGGACGCGGCTGCGGATGACCTATAGTGGGGCGGCGGTGGCGAGTGTCGTCATCGACGGTCGCGGCAAGCTCGTGGCCCGGCCGCAGCTCACCCTCCATGGCTTGCCCGGCGACGAGGCCGGCACCGTGGTCGAGGCCGTGACCGAGGCGATCGAGCGCGCCTATAAGGATCTGTCTTTCGATCAGCGGCTCGAGGACGAGACGGTGCGCGAGACGGTCCGGCTCGCGGTGCGCCGCGCGCTTTCGGCCAGCCACGGCAAGAAGCCGGTGACCGACGTGCATGTCGTGCGTATCTAAGAAGAAGAGACGGAAGGGCAGGAATCATGATCGGACGCCTCAATCATATCGCGATCGCGGTGCCGGATCTGGCGGCGGCGACCAGGCTCTATGCCGAGACGCTCGGGGCCAAGGTGTCGGCTCCTCTGGACCAGCCGGCGCACGGCGTCACCGTGGTCTTCGTCGAACTGCCCAATACCAAGATCGAGCTGCTGCAGATGCTGGGCGAGAATTCGCCGATCAAGGCCTATCTGGAGCGCAATCCGGCCGGCGGCATGCACCATGTCTGCTACGAGGTCGAGGATATCTATGCCGCGCGAGACCATCTGAAGGCGGAAGGCGCGCGCGTGCTGGGCGACGGCGAGCCCAAGACCGGCGCTCACGGCAAACCGGTACTATTCCTCCATCCCAAGGATTTCTGCGGCACGCTGGTCGAGCTGGAGCAGATCTGAGGGCGGGCGATGAACTGGTTCACGGGCATCATCGTCTATGTGATCATCTGGTGGCTGGTCATTTTCTGCGTGCTGCCGATCGGCGTGAAGCCGGCGGACGAGGCGCATCTGGGCCATGACGCCGGCGCCCCCGCCAATCCGCGCATGGGGTTCAAGGTGCTGCTGACGACCGGCATCACGACCGTGCTGTTCGGAATCGTCTACTACCTCATCGTTTCCGACTGGATCAGCTTCAGGCCGCCCTCATGAGCCAGACCTATTGCGACGCTGCACCCGGCCATCTCTTCCACGGCCCCTATCACGATACGGAATACGGCTTTCCCCAGCGCGACGAGGCCGTGCTGTTCGAAAGGCTGGTGCTGGAGATCAACCAGGCCGGCCTATCTTGGCTCACCATTCTGAAGAAACGCGCGGCGTTCGCCGCCGCCTTCGATAATTTCGATGTCGACAAGGTCGCGGCCTATGGGCCGGAGGACGAGGAACGGCTGCTCGCCGATGCCGGCATCATCCGCAACCGGCTCAAGGTCAAGGCGGTGATCGAGAATGCCAAGCGGATCCAGGAGATTCGCAAGAGCCACGGCTCCTTCGCCCGATGGCTCGATGCCCATCATCCGCTGAGCAAGGCGGAATGGGTGAAGCTCTTCGGCAAGACCTTTCGTTTCACCGGCGGCGAGATCGTCGGCGAATTCCTGATGAGCCTCGGCTATTTGCCGGGCGCTCATACCCAAGATTGCCCGCGCTTCAGCGAGATCATGAAGCTCGATCCGCCCTGGGCGCAGTGAAAGCGAAGCGCCCCTGCCTCGCAGGCGGGCGATCTCGCCAACAAGCGTCGCGATACTATATATTCGGACGGACTACGAGAGCCGGATCGGAACGCGTGGAATTCACCCATTCCGTGAATCCGTCTCTGCTCGAATAGCTGGAGCACGATGCTATTGGCAGCTTCCAACCAATAGCATCGTGCTCCAGTTCGGAAAGGTATTGAGGTGCGTAATCGTTCGGTATCGGTGCCCGGGAACGGGCGGGATTGCGGCTCGTCGAAGCTTCGACGTGCCATGGTTCTATGTGGCAGCCTGGCGCTGGCAGCGACGGCTTCCTATCCGGTCGCAGCGGCCGGCGGCGGGCCGATGACGGTCGCGGTGATCGCGGCCGGATCCTTGCCCGGCATCCGCGACACGGATCTGCCGACTTATCTCGTGGGCGAGATGAATAGTGCCGGCAATGCGACCTGGCATTTCGAACCGGGCCCGGCGACCAAGCAAGCCTCGCTGAACCGGATCGAATGGTCGTTCAAGACGAACGCCTCCGCCGTCGGACAGGTCCGGACCTATGGCTTTTCCCGAGCCTTGATGCAGCGTCTGATCGGCGCGCACCAGTTCCTGACTATCGAAGCGACGCTCTATCTCAATGGCGAATACCAGACCAAATCGCTTAGCCAGATCAACACCACGGGAGGATCCACGGATCGCGACCTGGCGGCTGCGCTGATCAAGGATACCCGCCAACTCATGGCATATTCCCAGATGGATACGCGGGTGGAGGCAATCGGGCCCGGAGGCAAAAAGTTGCCGGCTCCGTGAAGCGGGGCCGGTCATTCCCGGATAAGACATGTCGGATCGCGGGCATGGTGCTCGCCTTGGCGCTGTGCCGCTCGGCATCGGCGCAGGAAGCATCCGAATCCCTGCATGAGGGCGATCTTTCTACCCGGGACGCATTGACCGGCAATTGGGGCGGCAAGCGAAGTTCTCTCGAGGATTCGGGCATCCTGTTAGGCGCCGATTCCATCGACGAGGTCTTTGGCAACGTATCGGGCGGTATCGGGACCGGGGCTATTTATGAAGGGCGGCTCGAGTTCCTCGCAACGCTCAATCTCGAAAAGCTCATCGGCTGGGATGGGGCCACTTTCCACGTGAATGCCTATCAGATTCGCGGCCGCGGACTGTCGGCAAACGATCTCGGCAACAATCTCGCGACAGCAAGCAACATCGAAGCCGGACGCTCGACCCGGCTGTTCGATCTCTGGGTCGAGCAGGTTCTGTTCCAAGGCATGGTTTCTGTCCGCGCCGGCCAGATCGCCGCCGACGACGAGTTCTTCACCAGCCAATATGCCGCCAGCTTCGTCAATGCGACCTTTGGCTGGCCGGCGCTGATGTCGTCGAACCTGCCTAGCGGCGGCCCGGCCTATCCGTTGGCAACGCCGGGGCTGCGCGTAAGCGTGGCACCGACCGACGAACTCACCTTCTCGGCAGCGGTTCTGAACGGCGATCCGGCCGGTGCCGGTCCCGGCGATCCCCAGCAGCGCGACGCGAGCGGAACCGCCTTTCGCTTCGATGACGGCGCCTTCGCCATCGGCGAGGCGAGCTATGCGATCAATCAGCAGAAGGACGCTTCCGGCCTGCCGGCGACCTTCAAGCTCGGTGCCTGGTATCACACCGGGAAGTTCGCGGATCAGCGCTTTGACGATGCCGGCCTGTCGCTCGCGGCACCGAACAGTTCGGGCCTCCCGGCGACGCACCGCTCGGATTACGGCGTCTATGCGGTGATCGATCAGTCGGTTTGGATTGACCCCGACAATGCCGATCGAAATATCGGTCTCTTTTTCCGCGCCGGCGGCAGCCCGCCCGATCGCAACGAAGTCTCGCTCTATGCCGATGCCGGCTTGAATTTCAAAGGATTGGTTGCCGGTCGGACCGACGATGTGTTCGGCCTCGCCGCCGCCGTCGTTCGCATCGGCAGCAGCGCCCGTGCGCTCGATGCCGATATCCGCCGCTTCGGCGGCCTCGATACGCCGGTCCGCGACAGCGAGACCGTGATCGAGATGACATACCGATATCAGGTGACGCCGTGGTGGAGCGTCCAGCCGGATATCCAGTTCATCCGGCATCCCGGCGGCAGCGTCTCGCTGCCGGCCGATCCCACTCGGCCCATTCCGGACGCCTTGCTGTTCGGCATGCGGTCGGCCGTTCTGTTCTAAGTCAGGGGCTGGCCTGTGGCCCCAGCTTGAACTCGATTGTGAATTTGTGATGTTCTTCCTCGAAGGGAATGCCGTCCCGCATTGCGGGTCGATATCGGGCACCGGAGATATACTGGAGAGCGGCGGACGCGAAGGATGAGCTCGTGCTGCTCTTTACGACGCAATCCTTTGTCGCCCCCTCAGTCGAAACCGTGCATTCGATGACGACACGTCCTTCGAGATTTTGAGCATACATGTCCGCAGGATAGGCTAGAGGCGGTTGTAAGATCGGCGCCGCCGACACCGGCGATGGAGGCGTGGGGGCCGCACAGCGAGCAAGACTCAGCATCGCAACGGCTCCGACGGCGAATTTTCCGGAATGCATTCTATCCTGCTGATTGAATTTCACCGATGGTCTATCGCAAACGAATTTGCAAAGGCAACGCCTTGCGTCACCAGGGCGGAACCGCGCTCTATCTTTCGGTCTATCAAGCATCTTCGCGAGAATCTGTCCCATCCGCATAGACGAAGGGCCGAGCTAGCGCCCGGCCCCCAACCCACGATATCGCGCCGCCCAATCAAGCCTTGGCGGCGATATAGACCTGCTTCTTCGGGAAGTTCGCGAACACCGCTTCCTCGACGCCGAAATTATTGGCGAGGAGGTGGTTCGGGCTGGTCGCGATCCATTCCGAGATTGAGATTTCCTGATAGTGACCATTGTCGAAGGTCAGGACGATCTCGCATTCCTCGCTGCCGATATTCTGCACCGAGTGGCCATAGCCCTGCGGGATATAAGCCACGTCGCCCGGACCGAAATCGGCCTGGGTCATGCGGCCGCCCGAACCGAACAGGGTAACGCGGGCATGGCCCTTGGCATAGTACTGCCACTCATTGGCATTGGGATGCCAATGCAGCTCGCGCAACGAGCCGGGCTTCAGCTTCATGACGCCGCCGGCCATGGTCGACGACATCGGGAATTCTTCGACCGTCGCGAGATGCACCGTGCCGCCCGGGAAGTCGCGCAGCGGCTTCTGCTGCATCAGCTTGTAGCGATGCGTGTTGGGCGAGATGTGGTTGTTGACCTCCTGCGCCGCCGGCGAGTCCAGCGGAATGACCTTCCCCTGCATGATGTAGGTCTCGCCCTTCGGGAAGCGCTCGAAGGTCGAGGCCGGCACACCGAAATTCTGGGCCAGCACGGTGGGGTCGATCAGGCTCGTCCAGTCCGTAATGCTGAAGGTGCCGTGCTCGGAGAAATTGCCATTGTCGAAGGAAAGGATGAAATGGCAGGGCTCGTTGCCCAGGGTCTGGATCGAATGGCCATGCCCGCGCGGGAAGAACCACAGATCGCCCGGCCCGAAATTCAGGATCTCGGTGGTTCCGTTGGG
Source organism: Aliidongia sp. (assembly GCA_035539155.1). Taxonomy (GTDB): domain Bacteria; phylum Pseudomonadota; class Alphaproteobacteria; order ATCC43930; family CGMCC-115725; genus JAXDMU01. The sequence continues at coordinate 43,703 of DATLIZ010000003.1, read as the reverse complement.
ATCGATCACCGTCGTCTGGCAATGGCCGTCCAGCACATAGGCCCATTCCGCCGCGATCGCGTGCCAGTGCAGTTCGCGCGACGCGCCGGGATTCAAGTACATATGCACACCGGCGATACCGGTGGAAATCTTGAGCTGATTGACCGTCGCCTCACGCGCCCAACCGCCGGAAGTAATCTTGGCATGGCCTTGATCGAGCGAATATTTGAACTCGATCGGCTCTTCCTTATGGTGCGGAACGACAGCCTCGCCTTGTCCCGGTGCTGCCGGAGAAACATCGTGACCAGATGCGTGCGCCGATTCACCTGCGGCAGCGTTTCCCGCCTTTGCAGCGACAAGACCAGCGGCACCAAGAGCGAGCCCGCCTAAGATCTGTCGACGGTTTGTGGTTGTCATTTTCTTTCACCCTCCGATTTGGCAACCCGCCCTTTTTTAGCGTGGCTGCTTCTAGTTCGGACAGGTTCGTCGCCGATTTCCTCGCACGTCAACTCGATTGCATAAAAACGACGATTGATTTTTTCTATTAAGCGATAGCAAAAAACAACGCCGATCAAAAATTGCAATACGACTTATTTCCTATTGCCAAGAGCAGGAAAAAGCATTGGTAACGGGGCGCGATTACTTGTGAAGTCAAAAAAAATGGCAAGACCCCTGGAGGGTTCTTGCCATGTTTGCAGCGCAAGGCTGGCGGTTTTTATTGTCGCGGCGAACCACGTTTAGCCAGATTGCGACCTGCGTTTCCTCCCTAAACTTGGGACCATGACCACGTGGGCCTGCCCTCTTTTTGCGCTAACACTGTACGATCCTTGTGCAGTGCTTGTCACTCAAATTTTTACGTGTTTGCAAAGAATCCGTAGGGCGTTTTTCTCAATCGTTCGCGTGGGGTGATCCGAACGTAACATTCCTGTTTCCGGTGGCTTATGATCGGATTTTCATGCCTAAAATATAGCCACTTACGCCCCTAGTGGAGGAGAGCCGTCACAACTCAGACGTTTAGAGTCAACCCCGAATCACGCATGCGTGATTGGCATGGCTAGCAACGGAAAATAAGAGGCGACCGACCGGAACTTTCCTGTCGACCGCGCGACCCGCGAAGAAGCGAGTACTGCCGACCGGACGGCCGGCCCATGCTGCACTGCACACAGCTTGGAGTGGTCCCTGGGGAGCGCAGAACCGGCTCCGTCCGTTAATTCGACGGTGCGACTCGGCAAGCGTTATAGACCGATGATAGGACGGCCCTCATTTCGTCCCGTTGGTCGGGAGTCCTGAACCCGCCAGTTCGCATCGCTGCCAAGTGGAAATCGAGCGCAACCCGCATCTTCAGCCTGCCCGGCGGAGCCGGCTGTGCCCAATCAGCTCAACCGCCCTCCCGCTCATAGACAGAGCAGGGGGCTTTGCATACAGTCCCCCCACTTCGAGCAGCCAGCGACTTTCCCGATCGATGTACGGCCAGACCCTCCAACTCACGAGATCCATCCCGCACACCCGTCCTCGCGCGGACTTCGCCTGATGGCGTTCGGCCCCTTCGAGAGGCTGGTGGCGTTCCGCTATCTGCGGGCTCGGCGCGAAGAAGGCTTCGTTTCCGTCATCGCCGCCTTTTCACTGCTCGGCATCATGCTCGGCGTCGGCACGCTCATCGTGGTGATGTCGGTAATGAACGGCTTCCGGGCCGAGTTCCTGAAGCAGATATTGGGCTTCAACGGCGACCTGACCGTTTATGCGCGGGAAGGCTCCCTCGGCGATTACGGCGACATCACCAAGGCGTTGCGCGCTATCCCGGGCGTTATCGAGGTGACGCCGATGGTCGAAGGCCAGGTCGTGGCGTCGGCCGGGAACAAATGGTCGGCGGTCCAGATGCGCGGCGTCAGCACCGACGACCTGAAGCGTCAGACCGAGATCCAGAAGGGCATCGCGGCCGGTTCGATCGACGCCCTCGACGAAAATTCGGTCATGCTGGGCGGCCGGCTGGCGGCGACGCTCGGCGTCAGGCTCGGCGACACGGTGAGCCTGCTCTCCCCGCAAGGCAACGTCACTGCCTTCGGCACCGTGCCTCGGGTCAAGGCTTATAAGCTGGTCGGCATCTTCACGACCGGTACGCAATATGATGCCGGTTTCGGCTTCATGAGCCTCGGCGCGGCCCAGCTCTTCTTCAACGTGCCCAGTGCCGTTACCGCCATCCAAGTGTTCGTCGACGATCCCGAGCAGGTCTGGCGCTATCGGGGCAGCGTTACCACGGCCGCAGGGCCTCACGCCCGACTCTATGATTGGCAGAGCGGCTCCTCGCCCTTCCTCAACGCGGTGCTCACCGAGCGCAACGTGATGTTCCTGATTCTAACCATGATCATCATCGTCGCAGCCTTCAACGTCGTCTCGAGCATGATCATGCTGGTGGGATCCAAGGGCCGCGACATCGCGGTGATGCGCACCATGGGGGCGACGCGCGGCATGATCATGCGCATCTTCTTCCTGACCGGCGCCAGTATCGGCATCGTCGGGACCTTGCTGGGGCTAGGTTTGGGCTTGGCCTTCGCCGAGAATATCGAATCGATCCGCCAATTCCTCCAGCAATTCACCGGGACGGATCTGTTCAATTCCGAGATCTATTTCCTCAGTCAGCTTCCGGCCAAGACCGATGTCGGCGAGGTCTCGGCCGTGGTCGGCATGTCCTTCGCGCTGAGCTTCCTCGCCACTATTTATCCCGCCTGGCGGGCGGCCCGGCTCGATCCCGTCGAGGCGCTCCGCTATGAGTGACGTGCCGGCGCTGGAGTTGATCGGGGTCGAACGCACCTACAAGCAAGCGGGGGCGCCGTTGCCTGTGCTGCGGGGCGCCTCGGTCACGCTGCAGCCGGGCGAACTGGTGGCGCTGGTCGGGCCGTCGGGCGCCGGCAAATCGACGCTGCTCCACGTCGCCGGCCTGCTCGAGCGGCCGGACGGCGGCACGGTGCGGGTCAACGGCAAGGATTGCGGACGGATGGGCGATGATGCCCGCACCGCGCTGCGGCGCTCGACGATCGGCTTCGTCTATCAGTTCCACCATCTGCTGCCGGAATTCTCGGCGATCGAAAATATCGTGCTGCCGCAGATGATCGCCGGCGTCCCTCGGCGTGTCGCCCGGGAACGGGCGGGCGAACTGCTCGACATGGTGGGCTTGCGCAAGCGGGAAAGCCATCGGCCGGCGCGGCTCTCCGGCGGCGAACAGCAGCGCGTGGCGCTGATGCGGGCGCTCGCCAACGCGCCGCAAGTGCTGCTGGGCGACGAGCCGACGGGCAATCTCGACATTCATTCGGCCGAAAGCGTGATGGACATTCTCATCGAGATCGTACGCAAGGCCGGTCTAGCCGCGCTCATTGCCACACATAATCTCGACCTTGCCCAGCGGATGGACCGTATGCTGGTGCTCGAAGAGGGGTTTCTGGTCGAACGTCGCGGAGTGTGAGCTGATGGCGCCGGCCGATTTCATCCATCTGCGCCTGCATTCGGCCTATTCGCTGTCGGCCGGCGCGATCAAGCTCAAAGAGCTGCCCTATCTGTGCAAGCGCCACGAGATGCCCGCGGTCGCCGTCACCGACACGGGAAATCTCTTCGGCGCGCTCGAATTCTCGGTCGTCTGCGCCGGCGACGGCATCCAACCCATTATCGGCTGCGAGCTCGGCATCCGGGCACCGGAGATCGAGCGCAACGGCATCGGCCGCAACCAGATCGGCGCCCGGCCGCCGGAGCCGCTGGTGTTCCTGGCTCAGAGCGAGGAGGGGTATTTCAACCTCGTCGAGCTGGTGTCGCGTTCCTACATGGAAACGGCCGACGATGAAGCGCCGCAAATCCCGCTCGCCCGACTCGACGATTGCGCCGCGGGCCTCTTGTGCCTGACCGGCGGCCCCGAGGGGCCGATCGGCCGCTTGTTGCGCGCCAACCAGCCGCAAGCTGCCGAGAAGACGTTGCTGGAGCTCAAGGAGCTCTTCCCGGCGCGGCTCTATGTCGAGCTGCAGCGGCACGGCATGGAAGAGGAGGAGCGCATCGAGGCGGCGCTCATCGATCTCGCCTACAAGCATGATCTGCCCCTGGTCGCGACCAACAACGCCTTCTTCGCCGAGGCGGAATTCTACGAGGCCCACGACGCGCTGCTCTGCATCGCCGAGGGCACCACGGTCAATGTCCAGCAGCGGCGGCGACTGACCGGCGAGCATTATTTCAAATCGGCGGCCGAGATGCGGACACTGTTCGCCGATCTGCCGGAAGCTTGCGACAACACGCTGGTCATCGCGCGGCGCTGCGCCTTCGTGCTGAAGAAGCGCAAGCCGATCCTGCCGCGTTTCACCGACGAAAGCGGGCGGAGCGAAGTCGAGCTTCTGCGCGAAATGGCCCATAGCGGCCTCGACCGGCGCCTCGAGAAGGAAGTCATCCCGCTGCTCGAGCCCGGCAAGGATCGGGCGGCCGAGGAGAAGCGCTATCGCGACCAGCTCGATTACGAGCTCTCGGTCATCGACCGCATGGGCTATCCCGGCTACTTCCTGATCGTCGCCGACTTCATCCAATGGGCGAAGCAGCAGGGCATTCCGGTCGGGCCGGGGCGAGGGTCGGGCGCCGGCTCGGTCTGCGCCTGGGCGCTCACCATCACCGATCTGGACCCTTTGCGCTTCGGCCTGTTCTTCGAACGCTTCCTCAATCCCGAACGCGTCTCGATGCCGGACTTCGATATCGATTTCTGCCAGGACCGGCGCGAAGAGGTGATCCGCTACGTGCAGCGGAAATATGGCCGCGACCGGGTCGCCCAGATCATCACCTTCGGTAAGCTGCAGGCGCGCGCGGTGCTGCGCGATGTCGGCCGCGTGCTGGAGCTGCCCTACGGTCAGGTCGACAAGATCTGCAAGCTGGTGCCGAACAACCCGGCCAACCCGGTGACGCTGCAGCAGGCGATCGACGGCGACGAGCAGCTGCGCAAGCTGCGCGACGAGGACGAGACGGTGGGGCGGCTGATGGCGCTCGCCATGAAGCTCGAAGGGCTCTACCGCCACGCCTCGACCCATGCCGCCGGCGTCGTCATCGGCGACCGGCCGCTGGATCAGCTGGTGGCGCTCTATCGCGATCCGCGGTCCGACATGCCGGCGACCCAGTTCAACATGAAATATGTCGAGGATGCCGGCCTCGTCAAATTCGACTTTCTCGGCCTTAAGACCCTGACCGTGATCGACCGCGCGGTTCGGCTCGTGCGCAAGCGCGGCATCGAGTTTCGAATCGAGGACATACCGCTCGACGACACGCCCACCTTCGAGATGCTGGCCCGCGGCGAGGCGGTCGGCGTGTTCCAGTTCGAAGGTGCTGGCGGCCGCGATCTGCTGCGCCGCCTGAAGCCGAACCGGTTCGAGGATCTGATCGCGGCCAACGCGCTCAACCGCCCGGGCCCGATGGATTCCATTCCCGAATATATCGCCTGCAAGCACGGCCTGCAGGAGCCGGACTATATGCATCCGGCGATCCAGAGCATCCTCGAAGGCACTTACGGCGTCATGACCTATCAGGAGCAGGTCATGCAGATCGCCCAAGTGCTGGCGGGCTATTCGCTCGGCGGCGCCGATCTGCTGCGCCGCGCCATGGGCAAGAAGATCAAGGCCGAGATGGACACCCAGCGCAAGGTGTTCGAGGACGGCGCGGTCGAGCGCGGCGTGCCCAAGGACGTGGCCGAGCGCATCTTCGACAAGATGGCGAAATTCTCGGGTTACGGCTTCAACAAAGGCCATTCGGCGCCTTACGCGCTGATCGCCTATCAGACGGCCTATCTCAAGGCCAATTACACGGTTGAGTTCCTGGCCGCGCTGATGAGCCTCGACGCCGGCAATACCGACAAGCTCAATCTGTTCCGGCAGGAGCTGCAGCGGCTGGAGATCCGGCTGCTGCCGGCCGACGTGAACAAGTCGGGTGTCGAGTTCACGGTCGAAGGCACGGGCGAGACTGCCGCCGTCCGCTATGCACTGGCCGCGGTCAAGGGCGTCGGCGCCCAGGCAATGGCGGCGCTCGTCGCCGAGCGGGACAAGAACGGTCCGTACAAGGACCTGTTCGACCTGGCCGAGCGGCTCGATACGCGGCAATTCAACAAGCGGCAGTTCGAGAATTTGGCCAAGGCGGGAGCGCTCGACAGCCTCAATCCCAACCGGGCGCAGAATTTCGCCGCCGCCGACCTGATCATGCGCCATGCCGCCGTCGCGGCCGAGCAGCGCGAGAGTTCGCAGATCGGCCTGTTTGGCGGTGCCGGTCCCGCGCTCGCCAAGCCGAACCTGCCTAAACAGTCGGAATGGCCGGCGATCGACCGCCTACAGGCCGAGTTCGAGGCGATCGGTTTCTATCTCTCGGCCCACCCGCTCGATCCTTACCATGCCGCCTTCAAGCGCATCGGCGTGATCCCGTCGAACCAGCTCGCCATCCAGCTCGCGCGCGGCGTCGCCGGGCGAGTGCGGATGGCCGGCATCGTCGTCGCCCGTCGCGAGCGGACCTCGGCCAAAGGCAACCGCTTCTGCTTCGTGCAGATGTCGGATCTCACCGGCATCTATGAAATCATGCTGTTCTCGGAGATCCTCGCGACATCGCGCACCCTCCTCGATAGCGGCCAGCCGCTGCTCATCACCACCGATGCCCGGCTCGAAGGCGAGGATGTCATTCGGCTCAACGGCCAGACGGTCGAGCTTCTGGACGAGGCCGCCGCCGCCAGTTCGGCCGGCCTCAAGATCTATGTCGACGCAGCGCCGGCGCTCGAAAAGCTCAAGCTGGTGCTGGACCAGGAAGGCAAGCTCACCGACGGACGGAAACGGGGAGGCCGGCTGCGCTTGGTCATGGCCGCCGAGCGCCGCGAGGTCGAGGTCAATCTTCCCGGCCTTTACGAGATCGGGGCGGGGATGCGTCAGGCGGTCAAGGCGATTCCGGGCATAGTGGATTTACGGGATTTCTGATACGTGACGGTTCCGTGACCGGCGAAAATAAGCAATAGGATCGGGGATGGAGCGTTGGCTCGGCCGGCTGGGGCTCGGCATATTTGCGATCGGGCTCTGGCTGAGCATCGCCGGCACAGCGCTGGCGGCGCGTGTGCCGGGCATTTCGGTCGATGGCGTCTGGTGCCGGATCAGCACTGAAAAGACTCATACCGGCTTCGTCTACATGACCCTCTCGATCGCCGGCGGCGAGGGCGATCAGCTGGTCGGCGCCACGAGCCCGGTCGCGCGCACGGTCGACATGCTGGCGCCGCAGCAGGTCAAGGGGCGCGAGAAGCTGCAGCGGACTTCGTCGATCGCGCTCGATCCGCATTTTCCGACCGTGCTGCAGCCGCAAGGGCCGCATCTCATCCTTCACGGCATCCGGCAGAAGCTGGCGCCCGGCGACAATTTCGTCCTGACGCTCGAATTCGCCAAGGCCGGCAAGCGCGACGTGACCGCAAAGATCGTGAGTCATCCGCCGCATATCGGCCTTCCCGAACTGCCGAAGGGCGTCAAGCTCGACTGAGATGCAGACCCGGCTTGCGCCGCCGCAGCCGCAATTCACTTGCAAAACGGCGCCTGTGGAACTATTTCCTCGCTCCGCGATCGTCGCGAAAACTCACGCGGGATAGCCGCACGCATTCGCGCGTGCTGGCTCCGGTGCCCTTTTGGGTGACTTCCCGCGGCGGCTCAACCGGAAAAGGTGACCAAGGCAATGAACACCCCAGTTCCCAGTTTCTCCATGCGCCAGCTGCTCGAAGCGGGCGTGCATTTCGGCCACCATACCCGCCGGTGGAACCCGAAGATGCAGCCTTATCTCTTCGGCGTGCGCAATGGCGTGCACATCATCGACCTGGAGCAGACCGTGCCGATGCTGGCGCGGGCGCTGCAGGCGGTGCGTGACACCGTCGCCGGCGGCGGCCGCGTGCTGTTCGTCGGCACCAAGCGGCAGGCGCAGGAGCCGATCGCCGATGCGGCGCGGCGCTGCGGCCAGTATTTCGTCAATCACCGCTGGCTCGGCGGCATGCTGACCAACTTCAAGACGATCTCGCTGTCGATCAAGCGGCTGCGCGAGTTCGACGAGAAGATCTTGAACCAGTCCTCGGGCCTGACCAAGCGCGAGACGCTGGAGCTGACCCGCGACCGCGACAAGCTCGAGCGCGCGCTGGGCGGCATCAAGGAGATGGGCGGCCTGCCGGACCTGCTGTTCGTGATCGACACCAACAAGGAAAAGATTGCGATCGAAGAGGCGAACAAGCTGAACATCCCGGTCATCGCCATCATCGACAGCAACTCGTCGCCCGACGGCATCACCTTCCCGGTGCCCGGCAACGACGATGCGATGCGTGCCATCAACACCTATTGCGACCTGATCTCGGCGGCGGTGCTGTCGGGTATCCAGGCCGAGCTGATGGCGTCCGGCGTCGATGTCGGCGAGGCCGAGGAGGTCTCCGAGATCGAGGAGCTGCCGACCGAGGAAGAACTCGCCGCGGCCGAGCCGCTGCTGCCGTCCGATTTCGGCGGCGAGCCCGAGGTTGCGCCTGAGGCGACGGAGCAGCCCGGCGCCTGATCGTCGCGGCCCATCGTTAGGAAAAGCGGGAGGCGTCGGTCGTCGTCAGGCGACCGACGCTTGCTTTCAGTGGGATTGAAGGAGGGCTGACATGCCAGAGATTACCGCCGCCCTGGTCAAGGATCTGCGCGAGAAGACCGGCGCCGGCATGATGGATTGCAAGCGCGCGCTGTCGGAGACCGAGGGCGACCTCGAAGGCGCCGTCGATTGGCTGCGCAAGAAGGGCCTTTCGGCCGCCGCCAAGAAGGCCGGCCGCGTGGCCGCCGAAGGCCTGGTCGGCGTCGAGACCCAGGGCAAGGTCGGCGCCGTCGTCGAGGTCAACAGCGAGACCGATTTCGTCGCGCGTAACGACAAGTTCCAGTCGGTGGTGACCGGCGTCACCAAAGCGGCGCTGACGCATGGCGACGATATCGCCAAGCTCAAGACCGTGGACGCGCCGGAAGGCGGCTCGGTCGAGACGGTGCTGACCAATCTGGTCGCGACCATCGGCGAGAATATGAGCCTGCGCCGCGCGCGCCGGCTGGAAGTGCCGAACGGCCTCGTCGTGGGTTATGTCCACAACGCGTTGAAGCCGGGCCTGGGCAAGATCGGCGTGCTGATCGCGCTCGAATCGACGGCCGATGCGGCGGCGCTGGCGGCGCTCGGCAAGCAGCTCGCGATGCATGTCGCGGCCGCATCGCCGCTGTTCCTCGACGTGTCGTCGGTTGACCCGGCCGCGCTCGACCGCGAGCGCGACGTGCTCAAGGAACAGGCGCGCGCCTCGGGCAAGGCCGAGAACATCATCGACAAGATGGTCGAAGGCCGGATCCGGAAGTACTACGAGGAAGTGGTCCTGCTGGAGCAGGTCTACGTCATCGATGGCGAGACCAAGATCGCCAAGGTCGTCGAAGCCGCCGCCAAGACCGCGGGCCAGCCGATCAAGCTGGTCGGATTCGAGCGGTTTGCGCTCGGCGAAGGCATCGACAAGGCCACGAACGACTTCGCGGCGGAAGTTGCCGCGGCAGCCAAGGGCTGATCAGGGCCGTTTTTTCCACCCGGAGCGAGGATCCATTTCGCTCCGGGTGAGAGAAGGACTTCCGGTTTTACGGGCGGCGCAGTATCACCTTGACGCGTGAACTGGTCGAGAAAGGCCACCGCCGACCGATGTCGCTGCAACCCGCCTATCGTCGTGTCCTGCTGAAGCTCTCCGGCGAAGCGCTGATGGGCGACCGGGAGTTCGGGCTCGACTCCGTCATCGTCGACCGAATCGCCGAAGAGGTGAAGTCGGTGCTCGATCTGGGCGTTCAGGTCTCGATGGTTATCGGCGGCGGCAACATCTTCCGCGGCGTCTCCGGGGCCGCCGCCGGCATGGAGCGCGCGACGGCCGACTATATGGGCATGATGGCCACGGTCATTAACTCGTTGGCGATGCAGTCGGCGCTCGAACGGGCGGGCATCATGACCCGCGTGCAGTCGGCCATCTCGATGCAGTCCGTGTGCGAGCCCTATATCCGCCGCCGGGCGCTTCGGCATATGGAGAAGGGGCGGGTGGTGATCTTTGCCGCCGGCACCGGCAATCCGTTCTTCACGACCGACACGGCCGCGGCTTTGCGCGCCTCGGAAATGAATTGCGACGCGCTGCTGAAGGCGACCAAGGTCGACGGCGTCTACAGCGCCGATCCCAAGCTCGTGCCCGATGCCGTGCGCTATGAGCGGCTGGAATATCTCGATGTTCTCGCGCGCGATCTCAAGGTCATGGACGCATCGGCGATTTCCTTGGCACGGGAGAACAACATTCCTATTCTCGTGTTCTCGCTTTTCAAGCCCGGCGGATTCGCAGATGTGGTAATGGGGCGGGGCCTGTATACGATCATTACGGAATCAGAGGGCGATCGTGGCTGACGCGTTGATGAAAGATTTGCGCCGCCGGATGGACGGCGCTGTGGAAGCCCTGCGCAAGGAGTTCGCCGGCCTGCGTACGGGGCGTGCTTCGACGACCCTGCTCGACCAGATCATGGTCGAAGCCTATGGCAGCACGGTGCCGCTCGCTCAGTGTGGCACCGTCAATGCGCCCGAGCCGCGCATGCTGATCGTCCAGGTGTGGGATCGCGCGCTGGTAAAGCCGGTCGAGAAGGCGATCCGCGACGGTGGTCTCGGCCTCAATCCGCAGAGCGACGGCCAGACCGTGCGCGTGCCGATTCCCGACCTGAACGAGGAGCGCCGGCGAGAGCTGGTCAAGGTCGCGGCCAAATATACCGAGCAGGCGCGCATTTCCGCCCGCAATGTCCGCCGCGACGGTATCGATGCCTTGAAAAAGTCCGAAAAGGACGGCGAGATCTCGCAAGACGAGCATCGCCGCTTCCAGGCCGAGATCCAAGCCATGACCGACGAGACGATCAAGAAGATCGACGACGCCTTCGCCCAGAAGGACAAAGAGATCCTGCAGGTCTGACCCGGATGGAAGGGCTTTCCCAGCTGCCGGTGGCACCGGACCCGCCGGCCCATATTGCCATCATTATGGATGGCAATGGACGTTGGGCGCAGGCCCGCGGCCTGCCGCGCGTCGCCGGCCATCGCCGCGGCGTCGAAGCGGTCAGGCGTACCCTGCGGTCGGCCATCGAGCTCGGCGTCACCTATCTCACGCTCTACGGCTTCTCCTCGGAGAATTGGCGGCGGCCCGAGAGCGAGGTGCGCGACCTCATGGGCATCATGCGGCTCTATCTCAGGGGCGAACTCGCCGAACTGCACCGCCAGAACGTCCGGCTGCGCGTCATCGGCCAGCGCTCGCGCCTCGCTCCCGACATCGTGGCGCTGATCGAGAATGCCGAGCGGGTCACCGCCGAGAATACGCGTTGCAACTTCACGATCGCGTTGAGCTATGGCGGCCGCGACGAGATCGCGACGGCGGCACGCAGGCTGGCCGAAAAGGTCCAGCGCGGCGAGATCGATCCCGCTTCGATCGGCGAGGAGGCGCTCGCCTCGTGCCTGTTCACCGCCGATCTGCCCGATCCGGATCTGGTCATCCGCACCAGCGGCGAGAAGCGCATCAGCAATTTCCTGCTCTGGCAATGCGCTTATTCCGAGCTGGTATTCATCGACCGGCTTTGGCCGGATTTTTCGCGAGATGATCTCGCTGCAGCGATTCAGGAGTTTCATGGCAGAGAACGCCGGTTCGGCGCGTCCGCCGGCACCTCGCGCTAAGGGCGGGTTCGGGCCGCGCCTGGCTTCGGCGCTGGTCATGATTCCGCTCGCGCTCGCGGCCGTCTGGCTGGGCGGACTCTGGATGGCTCTGCTGGTGGCACTGGCGGCCGGACTGATGGTTTGGGAGTGGGGCAGGCTGGTCGGCAGGCTCGCGAGCCAGGCTGATTGCATCCTCTTCATCGCCATCGGCTCAGCTTCCGTCCTGGCCAGCCATTTCGCCGGTAGCGAGGTTGCCATGCTCGTGGCTCTTGCCGGCATCCTGCTGCAATGGGCGTTGGGCCGCGGGCGCGACCGCACGCCGGTCTGGACCGCTCTCGGCATCGCCTGGATCGTCGCCCCCTCGATCGGCTTCCTTTGGCTGCGCGACGATCGGAACCTCGGCTTGCCGCTGACTGTCTGGCTGCTGACGCTCGTCTGGGCGACCGATATCTGCGCCTATGTCGTCGGCAAGAGCGTCGGCGGCCCGAAACTGGTGCCGAGGATCAGCCCCAACAAGACCTGGAGCGGCCTCATCGGCGGCATCGGCGGCGCACTGCTGACCGGCCTCGCGGCGGGAATGATGCTGCCGGGAATCGACCTTTGGATGATCATCGCACTGAGCGGCGGGCTTGCGGTTGTCGAGCAGATAGGCGATATCGCTGAGAGCCTCGCCAAGCGGCGGTTCGGCGTCAAGGATTCGAGCAGCCTCATCCCCGGACATGGCGGCTTGCTCGATCGTCTGGATGGGATGCTGGCGGTCGTGGTCGTCACGGTTCTTATTCACATCGTCACGGGCGGAAATGTTTTGAAATGGCATCAAGCATGAGCGGCGCGGCAACCCGGCGGTCGGTCACGATTCTTGGATCGACCGGCTCGGTCGGCTGCAGCACGCTCGATCTGATTCTGCGCAATCCCGACGCTTACGAGGTTGCGGCGCTGACCGCTCAGTCCCGCTGGGAGAAACTCGCGGAGCAGGCGCGCGCGGTGAAGGCCCGTTTCGTCGCGATCGGCGACCCCAAGCAATATGGCGCGCTCAAGGAAGCTCTAGCCGGCAGCGGCATCGAGGTTGCGGCCGGTCCTGAAGCGGTGATCGAAGCGGCAAGCCGACCGTCGGACTGGGTCATGGCCGCGATCGTCGGCGCCGCTGGCCTGGCGCCGACCTTGGCCGCGATCCGGCGCGGCACGATCGTGGCGTTGGCCAACAAGGAGGCGCTGGTCTGCGCCGGCGAGCTGGTGACCGCGGAGGTGAAGCGCTGCGGCGCCACGCTGCTGCCGGTCGACAGCGAGCACAATGCCATCTTCCAGGTTTTCGACTTCGACCGGATCGAGGCGGTCGAGCGGATCATCCTGACCTGCTCGGGCGGTCCGTTTCGGTCGCTCGAGCGGCATCAGATGGTGGCGATGACGCCGGCACAGGCCGTGAAGCACCCGAACTGGAGCATGGGTGCCAAGATCTCGGTCGATAGCGCCACGATGATGAACAAGGGGCTCGAGCTGATCGAAGCCAAGCATCTCTTCGACCTCCCGGCGGAGAAGATCGAGATCGTCATCCATCCGCAATCGGTGATCCACAGCCTGGTCGCCTATATCGACGGCTCGGTGCTGGCGCAGCTGGGCTCGCCCGACATGCGCACGCCGATCGCCTTCACGCTCGCCTGGCCGGCGCGAATGACAGCACCCAGCCCGCGCCTCGACCTGGCCGCCATCGCGCAACTCACCTTCGAAGCGCCCGATCCCGTGCGGTTTCCGGCGCTGCGGCTGGCGCGCGACGCTCTGATGGCGGGCGGCTCGGCACCGACCGTGCTCAACGCCGCGAACGAAACGGCCGTGGGCGCCTTCCTCGAGGGCAGCATCGGCTTTCTCGAAATCGCAAGCATTGTCGAGGATACTCTGGCGGAACTGCCGGCGGCGCCCATTTATACGCTGGACGATGTCTATGGCTTCGATCGGCAGGCGCGGGATGCAGCGCTCCGGTACGCTCGCCGTCAGCATCGTGTTGCCGGCGCGGCCGGCCTTTGACCGGCAAAGAGGGAAATTGAGCCGATGAGCTATCTCACCGGGACTGTCGAGACTGTGGTGCCGTTCCTGATCGTGCTCACGGTTCTCGTCTTCGTGCACGAGCTGGGTCACTATCTGGTGGCGCGCTGGTGCGGTGTCCGAGTGGAGACTTTTTCCGTCGGCTTCGGTCCCGAGCTCATCGGCCGGTTCGATCGCAACGGTACGCGCTGGAAACTGTCCGCGATCCCGTTCGGCGGCTATGTCAAGATGTACGGTGATGCCGATGCCGCCTCGATGCCGGGCGAGCAGCTGGCGACGATGACGCCTGAGGAGCGCGCCGTTTCGTTCCATTGGAAGCCGCTCCCCGCCCGGGCCGCGATCATCGCCGCAGGGCCCGCCGCCAATTTCCTGTTCACCATCGTCGTCCTGGCCGGCCTGTTCAGCACCGTCGGGCAATCCGTGACCCCGTCGGAGATCGGCGAGGTCCGGCCAGGCAGCGCCGCCGAGGCCGTCGGTCTGCAGAAGGGCGACATGATCTTCCGCGTCAACGGGACCTCGATCGATCGGTTTCAGGATCTGGTGCGCCAGATCCAGCTCAATACGGGGACTCCCGTGGAGCTGGGCATTCGCCGCGCCGGGCAGGAACTCGATATTCAGGTGACGCCCAAGATAACCGAGCTCACCGATCTGTTCGGCAACAAGACCAAGGTACCGCTGCTCGGCGTCTCGCCCGCGGCCGACAGCATCAGCTTCGAACGCCGCGATCCATTTACCGCCGTGGTCGAAGCCGGGCGCGAGACCTGGGGGATCGCGTCCGATACGCTGACCGGCCTGATGCAGATGATCACGGGCGCACGACCGGCGGATGGGCTGCATGGACCGCTCGGCATCGCCGATTTGTCGCGCAAGGTGGCGCAGAGTGGCGTTGTGTCGCTCCTCTCTTTTATGGCGCTTCTGTCGGTAAATCTAGGATTGGTCAACCTGTTTCCCATCCCGGTCCTTGACGGTGGGCATTTGCTGTTCTATGCCGCAGAGGCGTTGCGCGGGCGGCCCCTGGGGCAACGGGCTCAGGAGGTCGGTTTCCGGCTTGGCTTGGCCCTTGTCCTCACGCTCATGGTCTTCGCCACGTGGAATGATCTGGTGCAATTCCACGTGTGGCCATTTTCGAAGGTCTAGTCACCTAACGGCATCGCGTATCGGCGGGGGGCATTTTGCGGCCAGCTTTGGAGTTTTTATTGCGTGGCGGCTCGGCCGCCGTCGCTCTTATGTTGGCGGTGCCGGGGGCTGGAGATGCTTGGGCCAACGCCGACCAGCTGGCGCAGGTGCAGGCGGGCGGCACCATCAACGAAATCCGGATCGAGGGGGCCGAGCGTATCGAGCCCGATACGGTCCGCTCCTATCTGACCGTCTCGCCGGGTGACGAGTTCAACAACGAGAAGCTCGACAAATCGCTGAAGGCGTTGTTCGCGACCGGGCTGTTCGCCGACGTCAATTTGCAGCGGCAGGGCGATGCGCTGATCATCCGCGTGGTCGAGAACCCGATCATCAACCGCGTGGCTTATGAGGGCAACGACAGGTTCGACGACAAGTCGCTGAACGACGAAGTGCAGCTGAAGCCGCGTTCCGTCTATACGCGCACCAAGGTCCAGGCCGACGTGAAGCGCATCCTCGACCTCTACCGCCATAGCGGTCGCTTCGCCGCCACGGTCGAGCCCAAGGTCATCCAGCTGCCGCAGAACCGCGTCGATCTCGTGTTCGAGATCAACGAAGGTAAGCTGACCAGCATCCGCAGCATCAATTTTACCGGCAACAAGCTGTTCTCGAACGACGATCTGCTCGCCATCGTCTCGACCAAGGAATCGCGCTGGTACCGTTTCTTCTCGACGGATGACACGTACGATCCCGACCGGCTCACCTACGACCGCGAGTTGCTTCGGAAGTTCTATTTGGCCAACGGCTACGCCGATTTCCGGGTGGTCTCGGCGGTGGCGGAGCTGACCCCCGACCGTACCGGCTTCATCATCACCTTCGCGCTCGAAGAGGGTGAGCGGTACCATATCGGCCATGTCGGGGTGAATGTCGGCCTCAAGAACCTCAAGGCCGAGGATCTGATGCCGCTGCTCAAGACCAAGGAAGGCGATTGGTACAATGCCGATTTGGTCGAAACCTCGGTCACGGCGCTGACCAACGCCGTTGGCGACCGCGGTTACGCTTTCGTCGATGTCCGTCCCCTGATCACGCGCAACAAGGACGCGCGGACGATCGATCTGACCTACGACATCGCCGAGGGTCCGCGCGTCTATGTCGAGCGGATCGATATCGCCGGCAATGTCGCCACGCTCGACAAGGTTATCCGCCGCGAATTCACCATCGCCGAGGGTGACGCTTTCAACACCTCGAAGGTGAAGCGCTCCGAGCAGAACCTGAAGAATCTCGGCTTCTTCAAGAAGGTCGAGGTTACCAATGTTCCGGGCAGCGCGCCGGACAAGACCGTGATCAACGTCAACGTCGAAGAGCAATCGACCGGCCAGCTCAGCGTCGGCACCGGCTTCTCGACGACGGAAGGCTTGCTCGTCAACGCTACCATCAGCCAATCGAATCTGCTCGGCACCGGCGAGGATCTGCGGCTGAGCGGCACGCTGTCGGAATTCATCCAGCTGCTGCAATTCAGCTTCACCGACCCGCGCTTCCTCGACAAGCCGTTGGCCGCCGGCTTCGACATCTATCAGACCGAGAACGATCAGCAGCGTATCCAGGACTATAATCTCTATCAGCTCGG
The DNA here is from genome assembly GCA_035539155.1 of Aliidongia sp. Classification (GTDB taxonomy): domain Bacteria; phylum Pseudomonadota; class Alphaproteobacteria; order ATCC43930; family CGMCC-115725; genus JAXDMU01. The sequence goes on along the minus strand of DATLIZ010000003.1, from coordinate 27,238 downwards.
CGCCGATGTCCGCCTCGGCTTCGATGTCTACGAAGATCTGCGCGATACGGTTCGTTACCGCGTGCAGCAGAGCCGGCTGACCAACCTCGCAAGCACCGCTTCCCTGTTCATTCGAGAGGACGCGGGCTCGCGTACGGAATCCGCCGTCGGCAACACGATCGTCTGGGATCAGCGCGACAATAAGATCGATCCGACCGGCGGCTATTTCCTGCAGCTCGACGAATCGGTCGCCGGCCTCGGTGGTACGGTGCGCTACATCAAGACGATCGCCACGGGCGGCGCTTACTACCAGATCGCGCCGAAATGGGTGATCGGCAACGTCACCGAAGTCGGCGATGTCACTGGCCTCGGCGAGGGTGTGCCGATCGGCGATCGCTTCTTCGTCGGCGGCGACAATCTGCGCGGCTTTGCGACGGCCGGTATCGGCCCGCGCGACAGCACGACCGACGACAGCCTGGGCGGCAACCGCTATATCACTAATTCTCTTACGCTGTCGGTGCCGCTCGGCCTGCCCGCGGAGCTCGGCGTCTCCGGCCGGTTCTTCACCGATGCCGGCACGCTGTTCGGCATCGATCAGTCGGGGCCGTCGCTGCTCGACAGCCACGGCCTGCGACTTTCATCGGGCTTCGGTGTTTCGTGGAAATCGCCGGTCGGTCCGGTGAAGATCGATTTCGGCGTCCCCATCATCAAGCAGCAAGGCGATCAGACCGAGGTCGTGCGCGTCAATTTCGGTACGAGGTTCTAAATGTTTCGAGCACGCCAGCTTTCTGCGATCGCGGTCGCCGCCGTCGCATCATCCTTCCTTGGTACCGCAGCCTGGGCGCAGGCCCCTGCGGCCCCGGCCGGAGCGCCGGTCACGCTGCCCCCGCCGACCGCTGCGGCCAAGCCCGCCGGCCCGGTTCCGGCGCCGCAGATCATGGTCGTCAACGCCGACGGCGTGCTCGGCCAGTCGAAGGCCATGAAAGGCCTGCAGGCTCAGCTCGATGCCCAAAAGGGAGCATTCCAGAAGGAGCTGGCCAAGACCGAGGATGATCTGCAGTCGACCAAGCAGGAGCTGACCAAGGAGCAGGGCACGATGAGTGCCGATGCTTTCGAGGAAAAGCGTCACGCTTTCGAAAAGCGCTTTGCCGAGGCTCAGAAGGAAACTCAGCTCAAGCGGCAGTCGCTGGAGCAAGGAGCGCAGGATTCGCTCAACAAGGTCAAGGGCGCGCTGCTCGAGATCGTCCGCGACGTGGCCGAGGAGCATCACAGCAATCTGGTGCTGCAGACCAACGTGCTGCTGATCTTCGATCCGGTCTATGACGCCAGCGCCGAAGTGCTGAAGCGCCTCGACCAGAAGATGCCGGAGGTGAAGCTGGTTCTCGGCAAGCCGGCCGACGGTCAAGCCGTTCCGACAGCTCCTGCGCCGACCGCGCAGAACACACCCAAGAAGAAATAAGCGATGGCCGATCCCCGGTTCTTCCGGGTGGCAGGGCCGTTCACGGTCGCTGAAATCGCGGCGCTGACCGAAGCGGAAATCGGCGGTGCCGCGGATCGCGAACTTCGTCTGACCGATGTTGCCCCGCTGGAAACGGCGGGGCCGGCCCATTTGACCACGCTCCATAACGCCCGGTATCTGGAGGCGCTCGCGCAATCCAAGGCCGGCGCCGTCTTCGTCGCCGCCAACATGGTCGAGCGCGCGCCGGGGGGAATGACTCTGCTGATCGCACGCAATCCCTATCTCGCCTATGCCAAGGCAGCCGCTGCCTTCTATCCGAAAGCGCCGCACGCCGCCGGGATAGCGTCTACGGCCGTGATCGATCCAAGTGCTGCCATTGGTGCCGGCGCCTCGATCGGCCATCATGTTGTGATCGAGGCCGGCGCCGAGATCGGAGCGGGAACGCGGATCGGCGCCAACAGCGTCATCGATGCCGGCGTGGTGATCGGACGAGACTGCATCGTGGGCGCCAACGTCACGATCAGCCATGCGCTGATCGGCGATCGGGTCACCCTCTATCCCGGCGTCCGCATCGGCCAGGACGGTTTCGGTTTCGCGCCGGATCCGCACGGCCATGTCAAAGTTCCCCAACTGGGCCGCGTCATCGTCGGAGACGATGTCGAAATCGGTGCCAACAGCACGATCGACCGGGGCGCAGGCCCCGATACCGTGATCGGTTCGGGGACCTGGATTGATAATCTGGTGCAGATCGGTCACAACGTCACAATCGGACGCGGCTGCATCTTGGTCTCGCAGACCGGTATTTCGGGCAGCACGAAGCTCGAGGATTTCGTGTCGACCGGCGGCCAATCGGGCTTGGCGGGGCATTTGACGATCGGGGCAGGCGCGCAGGTCGCGGCGAAGAGCGGCGTCATGCGCGACGTGCCTCGGGGCGCTATCGTTGCCGGCATACCCGCCGTGCCTAGAGGGCAATGGCATCGGCAGACGGCTATCCTCGACCGCATGGCAAAGAGGAAGGAAAAATAGGGCGATGGAGTCGGCAGAACAGCAGGCGGTGCTACCGGATCTCGACATCCATAAGATCATGGACTGCATTCCGCACCGCTACCCCTTCCTGATGATCGACAAGCTGGTCGAGATCGTGCCGCATGAAAGCGCCGTCGCGATCAAGAACGTCTCGATCAACGAACCCTATTTCCAGGGGCATTTCCCACCGCCGACCGGGCCGATCATGCCGGGCGTGCTGATCGTCGAGGCGATGGCGCAGGCTGCCGCTTGCCTGGTCGTCTATTCGCTCGGTATCGCGCGGGAAGGGCGCACGGTCTATTTCATGAGCATCGAGGAAGCACGCTTCCGCAAGCCGGTGGTGCCGGGCGATCAGCTGCGCATCCATGTCAAGAAGCAGCGCCATCGAGCCAATGTCTGGCGCTTCGCCGGCGAGGCCAAGGTCAATGGCGTGCTTGTCGCCGAAGCGGTCTACACCGCCATGATCGCCGATTTGAACTAGGCGATATTCATGTCCCAAATTCACCCGACGGCGATCGTCGAGGCAGGTGCCGAACTTGCCGGAGACGTCACCGTCGGCCCCTACTGTCATATCGGCCCGAAGGCCAGGCTCGCCGAAGGCGTCGTCCTGATCTCCCATGTCGTTGTCGGCGGCTTCACCGAGATCGGACCTCGCACGCGGATCTTCCCCTTCGCCTCCATCGGCCTTGAGCCGCAGGACAAGAAATACAAGGGCGAGCCGTCGCGCCTGGAGATCGGTGCCGACAACGTCATCCGCGAGAGCGTCAGCATCAATACCGGCACCGAAGGCGGGGGCATGCTGACCCGGATCGGCGATCGCAACCTGTTTATGCTCGGCAGCCACGTCGCCCACGATTGCCATGTCGGCGATGACGTGGTCATGGCCAATAATGCGACGCTCGCCGGCCATGTCACCGTAGGCGACTGCGCATTCCTCGGCGGGCTGTCGGCTGTGCATCAATTTTGCCGCATCGGCCAGAGCGCCATGATTGGCGGCGTAACCGGCGTCGAGCACGATGTGATTCCTTATGGCACGGTCATGGGTGATCGCGCCAGGCTCAACGGGCTCAATCTGCGCGGCATGCAGCGCCGGGGCTTCCCCGCGAGCGACCTGCAGAGCATGCGCCAAGTTTACAAGGTGTTGTTCGGTGAGGACGGCACCTTCACCGAACGGGTCGATCTCGTCGCCGAGCGCTATGCCGATATCGCCCCCGCGATGGAAATCGTCGCCTTCATCCGGGCCGATTCGACGCGCCGGATCGTGCAACCTGAAAACGGCCATGCCGGCTAAGCTCGGCATCGTTGCCGGTAGCGGGGCGCTGCCGGGCAAAGTGATCGAGCTGTGCAGAAGGACGGGCAGGGACTGCTTCGTCCTGGCTTTCGAAGGGGAGACCGACCCTTCGATCCTCGACGGCATCGACCACATCTGGACGCGGCTCGGCGCTGCCGGCACGAATTTCCGGAACCTCAGGGAAGCCGGCGTCGGTGAGATCGTGCTGGTCGGCGGTCTTCGCCGTCCGTCGCTCTCGGCCATGCGACCCGACTGGCGCGCCGCGAAGTTCTTTGCCCGGGTGGGGCTGCGCGCCCTTGGCGATGACGGGCTGCTGTCGGCCGTGATCAAGGAGCTGGAAGCGGAAGGCTTCACGCTCGTCGGAGTGGACACGCTGCTCACGGATGCCGTGGCGGGCGAGGGGCCCTATGGCCGCCACCGGCCCGACCAACAAGCTGAGAGCGATCTCGCTCACGGCTTTCACATCGTCCACACCCTGGGAACACTCGATATCGGCCAGGCCGCAATTGTCCAACAGGGACTGGTGCTGGGCGTCGAAGCGATCGAAGGCACGGACGAGCTTATCCGTCGCTGCGGCGCGTTGCGCCGGCCGGGTCCCGGCGGCGTGCTGATCAAGGCGAAAAAGCCCGGTCAGGAGCGCCGCGCCGATCTGCCGACGATCGGCCCGCGCACGATCGAACTTGCCCATGAGGCCGGGCTGCGCGGCATCGCGATCCAAGCAGGATCAAGCTTGATTGTCGACCAGGATCGGGTCGTAGCCCTCGCGGACGCCAACGGCCTGTTCGTGCTCGGCCGCGGAACCGGATCTTGAAGGGGTCACCGCTTTTCTTCGTCATTGCCGGCGAACCTTCGGGCGATCTGATCGGCGCCAGCCTGATGCGCGCCCTGCGAGAGCGCACAGGCGGCATTGCGCGCTTCGCCGGCATCGGCGGCGAGCAGATGGCGGCGGAGGGGCTGCAAAGCCTGCTGCCGATCCGCGAACTTGCCATCATGGGCATGCTCGAGGTGCTGCCGGCGGCGCGACGGCTGCTGCGCCGCGTGCGCGAGACGGCAGCGGAGATCGAACGGCTGAAGCCTGACGCCGTCATCACCATCGACAATTCCGGCTTCTGTTTCCGTGTCGGCGAGATGGTCAAGCAGCATGCCCATCGGCCGCTGATTGTCCATTACGTCGCCCCGATGGTCTGGGCCTGGCGCGCTCATCGCGCTCAATCGGCGGCCAGGGCGGCCGACCATCTGCTGACGCTGCTGCCGTTCGAGCCGCCGCATTTCGCCGAGGTCGGATTACCGGCGACCTATGTCGGCCATCCCGTGATCGAGAGCGGTGCCGATCGCGGCGATGGCGCTCGGTTCCGTGCCGAGCACGGCATCGCGCCCGACGCTCCAGTGCTCGCCGTGCTGCCCGGGAGCCGTCGCGCCGAGGTGCGCAGGCTGCTGCCTGTCTTCTCCCCCACGGTGACACGGTTGGCAGCACGCTTTCCCGGCCTGGTCGTCGTGGTCCCGACGGTCGAAACGGTGGCCGAGAGCGTGACAGCGGCAAGCTCGACCTGGCCGGTCCGGACGATCGTGATCCGGGGTGTGCTGGAGAAATACGATGCCTTCGCCGCCAGCAACGCAGCACTGGCCGCGTCGGGCACGGTATCGCTGGAACTGGCGATGGCTCGGGTGCCGATGGTTATCGGCTACCGCATCTGGACCCCGACCTGGATCGGATTGAAGATGGTGAGCAAGGTGGCATATGCCAGCCTGATCAACATCCTACTCGATCGCCCCGTCATTCCTGAGCTGCTGCAGGATGCTTGCGTGCCCGACCGGCTGGAGCCGGCCATCGCGAAGCTGCTTAGCGACCCCGCAGCTCGCGAAGCGCAGCTTTCGGCCTTCGCGGAAGGCCTTGCCCAGATCGGGCTTGGCGGTGAGGGGCCGAGCTTCCGAGCCGCGGACCAGATCCTGGCGTTGCTCGACAAATGGCTGGGTCAAAGGCCGGTTCGATGAATCAGTGACTGGCATAGGTTCTGATCATTATTTGCAATAGCAAGATATGAGATACAGAAAAGGGGAAAAGACAGCGGGGAAACGACATCTGAGCGGTGTAATTTGAAATAAAAACAACCATAAATACACTATTTTATCGAATAAATTATTGAAATTTCTGGCATCCCGAATGATATTGCTTTAAGAATAGGCAGAGAGAGCGAGCCTATCCGGCTATATTGTCGCAGGGATGACCAAATTCGGGATGGCAAATCAGGCGCATATATTTGGCCGGTACCGATTGGAGCCGGGCCATGGCCTGCTCGTGGACGGCATTGCAATTCCGATTGGCGTGAGAGCGCTCGACATCCTGGCGATGCTGGTCGAAGCGGAAGGCGAGCTCGTCACGAAGAGCGAATTGATGGATCGGGTCTGGCCCAATACGATCGTCGAGGAGCACAATATACAGGTCCATGTATCGGCGCTGCGCAAAGCCCTGGGCGCCGACGCGGACTGGATCCGAACGGTACCCCGGCTCGGTTACCGATTTGTCGGTCCCACAGCCGCCTCGCCGCCGCCATCCCCCTCGCTGCCGCTCAACCGTTTCTTTGGGCGGGAGTCCGATCGGGCCGCTATCCAGTCCCTCCTTGCTCGGGCTCGCCTGGTGACGCTCGCCGGCCCCGGCGGCATCGGTAAGACCCGCCTCGGCCTTGAGATCATTCGCGCGATCGCCTCCGACTATCGCGACGGCGCCTTCTTCGTCGATCTCTCGTCATTGCAAGAGGCCTCGCTGGTACCCAGCCTTGTGGCGGCGGCGCTCGGCATCGAGATGGAGAGCGGCAGGCCGGCCGAGCAGCTGGTGCACCGGCTGAGAGATAAACATTTGCTGATCCTGCTCGATAATTGCGAGCAGATCGTCGATGCCGTAGCCCCCCTTGCGGAACTCATACTGGCAGAGGCGCCGGGGGTCAGCCTGTTCTCGACCAGTCGGGAGCCGCTCGCCTGCCGCGGCGAGCAGGTCTATCGCCTGCCGCCGCTGCCGGTCCCGAACGACGATGTGGGGACAGCAGCCTTGGCGCTGGCTTCCCCTTCGATCGCCTTGCTTGTCGACCGTGTCCAGGCGGCGGATTTGAGGTTCAAGCTCACCGACGCTTCGACGAGGGCGGCAATCAGCATTTGCCGCCGGCTCGACGGGCTGCCCTTGGCGATCGAGATGGTCGGTGCGCTGGCGCCCGGGCTCGGGCTGGAAATATTGGCCGAAAAGCTCGAAGAGTCGTTCAGCTTGCCTTACAGCGTCTCGCGAACCGCCGTTCCCCGGCATCGGTCGCTCGAAGCAACGCTCGATTGGAGCCATGCGCTCCTGTCTCCCGTCGAACAGGTCATGTTTCGACGGATGTCCGTGTTTCCCGGGCAGTTCTCGCTGGAAGCGGCGGAGATCGTCGCCAGCGACGACGAAGCGCCCGATACGCAATGCGCCGACCTTCTGGCCAGGCTCGTCAGAAAATCTCTGATATCCATCGACCCGGCAGCAGCACCCTTTTCCTACCGGATGCTCGAGACGATACGCACCTATGCCGCCGAAAAACTCGAAGCTGCCGGGGAACGCGGATTGCTCGGCGCACGCCACGCACGCTTGGTCGGCGACATATTGAGGCAGAGCCTCGAGGATTGGGACGCCGTGCCTGAATCCGTCTGGCGGGAGCGATATGAATGGGTACTCGGCTGCCTGCGCGCTTCACTGCGCTGGAGCTTCGGGCCGGGCGGCGATCTCACTCAAGGCCTGGTGATCGTCGGTCGGTCCAGACCGCTCTGGCAGGCGCTGAGCCTCGACGGAGAAGGGCGCCGCTGGGCGGAAATGGCGGCATCTTCGCTGACCGAGGAAACACCCGGCGATATCGCGGCCTGGGTCTGGCTGGCGGTCGGGTACCTGACCAGAGCGCGCTCATTCGAGCGCTCGATCTCGGCACTTCGTCGGGCGGCCGATCTGTTCGGCGTCCTGAACGACGCGGCCGAACGGGGCACGGCTTTGGCGATGCTGGGCCAGATGAAGGCCCTGGCCGGCGTGCCGGGGGCATTGCAAGTCCTGACGGAGGCGCGGGTCCTGCTGGAGGGGAATACCGACAAACGTCGTCTTGGTGCCTGCGCCATCGGTTTCGGCATGCTCTACACGGAAAGCGGAGCATGGGCGGAGGCAAGGCGTGAATACCGGCTGGCGTTGACGCTGTATCAGGTTGCCGGCGCCACACGAGCCGTGCTGCGCGTCCTCGACAATCTCGCCAACGTGATGTGGGCGGAAGGCGCGCTCGACCATGCGATCGAAGCCGTGCGGGAAGTGCTCGATCTAGCCCGACGCGAACAATATTGGGCCTTTGTCGGGCACTCATCCGGCAATCTCGCCGGAATATTGACCGATCGCGGCGATCTGGACGAAGCGCTCGTTGCTGCACGCGAAGCGATGCCGCTGTGCCGCGAAGATGAATATATCGACTGGCTGCTCTATCATCTGGCGCTGCGCGTCGCCAAGGCTGGCAGGCCGGAGGACGCGGCGCGCCTATGGGGCTATGCCGACCGAACCGCCAGAATTGGCGCCTTCCGCCAAGTGAACGAGCGGCGAGCGGTCGAGACGCTCGCGACGCTGCTGCGCCGGGACTTGGGCACGACTCGTCTCGAGCAACTGGTCGCGGAAGGGCGGCATATCGGAGAAGAGCAAGCAATCGCCCTGGCTCTCGCCTAGGCCGTCCCTGCTCCTCGGTCCGACTGCGATGTTGGATCCAACCGTCCCTCATTATCAGGAGGTTTCATGCCATTGTTCACAGTGACGATGAGGTCCGACAGAGACGCCGACGAAAAGAACGCGATCTCTCGGGCCATACATCAGGCAAGCGTCAGCGCGGGATATCCCAGCAACGACCTGCTCCAACGGTTCCTTTGCCTTGAGCAAGACGATCTGAAGATCGATCCCCGATATCCCGATTTGCCGAAACCTCGAACAGAAAAAATGTTGTTGATCGAAGTCCTGGTATCATCCGGAACTGACGCCGACAGAAAGAAGCGTCTGCTGGCAGCCTTGGTTGAAGCGCTCGATACCGCCGGCACCGATCCGAACGATATCATGGTGTTCTTCATAGAAATCGACCGCGCCAGCAGTTCCTTTGGGGGCGGTCGGCTCGCGCCGCCGGTCGTAACGGTCTAGCCGTTTCTCTTACGAAGACCGATCAGTGCCCGCGGCGAACTAGCTCAGCCCTAGCCAGGCAAAGAAGCCGAACAGAAGCGCCACGATCAGCATCGTCGTAAAGCGCTGCAGCAGCAGGCCGAACGGCTGCTTGTTGTCGTTCGCGGGAAGTCCCCGCGAACGACGCTTGATAAAGCTGGAAGGATCGAAGGGGTGCGCCGGCGGCTCGCCCGTTCGATCTCCCGTCAGGCGGTTGAAGCCCTTAGCCACGCTTGCCCATCTGGACATAGTCGCGCCGCGTGACACCGGTATAGAGCTGGCGCGGGCGACCGATCTTCTGATTCTCGTCCTCGATCATCTCATTCCACTGCGTGACCCAACCGATCGTCCGCGCGACGGCGAACAGAACGGTGAACATCGGCAGCGGGAAGCCCATCGCCTTCAGGATGATGCCCGAATAGAAATCAACGTTTGGGTAAAGCTTCTTCTCGACGAAGTAATCATCGTGGAGCGCGATCCGCTCCAGCTCCATCGCCAGTTCCAGAAGATCGTCATTGATGCCGAGTTCGCCCAACACTTCGTGGCAAGTCTCGCGCATGACCTTGGCGCGGGGGTCAAAATTCTTATAGACGCGATGGCCGAAGCCCATCAGACGGAAGCTGTCGTTCTTGTCCTTGGCCCGCTTGATATATTCCGGGATCCGGCTCTTATGACCGATCTCGTTCAGCTGCTTCAGCACGGCTTCGTTGGCGCCGCCATGCGCGGGGCCCCAAAGCGAGGCGATGCCGGCGGCGATACAGGCGAACGGATTGGCGCCCGAAGAGCTCGCCAGACGAACCGTCGAGGTCGAGGCGTTCTGCTCGTGATCGGCGTGCAAGATGAAGATCCGGTCCATGGCCTTGGCCAAGACTGGGCTGATCTGATACTCCTCGCACGGTACCGAGAAGCACATATTGAGGAAGTTCTCGGCAAAGTTCAGCGAGTTCTTCGGATAGACGAACGGCTGGCCGATCGAATATTTATACGCCATCGCGGCCATGGTCGGCATCTTGGCGATGAGGCGGTAAGAGGCGACCTCACGCTGGCGCGCATCATGGATGTCGGTCGAGTCGTGATAGAAGGCGCTGAGCGCACCAACGACGCCGCACATCACCGCCATCGGATGGGCGTCCCGGCGGAAGCCGCGATAGAAGGTCGTGAGCTGTTCATGCACCATGGTGTGCATGGTGATGTCGTGCTCGAACTTGGTCTTCTGGTTGGCGGTCGGCAGCTCGCCATTCAGCAGCAGGTAGCAGACTTCCATGAAGTCGCTATGGTCGGCCAGCTGCTCGATCGGATAGCCGCGATAGAGCAGCACGCCCTCGTCGCCATCGATGTAGGTGATCGAGGACTCGCAGGAGCCGGTCGAGGTGAAGCCCGGATCGAAAGTGAAATAGCCGGTCTCGGCATAGAGCTTGCGTATATCGATGACCTTCGGGCCGACTGACCCGCTCATCAGCGGCAGCGTGTACTGCTTGCCGTTTGTATTGTCGATCAGCGTGACCGTCTCTTTTGCCGCGGCCTTATCGTCCGCAGTGGGGGAATTGGCCATCCGAGATACTCCCTATGGGGGGCTAAATTGCGTCGCCGGCGCGTCGGACGCAACCATATGCTGCTCCGCACATCCTGGCAAATGGCGCGTATTGCAGTGCGGTCATGCCGCGGAAGGGCCGCCGAATTCCTGCATGCGGGCCAGCGCTTCAGCCCGGTCGAGCACACGCATCACCTCGAAAACGCCGGGCGATACGGTCGAGCCGGTCAAGGCCACGCGCAAAGGCTGTGCAATCTGGCCAAGCTTCACGCCCTGTTTTTCGGCAAAGGCGCGGACGGCCGCTTCAATGGCCGCCTCGCTCCAATCATTGAGCGGCGCCATCACCTCCGCCAAGCCGCCGATCAGCCGGCGCGCTTCCGGTGCCACCAACGCCGCCGCCTTCTCGTCGAGGCTCAACGGCCGCACCGCAACATAGAAACGGGCGTTCGCGGCCAGTTCGACCAGCGTCTTCGCTCGGGCCTTCAGCCCCGCCATCCCCGCGAGGAGGCGCGCACGTTGCTCGGGCGTCACCGGTCGGCCGATGAGCGCCTCCAGCCGCGGCACGACGAGGGTGACCAGCCGCGCATCGTCGGCCTCGCGAATATAGTGACCGTTGAGATTGTCGAGCTTGGCGAAATCGAACCGCGCCGGCGATCGGCCTATGCCGGGAAGGTCGAACCATTCGATCGCCTGGGCGGTCGAAATGATCTCGTCATCGCCATGGCCCCAGCCCAGCCGCAGCAGGTAATTGCGCAGCGCTTCGGGCAGGTAGCCCATCTCGTCATAGGCCTCGACGCCGAGCGCGCCGTGCCGCTTCGACAGCTTGGCGCCGTCCGGCCCATGAATCAGCGACAGATGGCTGAATTTCGGTACATCCCAACCCATCGCCCGATAGATCTGGGTCTGCCGGAAGGCGTTGGTCAGATGATCGTCGCCGCGGATCACATGCGTGATATCCATGTCGTGATCGTCGACCACGACCGACAGCATGTAAGTCGGCGTGCCGTCGCCGCGTAGCAGGATCAAATCGTCGAGCTGCTCGTTCGAGACCTTGACCTCGCCCTGGACGCCGTCCTCGATCACGGTATCACCTGTCTGCGGTGCGCGCAGCCGGATCGCCGGGCTGACGCCGGCCGGCGCTTCGCTCGGATCTCGATCGCGCCAGATGCCCTCATAGCGGATCGGCCGGCCCTCGGCACGCTGCCGCTCGCGCATCGCCTCCAGCTCCGCGGGGGTGCACCAGCAACGATAGGCGGTGCCGGCCTTCAACATTTCCTCGACGACAGCGGCGTGGCGCGGCAGGCGCTCGGACTGCATGACGATCTCGCCATCCCAATCGAGGCCGAGCCAGCGCATGCCTTCGATGATCGCGTCGATCGCCTCCTTGGTCGAGCGCGCCCGATCCGTATCCTCGATACGCAACCGAAAAATCCCCTTGTTGTGGCGCGCGAACAGCCAGTTGAACAGCGCGGTACGCGCGCCGCCGATATGGAGGAAGCCGGTGGGCGAGGGAGCGAAGCGAACGGTGACGGACATGGAAGCGCACGACTCAGCTGGGGATCAAGTGGATGTCCTAGCATAACCATTCTGGATCGCGCCGCCACTCCCGTTGCCTCGTGGCGGGGGGCGTGGCATGGTGCGCAATCCTTGGTTGGATAGGGTCCAAGCGCTTCATGCCGGTCGAAGCCGCGTTCATCGACGCGACGCCCCGCGTAATCGGCGTCCGGCTAAAGCCTCTCCACCTCCTGGCCAGCCGACTCGCCGCCGAACGCGACCGCTGGCTGCTGTGGCTGCCGGTCGGGTTCGGCTTCGGCATCGCGCTCTATTTCAGCCTCGATACCGAGCCCTGGCCCTATCTCGGCGCGATCGGCTGCGCCGCCTCGCTCTCCGCGGTCTGGCAATTGCGCCGAAACCTGCGCGCCTGGGCGCCGGCGGCACTGGCGGCGGCCCTAGCCGCTGCCGCTGTCTCGGCGGGGTTCGCCGCAATCCAATGGCAGACATCTCGGGTCGTGGGCCGGATGATCGATCACCCTCTCGGGGCCGTGACGGTCTCGGGCCGGGTCAGCGACATCGAGGTTCTGCCGGAGGGGACGCGCGTCACCATCGCGCCGCAAGCGATCGAGCATCTGGCGCCGGACAAGCTGCCGCAATATGTGCGGATCAAGCTGCGCGGCGCCGCCAGTTTCAACATCGGCGACGTCCTGACGGTGAAGGCCGAATTGATGCCGCCCGCCGGCCCCGCCTTGCCCGGCGGCTTCGATTTCCAACGCCAAGCCTGGTTTCGCGGGTTGGGCGCCGTCGGCTATGCCTTTGGCACGCCTACCGTTCAGCCGGGAGCCGCCGGCGGGCTCGGCGGCCGGATCCGTGCCTTGCGCGCCGGCATCGCCGCCCGCATTCGCGCCGCCTTGCCGGGTGCCGGCGGCAGCATCGCGGCAGCGCTCGTGACCGGCGAGCGCGGCGCTATTCCGGCAGGTATCAATCAGGATTACCGGGATTCGGGCCTTTCCCATCTGCTGGTCATTGCGGGCTTGCACATGACCTTAGTCAGCGGTTTCGTGTTCTTCGCCGTTCGCGCCGGGCTGGCGTTGATCCCGGCATTGGCTCTGCATTTTCCAATCAAGAAATGGGCGGCACTCGCGGCCCTGTTCGTGGCGACGCTCTATCTGGTGATCTCAGGCGCCGCCGTGCCGACCCAGCGCGCCTATGTCATGGTCGCGTTCGGGCTGGTCGCGATCCTGATCGACCGGCTCAACATCTCCATGATCACCGTCGCGTGGGCGGCCGGGCTGGTGCTGATCCTCGATCCGTCGGCGCTGCTCGGCGTCAGCTTCCAGATGTCGTTCGCGGCCGTGATCGGCCTCATCGCCTTCTATGAGAGTGCCGGACCGCATCTGGCCGAGCTGCGCCAGGATCGCGGTGCGATCGGGCGCTGGCTGTTGCATCTGCTCGGCATCGGCTGCACCACTCTGGTCGCCACCCTCGCGACCGCGACCTTCTCCATCTATCACTTCAATCGCTTCGCCATTTTCTCGATCCTGGCGAACCTTGTCGCCGTGCCGTTGGCCGGGCTGTGGGTCATGCCCTGGGCCGTCGCCTCCTGCTTGCTGATGCCGCTGGGGCTCGAAGGGCTCGGCCTGACGCCGATGGGATGGGGGCTCGATGCCATCGAATGGGTGGCCCATTGGACCTCGACGCTGCCATTCGCCGTGCTCGACCTGCCGGCCATGCCAAGTTGGGGCCTGATCGCCGCGTCGCTCGGCGGTTTGTGGCTGACGCTATGGCGCACATCATGGCGCTATGGCGGGCTGGCGCTGATTCTGCTCGGTGCCTTGAGTCCGCTGGCCACCACTCCGCCGGACATCCTCGCGGCCGAGGATGGCGGATTGCTGGCGATCCGATCAGAGACTGGCGGCTATCTGCTATCCTCGGCCAAGGCCGATAAGCTCACCGCCGAAAGCTGGTTGCGCGCTGCCGGTCACGCTGTCCGCGCGACGCTGCCGGAGCCGGGCATCGCATCCGAGGGCGGCGCGCTACGCTGCGACGAGGCAAGTTGCCTCTGGCACCGGAATGGTCACCTTGTGGCGCTGGTGCGCAATGCCGCGGCTCTTGTGGAGGACTGCCGGAACGCCGACCTGCTGATCGCACTCATTCCGGTGCGGCGCGGATGCCGTGCCTCGACAATGGTCGTCGATCGAACGGATCTTCGGCATGGCGGCTCCGTCGCCATCTGGCTCGATCGGTCGATCGTTCTCGATCGGGCCAACGACCGCCGTGGCGAGCGGCCCTGGGTGCTGCATCTCGGGCCGCGTATCGCCAATCCTGGTCAGTAGCGGCGCAGCAGCCCGACCAGCCGACCCTGCACGCGCACCCGATCCGGCCCGAAAATGCGCGTCTCATAGGCCTTGTTGGCGGGTTCCAGCGCGATCGAGGCGCCCTTGCGCCGCAGGCGCTTCAGCGTGACCTCGTTCTCGTCGATCAGCGCCACGACGATGGCGCCGTTCTCCGCGGTATCGCAGCGTTGGATGACCACCATGTCGCCATCGAGCACGCCGGCATCGACCATGCTGTCGCCGGCAACCTCCAGCGTGTAGTGCTCGCCGGTGCCGCCCAGCATGCTCGCCGGCACGCCGATCGAATTGGAAGCGTCCCGCAGCGCCTCGATCGGAGTACCCGCGGCAATGCGGCCATAGAGCGGCAAGTCGACCACCTCGGCCCCGGCAGGTGCCGATGTACCGGGGAGGGCGGTCTTGAAATCGCCTCGGATAACGGTCGGCGAGAATTTCGCGCGGCCACCCGAGGCGGTAGGCGGCGCACCGCCATCGGGCAGGCGCAGGATCTCCAGGGCGCGGGCACGATGCGCCAGCCGGCGAATGAAGCCGCGCTCCTCGAGCCCGCTGATCAGACGATGAATGCCTGATTTGGACTTGAGGCCCAGCGCCTCCTTCATCTCCTCGAAAGAAGGTGAAACCCCGCCTTCGCCCAGGCGCTGATTGATGAACAGGAGGAGCTCGTGCTGCTTCTTCGTCAACATATGGACATCCCCCAAACCGCCCTTTCGCTCAGACGTGCCCGGCACGCCACGCGTCCGGAACAAAACAAAAACATGAGGATGTTCTAGTTTAGTTCGCGAGGATCGTCAAGAAGCTTCAGTAAGCCGTCGTCCCGAGCCCGAGCGGGATGATACGGATCGGGCCGCCCGCCCGAACGGCATCCGCCCTGGGCGGCCGAACGATCAGTGCCCCAGACTCGGCGAGCGCCGACATCATCGAGGAATCCTGCTTGCCGAACGGGGTCGCGACCCAGCTTCCTTCCTCGTCCTGGGCAAGCCTGGCACGCAGATAATCCTGCCTGCCGTCATTAGCTTTGAGATCGGCGCCGGCGCGGGCCGGGAAGGTGGCCGGCGCCGAGCCGGGCAGGCCTTGCAGCCGCTCCAGGGCCGGGATCAGGAAGAGCAGGGAACAGACGATTGTCGAGACCGGATTGCCCGGTAGGCCCAGCATCGGCGTATTGCCGATCCGGCCATGGATCAGCGGCTTGCCGGGCCGCATCGCGATCTTCCAGAAATCGATGGCGAGACCGACATCGCCGAGCACGCTGCGGACCAGATCATGCTCGCCGACCGAGGCGCCGCCGACCGTCACCAGCATGTCTGCGCCTGCGGCGCCGGCGGCGAGATGCTTCAGCGACTCGGCGTTGTCGCGGCCGATGCCGAGCTGGATCGGAATACCCCCGGCACCCGAGACGAGCGCGCCAAGCGCCGTGCCGTTGGTGCTGACGATCTGGTTCGGGCCCACCGGATCGCCCGGCAGCACCACCTCGTCGCCGGTGGGCAGGATCGCCACGCGCGGCCGTCGATGAACCATGAGCCAGGGCCTGTTCATGCCGGCGGCGAGGCCGAGATGCCGTGCGGTCAGGCGCGTGCCCTTGGCGATGCCGACCCGGCCCTCGACGAAATCGATGCCGGCCTGGCGGATATTCTGACCGGACACGACCGAGGCGAGGGCCGTGACCGTTTCGCCCTCGGCCTTGGTATCTTCCTGGATCAACACGGCATCGGCGCCGTCCGGCACCGGCGCGCCTGTGAAGATGCGGACCGCCTCGCCCAGACCGACGACACCGTCATGACGGCCGCCGGCCGGCACATTGCCGACCAGCCGCAATGTCGCGGGAAGCGGTGCGAGATCGGCAGCGCGAACGGCATAGCCGTCCATCGCGGAGACCCGAAAAGGGGGCTGGGTCCGACGCGAGACGAGATCCTCGGCCAGCACCCGGCCATGCCCGTCGGCCAGCGGCACGAGCTCGGGGGCCAGTGGCGTAAGCCCCTGGACGATCCGCTGAAGCGCTTCCTCGACCGAGATCACGATGCCGCGTCCCAGCTGCCGGACTTGCCGCCGGATTTGTGCACGAGCCTGATTTCGCCGATGACCATGCCGCGATCCACCGCCTTGCACATATCGTAGATGGTGAGGGCGGCCACGGCGACCGCCGTCATCGCCTCCATTTCGACCCCGGTGCGGCCGTGAACGCGGCAGGTCGCCTCGATCAGCACGCCGCCGCGCTCGGCCGCGACGATAAGCTCCAGCTTGACCGAATTGAGGCTGACCGGATGGCATAGCGGGATCAGGTCCGGCGTGCGCTTCGCCCCCATGATGCCGGCGAGGCGCGCCACCGAGAGAACGTCGCCCTTGGCGACGCCGCCGCGACGGATGAGCTCGAGGGTCGCCGGCTGCATCGTGATCAGCCCCTGGGCCACGGCGATCCGATCCGTCTCGGCCTTGCCAGAGACATCGACCATGACCGCCTTGCCCTCGGTGTCGAAATGGGTGAGCTCGCTCATGCGGTTCCCAGCAATATGCGTGTGGCCCCCTCGACATCAGCCTGGCGCATCAGCGACTCGCCGACGAGGAAGCAGGAGGCGCCCGCCGCCTTCATGCGGATGAGATCGTCATGGGTCTTGATACCGCTTTCACTGACCGCCAACCGACCCGCCGGGAGCAGGCCGGCCAGCTCGACCGTGGTCGCGAGATCGGTCTTGAGCGTTCGAAGATTGCGGTTGTTGACGCCCATGAGTGGCGTCTTGAGGCGCAGGGCGCGATCGAGCTCGGCCCGGTCGTGCACCTCGACCAGCACATCGAGGCCGAGCTCATGCGCGGCCGCCTCCAGTTCGGCCGCCTGGCCGTCGCTCAGCACGGCCATGATCAGGAGGATGCAATCGGCCCCGATCGCGCGCGACTGCACGATCTGATAGGGATCGATCATGAAATCCTTGCGCAGTACCGGAAGGTCCACGGCAGCGCGTGCCGCTTGCAGATGCTCCGCCGAGCCCTGGAAATAGGGCGTGTCGGTCAGGATCGAGAGGCAGGAAGCGCCGGCCGCCTGATAGGCCCTGGCCAGGGACGGCGGATCGAAATCGGGGCGGATCAACCCGCCGCTGGGCGAAGCCTTCTTGATCTCGGCGATAAGGCCGAAGCGTCCTGCCTCGACAGCCAGGCGCAGGGCCGAGACGAAACCGCGCGGCTTCGGCATCGATCGGGCTTCGCGATCGAGCGCATCGATAGGATGGCGGGCGCGGACCAGGCCGAGATCGATCCGTTTCTGCGCGATGATTTCGATGAGAATATCAGTCATGCCGCCACTGTGTTGAATCCCGCCAGCTTGTCCAGGATCCTCTGAGCCGCACCGCTGTCGATCGCCTCACCGGCGCGGCCGATCCCGGCTGCGAGACTTGTCTCCCGGCCGGCGACGATAAGGGCGGCGGCGGCATTGAGCAGCACCACGTCGCGGATCGGTCCCAGCTTGCCGGCGAACAGGGCGCGCAGCATCTCGGCATTCTCGGCCGGTGTGCCGCCGGCGAGATCCTCTCGTCGCGCCGCCGGCAGCCCGGCATCCCCGGCGCGTAGGACCTGCGTGGAAATCCGGCCCTCCGACAGCATGGCCACCTCATTGGGGCCAGTCGTGGTCAGCTCGTCGAGCCCGTCGCCATGGACGACCCAGCACGCGGTGCTGCCGAGCCGCCGCAGCACGGCCGCCAGCGGCTCGACCCACCGCGCGGCATAGACGCCCACGACCTGGCGCTTGACGCCGGCCGGGTTGGTGAGCGGGCCCAGCAGATTGAAGATGGTGCGCGTGCCGAGCTCGACCCGTGTCGGTCCCACCAGCCGCGTCGCCGAATGAAATTGGGGCGCCATCAGGAAGCCGATGCCGATCTCGGCGATCGCCCGCTCGATCCGGGCCGGCGGCGCCTCGATATCGACGCCGAGCGCGGCCAGCACGTCAGCGGAGCCCGAGCGCGAGGATAGGTTGCGATTGCCGTGCTTGGCGACCGGCACGCCACAGGCGGCGATGACGAGAGCCGCCGCGGTCGAGATATTGAAGCTGCCGCTGGCGTCGCCGCCCGTACCGCAAGTGTCGACGGCCCCATCGGGCGCTGCGATCTTGAGAGCATGGGCGCGCATCGAGCGCGCAGCGCCGGTAATCTCGTCCACCGTCTCGCCGCGCACGCGCAGCGCCATCAAAAACCCGCCCATCTGGGAGGCGGTCGCGTCGCCGGCGAAGATCTGGTCGAAGGCTGCTTCGGCTTCGGCCTCGTTGAGGCTGCGGCCGGTCGCGACCGCGTCGAGCCAAGGCTTGAAGCTGGCCGGAACGGCGTCGGTCACGCGGCCGCTCGGCCCGTCGCGAGGGCGAGGAAATTCCGCAGCAGCGGCTTGCCGGCTTCCGACGCGATGCTCTCCGGATGGAACTGGACGCCATGGAGGGGCAGGGACCGGTGCTCCAGCCCCATCACCAGCCCGTCATCGGTCCAGGCGGTCACGGTCAGGCAATCCGGCATACTCGACCGCTCGACCACCAGCGAATGATAGCGCGTCGCCGTGAAGGGCTGCGGCAGTCCATGGAACACGCCGCGATCCTCGTGATGAATCTCGCTGACCTTGCCATGCATGGGGGCGGGTGCGCGCAGCACCTTGCCGCCGAAGGCCTCGCCGAGCGCCTGGTGGCCGAGACAGACGCCGAGCAGCGGAATGCTGCCGGCCGCCTTGACGATCGGCACGCTGATACCGGACTCGGTCGGGGTGCCGGGGCCGGGGGAGATGATGATGCCCTGCGGACGAAGGGCGATCGCCTCCTCGACGGTCAGCGCGTCGTTTCGCCTCACGACCGTCTCGGCACCCAGCTCCGACAGGTAGTGCCACAAATTATATGTGAAACTGTCGTAGTTATCGATAAGCAGGAACATCGTAAGCACGCCTCGGGGTGGCCCGGCTCGGGCCTTGGTGCGCTGGATATAACAGGTGCCGGCGGCGCCCGGAAGGGCGAGCCGGCGCAGGGGCGGGAGAAGGCCATGGCGCGCACGCGCAAGGCGGGCGACAGGAAATGGCAGATTTGGCTGTCGGCAGCAGCATTGGCCGCAGGGCTGGGCTTGCTCGTCCTGGCGCTCTGGCCGGCCGAGCGGCCGCATCCGGTCGCGAACGCCGTCCGACCGCAGACCCAGCATGAGCACGGCCGTCCAATGCCCGATCCGCTCGCCGGCGAGCCGGAGGCTACCGTCGCCGTGCCGCCGTTAGCACCGCAGACGCCGCCGCCGATACCACCTCAGCAGGCCATGACGCCGCCGCCGGTTCCTGTACCGCCGCCTCCCGCACCGGCGCCGGCCCCTGTTGTGGCGCCGGCCCCGCATCCAGCTCCCCAGGGCTCTCCGCCCTGGCGGCGTTTCGCCGCGCCCGCGGGGCCGGAGGACGGCAAGCCGATGATCGCGATCGTCATCGACGATATGGGGCTCGACCGCCGTCATTCGGCCGAGGTGACGGAGCTGCCGGCGCCGCTGACCCTTTCCTACATGACCTATGCCGAGGATCTGGCGGCCCAGACCGAGGCGGCCCGGCATCGCGGGCATGAAATCATGCTGCATGTGCCGATGGAGCCGCTCGCGGCGCATGTCGATCCCGGTCCGAACGCGCTGCGCGTCTCGCTCGACGATGCCGAGATCCGCAAGCGGCTCGATTGGGGCCTGGGACGCATCGATGGCATCGTCGGCATCAACAACCATATGGGCAGCCGCTTCACCGAGTCCGCCCCGGGCATGAGCGTGGTCATGTCGGTACTGCGCGAGCGGGGCCTGTTCTTTCTCGATTCCAGGACGACGCCGCGTTCGGTCGGCGTGACGCTGGCGCAGGAAGCGGGGGTGCCGCATGCCGCGCGCGACATCTTCCTCGACGATACGATGACCGATCCGGCCGTCGCATCCGAGCTGGCGAAGACAGAGGCCGTCGCCCGGCGCACCGGCATCGTCGTCGCCATCGGCCATCCGCATCCTTCGACCATCGAGGAGTTGCGCCGCTGGCTGCCGGAAGCGGAAGCTCACGGCTTTCGGCTGGTGCCGATGAGCGCCATTATCGCTCATAATCAGGCACTGCAAGGACATGTCGCCCGAGATTGAAACCAAGAATTGATGTTCCTCCGCGATTTGCTCTATATTAAGGGAATTGAGACCGCTCGCGGAGTGACACATCGATGGGAACGGCAAGACGGATCGGCAGAAACCTGATCCTACTGGCGCTCTCCGGATGCGCCGGTCAAAGCCCCGCCAACCCCGATCTCCGCCAGCTCTACGAAAGCGCGATCCGCGACTCTGCGGTACGCACGCCGCAATCGAGCGTCGCCCTGGAAACGATCGGGTCCGACCATCCCGAGGTGACGGTCGCGACCTTCACCGAATGGGGCGTGCCGGCGACCCCGCTCAGCCGCTATACCTGGGTTTCTCTGCCGCAACAGTTGCACGCCCTGTGCCGGCAGAAGCCCGATACCATTCTCGCCATCCAGGAGATACTGGGTCTCCCGCCCGCGCCAAACCCCTCTCAACCGGGCCATCGATATCAGGTGATCACCTTCAAGGTGCCGCGGGAATCGCTGTTCCGGCCGTGCCCCAGCGGGACGGATGTGGGAACGCCGCGCTGCGCCATCGATCAGACGGCGAAGCTCGATCCGGAAACGACGCGCTTTCTGCTGGATCAGATCTGGTCATCGGACCAGCTGAGCGACCGACCGGCGCAGATAGCAGGCTATCCCTTCACCGGCATGGGCTGGTCCTATGATTGGGACCCGGCCTCGCCGAACCATGTCGGGGTGTCGGAATACGTGATCAGGCCGGGTGCCAAAATCAGCGATCCGGAGATCCACGAGCCGGCGGCGTTCTGCAACGCCTCCTGACCTCCGCCATACCTAGATCTTCGAAAGCGGCAGAGAACTTCTTGTTCGTGACCGCTTTTCTGCGCCCGAGCGCTCGGCTATCCTGCCAGCCGCGTAACGATTGGCAAGATCCGCCCCCGAGATCGATAGCGACGATCCGAGGGGCCGGCATGCGAAGCAATTTCAGGAGCCTCAGGTGCCGAACTTCCCTTTCCGTCGCCGCTCGTTCCTAGCGGCCGCCAGCCTGCTCGCCCTCGTCGGCGCCGCGCGAGCCGACACCGTCAAGGACAAGGATGCGCCGGTTGCGCATCGCACCGCGTCGGGCCTCCTCGGTCATGTGACGCTCGGGTCGGGGCCGGAACCGGTCCTGGTGCTGCATGAATGGCTGGGCGACCATTCCAACTACAGCCTCGCCCTGCCTTACCTCGACACCCATCGGTACCGTTATGTCTTCGCCGATCTCCGCGGCTACGGCCTGTCGCGGTCGATGACGGGGAAATACACGGTCGACGAGGCCGCGTCGGACGCCCTCAAGCTCATGGATCATTACGGCTACAAGCGCTTCACCGCGGTCGGCCATTCGATGTCCGGCATGATCGTCCAGTATCTGATGCTGCATGCCGCGGACCGCCTCGACCGTGTCGTCGCGATTTCCCCGGTGGCCGCCAGCGGCTTCCATACGGACGAGGCCGGTCTCGCCAAGCTCAGGGCGGTCGTGACCGATGACGACGCAGCGCGGGCCGCGACAGACGGGCGGACCAATCATCGCTATGGCCGGGAATGGCTCGACCGCAAGCTCGCGATCACCCGCGGTGCCGCGCCCGAAGCGATGCTGGGCTACCTCGCCATGTTCACGACCACCGACTTTTCCGCCGAGGTCGCCGGCCTGAAGACTCCGCTCGCCATCATCACCGGCGACCAGGACATTCCGAATTATCGGCGGGAATCGATCGAGAAGACCTTCGGCGCCTGGTATCCGAACATGAGCGTGACCGCGCTGCACGATTCCGGCCATTACTCGATGCTCGAGGAACCGGGACTGTTTGCAGCCGCGCTCACCAGCGCGCTCTCGGGAGATCCGGCGCGCTAACCTTCGGCCGCGAACCGGATCGCTTCTTCCGCGGCGCGCACCAGCGCCTTCGCCTTGTTCAGCGATTCCTGATATTCCGATTCCGGATCGCTGTCGGCGACGACGCCGCCGCCGGCCTGTAGCACCAGCTTGCCGTCCTTGAGCACGGCGGTACGGAGCGCAATGCAGGTGTCCATGGCGCCGCTGCCGCCGATATAGCCGACCGCACCGCCATAGATGTTGCGCCGTTCGGGCTCCAGCTCGTCGATGATCTCGAGCGCGCGTACCTTGGGAGCACCCGACACGGTGCCGGCCGGAAAGCCCGCCATCAGCGCGTCGATGGCGTCATGGGCCGGATCGATCTCACCCTCGACGGTCGAGCAAATATGCATGACATGGCTGTAGCGCTCGACGACCATGCGATCCTTGACCTGGACCGTGCCGATCTTCGCCACGCGCCCGACATCGTTGCGCGCGAGATCGAGCAGCATGAGATGCTCTGCCAGCTCCTTGGGATCGGCCAGCAGATCTTCCGCCAGCGCCGCATCCTCCTCGGCCGTGGCGCCGCGCTTGCGGGTGCCGGCGATCGGGCGGATCGTCACCTTCTCATCGCGCAGCCGAACCAGGATCTCGGGGCTGGAGCCGATGACGCTGAAGCCGCCGAAATCGAGCAGGAACAGGAAGGGCGACGGGTTGAGCCGCCGGAGCGCCCGGTAGAAGGCGAGGCCGGAGAGGCGGAAGGGCAGGGTGAAGCGCTGCGACGGCACGACCTGGAAGATGTCGCCGGCGGCGATATATTCCTTCGCCTGGGCGACCATCGAATGATAGTCGGCACGGCTCATATTGGCGACCGGCTCCGGCGCCGGCACATCGCCCAACCGCTCGGCCCGGTAGGGGAGGCTGCGGCCGAAATCCTGCACGGTGTCGGCGAGACGGGCGCGCGCCTGGTCGTAGGCGGCGCGGGCGTCGAGGCCGGCATCGGGCCAGACCGGCGTCACCACTGTCACGCGGTCGAGGACATTGTCGAAGATCGCGACCACGCTCGGCCGAATCATCAGCGCGTCGGGCACCCCCATCTTGTCGGGATTGGCGTCGGGCAGGCGTTCGACCTGGCCGATCATGCCGAAGCCCAGATAGCCGAAGAGGCCGCTCGCCATCGGCGGCAGCGGCGCCGGGATCTCGACCCGGCTCTCGGCGACGAGCGCTCGCAAGCTGTCGAGCGGTTTGGCTGAGACCGGCTCGAACGCCTCGAGATCGAAGCGCGCCTGCCGGTTGATCTCGGCCTTGTCGCCACGGCAGCGCCAGATCAGGTCCGGCTTCATGCCGATGAAGGAATAGCGACCGCGCACGGCGCCGCCTTCGACCGATTCGAACAGGAAGCTCATCGGCCGCCCATCGGCCAGCTTCATCATCGCCGAGACCGGCGTCTCCAGATCGGCGACGAGCGATGTCCAGATCAGCGCCGCCTCGCCCCGATCATATTTGGCGGCGAAGGCGGCGAATTCCGGCTGGGTGCTCATGGAGCCGAGCCTTCGCCGCCGGTCAGGCGATCGAGGACGGCTTGCCGGATCTCGACCGAATAACGTTGGCGCAGCGCCTGGTCGAATTCGAGCAGCGCCTCGTTCTTGGCTTCCTGGTCGAGCTGCTGGGCGATCTGATCGACCCCGTTCGTATCGGTCGCCGGGTCGGCGGCTTTGATTTCCTTGAGCTGCGCCACATATTGGCCGCCTTGACCGGCAGCATTGGCGGCGGCACCCGGCTGCAACGTGAAGAGCGTGGCGACCAGCTCGGGCGGCAGCGGCGCGTCGTTACGAGCATTGGCCCGGTCGAACGGCTTGGTCGTCTTGAGCTCGAGCTTGCGCGCGGCGGCGAGCTGGGCCAGCGTCGCATCGGGCTTGACCGCCTCCACCAACGCCTTCGCCTGCTCGGCGAGCTTGGTCGTTTGCTGCTCCTTGAGCCAGGCCGTCTTCACCTGGTCCTTGACCTGCTCGAGCGGCTTCAGCGCCGGCGCCGTGTCGCTATCGACCTTCAGGATATAGAAGCTGGCATTGTCGGGGCCGTCCTGCATGCCGCTGATTTGGCCGGCTGCGGTCTCGAACACAGTCTTGATCACTGGTGCAGCCTGGATCGGCAAGCTCGAAATGACGGTGCCGGAAGGGTCCTTGCCGGTCTCGTCGACGGCCGCCACGGTGATCGGCTTGAGATTGAATTGCTGAGCGATGGCGGCGAATTCGGCGCCGGCCGCGATCGCGTCCTCGATCTTGTTGGTCAGCTTGTAGAGCGCGTCGCCCTCGGCATCCTTACGCAAATCGGCTTCGAGCTGGGTCTTGACCTCGTCGAAGCTCTTGGAGCCGCCCGCCTCGACGCCGGCGACCTTCAGGATGTGCCAGCCGAGCGGACTCTTCACCGGCTTGGTGATCTCGCCATCCTTGGCCTCGAAGGCGGCATCGGCCACCTCCTTCGGCAGCTCGGTGCGCAGGACGGAGCCGAGATCGATCGTGGTCGGATCCTGCTTGGCGATATTCTTCGCTACCTCCTCGAACTTCTGCCCGCCGACAAGCGCCGCCTCGGCATCGTTGGCGGCCTTCTCGTCCGGCAGCACCATCTGCAGCAGATGGCGCTTCTCGGGCCTGGTGAAATCGCCGAGACGCTGCTGATAGGAATCCTTGAGTTGGTCGTCGGTGATCTGCACCTCGGCGGCGACCGAGGCGTTCTGCAGGACGAGCGCCGTAAACCCGCGATATTCGGGCGCGGTGAAGGCGTCGTGATGCGCGTCGTAATAGGCCTGGATCGCCGCATCGTCGGGCGGCGGAATATCTTTCACGGCCGTTTCGGGCAGTAGCACCCAATCGGCGATCCGGCGCTCGTCGCGGATCTTGTAGAGCGTCTCGGCCAAAATCTTGGGCGCGGTCGCCGTGCCGTTCGCCGCACTCGCCACGACATTGCGCGTAAGGTCGGTACGGACGAGCGACAGGTAGCCGCTCTCGGTCATGCGGTTGGCCGCCAGCGCGTTCAAGAAGGCGACGCGGTTGAACTGCCCGGTCGGCGTCTTGAACATAGGTTCCTGCATCAGGGTGTCGAGAACCTGCTTGTCGCCGACCGCGACATGAAGCCGCTTGGCCTCCTGGTCGAGCAGCGCCTCGGTCACGATCCCGTCGACGGTGCGATCGACCAGTCCGAGGGCGCGCGCCTGCTCCATGTCGAGCGCGCCGCCGAACATCTGGCGTGCACGGTCCATCGCGCGGCGCAGCTCGGCTTGGACTCGGTTTCCGTCGATCTTCTCGCTGCCCACGGTCAGCACGGTCGTGTCGGCGGGGCTCTGGCGCAGGAAGTCGCCGATGCCCCAGACGCCGAAGCTGGCGATCAGCAGGACGAACAGGATCCGGACGACGAACGAGCCGGCCTTGGAACGGATGAATTGAAGCATCAAGCACCGGGCGATTATGGTAGCGGCGCGACCATAGTGCGGGCTCCATGGCAGCCGCAACCCGGAAATGCCGGCTTGCGGCCCCGTTCGGCGGAGGTATGAGCGGATGACGAATGCAAGGCGGCCCCTGGTCGCGGGAAATTGGAAGATGAACGGCCTCAGGGCCGACGGGCTGGCGCTGGCCACGGCTCTCGCCGGGCGCGCGCGGCAATCGGAGCCATCCTGCGAGATCCTGATCTGCCCCCCCGCGACCCTGTTGGCGTCGGTAGCCGAGCGCCTCGGCGGCAGCCCGGTGCGGCTCGGCGCGCAAGACTGCCATCCCAAATCCTCCGGCGCGCACACGGGCGATCTTTCGGCCGCGATGATCAGGGACGCCGGTTGCTCGCATGTCATCCTCGGCCACTCCGAACGGCGCGCCGATCATCATGAGACTAACGCGCTTGTCCGCGCCAAGGCCGCTGCCGCGCTCGCACAGGGCCTGACGGCGATCATCTGTGTCGGCGAGACCGAATCGCAGCGGGACGCCGGTAGCTGTTTCGAGGTGGTCGGCGCTCAGCTCAAGGGCTCGATACCGGCCGAAGCGACGCCGGCCAACCTGATCGTAGCCTATGAGCCGGTCTGGGCGATCGGCACCGGCCGCACGCCGACCAACGACGAGGTCGCGGCGGTCCATGCCCATCTGCGCGCGGGCTTGGCCGGGCTGCTCGCACAGGGCGACGCCGTCCGCATTCTCTATGGCGGCTCGGTCAAGCCTGGGAACGCGCGGGAGTTTCTCGCCCTCGCCGATGTCGACGGCGCGCTGGTCGGCGGCGCCAGCCTGTCGGCCGAGGATTTCTGGGCGATCGTCGAGGCAGCCTGAGCCCCGGACGCCCGCCGCCCGCGCACAACTCATACCTGCCCTCAGCGTACTGGCAATCGGCAACGGAAGGGGCTAGAAGGCGCGATCCTGCGTCACGTCATCCGGATCGAAGTCCGCCATGATCACCGTTATCCTCGTCGTCCATGTCATGCTCGCCCTTTCGCTCATCGGCGTCGTGCTGATTCAGAAGAGCGAAGGCGGTGGCCTCGGCCTCGGCAGCGGCGGCGGCATGTCCGGTTTCATGACCGGCCGCTCGACCGCCAATCTCTTGACCCGGACGACGGCGATTCTCGCCGGCTGCTTCATGGCGACGAGCTTGACGCTGGCCATCCTGGCGTCACGGCAGCATGCGGGCGGCCGCTCGATTCTCGACCAGATTCCGGTCCAGACGGCCCCGGCGACGATACCGTCGGCTCCGCCAGCCGCCGATCAAACGCCGCAAACTCCGCAGGATCAGCAGAGCGTTCCGCTGGCGAAATGAAACCAGGCGACGAGGAAGCTGGGTTTCGGCTGGTGCTTGGTATAGGGTAATAGTCCATGACGCGGTTCATCTTCATTACCGGCGGCGTGGTCTCCTCCTTGGGCAAGGGATTGTCGTCGGCGGCCTTGGGCGCGCTGCTGCAGGCGCGCGGTTTCAAGGTTCGGCTGCGCAAGCTCGATCCCTATCTCAATGTCGATCCGGGCACGATGAGCCCCTATCAGCATGGCGAGGTCTTCGTCACCGACGACGGT
>DATLIZ010000002.1:0-57259 GCA_035539155.1 Aliidongia sp. | reverse complement strand
CGTCACCGACAACCGGCGCCCAGGTAAAGTTGCCCTCGTCGCCGTCATGCGAAAGATGCTCGTCATCCTCAACGCCATCGCCAGAGACCAGCAACCATGCAAAGCCGCCACCTCTTGACAAAACCACGGAAGATGGCCGGGCGGCGGAGAGGGCTGGTGGTGCCGCGCATTTTCAAACAGTCTTTGAGCGTTACGGCGGTAACGATTTTGGATCTCCTCGACATAAGGCAGTAGCCTTGCCGCTCGACTGTGGCGCCGGGACAAGAGGAGAGCGATGAGAGGCATGATGAAGATCGATCGGCGCGCGGTGCTGGGCGGCACGGCTGCGGCATCGGTGCTGCTCGCCATCGGGCGGGCACGGGCAGCGGCGGATTTCAGCTATAAATTCGCCACGAACCTGCCGCTCACCCACCCGCTCAATATCAGGCTGCAGCAGGCGTTCGACCGGATCCGCGAGGAGAGCAGCGGCGCCCTCGCCATCGAGCTCTTCCCGAACAGCCAGCTCGGCGCCGATACCGAGGTGCTGTCGCAGCTCCGTTCGGGCGCGGTCGAGTTCTTCACCCTCTCGACGGTGATCCTCTCGACGCTGGTGCCGATCGCGTCGATCAGCGGCGTCGGCTTCGCCATGCCCGATTACGACACGGTATGGAAGGCGATGGACGGCGATCTCGGCGCCCGCATCCGCGGCGAGATCGGCAAGGTCAATCTGCTGGCGATGGATCGGATCTGGGACAATGGCTACCGCCATATCACCACCAACGCCAAGCCGGTCCATACGCCGGAGGATCTCAAGGGTGTGAAGATGCGCGTGCCGGTGAGTCCGCTCTGGACCTCGATGTTCCAGGCGCTGGGCGCGTCGCCGGTCAGCATCAACGCGGTCGAGATCTATTCGGCGCTGCAGACCAAGATCGCCGACGGCGAGGAAAACCCGCTGGCCCCGATCTGGAGCTTGAAGCTGTTCGAGGTGCAGCATTATTTGGCTCTTACCGGCCATATGTGGGACGGCTATTGGGCGCTCGCCAACCGCCGGGCCTGGCAGGCGCTGCCCGCCGATCTACAGGCACTGGCGGCGAAACATCTCGACCAGTCGGCGCTCGATGAGCGGGCCGATCTGGCGACGCTCAATGTCAGCCTGCGCGGCGAGCTCGAGGCCAAGGGGATGGTTTTCAACGAGGTCGAGAAGGAGCCGTTCCGTGTCCGGCTGCGCGAGGCCGGCTTCTATAAGGAATGGCGCGGCCGCTATGGCGAGGAGGCCTGGAACCTGCTCGAACGCTACGCCGGCGGCCTGGCCTGAACGATGGATCTTCGCACCGCTCCGGCCTTCTCGGCCTTGCTCGCCGATTGCTATCGACGCTTCATCGGCCTGTCCCTGCTTCCCGACACCATCCTGCCCGCGGAAGCGCCGCACTGGTTTTATGAGGCACCCTTCTGTCTGGTGGCACACAATCGCGAGCCCGATCCGCGCTTCATCTATGCCAACCGGGCGGCGCAGGAGCGCTTCGAATATTCCTGGGACGAGTTCCTGACGCTGCCCTCGCGCCTGTCGGCGGAGCCGATCAACCGCGCGGAACGGCAACGCCTTCTCGACGCGGTAGCCAGCGACGGCGCGATTACCGACTATGCCGGCGTCCGCATCTCCAAATCCGGTCGTCGCTTCCGCATCGAGCAGGCCGCCGTCTGGCAGCTCGTCGAGAATGATGGCGACGTGATCGGCCAGGCCGCGATGTTCATCTGACGTCGTGACCGCCAGCCCCGCCGTGCCTCGGCGCACCCTGCAGATCGCGCTGCTCGTGGCCGCCGCCTTCTTCATGGAAAATCTGGACGGCTCGGTGATCGTCACCGCGCTGCCGCAGATGGCGCGGTCCTTCGGCACCGATCCGGTCGATCTCAATATCGGTGTCACCGCCTATATGTTGGCGCTCACCGTGTTCATTCCGATCAGCGGCTGGATGGCCGACCGGTTCGGGGCGCGCAACGTGTTCGCCGGTGCCGTTGCCGGCTTCACCGGTGCCTCGATCCTGTGCGGTTTGTGCTCCGGACTATGGAGCTTCACCGCCTGCCGCATCCTGCAGGGCCTCGGCGGCGCCATGATGATGCCGGTCGGGCGGCTGGTGGTGCTGCGCGCGACGGAGAACCGCGACCGGATCCGGGTCATCAGCTACATCGTCTGGCCCGGCCTGGTCGCGCCCGTCGTGGGGCCGCCGCTCGGCGGCTTCATCACGACCTATCTGAGCTGGCGCTGGATCTTCTTCCTGAACCTGCCGCTCGGCCTCCTGGGCATCGTGCTCGCCCTGAAATGGATCGGCGGCGAGCGTGGTGCCGTCGCCCGTCGCTTCGATCTCCGGGGGTTCCTGCTGTGCGGCGCCGCCTGCGTGCTCGTGACCTACGGGCTCGAGCTACTCGGGCGGACGCCGACGCCATGGCTTCAGCTCGCCATCTGCCTCGGCGCGGGATCGGGGCTGGGTGCCTTGACGGTGCGCCATCTGCGCCGTGCCCGCGACCCGCTGCTCGATTTCGGTGCGCTCCGGGTTCCGACCTACACGATGGTCATGCGCGGCGGCTCGCTCTTCCGGATCGCCGCGAGCGGCGCCCCGTTCCTGCTTCCGCTGATGTTTCAGTTGGGCTTCGGGCTGGATGCGCTCACGTCGGGACTGTTGGTGCTGGCGGTCTTCGCCGGCAGCCTCGGCATGAAGGCGATAAGCACGCGTATGCTGCGGCGTTACGGCTTCCGCCGGGTGCTGTTGTGGAGCGGGCTCCTGACGGCGCTTACCCTGCTCGGCTGCGCCACCTTCACCCGTGGCACGCCCTATGCCGTGGTCGCGGCGACTCTGTTCCTGAGCGGATTGACGCGGTCGCTGCAATTCAGCGCGCTCAATTCGCTCGCCTTCGCCGACATATCGGGGGAACAGATGAGCCCGGCGAACACGCTCTCCAACATGGCGCAGCAGATGACGCTGGGGCTGGGCGTCACCGTCGCGGTGCTGGCCCTGCGCTTGTCGGAGCTGCTGCACGGCGGCACGGAGGCAACCCCCTCCGTGACCGATTTTCGCAGCGCTTTCGTGGTGCTGGCGATGATCGCCGCGATCTCGGCGCTCGATGCCTTGACCTTGCGGCGGGACGCGGGCGCGCTTGTCAGCGGGCATAGCGTCCCGCCACCCCGCTGATATCAGAGCGACAGGGTGGCGACGCCGTTCCGAATGTCTAGGCGCGTATCGAACGGCCGCGAGAGACGGGCGAACCGGTCGAGGATGCGCGTCGCCTCGTCGCCGGCGGCCAGGCGCGGCCGGCCGCGGAGATGCCGCTTCTGTCCGAGCCCGAGCGTCACCGGGAAGATCTCGATGCCCGCGAGCCTGCCGTTATCGAAGCTGCAGATGGGCATGACCGTCTCCCAGAAGCGCGTTTCCGCGGGAAACCCTTTGCGATCATCGTCGCTGCGCTGTTTGTAGACCATGCCGGGGGTCATCTGCGGATCGGCGCGGAACCGCTCGTAGGAGTCGGAGGGCAGGCGCGGCACCAGCTCGTTCTGACCGATGAAATTGCCGAGGCTGTAAAAGATCGGGCGGCCCTTGTAGATCTCCATGCCGCGGAGCAGATGCGGGCCGTGCCCGGCCACGATATGGGCGCCTTCGTCGATCATGCGGCGGGCGAAGTCCGGCAGGAATTCGGCCGGCCGCTCCATGTCGTTCTCACCGTATTCGTGCGCATGGAAGCTCACCAGCACCAGATCGGACAGCTCGCGGGCCTCGCGGACCCAGCGGGCGATGTCCTCGACATCGCCCGGTCGCACGCTCGTGCGGACAGCCGGCTTTGCCGCGGCCCGGAAATTCAGCTTCTCGAACGGGACGAGCGAGGGATCGTCGGGCGGGAAGCCGAAGCCGAGCTGGATGACCATCTGGCGCCATTGCTCCAAGCCCAGCTGCTCGGCCATCTCGGCTATGACCCGAAGCTGGTCCGGCGTCACCTCGTAGACCGTGCTGTGGCGCAGCGGGCTCAAGCCGGGCCGGCCGGGCATGTCGCATCGCTGCGCGCTCGCCTCCTGTCCCTTGGCCAGGGTCGCGGAGCAGGACAGCAGCGCCACGGTGCCGTTCGGATGGGTGTGATAGACGGGCCGGCGCGCCTCTTCGAGATTGGTGCCGATGCCGGCATAGCTGAGATTTCTCGCCTGCAGCGCCTCGATCACGCGAAGCAGGCCGGAAATGCCGTAATCCAGGCTGTGATTGGTCGCCGTCGCGAACAGGTCGAAGCCGGCTTCGCTCAGCTCGTCGAGCACCCAGGCCGGGGCCCCGAAATGCGATCCGCCGCTTTCGAGCGCGGGGTCGCCGACAAAGTCGTTCGGTAGGACTTCGAGGTTGGTGAACGAGACATCGGCGCCACGAATCAGATCGAACAGCGGCTTTACCACGGGATCGCTGGCGGTCAGCAGGCGGCGCTGAACGATGCTGTCTCCGGATAGTGCCAAGCGAAGGACGGGGTTGGACATGGAAGGCGGTACTTCTCGCTGTTGCGCTGAAAATGCTTCCCCGATCAGACTATTTTCTGACCGGGGCAAGGGTTGCCTCGTTGAAGACAAGACAGTCCGAGCCTGTATCGTTTTGTCCGAGGCACGGTGGTGGCCGCGCATTGCTTGACGATGTCACGGTCGGCAAATCGCGTTACGGCGGTAGTCTTGGGCGGCCTTTGTCTGGTGCGATCTCGTCCGAGACGTCGACCTGCATCGCAGCCAGGCACGATAGGCAAGGGAACACCTCGTAGCGCTTTAGTATAGGTGAAATATAAAGCTCAACCGCGACGAATTGACCGGAGATCTGCTGTGGGAGCCGCCAATTACAGGAGTAACGATTGAATCATTAACTGACATCGGTCCGTAATCCCTCGGCCGTATTGCCCTTTCCGTGCCCGCAGTTTCGGCGGTATCGAGGAAGGGTGATCGAAATGACCGTGCTTCGCGCTTTATATCATCACGCGAAAGCTCATCCCGATGGCCTGGCGTTCATCGCCGGTCAGGATCAATTCAGCTATCGGCGCTTGGCGACAGAGGTCGAGCGTCTCGCCCGAGCCTTCATCGCCCGTGGCGTGAGGCCGGGCGACCGGGTGGCGCTCCATATGCCCAACGTGCCGGAAATGGTGGTGGCCAACTATGCCTGCTTCCGGATCGGCGCGATCGCGGTGCCCTTGAACATTCGGCTGAAGACCGCCGAATTGCAGCCGATGCTGGAGCGGCTTCGGCCGGTTCTCTATCTGGGCCACGCCCAGCTCTATGCCGTGATCGAGCCGATCGAGGCCGATATCCTGCCGGCCCGGTTCTTGGTCGGCGGTCCGGTCGTGGATCCGCGGGTGCGGCCCTGGGCAGCACTGTTCCAGCAGGATAGCGCCGCCGCGACGCTGCCGGATCCGGATCCCGAGGCGCCCGCTTTGCTGCTGGCGACGTCGGGTACGACAGGGCTGCCGAAATTCGTCGCGCACAGCCTGACCACGCTCGGAACGATTGCCGATCTGTTCGGTCGGGTCGGGCTGGAGGACGGGCAGATCGCGATCAACGCCGCGCCGATGGTGCATGCGAGCGGCATATTCATCCAGCTCTCGCGTGTGCATTTCGGCATCCCCACCATTCTCATAGAGCGATTCGACCCGGAAACGGTCCTGGATGCGATCGAGACGCATCGGGCGACCTGGCTGCTCGGCCTGCCCTTCATGTTCAGCGCCATCCTCGCGGCGCAGAAGGCCCGTCCGCGCAATGTCGAGACGCTGCAATTCTGCATGGCGGGCGGCGACGTCACCGCCGTGGACCTGCAGGATGAATTCGAGGCCTTTTTCGGCATCCCGCTTCGATCCTTCTGGGCGGCGACCGAGTCCGTCGGTTCCTTCACCTATGGTTTGCAGACGGGGCCGGTTTGCCGGCTGGTGCCCGGCGCGGAGTTCCGGCTGATCGACGAGAATGGCGCACCGGTGAAGCGGGGCGAGGTCGGCGAGCTGCTGCTTCGCGGCCCGAACACGGCAATCGGCTATTGGAAGGGGCCGAACCAGCTCGATTCCGTGGCGCCGGACGGCTGGTACCATACCGGCGACATGATGCGTCAAGGCGAGGGTGATGAATTCTGGTTCGCCTCACGCAAGAAGGATCTGATCATCCGCGGCGGATCCAATATCTCGCCGGTCGAAGTCGAAACCGTGCTTCAGGCCCATCCGGCGACGCTGGAAGCGGCGGTGATCGGCATTCCCGACCCGGTGCTCGGCCAGCGCGTCGCCGGTTTCGTGCGGCTGAAGGACGGCATGCCGCCGACGACGCTGCGCGACATCATGGCGGACGCGAAGCAGCGGCTCGCCGACTATAAGCTGCCCGAGAGCCTGACGATCGTGCGCGAATTGCCTCGGAACATGCTGGGCAAGGTCGATCGGAAGACTCTTCAGCTCATGGCGGCGCAGAGTCAGGCAGATCTCGTCGCCTAGCCCGGTTTGGCGGAGGGTCGGCCGAGGGAACTCGGCAGATCCTCCAATATTTCTAAGAACAGACCACCGATTGTTTTGTCGGAATGTTGTGAGATTGCAGCGGTAATTTGTTCGTGTATTTCTGAAATAGAGCTGTAGCCGGATAATTGTACCTCCCTTCTTGTGCCCACAGTTTCGGCGGTGTCAAGGAATGGTGATCGAAATGACCGTGCTTCGCGCTTTGTATGATCAAGCGAAAGCGCATCCCGATGGCATGGCGCTCGTCGCCGGCCAGGATCGATACAGCTATCGGCGTTTGGTGACGGAGGTCGAGCGTCTCGCCCGGGCCCTCATCGCCCGCGGCGTGAGGCAGGGCGACCGGGTGGCGCTGCATATGACGAATGTGCCGGAAATCGCTCTTGCCTGCTTTGCCTGCTTCCGGACCGGCGCGATCGCAGTGCCCTTGAACATCCGGCTCAAGACCGCCGAATTGCAGCCGTTGCTGGAACGGCTTCGGCCGGTGCTCTATCTGGGCCACGCCCAGCTCTATGCCGTGATCGAGCCGATCGCGGCCGATATCCTGCCGGCGCGGTTCGTGGTCGGCGGTCCGGTCACGGATCCGCGGGTGCAGCCCTGGGCGATGCTGTTCGAGCAGGCCGACGCGGCGGTGTCGCTGCCGGAGCCTGACGCGGGCGAGCCCGTCGTGCTGCTGGCGACATCGGGCACGACGGGACTGCCGAAATTCGTCGCACACAGCCTGACCACGCTGGCAATTTTTACCGAAAAGATCATGAAGGTGGTCGATCTGGACAGCGGGCAGGTCGTGATCGGCTCGGCGCCCATGGTGCATGGCAGCGGGCTCTTCATCCTGCTCTCCTGCATCTATGTTGGCGCGCCCGTTTTCTTGATCGAGCGATTCGATGCGGAGGCGGTCCTGGACGCCGTCGAGGCGCACCAGGGGACATGGATGCTCGGGCTGCCCTTCATGTATACCGGCCTGCTCGAGGCGCAGAAGGCACGGCCGCGAAATGTACGGTCGCTGCGGTTCAGCGTCAGCGGCGGCGATGTTTGTGCGGTCGAGCTGCAAGAGGAGTTCGAAGCCTGCTTCGGTATACCGCTGCGGTCGGTCTGGGGAGCGACCGAGACGGTCGGCTCCTTCACCTATGGGCTGCAGAACGGACCGGTCTGCCGGGCGATGCCCGGCGCGGAGATCCGTCTGGTCGACGAGAGCGGCCAACCGGTGCGCCGCGGCGAAGCGGGAGAGCTGCTCGTGCGCGGCACCAACCTCGCGATCGGCTATTGGAAGGGGCCGGGGCAGCTCGATTCCGTGGCGCCGGACGGCTGGTACCATACCGGCGACATCATGCGTCAAGGCGAGGGGGACGATTACTGGTTCATCTCGCGCAAGAAGGATCTGATCGTCCGCGGCGGGTCCAACATCTCGCCGGTCGAGGTCGAAGGCGTGCTTCAGGCCCATCCGGCGGCGCTGGAAGCGGCCGTGGTCGGCGTACCCGACCCGGTTCTCGGCCAGCGTGTCGCCGGTTTCGTGCGGCTGAAGGATGGCGTGCCGCGGACGGCGCTGCACGACATCCTCGCCGATGCGAAGCAGCGGCTCGCCGACTACAAGCTGCCCGAGCGGCTCACGATCGTGAGCGAGCTGCCCCGGAATGCGCAGGGCAAGGTCGATCGGAAGCTTCTGCTGCTGATGGCGGCGGAGCGTCCGGCGGATCTCGTCGCCTGAGCCGCCTCAAATCACGGCGAGCAGCGGATCGGCATCCTCGGCCAGGAGTTGCGCCAGCAGCTTGAGGCCGCGCTCGACCTCGGCGTTCTCCGCGGGCGCGCTCAGGCAGATGCGCACGCCGTTGAGCGGTGGGACGCGGCCGATGGCAAAGGCCGCGCCGGGGGTCACGGCGACGCCGCGCGCGAGGGCGGCGGCGGTGAATTCCGCGGCGCGCCAGCTTTCGGGCAGCGGCAGCCAGAAATGATAGGCGCTCGCGGGGTTGGCGCAGGCGTTGCCGAAGACGGCGCGGACGAGGGCTTGCCGCTCGGTCGCCGCCCGCCTTTTCGCCGCCGCCAGTCGTTCGGCCTGACCGCCCTCGATCCAGCGCGTCGCGATCTCGGCCAGGAGCGGCGGCGCCATCCAGATCGAGGAGCGGATCGCCATGGCCAATTTGTCGGTCCGGTCGGGCGGCGTCAGGATGTAGCCGAGACGCAGGCCGGGGGCCGCACTCTTCGATAGCGAGGTGATGTGCCAGGTCCGTTCCGGCGCGAGCGCCGCGAAGCTGGCCGGCCGGTCGACCAGGAAGCCATAGACATCATCCTCGACGATCAGCACCTCGTGCCGGCGGGCGATCTCGGCGATGGCCCGGCGCCGCTCGGACGACAGGATGCCGGCCAGCGGGTTGTTGAGATTGGGCGTGACATAGAGCAGGCGGATCGGCATGGCCCGGCAGGCGGCGGCGAACGCGTCGGGCAGGATGCCCTCGTGATCGACGGCGATGCCCTCGACCTTGAGGTGACGCATCTGCGCCGCCGCCTTGAAGCCCGG
The DNA here is from genome assembly GCA_035539155.1 of Aliidongia sp. GTDB lineage: Bacteria > Pseudomonadota > Alphaproteobacteria > ATCC43930 > CGMCC-115725 > JAXDMU01. Next base: position 48,285 of record DATLIZ010000002.1, on the reverse strand, counting down.
ATAGGTCATGCTCTCGGTGGCGACGATGTCGCCCGGCTCGACCAGGCCCGAGAGCGTGACCGCCAGCGAATGCTGGCCGCCGCAGGTCACGACCACGCGATCGGCTTCGGCCGGGATGCCGCCTTGGGCCAGCCAGCGTGCGCCGGCGGCGCGATCCGCTGGCCGGCCGATATGAGGCTGGTAGCGCAGCAGCTCGTCGATCCCGGGCGAGGCGGAGATCTCGCTCAAGGTGGCGGCCAGAAGCTCGGCCTCCTCGCCCGGCATGGGCTGGGCGATCGCCATGTTGATGACGGACGCTTCGCGCGCGGCACCCGCGGGCAGGGCTGCCGAAATCGGCGGTGCCGGCTCGCGGATAAAGGTGCCGCGGCCGACCTCGCCGTCGATGAGGCCGCGCCGCTCGGCCTCGGCATAGGCGCGGCTGACCGTGCCGACCGTGACCTTGAGCCGCCAGGCGAGATCGCGATGGGTCGGCAGCCGGTCGCCCGGCCTGAGCCGGCCGTCACGCAGATCGGCGGCGAGCGCCTCGGCGATGGCGCGATAGCGCGGGCCGGGAATATTGGCGAGATCGGGTTGCCAGATTGTCATGATGACAAGTTTCAGTTTGACGCGGTCTGCTTAGGATTGTTCTCTTATATATCGATACAATGACGATTGTCACCGCATTCCTGGAGCGGATTGCATGGGTTCAAATAACGCCATAAGTTGCAATGCGCTCGGCCAGCCGGTCGGGCCCGACCTGCCGGGCTGGACGGCGCGGCCCTTGCCGCCGCGTACGCCGATGATCGGCCGCTTCTGCCGGCTTGAGCCGCTCGACCCGGAACGCCATGCCCAATCGCTCTTCGCCGCCAACCGGCTCGATGCGGACGGTCGCAACTGGACCTATCTTTTCGTCGGCCCGTTCGAGCGGCTGGAGGATTATCGCGCCTGGGCCGAGACGGCCTCGCGCGGGGACGATCCGATCTTCTATGCCGTCATCGACGAGAAGACCGGCCGGGCCGTGGGCGTCGCCTCCTATCTCCGGATCGATCGCGGCGCCGGCGTGATCGAGGTCGGGCACCTCAATTTCTCGCCGCTCCTGCAGCGGACACCATCGGCGACCGAGGCCATGTATCTGATGATGCGACGCGCCTTCGACGAACTGGGCTATCGCCGCTACGAATGGAAATGCGATGCGCTCAACGCGCCGTCGCGCGCGGCCGCCGCCCGGCTCGGCTTCCGCTTCGAAGGCATCTTCCGCAAGGCCGTGATCTACAAGGGGCGGAGCCGCGATACCGCCTGGTTCTCGATCATCGACAGCGAATGGCCGGCGCTGAAGGTCGCCTTCGAGCATTGGCTTCGGCCGGAGAATTTCGATGCCGAGGGCAGGCAGCGGCAAAGCCTGTCGGCCCTTCGCGCGGTTTATGAGGTAGAGGAATGACGATGGCGCTCGAGCTCTCGATCTATCAGGTTGATGCCTTCGCCGATGCCGTTTTCGGCGGCAATCCCGCGGCAGTGGTCCCTATGCGCGACTGGCTGCCCGATCCGGTGCTGCAGAAGATCGCGGCCGAGAATAATCTGTCGGAGACGGCCTATCTGGTGCCCGACGGTGCCGGCTACGCGCTGCGCTGGTTCACGCCCACGACCGAGGTCGAGCTGTGCGGGCACGCCACGCTCGCCTCGGCCGCGATCGTCTTCGAGTTCCTGAAGCCGGCTTCGCGACAGGTCAGTTTCACCACCCGTCGTGCCGGAACGCTCCAGGTCACGCAGCGGGCCGACGGGCTGCTGGAAATGGATTTCCCCGCGCGGCCGCCCGAGCCGACGGCGACGCCGCCCGGCCTGGCAGGAGCCCTGGGCGCCCAGCCGCGCGAGATCTTCGCCCACGGCGCCATGACCATGGCGCTCTTCGAGCATGAGGACGAGGTTCGGCGGCTGGTGCCCGATTTCGGCGCGCTCGGCAAGGTGCCGTGCGGCAGTGTGATCGCGACCGCGCCAGGAACGGAATTCGATTTCGTCTCGCGCTTCTTCGGCCCCAATGTCGGCATCGACGAGGATCCGGTGACCGGCTCGGCCCATTGCCTGCTGGTGCCGTTCTGGGCGCGGCGCCTCGGGCGGAAGAGCCTGACGGCGCGCCAGATCTCGGCGCGCGGCGGCACGATCCAGGCCGAGCACAAGGGCGAGCGTGTGCTGCTGGCCGGCCGGACGCAGCTCTATCTGGAAGGGCGGATCTTCCTGCGGAATTGATCCCGTCGCCGTCGATATTGAATCGATACAAGATTCTCATTGACGGCGATGGGGAGAACTTCTAGCCCTGATTGCGGGACACGCCTCCCCAACGAGGCGCATCTATTCTGTGAGGAATAGCCGCATGAAGCCGCACCAACGCCCGAATTGTATTCATTTTTCCTCGGGCCCCTGCGCCAAGCGCCCCGGTTGGAGCCTTGAAGCGCTTTCCGGCGCACTGACCGGCCGCTCGCACCGCTCCAAGCCCGGCAAGGCCAAGCTCAAGCAGATCATCGAAGAGAGCCGCGCGCTGCTCGGTATTCCGGCCGACTACAAGCTCGGCATCGTGCCCGCTTCCGATACCGGGGCGGTCGAGATGGCGCTGTGGTCGCTGCTCGGACCGCGCGGCGTCGACATCCTGGCCTGGGAGAGCTTCGGCGAGGGCTGGCTCAGCGACGTGGCGAAGCAGCTCAAGCTCACCGACATGCGCAAGCTCACCGCCAGCTACGGCGCGCTGCCGACCCTCGGCGATGTCGATTTCCGGCGCGACGTGATCTTCACCTGGAACGGCACCACCTCCGGCGTGCGCGTCCCGAACGGCGACTGGCTGCCGGAAGAGCGCGACGGGCTCACTATCTGCGACGCGACTTCGGCCGCCTTCGCCATGGACCTGCCCTGGCCCAAGCTCGATGTCGTCACCTGGTCCTGGCAGAAGGTGCTGGGTGGTGAGGCGGCGCACGGCATGATCGCGCTCAGCCCGCGCGCCGTCGCCCGGCTCGAATCCCATGTGCCGCCCTGGCCGATGCCCAAGATCTTCCGCATGACCAAGGGCGGCAAGCTGATCGACGGCATCTTCGAGGGCGAGACGATCAACACCCCCTCGATGGTCGCGGTCGAGGATGCGCTCGACGGGCTGGCCTGGGCCGCGCGGATCGGTGGACTGCCGGCGCTGATCGAGCGGACGGAGAAGAATTTCGCCGTGCTCGATCGCTGGGTCGCCCGGACGCCCTGGATCGATTTCCTCGCGGCCGAGCCCACGACGCGCTCGACCACCTCGGTCTGCCTCGTCTTCAGCGATCCCTGGTTCAAGGCGCTGACGGCCGATCGCCAGGCCGCCTTCGCCAAATCGGTCGCGGGTAAGCTCGAGGCCGAGCAGGCCGCCTTCGATATCGGCGCCTATCGCGACGCACCGCCGGGCCTGCGCATCTGGGCCGGGGCCACGGTCGAGGCTTCGGATCTCGAGGCGCTCCTGCCCTGGCTCGACTGGGCCTATCACGACACACGCGAGACGCAGCCGGCCTGAGCCGGCGCGTTCTCTCCCAAACTTGGAATTCATCTCCCAGAGAGGAGCATGGTCATGCCCAAAGTATTGATCGCCGACGATCTGTCGCCGCGTGCGGCCGACATCTTCCGCGCCCGCGGCATCGAGGTCGATGTCAAGATCGGGCTCGATCGCGACGCGCTCGCCGCCATCATCGGCGATTATGACGGCCTCGCCGTCCGGTCCGCGACCAAGGTGACGAAGCCGGTCATCGAGGCGGCCGCCAATCTCAAGGTCGTCGGCCGCGCCGGCATCGGCGTCGACAATATCGACGTGCCGGCGGCGACCGCGCGCGGCATCGTGGTGATGAACACGCCCTTCGGCAATTCCATCACCACCGCCGAGCACGCCATCGCCATGATCATGGCGCTCGCTCGCCAGCTCCCGGCGGCCGACCGCTCGACCCAGGCCGGCAAATGGGAGAAATCCCGCTTCATGGGCACCGAGATCACCGGCAAGGTGCTCGGCGTCGTCGGCTGCGGCAATATCGGCTCGATCGTCGCCAACCGCGCACTCGGCCTCAAGATGAAGGTGGCGGCCTTCGACCCGTTCCTGTCCGAGGACCGCGCGGTCGAATTGGGCGTCGACAAGGTCGAGCTCGACGAGCTCTTCGCCCGGGCCGATTTCATCACGCTGCATACGCCCTTGACCGACGCCACGCGCAACATCATCGACGCCGCCGCCATCGCCAAGATGAAGCCCGGCGTGCGCATCGTGAATTGCGCGCGCGGCGGCCTCATCGTCGAGGCCGATCTGATCGCGGCGCTCGATGCCGGCAAAGTCACCGCCGCGGCCATCGACGTGTTCCCGACCGAGCCCGCGCGCGAAAGCCCGTTCTTCGGCCGCGACAATGTGCTGTGCACGCCGCATCTGGGTGCGGCCACGGTCGAGGCGCAGGAGAATGTGGCGCTGCAGGTGGCCGAGCAGATGGCCGATTTCCTGCTGACCGGCGCAGTTGTGAACGCGCTCAACATGCCCTCGCTGAGCGCCGAGGAGGCCGTGCGGCTGCGCCCTTACATGAAGCTCGCCGAGCAGTTGGGCTCCTTCGCCGGCCAGATGGTCGAGCAGGGGCTGTCGGCGATCTCGGTCGATTATGAAGGCCATGCCGCCGATCTCAATGTCCGGCCGCTGACCGCGATCGTGCTCACCGGCGTGCTCAGGCCGATGACCGAGACGGTCAACATGGTCAATGCGCCGGTGCTGTGCCGCGAACGCGACATCCGCGTGACCGAGACCAAGCTCGCCGGCGAGTCGGACTACCAGACCTTGATCCGTGTCCGGGTCGAGGGCGCCGGTCGCACGACCACGATCGCCGGTACCCTCTTCGGCGGCGACAAGCCGCGCATCGTCGAGGTCGAGGGCATCTCGATGGAGGCGGAGCTGGGCCAGAACGTCCTCTTCGTGCGCAACCAGGACAAGCCGGGTTTCATCGGCAATCTCGGCCGCACGCTGGGCGATGCCGGGGTCAATATCGCGACTTTCCATCTCGGCCGATTGGGGGCGGAGAAGGATGCGATCGCCATGATCCAGGTGGATCAGCCGCTGACCGACACGCTGCTCGACCAGGTCCGGAAGATCCCGCATGTGGTGCAGGTGCGCGGGCTGCATTTCTAGAACCGGCTGCCATTGTCATAATGTCGCGCTAGACGTCCTCTTCCGTTGAAAATCAACCGGGGGAGGGGCCGACATCATGCCGACGGACAAGGAACAATCGCTTGAGCTCAGCCGTCGCAAGCTGCTCGCGGCGGCGGGCCTCTATGGCGGGGCCGCGACGCTGGCCTCGGTCCTGCCGGCCGGATCGGCCGAGGCGGCGTCTGCACCTCGCACCAGCTCCGATCCGGTGGCGACATCGCCGGTGGCCGGCCTGCACCTGCAGTACGGCGCCGATGCGTCGGCCGAAATCGTGGTGTCCTGGCACACGCTGGAGATCGTGCATCATCCCCGCGTGCTGGTCGGCAGGCTCGACGGCAAGCTCGAACATACGGTCGCGGCGGACCAGGCCAGCTATGTCGACGGCAAGTCCAAGCAGACCGTCTACGCCTATCACGCGAAGGTGCGCGGCCTGAAGCCGAACACGGAATTTCTCTATTGCGCGCTGCATGACGGCGCCCAGGCGGAATTCGGGACATTCCGCACCGCGCCGCGCGGCCGGGCGGCATTCACCTTCACCAGCTTCGGCGACCAGGGCACGCCGACCATGGGCCGAAAGTTCGCTTTGCCGCCGGGTGTGACGCTGCCCAATCCGCCGGCCTTCGTGAACGACAATCTCGGCTCGCCGGCGGCGGGCGACACCACGCTCGGCGTCGAGCGGCTGCAGCCGCTGTTCCATCTGTTCAACGGCGATCTCTGCTATGCCAATCTGGCCCAGGACCGGGTGCGGACCTGGTGGGACTTTTGGGAAAACAACAGCCGCAGCGCCCGCAACCGACCCTGGATGCCCTCGCCCGGCAACCATGAGAACGAGCTCGGCAACGGGCCGATCGGCTTTCAGGCCTACCAGACCTATTTCTCGGTACCGGAAGCCGCCGGCCAGACCGAGGTGACGAAGGGGCTCTGGTACGCCTTCACCGCGGGCTCGGTGCGCGTGGTCAGCATCGCCAACGACGATATCTGCTATCAGGATGGCGGCAACTCCTATGTCCGCGGCTATTCATCCGGCGCGCAGAAGCTCTGGCTGGAAAGGGAGCTGGCCGCCGCGCGCGCCGACCGCGACATCGATTGGATCGTGGTCTGCATGCACCAGGTCGCCATCTCGACCGCCGACAAATTCAACGGCGCCGATCTCGGCATCCGCGAGGAATGGGTCCCGCTGTTCGACAGATACGGGGTCGATCTGGTGGTGTGCGGCCACGAGCATCACTACGAGCGCTCCCATCCGATCCGCGGCCGGGAAGCGAACCAGACCCTGACGCCGGTCCCGGCGGCGACGGCGACCGACATCATCGATACCACCAAGGGCACGGTACATATGGTCATCGGCGGCGGCGGCACCTCCTCGCCCTCGAACCAGCTATTCTTCGACCCGCCGCAATGCCGGGTCATCACTGCCGTCGCTGCATCTCCCGACCCGGCCACGGGCAAGCGCGCGCCGGTCTATGTGACGGAGCACGCACCCTGGTCGGCCGTGCGCAACGCCGCGCAATCCTATGGGTTCGCCGCCTTCACCGTCGACCCGGGCGCCCGTCCCGGCGACATGACGACGATCAAGGTGACCTATTACGATGTGGTCGGCTTGAACGGGCAGATCGCGCCGTTCGAAAGCTTCACCTTGAGACGCCCCCGCCGCGATTAGCCGTTCAGGCGAAGGCCGGCGTTGCGCACAGCACAAGTGACGTCCCGGCGATGGTAGGCTATCTCTGATCGCGACCGCGCCGACCGAAGGAGCCCTGCCGGCCATGGACGACACTCTGCATCCGGCCCTGCTGCCCGCCGGCTTGCGCGATATCCTGCCGCCCGATGCCGAGATCGAGGCGGTGATCGTCGAGCGCCTGATGGAGACGCTGCGCCTCCATGGCTTCGAGCGGGTGAAGCCGCCTCTGGTCGAGTTCGAAACCAGCCTGCTGGGCGGCGCCGGGGCCGCCATGGCGCCCGAGACCTTCCGGCTGATGGACCCGATCTCGCAGCGCATGATCGGCGTGCGCGCCGACATGACGCTGCAGATCGCCCGCATCGCCACCACGCGGCTGGTCAAATCGCCGCGCCCGTTGCGCCTTTCCTATGCCGGCCAGGTGCTGCGCGTCGGCGGTACGCAGCTGCGGCCCGAGCGCCAATTCGGCCAGGTCGGCGCCGAGCTGATCGGTTGCGACGAATCATCCGCCGATGCCGAGATGATCGCCCTTGCCGCCGAGGCGCTGGGCCAGGCCGGCGTGCCCGGCCTGTCGGTCGATCTGACCATGCCGACCCTGGTGCCGCTGATCCTCGCGGGCCTCGATGTCCAGCCGCTGATGGCGACCCGGCTGCGCCAGGTGCTCGACCGCAAGGATGCGGCCACGCTCGACGAGATGGGCGGGGCGGCCAAGATCCTGTCGCCGCTGATGGCGGCGGCGGGGCCGGCCGCCCACGCGCTCGAGCGCATCGCCCGGATCGAGCTGCCCGAGGCGGCGGCGCGCGAGATCGATCGGCTGCGCGCGATCCTGGGCTTGCTCGACCAGGCCGCGCCCGGCCTGTCGCTCACCATCGATCCGGTGGAGAATCGCGGCTTCGAATATCATACCGGCGTCAGCTTCACGCTGTTCGCGCGCGGCATCCGCGGCGAGCTCGGCCGCGGCGGCCGCTACCTCGCCGGCGCCCAGTCGGAGCCCGCGACCGGCTTCACGCTCTATACCGACACGGTGATCCGCGCCGTGCCGCCGATCGCACCCGGCCGCCGCATCTATCTGCCCCACGGCACCGCGCGCGAGGCGGGCATCTCGCTGCGCGCCGAGGGCTGGGCCACCGTTTCCGGGCTGGTACCCGCGGCGGATCCCGCAGCCGAGGCGAAGCGGCTCGGTTGCGGGCATGTGTGGACCGAAGGAAAGATCACGGATCTCTGAGCGGCAATTGCGTTCGTAGCGCAATTCCCGGCTTTTGAAACCGATGGGTAGCACCGTGACGCGATGCTCCTCGCTTGATAACGAGCGAGGCTTCGATCCATGGGCAAGACCGGTGCGGTACAACGCCTTCGAGACGCGATCGCGGCAGCGGGCATCCCCGTCTTCGAGCCCGGCACCGACGGCTATGCCAAGACGCGGGCGATCTGGAACGGTGCGGTCGCGCACGAGCCCGCTTTGGCGGTCCATTGCCGGACAACCGAGGACATCAGGCATTCGCTGGCCGCGGCGCGCGCCCATGGCGTTCCGGTCTCGGTCCGCGGCGGCGGTCATGATTGGGCCGGCCGCGCGCTCCGGCAGGACGGGCTCGTGCTCGACTTGTCGCCGATGCGGCAGGTGACGGTGAATGCGGCAGCGCGGACGGCGATCGTCGCCGGCGGCGCCACGGCCACCGATCTTGCCGTCGCCGCTGCCGAGCATGGGCTCGCCGCCGTGACCGGCAATGTCGGGGCCGTCGGCATGGCAGGGTTCATGCTGGCCGGCGGCTATGGGCCGCTCACCACCCGCTTCGGCCTCGCGATCGACAATCTACTGGGGGCGGAGCTGGTGCTGGCCGACGGCCGGCGCATCTGGGCCGACGCGGCGCAGAATGCAGAGCTGTTCTGGGCTCTCCGCGGCGGCGGCGGCAATTTCGGGGTGGTGACCTCGATGCATATCCGCCTGCATGCCGTCGGCGAGCTGCTGGCCGGGCTGATCCTGTTTCCTTGGTCGCAGGCCGCCGCCGTGCTGCGCGGCCATGCCGAAATCCTGGCTTCGGCGCCGGACGAGCTGTCGGTGCTGGCGGGCGTGTTCGCCGGACCGGACGGCGCTCCCGCCATTCTGCTCTCGCCGGCCTGGAGCGGCGAACCGAGCCGAGGGCGGGAAATCATGGGCCGCTTGGAGCGGCTCGGCACGCCGATCCTGTCCCAGATTGCCCCCTTACGGTATCTGGATATTCTAAGGCTCTATGATCAACATGTGCTGGACGGCTATCATCACATCGTGAAGACACGCTGGCTCGCGGATCTCACGCCCGAGATCATCGCCGCGACGATCGAAGCCGGCGGCGTGCGGACCTCGCCCTATTCCTTCATCGCGCTTCATCATTGCCACGGGGCGCCCACCCGCGTGGCGAAGGACGCGACCGCTTTCGGCCAACGCCGCAACCATTTCATGATGGAGATCGTCGCGGCTTGGGGACCCGGCGACGCCACCGGCGAAAACGCCCATCGGCGCTGGGTCGACGATCTTTTCAAGAAGCTGGCCCCCCATGCCCTGCCGGGCGGCTACGCCAATTTCCTGACGCAGGAGGATCACGAGCAGATCGCCTCGGCTTACGGCGGCAACGGGCGCCGGGTGCGGGAGATCAAGCAATATTTCGATCCTGAAAATCTCTTCGCCTCGGCTATTCCTTTGCCGGACTAGGTAAGAGTTCAGGAACGCCATTCGTCCGGATTGCGCGCAGATACGACGGACCGAGTGATCTTTCCATAAAGACGCTGAGTGGATCAGGTCGATAATTACCAAAGGGTTCGCGGCGCTTAAAGCCAGCCTTTTCATACAAAGCCAAGGCGGCATGACTATCTCTGCCGGTCTCAAGGCGAAGCAACCTCACGCCTGCAGCGCGCGCCTCCACCATCAACGCGTCGAGGACTTGGCGGGCTATCCCCCGGCCTCGCGCACTCTCCTCCACCCACATCCGCTTAACCTCAGCCCAATTGCCGTGATGAACGAAAGCGCCGGTTGCGAGAGGTATTCCCTTTACGTCACGCGCTACGAGAAAGCGAACTTCGGGCTGTCGGAGACCATCAAGCGCGAGATGGTGATTGCTCTCGGCAGGATAGAGCCTTGCCGCTTCCGCCTCGCCATTCCGTAGCAACTCGATGACATCAAGTTGAGTGGGGTCTTCCCGCGTGATGATCAGAGCATCAGAAGGGAGGCCGTTCCGCGTCATCGGGAATTTACATCCTAAGCTTTTGAACCATCACCCTACCTTTGGGGAGGCCTGCTTTCACGTTCCAGGATAGCGGTCAGCTCTTCCGGAACGACATCGACGACCTGCTCCAGATCGCCGCTGCCGGGGCGGCCCGGCAGGCGGATGCTGGTCGAGACCCGCCGATAGGCGACGAAGGACAGCGATTCGATCAGAACCTCCTCGGTTTCGATGCGGTAGCAGCCCGCAGGCTGCACCCCATCGATACCGCTGAGCGTGAACGGATGTGGGAAAGTGACCATCTCGGTATTCATTCGCGTGGTCATTTCTGTCGATCCTTCGAAGCCTATCGCGCCGGTTCTTTAGGCCGCGATGACTTTAGGTCGAATCGACCTAAAGTCTGAATCGCTGTCTTGCTCATGGCTTTAGAGATTGATTCAGACATCAAGTCGTTCGACTTGATGTCATCAGGCTCTAGTAATCCCCATTCTCCGCGCCGTCGGGCGGGCTCGTCTGTTCGGGCTTGTCGGCGATCATCGCCTCGGTGGTGATGAGCAGACCGGCGATGGAGGCGGCCCCTTCCAGCGCCAGGCGCACGACCTTGGTCGGATCGATGATGCCGGCCTTCACCATGTCTACGTACTCGCCGTTCTTGGCGTCGTAGCCGCGGCCGTCCTCATCCTTGTCCAGGAGCCGGCCGACAATGATCGAGCCGTCTTCGCCGGCATTGACGAAGATCTGCCGGGCCGGCGCCTGCAGTGCCTTGCGGACGATGTCGATGCCGACCTTCTGGTCGTCATTCTCGGGATTGAGCTTGTCGAGCCCTTTGCCGGCATAGAGCAGGGTGACGCCACCGCCCGCGACGACGCCTTCCTCGACCGCGGCGCGGGTCGCATGCATCGCGTCGTCGATACGGTCCTTGCGCTCCTTCACCTCGGTCTCGGTCGCGCCGCCGACGCGGATGACCGCGACGCCGCCCGCGAGCTTAGCCAGACGCTCCTGCAGCTTCTCCTTGTCGTAGTCCGAGGTGGTTTCCTCGATCTGCGCGCGGATCTGGGCGATCCGGGCCTTGATGTCGGGCTTCTTGCCGGCGCCGTCGACGATCGTGGTGTTGTCCTTCTCGATCCGGATCTTCTTGGCCCGCCCGAGCATGTCGAGCGTGACGTTCTCGAGCTTGATGCCGAGATCCTCGCTGACGACCTGGCCGCCGGTCAGGATGGCGACATCCTCGAGCATGGATTTGCGGCGATCACCGAAGCCCGGCGCCTTGACCGCCGCGACCTTGAGGCCGCCGCGCAGCTTGTTGACGACGAGCAACGCCAGCCCTTCGCCGTCGATGTCCTCGGCGACGATCAGCAGCGACTTGCCGCCCTGCGCGATCTGTTCGAGCAGCGGCAGCAGCGCCTGCATGCCCGGCAGCTTCTTTTCATGGAGCAGGATGTAGGGGTCTTCGAGCTCGGCGAACATCTTCACGGCGTTGGTGACGAAATAGGGCGAGATGTAGCCGCGGTCGAACTGCATGCCGTCGACGATCTCGAGCTCGGTCTCCAGCGATTGAGCCTCCTCGACCGTGATCACGCCTTCATTGCCGACCTTTTGCATCGCCTCCGCGATCATCTCGCCGACCGCGCGGTCGTCATTGGCGGCGATGGCGCCGACCTGGGCGATCTCGGCATTGGTCGAGATCTTCTTCGATCGCGCCCGGATCTCCTGGATCACCGCTGCGACGCCCATGTCGATGCCGCGCTTCAGATCCATCGGGTTCATGCCGGCGGCAACCGCCTTGGTACCTTCACGAGCGATCGCCTGGGCGAGAACGGTCGCCGTGGTCGTGCCGTCGCCGGCAAGGTCGCTCGTGCGGGAGGCGACCTCCTTCACCATCTGCGCGCCCATATTCTCGAACCGGTCGGAAAGCTCGATCTCCTTCGCGACCGTCACCCCGTCCTTGGTGATGCGCGGCATGCCGTAAGGCCTCGAGAAGACGACGTTGCGCCCCTTGGGGCCGAGCGTCACCTTCACCGCGTTGGCGAGGATATCGACGCCGCGCATCATGCGAACCCGCGCGTCGCCGTTGAACCTGATTTCCTTGGGGGCCATGGTCCGTCTCCAATTCCTGTGCGGCTTGCCTTGCGACATCACCCGGTTCCCGAGCAGGAAGCGCCCCGGCATGGGGCGCGCTGGCGGAAGCGGCCTCCTCGAACCGAATTTTCGAGATTCGGCGCCGCCAGAATGCGGGCGCCAGTTCCGTCTCTTATGTTGGGTTCCGAGCCCGAAATACAACGGAGAAAGGGCAGTATATTCCACGTTTTATTGGGCGGTCGCGGTAATAATTTCGGTATTATTTCGGAGCGTGCGGAGCGCTATTTTCGGTATAACTGCCGGAAACCGGCTTTGCCGCGGCGGGCTTTTGAAAATCCCCTCCGTTCGGGCGGGTGCCGAGAGGTCGTCAGCACAGATCCGCTCCGACTAAACCTCTCCCCCGCGCCCACGCCCCTTGCCCCTGGCGACGCACGGTGCTAGCCCTGGAGCCTGCATTCAGCTTGGTGGGAGAGTTCCGCATGGCCAACGTCGCCGTGATCGGTGCGCAGTGGGGTGACGAGGGCAAGGGCAAGCTCGTCGATTGGCTGTCCAACCGGGCCGAGATCGTGGTGCGGTTCCAGGGCGGCCACAATGCCGGCCATACGCTCGTGATCGGCGGCGAGGTCTATAAGCTGAGCCTGCTGCCCTCGGGCGTGGTGCGGCCGGGCAAGCTCTCCATCATCGGCAACGGCGTCGTCGTCGATCCCTGGCATCTGATCGCGGAGATCGAGGCGATTCGCGCGAAGGGTGTCGCGATCTCGCCCGCCTCGCTCAAGCTCGCCGAGAATGCGGCACTCATCCTGCCGCTCCATGCCGAACTCGACAGATCGCGCGAGACGGCGCGGGGCGAGCGCAAGATCGGCACGACCGGCCGCGGCATCGGCCCGGCCTACGAGGACAAGGTCGGCCGCCGCGCCATCCGCGTCTGCGACCTGGCGGAGCCGGCGACGCTCGGCGACAAGGTCGATAATCTGCTGCTTCACCACAACACGCTCCGGCGCGGGCTCGGCCAGCCGGAGATCGAGCGGCAGGCGCTCATCGACAGTTTGCTCGATCTGGCGCCGAAAATCCTGCCCTATGCCTGCTCGGTCTGGCGCATCCTCGACGAGGCAAAGCGGGCCGGCAAGCGCATCCTCTATGAGGGCGCGCAGGCGGTGATGCTCGATGTCGATCACGGCACATATCCCTACGTCACCTCCTCCAACACGGTGGCGGGGCAGGCGGCGGCCGGTTCCGGCGTGGGCCCGGGGGCGGTGGGCTATGTGCTCGGCATCGCCAAGGCTTATTCGACGCGGGTCGGCTCGGGCCCGTTTCCGACCGAGCTTCATGACGAGATCGGCGCGCGCATCGGCGAGCGCGGCCAGGAATTCGGCACCGTCACGGGCCGCAAGCGGCGTTGCGGCTGGTTCGACGCCGTGCTCGTGCGTCAGGCGATCAAGATCGGCGGCATCAACGGCATCGCCTTGACCAAGCTCGACGTGCTCGACGGGTTCGACGAGATCAAGGTGTGCGTCGGTTACCGTTATGCCGGCAAGGAATGGGATCATCTGCCGCCGGGCCTCACCGCCGACGCCGCGGTCGAGCCGATCTATGAAAGCTTCGAGGGCTGGAAGGACGATACCAACGGCGCCCGCTCCTGGGCCGACCTGCCGGCGCTGGCGATCAAATATGTCCGCCGCATCGAGGAGCTGATCGAGGCGCCGCTGGCGCTGCTGTCGACCGGGCGCGAGCGCGATGACACCATCCTCGTGCACGATCCATTCACGGATTGACCGTTAAAACTAGCTCGTTCTTTACGGGCTGGTGAGATGGCGGCAGCGGCGAAGAAGCTGGAAGGTCCTGTGAGCAGCGTGCGTCTGCGCGATCGTTGGGAGATTCTGCCCAACATCCCGCTCGCGGATCTGCATTCGCCGACCGCGCAGGCCTATGCGGTCGAGGATCATCGCACGACCGGACAGAGCTATTTCGCGCTCATCGCCGATCCGAAGTACCCGCCGCGCGGGGCGGCACTCAACCTCGTCAAGATGGTGCGGCTGCCGCATGTGCTGACGCCGGTCGAGTTCGGGCCGGTCGACTGGACGCCGGACGGAAGGCGCTGCCTCGCCATCATCTTCGAGCGGCCGGCCGGCGGCAGGTTGCTCGCGAGCTGCGAGCAGACCATCACCCCCTGGTCCGAGGCCGAGGTGGCGGAGCGTATCCTGTCCGGGCTGCTGCCGGGCATCCGCGCGCTCGACACCGAGGGGGTTCCGCATCGCGGCATCCGGCCCGATAACATCTTCTTCCGCGACGCCGCCCGACGCCAGACGACGCTCGGCGATTGCGTGACCCAATCGCCCGGCCGCCATCAGCCGGCCGCCTATGAGACGATCGAGAGCGCCATGGCGATGCCGTGGGCGCGCAGCGCCGGCACGGTCGCCGACGATCTCTATGCGCTGGGCGTGCTCTGCCTCTATCTCCTGTCGGGCCGGCCGCCCGGCGGCGACCTCGCCGAGGAGGCGCTCATCGACGAGAAGATCAAGCGCGGTTCCTTCGCCGTCCTCGCCGGCGATACGCGGCTCTCCATCGCCATGGCGGAGCTGTGCCGCGGGCTGCTGATCGACGATGTCGACGAGCGCTGGACCTTCAAGGAGCTGGAACATTGGCTCGAAGGCCGGCGGCTCACGCCCAAGCCGATCGTCCTGGCGCCGCGGGCCACGCGCGCGTTCGAGGTGGCGGGCGAACAATGCTTCTCGATCCGCATGATCGCCCGCGCGCTCGCCCGCGCGGCGGAGCAGGCGGCGCATATCGTGCAGGGTCCAGCGCTGCCCAACTGGCTGCAGCGCTCGCTCGACGACAAGGCCGCGGCGATCTCCTTGACCAAAGCCGTCGGCGATGGCGACGGTCCCAGCTCCGGCGGTGCCGCCCATGATGCGCGCATGGTGGCGCGGGCGGCCATGTCGCTCGATCCGCTGGCGCCGATCCGATATCGCGGCCTGTCGGTGGCGGTCGACGGCTTCGGCGGCGCGCTCGTCACGGCCCTGAACGGCGGCGGCGGCAGCGTCAAGCTGCTGGTCGAGTTGCTGCTGGCGCGGCTGCCGCAATTCTGGCTCCGCATGCAGGGCTCGCTCCGGCCCGAGCATCAGGGGTTGAGCCGCAGCTATGATCGGCTGTGCCGGACGCTGGAGGATCGCCGGCCGGGGTTCGGGCTCGAACGCTTGATCTATGAGCTCAACCCGGCGCTGCATTGCCTGAGCCCGTTGGTCGAGAACCGTTTCGTCTATGGCCTTGCCGATCTGCTGCCGGCGCTGGAGCTGGCGGTCGTGGGGGGCGCCATAGAAAACCATCCGGTCGATCGCCATATCGCCGCCTTCGTCGCGCACAGCTCGAAGAAGTTCGACGAGACGGTGCTGACCGCGATCGGCCATATCGATCCCGCGATCAAGGTCGCCGGCATGCTGCATCTCCTGGGTCAGCTCCAGGTAGAGCACGGGCCGGACAAGCTGCCGGCGCTGACACAGCTCTTCGGGCGGCACGCGCAGATCCTGATCAACCGCTTCCATAACCGGCGTACGCGCGAAAGGCTGGGCGAGGAGCTGACTGCGGTCCTGCGTGACGGCAGCCTGGTCCGGCTGCTGCAATTTCTCGACGATTCGAAGGAGCGGCAGGAGGATTCGACCTACTACGCCCGGGCTCGGGCGAACTACGCCATCGCCGCCAAGGCGATCGAGCGCTGCGAGGCCGATCGCCAGCGCATTCCCGAGGAGGCGGCGACTACCGCCTCCGTCATCGCCGCCGGCATCTCGATGGTCTTCAGCGTCCTGGCAACGGTCGGATCCTTCCTGCTCTACGGGCATTTCTGATGGCGAAGCCGCCAACCGCTGCCGGCAAGCCCCTGGCACCGGCCAAGGCGAAGCCCCGGGCCTCCACGAAGGCGAAGCCGGCCAAGCCGAAACGGCAGACCAGTTTGCTCGGACCGTTCATCTTCACGACCATCCTGGTGCTGTTGGCGGTCACCGCCATGCCGATCTGCATCCTGCTGATCGCCGGCATGATTCCGACCATCACCGCCTATGCCGTCGATCAGACCGAACGCCGGATGCTGACCCTGACCGTGGGTGCGCTCAATCTCGCCGGCGTCGTGCCCTTTTGCATGCAGCTCTGGTTCTCGGCCGACCCGATGCAGGGCTTGACCCAGCTCATCACCCAGCCCTGGGTCTGGATGGTGATGTACATGGCGGCCGGCATCGGCTGGCTGCTGCATTTCGGCATGCCGGTCGCGGTCGCGATCGTGCTCGAGCAGTCGCTCGACGTCCGGAAGTCGAAATACGTCTCGATCCAGAAGCGGCTGAAGGAAGAATGGGGCGACGACGTCGCCCTTGTCACCGTGCCAGAAGAATAACGGCCGCGAGATCGCTCGCGGCCGTCATCTTGGATCTGCGGAACCGAAGAAAACTTAGTGGATGGTCAGCAGCCTCTGGCCGGCTGCCGCCTGCTTGATCGATTTCTGCAGCTTCTCGAAGGCGCGCACCTCGATCTGGCGAACGCGCTCGCGCGAGATATTGTATTTGCGCGACAGATCCTCGAGCGTCACCGGCTCGTCGCGCAACCGCCGCTCCGTCAGGATGTGGCGCTCCCGCTCGTTCAGCGTCTTCATCGCGTTCTTCAGCAGGTCGCGGCGCAGCTTCAGCTCCTCGCGATCGCCCAGTTTCTGCTCTTGGCTGTTCTCGGTGTCGACCAGCCAATCCTGCCATTCACCTTCGCTGTCGGCGCGAAGCGGCGCGTTCAGCGAATGATCGGGGCTCGACAGGCGCCGGTTCATGTTGATCACGTCGGCTTCAGGCACTTCGAGCTTGGTCGCGATCGTGGTCACGTTCTCGGGCGACAGATCGCCCTCCTCGATCGCCTGCAGCTGACCCTTGAGCTTGCGCAGATTGAAGAACAGCTTCTTCTGCGCCGCCGTCGTGCCCATCTTCACCAGCGACCAGGAATGCAGAATATATTCTTGTATCGCGGCGCGGATCCACCACATGGCGTAGGTGGCGAGACGGAAGCCGCGGTCGGGATCGAAGCGCTTGACCGCCTGCATCATCCCGACATTGCCTTCCGAGATGAGCTCGCTCAGCGGCAGGCCGTAGCCACGATAGCCCATCGCGATCTTGGCGACGAGGCGCAGATGGCTCGTGACCAAAGTCTGGGCGGCGTCGGGGTCCTCGTGCTCTGTCCAGCGCTTGGCGAGCATGAACTCGGTCTCCGGCTCCAGCATCGGGAACTTGCGGATTTCCTGGAGATACCGAGAGAGATTGCCGTCGGCACTGACGCTCGGCACACTGATAATGCCAGCCATCGCGTTACTCCGTTTTGCGCGGACAGAGAATGGTGTCACCGCCGGAAGCGGCGGTGCAGCCCGTCGTCGATTCTGCCCGAAGGGGACAGAACATAATACTGCACTGCAGAAAAGTCCAGTTTGAAGTCATTCTAAACTACCTATCAGCTCTGCAAGATCCGCAGGTAACGCGGATTCGAAGCGCAGATACTCGCCCGTGACGGGATGAGGGAAGCCCAGCAGCCAGGCATGCAGCGCCTGTCTCGGAAAGGCGGCGAGGGCCGCCGCCTGGGCCGAATCGAGCCCCTTGATTCGCGCCGGCCGCGACCGACCGTAGACCGGGTCGCCGACGAGCGGATGACCTTGCTCGGTCATATGAACGCGGATCTGATGAGTCCGCCCGGTCTTGAGCCGGCATTCGACCAGCGAGGCGGCGAGACCCAAAGGTCGCACCACCTTATAAAGCGTGCGCGCGGGCTTGCCCGAGGCGACCACCGCCATTTTTTTCCGATTCGTCGGACTGCGGCCGATCGGCGCGTCGATCTCGCCTTCGCGCGGGCTGGGTGTACCCCAGACCACGGCCCAATAGGCTCGCTCGATCGTCCGCCCGGCAAAGCCGGCGGAAAGTGAGGCATGGGCTCGATCCGTTTTCGCCACCACCATGAGACCGCTCGTGTCCTTGTCTATTCGGTGCACGATGCCCGGACGTTTCACCCCGCCGATGCCGGCGAAACTGTCGCCGCAATGGGCGAGCAGCGCATTGACCAGGGTCAGGTCCGGATTGCCCGGCGCCGGATGCACGACCATGCCCGCCGGCTTGTCGAGCACCAGCAACTCTTCATCCTCATAACGGATGTCGAGCGCAATCGGTTGCGGCTCGGGCCGGTCCTCGACCGGCGGCGGCACCGAAACGCTGAGGCGCTGACCCGGTTTGACCCTGAAGGAGGGGTTGGCTATGGTCACGCCGTCGGCGGTTACCCGGCGATCTTCGATCAGGGCTTTGACCCGCGACCGCGACAGGGTGGCGAGCCGGGCCGCGATCAGCCGGTCCAGCCGCTCGCCCGCATCCGTCTCCCCGACGGTAAGCTCGGTCGTCTGAACGTCGGCCGGTTGGGACATTTCCGTAATCATCCGCGAGGGTGGAGCGACAGAATGCGGGTGCTGCTGGCCGCGAACATCATCATGGGGGTCCTGATCGTGGCCGGCGTGCTCACGATCGTGATCACCCTCATCAATCGCGCTGTTCATCCGCGTCAGCCTACTGTGGCCGTCGCCGCCGGTCCGGCGGGGCACGCCGAGATCAAGCTGCCGGCCGGCGCCGCTTTGCGCGAGATCGTCGGGGCGGGCGAGCGCGTGGTTCTCCACATCGTCACCGCCGATGGGCACGACCGCCTCCTGACACTCGACCCGATGACCGGCGCCGTCGCCGAGACCGTCGACCTCATTCCCGAGCAACCTTGAGAGCAACGATGAACTTCGCCAGCGACAATGTAACCGGTATCTCCCCGGCGATCCTCGAGGCGATTGCCCGCGCCAATGACGGCGCCGCCAACTCCTATGGCGCCGACGATATCACCGAGCGGCTGCACGAGCAGCTCGAGGCGATGTTCGAGCATGAGCTGGTCATCCTGCCGGTCGCGACCGGCACGGCCGCCAACGCACTGGCGCTCGCGACGCTGACGCCGCCCTGGGGTGCCGTGCTGTGCCATGAGGAAGCTCATATCAATGTCGACGAGGCCAACAGCCCCGAATTCTACACCGGCGGCGCCAAGCTCGTGACCGTGCCGGGAGCCGACGGCAAGATCGACGCGGCGAGCCTGGCCAAGCTGCTGCCGGGCGGGCTCGGCGTCGTCCACCATGCCCAGCCGGCGGCGGTGAGCATTACCCAGGCGACGGAATGCGGCACGCTCTATCAGCGCGACGAGATCGCCGAGATCGCCAAGGTCGCGCACCATCACGGCCTCAAGCTGCATATGGACGGAGCGCGCTTCGCCAATGCCATTGCGGCCCTCGGCCTGTCGCCTTCGGAGGCGACCTGGCGCGCCGGCGTCGATGCGCTGAGCCTGGGGGCGACCAAGAACGGCGCGCTCGCGGCCGAGGTGGTCATCCTGTTCGATATCGCCAAGCGGCCGGAGCTGGAGTTCCGGCGCAAGCGCGGCGGCCACTTGTTTTCCAAGATGCGCTTCCTGTCGGCCCAGCTCGAAGCCTATTTCGCCGAGGATCTGTGGCTCGCCAATGCCCGCCACGCCAATGCGATGGCGGCCCGCCTGGCCCGGGGCCTGGCGCAGAATCCGGAAAGCCGGCAGCGCCACCCGGTCGAGGCCAACGAGATCTTCATCGAGCTGCCGGAGAAGGTCGTGGCCGGCCTCATCAAGGAAGGCTACCATTTCTATCGGTGGGACGGACCGGCCAGCAATTGCATCCGCCTGGTCACCGCCTGGAACACGGCGGAAGCAGCGGTCGATCGCATGATCGAGACCGCTCGCTCGATCGCGCAGCGCTGACACCGGCCCGGGCGCCGACCGCCCGCAGCGTTCGGCGCCGATTTTTCCGGTGCGAGGGAAGGAGCCTGCCGTCATTCTTTGGAACATATCGGCGCTTCTTCCCGCCGGTTCAAGCGACCCTCGCGGCCCCCTGATTCGGCCGGTCCGGAACAGGAAATGGCGTAATTTCCGTGCCTTGGCTGCCAAGGTTAAGCGTTGCTTGAAAAGCGCACATAAAAAACTGGAAATATTCCTTACAGATCAGGGGTGTGTTCCCTCTCCTGGCATGCGCAAAATACATAACCGATGCCACGAAAACCGCTTGCATCACGCTGCGAAAAGCGTATGTAACCACCGTTCGACGCACTCGCACGTGCCGCTGGCCCTTGGTGGTTATGCAACGACGTAACGCGTCCTTTTTGGCAGAACCGGTCTAGTGGGCCGGTCCCGAGAGGGAGGTCGATATGGTTGCTAACGGGACAGGGGCCTTTGTGCTCACGCCGCCGCAGCGAAGTACGCGCTGACGGTCGGCTGATTCTCACAAAAAAGCCGAAATAGATCGCTCCGTTCGTCCCACGGGATGGCCGGCTCGTCTTCTCTTTCTTCTGGACTCGTTGAAGTCGAGGTCAGAAGTCGGGGTGCGTCATGAACAAGACCCGTTCCCGGGTGGCTGTCGGCCCGCTGCGCCGTTCCGCTGCCTCGAATATTCAGCCTCTGCCTGCCGTTGACGCGCTCGTGTCCGAGCTGCGTCCGGTCGAGCCGATGTATTGCCTGCGTCCGCGTATCCTGACGGCGACGGCCCAGCGCTTCGTCAGCCGCTTCCCCGGCGACGTGCTCTATGCCGTGAAGTGCAATGCGGAGCCTGCGGTGCTGCGCTCGCTGTGGCGCGGCGGTGTGCGTCACTTCGACTGCGCCTCGCCGGGCGAGATCCGCCTGGTGCGCCAGATGTTCCCGGATGCGCACATCCACTACATGCACCCGATCAAGAGCCCGAGCTTCATCCGCGAGGCCTACTTCGAGCATGGCGTGCGCGATTTCTCGCTCGATTCGGCCGAGGAGATCGAGAAGATCCTGGCCGCGACCGAGGGTGCCGCCGATCTCGGCCTCTATATCCGGATGGCCGTGCCCAAGGGGCAGACCGCCTATGATTTGTCCGGCAAGTTCGGTGCGGCACCCGAGCTCGCGGCCGAGCTGCTGCGTCAGGCTCGGCCGGTCGCGGCCCGGCTCGGCCTGTGCTTCCATGTCGGCTCGCAATGCCTCGATCCGGCCGTCTACGAGCGGACGCTCGACCTTGCCGGCACGGTGATCGCGGCGGCCGGCGTGCCGGTCGACGGCATCGATGTCGGCGGCGGCTTCCCGGTGAGCTACCCGGAACAGAAGCCCCCCGATCTCGCCCAGTTCTTCGCGGCGATCGAGCGCGGCTTCGCCCGCCTCGGCCTGCCGAATGCCCGGCTCTGGTGCGAGCCGGGTCGCGCGATGGTGGCGGCCGGCGCGTCGCTGGTCGTCCAGATCGTCGCCCGTCGCGGCGACGTGCTTCACATCAATGACGGCGTCTACGGCAATCTATCCGACGCCGGTTACCCCAAATGGCGCTTTCCGGCGCGGCTCGTCCGCCCCGGTGCCGCGGTTCCCAAGGACGGGCTCAAGCCCTTCAGCTTCTATGGGCCGACCTGCGACAGCGCCGATTACATGTGCGGTCCTTTCCTGCTACCCGAAGATGCGGCGCCCGGAGATTGGATCGAGCTCGGCCAGCTTGGCGCCTACGGCACCTGCCTCAGGACCGGCTTCAACGGCTTCGAGCGGACGCTGATCGTCGATGTCGCCGATCAGCCCCTGCTCGCGACCGCCGGCCATCTAGACCATGTGCGGGTTCGTCGCGCGGCATGACACGCGCAACTTCCCGACCCACCGATCCTTACAGCTCGATCTCTTTCCGTCGGCGCCCGACAGCGCCGGCGGCTCGAAGGAACCTTCCATGACCGACAAGATCTCCCGTTTCCTCGCCGAAGAGCAGCCTCCGACCCCCTGCCTGGTGGTCGATTTGGATGTCGTCGAGCAAGCTTATCTCAGCCTTCACGAAGTGCTGCCGCTCGCGCGCATCTTCTACGCGGTCAAGGCCAATCCGGCCGCCCCGATCCTCGACCGGCTGACCGGGCTCGGCTCGAGCTTCGACACGGCGAGCCGCGGCGAGATCGAGATGTGCCTGGCCGCCGGCGCCACGGCCGAGCGGATCTCCTTCGGCAACACGATCAAGAAAGAGGCCGATATCGCCTTTGCCTACCGGCAAGGCGTGCGGCTGTTCGCATTCGACAGCGCGCCCGAGCTCGAGAAGCTCGCCAAGGCAGCGCCCGGCTCCAAGGTGTTCTGCCGGATCCTGGTCGAGTGCGACGGCGCCGAATGGCCGCTTTCGCGCAAGTTCGGCTGTGCGCCGGAGATGGCGACGGAGCTCTTGGCCGAGGCGCGGACGCTCGGGCTCGACCCCTATGGCGTGTCCTTCCATGTCGGCTCGCAGCAGACCGACCTTGGGCAGTGGGACAATGCCGTGAGCCGTGCCGCCCAGATGTTCTCGGTGCTGGCCGAGCGCGATATCGCGCTCAAGATGATCAATATCGGCGGCGGCTTCCCGGCGCATTACCGCCAGGGCGTCGAGCCGATCGAGGCCTATGCGGCCGCGGTCATGGGCGCCATCACCAAGCATTTCGGCAACGACCTGCCCGAGATCATCGTCGAGCCGGGCCGTTCGATGGTCGGCGACGCCGGTATTATCCAGAGCGAGGTCGTGCTGATCTCGCGCAAGGAATCCTCCGACGAGAAGCGCTGGGTCTATCTCGATGTCGGCAAGTTCAACGGCCTGACCGAGACCATGGGCGAGGCGATCAAGTACGTGTTCCGCACGCCGCATGACGGCGGCGAGGCCGGCCCGGTCGTGCTCGCGGGCCCGACCTGCGACAGTGCCGACATCATGTATGAGAAGACCGAGTACCGGATGCCGCTCGATCTCAAGATCGGCGACAAGGTCGAGGTACTGGCCACCGGTGCCTATACTTCGACCTATGCGTCGGTGTGCTTCAACGGCTTCGAGCCGCTGCGCACCTACTGCGTCTGATCGGTCGCGTGCGGAGGGCGGGCATCGGAAATTCCGCTGCCTGCCGATCTATGCTAGTCTCGGCCAGTTTCCCGGTCATTTTTTGAAAGGATGCGGTACCCCAATCCGGTGCCGTGTCCCATCCGTTTTTGAGGAGGATAAAGATCATGTTCAAGGGGCAGAGCCTGGGCCGAGCTGCCAGCGCGGCAGGGAGCTAGATCGGATCATGAGCAGCACTCAGATCAATGCCGCCGCCGAGAAACGGCATGGAAGGCTACCGCGCGAGGATCATTTCTTCGCAGGCACGCATCTCATCATCGATCTGTGGGAGGCTTCCCGCCTGGACGAACTCGACCATGTCGAGCAGGCGATGCGCGAGGCCGTGGAGAGGGCGGGGGCGACCCTGCTGCAGATCCATCTGCATCATTTCACACCCAATGGCGGCATCACCGGGGTCGCGATCCTCGCTGAGTCGCATATCAGCATCCATTCCTGGCCCGAGCGCGCCTATGCCGCGATCGACATCTTCATGTGCGGCGAGGCCCAGCCGCAGCTCGCCATTCCCGTGCTGAAGGAAGCCTTCCGGCCGGGCAAGATCGTGGTCGACACGCTGCATCGCGGCATCGGGATCCAGACCGCCGCCGCGGCAGAATGACGGCCTGATGGCCGGTCCCGACCAGAGCTGGTTCACCGAGACGCTGCATGCCGGCGTGGCGCAGCGTCTCGTCATTTCCCGCCTCATCCATCACGGCCGCACCGAATGGCAGGAAGTGATGGTGTTCGACAATCCGGTCTTCGGCCGGGTTGTGGCGCTCGACGGTGCCTTGCAGGTGACCGAGCGGGATGAGTTCATCTATCACGAGATGCTGACCCATGTGCCGATCCTGGCGCATGGGCGCGTGCGGCGCGTCCTGATCATGGGCGGCGGCGATGGCGGCATCCTGCGCCGCTGCCTGATGCATGCGGGCGTCGCCGAGGTAACGATGGTCGAGATCGACGGCGAATTCGTCGAGCTCATGCGCCGGCATGTCCCGAGCATCTCCGCCGGCGCCTTCGAGGATGCGCGCGTACGCCTCGTCATCGGCGACGGTGCCGAATTCATGCGGATGGCGCGGGATTTCGACGTGATCATCGTCGACAGTACGGATCCGACCGGCCCGGGCGCCGTGCTGTTCAGCCCGGAATTCTACGCCGATTGCCAAAAGGCGCTGACGCCGGGCGGCGTGCTGGTGACGCAATCCGGCGTGCCCTTCCTGCAGGACGAGGAGCTGACGCTGGTCCAGGCCCGGCTTGGTGCCGTCTTCGCCGACGCGACGTGCTACCAGGCCTCGATCCCGACCTATTATGGCGGCGCCATGGCCTTCGGCTGGGCCAGCGACGATGCCGGCCTGCGCCGGCACGACCGTGCCGCGCTGGCGGCGCGCTATGAGGCAGCCGGGCTCGTGACGCGTTACTACACGCCCGAGATCCACCAGGCGTCCTTCGCGCTGCCGGGCTACTTCTGCCGTTAGATCGTATCCAGCAAGGCTGCCGCCTCGCGGCCCGAATACCAGGCGCCGATCATCATGCTCGGCCCCTTGGCCGGCGCGTCGACGAAGGCTTCGCCGGCGAGCACGATCCTGCCTTCCACCAGCGGCCCGCAGCGCCGGGCGCCGGGGCGAATCGCCGTATAGGAGCCGTGGAAAAGCGGATCGGTGTTCCAGCCGGTGACGATGACCTCGCCATCGAGATGGTCCTTCACGCCGGCGAGTTGCGGGACGGTGTCGAGCGCCTCGAAGGCGAGGCCGGCAACCTGATCGCGCGGCAGGGTTTCGAGATATCGGGCGAAATCGCCGCCGCCGAAGATCGTGACCGTCGAGCTGCCGGTGCTGCGGACATGGCAGAAAAGCGACGATTCGGCTCTGAACAGGCTGACATGCGTGTCGGACGCGACCGCGCGTTCGGTAAAGAATTCGGGCCGTACCGGCAGGATGATCTTGGTCAGGCAGGCAATGCCGAGATCGTCGATATGACCGCGCGCGGCGGCGGTCAGAGGCGGGTCGAAGCGGATGCCTCCCTGCTGCAGCACGCCGGCGGCCACGGTCACGATCGCCTTCGAAGTCCTGCAGGCCGTGCCGTCCGCCGTGGTCAGCACGCAGCCCGCGCCCGATTGCTCGATGGCGACGACCCGTCGCCGCATCTCGATCGGCAGGCCGGCTTGGTCGAGTTCCGCCGCCATCAGGGTCGCGACTTGGCCGATGCCGCCCACGACCTGAATGCCGCCGGGGCCGAACGGGTCGCCGAAGAACTCGTCGGCCGAGACTAGATCGGGGCTCTCGACCGCCATCCAATTGCGGGCGAAATATCCGGCGACGGCTTGGGCCTGCGGATCGCCGGCCTGGCGGGCGAGGGCCGCCAGCGAGCAATCCTCGTCGGGTCGCGCGGATTTGAACAGGTTATAGGCGTTGCGCAGCCGCCGCAGCCCCTCGTCGCGATAGCGCGCCTCCGCCGCTCCGACCGTGAGGGCGAAGCGCGGATCGTGCGGGTTCTCGACGAAGCTGAGCCGGTCCCGATAGCGAGCCCGCACCCATTGAAAGAACGGATTGGCCTCGCCGCCATGAAACCAATGTGCGCCGAGATCGACCGGGTTGCCGTTGCCGGCCGTCACCGTCCGGGTGCGGCCGCCGACGGTCTCGCCGGCCTCCAGGATGACGATGCGGGGCCGATTCGGTGCCTGCCCATGATGCTCGACCAGTGCCAGCGCCGCACTCAAGCCCGCGATACCGGCGCCGACGATCGCGATGTCGGCGCCGGTATCCTGCATTACTGGGCGATTTTCTGCTTGAGCAGATCGATCAGCGCCTGGACGCCGCCGCCCTTCTCGATGACCGAGGCGAACTCCTGCCGCTTGGTCAAGGTCAGGCTGATATCCTCGGCGCTGACATCGATGATCTTGTAGCCGCCATCTTCCTGCTGGAGCGTCCAGTCGATTTGGATCGGCGGCCCACCGTTCGGGCGGACGATCTGCGAGTTCACCGTGGTCCGGCCCTGCTCACCCGGCCGGCTGCCCTGAACTTTGAACTGCTCACCGGAATAGCTGCTGAACTGTCCGGAATAGAGGTTGACGACATATTCGCCGAAGACGGCGATGTAGTCCTTCTGCTGCTCTGGCGTCGCCTGCTGCCAATACCGGCCGAGCACGAAGCGGCCGATCTTGGGCACGTCGAAATCCTGCGTGAAGATCTTGGAGAATGCCGCCTTGCGCGTGCCGAGATCGGTCGACCCCTTGAGGATCTTGATGCTCTGGTCGCCCAGATCCTGGACGAAGCCGGTCGGATCGGACGTTGCAGCCTGGGAGGGCTGGGTGAGGCCGAGGGTGGCGAGGGCCAGGCCCAGGCCCAGGGCTCGGATTAGTCGGTGCCACATGATCAAAGCGCCTTTGCTGGCCGGCTCAATGAGCCGGTGGAGGATTGTTGGCCGGGGTATCGACCTCGTCATACGGCACGCTCGGTGCCGCCGGTGCGTCGGGCGATTTCGCCTTCTGCACGTCGGCCGCTCGCTTCTGCTGATAGAGGCTGCGGACGGCGGCGTAGAAATCGAGCGAGCTGCGGCGGAGCTCGTTGAACTCGTCGAGCGTCTGCGCCTCCTCGTTCACGACGCTGACGCCGAAGCGGACATAGTTGCCTTCGTCCATGTTCGCCGCGCGCATCTTGATGGTGAACGGATCGGCTAGGCTGTCGACGCCGTAGCCGACTCCGTCGCGCGGATCGGACGGGCCGATCAGCGGCAGCACCAGATAGGGGCCGGCGGGAACGCCCCAGGAGCCGAGCGTGGCGCCGAAATCCGTGTCGTGGAACGGCACGTTGGCGCTGGTGCCGACATCGAAGATGCCGCCCACGCCGATGATGGTGTTGAGCCAGATCCGCGCGAAGGTATCGCCGGCCCGGTCCATGTTGCCCTGGAGCACGTCGTTCATGAGGATCGTCGGGCTGCGCAGATTGCGCAGCACGTTGCTGATGCCGGTCTGGACGAATTGCGGTGTCGCCCAGCGATAGCCCTTGGCGATGGGGGTTAGCAGGTAATCCTTGAGTGCCAGATCGAAATCCCAAATGCCGCGGTTTACGGATTCGAGCGGATCGTTGTTGGTCGCGTCCGCCGAGCTGGCGGCGTCGCCTTTGGGCGTCGATGGCTGGCTGGCGCAGGCGGCCAGACTGGCTGCGCACAGCGCTAGCGCGGCCGGCAGGGCGGAACGGAACCGACGCGAAAGCATGATGGGGCTCGCTCTCAAATTTGCGGTTAGGGCGAAAAGCGATCAGTGCAGAGAAAACGGGAAATGACTACCGAGCTGGGCATCGAGCCCTCTCCCAGCGAACCATCGCCAAGGTGCTTGGCGCGGGTTCACGGGAAAGGTCCCGCGCCCAACGCCTGTTCTATATGGGAAATGAATGCCATCGGCGGACGCTATAGAAAAGGGGTCTCTTATCGAACGCATGCAGATACATAGCAGGTCTGCCCTCCAAATCTCGTTGTCAAACGACATAAAGATATGTTTATATCGTTCTATCGATAACATTTGAGGCCATCCTGTGGAGGAGTTGCTCACTGGCTTGAGGGCGGCGGCGGAGCCGACGAGGCTTCGGCTCCTCACTCTGTGCGCCCGGAACGAGCTGACGGTAAGCGAGCTCACCACCATCGTCGGCCAAAGCCAGCCGCGCGTCTCGCGCCATTTGAAGCTGCTGTGCGACGGCGGATTGCTTGAGCGATTCCGAGAGGGTAACTGGGTTTTCTATCGGCTGGCCCGGCGTCCGGACCGCTCCGTCGCCGAGCGGCTGACCGAGCTGGTACCGTCCGACGATGCGACGATCTTGCGTGATCGCGAGCGGCTGGCCGCGATCGAGCGCGAGCGCGAGCAGAGCGCTGCCGCCTATTTCACGCAGAATGCCCATCAATGGGCCGCCATTCGCGGGCTGCATGTGGCCGAAGGCGAGGTCGAGGCCAAGCTGCTCGATTTCGTCCCGGGCGAGGCGCTCGGCGATCTGCTGGATATCGGGACCGGTACCGGGCGGATGCTGGAAATTTTCGGGCCTCGCGTCAATCGGGCGGTGGGTCTCGATCAATCGCGCGACATGCTCGCTGTCGCGCGCGTCAATTTGGAGCGCGCGCAGCTGCGAAACTGCACGGTCCGACATGGAGACATGTATGCGCTCCCCTTCGCAAGCCCAAGCTTCGACCTGGTTTTGCTACACCAGGTGTTGCACTTCGCCGAGCGTCCGGCCGAGGCGGTCGGCGAGGCGGCACGGGTGCTGCGGCCCGGCGGCAAGCTGCTGATCGTCGATTTCGCGCCCCATCAGCAAGAAGAGCTGCGCGAGCATCATGCCCATCGTCGCCTGGGCTTCGCCGATGCCGAGGTGCGCGAATGGGTCGCGAAGGCCGGGCTCGATCCGGCGCCGGCGTTCCATCTGCCGGGCGATCCCTTGACCGTCACGATCTGGCATGCGGCGCGACAGACCGATCAGGGTGCTGAGAGCGTCGCGGATCCCGCTTCGCTCGATCGGCCCTCAGCCTTCCTTCGGGAGATTCATTCGTGACTTTTGAAGTACCTCTCAACGGGAAACGCGCGCTCGTTTCCTTCGAATTCTCTCCGCCCAGCACGGCCGAGATGGAACAGAAGCTGTGGCAGGCGATCCAGCGGCTGGTGCCGCTCGCGCCGCGCTTCGTTTCCGTCACCTACGGCGCCGGCGGCTCGACGCGAGACCGAACCCATGCCACCGTCCGGCGCATCCGCCAGGAGACGGTGCTGGAGCCCGCCGCCCATCTCACCTGCATCGGCGCCCCGCGCGAGGAGATCGACGAGATCGTCCGCGACTATTGGGCGGCCGGCATCCGACATCTGGTAGCGCTGCGCGGCGATCCGCCGGGCGGCCCGGACGGCGTCTATACGCCGCATCCGGGCGGCTATGCCTATGCCGCCGATCTGGTCGCGGGCATTCGCCGCATCGCCGATTTCGAGATCAGCGTCGGCGCCTACCCCGAGATCCATCCGGGGGCGCCGCACATGGCCGCCGAAATCGATAATCTGAAGCGCAAGATCGATGCCGGCGCCAACCGGGCGATCACCAACTTCTTCTTCGAGCCGGAAACCTATCTGCGCTACCTGGAGGCGGCGCGCGCCGCCGGCATCACCATCCCGATCGTGCCGGGCATCATGCCGGTCAGCAATTTCGCCGGCATCGTCCGCTTCGCCGGGAAATGCGGCGCTGCCGTGCCGGGCTGGATGGGCCATATGTTCGAAGGCCTCGACAACGACCCGGACACGCGCCGGCTGGTCGCGGCCTGCCAGGCGGTCGAGCTGTGCCGCCGCCTTCAGGCCGAAGGCGTCGACGAGTTCCATTTCTACACGATGAACCGCGCCGAGCTCACGGTCGCGATCTGTCACATGCTGGGCGTGCGCGGACCGGCTCCTGTCGCCGCTTAAGGATAATATTGATGGCTCATTTCCTCGACATTCTGTCCGAACGCGTCCTGCTGTGCGACGGCGGCATGGGCTCGCGCGTGCAAGCGACCCAGCTCGATATCGAGCGCGATTACCAGGGGCACGAGAACTGCACCGACATCCTGTGCGAAAGCCGCCCCGATCTCGTCCGCGCCATCCATGTCGGCTATCTCGAAGCCGGCGCCGACATGGTCGAGACCAACAGCTTCGGCTCCTCGCCGGTGACGCTCGCGGAATTCGGCATCGCCGAGAAGGCTTATGATCTGAGCCGGCGCGCGGCCGAGCTCGCGCGCGAGGCGGTCGAGCAGTTCTCCGACGGGCGCCCCCGCTTCGTGCTGGGCTCGGTCGGGCCGGGCACCAGGCTGCCGACGCTCGGCCATATCGACTATCGGTCGCTCGAGGATGCGCTCACCGTCCAATGCTCGGGGCTGATCGCCGGCGGCGCCGACGCGATCCTGATCGAGACCTGCCAGGACCCGCTGCAGATCAAGGCCGCGGTCAACGGCGCCAAGCGCGCGCGCATCGCCGGCGGCAAGCCCGATCTCGCCATCATGGTCCAAGTCACGGTCGAGACCACGGGCACGCTGCTGGTCGGCGCCGACATCGCGGCGGCGGCCACGATCATCAAGGCGCTCGACGTGCCGGTGATGGGTCTCAATTGCGCCACCGGCCCGCAGGAAATGACCGAGCATGTGAAATGGCTGGGCGAGAATTGGCCGGGCCTCATCTCGGTGCAGCCCAATGCCGGCCTGCCCGAGCTGGTCGACGGCAAGGCGCATTATCCCTTGCTGCCGGTCGAGCTGGCGCAGTGGCTCGAACGCTTCGTCGTCGAGGACGGCATCAATCTGTGCGGCGGCTGCTGCGGCACCGACGTGCCGCATATCCAGGCGCTCGACGCCATGCTGAACAAGGTCGGCAGGGGCTCGCGGCCGACGCCGGTCAAGCGCACTTCCTATTGGGTGCCGAGCGTCGCCTCGCTCTACAGCCAGGTGCCGATGCGCCAGGAGAACGCCTTTCTCTCGATCGGCGAACGCTGCAACGCCAACGGCTCCAAGAAATTCCGCCAGCTCCAGGAGCAGGGCGATTGGGACGGTTGCGTCGAGATGGGGCGCGAGCAGATCAAGGAAGGCTCGCACACGCTCGATGTCTGCACCGCCTTCGTCGGCCGCGACGAGGTGAAGGAGATGAGCGAGGTGGTGAGCCGGATGCGCGGCTCCGTCTCGGCGCCCCTCGTCATCGATTCGACCGAGCTGATCGTGCTCGAGGCGGCCTTGAAGCTCTATGGCGGCAAGCCCATCCTCAACTCGATCAATTTCGAGGATGGCGAGGAGCCGGCGGCGAAGCGGCTCGATCTCGCCCGCCGCTTCGGGACGGCGGTCATCGCGCTCACGATCGACGAGGCCGGCATGGCCAAGACCGCCGACGCCAAGCTCGCCATCGCCAAGCGGCTTTATGACTTCGCCTGCGTCAAGCACGGGCTGCCGGCTTCGGATCTGATGTTCGATCCGCTGACCTTCACCATCGCCACCGGCAACGAGGACGATCGCAAGCTCGGGCTCGAAACCCTGGACGCGATCGAGCTGATCGCCAAGGAGCTGCCCGAGTGCCAGATCGTGCTCGGCCTCTCCAACATCTCGTTCGGCCTCAACCCGGCGGCGCGCCATGTGCTGAACTCGGTGTTCCTCGACCATGCGGTCAAGCGCGGCATGACCGCGGCCATCGTCCATGTCTCGAAGATCATGCCGCTGCACAAGATCCCGGCCGAGGAGGTCCAGATCGCCGAGGATCTGATCTTCGACCGCCGGCGCGAGGGCTATGATCCGCTGCAGGCCTTCCTGGCGCTGTTCCAGGACCGCAAGGCCGAAAGCTCGGTCAAGAAGAGCCGGGCCGAGGCGGTCGAGGAGCGGTTGACGCAGCGTATCGTCGATGGCGACCGGATCGGCCTCGAAGCCGATATCGACGAGGCGATGCTGAAGCATCCGCCGCTCGACATCATCAACATCTTCCTGCTCGACGGGATGAAAGTGGTGGGCGAGCTGTTCGGCTCGGGCAAGATGCAGCTGCCGTTCGTGCTGCAATCGGCCGAGACGATGAAGGCGGCTGTGGCCCTGCTGGAGCCGCATATGGAGCGGATCGAGGGCCAGACCAAGGGCACGATCGTACTCGCCACGGTCAAGGGCGATGTCCACGATATCGGCAAGAACCTGGTCGACATCATCCTCACCAACAACGGCTACAAGGTCGTCAATCTCGGCATCAAGCAGCCGATCGCCTCGATCCTCGAAGCCGCGATCTCGCACAAGGCCGATGTCGTCGGCATGTCGGGATTGCTGGTCAAGTCGACCGTGGTCATGCGCGAGAATCTGGAGGAGATGAGCCGGCAAGGGCTGGAGGTGCCGGTCATCCTCGGCGGTGCCGCGCTCACAAGGCGTTATGTCGAGGAGGATTGCACCCGCTCCTACGCGTCGGGCCGCGTCGCCTATGCGCGCGACGCCTTCGACGGGCTCGACCTCATGGAGAAGGTGGTCAGCGGCAAGTTCGACGGCTGGCTTGCCGAGCTGCAGGAGAAGCGAGCCGGACGGCCGGTCAATACCAGGCGCACGCTCGGCCAGGCCGCCGACGCCAAGCCGCTCCGGCCCGTCGATGTCGAGGAGATCCGCATCCGCCGGCAGGAGCTGACGCGGGATCTGCCGGTGCCGGTGCCGCCCTTCTGGGGGCCGCGCACCATCGCGCGCGTGCCGGAAAAGGCGCTCCTGCCCTTCCTCAACGAGCGCATGCTCTACCAATTCCATTGGGGTTACCGGAAGGATGGGCGCTCGCTCGACGAGTTCAAGGCGTGGGCGCATCGGGAGCTGCGGCCGACGTTGATGCGGATCTTCGAGGAGGCGGTCGCCGGCGAGATCCTCCTGCCGCAGGCGGCCTACGGCTATTGGAAGTGCGCCGCCGAGGGCAACGACCTCATCCTGTTCGAGGAGGACGGCAAGAAGGAGGCGACGCGCTTCAGCTTTCCGCGCCAGAACAAGGAGGGCGGCCTGTGCATCGCCGATTTTTTCCGCGATGTCGGCGAGGCCGAGCGCGATGTGATCGGGCTGCAGGTGGTGACCATGGGCGATCGCGCCTCCACGGTCGCGCGCGACTGGTTCGCCCAGAACCGCTATCAGGACTATCTCTACCTGCACGGCCTCTCGGTCGAGATGGCCGAGGCGATGGCGGAATATGTCCATAAGCGCATCCGCGGCGAACTCGGCTTCGCTGCCGACGAGGCGCGCGACCTCGACGGCATGCTGAGCCAGACCTATCGCGGCTCGCGCTATTCCTTCGGCTATCCGGCCTGCCCCAATCTAGGCGACCAGAAGCAGCTTCTGGCGCTGCTCAAGGCCGAGGAGCTGGGCATCACGCTCACCGATGAGGATCAGCTCGAACCCGAACAATCGACGAGCGCCATCGTCGTCCATCACCCGCAGGCCAAATACTTCTCGGTATGAGTGAAACGGCCCCCGTCGATGGCATCGACGGGGGCCGGAAGGAAATCAGGCGATCGTGCCGGTTTAGCGGCCTGCAGGCTGCGCGTTATTGTGCTCGTTCAGCCTCTCGATGAAGTGCGTATTTTCGGTCGAGGTTTCATTCAGTCCGTCGCCGACTCCGGCGATGTGTGAACCGGTCGAAGGGCCGGCGCGCAGGGCATGCTTGAAGCTGGCCGGATCGGGCGCGTCGCAGGCGACGAGAGACAGAGCGGCTACGGTAAGGCAGGAAAGACGCAGCATTCGGCGCACTCCAAGAAGCCAGGTTCGAGACGTGTATCAGGCGAAGGTTACAGCAGCCGGCAAGAAACGTTCCAAGGTGCGCTTCCGTCGAGGCGGAAACCTGGTCGTCGCCAACGCCGACGAGGCTGGAGCGGTGGGCACCAACGCCCACCGCCGCCATGGGCCAAGTATTTCTCAAAGAGGACCGGGGGCGAAGTAAAAACAAGGACTTCAAGAAGCCCCGGTCAATTTCTCGTTACAACCGGAGCAAGATGGGGCGGGACTCAATGCCCGCCGGCGCCGAGTCCGCTGCCCGGCCGGGTCATCCGGTCGATCGAATGAGTGTCGCTGCTGCTCGACTCGTTGCCGCCATTTACGCCGGCGATGTGGGAACCGGTTCCGCTATCGTCGCGGAGAACATGCTTGAAGCTGGCCGGGTCGGGTGCGTCGCAGGCGGCAAGCGTCACGGCCGCAAGGGCCAAGAACAGGAGACGATTCATTATAGTGTCATGCTCCAAAGGTTGAAGGCGTCGAACGGAGAGCTAGCAATATTTAGACCAGGAGATTTCAATCAGATTATATTTTTGAATTCAAGCCAGCTCTTCCGCGTAATGACACGCAACCAGCTGTTCTAGGATCGGTCGTGGCTCCGGCGCCACGCGCTTGCACAGATCGGTGGCATAGGGGCAGCGGCTATGAAATGCGCATCCTGCCGGTGGGTTGAGCGGTGACGGCAGCTCGCCGGTGATCGCGACCGGTGCCGTGCGGCGCGAGGGCTCGACCGAGGGCGTCGCCGCCAGCAGCATCCGGGTATAGGGATGAAGCGGCGCCGAGAAGATCGCCGCTTTCGGCCCCTGCTCGGCGACCCTGCCGAGATACATGACCAGCACCTCGTCGGCGATATGACGAACCACCGACAGATCGTGGCTGATGAAAAGATAAGCCAGCCGGAACTCTTCCTGCAGATCCATCATCAGGTTCAGCACCTGGGCGCGGATCGACACGTCGAGCGCTGAGACCGGCTCGTCGGCGACGACGATGCGGGGCCGGGTCATGAGCGCACGGGCGATGGCGATGCGCTGACGCTGCCCGCCGGAGAACATGTGCGGATAGCGGCCGTAATGGTCGGGCCTGAGGCCGACCTTGGCCATCATGGCGCGCGCCGCCGCCTCGCGCGCCCGACGGTCGCGCTCGCCATTGATGATGAGCGGCTCTTCCAGGATGCGCCCCACCGTCTGGCGCGGGTTGAGCGAGCCGTAGGGGTTCTGGAACACCATCTGCACGGCGAGACGGAGCCGGCGCGCTTCGGCCGGCGGCCGGCCGATGGCGGGCTCGCCATCGATCAGCAGCGTGCCGTCGTCCGGTACCTCCAGCAGGCAGGCCAGGCGGGCGAGTGTCGATTTGCCGCTGCCCGATTCGCCGACGATCGCGAGCGTGCGCCCCGCCGCGAGCGCGAAGGAGATGCCGTCGACCGCCCTGACCAGGCCCTTCTTGCGCAGCAGCCCGCCGCCGACCGGATAGTGCCGGTGCAAATTTTCGGCCGTCATCACCGGCGTGCTCATGCGCCGTCCCCGAGCGGAAAGAAGCAGCGCGCGCGGCGGCCTTCCGGCCCTTCCGGCAGCGGGCGCTCGGCCACGCAGCGCTCGGCCACGAAGCGGCAGCGCGGGTTGAAGAGGCAGCCGGCCGGCCGGTCGTCGATGCCCGGCACGATCCCGGGAATGCTCGGCAGCCGTCGCTGCCCGACCGCGCGCTCGGGCAGGGCGTCGAGCAGGGCGGCGGTATAGGGATGGCGCGGTGCGGCGAACAGGCTCTCGGTCGGCGCCTCCTCGACCATCTCGCCGGCATACATCACCTGGACGCGCCGGGCCGTCTCGGCGACCACGCCCATATCATGAGTAATGAGGATCAGGCCCATGCCGAGCTCGCGCTGGAGCCTGAGCAGCAGGTCGAGGATCTGCTTCTGGATCGTCACGTCCAGCGCCGTGGTCGGCTCGTCGGCGATCAGCAGGCGCGGATTGCAGGCGATCGCCATGGCGATCATTACGCGCTGGTTCATGCCGCCCGAGAGCTGATGCGGAAAGGCGCCCAGGCGGGTTTCCGGCGCCGGGATGCCGGTCTGGGCCAGAAGCTCGATCACCCGCTCGCGTACCTGCCGGCGTCCGAGATCGAGATGCGCCTTCAGCGCCTCGGCGATCTGCCAGCCGACGGTGAAGCAGGGATTGAGCGAGGACATCGGCTCCTGGAACACCATCGCCATGTCCTTGCCGACCAGCCGCCGGCGTTCGCGGCGAGGCAGGTTCAAGAGGTCGACCCCGTCGAAGCGCAGGCGATCGGCCGTGACCTTGCCCGGATAGGGCACGAGGCCCATCAGCGCCAGCATCGAGACGCTCTTGCCCGAGCCCGACTCGCCGACCACGCCCAGCACCTCGCCCGCTTCGAGCGTGAGGTCGAGCCCCTCGACCGCGCGGAAGCGGCCGCGCGCGGTCGGGAACTCGACCGAAAGATTGCGGATCTCCAGCAGCATCGGGACTAGCGCCGGAGCTTCGGGTCGAGCGCGTCGCGCAACCCGTCGCCGAACAGGTTGAATGCCAGCACCGTGACAAGGATGGCGAGGCCGGGCAGGCTCACCATCCACCAGGCGCGCTGGAGATATTGCAGGGCCCCCGACAGCATCGTGCCCCATTCCGGCGTCGGCGGCTGCGCGCCCATGCCGAGGAAGCCCAACGCCGCCGCCTCCAGGATCGCGTTGGAGAAGCCCAGCGTCGCCTGGACGATGAGCGGCGCCAGGCAGTTCGGCAGCACGGTCGCGAGCATCAGCCGCCACGGTCCGGCGCCGGCGCAGCGGGACGCGGTGACATAGTCGCGGGCCAGCTCGGACAAGGCCGAGGCGCGCACCAGCCGCGTGTAGTTGGGCAAGGTCACGACCGAGACGGCGAGCATGGCGTTGAACAGGCTCGGCCCCAGGATCGCGACCACGACGATGGCGAGCAGCAGGCTCGGAAAGGCCAAGATGATGTCCATCAGCCGCATGATCGCGACATCGACCGAGCCGCCGATCGAGGCGGCCAACAGTCCGAGCGTCACGCCCAGCGCCAGCGACAGCGTCACCACCACGGTGCCGATCAGCAGCGACAGGCGCGCGCCGTAGATCAGACGCGACAGCATGTCCCGGCCGATATCGTCGGTGCCGAGCGGATAGGCGAGGCTGCCGCCGTCCTGCCAGAAGGGCGGGCGCAGCAAGGCGTCGCGGAACTGGTCGATCGGCGAATGCGGCGCCAGGATGTCGGCGAACAGAGCTAGGAAGATGAGGATCGCGAGGACGGCGAGGCCGCCGACGGCGCCGCGATTCTCGGCGAAGCCGTTCCAGAACAGTCTCGTCTCGCTCACCTCGACGCTCACCGCCGGATCCTCGGATTGAGGAAGCCGTAGGTGAGATCGACCAGGAGATTGACCAGGATGACGAGCGTCGCCACCAACAATACGCCGCCCTGCAGCACCGGATAGTCGCGCCGCTGCACGGATTCGACCAGCCAATGGCCGACGCCGGGCCAGGAGAAGATCGTCTCGGTCAGGATAGCGCCGCCCAGCAATGCGCCGGTCTGAAGGCCGATGACGGTGACGACCGGGATGAGCGCGTTGCGCAGCGCGTGGATGGCGACGACGCGGAAGCCCGAGAGGCCCTTGGCGCGCGCCGTGCGGATATAATCCTCGCCCAGCACTTCGAGCATGGCTGATCGGGTCATGCGCGCGATCGTGGCGAGCGGGATCGTGCCGAGCACGATGGTCGGCAGCACCAGATGCGCCACCACCGAGGCGAAGGCGCCGGGATCGTCGCTGTAGAAAAGCGAATCGATGAGCAGGAAACCGGTGCCGCCATCGATGAAATATTGGTCGCCGATCCGCCCCGAGACCGGCGTCCAGCCAAGCTGGACCGAGAAGATCAGGATCAGCATCAGCCCCCACCAGGGGATCGGCATCGAGGCGCCGGTGACGGAGGCGCCCATGAGCCCGTAATCGAAGGCGGAGCCGCGCTTGACCGCGGCGACCATGCCGAGCGGCAAGCCCACGACGAGGGCGAACAGCATCGCCGAGAGCGACAGCTCGACCGTCGCGGGGAACAGCGTCGCGAATTCCTGCCAGACTGGTTCCTTGGTCACGACCGACTGGCCGAGATCGCCGCTCAGCACCCGGCCTTCGTAATGCAGGAATTGCCGCCAGAGCGGCTGGTCGAGGCCGAGATCGTGGCGGAGCGCGGCCAGCCTTTCGGGCGCGATGCCGCGCTCGCCGACCCGGACCTCGATCGGATCGCCCGGCACCAGCCGGATCAGCATGAAGGCCAGCAGCGTCACGCCCAGGAAGGTCGGCACGACCAGGCTGACGCGGCGCAGGACGAACCGGATCAAGGCGTCACTGCAGATCGACCTGGTCGAATTGATGCTTGCCGAACGGGCTCATCTTGTAGCCCGTCACGTTCTTGGTCATCGGCAGATAGACGACCGAGTGGGCGATCAGGAAGAACGGTGCCTCCTCATGCAGAATCTCCTGCGCCTGCATGTAGAGCTTGGCGCGCTCGGCCTGGTCGGTCAGCGTCACCGCCTTGGTGATGAGATCGTCGAACGGGTGGTAGCACCATTTCGCGGCATTGCTGCCGCCGGGCCGGGCCGCGGTGCAGCCGGCCAGCACGCCGAAGAAATTGTCCGGATCGCCATTGTCCCCGGTCCAGCCGACCTCGGCCATCATATGCTCGCCGGCCTGCACGCGCTTGCGGTATTCGCCCCATTCAAAGGAGACGATGCGCGCCTTGACGCCGACCTTGGCCAGGTCCGACTGCATCAACTCGGCGATGCGCTTGGCGTCGGGATTGTAGGGGCGCTGCACCGGCATGGCCCAGAGATCGGTCTCGAAGCCGTCTGGAAATCCGGCCTCGGCCAGCAGCTTCTTCGCCGCCGCGACATCGTGCGGGTAATCCTTGATGTCGGCATCGTAGGACCAGATGGTCGGCGGGATCAGGCTGACGGCCGGCTTGCCGGCGCCCTGGAACACGGCGTCGAGGATCGCCTGCTTGTCGATCGCCATGCTCAGCGCCTGGCGCACGCGCTTGTCGTCGAGCGGCTTCTTCTGCGTGTTGAAGGCGAGATAGCCGATATTGAGCCCGGGCTGCTCGCCCAGCTGCAGCTTCGGATCGGCCTTGATCGCCGGCAGGTCGGCGACGTTGGGATAGGGCGCCACCTGGCATTCGCCCGCGCGCAGCTTGGCCAGCCGCACGGCGGGATCGGCGGTGATGGCGAAAACGAGCGCGTCGAGTTTCGCCTTCGGTCCCCAATAGTCGGCGAAGCGCCGGTAGCGGATGGTCGAATCCTTCTGATACTGCACGAACTCGAACGGGCCGGTGCCGATCGGCAACTGGTCCATGAGCTCGGGCTTGCCCTCTTTCAGCAGGGCGGCGCCGTAGTCGGCCGACAGGATCGAGGCGAATTCCATGGCGAGATCGGCGAGGAACGGCGCCTGCGGTTCGTTGAGCTCGATCCTGACCGTGTAATCGTCGAGCTTCTCGACCGCCTTCAGCAGCGTCGGAAAGTTCATGTCGTTGAAATAATCGTAGGCGCCGCCCGAAACCGTATGGAACGGATGATCGGCGCGCCATTGCCGCTCGAACGAGAACAGCACGTCGTCGGCGTTGAAATCGCGCGTGGGTGTGAAATGGCTGTTCTTCTGCCATTTGACGCCGTGGCGCAGATGAAACGTGAAGCTCTTGCCGTCGGCGCCGATATCCCAGCTCTCCGCCAGGCCGGGCGCGATCTCGGTCGAGCCAGGCTTGAACTCGACCAGCTTGTTGTAGATCGGCAGGCTGGCATCGAAGGAGGTGCCGGTCGTGTTGATCTGCGGATTGAAATTCTCGGGCGAGCCTTCCGAGCAAAAGACCAGGGTCTTGGCCTCGGCCGCTCCCATCCAGGAGAGGGCGAGCAGGGCGGCGGTCACGCGGGCGATGCTCAAATCTCGTCTCCTTGATTGCACGAGGCAGACTGTGCTCGCCGGTCTTAGAACAGTTGGGCGCATGGGGTCAATTCGAGGCGAGCGGCTCTCGCCCAAGCGATGAAAGCCGTTTACACTCAGCATCATCATGATCGACGCCCCGTTCCAGCATTACCGCGCCATCGTCCCGCCCGATTGGATCGATTATAATGGTCATATGAACGTCGCCTATTACGTTCTGGCCTTCGACAAGGCGACGGACATGCTGTTCGACCGGCTCGGCCTCGGTATCGACTATGTCCGGGCCACCAACCATTCGAGTTTCGCGCTCGAAGCCCATATCGCCTATGAGCGCGAGCTGAAGCTGGGCGATCCGCTGACGGTGGCGAGCCGAATCGTCGCAGTCGACGGGAAGCGGCTGCATCTTTTCCAGGAAATGTTCCACGGCACCGAACATTACCGGGCCGCGATCTATGAGACGATGGGTCTTCACATCGATCTCGCCGCGCGCCGCTCGACGCCGTTTCCGCCGGATTTGAAGGCGCGGCTCGATGCAGCGGCGGCCGAGCACGCAGTTCTGCCGAGCCCGGACGGGCTCGGGCGGCGGATTTCAATGCAAAAGCGTTAGAAAGGCGAGTTGCGCCGCTGGTGCTGCTCGGATTAGGGCTTCGTAAGATCATGAGCGAGCAGGTCCAACCACGGCTCAATGGCGGCTTGACGGCGCGATTCCGGCGGATCGAGCTGCGCTGGCGCATACTTGCCCGCAATCTCCTGCGCCGGGCGCTGCGCGATAACGAGATCGCGATCGTGGTCTTGGCGGCCTTTCTGGGCGTCGGTGCCGGCTTCGGCGTCGTCCTGCTGAAACGCGGAGTCGATGCATTCCATTCGATGGCCTTCGACATCCCGCTCGAGGGCCATCTGAGCGACGGCTACAATCTCGACTGGTGGCGGGTCCTCGTCATCCCCGGTGGCGGCGGCCTGGTAGTCGGCCTCGTCGCCTGGTTCATCCGACGGCGGCGCCCGCGCGAGATCGTCGACGCGATCGAGGCGAACGCGCTGTATGGCGGCCGCATGTCGCTCACCGACAGCATCAACCTCTCGATCCTGACGCTGCTCTCGGGCGGCTTCGGCGCCTCGGTCGGGATGGAGGCGGCCTATACCCAGCTCGGCGCCGGCTTTTTCTCGCATGTGGGCGCCACGCTCAGGCTCCGGCGCGAGGATATGCGCACGCTGGTGGGATGCGGCGCTGCTGCGGCGATCGCGGCCGCCTTCAACGCGCCCCTGGCCGGCGCCTTCTATGCGTTCGAGCTGGTGGTCGGCCGCTACACGCTCGCCAATCTGGCGCCGGTCGCCATGGCGGCGCTCACCGGCACCTTCACCGCCCGGGTCACGTTCGGGGCGGATCCGAGCTTCGTGGTCGATCGCCCGGTCCATGTCTCCGGCATCGACTACGCGCTGTTCTTCGGCCTCGGCCTCGCCTGTGCGCTGCTCTCGATCCTGGTCATGAATGGCGTCACGCTGACCGAAGGCTGGTTCCGCCAGCGCTCGATCCCGCCTTATGTCCGGCCGGCGATCGGCGGCATCGCCGTCGCCGCCATCGCTCTCGTCTTTCCCGAGGTGCTGGGCTCCGGTCACGGCGGCATCGTCGCCAGCCTGCACACCACCTATGCTCTGCCCTACCTGCTCGGCCTCATTTCGGCCAAGACGATCGCGTCCGCGGTCTCGATCGGCGCCGGATTTCGCGGCGGCCTGTTCAGCTCCGCGCTGTTCATCGGCAGCCTGTTCGGCGGTGCCCTGGCGCTGGCACTCGACCGGGTCTTTCCAGCGCTGCGCGTCGATGCGCTCGCCTACACGCTGGTCGGCATGGGCAGTGTCGCGGCCGGCATCGTGGGGGCGCCGGTGACCATGATCCTCCTGGTGCTCGAAGGCACCGGCGATTTCTCGGCGACGGTCGGCGTCATGGTCGGCGTGATCACCACGACCCTGGCCGTACGCCATTGGTTCGGTTACTCCTTCGCGACATGGCGCTTCCATCTGCGCGGCCTCAAGATCCGCGGTGCCGACGATGTCGGCTGGATGGACGAGCTCAAGGTCGGCCGGCTGATGCGCACCGATTTCAAGACTGTGCCGACTGGGATGAGCGTCACAGTGCTACGCAACGCCTTCCCGCTCGGCAGCACCAAAAATGTCTTTGTCATCGACGACGAGCGCCTCGTCGGCATGATCGACCTGGCCGAGCTGCATGTGTCCGACCAGATCGCGGATCCCGAGCATACGACCGCCGGCGAGCTCATCCGGGAGCCGCCGCAGTTCCTGTTGTCGGGCGAGGATGTCCGCGCGGCGCTCGGCAAGTTCGGCGAGACCCAGCTCGAAACCTTGCCGGTGGTGGACGATCCGGCCGCGATGCGGATCATCGGCTATCTCACCGAAGCCTTTGCGCTCCGCCGCTACAATCAGGAGCTGGAGCGCCGGCGTGGCGAGGCCGAACGCGATTCCGGCCTCTATTCGAGCGCGGTCCAGACGAACGACTGAACCGAGTGTCTTCGTCTCGGCGCGCCGATTTCGCCGATGATTGCGGCGCAGGGATCGCGGCCATGGTAGAGACCCGGCCGGCGCGAATGCGGATGGTACCAGGCTGCCAATGGCCGCAGCATGTCCGGCTGGCTTGGCGCGCGGTTTGGCTCTAACATTCTCGGTCCAGATTGGCATCTCAGGAGTGGTCCCGTGCGGCAAGCCGAAATTTTCCCCTGCAAATACGCTGTGCGAGCGGCACGGCGGCGCTGGGGCGTCGGCCTTGCCGCCGCGGCCATGATGGCGAGCCTGGGGCACGCCCAGGCCGCCGCGGTGACCGAGCTCGAGGGTTTCGGCGATATCGCCGCCCGGCTGCTGCCCTCGGTGGTCAATATCTCCACGACTCAGACGATCAAGCCGGACAAAGGCTCGTCCGACGATGACGACAATAACAGCCCGGTGCCGCCCGGCTCGCCCTTCGAGCAATTCTTCAAGAATTTCCTGCAGCGCCACGGTCAGCCGGGCGGCGGCGCTCGGCCGCAGGCCCAGGCGCGGAAAGCGACCTCGCTCGGCTCCGGCTTCGTGGTCGACGCCAAGGGCCTGATCGTGACCAACAATCACGTCATCGCCGATGCCGACGAGATCACGGTGATCCTGCAGGACGATACCAACATCAAGGCCGAGCTGGTCGGGCGCGACGAGAAGACCGATCTGGCGGTGCTCAGGGTCAAGACCGACCATCCGCTGGCCGCAGTGCCGTTCGGCGATAGCGACAAGACGCGCGTCGGCGATTGGGTGCTGGCGGTCGGCAATCCCTTCGGGCTCGGCGGCACGCTGACGGCCGGGATCATCTCTGCCCGGTCGCGCGAGATCAACAACAACAATGGCCCCTACGACGATTTCCTGCAGACCGACGCCGCCATCAACAAGGGCAATTCGGGCGGCCCGCTATTCAACCTCGACGGCGAGGTGATCGGCATCAATTCGGCGATCTTCTCGCCCTCGGGCGGCTCGATCGGCATCGGCTTCGCCATTCCGGCCGATCTCGCTCGCACGATCGTGGGGCAGCTCGAGCAATATGGCCATGTCCGCCGCGGCTGGCTGGGCGCACGCACTCAATCGGTCGATGGCGAGGTCGCCAAGGCCCTCGGCCTCGATCATGCCCGCGGCGCGCTGGTGGCCGAAGTGATGGAGAAGAGCCCGGCGCTGCAAGGCGGCCTCCTGCCCGGAGACGTGATCCTCGGCATCGACGGCAAGCCGGTCTCCGATATCCGCCATCTGCAGCGCATCGTCGCGGATTCACCGATCGACAAGCCGGTCAAATTCTCCCTCTGGCGCAAGCGCCAGGAGAAGGTCGTCGATGTGAAGCTGAGCGAGCTCGACGAGAGCGAGCCGACGCAGACGGCCTCCCTCGGCAAGTCGGATACCAAGCCCGGCACGCCGGCGAACCAGACCAAGGCGCTAGGTCTTGTCATCGCCGAGGCGACGCCCGAGCTGAAGGAGAAATATCAGCTCGGCGAGAATGCCGCCGTGGTCGTGACCTCGGTCGCCAAGGGCAGCCCGGCCGGGGAGAAGGACGTGAAACCAGGCGACGTGATCGTCGAGGTCGCTCAAGAAGAGGTCAAGAGCCCGGGCGACATCCCGCGCAAGATCGACGAGGCCAAGAAGGCCGGCCGCAAGACCGTGCTGCTGCTGGTCGATCGGGGCGGCGAGCTGCGCTTCGTCGCCGTTCGCATCGACAATGGCTGACTGACGGATCGAAGAGGCGACTGAGGACTCTGAGTAGATTCCGGGGGTGGGGTGCCTGCTCGACCATGCTCACATCCACAGTGAGCATACCGGTCTATATGGAGAAAATCATGACCACGATCTTGATCATTCTGGTGGTTTTTTTGTTGCTGGGCGGCGGCGGCTACTATGGGTTCCGTCGGTGGTGACCCGTAATCCCTAAAGACCGAGACCCGGCACAAGGTCCGTTGATCGATCCCGACACCGTGCTGGCGACGGCTCAGTTCCGCGCGGAGCACAAATCCGAGACCAGCTTGCTGCAGCATACCGTCGACCGCCTCACGGCGCTCGTCGGTCTGCCCGGTTTCGTGGCGGCGCTCACCTTGGCGATCATTCTCTGGGGGGCCGGCAATATCCTGGCGGGGTTCTTCGGCCTGAGGCCGCTCGACCCGCCGCCGTTCGTCTGGCTCCAGGGCGCTATCACGACATGCGCGCTCTATGTGGCGACCCTGATTCTCACGACGCAGCGCCGGGAAGAGAAGCTCTCCAGCCAGCGCGAGCAACTGCTGCTCGAGCTCGTGATCCTCAACGATCAGAAATCCTCGAAGATCATCGAGCTGCTGGAAGAGGGTCGCCGCGACAATCCGACGGTGGCCGACCGCGTCGATAACGAGGCGCAGACAATGGCGATTCCATCCGATCATCGCTCGGTGATGGGCGCGATCAAGAAGGAAATCGCCGAGCGCAGATAAAGCATG
Source organism: Aliidongia sp. (assembly GCA_035539155.1). GTDB lineage: Bacteria > Pseudomonadota > Alphaproteobacteria > ATCC43930 > CGMCC-115725 > JAXDMU01. The sequence goes on along the minus strand of DATLIZ010000002.1, from coordinate 4,130 downwards.
ATCCCTCTCGATCCGGAGTGGTTCCCGTCTCCGGATGATGCTTAGATACCGGCAAAAAAGAGAGGGAGGATGAATTGGAATTCGAACAGGTCGCCGAAGGGCTGCAATTCCCCGAAGGTCCGATCGCGATGGCGGATGGTTCGGTCATCCTGGTCGAGATCAAGCGCGGTACCCTGAGCCGGGTCGCACCCGATGGCAGGATCTCGGTCGTGGCCGAGTTGGGCGGCGGCCCGAACGGTGCGGCCATCGGCCCCGATGGAGCGGTCTATGTCTGCAACAATGGCGGCTTTGTCTGGCATGATGTCGGCGGCCTGACCGTCCCCGGCCACAAGCCCGACAACTACGTCGGCGGCTCGATCCAGCGGGTCGATCTTGCGACCGGCGCGTTCACGACGCTCTATACCGAATGCGACGGCGAGGCGCTCAAGGGGCCGAACGATCTGGTCTTCGACAAGACGGGCGGCTTCTATTTCTCGGATCTCGGCAAGAGCACCAATCAGCACAAGGAATATGGCGCGCTCTATTACGCCCGGCCCGACGGCTCCAAGGTCGTGCGGCTGCGCGACCAGCTGCTGTCGCCTAACGGCGTGGGGCTCTCGCCGGACGAGGATTTGCTTTATTCGGCCGAGACGCTGACCGGCCGGCTGTGGGCCTTCGATATCGAGTCCTCGGGCGTGCTGAAGCCGCCGACGGTGGGCTGGATGCCGGGCCGCGTGATCGCGACCTTGCCGGGATATCAGCTGGTCGACAGCCTGGCGGTCGAGGCCGGCGGCAAGGTCTGCGTCGCCACCATCATCAATGGCGGCATCACCGCGTTCGATCCGTCCGGCGGCGTCGAGCATTACGCCTTCCCGGATCTGATCGTGACCAATATCTGCTTCGGCGGCAGCGGCATGCGCACCGCCTGGATCACCGCCTCCAGCACCGGCAAGCTGTACAAGGCGAAATGGCCACGCGCCGGCCTCATGCTCAACTACAACGCCTGAGCGGTCAGAAACTCATAATAGGGACAAATTCATGAAGCTCGATTCCTCGATCGCCGCCATCGTCACCGGCGGCGCCTCCGGGCTCGGCGCCGCCACGGCGCGGGCGCTCGCTTCCCATGGCGTCAAGGTGGCGCTGTTCGATCTCAACGAGGCCAAGGGTGCCGAGCTCGCCCACGAGATCGGCGGCACCTTCTGCAAGGTCAACGTCACCTCGGAAGAGGAGGTCGATGCCGGCTTCGCCAAGGCGCGTGCCGCCCACGGGCAGGAGCGCATCCTGGTCAATTGCGCGGGCACCGGCAATGCGGTGAAGACCGCGTCGCGGTCCAAGACCGACGGTGCCATCAAGCATTTCCCGATCGACGCCTTCAACATGATCATCCAGATCAATCTCGTCGGCACCTTCCGCTGCATCGCCAAATCGGCGGCCGGCATGCTGACGCTCGATCCCTTGGTGGATGGCGAGCGCGGTGCCATCGTCAACACCGCCTCGATCGCGGCCGAGGACGGGCAGATCGGCCAGGCCGCCTATGCCGCCTCCAAGGGCGGCATCGTCGGCATGACGCTGCCGATCGCGCGCGATCTTTGCGGCGAGGGCATCCGCATCAACACCATCATGCCCGGCATCTTCGACACGCCGCTGATGCAGGGCGTGCCGGACAACGTCAGGGACGCGCTCGCCGCATCCGTTCCGTTTCCGAAACGATTGGGCCTGCCGGCGGAATACGCCTCGCTCGCGATCGAGATGTGCCGCAATCCCTATTTCAATGGCGAGCATGTCCGGCTCGACGGCGCCATCCGCATGGGGCTCCGGTAAACGCCATGCAGACGATCCGCGCGGAGACGCAGAAGGGCCTGGTCGAGGGCAGCTGCGACGAGCGTTTCGGCGCCGTCGCGGAGGAGTTCGTCCGCAATTTCGCCGAGCGCGGCGAACTGGGCGCCTCCGTCTCGCTCAAGCTCGAAGGCGAGACGCTGGTCGATCTCTGGGGCGGCACCGCCGATGCCGCCACCGGCCGGCCTTGGACCGAGGACACGGTCTCGGTCGTGTTCTCCTCGACCAAGGGGGCGACGGCGCTGTGCGCTCATATCCTGGCGAGCCGCGGCAAGCTCGATATCGAGGCGCCGGTCGCCGAGATCTGGCCGGAATTCGCCGTAGCCGGCAAGGAGAAGGCGACGGTCCGGATGATGCTCGACCATTCGGTCGGCGTGCCGGTGCTGCGCGATCCGGCCAAGGCGGATTGCATCCAGGATTGGGACTATATGACCGAGCGGCTGGCCGCCCAGGCGCCGTTCTGGGAGCCGGGCACGCGCAACGGCTATCACGCGCTCACCTTCGGCTTCACGGTGGGCGAGATCGTGCGGCGGGTGTCGGGCAAGTCGCTCGGCAGCTTCTTCCGCGACGAGGTGGCGGGGCCGCTCGGGATCGATTTCTGGATCGGCCTGCCGGAGGAGATCGAACCGCGCGTGGCGCCGATCCTGGCCGAGCTCAGGCCGCCGCCGCAGGAGACGCCGTTCAGCGCGGCCCTCGTCCAGCCCGGCTCGATCCCGAACCTCTTCATCTTCAACTCCGGCACCTGGGGCACCTCCGGCGTCAACAGCCGCGCCGGCCATGCCGCCGAGATCGGCGCCGCCAACGGCATCACCAATGCGCGCGGACTCGCCGGCCTCTACGCCCCGCTCGCCAATGGCGGCGGTGGGCTGGTCGATGCCGATACTCTCGCGCGCATGTCGGAAGTGTCGATGGCGACGCATCTCGACGCCACGCTGATGCTGCCGACCCGGTTCGCGCTCGGCTTCATGAAATCGATGGATAATCGCCGCCGCACCATCGGCGGCGACAGCGTCATCATCGGGCGGACGGCGTTCGGCCATGTCGGCGCCGGCGGCTCGATCGGTTTCGCCGATCCCGAATGCGGCCTCAGCTTCGGCTATACGATGAACCGGCGCCTGAGCGGCATTCTGATGAATGAGCGCGGCCAATCGCTGATCGATGCGGCTTATCGGGCGCTCGGCTATCGCTCGGACGCATCGGGGTGCTGGCTCCGGTAAGGGATACCGGCTGCGACGGCGTTGACTTTTGCGGCGGGTGTAACGGGAGCGGGGGACGGGTCGAAACGTCCCATATGAACGATCTCGTCGCCCGCTGCACCCATCTGTTTCCCTCCCTGCATCAAGGCTGGTTCGCCCTGCCGCTCCGTCTCATCGTCGGATACGGCTTCATGGAGCATGGCTTCGCCAAGCTCGCGCGCGGACCGGATGCCTTTATCGGCATCCTGCATGCGCTGGGCATGCCGGCGCCCGCGCTGCTCGCCTGGGCGACGATCCTTGTCGAATTGCTCGGCGGCCTGGCGGTGTTGGTCGGCGCCTTCATCCCGCTCGCCAGCGTGCCGATGGCGGCCGTCCTTTTCGTGGCTATCGTCACCGTGCATCTTCCGAACGGGTTCAGCTCGATCAAGCTTGAAGCCGTGACAGCGGCCGGCGCGCATTTCGGGCCACCGGGCTATGAGACCGACCTGCTCTATCTGGCCGGCCTCGCGGCGCTGGTGCTTGGCGGCTCGGGGCCTCTGGCCGTGGATCGGCTCGTGGTGCGCCCGAAGGCAATGGCCCGAAATGCCGCGCGGCAATAAGGCCGCCTTATCAAAGTCGCGAAACTCCCTATTAGAAATTTGCCTCGCCCGCCCAAAATCTTGTGCATAGCAGCAACAAACTAATGGAGATCATCATGACCAACCTCGCCAATGCCGCCCGCGTCTTCTTCGTCCTGGCCACCGTGCTGGGCACCACCGTCGCCTGCTCGACCTATGTCCCCGCCGACCAGCAGATCGCTGCCGAGATCGCCGCGGAGCCGGCCTATTCGGCGGGTAATTGAACCGTTCTCGCCGGCTTCATAAGGCTGGCTTATCAAAGTCGCGAAAACGCCTATTAGAAATCTGCACTGCACAATCCAAATCTTGTGCGTCGCAACGATAAACCAACGGAGATCATCATGACCAACCTCGCCAGTGCCGCCCGCGTCTTCTTCGTCCTGGCCACCGTGCTGGGCACCACCGTCGCCTGCTCGACCTACGTTCCCGCGAACCAGCAGATCGCTGCCGAGATCGCCGCCGAGCCCGCCTATTCCGCCGGCAACTGATCCCGCCGGCCGGC
>DATLIZ010000001.1:0-377405 GCA_035539155.1 Aliidongia sp. | reverse complement strand
AACCGGCGCCCAGGTAAAGTTGCCCTCGTCGCCGTCATGCGAAAGATGCTCGTCATCCTCAACGCCATCGCCAGAGACCAGCAACCATGCAAAGCCGCCACCTCTTGACAAAACCACGGAAGATGGCCGGGCGGGGGAGAGCGCCGGTGGTGCCGCGCCTTTTCAAACGGTCTCTGATTCGTCCGGTATCGCCAAAAGCGATCGACAAAAGCTGCCTCATATATTGGACGTCGGGATGCGCGCGGCTTAAGTCTATAAGATCAGCGCGTCAACAATAACCCCCGCGCCACCGTGAATAATTCAGAATGCAACTGAAGTAATCTTTGGCGATCTACTTGCCAAGACACGGGGTGGCCGCATCGAAGGCCGAAATCATGCTTATGAGGTTTATCAGGGCGGCTTTGGCCGCTGCCGTCCTTGCCGCTGTTCTCGCCACTGCAGCGGCTTGCACGACGGCCGCCCCACCGCCGCCTGCCTTCCTTTTGCTGGACCCCTCGCTGCAGAACCCGCTACCGCAACATGAGGGAGGTGGTTGATCCGCCCGAAGCGTCCGCGAAATAGCGACGAGAATCGCGATGCGCGTTCACCATGACGCCGATCTCGGTCCGGACGAAGACAACGCCCTCGCCATTCTCGGCCTTACCCGGCCGCACCTTCTCTATGGCGGGCGGCTCTGCGCCGCCGCCCTTTCGATTGGCGATGCCGTCATCGTCGACGCACGAGAACGGTATGTCGGGCTGTTCGACGCGGGATCGGCATCGGGAGGTTTTCGATGAGGTACGAGGATATGGATCTCTTCGGCGTCTATATGACGCCGTTTCTGCCCGTGCTGGCGGCTGCGGCGGCCCTATGCTTTCCGCTGCTGCGCGCGGCCGACCGGCTCGGCATCGCCCGCTATGCCTGGCATCCGGCGCTGTTCAACACCGCCCTCTACGCCATCGTCCTGTCCTTCATCGTCCTCGCCAACGGAGCGTGCGGGCTATGATACGGACCGAGGCCCCTTCCGAGGCATGACAGGCGCTGCTCGAACGGCAGGCCGGCATTCCCGTCGGGCCGCCGCGCGCCATCCGCGGCCGACGAGGATCGTTCCGGTCCCGCTGACTATACCTGGATCCGCTTGGCGCAGCGCGTGCCGGTGCGATCGAGGACGGTCAGGGAAGGGGCGGCAACCGGAACGAAGCAGCTCCGTAATGTTGCGTTGCCTGGCGTTTTGCAGGGAAAACACCATCGACGGCATTTAACGCCGATCCCGGCCCAATGTCGCAAGGCCGTCGGGCGCACGCCTGCGATGCGTTGTTCCACCTGCCCGTCCGCCATCGGATGCTCTCAAATGCCCGGCTTCACGCGGGACGATGGGAACGGCGATGAGTGCTGCCGAAGAATTGGTGAGAGTGCCGGACCGGCGGCGGCTCGTGATCGCCGCCATGCTGGTTTCGACCTTCATGGCGGCGGTCGAGGTGACCGTCATCAGCACGGCCATGCCGACCATCGTCGCCGAGCTCGGCGGCTTCGATCTCTTCTCCTGGGCGTTCGGCGCCTATCTCCTGACCCAGGCGGTGACGACGCCGCTCTATGGCCGGTTGGCTGACGGCTATGGCCGCAAGATGGTCTACCTGGCCAGCGCCGGGCTGTTCCTCGTCGGCTCGCTGCTCTGCGGCTGCGCCTGGAGCATGGGTTCGCTCATCCTGTTCCGGGCGATCCAGGGCATCGGCGGCGGCGGCCTCGTGCCGATGGCGACCACGATCATCGGCGATGTCTCGGCGCCGGCGGACCGGCCGCGGATGATGGGCTATGTCAGCGGCATCTGGGGCATCTCGGCCATCATCGGACCGCTTCTGGGCGCTTTCTTCGTGAGGATCGTCGGCTGGCCCTTCGTCTTCTGGGTCAATCTGCCGATCGGCCTCGCCGCCATGACCATGATCTGGCGCTTCCTGCACGAGCCGCCGCGCGTGGGCCGACATGCGCCGATCGACCTCGCCGGCGCGAGCCTGCTGGTCGTCGGCATCGGCGCCATCATGGTGACGCTGGTCGAGATCGAGGCGTTCAACCGCGCCGAGCTCGCGGGCTTTGTTCTTCTGGGGGTGGTCTCGCTCGTCGGGTTCTGGCTGCGCGAGCGCCGGGTCGCCGAGCCGCTGCTGCCGGCCCGGCTGCTGCGCCGGCCGATCATCCTGATCGCCGATGCATCGGCCCTGCTGTCCGGCGCATTGCTCATCGGCATGACCGCCTTCCTGCCGGCCTGGGTGCAAGGTGTCGAGGGCGGAAGCGCGCTCGATGCCGGCCTCGTGCTCGGCATCATGCTCGTGAGCTGGACGACGATCTCCATGAGCATGAGCCGTGTCCTCGCTCGGCTCAGCTTCCGTCCGGTCGCGATCGCCTCGGCCCTCCCGCTGATCGCCGGCTCGCTCGGGCTGGTTCTGCTCACGGCCGGGCAGAACCCGGTATGGCTCTATCTTTCGTGCGTGCCGGTCGGGGTCGGGCTCGGGCTCAACAGCCTGGTCTTCACCGTCGCGGTCCAGTCCGCCGGCCGCGCCGATCGCGGCCGGGCGACGGCGCTCTTCTATTTCAGTCGTCTCATCGGCCAGGCGGTGGGTGCCGCCGCCTTCGGCGGCGTGCTCAATGCCGGATTGCAGCGCGCGTTCGGCGGCCGCGACGTGGTGCGCGAGCTGGTCGACGCGCCGCAACGCGCGGCCCTGGCGCCGGCCGAGCTGGAACGGCTTGTCGGCAGTCTAGCGGGCTCGCTCCATTGGGTGTTCGTGCTTGCCGTCCTGCTCGCGATCGGCATCTTGCTGGCGGCATTGGCGACGCCGCGGCAATCTAGGCTCGAGCACGAGGAATAGGGGCGGGATCGTGCTGTCCCTGAAGGTTTCCCTGTTCCTCGGCGGGATGCGGAACCTGGCCGCGCTGAAAAAGGCCCGGTGCGCAAGCTTGCGTCGTGCGGGTCTCCGGCTATGGCTTCAGGGGCCACGAGGGCCCCTGAAGTCGGGTCAGGTGCCCTAAAACTCGAACGGATCTGCCGAGGTCAGCGAGCCGAACAGCCCATGCGTGCTGTCAGGCCCGGCGGTGAAGAATAGGGTGCGCGGGCCCGAATCCGCGCCGCCGCCGAAATGCAACCCCCACAGACCCGGGATCACGATCGGCTGGAACTGCTGGTCGACAAGGAACTGCACGTCTTGGCCGGACTGGTCGAAGGCCAGGATATGGCCGTCGCCGAAATTGCCGACGAGGATCTGTCCGCTCGCGCCGCCGAAGGCTGACGGAGCGCGGGTCACGCCCCACGGGGCATTGAGAAGACCGCCCGACGCGAGGCGTTGCAGCAGTTGGCCGTCGGTGTCGTAGATGTCGACGAACCCGGCACCGGCGCCCGGCACGATGAAGTTCTTCTGGGCGTTCTGCTTGGCGTAGGTCACGGCCAGCGTGCCGTCGAGCGACTGGATGCCGAAAGGCACGTAGCCGGCGGGAATCTCCGGGTCGACGAATTTGCCTGGCAGCGTGCCGTTGGCTGCCTGGAAATTCTCGTCGAACACGTCGATTTGACCGGAGGCGACGTTGGCGGCATAGATGAAGGTGCCCTGCGCGCTCGCGCCGAAGGCAAGGCTGGTATAGTTGGCGCCTACGCTGGAATTGTCGACCGCCCTGACGGCAAGGACGGGGTCACCCGGAAGGTTCGGGGCCCAGGCGTCGATGGCGCCCTGCTGCGTGACGAACAGGAACAGCGCCGGCAGGTTCGTTCCGGGAACGACGAAGCCGGGAGTAGGGTTCCAGACCACGCCGGTCGGCCCAGAGAGAGTGCCGAAACCTCCTGGCACGCCCCCCGAAGGGCTCGGAAGAATGATGCCGGGGGCGACGCTGAAGAGCGGTGCCGGCGAGCCGTCGCCGTTATGGAGCGAGGCTTCACCCGTGCCGTTGCCGGCTATCACGAACGAGCCGCCCGGCTGGTTGGCGAAACCCCGCGGGCTGCCCAGGAGCGCGTCGGGGAACGCAGCTACGCCGGGCGTGTTCGACGCAAGATTCGTCTGATGATAGACGAACGGGGCAAGAGGGTTCGTGCTCTGGGCCTGAGCGCTGGACAGCAGAGGGATGGACATCAGCGCGACCGTCAGGGCAGCCGCCAGAAGCGGTGTTTTCGATTTCATTATAGTATCCTTGTCATATCAAACGCGTAACCTTGTTCCCCAGCGCGAGTGGATCGGAAGAGATATTCTCGCCTGGCGAGCAAGACATGATCCGCTTGCGTTTCAGAACGATTACCGAAAGCGGGATAACCGCTACAAAAATAATAATTACCTCTCTTGTATACACGCCCTCCGGGTGCCGAAAGAGCCGCGCCGGCCGACCTCGGCGGAGCTGATTCGTGCCGGGCTCGAAAGCCTGCCAGACGGTAGTCGCGAGGATTTCGCGTCCTGGCTCTATTTGGGAAACCCCGCTGAGGGCGTGAGCGGACGGCGGTTGCCGTCCGCGTCGCGGCGGCATAGCCTTGATTGAGCAAGGCTTGATCGGGAGGCTCTGATGAGGGGATGGTTCTACGCGGCGCTGGGCTTAGTCTTCATCGGCCTTTCAGCCCATGCCACGGCCGGTGCCGCACCGCTTGCCCAGCCCAAGCCGGCGGTCTCGACGGTCTCCTCAGTGCAGGAAGCGCGCTGGATCACGCGCTGCCATTGGCGGCATCGTCACCATCATTGGCATCATCGGCGCCCGGTTCGGGTTTGCCGGCGGGTTTGGGTGCGATAGAGCACGATCGCATTGGCTGGAAACAGCCAATGCGTGAATCGTACTCTACCTATTTTAGTAGCCCGTCAGCGCGCCGCCGGTTTGCGCCCGGCGTCGGCCAGCAGTTCGTACGCGACCTCGGCGGCGAGCCGCTCATAGCCGGCATCGGCCATGTGCAGCCCGTCCGGCGCCATCAGCTGGGCCTCGGTGACCTTGCCGTCGGCGAGCCAGCGATGGATCAGATCGTAGCGGCGCACCACGGGCACCGCCATCTCGGCGCCGATCCGGCGCACCGCGTCGCGATAGGCGAAGGCGCCCGGGGTCGCGCGCATCATGCGGCAATCCTGCGGTTCCATCAGCACCACGTCGATGCCGGCCGCGCGCATGCGGGCGATGCCGTCGCGGGTTTCCGTCTCGAACCGGTCGAGCGGCAGCTTGCGCAGCGGATCGTTGGTTCCGGTCTGCCAGATCACCAGATCCGGCTTGGCGGCGATCACGTCGCGATCGAGCCGGGCCAGCATGTCGTCGGCATCCTGGCCGCCGATGCCGCGATTGACGACCGTCACGCCGGCGGGGACCAGCGCGTCGAGATCGGCCTCGAGCTGTGCCGGATAGGCATGGGCCGGCGTGCTCGCGCCGACCCCTTCGGTCGAGGACGAGCCGAAGGCGATGATGGTGATCGGGCTGTGACGGGCGAGCAGCCGGGCGACGTGGCGCAGTTCCGGCGCCGCCGAGGCGGCCTGAGCGGGCGGGGTCGCTTCGCCGGCCTGGCTCGACGAGAGCGCGAGGACGCCCAGCATCGCGGCCGAGGCACAGGCAAGAAAATGGCGACGGGCCTGATATTCGGCGATCGGCCAGCCGCCGAGGCGTGAGAGGAGCTTCATGTACCCCAGCATGCACCGCTCTGGTTAAAATTGCATTTGGGATTTGGTGGGCGGGTTCGCGGCCGGGACCATAAGGGCGGCCCGCCGCGCCGCGCGGCCGAGTTCCAATCGCCAACCGAGCCAGAACAGGATCGCGAAGCCCGCGCCATTGACCGCGAGCTGCAACGGCAGCGGCGTGCCGAAGGTTTCGAACAGGAGACGGCCGACGAGCGACAGGATCGTGCCGACGGCGAAGATCTCGAGCGAATGCTTGCCGCAAGTGACGATCGGCGCCAGCAGCGGCCGGTCGGCCACGGCGCGGAGCTGCTCCGAAGTCAGCGCCAGATAGACCAAGGCGAGGATATCGAGAAGGCGCAACGGCGCCAGGATCGTCTTGTCCGTCATCGGCACGGCGAGCAGTGTCTGATCCCACAAGCCCCAATTGCGCCAGGGGGCGGCGACCAGGAGCGCGAAGAAGAGATAGAGCCAAGCCGCCGGCCGGAGCCCCTTGATCACCGGCAGATTGCCCTGCCGCTTCCGCATCGTCATGGCGAGGCCGATGCCGATGGCGAACAGGAATTGCCAGGCGAACGGGTCGAGGAACCAGTTCCGGTCGTAGACCGTGTTCGCGAGGTTGATCGCCGGGTCGAGATTGGTCGCGAGCCACAGGGCGCCCGACATCGTCAGCGCCGCGGCCGGGTTCCAACGCATCAGCAGATAGACCAGCGGGAAGATGCCGATCAGCACGATATAGAGCGGCAGGATGTCGAGATAGGCCGGCAGCGCCTCCAGGATCAGACCGTGGCTCATGCCGCTGCGCATGCCGCGATCGAGGATCGGCTGGATCTCGGCGGTGCCGAGGCCGAAGCGCCGGCCCCACAGCCAGACGATGGCGAGCGTGGCGGCGAGCAGACCCATCTGGACCAGGTAAATCTTGAAGCAGCGCGCACCGATGCGGCGCAGTCCCGGCAGCGCGCCGTCGCGCTCGAAGCCGCCGCCATAGGCCATCATAGAGGAGAAGCCGGCGAGCACGACGAAGAGCTCCGCCGCGTCGCTGAAGCCGAAATTGCGGAAGGTGAGATAGCCCAGCAGATTGCCCGGCACGTGATCGACGAAGATCGTCAGCAGCGCGATGCCGCGCAGCAGATCGACACGGGAATCCCGACGCGCCGTGAGACCTGGCTGGGCCATGGCTCGGTTGCTCCGATCCGCCTTCCTCAACCACTAACCGTAGAAATGGCCGCGCGTTCCTGCCCGATCCATGCGTCAGAACGGCACGTGGATCGGATGGGCCGGCCGGGGAACCGCAACCGCCCGAGGCTGTTGTTCCTGCACGGCTTCAGGAGCGTCCTCGATGCATCACGACAATCCCCCGTCGACCGCCAGACTGGCCGGGCATCCCATCCACGCCATGCTCGTGCCCTTTCCCATCGCCTGCTTCGTCGGGACTTTCATAACCGACCTGGCCTATTGGCGGACCGCCGCCGTGATGTGGGAGACCTTCTCGATCTGGCTCTTGGCCGCGGGCCTGATCATGGGCGGCTTCGCGGCGCTCGCCGGCCTGGTCGATCTCTTCGGCAGCCGCAGGACCCGTGCGTTGCCGGTCGCCTGGCTCCATATGCTCGGCAATCTGCTGATCCTGGGCCTATCCCTCATCAACGCCTTCGTGCACAGCCGCGACGGCTATACCGCGGTGGTGCCGACCGGCATCGTCCTGTCCGGCCTCGTGGTCCTCCTTCTGCTGTTCACCGGCTGGATGGGCGGGACCATGGTGTATCGGCACCGCGTCGGAGTGGCCAATTGATGCGCGTGCCCCGCCTCACCCTTCTCGGCGCCGTCGCCCTCTCGGCGCTTTCGCTCGCCGGCTGCGACGATCCGGGCGGCGATCCCAAGGCCCAGATCGGCGCTAATCCGAAGTTGCCGGAGCCGCAGCAATATCTGTTGCCGCCGATGCATGTCGCTTCCGTCGCGCCATGGAGCAAGGGCGAAACGCCGACCGTGCCGAAGGGCCTGCAAATCCAGGCGCTCGCGACCGGGCTCGAACATCCGCGCTCGCTCTACGTGCTGCCCAACGGCGACATTCTGGTGGTCGAGACCGGCGGCCCGCAGGCGCCGATCAATCGTCCCAAGGATCTGGTCATGGGCTGGATCGAAACCTTCATCGGCGCCCGCGCCAAGGGCGGCAACCGGATCACGCTCTTGCGCGATATCGGCGATGACGGCGTCGCCAAGACGCACACCGTGTTTCTCGACAAGCTGACCTCGCCCTTCGGCGTGGCGCTGGTCGGGCACGATCTCTATGTCGCGGATACCGACGCCATCCTCCGCTTCCCCTATACCGACGGCGAGACCAGCATCACGGCCCCCGCGACCAAGCTTACCGACCTGCCCGGCGGACCGATCGACCATCATTGGACGAAATGCCTGCTGGCCAGCCCCGACGGCGCCAAGCTCTATGTCGGCGTCGGCTCGAACAGCAACATCGCCGAGAACGGCATGCCGGCGGAGCTGGAGCGCGCCGCCATCTGGGAGGTCGACCGGGCGTCGGGCGCCCATCGCATCTTCGCCAGCGGCGTGCGCAACCCGACCGGCCTGCAATGGGAACCGCAGACCGGCAAGCTCTGGGCGATCGCGAACGAACGCGACGAGCTCGGCCCCGATCTGGTGCCCGATTACCTGACCTCCGTGCGTGACGGCGGCTTCTATGGCTGGCCCTACAGCTATTTCGGCCAGCATCTCGATCCGCGCGTCGAGCCGCAGCAGCCCGATCTCGTCGCCAGCGCGATCGTGCCGGACTATGCCCTGAGCTCCCATGTCGCCCCGCTGGGCCTCGCCTTCTATACCGGCAATTCGCTGCCGGACACCTATCGCGGCGGCGCTTTCGTGGGCGAGCATGGCAGCTGGGATCGGAACCCGCTCAACGGCTACAAGGTGGTGTACGTGCCGTTCAAAGACGGCCGGCCGAGCGGACAGGCGGAGGACGTGGTCACCGGCTTCCTCAGCCCGGACAATCACGCGCGCGGCCGGCCGGTCGGCCTGGCCATCGACGGAACCGGCGGCCTGCTCATCGCCGACGATCTGAGCAATACCGTGTGGCGGGTGACGTCTGCGGTTCGGTGAGGCGGGTGCTACAACCAATTGCGCTCGGCGGGAGCGGCGTGCGACAGGTTCGGGCGCTGCGCCGGCCGTCGGCTGCTCGAACGTTTTTCCGACCATGGCGGGCTTAGCGTGTTGGATCAGCAGCTTCGGTTTCTGTTTCGCTGAATCAGGCCGCTCGGCGGCCTTTCGCCATTTGCCGTCGCGATTGGGCCTAGCCGCAGCTTAGTGCGGGAGCTGCGGCTCGGGCCGCCGCGGGTCGTTCGCGGCGCCGAGATCGAAGCCGGCTGCGTGCAGCGCCAGCACCAGCGTCGCCTTGGAAAAGGGCTTGGGCACGATCGGGTGCGTCAACCATTCGGATGGGAAATCAGGGCGTTGCAGGCCGGTCGCGAAAACGATGGGGATGCGCTGCTCGCGAAGGTCCTGGGCTAGGGGGAATACCAGGGTCCGACCGATATTCACGTCCAGCACGCCGAGCCCCGGCCGTCTTTCCTGCAGGAGGGTTCGGCCGGTCGAGAGGTCGGGGGCGAGATAAACTTCACAGAAGCCGAGATCGAGCAGAACGGCTTCGAGCGTGGCAGCGACGAGATCGTTATCCTCGACCACCAGCACGCCGGTAGAGCGGTGCAGGTCACCCATGAATTTCCCCGACCTGCCGCTTTTTCCGTTGGGCAGTATGAGATAACGGCAGGGGGCGGCCGATGGTTCCGCCTGCTCGCGTGCGGGGTTGCATCGTCACTGAGGATGCCGTCGCCGGCAGGGCCAGGCCGGGGACCAGCCGGCGTTGACATTCCCGACAGGGAAACCTCTTGCCGGAAGGGACGGAAATGGACGATTTCACTCGCTGATCATCGCAACGGAATTTGGCTGCGGCATGAACGGTCCCTTGGAAAATATCACCGAGTTGACGATGTGCGGCCGCCGCGGCCTCGCTCGGCATGTGAATGACGCCTTTCAATCGGCATTGGCGGAACGCAGCGACCTCGATCCGGCCGTGCTCGATATAGAAGGCATGTCCGGAACGAAGTATCGTCACTTTATCAATAACTTGATCAGAGCGCTCAAAGGCGAGCGGTATCTTGAGGTCGGAAGTTGGGCCGGCTCGACATTGTGCTCAGCCATCAACGGAAATAGCGTGCGCGCCACGGCCATCGACAATTGGTCTCAATTCGGTGGCCCCAAGCATCGGTTCCTGGAAAATCTCGAGCGATTCAAGACTGAAAACGCGCTTGTCGATTTTATCGAGGATGACTTCAGACGCGTGGATTATGGATCGTTGGGCAAATTTGCCGTCTATCTATTTGACGGGCCCCACGAATATGAAGATCAGTATGACGGGCTGAGCTTGGCTTTGCCGGCTCTGAAAGAGCAGTTCATCTTCATTGTGGATGACTGGAATTGGCCGCAGGTAAGAAGGGGGACCTTGCAAGCCATCTCGGACGTGGGGGTGGAAATGGACTATGCCTTGGAGATCAGGACGACCCTTGACGAGTCTCACCCGGAAATCGCAGGTGAAAAGAGCGATTGGCACAATGGCTATCTGATATCCGTGCTGTCGAAACCAAGGAACACACTCTTCGGATGGCTGGGTGAGTTGATGGGACCGGGGCGGCGGCGAGGGAAATGACCAAGGGCGGATCGGCGAAAGGGAAGTCGCCGCATTCCTCAAGCCTGTTAGATTTGGTTCGACCCGTTCCATAGGAAGCCTCGATCTGTATAAGCTCGCTCTCGTCACCGCCCTCTCGGCCTTGGCTGGTTATGTAGATGCCGTCGGGTTCCTGAAATTGGGCGGTGTCTTCATCGCGTTCATGAGCGGCAACTCGACCGAGCTCGGCGCTGGTCTCGGCACCGGCCGAGGGGTCGAACTTATTCGCTGCGGCCTCGTCATCCTTACTTTCCTGGCCGGCGTCGTGGCCGGCGCCTTGGCCGCGCGCCTGGATCGGGGCCGCGACCGGCAGACGGTGCTGGCCGTGGAAAGCGCGCTGCTGCTGATCGCGTCGCTGCTGCAGATGTACGGCCATGAAATGACGGCGATCTCGGTCATGACCCTGGCGATGGGGGTCGAGAACGGTGTGTTCCAGCGTCATGGCGAGGTAAGCACCGCTCTTACCTACATGACCGGCACGCTCGTCAAGATGGGCCAAGAGATGGCGTCGGCTCTGACCGGCGGTCCGCGGTTCGGCTGGGCCACGCATTTCCTGCATTGGGCCGCGTTCGTTGCCGGCGCCGTCGCCGGCGGCGCCGGCTATCATCGGTTCGGGATGCAGGCGATTTGGGCAGCTGCGATTTGGGCCGCCTGCGCGACGCTCGCCGCCGGCTGGCAGCCGACGAACGAAACCCGGTCGGCGGGCGGGCCGCCCGCTGCCGCCCCGTAGGGCGCTCGAGCGCTGCCCGACCTCACTCGCAGCCGGCGATCTTCAGACAGGCCTTGCCGTGGCTGGCGTGAATGAGTTCAATCTCATCAAGGTTCTGCAGCGTGAAGGTCAGCATCCTGCGGATGTGTTCGGGTCCGCTGCTGGTCAATGCCCGGTTGAGATAGGCGGAGAGCAGCGCCGATAAGATGGCGCTCTCACCGCATTGCTCGCACAGGTCGTTGGCCAGCATTTCAAAGGCTTCGCCCGCCGTTTGATATTCGGGCGGTGGCGGATTGCGCCGGTCGCGGATCTCTGGCATCACGCGCACCGACCAAGGACCGCACCGATTCTTCGGCCGTCTTGATGGTCTCCGGCTGGATGACTCATGTCTCTACGACCCTCTATTACTCGATCGCGCGAATGTTTGAGAAATGGCAATCTCTGTCGCGTATCAATGGTTGCCTCTTGCACGCATCAACTGAATCGTTTCCTGGACGGAATATTTACGCGTGCTTTGATAGGGAGACTCCTCTAATCTGTCCGACATTCAGATGACAAAGATTTTCATATTTCGGATGAAACGCGCTAAAGCTCAGTTCGATCAATGGGATGCCCGGCATGTCCGATGATGATCTGGACAGCGGATGGCGATTCGGACCGTATGAGCTGCGCCCTCTCGGTCATTTGACGCGCGGCAGCAGGATCGTTCCGCTGACCGCCATCGAACGACATCTCTTGATGCTTCTCCTGGAGCATGCCGGCGAGATCGTGCCGCGAGAGGTTTTCCTGCAATCGGCGTGGCCCGGTCGCGCCGTCGACGACGCCAATCTGACGACGAATTTCTATCGGCTGCGACGTCAGCTGGGCGATACCGTCATCAGGACTGTCCACGGTGTCGGCTACGTGCTCGGCTGCGATGCCGAACCGTTGGCGACGACGGAAGAGGCGCATGCGACCTACCTCACGCGGCTGTTCCTGCGCGCCACCGACGAGCGTCAGCGGATGCGGGACGTCGACTGGGATCAGCTCTACTTGCCTCGGATCGACGAGGTTCGCTCGGCGCTCGACTGGGCTCTAGCAAAGCCAGGGCGAAAGCATCTCGCCATAGGTTTGGCCGGTGCCACGGCACGGCTCTGGGAAAGATTGTCGCTTCTGCCCGAAGGCCGGCGCTACCTCGACCGGGCGGAGCAACTGATCGACGACGACACCAGGCCGGCCGCGGCGGCGCGCGTTCTCTATCAGCGCGGGCTGCTCTGGCGCGAGGCCGACCGACCTCGGTCCTTGGCCTATTGCCAGCGCGCGGAGGCGATCTATCGCAAGCTGAACGACAAGCGAAATCTCGGCGACGTGCTCGGCGTGATCGGCGATGCCTACCTTTTTCTCGGGCAGCACGAAAAGGCGCGGGCGGCACTCAAGGAATCGGAAAAGCTGCTTTCGGTGAGCGATCAGTCGAAGGCGCTGTGGAACGTGCTGAATGGTCTCGGGCTTTTGGCATCGATGAACGGCATGCCCAAGGAGGCGATGCATTATTTCAGCTTGGCGCGCGATCTCGCCCGGATGCTGGAGGATAGCCTGCGGGAATATATCATCGTGTTGAACATGGGAGAGCTCGAATTCGCGGAGGGTGCCCTCGACAGGGCGATCGAGCGGGCGCGCGAGGCCGCGCGCGGCCTGGAATCGGCTCCGACCACCTATCGCGTGCGGCCGATGGTCAATCTCGCCACCTACGAGGCTCTGCAAGGTAACTTGCCCAAGGCCCGCCAGCATGTCGAAGAGGTGCTGCCGCTCCTGGCCGACCAGGGGGGCTACTGGCTGCGGCTTTGCCTGCTGGTCTCGGCGTTTCTGGCCGCCGGTGACGGCCGTTACGTCGATGCCGCGCGCCTGCGCGGATTCATCGAGCAGCAATTCGTCCTTTTCGGCGAGGCCCGACAGAAGCCCGAGCAACTGCTCTCCGAGCGCCTGCGGCAAAAGTTGGGCGAAGGCCTGACGCCGGACAGCATTGGAGTCTGGGGCGGAGAGGGGGCGGATTGGCGTGAAGATCAGGCCGTCAAATACACCGCTAATTATCTGATAGAGTCTCGGAAAACGCGAGCCGGCTAGAGTACGATCGTATTAGCTGGGGGCGGCCAGTACGCGAATTGTACTATAGCTGTTTGAATAGAGGCGGATTCATGAAATGGGTGGATTTTACCGATTTCGATCCGGCTCTAGATGACGGCACCGATGGCATGGGTGTAATACTCAAGACGTTCCAATGATGGAACGGCCCTGAGGAGACAAATCATGCCCGCAATACTTCCGCCGTACTATTCCGATGTGCCCGCTATAGTGCAGTTTGTCGGGGGCTCCCCCAGCGCGTCCGGAGTCGTGAGTCCGTTCCAGATGCGGGGAACTCAGCCGATGTCCGGCAGCAGCGGTCCGAACGCGACGATGCGCCCGCTATCCGGCAGCAGCGGTCCGAACAGCATGGCTCCGTTGTCCGGCAGCAGCGGTCCGAATAGCGGCTCACCGGCATCGCCCTTCCCGCCGCCGCCTTCAACCGGTTCGTGAAGAACGCCAAGGCGTAGTACGATCGGCGGCCGCGCTCATCGGGTGCGGCCGCCGTCTTTCACGCGGCCGTGCCGGTCAGCGAGCGCTGGCTGATTTTGGCGCATGGGTCCGGCCTCTCCCTTTGCGCTAGATTGGCGCCTTCATTCGGAGACTGTGATGCGCCTATTCCCCATTCTGATCCTGGTCCTCTTATTCGCCGATCGTCCCGTTTTCGCGCAGACCGCGCCGCTCACCCGTTCCGTGCCGGTTCTGACGCGGGCGGGCGCGCAGTCCGCTTTGCAGGCTGCCGAGCGCCTGGCAACGGAATCCCACGATCCGGCCGCTATAGCGGTCGTCGATGCCGACGGGCAGCTTCTCGCATTCGATCGCATGGACGATGTTCGGTCGGGAAGCGGCGACCTGGCCATCGGCAAGGCCCGTTCCGCAGCCCTGATGCAGCGCCCGACGGAGGAGCTGGAGGCGAATGTCGCAAGCGGCCGGGTCGGCCTGGCCACGGCCGGCCTCACCGCACTGCGCGGCGGCGCTCCCTTGAAGGTCGATGGCATCGTGGTCGGTGCCGTCGGCATCGCCGGGCGCAGCAAGGAGGATGATGCCCGCACGGCTGCCGCCGTTGCCGATGGGTTCGGCGCAGCCCCATGATGGGCCGTGCCGCGTACGTGTCCGGCCGCGGCGCCCATGCTATAGACACCGGATCCGCAGGAGCGAATGAGGAAGATTGCTGAGAGATGGACAGCGCCGAGCACACTCATAAGGACAATTTGCGCATCAGCGCGTTCGCCAACAGGCTTTTCCTGCGGGTGGAAGCGATTGCCTATCTCGTGCTCGGCATATTGCTCGCACTGGCGGCGTTGCTCGGAATTGGCAATGCGGGGGCATCGCTGTGGAGCGCGCTTCAGGAACGAGGCGAGGCGGTCTCGTTGGTCGTTGCGATCGACCAGCTGCTGTTCGTGCTCATGATCATCGAGATCCTGCATACCGTCCGCGTCTCGTTCCGGTCGGGCACGCTCGTCAGCGAGCCGTTTCTGATCGTCGGCCTGATCGCCTCCATACGGCGGATGCTGGTTATCACGCTGGAATCCTCGCAAGCCAACCAGCCGGGCAAATGGACGCCGGAAACCCAGGCGCAGCTCGACGGAACCATGCTGGAGCTGGCCGTGCTGGGCGGTCTGATCTTCGTGATGGTGATTTCGATCTACCTGCTGCGCCAGAGCCAACGGACGGTGATGCGTCGGCCGAGCGTCAAACGGGAGCAGGCTTAGCGCGAAGGAGCCTTCTCGGTTTAATGCTGATCGGCGGCCAGGTCTTCGACGGCGCGCTGAAGCTCTATCGCTTCTTGAACAGACGGACAGCGCCACTGAACAAGGAGCGGAGTCCGATCGCGAACAAGAGCAGCAAGCACATGCACGCCAAGGAGACCCAGCCGGCTTGCGCGCCGAAGCGGAAAAATACGCTGACCGAGTTTGCGAGCACGATCAGGAGGATAATGAGGTCGCTGTACACTTGAATGGCCTTATGGACGGATTGGCCGCCCGATATGAGTATTGGCCCGGTCGTTTAACAGGTGTCGGGGAATGCAAGGGACGCATGCCTAGGCCGTGAGTTTATGTCCTCAGGGTTGTATCGGGCGTCCGGTCGAAGTGGGGCCGAGCCAGAGGGCTCTCGCCGCGCTGGCGAGCCTTGACGAGGTGCGTTGCACAAGTCCTACGCATTCCCCGACCGCAGCACGCCAGTCTTACCGGGGTATTGCGCCTTCGGGTTCTGCCGCCACGAGAACTCGACCATTACCGGGATGTGCCACTTCTTGGCGAGACGCTCCACTTCCTTCCAGCAGTCCGACGCAGACTGCCCTTGTACCGAGATTCCGAGGTCGGAGTGATACTTGAATCCCTCATCCTCATATTGCTCCGCCTTGGCGGGGATTGCTAGTTCGCGGGCCAGCTTCTCGCCCTCGAACCCTTTGGCTTTCATCTGCTTAATCACGGCAAGCAGGATCGCCGACCAGCGCGGGCTATGCAGTGCCTTGCCATTGATCGAGGCGGCAAGCGGTTTCGTGAAGGCAAGCCCCGGAGCGGTATCGAATTGCATCGCTCCGTCGCTGCCCGTGTTCGCCATTTCCCAAGGCTCGTCATCGCGCTCCATGCCAAGCTGCTCCATCGCTTCACGGACGATGCGGTCGATGGTCTCGCTGGGTGTTTTGGTGCCGTACCAGGTCTTGAGGGTGCTCAGGTCGGTAAAGGTAGCGTCGTTGATTCTGACGACGGGCATCATGTGTTCCTCGATCATCTGCCACGCAGGATATGTAACATATTTTGCGACTCGTCAATGGGATATGTAACATATTTCCTCAGAGCCGTTTGAGATATAGGGCGAATAATTCAGGTAGCCGGGAAGCCCTAAAGACTGCGAGAGCACTGGCCATTTCCCACCCGCCACGATAGGTTACATGTAACTATGCCGGAGTTCTGAAACATGGCGGAGGCAAGAGGCGCAAAGCCGACGCGCGTGAAGGTGCGGGAACATCGTGACCGACTGCGTGCCCAGGGCTTGCGGCCGATCCAGATCTGGGTACCGGACGTTCGGGCGGCATCCTTCAAGTCCGAGGCGCATCGGCAATCCCTGGCCGTGGCGGCGAGCGTCCACGCGGCCGAGGATCAGGCGTTCATCGACACGGTGTCCGACTGGGACGATGAATGAGACGGGGCGAGGTCTGGACGGTCTCCGGCGACAAGGACTATGCGGGCAAGCCGCGCCCCGTCGTCATCGTGCAGGACGACAGCTTCGACGCGACGGACTCGATCACAATCTGCGCCTTCACTACCGATCCGACCGAAGCACCCCTGTTCCGGCTGCCAGTCGAGCCGAACAAGCGCAACGGGCTGCGTTCCTCCTCCCGGCTGATAGTGGACAAGATCACTACCGTCCCGAAGTCCAAGGTCGGCGAGCGGATAGGCCGGCTGGACGAGGAGGACGTGGTCAGGCTCAACCAAGCCGTAATGGTGTTCCTCGGCTTGGCAGTGTCGCCGAGAACGGGCCGAAAAGGGGAATGATGAGCAGCGCCGCGAGCGGGGTAAGTCCTGGCGCGGCGTGGCGCAAACATGAGCCATTCAGCCCGGCTCACGCCTACGTGATACTGCCGGGATGCCCCCGTCGCGTAAACCTCGGCCCAACATCTCTGAGCAGCTTGAGGCGTTCGTTGCGCGGCTTCATGGCCGCATATCGGTGCGTCTTCACAATCGCCACCGCGTCATGGCCATCCAGACGCTGGAATGCGGACCAAAAGTAACTGTCGTTGGGCCTAAAACTAAGTGGCGCGCTACACGACAACCCGTTCGGGCCAAGGTTGTCGCCCATGTCTTAGGTACGGCCCGTCACCTATGTGTCCGGTCCGTACAGGACTGAAATGGCGGACAGGGTGGGATTCGAACCCACGGTACCCTTACGGGCACTTCAGTTTTCGAGACTGACGCCTTCAACCACTCGGCCACCTGTCCTCGCCGCTCGCGCTCGAGGGTGGGGCTATCTAACCGAAGCCTCGGTGGGCCGCAACCGGATTTCGCATCGGGTATGCCGGGAATTCGGGGCTTTCGGATTGACAGCGACCGGTTGATGGATAATATGCGCGGCTCCCAGCGGGCAGGCCCCGCTCCAAACGCATTTGTCGAAGAAGCCTTATCATGTTCGCAGTCATCCGCACCGGCGGCAAGCAGTACAAGGTCGCCAAGAACGACGTCATCTTCGTCGAGAAGCTTCCGGGCGAGGCCGGCGCCTCGGTCGAGCTCGCCGACGTCCTGATGATCGGCGACGAGGCGGGTGTCACCGCCGGCACGCCCGAGCTCGGCGGCGCGCTCGTCACCGCCACGGTGCTGGAGCAGAAGCGCGACGACAAGGTCATCGTCTTCAAGAAGAAGCGGCGCCACAATTACCGCCGCAAGAACGGGCACCGTCAGTATCTGACGGTGCTGCGCATCACCGATATCGTTGCTTCCGGTGCTGAGCCGGCGGCGGCGCAGGAGTAAGGACGGATGGCTCATAAGAAAGCTGGCGGCTCGTCGCGCAACGGGCGCGATTCCGCGGGACGCCGGCTCGGCGTCAAGAAGTTCGGCGGCGAGGCGGTCATCGCCGGCAACATCCTGGTGCGGCAGCGCGGCACCAAGTTCCATCCCGGCACCAATGTTGGCATCGGCCGTGACCACACCCTGTTCGCGCTGGTCGACGGTGCGGTGAAGTTCATCCGGACCCATCAGGACCGGACCTTCGTCAACATCGTCCCGGAAGCGGAAGCCCCGGCCGAGGCCGCCGAGTAGCTGCCCCTTCAATCGTGGCATCTGGAAGGGGAATGGCTCGCCATTCCCCTTTTTCGTTGGTGCCGTCTGGAATGCTCCGATGAAGTTCCTCGACCAATGCAAGATCTACCTCAAGAGCGGTGACGGCGGCGCCGGCGCCGCCGCGTTCCGGCGCGAGAAATTCATCGAGTTCGGCGGCCCGAGCGGCGGCGATGGCGGGCGCGGCGGCGATATCGTCATCGAGGCCGTCGCCAACCTCAACACGCTCATCGATTACCGCTACCAGCAGCATTTCAAGGCGCAGAACGGCCGCCCCGGCGCCGGCAGCAACAAGACCGGCGCCAATGGCGAGAGCATCACCTTGAAGGTGCCGATCGGGACCCAGATCCTCGACGAGGACCGCGAGACAGTGCTGCTCGACCTGACCACGGCCGGCGAGCGCGTGCTGCTGCTGCGCGGCGGCGATGGCGGTTACGGCAACACCCATTTCGCGACCTCGACCAACCAGGCGCCGCGCCGCCGCGATCTGGGCTGGCCCGGCGTCGAGCGCTGGGTCTGGCTGCGCCTGAAGCTCATCGCCGATGCCGGCCTCGTGGGCTTGCCCAATGCCGGCAAATCGACCTTCCTCGCCGCCGTCTCGCACGCCAAGCCCAAGATCGCCGATTATCCGTTCACCACGCTCAAGCCGCAGCTGGGCGTGGTCAAGGCCGGCGAGAACGAGTTCGTGCTCGCCGATCTGCCCGGCCTGATCGAAGGCGCCTCGGAAGGGGTGGGGCTCGGCCATCGCTTCCTCGGCCATGTCGAGCGCTGCAGCGTCATCCTGCACCTGATCGACGGCACCGAGGAGGATGTCACCGGCGCCTACAAGCTCGTCCGCAAGGAGCTGAAGGCTTACGGCGCCGGCCTTGTCGACAAGGCCGAGATCGTCTGCCTCAACAAGGCTGACGCCATTCCCGAGGACGAGCTCAAGGAAAAGCTGCGCAAGCTCAAGCGTTCGTCCAAGCGGCCGGTGATGGTGATGAGCGGGGCCACGGGGCAGGGCGTGCCGGCGGTGATCCACGCGCTCCACGCCGAGATCGAGGCGCATCGCCTGGCCGAAGCCGGTCCCGCGGCGCCGACCCACGTGCCGCTGGAGACCGATTCGCTGGAACAGGCCTGATGGCCGAAAGCCTGCTCTCGGCGAGACGGCTCGTCGTCAAGATCGGCTCGGCGCTGCTGGTCGACGGCAACAGCCTCAGGATCCGCCGCGACTGGCTCGTGGCCTTGGCCGAGGATATCGCGGCCGCGCGCGCCCGGGGCCAGCAGGTGGTGATCGTGACCTCGGGGGCGATCGCCGCCGGCCGCGTCCGCCTCGGGCTCGGTGCCCGCTCGCTCCGGCTCGAGGAAAAGCAGGCGGCCGCTGCGGTCGGGCAGATCCATCTGGCCCAGCTCTATCAGGAGGTTCTGGCCCCGCACGGCATCCCGGCAGCGCAGATCCTGCTGACGCGCGAGGATACCGAGGCGCGCCGGCGCCACCTCAACGCCCGCGCCACGATCGAGGAGCTGCTGGCGCTGGGCGCGGTGCCGGTTATCAACGAGAACGACACGGTGACGACGGCCGAGATCCGCTTCGGCGACAATGATCGGCTGGCAGCCCGAGTCGCCGGCATGATCAGCGCCGATACCCTGGTGCTGCTGTCCGACATCGATGGGCTCTATACCGGCGATCCGCGCAAGGACCCGGCCGCCCGGCATCTGCTGGAAGTGGTGGAGTTGACGCCGGAGATCGAGGCGATGGCCGGACCGGCCGCACCCGGCATGAGCTCGGGCGGCATGGTGACGAAGCTCGCGGCGGCCCGGATCGCCATGGCGGCGGGCTGCCGTATGGTCATTGCGCGCGGCGAGGGCCTGCGGCCGCTGGGCGCCATCGCCGACGGCGCCCGCTGCACCTGGTTCCTGGCCTCGGCCGAGCCGCTGACGGCGCGCAAGCGCTGGATCGCCGGTGCCGTGGCGCCGGCCGGCATCATCACCGTCGATGACGGCGCCGCGGCGGCGCTGGGCGAGGGGCGCTCGCTGCTGCCCGCCGGCATCGTCGCGGTCGAGGGCGCCTTCGAGCGCGGCGATGCGGTGCTGGTCCGGCGGCGCGACGGGAAGGTGGTGGCGCGCGGCCTCGCCGCCTATGCCAGCGCCGACGTTGTCCGTATTCGCGGCCATAAAACCAGTGAAATCGAAGCTCTACTGGGCTACCGTGGCCGTGACGAGATCATCCATCGCGACGATCTGGTGGTCGACTAAATGGCGGTACAGCTTACCCAGACGACGGATTTGGCCGCTGAGATGCGCGCGCTCGGCGAGCGGGCGCGGGAGGCGGCCAAGCTCTTGGCGCAGGCATCCTCGGCCGCCAAGAACGCGGGTTTGACCGAGGCTGCCGCGTCGCTGCGTGCCCATGGCGCCCTGATCCTGGCCGAGAACGCGCGCGACGTGGCGGAGGCGACCGCGCGCGGCATCTCGGCCGCGTTTCTCGACCGGTTGACGCTCGACGCCCGGCGCGTCGAGGCGATGGCGGCCGGGCTCGACCAGATCGCGCTCCTGCCCGATCCGATCGGCAAGGTCGAGGCGAGCTGGGTCCGCCCCAACGGCCTGTCGATCAGCCGCGTGCGCGTGCCTTTGGGCGTCATCGGCATCATCTTCGAGAGTCGCCCCAACGTCACCGCCGACGCCGCCGGCCTCTGTCTCAAATCCGGCAATGCCGCCATCCTGCGCGGCGGCTCCGACGGCGCCCGCTCGTCGCGCGCGATCCTGGCGGCACTCCAGGAGGGCCTGGGCCGGGCCGGGCTGCCGCCCCATGCGGTGCAGCTCGTGCCGACCCAGGATCGCGAGGCGGTCGGCCTGCTGCTGCGTATGGATGATTGCATCGATGTGATCGTGCCGCGCGGCGGCAAGGCGCTGATCAAGCGGGTCGCGGCCGAAAGCCGGATCCCGGTGCTGAAGCATCTCGACGGCATCTGCCATGTCTATATCGACCGCGCCGCCGATCTGGAGACGGCGCGCGTGGTCACCCGCAATTCCAAGATGCGCCGGACCGGCGTGTGCGGCGCCGCGGAGACGCTGCTGGTCGATCGCGCCGTCATGGGCACGCATCTCCGCCCGGTCCTGGCCGACCTGATCGCGGCCGGTTGCGAGGTTCGTGGCGATGCCGAGGTGCTGGCAGTCGAAAGCCGCGCCGTGCCGGCGACCGAGGCGGATTGGTCGACGGAATATCTGGCGCCGATCCTGTCGGTGCGCGTGGTCGACGGCGTCGATGGCGCGATCGAGCATATCGGCCGCTATGGCTCACACCATACCGAGGCGATCATCACCGAGGATACCTTCACGGCGGAGCGCTTCATGGCACGGATCGACAGTGCCATCCTGCTGTGGAACGCCTCGACGCAATTCGCCGATGGCGGCGAGTTCGGCATGGGGGCGGAGATCGGCATCTCGACGGGCAAGCTGCATGCGCGCGGGCCGGTCGGCGTCAACGAGCTCACCAGCTACAAATATCTGGTGCGCGGGACGGGGCAGGTCCGGCCCTGACCTCACCGGCTTCCCGCCTGCTCGCCGTTCCGAGGACGCTGGCCGAAAGGCGACCGCGCCGGGTCGGGCTTTTGGGCGGCTCCTTCAATCCAGCCCATCGCGGCCACCGCCATATCAGCCTGCTGGCGCTCCGGCGGCTCGCGCTCGACGAGGTGTGGTGGCTGGTCTCGCCGCAGAATCCGCTGAAGCCGGTGCAGGGCATGGCGCCCTTCGCCGAGCGGGTCACGGCGGCAGCCGAGATTGCCAGCCATCCGCGCATCCGGATCGCCGATATCGAGGCGCGGCTCGGCACCCGCTACACCGCCGATACGCTTGCCGCTCTGCGGCAGCGTTTTCCCGCGACCCGCTTCGTCTGGCTCATGGGCGCCGACAATCTGCGCCAGATCCAGCGTTGGGAGCGCTGGACCCGGATCTTCGAGCTTGCTCCCATTGCCGTCTTCGCCCGCCCTGCCTATTCTCTAGGGGCGCTGGGCGGGCTCGCCGCACACCGTTTCGGCCGGTCTCGAATCGATCCGCATATGGCACGGCGCCTCGCCGCCATGCCGCCGCCGGCCTGGGTGTTCTTCGCGACCCGTCTCGACCCGCTTTCCGCTACGGCGATTCGCAGCCAGCGCCGCCGCAGCGTGTTCAACCGTCAGGCAGCACTGCGCCGCCGCGCGGTCGCCGCCTAAACCCATGATTGGAGACATCGTCATCGCCAAGAAGCCATCCGCAGCCGAACCGGCTGCCAACCCGACCGAAGATCTGGTCGGGCTCATCGCCCGCACGCTGGATGACGGCAAGGCCGAGGACATCGTGGTCATCGACCTCGCCGGCAAGACCAGCATCGCCGACCATATGGTCATCGCCTCGGGCCGGTCGCAGCGGCAAGTGTCAGCGCTGGCCGATCAGGTCGCCACCAAGCTCAAGGATTCGGGCATGGGGCGCGTGCCGATCGAGGGCAAGTCGAGCGGCGATTGGGTGCTGCTCGACGCCGGCGATGTCATCGTCCATCTGTTCCGGCCGGAAGTGCGCGTCTACTACAATCTCGAAAAGATCTGGGGTGCGGCGCCGGTTCCGCTGCGCGAGGCGGAGTCCGCCTTCTGATGCGATGCGCTGCCACCTGATCGCGGTCGGTCGGGCCAAGGCCGGCCCGCAGCGCGATCTGTTCGAGCATTACTCCAAGCGCCTGACGCCGCCGCTGGCGTTGGTCGAGGTCGAGGAAAAGCGTCCGCTGCCCGACGCCCAAGTCAAGGAGCGCGAAGCGGAGCTGCTGTTTGCGGCCGTCCCCAAGGGCGCCTTGCTGGTCCTGCTCGACGAACGGGGACGGAATCTCGACAGCCAGGCTTTCGCCGAGCAGCTCGGCGCCTGGCGCGACGGCGGGGCCGGCGATCTCGCCTTTCTCATCGGCGGCGCCGCGGGTCATGGCGCCTTCCTGAAGGCGCAGGTCGATTACAGCCTGTCGCTCGGGGCCATGACCTGGCCGCATATGCTGGTGCGCGGCCTCATCGCGGAACAGCTCTACCGTGGTTTCTCGATCCTGTCGGGCCACCCCTATCATCGGGAATAGCCCGGCTAGAGACTGGTGAACTAGACAGCGATTCACGCTTTAGGTCTATCCGACCTAAAATAATCGCGGTCTAGGCTATTGTTTCCCGGCCTTGGCGAGCTCCTGGTCGTTCAGGCGTTCGGTTTCCGCGACCTCGTCGGAGTTCGATTTCTTGGCGCTGGTCGCACGTTCATGATGACGCATGCCATGATGCTTCATCGGCGCTTCGTCTTGCATCGACATGTCGGTCGGATGGGTCGAATGGCCCAGCGGCTTCGGCGTGGTGCCGTCGGCCGGCGAGTTGAGGTTGGACTGGTTCGCGGACCCCGGCTGCTCGGCGGCGAAGGTTGGCCCGGTGGCGAGAAGTGTTAACGCCGCGGCGGAAGCAAGCAGCATTCTCATGGTGAGTCTCCTATCCTGCGGCATTCATGCCGACTCGGCGAGAACGTAGCGCCGGGCACTCTAGTTCCGCGATATGCGGTCCAGGGGGTTTGAGCTCGCCGGCGGCGCGCGGCTCGATATCGGCTTTCCGGCTCAATCCCGGCGGCAGAATCTGTCACAATCAGGGGGCACAATAAATATTGACGATGCAATTTTCCGTGGTGAAATTCGTAGCCGACGTCTCAAGTGTCGAAGGAACAAGCCGTTGATCGATGATAAGCGAGCCTGGGTCGAGCGTGTGCTTGGTGTCGTCTTCGCTTCGAAGACGGCCGCCGCACCGTCGCCCGCTGCCAAAGCGGCACTCATGCCCTTCTGGCGCGATGCCAAGGAGGCGGTCGATGGACAAATAACCGCCTTGACAACGGCGTTCCGCGGATCGAACCACCCGCTGGCGACTGCGATCGCCGATCAGGGCCTGTCGGCTTTGGGTGATCGCATTTTCGTAGGCTTCATCGCGTCGCTCTTCGACTATGACGGCGCCACCCCTGCAACTCGAACGAGCGCCCGTAAGGCGGTCGAAGTACGGACTGCCGAACTCCGCGAGAAGTTGGCGGAGGGTGGTCTTTTGGCTCTCCTCGAACGCAATCCCTACGGCGTCAATGTGACGATGAGGGCCGAGATTGCCCGGGCGCTCGATCGGATCGACGCAATCCTCGTGTCCTGATCCCGAAATTCGCTGCATCGAATTTCAGGTAAATCGGCAGGTCAATCTTCTGGGCCGCACGCGTTTGAATCCCTCTCTTTGCACTGCTCGACCAAGGAACCTCCAATGTTGCCGGAAAACGACGATCCCGCACCGAATAACAAGCGGAAAGCCTCCGACGAGCGGTACGAGGAGGTTGAGGACGGCTATTTTCTGCATGTAATGGCTTGGTTCGAAAAGGAATACGGGGTCAAGATCACGCCGAAGAAGGCCAAACAGTTTATCGAGAATCCATTCAAGAGCCCGCTCGAGACAATCAAGGAAGTCAACGCAGGCGGTGACGAGGATATTGAGTCCGAATCGGACGATGATGGGGACGTTTTAGGTACGGACTTGCAATGGGAGTTCGATGAGTCCGACTTCGAGGACGGAGTGCTTGTGGAGGACTTTGTCGCTCTGCCGCCGTGCGTGCCGAACGAAATTCTGATGACCCTCAAGGGACGCCGGCTCGATCTGGGCGATTATCCCGAGCGGAATCGCGGCTCGACGACAAGTTCGGATATGATGGTTGAGGAAGACGCCATCGCAACGCCGTCCGAGCCGGTGACATTCGCCGCCGCGCTGGCGGCCCAGCAGGCATGGTCGGTCGTTTTCGATTATGTCTTCGAGCCTAAGGGCGCGAAAGATCCGGCCTTGGTGGATAAATTCTCCCAAGACCCACGGGCAGCGACGACATTTTACTCGATGGTTCAAATGGGTGACCCGAACCAGCCGCCCGAGCTCGCCTTGCCGCAAATGGCACGGATTGGCGACTTCGAACAGTATTTGGATACTGATGAGGCCGAGAGCCCAAAGCAAAAATCCAATGATAAAGTTACCAGTGAGGGGCTGCGTGTAGCAGGGAATCAGGGGCCTCATACCGTCGCTTATATTTTTGCCTACACCGCGTTCAAAAAACGCCTTGAACAGGACCGGGAAGAAGCCGAGACAAGATTGCATGAAAATGATGAATCAAGCTCAAGTAGTATGGACGAAGATGGGGTGGAGGAGCATAATAAAGTCAAGATAATCCATTCCATCGCCTCATGGGAAGCTCTGGATGGTATGTTGGTCAAATATGCGCGACTGCCATCAGACGCGTTGATAGAAGTTGAAGATAATATCAGCTCGTCCAGGAAGGCCGGATCGAAGGCAAAGCCTCGCCAAGAGCCGGTCGCGGAAGATAAACGCGCACTGTTTATCAAGAAGATTAGAACCGCGATGGGCCGTATGGAGGAGCTGTTTTTACAGATCGACGTGGCCATCCAAAGCGGCAAGGAATTGGCGCTGCAAGCGAGGAAGGAGGGCTGGCGAGAAGATGTTTTTGATCAGTGGGTGGCCATTGATGAAGAAAAACTCGCCATAACGGAACGGCTTTTATTCGAATATAAAAATATGGAACCCTTGGCGACATATGCCTGGAACGAGTGGCGTAAAGCTACCACCGATGAGATTAAGGGAAAGGGCGAGAGATCGCCTGAGCATTACATCAATTGCGTGATAACGGCTGGGTTGGATAAGACGCAGCCGGTCGATGAGGCTGCTAAGGACAAGTGGGATGCGCTTCTGGATTTGGCTGATTATGGGTCTAAGCTGATCGACGGCACCTCCTCGATGCTCGATGGCGATCACCTTTGGAATCAGATCCAACGGGAGCTGGAGTTGGTGGATCCGGACAGCGGAGAGTTGCTGTCGAAGCTGGTGGAACTCTGCGGTGTCTTCCCCAGCTTCGTCATCCAACCCAGCAAGTATGGTAACCCAAAAGGCAAGAAGAAGATGTCCAAGGAGGCGAAAGCCCAACGGAAACAGATGGAGGATCTCCAAAAGTCGATTGTCGACGGAACCATTCGTCTGGCGGCTGTAAAGAGTTCGTTGAAAGAAAAGCGCAATGAACAGGCCTTCGAACGGCGGCAGATCCAGAACCCGATGTCGCTTCTTGCCAAGACGTTCGGTACGGAAGATCTGGAGATCGAAGACGAGATCAAGGACGGTGAAAATTCCGAGACCGGCGACGGTGCGGGAGACGATGACGATCTGCCGGAAGCCATCTGGGAAGCTGCTGACGGCCAACCGGTTTCCGACTCTTCCAAAGCCGACGAAGACGAGAACATGGAACTGAGGCTGTTGATAGAGATCTTCAAGCGCCGGAAGGTGCGGCTGGCGCAGGCTGCGGCAGACGACGAGCTGCCTGGCGAAGAAGATGATCTGGACGACGACGGCGCGGACGAAAAGGACATGGAGGAAGAAGAGAAGGACATGGAGAAAGAAGAGAAGGTCGAAGGCTGAGTGAGAGTGCGGTACTTATTCTCCGCGTCGCGGAAGGGCGGGGGGCCGATCTTCGGATGGCTCGGCCGGAGCCGAGCTGTCATGCACCGAGATCGAGCGACGGATGCTGCTCGGCCTGGATCGGCAGCAGCGGGTAACGGCCGGTGCGGCCGAAGCCCATCTCGCCGGCCCAGCCGCTGATCAGCATGCCGTCCCGGAAGATCTGGCGCACCTGCGCCTGCAGATCCTCTTCGAGCGGCGTCGCCGAACGGACGACGAGATCGAAGCGTCGCTCCCGCACCATGCCGTCGAACTGCATCTGGCCCTGGCGGGCCAATTCGAGCTCCAGCACGAAGCGCTGCCCGACGCGCAGCTTGCCTTCGGCGTCCTTGTCCTGGATGCGTTTGCGGTAGAGCCGCATCGGCTCGGTGCTGAGCGAGCCAAGGAACGGCAGCACGGTCACGGTCCAGCCATCCGGCCCTTGCGGCGTCCGCGTGGTGCCGATGAGCGATGCCGCACCGTCGAGCCGTGCGGCCAGATCGCCGCGGCCGGCCTCGACCAGCGCCTTGCGCAACGGGGCGTCGAGCGAACGCGACGGATTGCCCTGCCGCTGGCCGGCGAGGAAGCCGAACAGGGCGGCTGCGAGGTTGGTGCCCGGCTCGAATGCCAGCGTGGTCTGGATCGCGGCAGCCAGATGAGCATGAGCGGCGGCAAGGGCGCTCGTCGCCGCTTCGACCACCGTCGGCGGAACCGTCGCACCGGACGCCTCGGACGGTCCCGTCGCGCGGACTTCGGACAGGATCGGCGGCGCCACGGCGGAGACCTTGAGCTGGATCGCGGTGCCGGCAGGCGGCGGATCGGGCAGCGGCAGCGCCAGGGTGCCGACCGCCGTCTCGACCAGCGTCTCGCCATCGGTCCGCGGCGACGCCACGCGGCCGGCCAGAACCGAGCTCTGCGCCTGGAACGCGGCGCTATCGTCTATTTGGGCCGGCTGGGGCGCCGCGGTGGCCGATGCCGGTGTGGATGATGTCTGCTGTGCGGGCGGCGTGGCGACGCCGGCGGTGGTGGTCGAAGGTTGAGCGTCGGCTACGGGCGGGCTCGGCGGAGCCGTCGTTACCGATGGCGGGGGACCGGCGTCGGGCAACGTCGGAGCGGTTGCGACCGGTGGCGGCGCGGCCGGCTCCTGAGCGGCGAGTAGCGTCGAATAGGTCGCGGCGGATTGGTCGGGTTTGGCGGCGGTGGGAGTGCCGATGGCGATCGGCACTTCCGCGGGAATTTCGTCCGAGCTGTTAGAGACCGTGCCCTTCGGTGGGGGCTCGGCGGGAGCGGCACCGGAAGGTTCGGGCTCGGCAGGCTCGTTCAGCGGGGCGCTTGTTTCGGCCGTGCCGACATCGCGGACGGTGACGAGGTAGCGCGTGCCGACCGGCAGCGGCGGCTGGCCGAGCTTGGCCGGTGCCGGCCGGACCAGAGTCGCCACCAGCGTCGGTCCTGTGGCCGCGCTATCGGCGTCCTGAGCGGCGCCGGTGCCGAGGGCCAGTCCGTCGCCGCTGATCGCCGCCTCGATCGCGGTCTCGTCCTCGAAGCTGATCGTCGCCATGAGCGATGCCGCGATCGAGGCGGCGTTGGGCGGCGTCAAGGCCGGGCCGACGGCAGGGCGGCCCGACAGGATCGCGTTGCCTGTAGAGCCGGGCTGCGGGTTGGCCGGGCCGGGCGCGGCGCTGCCGGGGCGGGCGACGACCGGTCGGCCATTGACTGCAAGCACGGCCGCTTGAGGCACGGGGGCCGTCGTGAGCACGCGCAGGACGACAGCGTTGCCGGGCTCGAGCGTCAGCTCCGGCGGGTGGTGAAGCGTGACGAAGGTGCCGTTGCGGGTGAGCACCGTGACGGTGCCGTCCGGTTGGGCGCTGTCGACCGTACCGGAGACGATATTGCCGGGGCCGGAGGCGGCGAGGAGGGTCGGCACCAGCGGACTGGTAGCGTCGCCGACCGCACGCGCCGACAGAACCTGCAGCACGACCGAGTTCGATTCCGGACTCTGCGCGAGGTTGCCGAGGATCGGCGGAAGCGGGCCGGCGCTGGTCAGGCTCGACACCGGCCCCTCCCGTCAGTCAGTTAGAGCTTTGCAGCCGCGCGACCACAGCCTGCATATCCACAGCGGCTTCGCTGTTCGGATAGCGGGTGAGCAGCGAGGATTGCTTGCGGATGCTTTCGCGGACATGCGGATCGCGCCGGATGATGCCGCCCAGCTCCGGCTCGATCTTGAGGAACTCGCGGCAGGCCTTGAGCAGGATCGCATAGGTGCGCTCGCCCTCGCGTACCGAGGAAGCCATGTTGACGACGATGCGCAGATCGGCTTGCGGCCGCTCCATCGTCGTCACTTTGATGAAGGCGTAAGCGTCGGTGATGGCGGTCGGCTCGTCGGTGGTGACGACGAAGCAGGTCTTGGCTTGGGCCGTGAAGGATCGCACCGTGCGCTCGATGCCGGCGCCCATATCCATGATGACGTAGTCATACTGGGTGGCAAGGATCTGCAGGTCGCTTCTAAGGGCGGCAAGGCGCGAGGGCGCCACCTGCGCCAGCGAACCGGTGCCGGAGCGCCCGGCGATGATATCGAAGCCGCCGGCCGGATATTGCATCGCCGCCTCGCCCAGCGTGGTCTGGCCGGCGAGGAAGGTGCCGAGATCGCGACGCGGCGCCATGCCGAGCTGGACATCGACGTTGGCGAGGCCGAGATCGCCGTCGAACAGCAGCGTGCGCTTGCCTGCCCGGGCGAGCGCATGGGACAGCGTGATCGAAAACCAGGTCTTGCCGACGCCGCCCTTGCCGGACGCGACCGCGATCAGGTTCGACCGGGCAGTATTGACGGCGGGGGACGCCTGTCGAAGGTCGAGTGGAACGATCATGAGCGGACGCCTCGTGAAACCTGTTGCGAGGTGGAAAGATGGGCGGGTTCAGGCATGAGCATTTTAGCCAATCCGATGGCATCGAGCGGATTTAATCCGTCGGCGACCGCAGGGGTGATGCTGCAATCGCTGAATGAGAGCTTGGCGGCGTCGGCGGCGGCGAGCACGCTGCCGAGCCGTTTCACCATGTCGAGCCGCGTCACCATCATTCGGGTGATGCCGAGGCTCGCGAATTCCTGCGCCTGCTCCATGGCGTCGACGACGTCGCCGCCGGCGGCCATGACCAGGATGGGTTCGGCCGGCACGGCCTTGGCGAGGCTCGCGATCTCGGCCATGTCCCGGGGCGAGTAGGGGTTCACGCCGGGCGTGTCGATCAGCACATATTCGTCGGCCGGCGCCGTATCGACGACCCGGGCGAGCTGTCGATCGGTTTCGGCGATATGGATCGGAAGCTTCATTATCTTGGCGAAAACCTCGAGCTGCTCGATGCCGCCGGCCCGGACCGTGTCGGTCGTGATCAGGCGGACCTTGTGCTTGGCGAAGACCGCGCGGGCGGCGAGCTTGGCGGTGCTGACGGTCTTGCCGGCGCCCGGCGCACCGATCAGCATCAGCGGTTGATTGGGACCGCGCGCGACGAGCGGTTCGAAGGTGAAAAGTTGACTGAGCGCACCGGCGAGCGCCTCCAGCGGTTCGTCGGCGCCGATCACGAAGCTGGTATCGATCAGCCGCTCCAGCAGCCGATTCGGCAGGCCGTGCAGCAGGAGCGCCTCGTGGATCACGTCGATCGGGTCGTCATGCATCGCGGCCGAGGCCAGCGGATCGCCGTTGACGACGCCGACGCTCGGCACCTCCGGTTCGTCCTCCTCGATCGCGGCGACGATCTTGGTGCCGTTCTCGCCCGTCTCGGTCGAGACGATGATGGCGTCCTCGCCGAGCTCGCGGCGGAGCAGATCCATGGCCTGGCCCATGGTGGGCGCGATCAAGGTCTTAAGCCGCATGTGGGCTCGTCCCGGCGGCGGAGGCGAAGGTGCTTGTCATGATCAGATCTGGCCCAGGGTCTTGATGCGTGCCTTCGGATGGATCTCGTTCTGCGACATGATGATCGTCGATGGCCGGAACCGCTCGATGATGGACCGTACATACGGACGCACCGTCGGGCTGGTCAGCAGCACCGGCGTCTCACCAACCATGGCGAAGCGTTCGAACGCCTGGCGCACGGCAAGAATGAATTCCTGCAGCTTACTCGGTGCCATCGACAATTGCTTGTCTTCACCGTGCGTCACGATCGATTCAGCGAAAGCCTGCTCCCACTGTGGCGACATGGTAACGAGCGGAATGTAGCCGGCGTCGCTGAGATTGGAGTCGCTGATCTGCCGCGCGAGGCGCGAGCGCACATGCTCGGTGATCGAGGTGATGTTGCGGGTATAGCCGCAGGCCTCGGCCGTGCCCTCGAGAATCGTCGGCAGGTCGCGAATCGAGATGCGCTCATGCAGCAGATTCTGCAGCACGCGCTGGAGCCCGCCGGTCGAGATCAGCGCCGGGATCAGCTCGCCCACGAGCTTCTGATGATCCTTGTCGAGCTCGGCCAGCAGCTTCTGGGTCTCGGTATAGGACAGGAGCTCGGACATGTTGTCCTTCATGAGCTCGGTCAGATGCGTGGTGATGACGGTCTGCGGATCGACGACGGTGAGGCCGAGGAAGGTCGCCTCCTCGCGCAGATGCTCGGCCACCCACATGGCGGGCAGCCCGAAGGTCGGCTCGACCGTGGCCTCGCCCGGCAGCGAGATCGGCTCGCCGCGCGGATCCATCACCAGCAGCATGTTCGGCCGAAGCTCGCCGCGCCCGGCCTCGATCTCCTTGATCCGGATGACGTAGGTATTGGAGGCGAGCTGCAGATTGTCCTGGATGCGGACGGAGGGCATGACGAAGCCCATGTCCGAGGCGAGCTGGCGGCGCAGCGCGCGGATCTGGTCGGTAAGCCGGCTGCCGCGCTCGTCATTGATGAGCGGCAGCAGGCCGTAGCCCAGCTCCAGCCGGCACAGATCGATCTGCAGCGCGGTCCCGATCGGCTCTTCCTTGACCGGGGCGGCGGGGGCAGCGGCGTCGGCCGCGGCCTTTTCATCCGCCGCCTTCTTCAGTTTGACCCGCGGCAGCTTCCAGGCGGCCCAGCCGGCCATGCCGGAGAAGATCAGGAAAGGCAACATCGGCACGCCCGGCAGCAGCGCCAGCGCCGCGGCCAGGAATGAGACCACGCCCAAGGCTGCCGGATAGGCAGAGAATTGGCCGAAGAGGGTCCGGTCGAGGGATTTCTGGATATTGCCCTTCGACACCATGATGCCGGCGGCGGTCGAGACGATAAGCGCCGGGATCTGAGTCACGACGCCGTCGCCGACGGTCAGCACCGTGTAGGTGTTGAGCGCCTGCATCACCGGCATGTTGCGCTGGACGATGCCGATGACCAGGCCGGCGATGATGTTGATCGCGGTGATGATGAGGCCGGCGACGGCGTCGCCGCGCACGAACTTGGCGGCACCGTCCATGGCGCCGAAGAAATTGCTCTCGCCTTCGAGATCGGCGCGGCGCTTCTTCGCGGTCGTCTCGTCGATCAGGCCCGAGCCAAGATCGGCGTCGATGGCGAGCTGCTTGCCCGGCATGGCGTCGAGGGTGAAGCGCGCCGCGACCTCGGCGATACGGCCCGAACCCTTGGTGATGACCGTGAAGTTCACCGTCACCAGGATCGCGAAGATGATCACGCCGATGACGAAATTTCCGCTCATCACGAAATTGCCGAACGCCTCGATCACGGCGCCGGCGGACCGCGTGCCCTCGTGCCCATGGCCGAGGATGAGGCGGGTCGTGGCCATGTTGAGCGACAGGCGCAACATGGTCGAGATCAAGAGGACGATCGGAAAGCCCGAGAAATCGAGCGGCCGTTCGATGAACAGCACGATCATCAGCACGAGCACCGAGAAGGTGATCGAGAGCGCGAGGCCGATGTCCAATGCCCAAGACGGGATCGGAAGGATCAGGACGACGAGCAGCGCCACCACGCCCAGGGCGAGCAGAATCTCGCCCCTGAAGACGGCGTGCCTGGCCGTTGTCACCCAGCCGGGCATTGCCGGCCGGCCGGGAAGGGTCAGTGACTGGCTGCCCGAAAGATCCGTCATCTCGATTTAGGGCTCCGTTAGGCGCGTGCGAATTCAGGTTCGCGCGGCAGCGGGACCGGCAAGCCTTCTTGCTTGTATTGCTGCAGCTTGTTCCGAAGCGTGCGGATCGAGATGCCGAGGATGCCGGCGGCATGGGTACGGTTGCCGAGGCAATGATTGAGCGTCTCGAGGATGAGGTCGCGCTCGACATCGGCGACCGTGCGGCCGACCAGCGTGCCGACCGGGGCCCCATTGCCGCCGGGCATCGCCGCGCTGGCGGTCGCCGGCCGTGCCGTTTCGTTTGCCCCACCGTCGCTGAGCCGCCCGCCGGTCAGCATGATCGCCTGCGGCTCGATGATGCCGCCGCTCGAGAGCAGGACCGCGCGATGGATGGTGTTCTCCAGCTCGCGGACATTGCCGCGCCAATGATGGGCGAGGAGCTGGCGGCGAGCGGTATCGGAGATGCCGTTATAGTCGTAGCCATTGTGCTCGGCATATTTCTTGGCGAAATGCTCGGCCAGCGCCTCGATGTCCTGCGGCCGCTCGCGCAGCGAGGGCAGGCGAAGATTGACCACGTTCAGGCGGAAATAGAGGTCGTCGCGGAAATCGCCCTTGCGCACCGCCTCGTCCATGTCGCGGTTCGAGGTGGCGATGACGCGGATATCGACCTTGACCGGCTGGCTGCCGCCGACCCGATCGATCTCGCGCTCCTGGATCGCGCGCAGCAGCTTCGCCTGGAGGCGCGGATGCATCTCGGTGATCTCGTCGAGCAGCAGCGTGCCGCCGTTCGCTTCCTCGAACTTGCCGAGGCGGCGGGCGACGGCGCCGGTGAAGGCGCCCTTTTCATGGCCGAAGAGCTCGCTTTCCAGGAGCTGCTCGGGGATGGCCGCGCAGTTGACCGAGATGAAGGCGGCGTTGGAGCGCCGGCTCTTGCGATGGATGTAGCGGGCGACGATCTCCTTGCCGGTGCCGCTCTCGCCGGTGATGAGCACGCTCGCCTCGGACGGCGCGATCTGATCGGCGAGCCGCAGCATCTGGGCCATGCTCGGGTCGCGGAAGACGAGCGCGTGGCTTTCGTTCGCGACCGCTTCGAGCACGGCGGCGATCAGCAGCGCGTCGGGCGGCAGCGGGATATATTCCTTGGCGCCGGCCTTGATCGCCCTGACCGCGGCCCCGGCATCGCTACCGATGCCGCAGGCGACGACGGTGACGTGGATACGCTCGGTCTTCAGGCACTGGATCATCCGGCCGACATCGAGCTTCACGTCGATCATCACCAGATCCGCGCCCTGGCCGGCGCGGAGCGCCGCCATTCCCTTCTCTATGTCGTCCGCTTGCGCGACTTTGGCGCCGCGGGAGAGGGCGATCTTGCCGGCAGCGCTGATATAGCCCGACAGAGGACCGACAATGAGCAAACGCATGTTTCAAACCCTTGCGTTAATCAAAGAACGTGATGCGGTCGGCCGGGGGCAGGATGCTGTTGAGCATCACCTCGAGCCGTCTTGGGCTGTCATGGCCGGCGATCGAGACCGCGGCCATGATGGTCAGGTTGGCGACGAGCGCCTCGGCGTGATTGTTGCGGTCGAGCTTGGCCGCGAGCGGCAGCAGCACGATGTTAGCAAGGACCGCGCCATAGAGCGTCGCCAGGATGGCGACCGCCATGGCCGGGCCGATGGTCGCCGGATTGTTCAGGTTCGACAGCATCTGGACGAGGCCGACCAGCGTGCCGATGAGGCCCATGGCCGGCGCCACCTCGCCGCCGCGGCGCAAAATATCGGCAGCCGCCTTGTGCCGCGCCATGGTCGCCTGCAGCTCGATGCGAAGCAGCCGCTCGACATTTTCCGGCGTCGTATTGTCGACGACGAGGGCGGCCGCCTTGACCAGAAACCGGTCGTCTCGGAGGCTCGGCAGCAGATTTTCCAGCGCGAACAGACCGGTCTTGCGCGCTTGCTCGGCGAGTGCCAGGAGCCGCATCGCGACCGCGTCCGGCCGCGGCACGCCCTGGACCAGGGTAGTGGCCAGGATTCGCGGCAAATGCAAGATAGCGTCGATGGAAAAGCTGACCGTCGTCACCGCGGCCGTGCCGCCGAACACCATGAGGAAGGCGGGGAGGTCGACATAGGCCGGCACCGACCCGCCGATCGCCATGGCCGAGAGCAGCAGCAGAAACGCGGCGCCGAGACCGAGCCAGGTGGCGCTGTCGCGTTCGCGCAGGGCGGGCACGGTCACGCCGGGGCGGACCATGTCCTCCGGCATGACCTTGAACTCGCCCGGCGCTTCGCTCACCGCCATGTTTCCGTCCTGATCCGGCATGAAGTCACGACCGCTCGGCCTTGACGATTTCCGTCATGGTGACGCCCAACCGATCGTCCACGACGACGACCTCGCCGCGCGCGACCAGCCGGTTGTTGACATAGATGTCGATGGCCTCGCCGACCTTGCGGTCGAGCTCGACCACGGCGCCGCGGCCGAGCTTCAGGAGCTGGCTCACCTGCATCGTCGCCTTGCCCAGTACGGCCGAAACCTGCACCGGGATCTCGTAGACCGCCTCCAGCTCCTTGGCGTTCTGCGGGGCCTTTACATCGCTGAGGCCCTTATTGTCGGCTTCGAGCTCCGCGAGCTGAAGCATATCGTCGTCACTCATTGTGCGGCCTCCTGCATCTGTGCTTGCGTCGCTGTGTCGTCCGACATGTAGCGACGGTCGAAATCGGCGAGACCGCGCGTAACCGCGGCCTCGATGGCATCCAGAAGCCGGCGCGGATTGCGTTCGACCCCGCCTTCGGCCCATTCGATCCGGCAATCCATGTCGCCAAGGCGGTTATCCTCGATGACGATGAGCTTGCCATCGAATCCCGCTTGGCCCGCCATGCTGCGCACCATCGGCTCGATCGAGCCGCGCATGTCGGGCGCCGTGCGCACCAGGATGCGCGGCTCCTCGATCGCGTCCTCGAGCGCCGCGGTCAGCATGGCTTCGATCTCGGTCGCCCCGCCGCGCGCCAGGAAGGCGGGGAAGAGCTTGCGCAACGCGGCGAGCGTGACCTCGGTCGCCTGGCGCTCGACCATGGCGATGGCGTGGTTCTGATGCTCGGCCAGATCCTTGAACTGATATGCCAAGCGCTCGGTCGTATCGGCCAGACGCCGCTCGATCCGCTCCATCGCGTCGAGTTCGCCCGCCTGGCGGCCGTTGCTCAGGCCGCGCTCGAACGCGGCGTCGAGCTCCGACTGCGAGAAGGTCGGCTCCGGCGGGAGCTCGGGCTCCGGCTCGGGCATGGACGGCTCCGGCTCCGGTTCGGGCTCGACCTTGCGCGTCGGCGCCGCCACGCGCGGCGTGTCGAAGCACTGGTCGAATTCGAATCTCCGTACGACAGGCATGAACCCCAATTCCCTTAATAGACGAGCTCGTCGTCTTCCTTGCTGTCGGCCATGACGATCTCGCCGCGCGTGGCCAGATCCTTGGCGAGCTGGACCATATAAGTCTGCGCCTCGTCGACCTCGCGCAGCCGCACCGGTCCCATCGCCTGCATCTCCTCGCGCAGGATCTTGCCGGCGCGCTCGGACATGTTGCTGAAGAAGAGGTCGCGCAGACCTTCGGAGGCACCCTTGAGCGCGATCGGCACCTTGGCCTTGTCGGCATTCCGCAGCACGGTCTGCACCGCCATCGGATCGAGCTTCGACAGATCCTCGAAGGTGAACATCAGGCTCTTGATGCGCTCGGCCGAATTGCGGTTGCGTTCCTCAAGCGCGCTGATGAAGCGCGTCTCGGTGTTGCGGTCGAGGCTGTTGAAGATCTCGGCGATCATCTCATGCGCATCGCGCCGGTTGGTGCGCGCGAGGTTCGACATGAACTCGGTGCGGAGCGTGCGCTCGACATCGTCCAGCACGTCCTTGTTGACGGCCTCCATGCGCAGCATGCGCATGACGACTTCCATGGCGAAGCCTTCGGGCAGCTGCGACAGCACGCGGGCCGCATGCTCGGCCTTGATCTTGGACAGCACGACCGCGACGGTCTGCGGATATTCGTTCTTGAGGTAGTTCGCCAGCACCGTCTCGTTCACGTTGGCGAGCTTGTCCCACATGGTCCGACCCGCGGGGCCGCGGATCTCCTCCATGATCGACGAGACCTTGTCGCGCGTCAGCACCTTGGCCAAGAGCCGCTCGGTGCTCTCGTAGGAACCCACCAGCGAGCCGGTCGAGGAGATCTGCTCCGAGAAATCGACGAACAGCCGCTCGACCATGGTCGAGCTGATCGTGCCCAGGCTCGACATGCTCTGGGAGATCTCCTTGATCTCCTCGTCGTCCATCAATGCGAAGAGGCGGGCGGCGTGCTCCTCGCCGATCGCGAGCATCAGCATGGCCGCCTTTTCGGGGCCGGATAAGGTTCGGAAATCCTCTCGGACGCGCATCGTCTAGCCCTGCCCCATCATGTTGTCTGGTACATCCAGCTGCGAAGGATCGCGACTGCTTCCTCGGGATGCTTGTCGACGATCTCGCCGATCTTCTTCATCGAGGAGGCGCGGACACGGCCCTCGACCTGGCTGATATCGATCATGCTTTCGAGCTCGTCATCTTGCGCCACCAGGCCGGTACCGGGCATGCCGCCCATCCCGCCCGAGGGAGCCGGCAGGGCGCCCATGCCCATCGGGCCGGGCAGCACGCCGGCGCCGAGGGCGGCCTGCTCGGCCAGCATGCGTTGGCTGGCGAGCGCCGTCTCGCGGGCAGTTTCCAGCGCGCGAGTCACCAGCGGGCGGATGACCAGGAGGATGACGAGGATCGCCACCACGGCCAGCACCAGCGTCTCGATCGCCCGGAACAGATCCTGCTTGTTGAGGCCGAACAGGATCGCCGGCGGCTCGTTGAACGTCTCGTCCGGCTGGGCGAAGCGCATATTGACGACCTCGACCCGATCGCCGCGTTTCTCGTCATAGCCGATCGCCGACTGGACCAGCTTGGTCAGCGAAGCCAATTCCTCGGCGCTGCGCGGCTGGTAGCTGCGCTCGCCCTTGTCATTGGTCTCGTAAGTGCCGTCGACCAGGACCGCCACCGACAGGTGCTTCACCACGCCCGTTTCGCGGGTCTGGTTGGTCACCTTGTGGCTGATCTCGTAATTGGTCGTCTCCTGATTATGCTTCTCTTTGTTCTTGGCGGCACCGCTGCTGCCGCCCTGGGTCTGCTGGCCTTCGGGCAGGTTGGTCTGCACGGTGACCGGCGTGTCGCCATTCTCGGCGTTCTCGCTCTCCGAGCTCTGGGTCTGGGTCGAGCGCACGACCTGGCCGTCGGGATCGTAGGTCTCGGAGCTGACCGTGACCTTATCGAAATCCATGTCGGCATTGATGTCGACGCGGGCGTGGCCGAGACCCAGCGACCGCTCCAGCAGTTCCTCGACAGAGCGGGTCGTCCGCTGCTCGTAGGCGGCACGCTGCTCCTCGGCGGTGGTGCCGTTGCCGAAGGTGTCGTTCGGGTCGCCATTGCCGCGGGCGAGAAGATTGCCGCTCTGATCGATGATGGAGATCCGGTTCGTCTTCAGGCCCGGCACGGCCGAGGCGACCAGGTTCTGGATCGCCGCGATCTGCTGCTTGCTGAGCCCGCTGCCACGGATCTTGAGCACGATCGAGGCCGAGGGATCCTGGCGATCGCGCGAGAACAGCTCGCGCTTCGGCAGCACCAGATGGACACGCGAGCTTTCGACCACGTTTATGGAATTGATGGTGCGAGACAGCTCGCCTTCAAGCGCGCGCATCTCGTTGACGCCTTGCTGGAAGGTCGTGGTGCCGAGCGTGTCGCCCTTGTCGAACAGCTCGTAGCCGATCGAGCCGCCGTGAGGGATGCCGGTCTCGGCCATCGTCAGGCGCAGGCGGGCGACCTGATCGGCCGGTACCATGATCGTGCTGCCGTCGCCCTTGACCTCGTAGGGGATATTAAGCGCGTCGAGCTTCGAGACGACCTGCGCGCTGTCCTTCAGATCGAGGTCCGTGTAGAGCAGGCCGAATGTCGGGCTGGTGAGGCGGGTGGCGATGAAGATGAAGAAGGCGATAAGAGCGACCAAGACGAAGCCGATGGCGGCTAGCCTAGCGGTCCCAAGCTTGAGCAGAGTCTGGAAAAATCCACCCACGTTCAAAACTCTCCGTGTCTGCGCCGGCTGAATGGCCGGCACACGCGATCCGAAAATCATCGGACGAGCAGAAGTTAACGTGGTTCCGTAAACGAGGGGTTAATCCCGGCAAAACTTGCCTAGCGCTACGGCAAAGATTGCCGGGTGCTGTGCCGGTCCCCGTGATTGGAATCGGCGATCGAGGTCGCGGACGTCCGGTGATTCGATCTCGCTATAAAACATAGTAATGGGATTCAGCTACCCGTAGTCATCATCTTTAGTTATTCCGAGCAGATCGGTATCTGATCTTTGTCAAAAAGCCTGTCGTATTTTAGTAAAAATGTAGAAACGTCGGTCGAACTGTCGATTGCTCCTGTATTCACTTGATTGTTGCTCGGTCGAGATTGGCGGCGCCTGCGAAGAGGCGTGCCTGCGCGGCATCGATCGTGGCGCCGGACACGTCACAATCCTTTAATTTCGTGTCCGTCAGCACAGATCCTCTGAAATCGACGCCGCTCGCATCGCCTCCCGTCAGGTCCGCATCGGTCAGATTGGCATCCGACAAGTCGGCGAATTCG
Source organism: Aliidongia sp. (assembly GCA_035539155.1). Classification (GTDB taxonomy): domain Bacteria; phylum Pseudomonadota; class Alphaproteobacteria; order ATCC43930; family CGMCC-115725; genus JAXDMU01. Next base: position 338,366 of record DATLIZ010000001.1, on the reverse strand, counting down.
AGGTCCGTCCTCGCCATATGGGCGCCGCTGAAATTCGCGCCGTGGAGATCGGTGGAGCGCAGCACCGCCCGCATGAGGCCCATCGACTGGTTCGTCATGTCGGCGGCGAGATTGGCGCCGGCGAAGTTCGCATACCGCATGTGCGCCCCGGAAAAGTCGCCGGCGATCCGTGCCTGGGAAAGATCCGCATGCTCGAAATTCGATTTCTGCATCTGCGATGCGAAGAGCGAGGCGTGACGGAGGTCGGCGCCCGAATAGTCGGCTTCGATCGCCCAGGCCTGATCGAACACGGCTCCCTGGAGCTTCGCGCCGTTGAATTTAGTTTTATTGAGCCGCGAGGCGCGGAAATTGACCCCGGAGAGATCGAGGTTCGAGAGATCGAGGCCGTTCAGACTCTTCGATGAGAGATCGAGCTTGGTGCCGGCGGCCAGCAGTCTCTCGATCTCGGGACGGGTCGTTTCCGCCGTCGTATATTGCGGCGTGCTCAAGTCGAGATGACGCATCATGTCCTGCGCCGCGACATCGGGGATGATGGCGACGGCACCGGCCAGGATGCCCATCGACAATGAAGCACCGGTCAGCCTGAAGGCCATGTGATTCCCCGTCGTGGATGGATCGCCGGTCTCGAACGCGGCCAAGGCGACATTCGCCGTTCGCCGAGTATCGCAAATTTGCCTGATCTCGTCAGTGATCCCGGTCGGCCATGGCGGGGGATCCGTTCGCGTGCCGGGAAACTATTCCGATTTTGCGGTCGGACGATAATCTTGCAGCCGGGTCGCGCGCAAACCAGCGAGGCCATGGCTTTCGATCAGCCGCTGCCAGGACAGGAATTCTTCGATCGAAAGCTTGTAGCGGCGGCATGCCTCTTCGAGGCTGATCACGCCGTTACGCACCCCGGCCACGACCTCCGCCTTGCGTCGGATCACCCAGCGCTTCGTATTGGGCGAAGGCAGGTCGGCGAGCGAGGGCCCGTGATGGACGAACCCATGCACGATCCTGCGATCGAGCATGGGAACGCCCGTATGGCCGTCTGGCGAGGTCTTTTCGGACACATCCGTCATAACTCCCAGTTATGGGGATGCCCGCTTAATAAACCGCTAAAACCGCTCGGGCCCTGTTGATCAGAGCCTTGGTCACCAGCGGGCCTTAGCTTGTCACGTTCAAAACCTCGCTGACGGGAATGACCTGGCTGCCGATATGCAGATTGATGTTCCCATCGGTGGTGTCGACGCCGGTGACGGTGCCGGAGATGGTCGTGGTCGCATCCAACGCCGTGCCGCTCGCGTCGTCGGCCACGATTGAGTAGGAATAACTGCCGGCCGGTAGGGGGTTCCCCAGCTGCGAGCCGTCGAAGCTGAAGCTGTGGTTGCCGGCGGTAAGGTCGGGGGCATTGAAGGTGCCGACCTTGTTTCCCTGAGAGTCGAGCACGGTGATGGTCGCTGAGGTCGCGTTCGACGGCAGATCGTAATTGAGGGTCGCCGAGGCGGTGCCGTCGAGCGTGAAGTTGCTGGTATTGGCTTCGACCGTATGGCCGAGATACCCCAAGGTATTGCCGACCGCAGTGTTCTGCTGGAAGGCGATCAGGGTCTGCAGATTCGTATTGGTGTTGAGCGTCTGCTCGAGCTGCGAGAATTGCACCAGCTGGCTGGTGAACTGATTGGTGTCGAGCGGCGAGGTCGGGTCCTGGTTCTGCAACTCTGTCGTCAGCAGCGTCAGGAAGGTCGAGAATTGCGACGAGACCGCCGCCTGCTGCGAATTGGCGCTGGAGCCCGAGGAATTCGAGCCTACCGAGGGGCTGGACGGGATCGACATGGCGTGTTCCTCAAGCGTGAAGGTCGTAGAGCCGGTTGGTGCCGGTATTGCGATAGACGGGAGCGGCGTTGTCCTGGTCGGCGACCGAGCCACCGCCGCCGGCATTGCCGCCGGCCTGGGCATAGCCACCGCGCCGCTCTTCCGCCGTCTCGGCGAAGGTGTTGGCCGAATTGCCCAGGCTGAAATTCAGCGAGCCGGCATCGGCGTTGACGCCGGCCTCGTTCAGCGACTTGAGCAGATGGTCGGCGTCCTGCTTTAGAAGCGCCAGCGTCTCGGGCCGTTCGGCCACGAAGGTCGCGGTGGCGCGGCCCTTGGCGTCCACCTCCAGTTTCACATCGACCGAACCCAGCCGCTCGGGCTTGAGCTGCATGGTGAAACTCTGCACGCCGTCGCCGGCATTGCGGGCGATGCCGATCGCGACCTGGGCGGCTGGAAACATCAGCGGCTGGCTCGGTGTGCTCGGCGGTGACGCCGAGGCGCTGGTCGCGGAGCCGGCGGCGGTCGGTGCGGCGCTCGCCGTCGTCGCCAGAGCCGGGGCGAACGGGGTGGCGGCACCGGTCGGTGCGGCGGCGCCGGTCGAGGTGCCGTCGGCGGTGAGCGCTGTGCTGCCCGTCTTGTGGCTCGGCGTCGAGGCCTGATCCAGGTCTTCGGTCGCGGCGGCGATAAGCGAAGCCGCCTGCGTCGTGACCGGCTGGGACGACGCGGCGCTGTCGTCCGGCGCCGGGATCGGCTCGAACTGATCGTCCTGGTCTTCGTCGTTGCCGTTATCGGCCGGAGCCTGTGCCTGGGAAGCGGCGGCGCCGTTGGCCTGCGCCTGTGCTTGCTCTTGCGCCTGCAGGATCGTCGCGGACGAGAATTGAATGCCGCCGGGGCCTGGCTTGCCGACCGTGACCGTGACGTTGGGCGTGTTGGATGCGCCGTTCGAGGAACCAGCCTTGCCCGGTTTCGCCGTCCCGGCCTGCGGCGAGGCCGCCGTGGCCGGCGCGGGCGGTGTGGCGTCGGCTTGTGCCGTCAGCGTCGCTTGCGCGGATGCCGTCGCGGTTGTGGGGTTCGTCTTGGCATCGCCGGTCGCAGCGGCCGTCGTGCCGGCCGCGGTCGGGAGGGGGGCGGAGGCCGCGCCGGGCGTCGCCGCGGCGGCGAGGCCGTCGACCGTGCCGTTGTCGGTTCCCGTAGCGGCGGTCCCCGTGGCGACGGGGGCGGGTGGCGCCGGCTGAGCGGGCGGCGCCACGACCACAGGGGTCGCGGCCGTCGCCGAGGCGTCGGCGGTGGCCGCGCTGCTCTGGTCGGACGCATCGTCGCCGTCCGCATCATCGCTGCCGTCGGCGACCTTGGCGTCGGTTTGTGCCTCTGCGTCGGCCACTTTCGTCTTTGCCGCTTGCGAAGGCTGGTCGGCCTGATCCGCGACCGAGGGGGCGGGCGCCTGATCCTTCGATGCCTTGCCCGAAGCGTCCGCTGCCGGAGCCGGACGGCTCTGCTTGTCCTGCGCGCTCTGCGCCGGGCGCGCGGGGCCTTTCGCCGGTGCGGCCTTGGCGCCGTCATGCTCGGGCGGGCTCGGATCCTTGGTCGTCTGCTTGGCCGCCGTCTGCCTGGTCTCCGCCCGTTTGGGCGCCGGGTGCTTGGCCGCGGGCTGCTGCGCCGTGCTGGTCCTGGTCTCGTGATGCAGGGGCTTCAGCAGCTCGGCGAAGCCTTGCTGATCGGCGCTGCCGTTCTGGCTGCCCGAACCGGGCGCGCTCGGCCGGGGCGGCGGCGCGGTGTTGAAATCGATTACCGGCGGGGACATGGGGCGCCTCTCCAGGTCGGACAAATCATTACAGCACCCGGTTCACGGAGAGCGCGGCGTGCCGCTCGCTCCGCGCGCCATAGCCAAGACGTTGCTTGCCATAGGTGAAATTGGGCTGGGTCGCCTTGCGAGCGGCGCGCGCGATCAGCTCCAGCACGCGCTTGGTCGCTTTCAGATGCAGATCGATCGCCTTGGCGTTATCGCGCGCCAGACCGTTCAGACGCTCGAGCGATGCTGCCAGCTTGGCGGCGTCGGGGTCCTGCCTCAGATCGATGGTGCTGCCCTGATGGACGGCCCGCATCAAGATGTCGTAGCGCGCGGTCAGCTTGAGCTTGTCGGGCGCGATCGCTGTGACGTCGGGGATGCCGGGCGCGCGCAGGATCTCGGTCTCGCGCACCAGGAGGCCGGCCAGCCGGTCGCTCACCGCCAGCAGTTCGGCGACGAGATGCGGCGGCGGGGGCTCGGTGCGGGCCGGCGGCGGGGCGGGGGGTGTACGCGTCATTTCTGCGACCGCTCCTGGATCTGGATCATTTCGCTCTCGACTTCCTTGGCGATGCCGAGTGTGTCTTTCGAGGCGATCGCCTTGCCGTATTCCTGGTTCATCAGCGAGCGGTACATCTGCTCTGCCTGGCCGCCGCCGAACATCTTGTCGGGCTTCATGCCGGCGCTCATGCTTTCCAGCATCGAGCTCATGAACATCGCCTCGAAATCGGTTGCGGCATGCTTGATCGCGGCGCGCTTGGCCTGGGTCATGCCCATCGAGATCCCGCCCTGGTCGGCCGGCACGAACGGACGTGCCGTCGAGTTGCGATAGGCCATGGTAGCGGTCTGGAAGCTGGTCGAGGCGTCCATGTCAGCGAACCTCCAGATCGGCTTGCATCGCGCCGGCGGCCTTGATCGCCTGAAGGATCGAGATCATGTCGCGCGGCCCGATGCCGAGCGCGTTCAGGCTGTTGACCAGCTCCTGGATCGTGACGCCGGGGGGCACCACGGCGAGGCGGCGATTGTTCTGCTCGTCGACCTTGATGTCGGTGCGCGGCACCACCACGGTCTGGGCACCCGGCGCACCGGGCGTGCCGCCGGGGGCGAAGGCGTTGGGCTGCGACACCTGCGGCGTCTCGGTGATGCGGACGGTGAGATTGCCTTGGGCGACCGCGACCGTGCTGATCCGGACATTCTCACCCATGACGATGATGCCGTTGGCTTCGTCGACGATGACGCGGGCGACCTGGTCGGGCTCGATGCGGAGTTGCTCGATCGAGGTGACGAAGGCGACGAGGTCGGTCCGGGCCGTATCCGACAGCGCCACCCTGACCGTGCCGCCATCGACCGCCCTGGCGACCGGCTGGCGGAGGGCGGCGTTGATGGCCTGGGCGATCCGCTGGGCCGTGGTGAAGTCGGGATTGCGCAGCGCGATGTTCATGGTCTGCAGCGAACGCGGATCGAAGGCGAGCTCCCGCTCGACGATGGCACCGTTCGGTATGCGGCCGGCGGTCGGCACGCCCTTGGTCACGGTCGTGCCCTGGCCGCGAGCGGAATATCCCGCGACCGAGACGCCGCCCTGCGCCACAGCATAGACCTCGCCATCGGCGCCGAGCAGCGGCGTCACCACCAGGGTGCCGCCCTGCAGGTTCGCCGCGTCGCCGACGGCCGACACCGTGATGTCGATCCGGCTGCCCTGGCGGGCATCGGCGCGCAGCGTGCCGGTGACCATGACGGCGGCGACGTTCTTGGTGCGAAGCTGCGGATCGCGGGCATTGACGCCCAGGCGCTCCAGCATGCCGATCAGGCTCTCGCGGGTGAAGATGTCGCGGGTCAGATCGTCGCCGGTGCCGTTGAGTCCGACGACCAGGCCGTATCCCACCAGCATGTTCTCGCGGGCACCCTCGAAATCGGCGATGTCCTTGAGGCGCACCGTCGCATGCGCGGTGCCGACCGAAAGGGCGGCGGCGATCATCAATGCCAGGGGTCGAAGAAATTTGCTCATGGCCCATCCTCTAGCGAGCGGCGTGCCAACTCCGGATCTTGGGGCGGGCTTGGAGAATCAAGGGCTTGTTTGAAGTGCGCGCGGGGGCGAACCGGCATACAATGCCTTGTGGCAGTATCCGGGCGGCAGAATTTGCCGCCCGCCCGCCGAGCGTGCTTAATCAAGTCTTAAGCACGTCTGGGGATGTTATGGGCTGAAGCTCTTGGAGCGATAGTGCGCAATGAAAGTTGAAGCCAACCGGGCAGTCGGCACCCAGGGCGTCCGCAAGGATGGCAAGGGCAAGGGCTCGAGCAGCTTTGCGGACAGTCTGGCACCGGTCGACGGCGACACGGCGCCGTCCGGCGTTTCGGCGGCGCCGGCGCTGAGCGGCGTCGAGGCGCTGTTCGCGCTGCAGGAAGTTCCGGACGCCACCGACGACCGCAAGCGCGCCGCCGCCAAGGCAGACAAGCTGCTCGACCGGCTCGACGATCTGCGCACCGGCCTGCTGCTCGGGCACATCAGTCGCGACAAGCTGGCCGAGCTCGCCCGTCTCGCGCGGGACTCCTCCGAGAATGTCACCGACCCGCAGCTCCGCGAAGTGCTGCAGGAGATCGAGCTCAGGGCCCAGGTCGAGCTGGCGAAGCTCCAGACCTCCGACGCGTAAGGTCGAAAGCCCGTTCCGGTCTCGTTGACAGGCGGGAATCGATGTCAGAGCATCCTTCGGAGACACCGCTCCGCACTGGCATGCGTACCGCCCGCCTCTGCGCGCCGGGATAGGGTGATGGCTGACTCACCCGCGACGAACGGCCGGTTCGGGCGCATGGCTGGCGCCCGGCACTGTCCCCGGGCCATCGACGATGTGACATATTGGCACTTACCGCAGCGATGCCAGTCGGTTAGAGAATTCGCCAGATATTTCATCGTGCCCGCCGGATAGCAGGGCGGACTTTTCCCTAACCCCGTCAAAGGTGCCAGCCATCATGGAGATGAGTCGGAGAGCCGTTCTGCGCAACAGCGGCCTGCTTGCCGCCGCGGCTGCACTTCCTGCCGGGTTCGAGAAGGCTTCGGCCGCGACCGAGCATCCGGTTCGGCACCAGCGTCGATTCGAGCCGATCGACGCGGTCCTGCGCAAGGCGGTCGAGGCCGGCGATGTCGCCGGGGTGGTCGCGGTCGGCGCCACGGCGGAGGGCGTCGTCTATGAAGGCACCTTCGGCAAGGCCGATGCCCATGCCGGCTCGCCGATGCTGTCCGACACCGTGTTCTGGATCGCGTCGATGACCAAGGCCCTGACGGCGACCGCCTGCATGCAGCTGGTCGAGCACGGCAGGCTGCATCCCGATCAGCAGGCTTCCGAGATTCTGCCGGAATTGGCGCAGCCCAAGGTGCTCGAAGGCTTCGATGCCCAGGGGCAGCCGATGCTGCGTCCGGCGAAACGGCCGATCACCGTGCGGCATCTGCTTACCCACACCTCGGGTTACACCTACTCGATCTGGAGCGATACGCTCACCCGGTATCAGAAACTCACGGGATTGCCGGATATCGGCACTTGCCAAAACGGTGCATTCCAGGCGCCGCTCGAATTCGATCCGGGCGAACGATGGAATTACGGCATCAGCATCGATTGGGTCGGCAAGCTGGTCGAGGCGCTGACCGATCAGTCGCTCGAGATCTATTTCCGGGAAAATATCTTCGGGCCGCTGGGCATGAAGGATTCCGGCTTTCTCATCGGCAGCGCGCAGAAGCGCCGGGTCGCCACCCTCCATAATCGGCAGTCCGACGGCAGCCTCGTGCCGGCCCCGTTCGAGATGCCGCAGCGTCCCGAATTCTTCATGGGCGGCGGCGGTACCTTCAGCACGCCCCGGGACTACCTCGCCTTCCTGCGCATGCTGCTCAATGGCGGCAGCCTGAACGGCGTCAAGGTCCTGCGGCCGGAGACGGTGGCGATGATGATGTCGAACCAGATCGGCGATCTCGATGTCCGCGAGATGCGCACGGCACAGCCGGCCTTCTCCAACAGCTTCGACCAATTCCCCGGCACGCCGCACAAATGGGGTTTCTCCTTCGACATCAACCAGCAGCCGGGACCCCATGGCCGTGCCGCGGGCAGCGTCTCGTGGGCAGGCCTGCTCAACACCTATTTCTGGGTGGATCCGGTGAAGAAGGTCACCGGTGCGATCTTCACCCAGACCCTGCCTTTCTTCGACGCTCGCACGGTGGCGCTCTACGGCGCGTTCGAAAGCGGCCTCTATAGCGGCCTCGACCGCGCCTGATCGACGAAAAAGCCCTGCGGACCATCGCTCAAGGGTGGTCCGGTTCGGGCCCCGACGATCGCGCCCTAGATCCCGCCCGCGACGCGCATTGGCGGCCCGAAACGGGCCGTCTGCCGCGGCGGCCGCCGTCAAAGCCTGTGGAGATCTCCAAAAGTTCCCCAGAAATCAATGGCATGGCAGGCTTGAATCGGCTTGGGCACCGCAGCCTTGCTCCACCGTTAAGGGATTCATATACTCCGGCCCGATTTCGCCAGCCTTCGAGGTCCACGGAGTACCTGATGCGGCCTACGCTTCCACCCGACTATCGACCGTCGGAAGACGAAGACTTTATGAACCCTTTTCAAGTTGAATATTTTCGGCAACGGTTGCTGCGCTGGCGGGCGGAACTGCTGGCGGAATCCACCGAAACGCTGAGTCACCTCAAGGAAGAGAGCCTGTCCGAGCCGGACGTGACCGACCGGGCGACACTGGAAACGGATCGCTTTACCGAGCTTCGCACACGCGATCGCGAGCGCAAGCTCATCTCCAAGATCGACGCCGCCCTGCAACGGATCGAGACCGGCACCTACGGTTATTGCGAGGAGACGGACGAGCCGATCGGCGTTCGCCGGCTGGAAGCCCGCCCGATCGCGACGCTCAGCCTCGAGGCGCAGGAACGCCACGAGAAGCTGGAGCGGCTGCACCGCGAAGATTGAGGCGCAGCTTATCTCAGGAGCGCGCCGGCCAGGGCGCCGGCGCCGACGACCAGCCAGGGCGGGCAGGCCCAGAAGGTGAGGGCGGCGAAAGCCGCGAGGCCGAGCCCGAAATCGATGGGTGATAGGATCGCGCTGGTCCAGACCGGCGTATAGAGCGCCGCCAGCAGGAGCCCGACCACGGCGGCATTGATGCCGCGCAGCGCCGATTGAGCCGCCGCCCGCGTCCTGAGCGCGTCCCAGAAGGGCAGCGCCCCCGGCACCAGCAGAAAGCTCGGCAGGAAAATCGCCAGCAGCGCCAGCGCGCTGCCTTCGATGCCGTTCGGCGCCGGCCCCATCGAGGCGCCCAGGAAAGAGGCGAAGGTGAAGAGCGGGCCGGGCACGGCCTGGGCGGCGCCATAGCCGGCGAGAAAGGTCTCGTTCTCGACCCAGCCCGGTGCCACCACGCCCGCCTGCAGCAGCGGCAGCACGACATGGCCGCCGCCGAAGACGAGGGCACCGGCCCGATAGAAGGCGTCGACGAGGCGAATCGCGGGATCGCCGGTCAGGCTCACTGCGACCGGCAATCCGAGCAGCAGGATCGCGAAACCGGCCAGGCAGCAGAGTGCCGCCGGGCGCGTCACCGGAATGCCGAGCGGCGGCTTGGGTGGTCCCGTCTCTGCCGGAAGGAAGCGCCAGCCGATGAGGCCGGCAGCCGCGAGCGCGCCGACCTGCCCGAACGAAGTGGGCAAGGCCAGCGCCAGCAGGGCGGCGCCGATCGCCAGGCTGGCGCGGGGCCGGTCGGGACAAAGGCTGCGCGCCATGCCCCAGACGGCTTGCGCCACGACGGCCGCCGCCACGATCTTGAGCCCGTGCAGCCAGCCGGCCGCCGCCGGATCGCCGAGCCGGCCGAGCCCGATGGCGAAGAGGGTGAGCGCCAGCGCCGAGGGCAGGGTGAAGCCGATCCAGGCGCAGGCGGCTCCTCCGAAGCCCGCCCGCATCAGCCCGATGGCGAGCCCGACCTGGCTGGAGGCCGGACCCGGCAGGAACTGGCACAGCGCCACGATATCGGCATAGGCCGCCTCGTCGAGCCAGCGCCGCCGTTCGACGAATTCGCGCCGGAAATATCCCAAATGCGCGACCGGGCCGCCGAACGAGGTCAGGCCCAGCCGCAGGAAGGCGCCCAGTACCTCGCGCCGGGTGCCGGGCGGCGTTCGGTGAATTTCGCTCAGCTAAGCTCCTCCGACGAATAGCCCAGGATGCTGCGCGCGATGATCAGGCGCTGGATCTGGCCGGTGCCCTCATAGATGTCGCTGATGCGACCGTCACGTAGATATTTCTCGACCAGATGATCGTGGCTGACGCTCATGGCACCGAGCAGCTCCATCGCCCGCTGCGGCACGGTCCGGCACACTTCGCCGCCCTTCGCCTTGCACACCGAGGATTCGACATTGTTGGGTCGGCCCATATCGGCGAGCCAGGCGGCATGGAGCACGGTGAGGGAGGCTGCCTCGGCATCGGCCTCCATCTCGATCAACGCCTGCTGTGTGGCGCTGCGCTGATGGAAGCCCGCCTGCCAATCGACCTTGATTCCATCCTCGGCCAGTGCGTCCCGGGCGAAGCCGACCGCACCCAGCGCCTTGGCGACGCCGCCGGAGGCGACGCCGGGCCGGGTCATGTTGAAGGTCTTCATGACACCGCGATAGGAGGCGGAACCCTTCTCGCGCGGTACCGATTCATCGAGCCCCAGCAGATTCTCACGCGGCACGCGGCAATCGCGGAAGGCATAGGCGGCGGTATCGCTGGTGCGGATGCCGAGCTTCTTCTCCTGGCGCACGATCTCGAAGCCTTGTGTGCCCTTCATGACCAGGAAGGATTTGATGCCGGCGCGGCCCGCCGATTTGTCGACCGTTGCCCAGACCACGACGCCCTGGGCGCGGATGCCGGTGGTGACGAAGATCTTGTCGCCGTTCAGCACCCATTCCTCGCCGTCGAGCCGCGCGGTCGACTGGATCGCCTTGGTGTCGGAGCCGGCGCCGGGCTCGGTGATCGACATGGCCAGGATGAGCCCGCCCCATTTCTCGATCTGCTCCTTGGTCCCGGCCGCGCGCAAGGCGGCGTTGCCGAGCCCGCCGCCGCCGCGAAGCGCATTGCGCAGCGGGACGCCGTTGGTCGATTGGCGGGCGAAGGAGAGCAGCATCTGGAAGGTCGCGGGCGGCGTATCCTCCTTGGAGCGGCGCGCGAGCAGGCGCGGCAGCGGCTCGAACTCGGCTGCCTCGGGAAAGGCTTCGGGCAACGGCTCGTGCTCATGTTCCTCGAAGTGGCGGGCATATTTCTCGCCGGCGCGGCCCTCGGCCGCCACCTGATCGAGGATGTGCTGATCCGCTTCGGAAATCCGGAAATCGATCATCTCTTACCTCCCTCTTCAGACCGCGGCGGGCCCGTCGAGCACCGTCACGGTGCGGGTGTTGCGCAGCCACATCTCCAGCGGCAGATCGCGGATGAAGCCGTGGCCGCCGAAGATCTGCAGCCCGTCATCGGCGACCTTGACCGCGTGGCGGCGGACATAATCCTGGGCGAGCACGGTCGCCCGGGTCGCGTCCGCGCCCTGGTCGAGCTGGCTCGCCGCCTTCCACACCATCAACCGCATCGTGTCGCATTCGATATGCATGTCGGCGAGCATGAAGGCGATCGCCTGCTTCTTCGCGATCGGCTCGCCGAAGGCGACGCGCTCCTTAGCGTAGGGAATGGCGAAATCGGTGACGGTCCGGCTGATGCCGACCGCTATCGCCGCCGAGGCCACGCGCAGCGTGTTGAGCAGCCGCGCCGCGTCGATCCCATTGTCGCCGCCGAGCCGGGCGCCGCCCGGCAGCTCGACCCGGTCGAGCGAGAGCTTCGCCGTCGGCAGCGGCTTCAGCCCCATGGTGCCGGCTTCGGGTTCGATCGCGAGGCCCTTGGCGTCGCGCGGCACGATGAAGGCGTCGATCGCCTCGCCCCCGGTCGCCAGCACCAGGAAATGGCTCGCCCGGTCGCCGAACGGCACCAGCCGTTTGGTGCCGCTCAGCACCCAGCCATTGCCGCGCCGCTCGGCCTTGGTGCGCAGCCGGTCGGCACCGAAGCCGAATTGGCTCTCCTGCAGCGCCAGGCTGGCGTAATGCGGCTCGGGCCCGGCGAAGAGCGGCAGGTAGTCGCGCTTTTGCTCGTCGGTGCCGAAATCGAGCAGCGGATTGACGAAGGTGCTGGACGCCATGACGGCGCTGGCAAGGCTGGCGCAGCCGCCGCCCAGCTGCTCCAGCATGATCGCCCCGGTCATGGGCGAGCGCGTGCCGCCGCTGCCGCCATATTCCTCGGGGATCGTGGCCGCGACCAGTCCCAGCTCCCAGCCCTGGGCCAGGATCTCGTCCGGAATGGCGCCGGCCTCGTCGATCGCGCGCGCCTGCGGGCGCAGCACCTCGCGAGCGAAGCCTTCCAGGCTGTCGCGGATCAGTTCCTGTTCTTCGTCGAGCTGAAAGGAGATCATGGGCGGTTCCTCCGGAGATTATCGTTATGGCGGCCGCTGATCGCGTCGCCGGCATCGTTGGCCAAGGGCAGGAAAAACAGGAGCGACAGCATCGACGCGGCGCCGATCACGGCGAAGGCGGGCAGGATGTCCGCAGGCGCCAGCGCCGCGCTGCCGTGCTCAGTCCGGGCGAACTGCACCAGGATCGCCGCAAGCCCGACGCCGAAGCTGCGCGAGAGCTGCTGGCTGATGCTGGACAGGCTGGAGGCGCGGCTCATTCGCTGCTGCGGCAGGTCGGCGAAGGCGAGGGTATTGAGGCAGGTGAATTGCAGCGATCGGAAGAAGCCGCCCAGGAGCAGCGCCAGCAGGATGAGGGCGTGCGGCGTCGTCGGCCGGAACAGCGCATAGCCCATGAAGATGATGGCGGTGAGGATGGTGTTGCCGATCAAGATGCGGCGAAAGCCGAAGAAGCCGATGATCGGCGGCGCCGTCGTCTTCATCACCAGTGCGCCGGCGGCGCTGGCGAAGGTCAGCAGGCCGGCGGCGAAGGCGCTCATGCCGAAGCCGAGCTGGAACAGCAGCGCCAGCAGGAACGGGCTGGCGCCGATGGCGAGGCGCGTGAAGAAGCCGCCGACCGTGGCGGCGAGGAAGGTCGGCTCCCGGAACAGCGAAAGATCGAGGATCGCGTCCGGACGGCCGCGCGCATGGCGGCTATAGAGCGCCAGGCAAAGAATGCCGGCCGCCAGCATCGCCAGCACCGCGGAGGTCGGCAGCAGGCCCTTGCCGAGATTATCGAGGCCGTAGACGAGCCCGGCGAGGCCGAGGCCGGTCAGCACGAAGCCGCGACGATCGAGCCGTGCCCTCGCCTGCTCGCGGATGTTGGGGACGAAGAGGGCGGTCAGCACCACGCCCAGCACGCCCATCGGCAGATTGATGAAGAAGATCCAGCGCCAGGAACTGTAGGTGACGATGAAGCCGCCCAAGGGCGGCCCCAGCACCGGCCCGAGCAGCGCCGGCATGGTCAGATAGGCCATGGCCTGGACCAGCTCGGCCTTGGGCACGGTACGCAGCAGCACCAGCCGGCCGACCGGGGTCATGAGCGCGCCGGCGGCACCCTGGATGACCCGCCCGCCGATGAGTTCCGGCATGCTCTCGGCCACGCCGCAGATCATTGAGCTCAGCGCGAAGACGGCGATGGCGGTGCCGAACACCGTGCGCGCGCCGAACCGGTCGGCCGCCCAGCCGCTCACCGGCAGGAACAGGGCGGTGCTGATGAGATAGGAGGTGATGGCGAGGCTCAAGGTCAGCGCATCGACATCGAGCGAGTGCGCCATCGCGGGCAGTGCGTTCGCGACCACGGTCGCGTCCAGCGTCTGCATGAAGAGGGCGGCGCCGATGATGAAGGGTACGAGCCGCCCGGTTTTCACGCCTTCTTCCCTACCAGCTTTCCGAGAGGGGCGAGGGCCGCTTCCAATAAATGCTGATCCGCCTCGGGCAGGTCGGCGAGCCGCGAGACGAGCCAGTCATTGTGGCGCTGCCGGATGGTTTCGAGCGCCTTGCAGCCTTCCTCGGTGATGGCGAGCTCGACCCGCCTCTTGTCGGTGTCGGCCCCGAGATCGGCGCGCCGGATCCAGCCGGTCTCCTCGAGCCGGCGAATATGCTCGCTCATCGCCGGTCGGGTCATCTGCTCGAGCTCGGCCAGCTCGGAGACGCCGATGCCGGGGCGGTAGCTGATCGTCGCCAGCAGCATGGCATCGAGCGCCGAAAGCCCGACCCGCTGCGCCTCGCGCCGGACCTGGCGGCCGAGCCGGAGGATCAGCGGCCGCAGCCGCTCGGCGAGTTCCTCGATCTGATGCTGTCGTTCCGGCTCCACGGCGCCGACCGTCGTTCTTATTGTTAGGTAGCTTACCTAACGACCGAAGGCGGCGCCTGTCAAACCGAAAGCAGCGGGTCGGATGCGTCGACCACCGTCTATTTGGCGGACCAGGCAGGACAGAGGCGGTAGGTGAGCTCGTTCGAGCGATCGGAGCGGCTGACCGCGACCTCGGTCGGAGAGATCAGGCGATAGCTCTGGGTTTCCGTGGAGGAGGGGGTAGGCGTCCCGTCCCCCAACGCCGTGCAGGTCGTGCGAATGCGATATTCCCGGCCATGGCGCTCCAGCAGGACGGAGGTGCACCGGCTCTCGTGCGGGCCGGACAGGCTGTGGCCGTCATAGTCGAACACGGCCGCGAAAGGCGCATCCTCACAAGGCACCGTATCTATGAGGACGTAGGTCCCTTTTTTCAGGGGCAACGGCCCCTGGGCGGCAGCAAACGAGAGGCCGGGGATGCAGATCGCAGCGACGATCGCCATCCGCAAGATCCGTTTCATCGAGTTTCTCCTGTTCGAGCAACCTCGCGCGCATTGGCTTATTTCTCTCGTGGCGAGACGGTGTTGTGACTTCCATCGAGCAAGGGCGGCCCGACGATGCGCGTACCGTGCGCGCTCGCTATACGGCCGATATCGGCATCGCTCGCCCTTCCGGCGACGGCAAGAAAGAGCCCCTCGATATGCCCGGGCGTGAAAACGATCAGCATCCGGAGGAGTGAGTTGCCGGGATTGCACTAGGCGTGGCGCACGCCCTTGCCTATGGTGGCCGCTGAGCCGACCGGGAGATCCAGCATCCTATCCCCGTTCAGGATGCGCGCCATGCCCTCGACGATGATGAAATGCTCTTCCTCGTTCTCGTGTATGTGAACGGGAACGCCGTTTCCAGAGTCCGCAGCCACTTCGAGCGTCAGATAGGCGCCGTTCGTGGCCGTGGCGGAGGTGCGGATCGCGAAGCGTTCGCCCTGCCTTACCTCCAGCCATTCTGTCTCGGCTTCGTGCGGCGTCGCGTGGGTTTGCATAGGCTCTTCCGGTCTCGTCATATCGGTTCGTCCGTCGAGTGGTTGGCCCCGGCGAGGCCAATGGGTTGCACAAATGTGCTGCTCGTCGAAATCGAACGGCTACCCGCGGCTGTCCTCGAGCCACAGATAACGATCCGGGTGCCGCTCGAGCGGCGCCGGCTCGATGCCGTGCAGCCTCGGGCTGACCAGAATGTGGGAGACGGCAAAGTTTATCGGAATGATCGGCTGATCGGCCAGCATGAGCGCTTCCGCATTTTCGAGCAGCATCATGCGTTCGCCGGGATCCGCCGTCACGCCGGCTTGGTCGAGGAGCGCGTCATATTTCGGGTTGGCATAGTTTCCGAAATTGAAGATGGCGCTCGACTGAAATATTTCGAGGAAGGCGGTCGGGTCCGGATAATCCGCCCCCCAATTGCCGAGTGCCGCCTCGAAATCGCGATGGATGACCCGATCATCCAGAACCCGCTCTTCGCCGGTCTCGATCTCCGTCTCGACGCCAAGGGCTGAGCGCCACATCGCGGCAATGGTGTCCAGGTAGAGCTTGTTCGAATCCGCATTCGACGACAGCAGGTGCACCTTCAAGGGCGTCGGTGCGCCGGCTTCGGCCATCAGCTTCTTGGCTCTCGCGATACGCTCCGCCATCGGCAAATCGATCCAGTCGGGGCGGGGCGGGGTGTATCCGGGCATGCTCGGCGGGATCAGGCCATAGGCTGGAATCTGACCGAGGCGGATGACCTTGTTCTCCAGCGTGTCACGATCGATGGTCATCGAGAGAGCTTCGCGGATACGGACATCCCCGCCGAGCGGGCCCTTCATGTTGATGCCCACCATTATGCTCGACAGTTCGGGAGAGCTGAGCAACTCGGCCGGTCGCTCGCGCAGTATCCGCGCCAGATCCTGGCCGACGATCAGCGCCTCGTCGAGCTCTCCGGCCTCGTAGCGCTTCAAGGCCGCGGCGGGATCGTCCGCCAGGATATGATCGACCTCGTCGACCTTGACCGAGGCCGCATCGTGAAAATAGGGGTTGCGGACGAAGTCGAGCTCGCCCAGCGGCACCCACTGCTTGAGCGTGAAGGGACCGTTGACGACGATGTGCTCGGCCGAGGTCCAATGATCGCCCCATTTGTCGATCGCATGGCGCGGAACCGGCATCGAGGTCTGGATTGCCATCAGTGTCGGGAACCAGGGGGTCGGATGTCGGAGGGTGAAGCGCAGGGTGTGCGGATCCGGTGCCTCGACGCCGAGCTTGGTGAGATCCTTCTCGCGCCCCGAGCTGATGTCGTCGGCATGGACGATCGGGGCGAGCGCGGTGACATAAGGGCTGGCCGTGGCCGGATCGAGCACGCGCCGGAAGCTGTAGACGAAATCATCGGCGGTGACCGGCCTTCCGTCGGACCAGTCGGCGTCGCGCAGGTGAAAGGTCCAAACGAGACCGTCGGCGCTCGTTTCCCAGCGCTCGGCCATGCCCGGCACGATCTCGTCGGTTGCCGACATTGTGGTCAGGCCTTCGAAGAGATTGAGCACCAAATAGTCGTTGGGAATCTTGTGGGGGTCGAGAGAGGAGGGGTCGGCGCGCATGGGAAGCCGAACGATCGACCCCCCGGGCGGGGCCGCCTGGCCGTCCGAAATGACAAAGCAGGTCAAGAGTCCAACGGACACGAAGATCAGCCGAATAAACGCAGACATAAAAACTCCATTGAAAAGGCAACGAAGTGCTTCTGCCGTTCGATTTGATTTTTCCGAATAAAGTGCGAATATAAAAATATTCGAAGAGACCTGATACCTTGCGGATGTCGTCGTTTCCTAACTTGGTGCCGCCAGGGTGTAGTTCAGCCGTGACGCGACCTGGACGAAGCCGGCGCGCTTCATATTGTTGAGTGAAGGATTGGACTCGCTTTCGGCGGGTTCTCCGGTCTCGGTGAAAATATACTGGGCGCCCGCGGCTATCGCGTCTGCGATGCGCCTCGCCAACAGGATGCCCTGGCCACCTCGCCGCTGGTGCGACGCCGCGACCGAGCCCATGCCGAGCCAAGCGGCGTCTCCGGACAGATAGAGGCAGCCGCACCCCACGACGGTGCTTCCTTCCGTCACAGCGTATATTTTCCAGCCGGTTCGGTCATGCAGCTCGCGCAGCCAGTCGGCCATGTAGGGAGGCATCCCGAAAGCATCCGCGAAGACCCGCGAAACCTCATCGAGCTGTGCAGATGTGGCGGGCTCGACGCGGAGATCGGACGCCGGCTCGCGAACGGCCTCCCGCCCGCGCAGCATCTTTGCCCAGCGGCTTCTGCCGACGAGGCCGTTCTCTTCCAAGGCGCGGGGCAATATTCTTGAAAACTCACTGAATTGCAGCATCCAGAGCGGACCGCCCGCCTGTCTCAAGCAGTTCGTCACCCTTTTGACATCGTCCGAGCCGGCTTCCTCGAACATTCCCAACCCGATCGCTCGATTGAGGATAGGGGAAGCTATGCCAGGAGCGAGGAGCACCGTGGCCTCGGCGATCCGCTCGACGCGCACACCGAGCTCGGATCGGAGGGTTTGTGGTGCCGCATCGAAAAAATCGGCGAACGCGTGGGCTTCGGCGAGGTCGGCGAGAGCAGCCGCTTCTCGGGGGGGAGGCATGAAATTCAATTCGGTTCCTTTCGCAACCGTGACGCTCTCGTGCGACCCGTTGACAGATGGCACGTTCGGTCTCGTCCGCTGGGCGTCATCCGCTACCGCGGCGCCGGTATGGCCTTGAACTTTATGAGATGGCGTTTCGATAAAGCTTGAGCTTACACTGTAAGGTCAGCTGATATACCCGGCCGACCTTACGGCGTAAAGGGACAATTTATGGGGCCTCGCATTTCCCCGTCGGCCGGGCACGCTCGCGTTACCCTCACGCGCGGACAAATCGCGTCGGCGGCGCTTGAACTGATCGATGAAGATGGCCTCGAAGCCTGCTCGATGCGGCGGCTGGGCTCCCGCCTGGGCGTGGAGGCGATGGCGCTTTACCACCATTTCCCGAGCAAGGGAGTTCTGCTCGATGCCGTGATCGACCATCTGCTCGACGAGATTCCCTCGCCGGAACTTAGCGATCCGTTCGAGCGGCTGCGTCAGCTCATGCGCAATTTCCGAGAGATCGCGATCCGCCACCCTCGGGCGTTCGTCCTGCTCGCCACGCGGCGCTTCAACACCGAGCACGCCTTCAACTGGTATGAAACGGTGCTGTCGGCCTTCGCGGAGCTGGGGCTGAACGCCGCCGACACGGCACGATGGTTCCGCCTCATCGGCGGGTATGTGTGCGGCGAGGGATTGTCGGAGGTGGCAAGCCGCGAGCTTGTTCCGGATGCCACGGCTTTGCGCCTGCAAAGCGCGCCCGAGGAGCTGCCCTATTCCCACGTCCGGGCGGCAGCACCCCACTTGAAGGTGGACAAGCTGGAAGGCGCGTTTGAGTTCAGCTTGACGATATTGTTCGACGCGCTTGCCCGCTACGTGGCCGTCCATGGGACGGCGGGGCGTGCAGCCCCAGCCGCCAACGGGTGAAGGTCGAAGGTTAGAAGGGCGAGAGAATATCGATCAGCTGCGAGCCGGTCCTGGGCTGCTGCAGATCCTCGCTCTGACCGCGGCCGCCATAGGAGAGACGCGCCTCGGCGATCTTGTTCCAAGTGACGGTGTTGGTGGCGTCGATATCGGTCGGCCGCACCACGCCGGTGAAGGACAGCTCGCGCAGGTCGAAATCGACGCGGACCTCCTGCTTGCAGACCACGACCATGTTGCCGTTGGGCAGTACCTGGGTCACGAGGGCCGCGACCTGGACGTTGATCTGCTCCGATCGATTGATCGAGCCCTTGCCGTCGGTCTGGCGCACGCCCGATGTGTTGATGAGATTAGTTGGGCTGACAGCGCTCGGCAGGACCGCGTTGAGCTTGCTTTCGAGGCCTAGGAAGTTGGTGGCGCCGATCTTGTCGGTGTCGTTGCGGGCCCCCTGGGTCTCGTTCGCCAGGATGGCGCTGTCGTTGATCGCGATGCTCACCGTCAGCACGTCGCCGACCCGGCTCGCCCGCTGATCCTTGAAGAAGGCGCGGGCGCCCGACTGCCACATCGAGCCGGTCTGCCGCTGCAAGGTCGTCGAGTTCGGCACCGGCAGCGAGACCGGTTGATAGCCGGGCGCCGAGGTCGGGTCGCTGATCTTGGTCATCGCCGGTTCCGAGCTGAGCTCGGCGATCTTGGTGCCGGTGTTCGAGGCGCAGGCACCGAGGGACAGGGCGGCGATGCCGATCGAGGTGAGCGTGCGAAGGTTCATCGTCATGTCTCCGGAGTGGCGTCGATCAATAGGCTTGGGCTTGCTGGACGCCGGCGATCTGGGCGCCGACCCGGCCTGCGCCGAGCACGACCGCGTCGATCGTCCGGTTGGACTGGGTGTTGACGACATGGATGGTGGCACCCTGGCCGCCATCTTCGAGCGCCTTGCCGGAGGCGGTCAGGTACAGGCCCGGTCGCTCGAGCACGATCAGCACAAGCTCGTTGCGCTTGATCACCACCGGGATCTCGATGTCGGCCGGCCGGAGCGGCGCCTGCGGGCGAAGCTGATGGCGCGCGCTGCGGCCGACGATGTCCTTGGGATCGGTGAGATTGCCGGGCGCCAGCGAAATCGCCTGCACCTTGATCCAGGTGAGATCGCTCGCCTTGATCTGCTCGCCCGGCGCCATGGCATGCGCCAGCACGGGCAGGTTCGCCATCGCCTCGATGCGGCCGCTGACGCGGATCAACTGGGCGGACTGGTCGTCGGCCGGGAAGCGCACTGCCGCGCTGAAATGCCCGGTCGCGGGATTCATGTCGACGCTCTCGACGCCGATCTCGCCGCTCTGGCCGACCGCCTGATAGAGGCGGAACTGGGCGTCGAGCTGGATGCGCTGGTCAGGATCGCCATTGGCGATGACGTCGAGCAGCCGCGTCGCGATCCGGGCATTGTCGATGGTGATCGAGGCACGGTCGACGCGGATCGCGGTGAAGCTCGAAGGCGGGTGCCAATCGAGACCGTGCGCGCGGGCGGTGACGGTGAGCCAGGGCGCTTCGAACACGGTCGAGTTGCCGGCCGCCGGCGCTGCCGCGACCACGTCGTCGCCATGCTCGCCGGCGTTGTCGAACAGGTCGCCGAGACGGATCTGGGCGCTTTCGACCCGGGCAGCCGCCCGAAGCGTCGCGGGATCAGCGAGGGCCGGCGCCGAACCGAGCAGGATGAAGGCCGCGGCACCGAGGATCGAGATGATGGGCTTGCGCATCTAAGGGCTCCCGGGATTAGCGAAGGTTGCTCAGCGTCTGCTGCATCTGGTCGGCGCTCTCGATGACCTTGGAATTCATCTCGTAAGCGCGCTGGGCGGTGATGAGGTTGGTGATCTCGTTGACCACATTGACGTTCGAGGTCTCGAGGAAGCTCTGCTGCACGATGCCGGTATCGTTGACGCCGGGATTGGACACGGTCGGGTTGCCCGAGGCCTGGGTTTCCTTGAGCAGGTTCTGGCCGATCGCCAGCAACCCGGCATCGTTGGCGAAGACGGCGAGCTGGATCTGGCCGACATTCTGCGGATTGACCTGGCCGGCGACCTGGCACTCGACCTCGCCCGACTGATCGATCGCGATCGAGGTGGTGCCCTGCGGGATGGCGATGGTCGGCTGCACCAGGAAGCCGTCGGCGGTGACGAGCTGGCGCTGGGCATTGAGCTGAAAGGAGCCGGCGCGGGAATAGGCGAGCGTGCCGTCCGGCTGCAGCACCTGGAAGAAGCCCTTGCCCTGGATCGCGATGTCGAGCGGGTTGCCGGTCTGGCTGAGGTTGCCCTGGGTGTTGATGCGGTAGACGGCGGCGGCCTTGACCCCGATGCCGATCTGCACGCCGACCGGCACGACCGTGCCGGTATCAGACGAGTTGGCGCCCGGGGCCCGCAGGTTCTGATAGAGCAGATCCTGAAACTCGGCGCGCTGCTCCTTGAAGCCGGTCGTGTTCAAATTGGCGATATTGTTCGAGATGACCTCGACATAGAGCTGCTGAGCCTGCATGCCGGTCGAAGCGATGTCCATTGCGCGCATAGTGCTTATCCTTCCTCAGGCAACCTTCGAGATCTTGTCGATCGCGTTTTTGAGCCTGGTATCTTCGTCATCGATCATCTGCTCGGCGCCGGTGTAGGCCTTCTGCATGCCGAGCAGGCGGGTGAGAGCGGTTATGGGCTGGACGTTGGAGTCCTCGACCGTGCCTTGGTGGACCTTGGAGATGGTGTCGGGGATGGGCTGATCGGCGGTGACGTAGAGACCGTCGGCGGCGGCGACCAGATCCTGCTGATTGTCGAAATGCGCTAGGCCGAGCTTGCCGACCGGGCCGTTCTCGGTCGAAACCCCGCCGTCCGGCGTCACGGTGATGTTGTGGGAATTCGCCGGGATCGCGATCGGGGTGCCCTGATCGGACAGCACCGTGTAGCCCTGCGAGGTGACGAGGCGGCCGCCATTGTCGAGCTGGAACCGGCCGTTGCGGGTGTAGCGGTTGCCGTCCTGCGTGCCGACCGTGAAGTAGCCGTCGCCTTCGATGCCGTTATCCAGCGTGTTGCCGGTCTGGGAGAGATTGCCGGGCTTGGTGTCGCGGACGACGCCGACATTGCGCACATAGGAGATTTGCTTGCCGTCCGGTCCCGGCTGCAGGAATTCCTGGAACAGGACGGTCTGGCCCTTAAAGGCGGGGGTCGAAATGTTGGCGATGTTGTTGGAGGCAACGTCGATGCTGTTCTCCAGCGCGGACTGCTGTGCCAGTGCTACGTAAGTCGCCGTCTGCATCGCGTTCGATCCCTTGTTCCGGGGCGGCATGAACCGCTCGCCAAACCTAGGAGCACACGCCGTGCCAACGTCTGGATCTTATATTTTTCAATATGTTATTGGAATTTCTCCTGGGTGGGCGGCGAGCCTTGCCGGGTCTCGACGCGACGGGCGGCAGAAAATTCCTGTGCTATCTTTGCCGGGGCTTGAGACTGCGCAGCTGGAGCAGTTCCGCCGAATTCTCCCAGGCCTGCCTCGATCGGCCGTCCCCGAAATCCGGGTCGCGACAACGCATTACATTTGTAACGCGATTGGACGCCGCTGAAATGCGGACGCAATTCCATCGCGGCAAAATTCCCGAGTCCCGTGAAAGTTTGGGCAGGCTTGGTGAATATTGGAGGCCCTATGACGATCAATGCAGCGTGCTGCTTTCTTAAATCAGGCAACACCTGGAGTAGTGAGCATAACGGATCGGCAGAACTTAAGGCTGCCGATGGCAAACATGCCGAGCAATTGGCTTACAAGGAGGCAAAAGAGAAGAGTGGGGCTTCGAAGATATTCCTTATCAAACAGAATGCATTCCCTTGTGTGAAATGCACGTTGTATTTTCTAGAGGAAACAGTAAAAAATGGTTACAGCTTCATATTCAACTGCGAGAGTAATGATGGTCTCTATGCGAGAGAGTGCGGCTTTCTTTCTAAGCCGTTTCATAACGATCCGGATAATCCAAATCTGACTGAAGCACAGCTGAGAGGATTCTTATATTTCCAAAACGGCAATCTCTCCGCTAAGAAGAAATTATTCAAAATTGACAAAGAGAAAGCCGTTATCACCTCGAGCTACTGTGCAGGTTCAGGTCAGGATGCCCCGAAGGATATCAGACCAAAAGAGCTTATCAACTTGCCCGGGGCGTCCAGCCCACAAGGTGTCTAGAGCCGATGACATTAAGTCGTTTCGACTTAATGTCTTAATCAGTCTCTACCCCATGAACTAGACGGCGATTCAGACTTTAGGTCGCCTCGACCTGAAGCGATCACGGTCTGGCCGCCTGACGGATGGCGCCGCTTGGATAACCCAACGGGGCGGATAACGCGGCTCCTGCCGGGATCCCCCTGTTCGACGAGCCAGGATGATCGAATTCGGGATCGGACACCGTCCGGTAAAGCCCGATTCATCTTTTATGGTGAAGATCGCCGCATGTTTTGCGCAACCTTGGGCCGCGCGCGCGGCAAGAAGGGCTCATGCGGCGCTTTCGGCTGCTTCTGATTCTGGTTGGGCTTCTGATCGTGCTCGCAGGGCTCGCGGGCGGTCTTTATTTCACGGGCGCGCTCGACAAGCTGCTGGGCCGCGGCGAGACACCGGCGGCACCCGTGGTCGAGGAGCCGAAGAAGCCGCAGGTCACCGCGAAGACCGGTTTCTTCGATCTGCCCGAGGTGCTCGTGATGCTCGATCCCAAGGGCGCCAAGAAGCGCACCTTGCTGCGGATGCTCATCAGCCTGCAGCTGCCGTCGCAGGAGGACAGCGGCAAGGTCCAGGCACTGTTGCCGCGGCTGCTCGATGTCTGCCAAGTCTATCTGCGCGGCATCGGCATCGAGGACATCACGGGCGCCGACAAGCAGAACGTCGTGCGTGCGGAGCTCTTGAAACGGCTCAATGTCGCGATGGCGCCGCTGGAGGCCCAAGCGGTGCTGTTCCGCGAGGTGGTGGTCGAATAGCGCCGAGCCCGTTTGCTTGAACCGCCGCTAAACCAGTTTTTAATCATGCTTGTCTAAATTCTCTTAACCATATCGTGGCGCGCGGGAGTTTTGATGGCTGACGAGGTGACGGAAGAAGTCGCCCAACCGTCCGGCGAAGGCCGGAAGTCGGGAAAGAAGCGGCTGATTCTTCTCATCGCGCTGCCGGTGCTGCTGCTCGCCGGCACGGCGGCCGGCCTCTATTTCAGCGGTGTCGCCCAAGTGCTGCTGGGCACCAAGAAGGAAGAGACGGCCAAGGCCGAGGCGCCTCCGCCGCCACCCAAGGAAGCCGTCTTCTACGACCTGCCCGATATGCTGGTGAATCTCAATACCGGCGGCAAAAAGTCGAACTTCCTCAAGATCTCGGTCGGACTCCAGCTCGAAAGCAAGGAGGATCAGGTCAAGGTCCAGGCGGTGCAGGCGCGCGTCGTCGATACGTTCCAATCCTATCTGCGCGAGCTCAGGCTCGACGATCTCAGGGGTTCGGCCGGGCTCTACCGTTTGCGCGAAGAGCTGCTGCTCCGCGTGAACGCAGCGGTGTCGCCGACCAAGGTCGACGATGTCCTGTTCCGCGAATTGCTGGTCCAGTAGAGTCGAGACGGGGACCGAGGCGAGGGCGACATGTCGGAGATCTCGAAGGAAGAAGAAGAGCGCATGGCGGCCGAATGGGCGGCCATGGCTGGCGACGAGGAGCAGCCCGCCGAAGGCGACGCCGCTGCTGCCGGCGGCGATGACGACGAGATGGCTGCCGCCATGGGCATGGATGGCGGCTCGACCCGTGTTCTGAACCAGAACGAGATCGACAGCCTGCTCGGATTCGCCGACGGCAATTCTCGCGACCGCGACACCTCGGGCATCCGCGCCATCATCGATTCGGCGCTCGTCTCCTACGAGCGTCTGCCGATGCTCGAGGTCGTGTTCGACCGGCTCGTGCGCATGATGTCGACCTCCTTGCGCAATTTCACCTCGGACAATGTCGAAGTCTCGCTCGACAGCATCACCTCGACCCGCTTCGGCGACTACCTGAACTCGATCCCGCTGCCGGCGATGCTGAGCGTGTTCAAGGCCGAGGAATGGGATAATTACGGCCTGCTGACGGTCGATTCGGCGCTCATCTACTCGATCGTCGACGTGCTGCTCGGCGGCCGGCGCGGCACGGCGGCGATGCGCATCGAAGGCCGTCCCTACACCACGATCGAGCGCAATCTGGTGGAGCGGCTGGTGACGGTCGTCCTCGGCGATCTTTCGGCCGCCTTCGATCCCTTGAGCCCGGTCGATTTCCGCTTCGAGCGGCTGGAGATCAATCCGCGCTTCGCCACCATCGCCCGGCCCGCCAATGCCGCGATCGTGGCGCGCCTCCGGATCGACATGGAGGACCGCGGCGGCCGGCTGGAGCTGCTGTTCCCGAACGCCACCCTCGAACCCGTCCGCGAGCTGCTGTTGCAGATGTTCATGGGCGAGAAGTTCGGCCGCGATTCGATCTGGGAAACCCATCTCGCCGGCGAGCTCTGGCACACCAACGTCCAGATCCGCGCCGTCCTCGACAGCCTTCAGCTGTCGCTCAGGGACGTGCTGAACTGGACCGTCGGCACGCGCCTGCCACTGAATGCCACGCCGCAGAGCGATGTCGAGCTGCTGTGCGGCGATCTCCTCATGTTCAACGGACGGATGGGCCGCAAGGGCGGCAACATCGCGGTGCGCATCGAGGAAAAAGTCGAGAAGAAGCAGGAGCGCTGAGATGAGCTGGCCGCTGATCATGGATGTCGTCGTCGCGGGCTTGCTCGTCGCGACCATCGCCTTCGCGCTGCAGCTGAGCCGCCGGCTGGCGATGCTCAAGAACGACCGCACGCATCTGCAGGATCTGGTCAAGGGGCTGCAGAAGGCGACAATGCAGGCCGAGGATGCGGTCGGCGGCCTCAAGGCCAGCACGGCCGATGCCGGCAAGTCGCTGCATCAGTCGATCGAGCGCGCGGATCTGCTCAAGGCCGATCTCGCCTTCATCACCGAAAAGGCTGAAGCCGCCGCCGACCGGCTGGAAGCGGCGCTGCGGATGCAGCGCGACGCGGCACCAGCACCGATCTCCATCCCCGTCGAACCGTCGCCTCGGCCCCGGCCGCGTGCCGAGAAGCAGCCTGAGGCGGAAACCGCCGGCATGCATAGCCGGCTCGCCTCGCTGCTGAAGCAGGCCGATTCCGGTGCTGCCCGGCCGGAGCCGATGAACGAGCCGGTGCGCGGCCGTCCTGCCGCCGAGGCGCCGATGCCGCGCCCGACCGTCGTGCCGCCGCGTCCGGCCGCGGTCGAGCCGGACGAGCGCGCCGCGGTGCAGTCGCGCGCCGAGCGCGATCTGATGCGCGCGCTCGAGACGCGGAGATGAGGATGATCACACTGCATCGCCTGCTGCTGATCCTGGTCGTCACGGCCGGCTTCTCGCTCTCGGTCCGGCTGGGGGCGATCTGGCACGAGGCTGGCATCGCCTTCGCCGAAAGCTCGCCGCCGGGCGGCACGACGCCGGCCGCGAAGCCGGATGCGCCAAAGCCGGACGCTACCAAGCCCGCCGCCAAGGTCGAGCCGGCGAAGACCGATGCCAAGGGCGACCCGGCCAAGGCGGACAGCGCCAAGCCCGATGCCGCCAAGAACGATCCGCCGAAGCCGGCCGGCGCCAACCAGAAATTCTCGCCGGCCGAGGTCGAGCTGCTGCAGGAGCTGTCCAAGCGCCGCGCCGAGCTCGATCAGCGCGCCGACGATCTCGACCGCCGCGAGCTGCTGCTGAAGGCGACCGAGCAGCGCGTTCAGGAGAATATCGACAAGCTGCAGCAGGTGCAGACCCAGGTCGATGCCTCGCTCGGCAAGGTCGACGAGCAGGAAGGCGAGCGGCTGAAAAGCCTCGTCCATATGTATGAGGGCATGAAGCCGGCGGAGGCCGCGCGCATCTTCGAGCAGCTCGACATGCCGGTGCTGCTCCAGCTCATGACGCATATGAAGGATCAGAAGACGGGCCCGATCCTGGCGAGCATGGCGACGGACAAGGCGAAGGCGGTCACGATCGCCTTGGCCGAGAAGAAGCAGCAGGCGCCGGCGTCGGACGCCAAAACCAACTGACGCACTTTATCGAGGATGGGAAACATGGCGAAGCTCGCAGTCGCGGATGAGTTGAGCAAGCGTATCGACACGCTGCGCACCAACCGGCCTCAAGTGAGCCGGGAAGAGGTCACGCATGCGGTCGAGGAGGTGATCTCCAGCCTCACCGGCACGCTGACGCTCTCCGACATCAAGCTCTATCGCGAGCTTGAGGATCTGGCTCGCTTCATCCAGGCGGCCAAGCGCGAGATCTCCGCGATCCGGCCGCACGACATCCAGAGCGAGCATATCCCGATGGCGACCGACGAGCTCGATGCCGTCGTCGCCGCGACCGCGCGCGCTACCGGCGAGATCCTCGACCGGGCCGAGGCGCTGGAGCGGCTGGCGGCGACGCTGCCGCCGGAGCCGGCGGCCGAGATCAAGGAAGCCGTGACCCAGATCTTCGAGGCGAGCAACTTCCAGGACATTACCGGCCAGCGCATCACCAAGGTCGTGCGCACGCTGAAATACATCGAATCGAAGATCGACGGTCTGGTGACGGCCTTCGGTTCGGCCACTCTCGATATCGGTCCCGATCCGGCCAAGGTCGAGCCGGAAGGCGATGCCGCCTTGCTGCATGGCCCGCAGATGCCGACCGTCGCCAACAGCCAGGCCGATATCGACGCGATCCTGGCCGGCCTGTTCTGAGCGATCATGGGCACGGGAACATGATCGCGGATCAGGATGCGACGGCGGCGGCCGGGCGGCCGCTGGGCGCGGTTTCGACCCTGATCAGCTTGTTCCTGCTGCTCCTCGTCTTCTTCATCGTGCTGTTCTCGGTCGCCCAGATCCATCGCGAGAAGGCGAATCAGGTGCTGGTCAGCGTCGATCAGGCTTTCGGCGGCATCCCGTCCAAGATCGGCCTCATCGCGCATCCGGCACCCGACGCGTTGGAGGCGACGCCGGAAGGCTTCGCGCGCGCCATCAGCGCCCTCGTCACCGGCTTCGCCTCGCTCGAGGCGAGCGGCCGGCCGGCGCCCAATGACAGCCTGTTCGAGATCGATCTGCCGCCGCCGCAGCTCTTCGACGGCGCCACGGTGAAGCTCGTACCCGCGGCCGCCGGCAGCCTCGATCGCCTCGCCGTGCTGCTGCAGCAACGCCGCCGCGGCCAGCATTACCGGTTGACGCTCCGTGCGGTCGTGCCGGCGGGCGCCGACCAGGCGCTCGCCGCCGACCGCGTCGCCAGCATCGCCGCCTCGCTCTTCGCCAAGGGTTGCCCCGCCGATGCGCTGACGATCGGCGTCGAGACCGGGCCGGAGCCGCTCATGCGCCTCGATTTCGCGCTGGTCGGCAAGCCGGAAGAGAGCGAATGAACGAGATGCAGCCCCTCGAGGCGCAGGAATTCGAGCATCGGCCGCCGCCGGCGCCCGGCTGGATGATCACCTTCGCCGATCTCCTGTCGCTGCTGCTCGCCTTCTTCGTGCTGATGTTCGCCACCACCTCGGTCGAGCAGAAGGATTGGCAGCGCGTCGTGCAGCCGATCTCGACATATCTCACCGGTCGCACCATAGCACCGCCGCAGAGCAGCGAGACGCCGCCGGTGGGGAAGGCCCGGCTCGATCTCGACTATGTCGCGGCCCTGTTGGAGCGCCTCGCCGCCGATTCCAAGCCCTTGGCCGGTGCTACGGTCGAGCGCGCCGAGCATATGGTGCTGTTCCATCTGCCGGCCGCCGCCATGACCGGCCCGCCCACGGCACTTGGCGATCTGGCGCGGCTGCTGGCGAGCTTCGACAATCGGGTCGAGATCCGCGTCCATGGCGTGCCCGATCCGGATCCGCATGCGGCGCCGATGGCCGATTGGCGCCGCGTGCTGGCGCGTGCCGTCGCCGTCTCGGACGAGCTTGCGCGACTGGGCGGCGTGGCCAGCGCCGGTGCCAGCGCCACGATCGATCTCACCGGCGCGCCCGCCGACGAGCGGATCGTGATCCTGGTGCATGACAGCGCCGAGGCGTCGCATGCGGCGCCTTAGCCCGCTGCTCGCCCTGCTGCTGGCGCTTTCCTCCACTGGCGTCCGGGCCGAGGATGCGCCGGCCCCGGCCTCCACACCGGCGCCACAGCCTGCCGCGGTGCAGACGCGGGCGGCACTCCATGGCGATTTCGCCCGCCTCGTCTTCGAGGTTCCGGGCGGCAAGCTCGCCGGCTTCACCGCCTCGGCGGAGAATGGCGAGCTTTCCATCCGTTTCGCCGCCGCCGTGGCGCCGTCGCTCGATGTCATCCGCCGCGTGCTCGGTCCCTATGTCGACGATGCCGCGATGAGCGCCGACGGCACGGTGCTGACCGCGAAGCTGCGCCGCCCGGTCGAGCTGCGCCAGGTCAAGGAAGGCGACGCCAAGGCCTATATCGATTTTCTCGACCGTCCCAAGGCCGCCGAACCGAAGCCGGCCCCAACCGAGACTAAAGCCGTCGAGGCCCAGCCGGCCGATACCAAACCGGCCGAGACCAAGGCCGCCGACGCGAAGGCGCCGCCGCCGGCTCCCGGGCCGCCGATCAAGCTGGCCCCGGTGGCCCCTCCTGCGATGAAGCTGCCTGCCGTCGCTATCCGGGTCGGGCGGCATGATGATTACGACCGGCTCGTCTTCGATTGGCCGAAATCGGCCAAGGGCATGCCCAAGGCGACGGTGGCCGAGACCGGCGGCAAGGGCAGCATCGCCTTCGATCGCGGCGGCAAGTTCGATACTGCCAAGCTCGATGCCGGCCTGCCGTTGCTGAAGCCGTTCCAGGCCAGCGAGGACGGCACCTCGTTGGGCTTCACCCTGCCGGCCGACCGGCATCTGCGCCTGGGCAAGGACGGCGCGCGGGTGACGCTCGACATCCTCGCCGCCAAGCCCGGACCGAAGCCGGTCGAGCAGGCCGCGGCACCACCATCGCCGCCTCCTCCACCTCCACTTCCGGTCACCGAGCCGCCGCCAGCGGCGGCGACGTCGGCACCGCCCTCCTATTCCGCCGCCGAAGCTGGTCCGTTGCCGCCGCCGGTGCCCGAGGTCGTCGGCACGCTCGGCCATTCGGTCGAGCCGGCGCCGACCGGCAACAGCATGCAGATCCGCTACGCGCTCATCGAGGACGGCGTGTCGCTGCGCTTCGACTGGCAGCAGCCGACGGCGGCGGCGATCTTCCGGCGCGGCAACGCCGTCTGGGTCATCTTCGACCAGGCGCAGAAGCTGGATTTCAGCGATTTCCAGGCCGGCAACTGGCCGGTGGTGACCGCGGTCGCCGAGCTGCCGAGCCGCAGCGGCACGGTGCTGCGCTTCAATGCCTGGGCTGGCTTCAACCCGGCGGTCCGGCGCGCCGGCACGAGCTGGGTCGTCGATCTCAAGAGCCGGACGCAGCGGCCGGACGCGCCGGTCGAGGCCGAGACGCGCACCGAGGGCAGCAACACCTCGCTGATCTATCCGGTGCTCCAGCCGGCGAGCCCGATCAGCGTCGTCGATCCCGATGCCGGCGACACGCTCGTGGCCGTGCCCTTACCGCAGCTCGGCCAGGGCACCGAGGAGACCAGCGACTATCCGGATTTCCGCAATCTCGCCACCGCCCAGGGGTTGGTGTTCCGGCCGGTCGCGGACCAGCTCGTCATCCGCTCGAAGCCCAACCAGGTCGAGATCGCGGCCCCCGGCGGCCTGTCGCTCTCGTCCGAGTCCGACCGGCGCGCGATCCGGCGCGGCGTCGCCGATGCCGGCGGCCTCTTCCAGATGGCCAATTGGGGCGGGGCGGAGAATCTCACTTTCGAGCAGCGCAAGCAGGCTTTCCAGGCCGCGATCGTCGCGTCACCAGAGGGCGATCGCGCCAAGGTGCGGCTCGATCTCGCCAAATTCTACTTCGTCAACGGCATGGCGGCCGAGACGCTGGGCATCCTTGGCGCCATCGACCACGACACGCCGGCCTTGGGCGAGGAGCCGACGGTCCGGGCGCTGCGAGGTGCCTCGGAGGAGATGATGGGCCGCATCGACGCGGCCAAGGCCGATCTCGGCGGCCATAATCTCGACGACCGGCCGGACGCCGAGCTGTGGCGCGCCATGATCGCGGCCGACAATGCCGATTGGGCGGGAGCGGCCGCCGGCTGGCAGAAGGGCAAGTCCACCTTCAAGAACTACCCGCCGGCGCTCCGCCGCAAGCTCGGCCTCAAGCTCGGCGAGGCGACGTTCCGCGCCGGCCAGAAGGACGATGCCGACGCGCTTGCGACCGAGGTGCTTGCCGCCGATCCGTTGCCCGGCCAGCGCGACCTCGCCAAGGTGCTGCAAGGCCGCATCGCCGGCGAGCGCGGCGACATGAAGAAGGCGCTGGCGCTCTGGGACGAGATCGCCAATTCGCCCGAGCCCGATCTGGGCCGCGCTCAAGCAACCTATGCGCTCACCGTCACCAAATATGCCAATGGCGAGCTGCCTCGGCTCGACGCCATCGCCGCCCTCGACCGGCTTCGCTTCGCCTGGCGCGGCGACGATTTCGAGGCGTTGGTGCTGCGCAAGTTGGCCGAGCTCTACGTCGCCGACGCCGATTACCGCTCCGCCTTCCAGACGCTCCAGCGGATGATTGCGAACTTCCCCGACACGCCGCTCGCGCGCGAGGCGGCGGCGCAGATGCAGCAATATTTCTCCGATATGTTCCTCGGCTCCAACGCCGATTCGGTGCCGCCGCTGAAGGCGCTCGCCTTCTATGACGAGTTCAAGGAGCTGACGCCGGCCGGGGCCCAGGGCGATACCATCATCCGCAAGCTCGCTGATCGGCTGGTCCAGGTCGATCTGCTCGACCGCGCGGCAGCGCTGCTCGACAATCAGGCGCGCAACCGGGTGACCGGTATCGACCAGGCGCGCGTCGCGACCCAGTTGGCCTTGGTGCGCCTGCTCGACCACAAGCCCGACGACGCCGTGGCCGCCCTCGACCTGCCCTTGAGTGCCGACCTTCCGGCCGATCTCGTGCGCCAGCGCCGCGAGCTCCGCGCCCAGGCGACCGTCGATCAGGGCAAGCCCGCCGACGCGCTCAAGATCCTCGAAGGCGACGACAGCCAGGATGCCGACCGGCTGCGCGCGGACGTCTATTGGCGTACTCATGATTGGGGCTCGGTCGCGAGCCTGCTCCAGCGTGGCCTCGCCGCCCCCGCGCCCGACAAGCCGATCCAGCCCGACGAGGCGGCGACCATCGTCAATATCGCGACCGCCCAGGTGCTGGGCAATGACAAGGCAGGCCTGGCCCAGCTGCGCCAGACCTATGCGGCGGCCATGGACAAGACCCCGCTCAAGGATGATTTCCGCCTGCTCGCGGGCAATGTCGGCGGGGGCAAGGCCGGCGGCGGCAAGATCGGCACGATCATCGACAAGGCAACTCAGTCCGCCGATCAGCAGAGCTTCATGAGCGTCTATCGCCAGCGCCTGGCCAACGGCAGGCTGAGCGCAATCAACTAGAGCCGGATCGAAATGAGTGGAAGCCACTCATTTCGTGAATCCGTCTCTATTCAAACAGTTAGAGTACGATTCACATATTGGCTGTTTCCAGCCAATATGATCGTGCTCTAGCGCCGGATGCTGCAGATGGCACCGGGTAGATTGAGTGATCCGGTGCGAAGGGGCTCGGGATCCGGCTTTGCGCTTTCGGCGGCCGGATCATAGACCTCGATGTTGGCCATCATCCCTTTGTCTTCATGCTTCAGCACATGACAATGATAGACGAAGCGGCCGAGAATCTTGGGGTCGGTAAAAGCGAGCCGGATCTTGATCTCGCCGCGCTCAGGGATGCGAGCGACATCGACCTGGCCGTCGAAGGGCTGAGGCTGCCCATTGATTTCGACGATTTGGAAACTGACCTGATGGATGTGAAATACATGCAGATCGTCCGAAGAGTTCCGAATCGTCCATTCCTCGACATTGCCGAGCGGCACGCGCAGATCGAGGCGGGCATGGTCGAACTCCTTGCCGTCGATGAAAAAATGCTCGCCGTCCTTCGATTGCGAGAGATCGAAACGGCGCCGGGCATCGATCGGCCGGCCGAGCAGATCGGCGGCGGGCGAGTGTGAGGCCGGATGGGCGGTCGGCCCCACGGCGTCCCCTTCGACCGTGAGGTGGCCCAGCACCCGGTTCGGCCGCTCGGTTTCGCCTGAGCCGGTCGGCACGCGATAGGAGACGAGATCGTAGCGGCCGGGCGCGCCGCCGGTCACCAGCACCTCGAGCCGCGATGCGGGCTTGATGTCGAGGGACGACAGGTCGACCGGGTTTTGCAGGGCGATGCCGTCTTCGGCCAGGACATGAAATCGCTGTCCCTCGATGCCTAGGTGGAAATAGAGGTTGCTGCTCTGGTTCGAGAATCGCCAGAGCCTTGTCTCGCCCGGCCGCAACCTCAGCTCGGTCATGGTGAGGCCGTTGATCGACTGGATCAGCCCGTGGAATTCCCCGTCGATGACCGGGTCATCGCTGGCCTCGAACTCCATGTCCTTGAGCACGAAGAGCTCTTCGCCGATGCCGGCGAGCGCCGGAAATGCCTCGGCGAGCCCTTCGACCACGAGCGCGCCGCTCAAGCCGCCGCGGATCTGCCGCTCGGCGATCCCGTGGAGATGGGCATGATACCAGTAGAGGCTGGGCGGCTGGCTCGCGGGAATCTCGACTTCGTAGGTGAAGCGGGCGCCGGGCGCGACGACGATGGCGACATTGTCGCTGTTGCCCCCGGGCGAGGTGTGGATCCCGTGAAAATGCAGGTTGGTTGGCTCGGGCAGGTGGTTGATCAGTTCGATGCGCAGGCGCTCGCCCGGCCGGACGCGCAGCACGGGACCGGCATAGTCGCCATTATAGGTCATGCCCTCGACGGTCGCCGCGCCGAAATGCAACGTCTGTGGGCGGGCGTCGAGCGTTGCCGCCACGATGCCGGCAGGGGGTAGGGAAGGTCCCGGCATCCCCGTGTCGGCGAATAGGAGAAGCCCGAGCATCGGCGCCCAGCCCTGCCGTCCGCGTCGATGTGCCTTGCCGGGAATCATCCGTTCCCCCGTCCGGCCACCCACGCAAGTATCCTGGAATGGGTGGTCGGGCGGGCGAGAGGGCTGGTGGTGCCGCGCATTTTCAAACAGTCTCTCAGGCGGCTTCGAGCCGGCCGATCGCCTGCTCGATGTTTTTTTGCGTGTCGGCATCGAACAGGAATTGAACCCGCATCCGTCCGGCGGAGGTCTCGACGATCCGCCCTTTGACAGTGCTCGCACCGATGCCCTCGATGTGGATCTGATCGCCGATTTCGGCTGCGGCCTCGATCTCGATCGCCGCTCCGCCCGAGGAAATGTTGAGGAGGCGAGCGGCTACGCGATCGTTGGTGCGATTGGGCCTTGCGCCCGGAAACTCGACAATGACGGCTTGATCGACATTGATCCGGGAAACCAAGCGGCGGTCGTCGCTCGTTTGGACCATGGCGTTCAGGAAGCTTTCGACTTCCTGCCGAAGCTGTTCGGCCTCGCGGGAAAGCTGTGCTGCCGCAGCTAGCACTTCCGCTGACGCGGCGGCCGCCACGGCAGTCGTTTCGATCACGGTTTCGATGTTGCGGCCGACGCCTTGAATATGGTCGGTGGCGACATGCACGCTGCGGCTGATCACGCCGGTCGCTGCCGTCTGCTCGGCGACCGCGGCGGCGATCGCCGAGGAATTGTCGTCGATCTCGCCGATCACCGTGCTGATCTCGCGGATCATGCCACCGACCTGTTCGGCCGCGTTCTGGACCGCCTGGATCCGTGCCGCGATATCGTCGGTCGCCTTCGCCGTCTGGCTTGCCAGGCTCTTGACCTCGGCGGCGACGACCGCGAAGCCTTTGCCGGCGGCGCCGGCGCGGGCCGCCTCGATCGTCGCGTTCAAGGCCAAAAGATTGGTTTGCGCGGCAATGGCGTTGATGAACTCGACAACCTGGCCCACGCCGCCCGCGACTTGGGCCAGCTCGTTCACCATCGCCATCGCCCGCTGCGAGGCGTCGACGGCCTGGCGCGTGATGTCGGTTGTGCTGTCGACCTGCACGACGATGCCGCCGCTGGAGGCCACCAGCTTTTCGGTCGCCGCGGCGACGAGCCGGGCATTCTCGGAAGCGACCATATTGCTCTCGCCCGCAATGCGCGTGACCGCCGTCGTCTGCTCGCTTCGCTCGGACAAGCTGCCCGCCGTCGTCTCGAGCGTGGTCGCAGCCTTGGCGACCGAGCGAAGCTGCCCGCTGGTCGCGACACTGAAATCACGGGACAGGGTTTCGAGCACTTGCTTGCGCTGCCGTTCCTCGTCGGCGGTTCGGTTGGCGATCTCGGTCTGGGTTTGGATACGCTCCAGATTCTCGGCGAGGGCGGTCTGCATCCGGCCCAATGCCGTCAGCAGACGGGCCGTCTCGCTGCGGCCCTTGGCTCGGATCTCAATGTCGAGCCGGCCTTCGGCGACGGCGTTTGCGATGACGGCCGCCCGCCTCACCGGCGGGACGATCGTTCGTTCCAGGAAGATCGCGACCCCGAACGCCAGCATGACGGCAACGCCGATGCCGGCCAGCAGCGCCCGGTCGTTCCGCTCGACCAATTGGTCGGCGCGCTCGCGATAGGCAAATCCATCGGTCGCATAGCGCTGCACCAGCTTGCCGAGATCGGTGTCCAGTTCGGTGATGGCGGCGGCGGGCTCGATCGGACCGGCTTGCAGGGCGACGAGCTTGGCGCGAACCGCCTTGCCTGCATCGCGTGCCTTGGGCGTGCTCGCCCGCTCGATCGTCACGTCGACCCGGTCGATGATTTTGCCGATTTGCGCGCGCGCGGCTTCGTCGAGCGTCGCCGGACCCGCATGCGCGGCCGCGAACCGGATGAAGCCGGAATGGGCCTGGTGCGCGTAATCGATGCCGGTGAAGGCATTGTCATAGATGTTGAGCGCCAAGTCCGCCATTTCACCATCTTGCACCCGCCCGAACAAGCCGAGCGCGACCGAGATCAAGGCGAAGCCGAGACAGGCGGCGAGCAGCTTGAGGCGGATGGTCATGATTTTTCCTTTGGCCGACTACTTGACGCTGACCGCCATTTTCATACGCGGGTGAATGGAACAGCGGACGTCGTAATCTCCGGCCTTGGCGAAGGTGTACCTGATGATTTCCCCTGGCTTTTGCAATCCTTGATCCTCGGGGTCGCCGCCATCGAGAGTGACGTTGATGTTGTGGGTGACATCGTCGCCATTCTTGAAATGCAGCGCATCGCCGACCGCGACCGTGACCGACGATTTGCTGAATTTCTGGTTCACCTGATCGATGTTGATCTCGGCCGCGACCGCCGCGAGGGCGAGGCATTCGGCGGCGACGAGCGTTACGAACATGAGGCGGGGCTTCATCGGAAAAACCTTTCGTAGGAACGGTGTCAGCGGTTGGCGGCCAAGGCGATCCACAGGTTGAGGAACAGGGTGTTGTTGTCCGAGGCATGGGCCGAGCTGCCGTCGAAGCGGGTGTAGGCGACATACTGCAGAGCGAGGCGCGCATTGATCCAGTTCACCGGGGAATCGGGCTTTCCCCATGGCGCATAGGCTATCTCGGCGATCAAGCCGGCGCTGTTCGGGCTGCCGCCGGCCGTGCCCCAGCGCGCCGGATCGTTGGAGCCGCGCGTGTTGAAATACTGCACGCTCGGCGTGAGGGTGGCGGCGTAGGAATAGGAGATGTCGGCGCGGAACGTGTCCAGATAGTCGTGGGCGTTGGTTCCGGCGAGCGAGCGGCTGGCGGCGAGATCTAGATCCTCGTGGATATAGGTCGCGTGGGCCGAGACGACGCTGGAGGTCACGTCCTTGGGATCGGCGATCCATTGATAGTTGAGGTCGAGCGCGGTGTCGGTCACCCGGTCGGTGCCGGCGAGCTTGAGCCCGCCCGGGAACAGGGCTGCGCTCAGGCCGTAGGTGCCGAATTCGAGGGTCTGCGCGCTGTCGTCGAATTCGTGCTGGAGTGCCGCGCGCCAATAGGGGACGAGCCCGTCGACCGAATCCGTGCCGCCGACGGGGGTCTCGCCGAGCGTGTTCCGCACGTCGCGACCGAGCCCTTTGTAGCCGGTGACATCGAGATAGAACCAGTCATTCCAGAGCACGTAGGCACCGAGGCCCGCGGCGTTGTGTGCGAGCGCGCCGTCGAGTGCCGTGCCGGCCGCCGGCGTCGGTGCGAGCGCCGAGGCGGTGTAGGGAAAGCCCCAGGCCGGTGTCGAGTTCCAGACATCCTCGACGGTCGGCGAATTGTTGAAATCGAGCCCGAAGAGCGTGTCCTCGCCGAGCAGCCGGCCTTCATGGACCTAGCGCACATCGGCATTGTCGAGATTGAAGGCGCGCGCAACGCCGTCGTAGGTGAGCTGGACGAACGCGCCCGATTGCGGGGTGATCCGGCCGGCATAGAAGACCGACAATTGGTCGAGCGAGAGATTGTCGTTCGACGCGAAATGCGGGGCGGCACCGCCCGGCTGCGGCGCGTCGGTATGGGTGAAGGAAGTCTGCGACATGAACGCGACGGGCGGGAAATGAGTCTTGCCGTCGGTCGAGCTGTAGC
Source organism: Aliidongia sp. (assembly GCA_035539155.1). Taxonomy (GTDB): domain Bacteria; phylum Pseudomonadota; class Alphaproteobacteria; order ATCC43930; family CGMCC-115725; genus JAXDMU01. Next base: position 301,374 of record DATLIZ010000001.1, on the reverse strand, counting down.
CGAACAGCTTGAAATCTCGTCCGACCTGCTTCAATTGCGGCCCAAAGGCGCCGACATGGCAAGCGGCGCAGGGTTGGCCGGTCTGCTCGGCGAAGCTCGGCACGGCGCCGGCGCGCCGGGGGATCAGTAGGATCGATCAGACCGCCGCGAGTGCCGTTGCGAGCACCAAGATGAATGCAGCGGCCCCGCCCATTCTCCCGCGCCGTCCCGGACGCGGCGCGATCACATGTCCTGAGCCCGATGGCGGTTGGCGATCCATTTTTCCCTCGGTCACGTGGCAGGGCCTCGCACTCATCGTTAGGCGCGAAATTGGATTTGAAGAACTACTTAAAGGAGAATACAATTGACGTATTCTTAAAATTTCGTCGGGCACGGTCGAATAAATACGGACGTACTCTTTCGATGTGACAATAACGGTCTATCGTGGGGAAATTATCGCGGCCGAAATGGATCGTGAATTCTCTACGAACGCTTCCGGGCACGGCGGTCGACGGTCTTCGCTTTTCGGCAGACCCGGGCATGGCGGCCGCTGCGGTGAAATGACCCGTAACCCTTCGCAAAGCTTGGTCGATTTGCCGTCCTGGTTGTGCCTATAGTGCCGCGATCTCAGCTTTCGAGGCAGGCTCCGCAAATGGCATCGGCAAAGCGCGTCATGACCGTTCAAGACCTTTGGGCGATGAAACGGGTGGGGGCACCGACGCTCTCGCCGGACGGCAAATGGGCGTGCGTGCCGGTGACCGGCTACGACATGGACAAGAACGAGGGCACGAGCCAGCTCTGGCTGCTCTCGACCGACGGCAAGAGCCAGCGGCAGCTGACACGCGGCATGAAGGATTCCTCGCCGCAATGGTCGCCCGACGGCAAATGGATCGCCTTCGTCGCCAAGCGCGGCGAGGGTAAGGATGCCGATGAGGAGGCGCAGCTCTATCTGATCCAGCCCGAAGGCGGCGAGGCCGAGCGCCTCACCAGCCTCGCCACCGGCGTCTCGGCGCCGCGCTGGTTCCCCGACGGCAGCGGGCTCGCCTTCGTTTCCTGGGTCTGGCCCGAGCTTTCGACCGAGCGCGATCAAGCCAAGCGGTACAAGGAGGAAAAGGAGAGCAAGGTCAAAGCCTCCGTCATTGACACCAACCATTACCGCTATTGGGACCATTGGCTGCCGCGGGGCCGCAAGCCGCATCTTCACATCGTCGACCGGCAATCGGGCAAGGTGCGCGACCTGTTCGCCGGCACGCCCTATCACCTGCCGCCGCAGGACCCGGGCGCGGCCCTGTTCGATATCAGCCCGGACAGCGGCGAGATCGCCTTCACCCACGATGTCGAGGCCGATCCCGGCGTCTTCTCCTTCACTGACATCTTCGTCATGGAGGTGAAGAGCGGCAAGGCGAAGAACCTCACGGAAAAGACCGGCCGGCCCAGCAAGCGCGCCAGCGCGGGCCCGCGCTATTCGCCCGACGGCAAGACCATCGCCTTCCTCGGCACCGAGTTCGGCAAGAGCCATAACGAGCAGGATCGTGCCTGGCTGATCCAGCGCCAGGGCGGCGCCGAGACCTGCCTCACCGGCGATTGGGATCGCGGCGTCAACGGGCCTCTCGTCTGGACCATCGACGGCAAGGCGCTCTACTTCACCGCCGAGACCGAGGTGGCGCAGCCGATCTGGCGCCTCCCCATCGAAGGCGGCAAGGCGGTCGAGATCCGGCGCGGACCCAACCATGGCGGTGTCGCCGGCGAGATTTGCCTCAGCGCCGACGGCAAGACTCTAGCCTATCTCCGCGCTGCTATGGTGCATCCGCCGGCGCTTTTCGCCGCCGATGCCGACGGCGGCAAGGAGCGGCAGATCGAGCGCTTCAACACCCGCTTACTCGGCCAGCTCACCCTCACCGAGCCCGAAACGGTGACGATCAAGGGCGCCGGTGGTGATCCGGTGCAGATGTGGATTCTGCCGCCGCCGGGCTTCGACAAGAAGGCCAAGGCGAAGTGGCCGCTGATGCAGGTCATCCATGGCGGTCCGCACACTTGCTGGGGCGATACCTGGCATTGGCGCTGGAACAGCCAACTCTTCGCCGCACCCGGCTATGTCGTGGCCGCGGTCAATTATCACGGCTCGACCGGGTGGGGGCAGAAGTTCCTGTCCTCGATCAACGGCGATTGGGGCAAGCGCGAGCTGGCTGATGTCGAGGCCGGCACCGACTATATGCTCGCCACCGGCTATATCGACGAGAAGCGCATGGTCGCGACCGGCGGCTCCTATGGCGGCTATATGGTCGCCTACATGAACGGCAATGTGCCGGCCGGCCGCTACCAGGCCTATGTCTGCCATGCCGGCTGCTACGACTGGGTCTCGATGATGGGCTCGGACGGCTATTTCTGGTTCGGCCACGAGCTGGGCTGCTTCCCCTGGGAGGATGAGCAGACCTTCCTCAAGCAATCGCCGCACTATTACGCCGCCAATTTCGCGACGCCGACGCTGGTGCTGCATGGCGAGCTCGATTACCGCGTGCCTTATTACCAGGGCCTGGCCTATTACAACACGCTGCGCGTCCGCAAGGTGCCCTCGCGCCTGGTGTTCTTCCCGGACGAGAACCACTGGATCCTGAAGCCGCAGAACTCGGTGCTGTGGTACGGGGAGTTCTTTGACTGGTGCGAGAAATACACGGTGGCGGGGAAGGGAAAGAAGAAGTAGGGGAAAAGAGGCGACGATCCCTGCCGCCGCCGGATCGGGGCAACCGATCCGGCAGGCGGCCGAACCCATCAGCTCAGTTCGCGGCCTCGGCGGCGGCAACGATGGCGGCTACGACCTGATCAGGCTTGCTCACCATGGCGAGGTGGCTGGAATCGGCCTTTACGACCGTCGCCTTCATCTGCTTCGCCATGGCCTCCTGGAGGGCCGTCGGGATGATGTAGTCCTTTTGGGTCACTACATCCCAAGTCGGTTTGCCATGCCAGGCGGCCTCGGTAACCTTGTCGTCGAGGCATCCTGAGAACCAGGGCCCTTGCGTCGCCGCGATGACACGGCCTTGAGCGGCAGGCAGATCCTGCGAAAGATAGTGCAGGACGGCGTCCGTCGACAGGGTCAGGAAGCCGGCGGAATCCTTCTCGAGCGATGCCCCCCAAGGCGGCGCCGGAAGGCCTTTCAGCATATCGTTGACGGATTGTCCGCGATCGGGCGCGAACGCCGCCACATAGACCAGCGCTTTCACCTTATCGTCGATTCCCGCCTGGGTGATGACCACGCCGCCCCAGGAGTGGCCGACCAGGATGACCGGGCCATTTTGCTGTTCGATGACCCGGTGCGTCGCGGCGACATCGTCCTTCAGCGAGGTGAGCGGGTTCTGCACCGCGACGACATGAAGGCCCTTGGCCTGGAGCAGCGCGATCACCTTGTCCCAGCTCGATCCGTCCGCGAAGGCGCCATGCACCAGAACGACATTCTTGCCTTTTAGAGCGTCCGCCGGAGCGGCCTCGGCCATGGGGGCCGACCAAACGCCGCCAAGTGCCGATGTGGCGAGTATCAAGTATTTGAGAACAGATTTCATTACGCGTTCCAGCAGGTGAAAGTGATTTTCGCGCGGAAAATGCCCGTGGCGGCTCGCCGGCGGTATCGGTCAAACAACCGATCCCGGGATCGCACACGGCGTGATAGGCTGAAATTCGTGGTAGCGCGCAAAGATCGCTGGAGTGTCCGTGTATAGCTTGTCGGGCGATTGACGCCCCGTGACCGATTCCCCCGCCGTTCGGGTGTGCGACGCGCTGAGGACCCTGGCCTTCGTCGGCGACCTCAGCATGGGGCAGCCCACCGATCATTCGATGCGTACCGCCTGGATCGCCGACCGTCTTGCGGCCCTCACGGGATATGGTCCGTTCGAGCGCGGCGTCGTTCGACAAGCCTCCCTGCTTCGATGGTCCGGCTGCACCGCGAACGCTTCCGGATTTGCCGACCTGCTGGGTGACGATGTCTCGGGGCGCGAGGCCATGCTGGCTATGCGGCCCGAATGGTCGACGCCGTTCAATGGAATGAGAGGTGTGGGCGCCAAGGTCACGCTGCTCACCCAAATTCATTGCGAAGTATCGGGCGCGGTCGCGCGGCTGCTGGGGCTCGACGCGACGACGGAAGAAACCCTGTGTCATATCCTCGAGACTTATGACGGCAATGGAATGCCCAACCGCCTGCAGGGCGATCGGATTCCGCCATCCGTGTTCATCGTCACGCTGGCCGGGGATCTGGAGGTTTTCAGCCGCGTCTACGGTCTCGAACCGGCTTTGGCCTTGATCGAACAAAAGGCGGACGGGCGGTATCCCGCCCACCTCGCTCGAACCATCGCTCCGCAGGCCGGACAGTGGCTGCAGGCGCTCGCGCGGGAGAGTCCCGAAGAGCTGGAATCCGGGCTGCTGGCCGAGCAGATGCACATGACCACATCGGCCGAGCTGATCGCCGATATCGTCGACCTCAAGCTGCCCTGGATGGCAGGCTTCTCGCGGCAGGTGGCTCAGGCCGCCTTTGCCTGCGCTGCCCGGCTCGGATTGGGGGCGGACACGCAGGCCAGCCTCTATCGGGCCGGCTTGCTGCATGGGATCGGCCGCGCATCGGTGCCGAACGGCATCTTGAACACAGCAGGCCCGTTATCCGTCTCCGCTTGGGAGAAGATCCGGCTGGTGCCCTATTGGACCTCGCGCGCCGGCCGGCAGATCGGCGCTTTCGGCCCGGAAACGGAGATCGCCGCCTTCGCCTATGAGCGGCTCGACGGCTCCGGCTATTTCCGCGGCGTCTCGGGCCGGGCGATCCCTGTCGAAGGGCGCATCATCGCCGCCGCCGTGGCCTGGGTGGCGCTCCGTTCGGCGCGTCCATGGCGGCCGGCCATGTCCGTCGCCGAGGCCGCAGCGCATCTCGCTCAGGAAGCGGCGCTCGGGCGCTTCGACCCCGAGATTGTCCGGGCGGTGGTCGCCGAATCATCAAAAACCATGCGCTCGGCGTTCCGGGAGAAAGGAGGCGGCACGTTGCTGTCCGCTCGCGAAACCGAGGTGTTGCGCCTGATCAGCCAAGGGGCGAGCAACAAGGAGGTGGCACGTGCGCTCGAAGTGAGCCCGAGCACGGTGCGCACCCATGTCGAGAGCGTGTTCCGGAAGCTCGGCTGCTCAACCCGGGCCGCGGCGACCCTGAAGGCGTCGGCGCTGGGCCTATTATGATCGCCGTCTAGGCCGCGACCACCGGTTTGATGTGGCTGTGCTGGGCGAGAAAGCGCCGCCGCATCGGCCTGATCACGAAGAAGGCGAGGAAGGCGGCGGTGAGGTTGAAGCCGATCGCGACCAGGAACACCATATGCCAGCCATAGGCGCCGGCCACGACATTGCCGAGCGGCACCAGCAGCGCCGCCGTACCCTTGGCGGTGTAGAGCATGCCGTTGTTGGTGGTGGCGTATGTGGCACCGAACGTGTCGCCCGACGTTGCCGGGAACAGGCTGTAGATCTCGCCGAAGACCAGGAAGAAGAGGGCGGTGATCAGCACGAACACCACGGGATCGCTACCCATTCGGTCGAGCACGGCGAGGGCGATGGCGGCGGTGGTGAAGGCGATCAGCATGGTCGGCTCGCGGCCGATATGGTCGGAGATCCAGCCGAAGAGCGGCCGGCCGATGCCGTCGAAGATGCGGTCGAGCGAGATAGCGAAGGTGAGGGCCGGCAAGGCGATGCCCAAGAGCTCGACCGGCACGGCCGCGATCTTGAAGTCGCGCGCGATCGGCGCGATCTGTGCCGCGGCCATGAGGCCGCCCGACGCCACCAGCACGAAGGTCACGTAGAGCACCCAGAAGACCGGCGTGCGCAGCACCTGGGCCGGGCGCTGGTCCTGATCGCTGGTGCGGCGGCGGCCGGCCGCCGCCATCTGCGCGTCCGACGGCTTGCGCAGCAGCCAGGAGACCAGGAAGATCACCACGCCCTGGCCGATGCCGAAGGCGAAGAACGCGGCCTCGTAACCCTGGGCCGCGATCATGTTGGCGATCGGGATGACCGTGACCGCGGCCCCGGCGCCGAACCCTGCGGCGGTGCAGCCGGCGGCGAGGCCGCGGCGGCGCGGAAACCATTTCAGCGCGTTGCCGACGCAAGTGCCGTAGACCGCGCCGGCGCCGACGCCGCCGATGACCGCGCCGAGATAGAGCGTGGCCAGGCTGTCGGCATAGGAATTGACGACCCAGGCCAACGCCACCAGCACGCTGCCGGCCATAACCACCAGGCGCGGGCCGTAATGATCGACGAACCAGGATTCGATCGGCACCAGCCAGGTCTCGGTGAAGACGAAGATCGAGAAAGCGATCTGGATCTCGGCCGCGCCCCAATGGTGCCGGGCGTCGATCGGGTTGACGAAGAGAGTCCAGCCATATTGCAGGTTCGCGATCATCGCCATGCAGAGAATGCCGAGTGCCAGTTGGACCCAGTTGCGCCCGACGGCGCGGTCGAGAGCGTTCCGGCGAGGGTCCGCCATGGCTGCAGCCGCATTGCTCATGCCGGCCATCTGACGCGATACTGCACCCGAGCGCCCCCCGTTGCCCGAAAGGTCTATTTTAACGTACGACCAACCTAACTAACTCGTGGTTGCCGGTCCAGCGGGTTGTGACCGGCGCTATACCCTCCGATGGTAGGAGATCGATGATGAGTTTATGGGTGCGCTTCGCTCGCGCCGATGAAAACGGCTTCGGCACGGTCGAAGGCGAGACGATCGCGGTCCATGACGGCGACATGTTCGGTCGATCCGCTCCGACCGGCGAGAAATTGCCGATGAGCGACGTGTCGCTGCTGACGCCGACGCGGCCGAAGACCTTCGTCGGTCTCTGGAACAATTACCGCGCGGCAGCGGAAAAGCAAGGCAATGCCATCCCGGAGGAGCCGCTTTACTTCCTGAAATCCACAGGCTCGCTGCTTGCCCATGGCGGCACCATCCCCAAGCCGCCCCGCTATGACGGGCGCGTGCTCTATGAGGGTGAGCTCGGCATCGTCATCGGCCGGACCGCGCGCGATCTCGACGAGGAGGCCGCCGGCGCCGCGATCTTCGGCTATACCTGCGTCAACGACGTGACGGCGCTCGATCTCCTGGCCAGCGACCCATCCTTCGCGCAATGGAGCCGGGCCAAGAGCTTCGACGGGTTCGGCGCGCTCGGCCCGGCGATCGCGACCGGCCTCGACCCGGCGAGCCTCGTCGTGCGCACGCTCGTCAACGGGCGCGAGCGGCAGAACTACCCGGCCGCCGACATGATCTTTCCGCCCGCGCGCCTCGTCAGCCTGATCTCGCGCGATCTCACGCTCGAGCCCGGCGACGTCATCGCTTGCGGCACCTCGCTCGGCAGCGGCGTGCTCAGGCCGGGCATGCTGGTCGAGGTCGCGATCGACGGCATCGGCACGCTGGCCAACCGCTTCGAGTAGCGCTACCTACTCGCCGACATCGAGGGTGCCGGCTTCTTGCCGTCGAAGAAGAGGGCGGCGTTGTCGTCGGCGCCCGAGGGCAGCGGGGCCGCATGGTCGTAGATCCAGGCGGCGACATCCTCGGCGACGATCGGGCCTTCGATGTCGCGCAGCAGCATGTGCCAGCCATCGGGGTAATAGGCGATGCGGTCGTCGCCGGTCCTGAGGCCCGGCAGCGTGTTGACCAGATCGTGCAGCGGCTCGGGCGGCACGATCTCGTCATGGGCGCCGATCAGCACTAGCGCCGGCTCCTTGAGCTTCGGCCCCGCCGCCAGCGCCTGGTCCATGAGGTCGACCAGGCCGTAGATGGCGTCGACGCGGGTATTCTTGATGAAGAGCGGGTCGCGCGACAGCCGCCGCAGCATCGGGAAATTGTCGGACGCGAGCACGCCCATGCCTTTGCCGGTGAAGGTGATGTCCGGGATGATGCGGGCGCCGACCCAGAGCGCGATCCGGTTGATGAGCGGCATCGTCTCGCGCGCCCACACGGCCGGCGACACCAGGATCACCCCGTCCGGCTTCGGGGCCGACGCGTCGGCCCCGCCAAGCGAGTCCAGGATGACGGCCGCCCCCATGCTCTCGCCGACGACATAGACCGGCAAATCCGGATGGCGCGCGCGCACCACGCGCACGGCGGTGGCGAGGTCGTGGCAGAGCGTGCGCGCACCCGGCCAGATGCCGGGGTCCTTGTTGGCGCCGAAGCCGCGCTGGTCATAGGCGTAGGTGATGATGCCGTAATGCGCCCAGACATCGGCCGGGGCCGCATAGGCCTCGGAATAATCGTTGAAGCCGTGCAGTGCTATGACCACGGCATGGACCTCGCCATGCGGCCGCCAGATGCGGAGCGGCAGGCGCGTGCCGTCATCGGCGATCAGCACGTCCTTGGCCAGCGTCGCGGGCGAGGATTCGGGCGGCGGCAGCGCGTGCGCGGCGTTCGGGCTGTCGCGGAAATCAGGCGTGCTGCAGGCGCCGGCGAGGCTCAAGGCCAGGCACGCGACGAGAAGCCGAAAAGGGCGGGCGATCCGGTCAGCGATCATGGTGCGTGAGCTGCAGGAAGATGTCCTGCAGGCTCGTCTCCTCTGTCCGCAGATCGACGATGCCGAAGCCGGCGGCGGTGACGGAGGCGAGCAGCAGCCCCAGCTCCGTGCAGCTCGGCTGGTAGCGCAGCCTGAGGCGGGCCGGGCCGACGCGTTCGAACCCCAGCGCCGCGAGCGACTCCGGCAGCGGCTCGGGATCGGCGGTGAGGCTCAGGATCACCTCCTTGGCGTCGAGCCGGCGCAACAGCGCCTCGGTCGTGTCGTGCGCCACCACCGTGCCGCGATTGATGATCGCGATCTGGTCGCACAGCTCCTGCGCTTCTTCGAGATAATGCGTGGTGAGCAGGATCGTGGTGCCGCCGGCGTTGAGCTCGCGGATATAGGCCCAGAGCTGCTGGCGCAACTCGACATCGACGCCGGCCGTGGGCTCGTCCAGCACCAGGATCGGCGGGGAATGGACCATCGCCTTCGCCACCATCAGGCGTCGGCGCATGCCGCCCGAAAGCGTGCGGGAAGAGGCGTTGGCCTTGTCGGCGAGTCCGCAGGCGGCCAGGATCTCATCCGTCCGCCGCTCGGATTTGGGCACGCCGTAGAGGCCGGCCTGCAGCTCCATCAGCTCGCGCGGGGTGAAGAACGGATCCATGTTCAGCTCTTGCGGCACGATGCCGATGGCACCGCGCGCGGCGCGCGGCTCCTCGTCGATATCGTGGCGCCAGACGCGGACGATGCCGGCGCTCTTGCGCACCAGCCCGGCCAGAATGTTGATCGTGGTCGATTTGCCGGCGCCGTTCGGGCCGAGCAGGCCGAACATCGAGCCGCGCGGGATCTTGAGATCGACATGATCGAGGGCGGTCACCGGCCCGACGCGCCCGCGGGCGGCATAGGTCTTGCTAAGGCCGCGCAGCTCGATCGCGAGGTCGGGGAAGGTGACGGAGGTCGCCGTCCGCGGCGAGAGGATTGTATCGAGGGTCAGGTCGATCGAGGATGCCGTCATCACACTCTTGCTACCACCATTCAAGTTGCGGCCTCAAGCTTCCCCGATATAGGCACTCTTACCAAACGCGCCAGACCAACGATCTCGCGTCTCGCCATGCGCGGCCGCTTGGCATAAAGTCGGCGCCGATCCCGGATTTCTCGCAGAGTAACGACATGCAGCCTTTCGAGACCCTTTACGTCGATACCAAGATCGCCGCCTGCAACGGCGGCGGCGGGGCCGCCGGCCATCCGCTGGTCTATCTCAATGTCGGCCCGAACAATCGGGTCGAGTGCCCCTATTGCTCGCGCCTCTATATTTACGAAAAAGCCAAGCATGACAGCGCCAAGAAGGCGCCGGCCGCGGTCGGCCATCCGTAAGTGTCCGTCGCCGAGACCCTGCCGGCCGAGCCGAAGCACGTCTATCTGATCGACGGCTCGGGCTACATCTTCCGCGCCTTCCACGCGCTGCCGCCGCTCAATCGGGCCGACGGCACGCCGGTCAATGCCGTGCTCGGCTTCTGTAACATCCTGTTGAAGAATATCGACGAGACCGACGCCGATCATATTGCCGTGATCTTCGATACGGCGCGCCTCACCTTCCGCAGCGAGCTGTACGAGCTGTACAAGGCGCAGCGGCCGGACCCGCCGCCGGAGCTGATCCCGCAATTCCCGCTGGTGCGGCTCGCGACCGAGGCCTTCAACATCGCCCAGGTCGAGCTCGACGGCTTCGAGGCCGACGATCTCATCGCCACTTACGCCAGGCTCGCGGTCGAGCGCGGCGCCACGGTCACCATCGTCTCGTCCGACAAGGACCTGATGCAGCTCGTCGGCCCCGGCGTCTCGATGTACGACCCGATCAAGCAGCGCACCATCGGCCCGGACGAGGTGCGCGAGAAATTCGGCGTGGGACCGGAGAAGGTCATCGACGTGCAGGCGCTGTGCGGCGATTCGGTCGACAACGTGCCTGGTGTGCCCGGCATCGGCGTCAAGACCGCGGCCGAGCTGATCAACACCTACGGCGATCTCGAAACCCTGCTCGAGAAGGCGTCCGAGATCAAGCAGCCGAAGCGGCGCCAGTCGCTGATCGATTTCGCCGATCAGGCGCGGGTCTCGCGCCGCCTGGTCGAGCTTCGGAACGACGTGCCGGTGCCATGTCCGCTCGACGATCTGCGCCTGCGGCCGACCGACCATGAGAAGCTGGTGACGTTCCTGCGCGAGCAGGGTTTCCGCCAGCTTTTGAGCCGTGTGCAGCAGCGCCAGCTCCGCAGCGAGGAAGTGGGCGGCACCGGCAAGCCGGCGGCCCCCTTGGCGGTGCCGGCGGCGACAAGCATGTCCGCGACTGGGGGCAAGCCCGAATGCAAGTACGAGCTGGTCCAGGACGAGGCGGCGCTCGACCGCTGGATCGCCATGGCCTACGAGGCCGGCACGATCGGCTTCGACACCGAGACCAGCTCGCTCGATGCCGTGGCCGCCGATCTCGTGGGCTTGTCGATCGCGGTGGCGCCCGGCCGCGCCTGCTACATCCCGGTCGGCCATGGCGCGCCGATGACCGGGCAGCTCGATCTGGAGCAGGCGGAACGGCCGCTGCAATTGCCGCTCGATCTGGTGATCGCGAAGCTCCGGCCGCTGCTGCAATCGCCGGCCGTGCTCAAGGTCGGCCACAACATCAAGTACGATCTGCAGATCCTGTCGACCCACGGCGTCGCGGTGGAGCCGGTCGATTGCACCATGCTGATCGATTTCGTGCTCGAAGCCGGCTTGCACGGCATGGGGCTCGACGAGCTGGCGCTGCTGTTCCTCGACCACGAGACCATCAAGTTCAAGGACGTGGCCGGCAGCGGCAAGAATTTCAAAGGCTTCGCCGCCGTCGCCCTCGATGTCGCCTGCAATTACGCGGCCGAGGACGCGGATATCTGCCTGCGCCTCTACCGGCTGCTCCGGCCGAAGCTGCTGGCGGCGCGGCAGGTGGCGTTCTACGAGACGGTCGAGCGGCCGCTGATGCCGGTCATCGCCCAGATGGAGCGGCACGGCATCAAGGTCGATCGCGACGAGCTGCGCCGGCTGTCCACCGATTTCGGCCAACGCATGGTCGAGTTCGAGAAGCAGATCCACGAGCTGGCCGGCGAGAGCTTCAATATCGGCTCGCCCAAGCAATTGGGCGAGATCCTGTTCGATAAGCTCGGCCTGCCCGGCGGCAAGAAGGGCAAGACCGGCGCCTACGGCACCGATGCCGGCCTGCTGGAGCAGTTGGCACTGACCCACGACCTTCCGCGCCGGGTGCTGGATTGGCGCCAGCTCGCCAAGCTCAAATCGACCTATGCCGATGCGCTGATCGACCAGATCAACCCCAAGACCGGGCGCGTCCACACCTCCTACTCGCTGACCGGGGCCGCGACCGGGCGGCTGGCCTCGACCGATCCCAACCTCCAGAACATCCCGATCCGCACCGAGGAGGGGCGCAAGATCCGCCGCGCCTTCGTGGCCGAGCCCGGGCATCTGCTGCTGTCGGCCGATTACTCGCAGATCGAGCTCAGGCTTGCCGCCCATGTCGCCGAGATCCCGGCCCTGAAGGAGGCGTTCCGCACCGGCCTCGACATCCACGCCATGACCGCGAGCGAGGTGTTCGGCGTGCCGGTCGAAGGCATGGACAAGGAGACGCGCCGGCGCGCCAAGGCGATCAATTTCGGCATCATCTACGGCATCAGCGGCTTCGGCCTCGCCCAGCAGCTCGGCATTTCGCCGGGCGAGGCGGCCGAATACATCAAGGCCTATTTCCTGCGCTTCCCCGGCATCCGCGACTATATGGACCGGACCAAGGCGTTCTGCCGCGAGCATGGCTATGTCACCACCATCTTCGGCCGCAAGACCCATCTGCCCGGCATCAAGGATTCGAACCCGGCCCGCCGCGCCTTCAGCGAGCGCGCCGCCATCAACGCGCCCTTGCAGGGGGCGGCCGCCGACATCATCAAGCGCGCCATGATCCGCCTGCCCGAACGGCTCGCGGCCGAAGGCCTCAAGGCGCGCATGCTGCTGCAGGTGCATGACGAGCTGGTGTTCGAGCTGCCCGAGGACGAGGCCGAGCGCGCCGCCCCGGTGATCCGCGAGGTGATGGAGGGCGCCCACCATCCGGCCGTGGAACTGACGGTGCCGCTGGTGGTGGAGACGGGCTGGGCCCGGAGCTGGGACGAGGCCCATTGAGCGACGCCGCCGCCGCCTGACGGCGGGTGAGCGGAAGCGCCGGCACCGCGAGGCGGTGCCGGTTGCAACGGCCGTTCAAGACTCAAGGATCGCCGCGTGGCGGCGGGGCTCCGCTCGTCCAGTCCGTCGCCAGCGGATTGCGGTTCTTCCAAGAGCGCGCGTTGACCCAGTTAACGCCGAACTGTGCCTTGAGGCCGGCGACGTAGCGCTCGGCCTCGGCGGCCTCGGCCGGGTCCATCGGCGCTTCGCCGTCCTCGTCCGGGTCTTCGTCGTCCTTATCCGGGTCCTCGGCTGCCGCAGCCCCGGCACCGGGTATCGTCCAGCCCTCCTCGTGATACCAGGAGGTGCCGCGCCAAGGGCGCCAATCCGAGGCGATGCCGAGGTCGCGGCAGATGCGGATGAGAACCCGGCCGACGCCCTTATCGAGGATCTCTTGCTCCATCTCGGCATCGTCCAGCCGTTCGCGGAGGTCGGCGCGCAGGTTTTCCACGTCGCGCTCGCGGCCGGTCTCGCGGGCTTCCGTCTCGACCAGCTGTTCCATCGCCTCGATGATCTGCCGCTTGCGTCGCTGCTTCTTGGCCGCCTCGATCGCGGGAAGGCGCCGCTGCGCCGCCACCGCCAGCCGGTCCGCGACCAGCCGGGATTTGAGGGCGAGCGTCAGCCGCACGGCACGCGAGACATGGCCGAAAGAGCGGGCGAGATCGGCGTCGCCGGCCGGCACCGGCACGGCGGGCTCGCCCGCGGTCACCCGCGCGGCCAACGCCTGCGCCACGGTCGCCCGCGCCAGCGCCTCGTCCTTGAGCGACCGCGCGATGGTCATGCCGATCTCGGTCAATTCGTCGAGCACGAGCGCTTCCCGCGCGGTCAGATCCAGCCCCGACGAGCAGGCACAACTCTCCGCCCGAGCCCCGCTGGGGTCGGCTTGATCGTCATGCGCCGTGGCGGCGGTCTCCGGCTCTCTGCTCATGAACGGAAGAGGAACATGGGCGGCGGGCGTGTGGCAACCCGCTTGAGCGAAGTGAGGGTCGAGCCTGTGGATAACCGCCCGCCGAAGAGCGCCCGGCTCTACACCACGCGCTGGGGCACGATCCGGACGCCCAGGCTTTCGCGCAGCTTATCGGCGAGGTCGGCGGTCTGGATTTCCAGGAGCTGGGCGCGGAGCTCCGGCCGGCTGTTGGTGAATTCCCTTATGTGGTCGAGCTGCCAGATGGCCAGCCTTACCGGGCTCCGCGTCACCACGTTCAAGGGATAGGCGAGACCGCTATAGGTGTTCACATTGCCGATGAGCTGCCCGGGACGGTACGCCATGACGGTCTTGTCCTTGAGCACCGCCTCGGTCTCGCCGGACAGGAGCACGATCGCGTGGGCGATCCGCTGGCCCTTCTTGACGATGACTTCGCCGGCCGGGACCTCCATCCAGCGGGCGAGGCTGGCCATCCTCAGGAAATCCCGCTTGTCGATGCAGCTGAAGGCCAGGCGGTACAGCTCCTCTTCCTGCTCGTTGAGCACGACGGGAAGCCGCTCCGCGGTCAGGGTCGCGACCCGAATGCCGTTGACCATGATGAAGGCCATGCCCCAGAAGATCGGCGGCCACAGCGGCTCCTGCTGGAAATAATCGTAGGGGATCATCACGATATCGGATGTCAGGATCAAGACCCGCAGCCTGAGCGCATCCCGCACCGCGAAGGCCACCAGGAACATGAAGTTCGAGAGATTGACCAGACCGTTCAGTCCGAAGATCTCCCGGGCGAGGAAGTCTCCCAAATGAACCCCCATGATAACTTCCTCAGATAATCGGCCGAACCGGGGATCGGGCAGGCGGACGCGCCGCGGATCGGCGACGAGATTCAGCCGATCGCGTTGGCCGGCCGGATGCAGCGCCGAGGCCGCGGGGGCGAACGGCGAAATCCTCGGCGACGAATCGCTCCAGCTAGAAGCGACGGTTTCTTGCGGCGCGGAAACCGATCAGCGTTTCACTTGCCGCTGCTTGCGTTCGAAGCATGCACAAATGTTCGCATCCTATCGTTCCTTGGCTAAGTCACCGAGCGGCCGCATGATCGCGGGATGGGCGAAAAAAATCGATGTGGAAGCCGGGGCTTGGGCGTTAAAACGGCATATAAATGCTGGGTGGGTGGGGCTTTATTCCGGCTGCATATGGTTTCTATGACGAACTGGCGTGCTATGGTGCTCGCTACAGCCGGCGTAAGGTCGCTATTCGGCCCTCTGATAGATTGGGCTTATAAGGCAGCAAGCCATTCAGCGGTTGTCGTTGGGATAGGCTTAGCAGAAGCAACTTTCCGTTCTTTCTTCCTACCCGTGTTTTGCACTGACTCATCCTTTATAAAAGCCACAGTCGCCGGAACGTCCATGAGCCGGAGCGCCTTCATAGAACGCATAAGGCTGATACGGGAAAATAGCGGTAGATTTTGCGAACGGCCACCTGGGTCTTTTTTGCTTACGATACCAAATATTATGCAGAATCTCTGACTTCTCACTAGCGAAATAAGATGATCGGCCTCTGCTTCACCTAAGTTATCTCTAATTAATGCTTCAAGCTTATCGACAGCTTCTGGCTCAAGGCGCATCAATTCGAAAGCATTTACTCCCTGATTAAATAGATGACTCAGTTGAGTGGAAAGAGTTGACACTTTTATGTGGTAAAATGCTGCAACCTCATCACGTATTTCTAAGAGATCGCAAGGCTCAATCTGACTCTGGCTGTTCGGGCTGATATTCTTTCGATCAAGGCAGATAAAATTGGTACTACTATTTTTGGCGACCGCTATATTGTAACCGCCTTCGCTAGCATGATCATATGGCGGCAGATCGCAGTCTTCAAAGAGAGGGTTAAGATAATTACTAAGGCGGGTAATATAATCTTTGTTTATGGAGTACCAATTTCCTTCACAAAGGTGGAAAACTTCTCTTCCAGCCTCTTCAAGCGTAAGATCGAAAACGAGACTTTTGAAAATACTGTAACGGTCTCGGGGGTTTCCGTTCTCGTCTGTAAGCACTAGTGAATGATGTTGCAGGTTATCAATCGTCATAGACGCAGTATCACTATCGTGCCGCCCAAGGTATTCATAGTAGCGACCGATGTAGACGTCATCGTAAATGAGACCTTTTCCTAACCCCGAAAAAGTTACATAAATGTTATCGCTATAGTTAACAATATCTGGAACCGTAAGGTTCAAATCAGTATCATTCCTTTGAAAAGCTCCTAAAAGAGATTGATTCAATGTTTCGATCGTGATTGGATCGCGAACGGGGCTGATGTTTTGAATTTCTGGAAAGGTAACGATATAATCATCGTTGCTATAGAGTTGCAGTAGCCTGTCACATAGCCATACTAATTTCTCGGCTGATACGTCTGAGCTGATTCGCAAATTGCTGCTACCTGACGCGTGTCTAAAGAGGTCTTTATATTCTTCTCGAACTTTACCCGTCAGGCTGCGGAGAATAGTACTGTCACGGTCAAAGTCGAAAAGTGTTAATTCCGATTCTATAGGGAATTGAGTCCGTTGTCTCTTTGCGGCGCTCGGATCGAGTGTGTCAGTACTTTTGAGCTTGTGTGGGTCGAGGCTATTTAGTGTGACGCGAAGTCCGAAATCATATTCGAAGCTCGTTTCCCGGAGATTGTGAGCTACGTGTCCAAAGGATAATGCAAAATAGCGATTTCCCGCTGGTAGAAAGATGAGCGCGCCCTTGCTCACCTGCGCCAGGTTCTTCTCGACCCCAAAATACGCTCTCCACCATGGTTGCTTGGGGATGCCATCTAGTATGTAAAGTACGGAACCTTCCGGTAATGCCTTTGCATCCGAATTCTCTACGAGGGTGTGATCCTCCCGCAACGAGTTTGTCGGATCATAATCTTCCTTAAGAAGATAGATCGAAAAAGACCGACTCTTGGTCATGCTTTTGGTTCCTGTTGCCAATTCGATAGCTTTAGATATTCATCGCCTTTAAATTGTGCAAGGTGTGGGCCGTGAAAGATTGCGTAGATTTATATTTTTGTTAACACACTGTAATATCTTCATAATTCTAATGAATTATGGAGACGTGAGTCGGGGGCGGGTGAGTGTCGTTTCCGTTACGATGTATAAATGGCTGCATAGATGGGAAGCCTGAATAAGCTTCATAGCTTCGACCAGTAGCGGAAAATTGGCTTCGCGAAGGGCGACGTGGATCGCTCTGATATAGCTTGGGTGTGCGGCTAATCGGTTCACTGTTGGCCTCCTTCCGGCCAGCGCTGCCCCAGAGCACAACCCCTTGCAACCCGCGCCCCGTTAGCCCTATGGTGTCGTTGGTCTTTAACCATTGAAAGGAGGTGATCCTGTGTCAACGTCGCAAGAACTGCCGGCGGCGGTAGCCGCGCTCGGGATCGTCGACGTTCGTGAGGCTCACCTCGCCTGATCGTCGGTTTTCCGAGTGAAGCGGGTGCCGACGCCCGCCGTTCGGAACAGGGAAACGCGCCGGGTTGCCAAGCTTTCCGGCGTTGTCCTTACTGCGAAGCGGCCTCCGTGGGGAAACCTGCGGAGGCCGTCTCGCTGTCTGGGACTGTGATCAGGCGCCCGAGTCAGCTTTCCCAAAGCGCCAGCTCTCCACCGCCTGTCGCGACGACGATGAGGCCCGCCCCATCCTGGAGCTCTGCCAGCCCTCATATCCGCTCGACAGGTTCAGGATCTCCAGCGCTGTCCGCTCGCAGAAGCTTATCGTCAGGTCGCCGGTATCCTCACGGATCGCTACGTCCAGGATCGCCTTGTTCAGCAGCAGCCCGTTGCTTCGATCCGTGCCGTCTATCGGCGCGGGCAGGCCGAATTGCTGGCCGTGGTCGCCGTCGCCATGAGCGATCCTGCCGTCGAGCAAAATCCGCCATGGGCAGGAGACTCTCAAGCTCACGTCGTTCCCAAATCGGAACAGCCAATCATGCTCGGATCGTTCCACGGCGACGAGATAGCTGGAGGCCAGTCGATCGGCGAGCTTCTTTGCGACGTCCACGCTGTCCTCCGTCGTACGATGAAGCTCGGCCGACGTCGCCCCGCTACTTCGCCACCAGCACGAACGGCACCGTATAGAGCGTCCGCCCGCCGATGAATTGCAGCCAGAGCCGATAGGCGCCGGGCTTCGGCACCTGGAGGTGGAAGCGGAGGTGGGAGGGTTCGCTCTCCACCACGGCCGTCTCATGCTCGTGGCCCGTCATCATGCCCTGCATGCCGGCCATCGGCGGCTCGTGCATCTCGTTCTGCGCCATCGGGTGGATGTGGATGTAGTCGAGCGATTCGGCGCCGACCAGCACGGCGTGGGCGGGCACGCCCAGATAGGGGTGGAGGTCGCGCGCGGGCTTGCCGTGCTCGGTGATGCTGAGCTCCAGCATGGCGGGCTGGCCGGCGGGGAGGTCCAGCCGGTCGAATGCCAAGGTGTAGAGGCCCTGGGTCACCTCGGTCTCGGGGGCCCCTAGCGGGCGGGAGGTCATCGGCGCCGCGGCCTCGCCGCCGACCGCGAGGTCGAAGCGCAGCACCTGCTGGCCGATCGTCTTGGGCGCGGCGTCGACATAGATGTGATAGAGGCCGGGGGCGGGGAAGCGGATGCGGTCCTGCCCGTGGCCGTCGATCACATGGCCGACATGGTGATGCAGCATGGTCGAGAGATCGTCGCTGACCGCGATGATGTGCATCTCCTTGGAGAGTTCGCTGTCGTAGCGCTTCAGCGGGTTCTTCTCGGCGGTGCGGCGGAAGCTGACATCGAGCTTGAGGTCGGTGGAGGAGCCCGCCTCGGTGGCGATGAGCGTGCCCGCCACCTGCTGCTTGATGCCGTCGAGGGCATAGACACCCTCGACGGTGGTGGATGAGGCCGCGAACGCCGGAGCGGCGAGGCCGAGGGCCAGGGCAAGGCCGAAGACGAGGGCCGCGAGGCCGGGCAGCAGCAGGCGGGTACCGGGAAACGGGCTCATGCGCGGTGTGTGATCCTCATGCGGCGGCGTGGATGCCCGCCGCCTTGACGGTCGGGTCGACCAGCCCCTCGAATTGCTTGAAATTATTCTCGAAGCGCTTGGTCAGGCCTTGGGCGGCCGCATCATAGGCCTTGGCGTCCTTCCAGGTCTTGCGGGCGTTCAGCACCTCGGCCGGCACGTCCGGGCATTGCTCCGGGATGCTGAGGCCGAAATGCCCATCCGGGCGCATCGCCACCTCGGCCAGGCGGCCGTCGAGGGCGGCGCGCACCATGGCGCGGGTATAGGCGATGCGGATGCGCTCGCCGGTGCCGTAGGCGCCGCCTGACCAGCCGGTATTGACCAGCCAGCATTTCGCCTGATGCTTGGTGATACGCTCGCCCAGCAGCTTGGCATAGACGGTCGGATGTCGCGGCATGAAGGGCGCGCCGAAGCAGGTCGAGAAGGTCGCCTGCGGCTCCTTGCCGAGGCCCTTCTCGGTGCCGGCGACGCGCGCCGTGTAGCCCGACAGGAAATGATACATGGCCTGGTCGGCCGAGAGCCGGCTGATCGGCGGCAGCACGCCGAAGGCGTCGGCGGTGAGGAAGATCACCGTGTCGGGATGATCGGCCATGCCGGTCGCGCTCGCATTCGCGATGAAGTCGAGCGGATAGCAGGAGCGGGTGTTCTCGGTCAGGCTGCCGTCGTCGTAGTCGGGGACGTGCGAGGCCGGGTCAAACACGACGTTCTCGAGCACGGTGCCGAAGCGGCCGCTGGCTTCCCAGATCTCGGGCTCGGCTTCTTCCGAGAGCTTGATCACCTTGGCATAGCAGCCGCCTTCGAAATTGAAGATGCCGCGGTCGGACCAGCCATGCTCGTCATCGCCGATGAGGGTGCGCGTGCTGTCGGCCGAGAGCGTGGTCTTGCCGGTGCCGGACAGGCCGAAGAAGATCGCCGAGCGGCCGTCGGCGCCGACATTGGCCGAGCAGTGCATGGGCAGCACGCCCTTGGCCGGCAGCAGATAGTTGAGCACGCCGAAGATCGATTTCTTGATCTCGCCGGCGTAGGAGGTGCCGCCGATGAGGACGAGGCGCTTCGCCATGTTGACCAGGATGAAGGTCTGGCTGCGCAGCTGGTCGAACTCCGGCATGGCGACGAGGCCGGGCGCCTGCAGGATGGTGAATTCAGGGCCGAAGCCCTGAAGGTCGGCGGCCGGCGGGCGGATGAACATGTTGCGGGCGAAGAGCGAGTGCCAGGCCTGCTCGGTGACGATGCGCACGGGGAGGCGATAGGCCGGGTCGGCGCCGGCATAGACCTCGACGACATAGGCCGGGCGGCGCTGGAAATAGGCCAGCATGCGCTGATGCACCTGGTCGAACACCGCCTCGGAGACCGGCTGGTTGACCTCGCCCCAATTGACCCCGCTCTCGGTCGAGGCCTCGCGGACGATGTACTTGTCCTTGGGCGAGCGGCCCGTGTGCTGGCCGGTCACGGCGACGAAGGCGCCGCCGGCGACGATCCGGCCTTCGCCGTTGCGGATGGCGTGCTCATAGAGCGACGGCACCGAAAGATTGCGATGAATGGCGGCCAGATTGACCAGCCCATGGCCGAGATTGGCCTCGCTCCCGTCTTTATGCTGCACCGATATCTCCCTCATATCAAATGACGCCCGTTAACGTCGTCCGGGCCTTTTCGGCCTCGGCATTGTGGCAATCGCGTGAAACTGCCACCGGCTCGGCCCGAGCGCAACTTTTGCCGCTAGAGCACTGGCCGGCGCGATACAGCACTTCGGCGATCGCCGTATTATCGGCGGACATAGTATTGCCTCAATGACTGCGTCATATCGGCCCGGACGGGGCGGCGGGCTGCCTATCGGCGGCGGGCCGCCCCGTTCCGCGTTTTTTCTTGCTCGACCCGTGCCGGCCGGCGGGCCAGGATGCGGGCCGGGATCTTCCGGGGAGGGGGCAGGTGACCAGCCGCATCGCGCTCGTCGACGACGATCGCAACATTCTGACGTCGGTCTCGATCACGCTCGAGGCCGAGGGGTTCCTCGTCGATTGCTACAATGACGGCGCCGAGGCGCTGCGCGGGCTCCAGGCCCAGCCGGTCGATGTCGCCATCCTCGACATCAAGATGCCGCGCATGGACGGGCTGGAGCTGCTGTCGCACCTGCGCAAGCAGGGGGCGCTGCCGGTGATCTTCCTGACCTCGAAGGATGACGAGATCGACGAGGCGCTGGGCTTGCGCATGGGGGCGGACGATTACATCACCAAGCCCTTCTCGCAGCGCCTGCTGATCGAGCGCATCCGGGCGCTGCTGCGCCGGGTCGAGCTTACCAAGGAGAAGAAGGCGGGCGAGGGCGAGGGGCTGGTGCAGCGCGGCGATCTGGTGCTCGATTCCTCGCGCCATCTCTGCACCTGGCGCGGCGCCCATGTCGAGCTGACGGTGACCGAGTTCCTGATCCTGAAATCGCTGGCGGCCCGGCCCGGGCACGTCAAAAATCGCGACCAGCTCATGGACGCGGCCTATGGCGAGCATATTTATGTCGATGACCGCACGATCGACAGCCATATCAAGAGGCTGCGGAAGAAGTTCAAGCTCGCGGACGATGATTTCAATCAGATCGAGACCCTCTATGGTGTCGGCTACCGCTACAAGGAGTGACGAGCCGGCCCAGACGCGGCAGCGGCGGCGGTCGAGCCGCCTGCGCCGCTGGCTGCATTTCTCGCTGGCGCAGCAGATGCTGGCGGTCAATCTGTTCGCGGTGGCACTGCTCGGCGGCGGCATGTTCTATCTCGACCGCTACGAGCGCGGCCTCATCGATACCGAGCTGCAGGCGCTGACGACCCAGGGCGGCATCATCGCCGCCGCCTTGGCCGAGGGTGCGGTGCTGCAGGATCCGGGCGAGGCGCCGGAGCTGGTGCCGACGCTGGCGCAGGGCATGATGCGCAGCCTGGTCGAGCCGGCGCGGATCCGGGCGCGCCTGTTCCAGATCGACGGGCCGCTGATGGCCGACAGCCGCGGCCTCGAAGGCCCGACCGGCACGATCCAGATCCAGCCGCTGCCGCCGCTCGACGATGCCGGCCCGAGCTTCTTCGACCGCATCGTCGACTCGGCCTCCGGCATGCTGCGCCGGCGCGGCCACTATCCGCCCTATGCCGAGCATCCGCGCGAGATCGCCACCGACTATCCCGAGGTGGTGCGCGCGCTCGACGGCAGGGCGGGCGAGGCGGTGCGCAGCAGCGGCGATTCCAACGGCCTCATCCTGTCCGTGGCGGTGCCGGTCCGGCGCTACAAGCAGGTGCTGGGCGCGGTGCTGGTCTCGACCGGGTCGGTCGATCTCGATCGCCAGGTGAACTCGGTCCGCACCGATATCCTGCGGCTGAGCCTGATCGGGCTCGTCGTCACCATCCTCCTGTCGCTCTATCTCGCCGGCACGATTGCCCGGCCGGTGCGCAAGCTGGCGCGCGCGGCGCAGGCGGTGCGGCAGGGCAATGGCCGCAAGGTCGAGATCCCCGATTTCAGCCGCCGGCACGACGAGATCGGCGAGCTCAGCATCGCGCTCACCGACATGACCGGGGCGCTGTGGCGACGCATGGACGCGATCGAGCGCTTCGCCGCCGATGTGGCGCACGAGCTGAAGAATCCGCTGAGCTCGCTCAGGAGCGCGGTCGAGACGGTTGCGCGCATCGAGGATCCGGTGAAGCAGCGCCGGCTGATGGCGATCATCCATGACGATGTCGAGCGGCTCGACCGCCTCATCTCCGACATCTCCGACGCCTCGCGCCTCGATGCCGAGATGAGCCGGCTCGAGCGCGGGCCGGTGGCGCTCGGCCCGATGCTCGGCACGCTCGCCGACGTCCATGAGCAGACCCGCGCGGCCGGCGGGCCGGCGATCGAGGTGGTGCGCGATCCGGGCGACGCGCTCAGCGTGCTCGGCAAGGAGGGCAGGCTGGTGCAGGTGCTGCAGAATCTGCTGCACAACGCCATCTCGTTCAGCCCGCCCGGCGGGCGGATCACGCTCAGGGCCGGGCGCGACGGCGACGACATCCTGATCACGATCGAGGATCAGGGGCCGGGCATTCCCGAAGGCAAGCTCGAAGCGATCTTCGACCGGTTCTATACGGAGCGCCCGGCGGGCGAGAAGTTCGGAACCCATTCCGGGCTCGGCCTCTCCATCTCCAAGCAGATCGTCGAGGCCCATGGTGGCACGGTCACGGCCGAGAACCGGTACGATGCCGGCGGACAGGTGACCGGCGCGCGCTTCGTCGTGCGGCTGCCCAGTGTCCGGGAATGACGGGTGTCCGGGAATGACGGGCGTATAGGGATGGAAGAGGACGACGAATCCGAGCCGGCCAATATCCACGCCACCCTCGTCGCCGTCGACGGGCGCGGCGTGCTGCTGCGCGGACCCGCGGGCGCCGGCAAGTCGGATCTGGCGCTGCGGCTGATCGCGGACGGTGCCCGGCTGGTCGCCGACGACCGGGTCGATCTGGTGGCGCGCGGCGGCGGCCTCCACGGATCGTCGCCGGCCGCCCTCGCCGGGCTCATCGAGGTGCGCGGCCTCGGCATCGTGCCGCTGCCGCATCTGGCGGCCTGCCGCCTCGACCTGGTCGTCGATCTGGTCGAGCCCGGTTCGGTCGAGCGGCTGCCGGCGCCGGCGTCGGTCGAGCTGCTCGGTTTCACCCTGCCGCAGCTCCGGCTCGCCCCCTTCGAGCCCTCCGCGCCGGCAAAGGTCACGACGGCTCTTTCCGCCGCCGCTGGCGCGATCCGGGCAGTTGGGTATAAAGAAGAGGTCATGAACGAGTCCGGTCCCTCCCTGGCCTTGGCGCCGTCCCCCTCGGCCGAGCGCGCGCGCCCTCTCGTCGTGCTGATCACCGGCATGTCGGGAGCAGGCCGCACCGCCTCCCTCAAGATGTTGGAAGATATGGGGTATGAGGCGGTCGACAATCTGCCGATGTCGCTGCTGCCCGGCCTCATCGCCCAATCGGGGCGGCGGGTCCAGCCGATCGCCATCGGCATCGATATCCGCACCCGCGACTTCGCCGCCGCCAATGTCGGCGCCGAGCTGGACCGGCTCATCGCCGACGGCAGGCTCGATTGCCGGCTGCTTTTCCTCGATTGCGACGACGAGGCGCTGGCCCGCCGCTATACCGAGACGCGGCGGCGCCATCCGCTGGCCGGCGACCGGCCGGTGATGGACGGGATCCGGCGCGAGCGCGACCTGGTCTCGCCGCTACGCAAGCGCGCCGATGTCGTGATCGACACATCGGTGCTGAAGCCGGCGGACCTGAAGCGACTCCTGGCCGGGCACTTCGCGCTCGACGACAAGCCGGCGCTCAAGCTGTTCGTCACCTCCTTCTCGTTCCGCCAGGGCCTGCCGCGCGAGGCCGATCTGGTCTTCGACGTGCGCTTCCTCGAAAATCCCTATTACGTGCCGCACCTGAAGCACCTGACCGGGCTCGATGCCGCGGTCGGCGAGCATATCGCCGCCGATCCGAGCTTCGACGGGTTCTTCACTTCCTTGACCGGGCTGCTGAAGCCGCTGCTGCCGCGCTACGACCGTGAGGGCAAATCCTACCTCACAATCGCGATCGGCTGCACCGGCGGGCGGCACCGCTCGGTCTATGTCGCGGAGCTGCTCGGGCGCTGGCTCGCCGCCGAAGGTCAGACCGTGGCGGTCGGCCATCGCGACGTGACCCGTCCCGTGACGGCCGCCGCCGAACCGCCGCCGGGCGGCGACGCACCTTGAGGATGGATCGATGATTGGCATGGTTCTCGTGACCCATGGCCGGCTCGCCGCGGAATTCATCGCGGCGCTGGAGCATGTGGTCGGGCCGCAGAGCAATATTCAGGCGATCTGCATCGGCCCGGACGACGATATGGAACAGCGCCGCCAGGACATCCATGACGCCATTCAGCGGGTCGAGACCGGGCGCGGTGTCGTCGTGCTGACCGACATGTTCGGCGGCACGCCCTCCAACCTCGCCATCTCCTTCATGGAGCGCGCCAAGGTCGAGGTCATCGCCGGCATCAATTTGCCGATGCTGATCAAGCTGGCGAGCCTGCGCCAGACCGAGCCGCTGGCTACCGCCGTCTCCGGCGCGCAGGAGGCCGGGCGCAAATACATCAACGTCGCCTCGCAGCTGCTGGCCGACGCGCGCGGCTGAGAGGTCCGTCGAAAATGCGCTCCCCCGCCTTTTCACGCCATGCCCTTTCACGCCATGCATCGTCGGAAGGCTGCTAGATCATGCCCTTCTCGGACAAGACCCATGGCGGCCCGATCGTTCGCAAGATCGTGACGATCTGCAACAAGCGCGGCTTGCATGCCCGCGCCGCGGCCAAGCTGGTCAAGCTCGCGGGCGCGTTCGATGCCGAGGTCAAGGTCGCCAAGAACGGCAGCGTCGTCAGCGGCCTGTCGATCATGGGGCTGATGATGCTGGCGGCGGCGACCGGCACCAGCGTCGAGATCCGGGCGACGGGACCGCAGGCGGCGGAGGCGGTCGAGGCCATCGGCGCGCTCATCGCGGGCGGCTTCGATGAAGAAGACTGAGGCGCCGCCCGCGCAGAAGCTCGAACGGGTGCTGACCGGCCTCGGCGTGTCGCCCGGGCTCGGCCTCGGCACGGTTCATGTCTCGGACCATATGGCGCTCTCGGTGCCGGAATACTCCGTGCCGAGGGCGCAGCTCGAAGACGAGATCGACCGCTTCAACGCTGCGGTCGAGGCGTCGCGCCACCAGCTTCGCAAGCTCAAGGACAAGTCGGCGGCGCTCCACGGGGCGGCGGCGGAGGAGGTGGGCTATCTGCTCGATGCCCATCTCGCCATGCTCACGCAGTCGCGGCTGCTGCGCGGCGTTTCCGCGCGCATCGGCGGCCAGCACATCAATGCCGAGGCGGCGGTCCGCATCGAGATGGATGCGATCGCCGAAAGCTTCGCGATCATGGGCGATCCCTATCTGGCCGCCCGTATCGACGATATCCGCGTCGTCGGCACGCGCCTCATCCGCAACCTGACCAAGACCCCCTTCACCGCCATCGGCAAGCTGCCCGAAGGCACCATCCTGCTCGCCGACGAGCTGACGCCGGCGGACACGGCGCTGATGGATCCGAAGCGCATCACGGGTTTCGCCACGACGCTCGGCGGTGCCGAGAGCCATACGGCGATCATGGCGCGCTCGCTCGGGATTCCGGCCGTGCTCGGCTGCGCCGGCCTGCTGCACGGCATTTCGCCGGGCGATTTCGTTATCGTCAACGGCTCGGCCGGCACGGTGACGATCAATCCGTCGCCGGAGACGTTGAGCCTCTATCAGGTCCAGCTCGACACGCTGGCGCGCGAGCGGCTGCAGCTCAACCTGATCCGGCAATTGCCGGCGATCACGCGCGACGGCGTCGAGATCACGCTCGAGGCCAATCTGGAGCTGCCGCGCGAGCTCGCGCAGGCGATCGAGCTCGGCGCCGCCGGTGTCGGCCTGGTGCGCACCGAATTTCTGTTCATGAATCGCGAAACCCAGCCGAGCGAGGACGAGCAGGTCGAGGCGCTGAGCACGCTGGTGCGCGGCATGGGCGGCCGGCCGGTGACGATCCGGACGCTCGATATCGGCGGCGACAAGCTCGCCTACAGCCTGCGCGGCGTTACCGCCGAAAGCGCCAATCCGGCCCTGGGGCTGCGGGCCATCCGGCTCGGCCTCCGGCATCGCCAGATCCTGGAAACGCAGTTGGCGGCGATCCTGCGCGCCGCCGCTGACGGGCCTGTGCGCATCCTGCTGCCGATGATCTCGTCGCTCGGCGAGGTGCGCGAGACGCGCGCCATCCTGGAGGCGACGGCGGCCCGGCTGCGCGCCCAGTCGGTGCGGCTGCCCGACCGGATGCCGCCGCTCGGCATCATGATCGAGGTGCCGGGGGCAGCCCTCGCGGCCGACGCCTTCGCCGGCGAGGCGGATTTCTTCGCGATCGGCACCAACGACCTGACGCAATACACGCTGGCGATCGATCGCGGCGACGAGCAGGTGGCGCACCTCTACAACCCGGTCCATCCGGCCGTGCTGCGCCTCATTCAATTCGCCACCGAGGCGGCGGTCAGAGCCGGCATTCCCGTCAGCGTCTGTGGCGAGATCGCCGGCGATCCGCGCTACACGGCCCTGCTGCTGGGGCTCGGCATCCGGACCCTGTCGATGGCGCCGTCCAACCTGCCGCGCGTGAAGCAGCGCTTGCGGCTGATGACCATGACCGACGCCGTGCGCATGGCCGGCAAGATCATGGAACAGCCGGACGAGCACAAAATCACGACGATGCTGGATGCGGCCGGCGGGTTTTGATTGGCGTTCGACCGGGTTGCTCGTGATCTCGACGCTGCGCAATAAGTCCAAGAACTTAGCTTCAAAGCGAAAGGACGCGTCATGGCAAAGAACACGATCTGCCTTTGGTACGACAAGGACGCCGAGGCTGCTGCCCGTTTCTATGCCGAGACCTTTCCCGACAGCGCGATTGCTGCCGTCCACCGTGCGCCCACCGACTACCCAGCCGGCAAGGCGGGCGACGTGCTGACGGTCGAATTCACCGTTGCCGGCCTCCCTTGCCTCGGCCTTAACGGCGGTCCCGCGATCAAGCATAACGAGGCCTTCTCATTTCAGATCGCCACCGACGATCAGCACGAGACCGACCGCTACTGGAACGCCATCGTCGGCAATGGCGGCCAAGAGAGCGAATGTGGCTGGTGCAAGGACAAGTGGGGCATCTCCTGGCAGATCACGCCGCGCGTGCTGACCGAGGCGCTGGCGGCCGGCGGCGATGAAGCAAAGCGCGCGTTTAGGGCGATGATGGACATGAAGAAGATCGACGTCGCCGCGATCGAGGCGGCGCGGCGCGGTTGATGACTATGACCGAGGATCCACTCGGTCTGGTACGGAGCGGTGGCAAGGCGTGGATGGCCGGGACAAGCCCGGCCATGACGGGGCTCTTGGCCTGCCACGGATTGCTCTGGCGGGCACCGGACGATAAAGGAAGATGGCTGACCTAACGCCGTCGATGGTTGACCTGAATCCATCGTCATGGCCGGGCTTGTCCCGGCCATCCACGCGTGGCGGTTGCACTCTCCTGCATGGCAAGGAAGCATCGCCTGCATGCAAGGCGGATGGATTTACATCATGACCAATAGGCCGAACGGCACGCTCTATGTCGGCGTGACGAGCGACCTCGCACGGCGAGCCTGGGAGCATCGAAGCGGTGCCGTCGATGGCTTCACGAAGAAATACGCTTTGAAGACTCTGGTCTACGCCGAACGTCACGACGACATCAGGCAAGCCATTCAGCGTGAGAAGAACATCAAGCATTGGCCGCGTGCTTGGAAGGTACGGCTTATTCTCGGTGCGAATCCGGGATGGGAAGACCTGTACAGTCAACTGATGTGAAGGCGTAGACGGCCGCGTCGAGCACGTGCGAAAGGCTACTTGCCGGCATCCGGCCGCGAGCCGGCGATCAGGATGTCGATGAGGCGCTTGGCGCTGGCCTCCCAGGCGGCATCGGAGGCGACGTTGGCGACGCCGACCAGTGCCCGCAACAGATCGAACGGGTCGAGATCGGCGCGCATCTCGCCGCTTTCGACGGCCCGGCCCACCAGCTCATTTATTGCCGTCTTCATGCTGACGCCGGTTTCGGCATAGAGCTCCGACGTGCCGCCGACGAGCGAATTGAGCGCGGGCGCTATCAGTTGCTTGGCCGCGATATAATCGACGAACAGCCGCATCCAGCCGCGCAAGGCGTCGAGGGGGGCGTGCGTCGCGGCGAGCTGCTTCGCCGCCTGGCCCAGAGCCGCGACCTCGTTGCGGTAGACGGTCTCGATCAACGCGTCCCGGGTCGGGAAGTGACGGTAGAGCGTGCCGATCCCGACCCCGGCGCGGCGCGCGACCTCGTCGAGCGGCACATCGATCTCGCCGGCCTTGAACGCGGCGCTGGCGGCTTCGATCAGCCGCTCGCGATTGCGCTGCCCGTCGCTGCGTGGCCGGCGTCGCGCGATCTCTTCCTCAGTCACCCGGCTTCCCTCTTGTTAAGCGGAGGAACACTCCGTATATGTTTAAGCGGAGCATGTCTCCACATATCTTACCTGGCGCCGCGATTCAATGCGCGCTGCCTATCCGCATCACGGAGGCCCTCATGGCAAAAATATTCGGCGCGACCTCCACGACCGACGAGGTGCTCGCGGGCGTGTCTCTCACCGGCAAGCGCGTGCTCGTAACCGGGGTTTCGGCCGGGATCGGCGTCGAGACGGCGCGCGCGCTCGCCGCCCATGGCGCCCATGTCGTCGGCGCCGCGCGCGACCTCGACAAGGCGAGGAAAGCAACGGCTCAGGTACGCGACGACGCGGGAACCGGCGGCGGCCGGTTCGAGCTGATCGAGCTCGATCTCGGCAACCTCGCCAGTGTTCGCGCCTGCGCCGACGCGCTCAACGCCAAGGCCGAGCCCTTCGACCTCGTCATCGCCAATGCGGGCGTCATGGCGACGCCGTTCGGGCATACGGCCGACGGATTCGAGACGCAGTTCGGCACCAACCATCTCGGTCATTTCGTGCTGGTCAACCGGATCGCGTCCTTGCTGCGCGATGGCGCGCGATTGGTGAATCTCGCCTCTTCCGGGCATCGCTTCGCCGATGTCGATCTCGACGATCCGAACTTCGAGCGCACGGCCTATGATCCGTTCCTCGGCTATGGCCGCTCGAAGACGGCGAATATCCTGTTCGCCGTCGCCTTCGACCGGCGCCATCGCGGGCGCGGCGTGCGGGCCGCGGCAGTGCATCCCGGCGGCATCCATACCGAGCTCGGCCGTCACATGGGACAGGCGCAGCTCGAGGCGCTCATCGCTCAGTTGAGCGCGGATCTCGTCGCCGAGGGCAAGCCGCCTTTCGCGTTCAAGACGATTCCCCAGGGGGCGGCGACCTCCGTATGGACGGGCGTGGTCGCACCGGCGGACGCGATCGGCGGCCGTTACTGCGAGAATTGTCATGTCAGCGAGATCGTGCCCGATGGCGTGACGATCAGTGCCGTCAGCGAAGGCGTGCGCAGCTATGCGCTCGATCCGACGCATGCCGAGGCGCTGTGGAAGAAGAGCGAGGAGATGGTCGGAGAGCGTTTCTGAGGTCGGGAAACGCCGACATCTCGGAAACAGCAAAGCATCCGATCCGCTCGCAGCGAAACGATGCCGGCGGATCGGGCTTCGACTTATCGGAGAGAGCGGGGCGACCTCGCTCTCTCCTGATCAAAAAGGTTGGCATGCCGATCGACTGACGTTCGACGGATCGAGCGTCAGTCGATCGGATCATGAATATCAGGCGGCAGCGCCCTTGCGGCCGCGGCCGCGAACCGGCTTTTCCTCAACGCGCGGGCGCGAGCCCAGGCCGATCTGCTTGGCCAGGGTCGAGCGCTGCAGCGCATAGTTCGGCGCCACCATCGGATAGTCCGGCGGCAGGTTCCAACGCTGGCGATACTCGTCCGGCGTCATGCCGTAGGCCGTGGCCAGATGCCGCTTCAGCATCTTGAGCTTCTTGCCGTCTTCCAGGCAGACGATGAAGTCGGGCGTGACCGACCGCTTGATCGGCACGGCCGGCTCCGGCCGCTGCTCGACGGGCGCCGCCGGCTCGACCTGCTTGCCCGCCAGGGCCGAATAAACGGAGCCGATCACATCCGGAAGTTCCGTCGCGGAGACCGGGTTCTTCTTCAGATAGCTCGAAATGACATCCGTCACCATGCGAAGAATTTGGCTATGCGACGGGGGGGTTGCTGAATCGGACATCGGTTTTACCTCTGTTTACGGCAGCGCCATCGAGCGGTGCACATCCTGTGGACGGTCTTCTTCATTCTGCAAAAGCTTCCAAGCATCCAGAGGACACCGGATCCGATCGCAGTACATGGGCGGCATCGTTCGCCAAAATTCCAACGGATGCAAATTCTCTACAATGCGCAACGATATCGACGCTGTATTGCATCTTAGAGACATCTAGCGCCCGCAATCGAGCGTTCCTCGCTCCTATACTCCTCGTGTTAAGGTGTCAAGCGACGGTTGGCCTTGATTCGACCGACTCCGCCCAAGATCTGCTCGGCCTCGGCCCGTGCCGAGCGCTGACGACCTCCGGTTCGCTTGACCTCGACGGTGACGGGGCGAGGCTGCCGCCGCACCGTTCCCGTGACTTCGCCGCCGACGACGTTCAGCACCGGCTCGGTGCTGCGGCCGGGCAGCTTCAAGGATACCAGCCGCATCCGGCCGGCCTGCTCCTCGACGGTGGCCTCGACTTCCTGGTCCTTGTAGAGGCGCTTGATGCCGGAACGCTCCAGCACCGACGGCTCGAGCGGCACGTCGCCGGAAACGCCGGTGAGGCGCAGTGCGCCCTTGCCGGCGCGGCCGTCATACCATTTCACCACGCCGCGCACGGCTCCGGCGGGCACGCGCAGCATCGCGGGCGTGTCCTCGCCGGCATCGGTCTCGTTCGTGGCCATCGCGTCGGCCCGGCGCAGCAGGCGCGGCTGGGGTGCCGGCGCGGGAGGGGCCGCTTCCGGTTCCGGCGCGAACACCGCCGGCACACGCCGCGGCCGACCACGGCGCGGCTTCTCGGGCAGGAAGGTGACGGCCGGCATCGGCTTCGGTACCGCGTGCCGGACGGCGGGCTCGGCGCGTGCTACGACGGCGCCGCGATGCTGTGGGCGCAAGGAAGGCCGGTTGAAAATCGCCTGCTGAACCGGTTCGGCGGTCACGCTGCCCAAACGCTCTAGCGCCTGGCGAATATTGGCGATGGTGGAAGGCAGGTCGGCCGTCGCGACCGGGCGCGCCGATAAAATCTTAATAACGAATTCGGCGGTCTCCGCGATTGGAGAGCTATCAGTCATGGCATCCTTCTTATTACTGTCAGCACAGGGTGAACGGTCGCGTCCGTACGGTCTTCATCGGTAATAGCCGCGCATGTTCGACAGGCACCGAATCGAGGACGGCGCATTTGAACCTGCCGGAGCTTTCGGCTTTCAGCGCGTTAACGCCGCGAAACTGTCGCTCGGGATGAACAGGCAAACGCTCGTCGACAACGATCGTTGCATCTAAATAGTGAATTCCTGCAATAAAAGAAAGGGGGACTATCGAATTTAATGCGCTCTGACACAGCGACCGCGCTTCCTCGGCGGAAAGGCGAGGGCGATTATGCCGAGTCGCCTGGATATATTAATAATCGATAAAGTAGAGTGGCGATCGAAAAACCCGACTTGCACAACACCGAGATTTATTAGGGCGTTCTTGCTAAGGCATTGAATTATCGAGAAAAGCTGTTTCGACTTCACCTTGCGGATGAGTTGAGTCGCATTTCGACCGGCATTGCGTCGGCATGCGATACTCTAACGCGGCACAATCTGCGGCGAGGCCTTAAATTTTAAGTGCCTGCGACCGTTCATCTCGGTTGTCTACCTGGAACACTTATTTTTATCGTACTAAGGACACTTGGGACGTCCTTTGCGCTCTATCGGAGAGGCGGCAATACCCGATTCGCGCCGCCTGTTTCAGACGGTAGCGGTCGAAATGCGCCGGGACTTGCCCGCTACTCTTCCAATCGAAGATCGTTTGCGGCGGTTCCGTGTCCCGGACGGCCGAGCCGGCGCGGGATACTTGGCACCGGGACAGACGGGAAGACACAGGGACCAAGACGAAGGCGCGAATGGTCGAAATCTAACGCTCGGTTCCCCAAGCGTTAGATAAAACCGACCGCCGGACCAATAAGATAGTGGCGCATTCTCGGGCGGCCTTCCCAAGTCGACCTTGTTTCAGGCCGGCCGCATGGTCGGAAACGCGATCACGTCGCGGATGGCCGCACTGTCGGTCAGCAGCATGACCAGCCGGTCGATGCCGACGCCGAGCCCGCCGGTCGGCGGCAGCCCGTATTCGAGTGCGGTGACGTAGTCCGTATCCATCTGCTGGGCCTCGTCGTCGCCGCTTTCGCGCTGGCGAACCTGCGCCTCGAACCGTTCGAACTGGTCCTGCGGGTCGGTCAGCTCCGAGAAGGCGTTGGCGACCTCGATGCCGTTGACATAGGTCTCGAACCGCTCGGTCAGGCGCGGCTCGCTGCGATGCGCCTTGGCCAAGGGCGAGATGTCGCGCGGATGCTCGGTGACGTGGATCGGCTGGATCAGATGCTTCTCGACATGCTCGGCGAAGACGGCGTCGAGCGCCTGGCCCCAATTCTCGTGGCCTTCGAGCTTGCAGTGGAGATCGCGGGCGGCCTTGCGCGCGGCCTCGGGGCCGTCGAGCTCGAGAAAATCGATGCCGGTGCGGTCCTTGACCAGATCGACCATGGAGCGCCGCTCGAACGGGCCGGCGAAATTCAGCACCTTGCCGCCATTCGTGACGTCGGTCGTGCCGTTGGCCGCGATCGCCGCCGCCGCGAACAGGTCCTCCACGAGCTTCATCATGTCGTGGTAGTCGGCATAGGCCTGGTACAGCTCCATCATGGTGAATTCCGGGTTGTGCCGCGGCGAGATGCCCTCGTTGCGGAAGTTCCGGTTGATCTCGAACACCTTGTCGGCGAGGCCGCCGACGATGAGCCGCTTCAGATAGAGCTCGGGCGCGATGCGGAGATAGAGGTCGAGGTCGAGCGCGTTGTGATGGGTGACGAACGGCTTGGCCGTGGCACCGCCGAGGATGCCGTGCAGCATCGGGGTCTCGACCTCGAGAAAACCTTCGCCGATCAGGTGCTGGCGGATCGCCGCGATGATGCCGCTGCGCTTCCTGAGCGTGGCGCGGCTTTCGGGATTCATGATCAGGTCGAGATAGCGCTGGCGGTAGCGCGTCTCGATATCGCTCAAGCCGTGATACTTCTCGGGCAGCGGCAGGAGCGCCTTCGCCAGCACCTCGACATGGGTGGCGTTGATGGTGAGCTCGCCGCGGGGCGTGCGGCGGACGATGCCGGTGACGCCGATCATGTCGCCGAGATCGAGCAACTTGACCAGTTCCAGCTCGGCCGGCGGCAAATAGTCCTTGTGGCAGAAAACCTGGATCTTGCCGCTATTGTCGTGGAGATCGATGAAGAGGCCGCTGTTGCGGATGGCGCGGATGCGGCCGGCGATCGCGACCGTCTCCGCCGTCGTCTCGCCCGCGGGCAGCTCGGCATGGCGCGCCTCGATCGCGGCCGCGAGATCGGTGCGGTCGAATCGATAGGGATAGGCGTTGACGCCCAGCCGCTTCATCGCTTCGAGCTTCTCGATCCGCGCCTGGCGGAACTGGTTGGCGGCGGCGGCCGCGCGGTATTCGGCCGCCTCGTCGCGCGGCGGGCGATCGGGCTCGGTCATGACGAAGGGCGCTCCAGCAGCAGGCGGAAAACGCCCCTTTTAGCGCCCGGCCGGAAAGGCTTGCAAGGGTTGGCGCGGCACGGCAGCCATTCGGCGCCGCGTCGATTGCGGCGCATGACGGCCCGCCGTTATGATCGAGCCCATGAAGGAGATGCTTCCGCAACCCGGGATATTGCTCGCGCGCGGCGTGTGCCGGGCGCTGGTGCAGCATGGCTGGGCGACGCTGACCGAGGTGACGCTCGCCAATGGCCGCCGCGCCGATGTCATGGCGCTGCAGCCGGGCGGCGAGATCTTCATCGTCGAGGTCAAGAGCTCGATCGAGGATTTCCGCAGCGACCGGAAATGGGGCCAGTATCGCGAATTCTGCGACGCGCTTTACTTCGCGGTACCCGACGATTTTCCGACCGAGCTCATCCCGCCCGAATGCGGCCTCATCATCGCCGACCATTTCGCCGCCGAGATCCTGCGGCCGGCGCCGATCATCCGGCTGGCGCCGGCGCGGCGCAAGGCGATGACGCTGCGCTTCGCCCAGCTCGCGGCGCAAAGGCTGCAGCGCCTCGTCGATCCGGGGTTGGGCCTATAGGCGCCGGTTGGTCCAATGCTCGACCCGCTCGAGCAGCTTCACCGGGTCGAACGGCTTCACGATGAAGTCGTTGCCGCCGGCCTGCATGCCGCGCGTCACGTCCTCGGCGGTCTTGCGCGCGGTCAGGAACGCGATCGGCACCTGGCGGATCGCCTCGATCGCGCGCAGCTTCTGGCAGGTGCGCACACCGTCCATGTCCGGCATCTGGATATCGAGCAGGATGAGGCGAGGCGTGAAGCGGTGGCAGAGCGCCATTGCCGCCGCGCCGTTCTCGGCGCCGAAAAAACTGTAGCCGGCGCGTTCGATGACGGCCTTGAGGAGCGCCAGATTGATCGGCTCGTCATCGACGCCGAGCACGATCTTGCTGCGGCGGGCTGCCGTCGCGGCGTCGCTCACGCCGTCGCCCACATCCGCTCGGACGGCGGCTGGATTTCCGGCACCAGCCGGCAGAGCGCCTCGTTCGATTCGGCAGCGGCCGAGACGATCTCCTCGACCAACGCCTCGATGCCTTCGGCATCATGATCGCGGCAACGGCATTCGAGCGCGTAGGCCAGCCCTTGCAGCTTGGTCGCGCCGAAGCTGCCGGCCGTGCTCTGCAGATCATGCGCTTCCCGGCGCAGGGCATCGAGGTCGCCCGATTGGGCGAAGTCCCGCATCCGGTCGAGGCGCGGTTGCGAGGCGTCGAGATAGCCGCTGGCGAGGTCGATGAAGCGGGCCCTCGGCATGATCGCCTCGAGCCGGCCCAGCACTTCCTCGTCGAGCACGGCCGGCGCATCCGGTTCCAGCAGGGCATCGAGCGGCTTCGGATCGGCTTCGCCGGCGCCCATCCAGCGCGCGACGGTGGCGACGAAGGAATCGAGGTCGATCGGCTTGGCGACATGATCGTCCATGCCGGCTTCAAGGCATTTGTCGCGGTCGCCGCGCATGGCGTTGGCGGTCATGGCGATGATCGGCACGCGCATGCCGCGCGGCTCGCTCAGGCGGATCGAGATCGTCGCCTGGAACCCGTCGATTTCCGGCATCTGCACGTCCATCAGGACCAGATCATAGCCGCCGCGCCCGACCGCCTCGATCGCGCGCCTGCCGTCGGGAACGGAATCCACCGTATAGCCGGCCTTGCGCAGGATCGTCTCGGCGATGTCCCGATTGATGCTGTTATCCTCGGCCAGCAGGATGCGCCCGCGGCGGCCGGCCACGATCGGCGCTCCCGGGTTCGGAGCTGGCGCCTGCTCCGCCGCGACATCGCCGCAGAGCTGGGCGAGGCAGCGCAGGAGCGCCTGATGGCGTACCGGCTTGGTCAGGAAGGCATCGAACCCGACCGTGGCCGCGCGCTCGTCGCGCATGGGCACGCCGATCGACGAGACCAGCACCAGCTTGGCCGAGGCATGGCCGCGTTCGTCGCGGATCAGCTCCGCCACCGTTTCGCCCGGCATGTCGGGCATGACCTGGTCGAGCAGCACGATATGGAACGGCTTGCCGGCGGCCTCGGCCGCGCGCAGGGCGGCGAGGGCGCCCGGCCCGTCCTCGGCTTCGACGACCCGGGCGCCGGCGCCTTCGAGCTGTCGCGCCAAGACCGTGCGGTTCACCGCCGTATCGTCGACCACGAGGATCTCGAGCCCGGCCGGCAGGATGGGCGCGCGCTCGCGGATCGGCAGCGACGCCGCGCGCGGCAGGCTGAGCTCGATCCAGAAGGTGGTGCCGCCGCCGGCGCGATCACTCACGCCGATCCGGCCGCCCATCAGCTCGATGAGCTGCTTGGAGATGTTGAGGCCGAGGCCGGTGCCGCCGAAGCGGCGGGTGATCGAGCTGTCGGCCTGCTCGAATTTCTGGAAGAGCCGCGCCTTGGCGGCGTCGTCGAGGCCGATGCCGGTATCGTTGACCTCGATCCGGATCGCCAGGCGCCGGCCGGCCCGCTTGCCCGTGACATCGACCGAGACATGGCCGCGCTCGGTGAACTTGATCGCGTTGGACAGCAGGTTGAGCACGATCTGGCGCAGCCGGCTCGGGTCGCCGGTGAGCGGCAGCCGGGAATTGTCGTCGAGGCAGGCGACCAGCTCCAGCGATTTCTCGTGGGCGCGCGGGGCCAGCAGCTCGACCGCGTCCTCGACCACCGCCTCCATGCTGAAATCGAGCGCTTCGATCTCGACCTTGCCGGCTTCGAGCTTCGAGACGTCGAGGATGTCGTTGATGATGTTGAGCAGGGAATCGGCCGAAAGCTTGACCGCCTCGGCGAATTTCCGCTGCTCCGGCGAAAGCGGCGTATCGAGCAGCAGCCCGTTCATGCCGATGATCCCGTTCATCGGCGTGCGGATCTCATGGCTCATATTGGCCAGGAACTCGGATTTGGCGAGGTTGGCGCGCTCGGCCTCGCGCCGCGCCAGATCCAAATTCTGCGCCGCGGCGGTCAGCTTCTCGGCCTGCTCCTGGGTGCGCAGCCGGCTGTTCTCGAGCTCGATCTCGCGCAGCTTGCGCTCGGAGATGTCGCGGACCAGCGCCACATAGCCGCTGCCGCCATCCATGGGCGTGCGGCGCACCTCGATCCAATTGCCGTTGATGAGCTGGCGCTCGTAGAGGGTCGGCTCGGCGACGCGAATCCGCTGCTCGAAGGCGCGGATCAGCTCGGCCCGGTCGCCTTCTCCGAGCTCGCCGCGATCGGCCATCGCTTCCAGCAGATACCGGCTGGGCGACGGCGAGGCGAGGGCGGCCTCGGCATCGACGCCCAGGATCTCGAACAGGGCGCGGTTGGCGTGAAGCCCTTCCAGCCCGGCATCCAGCACCTCCACCCCGTCGGGAATGGTCTTGAGCGTGGTCTCCAGGATCTGGTTCTTGCGCGCGAGCTTGAGCTCGGTCTCGAGCGCCGCCGTCACGTCGCGGCCGGTGCCTCGGAAGCCCCGAAACGCGCCGGCCTTGTCGAAGATCGGCATGCCGCTGACCGAGATATAGGCGGCCTCCCGGGTCAGAGTCGGGATCTGGCAGACGAAATCGCGGAAGGGCGTATGGTCGTCCAGCGTCGCCAGCCGCCGCTGCAACGCCTCCGAGCCCGCCTCGGAGATGCCGTGGATCATGTCGGCGATGCTGAAGCCCAGAAGCGCCTTCGGCTCGGCGCCGAACTGGCTGACGCCGTCGGAGATATAGGTGATGCGATGGTCCGGACCGGTTTCCCAGAACCAGTCGGTCGCGACCTGGGCCCAGTCGGCCATCCGCTTCTCGGCCTCGGCGCGCCGGCGCAGCTGCATCGAGAAGAGCAGGGCCAGCGCCAGCACGATGAGATCGGCGGCGAGCACGGTCATGCCCAGCTGCCAAGTATCCTCGCGCCACGCCGCCAGCCATTCGTCGGTCGAGACCGAGACGGTCAGCAGAATCGGATATTGCTCGATCTTGCGGTAGCTGATCAGCCGGATCGAGCCGTCGATGATCGACTTCCCTTCGAAATCGCCGATCGGCGATTTCGGCAGATAGGTCCGAAAGACCTCGCCGTCCCGGAGGCTGAGGCCGGATTTGCCGTCATTGTAGGGATGGCGGACCAGGATGCTGCCGTCGAGCCGGACGAGATTGATCGTGCCGGTCCGGCCCAGGCTGAAATTGTCGTAGAAGTGCTGGAAATACTCGCAATCGAGCGTCGCCATCGCGATGCCGCGGAAGCTGCCGTCGGGCCCGGACAGGCGGCGGCTCAGCACCACCTCCTGACGTCCGGTCTGCCGGCTGACGATGGTTTCGCTGACGTAGAGGCCGGCGTCGGGCCGGTCGCGCTGGGCCTTGAAATAATCCCGGTCGGCGTAGTCGACCGAAGAGTCGCGCAGCGGCCGGGACGCGACCACCACATGCCCGTCACGGTCCATGACCATGAGATAGCCGATCTGCGGCACCTGCTTGCCGCGCGCGGCGATCGCCTTCTGCAGCCGATCCCGATCGGTCGGGTCGAGCTCGCTCGCCGCCTCCGCCAGCGTCGCCAGCTCGATATCGACGGCCTGCAAGCTGCGCTCGGCATGCTGGGACAGCGCCAGGGCCAGATTGTGGGCGGCATTGACGCCCTCGCCATATTGCGTCTGCCGGCTGCGCCAGGACATGTAGGTCCCGAACAGTATCAGCGTCACACAGACAAGTGCTGCGAAGCACCATACCAAAGTCCGCGCCGAGAGACGCTGGAAACGGGCTTTCACCCAGGCGATGATGGCAATCGCATACATGATGAAGATTGTAACGTGCGTGGTCTTTAACGACTGTTAAGAGGCGTCTGACGCGATCGGGCCGCGGGCCCCAACGCTGCGGTCGCAGAGCGGCGAACATTTGAATGTTCTTGGGCAATGCTTGGACGGAAGTGGCGCCGCAACGAATAGGCGTGCCGTCGCCGCGCCTGCTATTCTGACTTACCATCGCATGCCGGCCTGTAGTAACGTCCGCGCGAATGGGGCAAGAACACCGCATGGCTGCTTTCGGCGGCTTGGGCGGGGCGGGGGCGAAGATGTCCGATGAGGGATCGACGAAGCGTGAATGGCTTCAGCGCGTGC
Source organism: Aliidongia sp. (assembly GCA_035539155.1). Taxonomy (GTDB): domain Bacteria; phylum Pseudomonadota; class Alphaproteobacteria; order ATCC43930; family CGMCC-115725; genus JAXDMU01. The sequence goes on along the minus strand of DATLIZ010000001.1, from coordinate 262,393 downwards.
TGGGCGTCGCGCTGGCGGGAAGCATTCCGGACGCCGGCGGTGTCGCCGCGCGCCAGGCCGCGCGCGACCGGCTGAAGGCTGCTCGGCCGGGGATCGAGGCGGCACTCCGGCGCAGCGACGCCGCGGCCGGCGAGGTTCGCAACCTGGCCAAGGCGCTGGGCGAGCTCATGCTCGGTCCCGATTTCGATCCGGCCGATGCGAATGCCGAGCTCGACCGGCTCGACAAGCTGCTCGCGGCCGACGCCGGCTCGTCGCCCGGCCTGTCGCTGGTCAAGCTCGGCAAGTCGCGGATCGAATGGATCGGGCTGCGCGGCCAGGCGTGTTCCGACCTCGAGAAGCTGCAGACGGCGCTGCTCGACATCTTCGAGGAGGATGACGAGCAGCAGGCGGCGCTGGCCAAGGCGCTCGACAAGCTCGACGAGCTGATCGGCAAGCTCAGCGCCGATCTCGAGGAGGAGCTGGACGCGGTGTTGAACGAGGCCGATCCGGCCAAGCGCGGCGACAAGATCGCCCAGGCCAGGACGACGATGAATCGTTTCACGGGTTTCGTCGCCGAGGATCCGATCATGTCCAAGCTCGACGGCAACGAGATCATGCCCGGACTCAAGGTGACGGGCCCGCTCTCGGCCAAGCTCCAGGAAATTTCCGCCTCGCTCGGCTGAGGCCAGCCATCTTCATCAGGCCAATCTTCATCGGGAAGGAAGGCAATCATGTCACTTCTGCCGGCTCTGGGCCTCCATCGCGCCAAGGCGCCAACCCCACCCACCGATTCCAAGGCGGCGCAGCGCGGCGACACCGCCAAGAACGCTGCCGAGGAGAATTCTGCGCTGGCCTCGGCGCTGCTCGACCAACTGCCCGAAGGGGACGAGCGCGACACGATCGACGAGGTGCTGAAGCAGCATAAGAAGCTGGTGAAGCCCGAGGCTGCGGTCTTCGCCGGCATCGAGTCGCTCGAAGCTCTGGCGCGCGAAAAGAATCCGGACAAGCGCGAGCAGAAGATCCAGGCGATCGCCAAGGTCATCGCCGCGGTCGACGACCGGCGCAAGGCGCTGGGCGGCGCCATAACAGCGCTCAAGCCCCGGCTCCAGCCGGCGCAGATGGCGGCGGCGCTGGCACCGGCGCAGATCACGCTCTCGACCATCGATTTCCATCTGCCCGACGAATTCAACGGCCGGCTCGCGACGCCGCAATTCATCCGCGCGCGCATCGCGACGCTGATCAAGACGCCGGACGAGAAGCGGCAGGTGCTGGAGCAGGCGAAACGCGGCTTCTTCGACGATGACGGCAACGACATCACCACGAGCTTCGGCGAGAAGTTCAAGGATGCGATCGAGCCGGTCTCGACCAAGGGTTTCGAGCGCCAGAGCTTCTATTTCGACCAGTTCATCGCCGAGCCGCCGCGCGACAAGCTGGAGGAGATCTACAAGCTCAGCGACCGGATTCTGGTCCAGGGCCAGCAGATCCTCGATTGCGGCGGCAAGCTGCGCGATGTCGAGGCGCTCATCACCAAGACCGGCGTGCCGCAGACCTGGTGGCCGCCGCGCTTCATCGAAACGCTGCAGGCCTGGCGCAAGACCGAGCGCGCGATGATGGACGAGCGCGTCGCTGAGCGGATGAAGAAGGATGGCGGTTTCGATCCAAACAAGATCACCAGCGTCGTCGATTTCCTCATGGATGTGATCCCCGAGGGCGCCGAACAGCTTTCGGAACTCGCCAAGAATGTCGAGGTGCTGAAAGCCGCGGCCGAATTCACCGCGGCCATGAAGGACGGCTACGGCCTGGGCGCGGTCGGGCTCGAGGCGCTGAAGACCGGCGATTTCAGCAAGGTTCCGCCGAACAAGGTCGGCCTGCTGAGCCAGGGGCTGGAAAAAAGCCTGAACATGATGGAAGCGTCGATCACCACCGCCAGTTCGGCGCTGAGCATCGCCGACGATGCCGGCGCCTCGTTCGCCGCGAGCTTCATTCCCGGCCTCGCCATCGCCGCCGCCGGCGTCAAGCTCGCCCTGGCGCTGAAGCATCTGGCCGAGCATAGCGGCCACGCGATCCAGACCCGGATCATGCGTGGCGATGCGACGCGCGCGCTCGGCGACGGCAGCATGGAGGATGGCGGCGCCTTCCTCAACGCGCTGGAGAACGAGCTCAGCGGCCGTCACAAGCAGATCACCAAGGATTCGATCGAGGTCACGACCTCGGGCATGGAGCTCGGCGGCAGCATCGCCGAGGTCGCGGGCGGGCATTACGGCATGGCGGCGAGTGCCGTGATCAAGGTTACCGCCAAGGGCATCAGCTTCGGCACCAAGATCGTCTTCACCAACATCGATTGGGCCGAGGCGAACCGGGCGAAGGCGCTGCTCAAGGAGGCCCAGGCCGGCAACCCGATCGCGCGCATGGAGATCTTCCAGGCGAGCAACCTCTACGCCAAGATGTATGTCTGCGTGCTGTGCAAGGAGGGCAATCCGCTCGCCCAGAAATTCGTGGGCCAGCGCGGCCTGACCGAGGGCGACCTCAATACCGCCATGTCGATGAAGATCCTGCGCGAGGCGCTGATGGAAAGCGCCGACCAGAAGGACGAGAACGACATCGCCGATAGCTGGCTGCTGGAGAATACCGGCGGGATCGGCAAGGCCGCGGTCAAGCTCGGGAGCAAGATCGCCAAGATCAAGGAGATCGGACGCGGCAGCCGGTCGATCCCCTATCTCGCCGACTGGATCTATAACGGCCCGGTCGCGATCAGCGAGGAGTCCTTCTCCGCCGCCCGCAAGCAGGCGCTCGCCGCCGGGCTCTATGACGATGGCGACGATTCCGGCATCGGCGGCAAGGTCAAGGAGGCCGAGAAGCGGCTCGGCCAGGCCGAGACGGCGATGCAGGCCGGCAGCAACCCGTCGAGCAAGGAAGCCAAGGAGCAGAAAAAGAATTTGCTTACGGCCGTGGAGGCGCTCGACGCGCTGCGCGGCGCCATCATGGCGGCGAGTCCCATGACCAATCCGCAGGGCGACAAGAAAAAAGTCGAGCCGCACAAGGGCTTCACCCTCTATCTCTCCAAGCTCGCCACCCTGGCGCGCGAGGCGCGCGCCAGGATCGACGGCTTCATGCAGTCGATGGGCCTGAAGGATGTCGGCTTCACGCCGACGATCGGCCCCAACGTGCTGAGCGCCGAGGAATTCAAGCAGAACTGGAAAGGGGCGGTCGAGGCCGCCTGCATGGCCGACGATGATGGCGGCCTCGCGGCAGCGCTCAAATCCTATGAGGAAGCCTCGGCCAAGCTCGCCAAGGCGACCGACCAGCAGAAGCGGCGCGCGGCCACGCTCGATCTCGAAGACGCGCTCAACCTGGTGATCGGCGGCGTTAAGGCGGCCTGGACCGCGACCGGCGAGGTGCCGGCGATGCAGGCCTATCTGCAGAAGATCACGGCCACGGCGGCGGCCGAGCGGCGGGCTGCCGACGAATCGCTCGCCGGCGGCGCCAATTGGCCGAACGCGCCGGCGGTGCCGTCACCGCGCGGCGTCACGTCCGACGGCTGGAAAGAGATGTGGAAGGCCGCGTGCGACGGCGGCTTCTGCACCAAGAAGGATGGCGATGGCGGCGTCGGCGACGCGATCGAAGCCATGGAAAAGGCCTACGAGGCCATCGTCAAGGCGGCGCCGGGCAAGGGCAAGCTGGCGGCGCGGCGCGCCTTCGCCAAGACGGTCGGCAAGATGGTCCAGGCCCGCACCGCCTTCCTCGCCACCCAGCGCGATCCGGCCTCGCAGGTGGTGAGTTTCGTCGACGCCGCCTACAAGCGCGCGCTTTCCGATCAGAAGCGCGTGGCGCTGGCCGGCACCCTCACCAAATTCACCGCGGTCGACGGGCTGACGGCGGCGGCGTGGAAGCAGAGCTACGACAACGCCACCGACAATGGCGCGCTGGTCAAGGCGTCGGGTGCCAACAAGGCGATGGATAGCGCGCTCAAGGAATTCGCCTCGACCAAGGCCAAGTTCCGCGCCGCCGTGCAGGGCAGCGAATTCCAGGAGGCCCGGGTCAAGGCCGAGGAGCTGAGCGCCAATATCGAGGCCGTGGTCGCCGCGATCGACAGCAAGGCCATGGGCGCGGAAGGCTATGCCGAGCACGAGATCATGGGGCCGTATCTGAAGCGGCTGCGCGATGCCGCCCAGAAGGAGCTGGAGGATGCCGATCTCAAGCGGGCGCTCGCCGGCGATATCGGCAGCACCAAATTCATGGCCAGCGGCTTCACCCTCGTCGCCGCCGATTTCAGCCGCGTGAAGGCGAGCGCGGTCGAGGCCGGCGCCATCATCCCGCGCAAGACCGGCGTCAGCGGCGCGCTCAAGGCCTATGCCAAGTCGCTCGGCAAATCCGATGCCGCCCCCGGCGATGCCAATCTCAAGAAGGCGGCGGCGGCCGACGCCAATGCGCTGCTGGTCGCGGTCAAGGGGTTGGCGCCGCTGTCGGCCAACGCGCAATGGCAGAGCTTCGCGCGCACGGCGGTGACGGTGGCGCAGGCCGAGGTCGATCGCCTGGCGCCGGCGCAGCGGCGGGCGGCTTGATCAGAGCCCCGACCGTTGCCATCGCGCGGCCGGTCGGGTGCCGGCATGGACAAGGCCGTCGGCATTCAGGTTCGGGTCGCTGCCTGTCCTCGGAAAGGAGCGGCTCGGTACTTCGAGAGGTAGTGGTTGAATAGACGAGTCAAATCATCGAAATCGATCGCCAGTGCGGTGGACGATATCGTGATCGGGCTGCCGCACCTGTGGAAGTTCTTCCGATTCAACCACCGTCGCACTGCGCTGCCCCTGGCAATGTACTTCTCCGGTTCCGCTACCTCGACCACCAGAAATCGCGTATGCGCTATCTTGTGGAGCTTGATGCCGATGATATCGGTCCAGGGGACGAAGCCTGCGCTGACCCCGCTGGAGTTATCGATGAGGCCGGCCTCGGTGAGGTGCAGGCCGGGCCTGCGATCGAAGAATTTTCTGGCGGCGATGATGCCGCACAATCCAGCGAAGATCATCGATACCAGGCCTACTCCGTGGACATAGAGCGGAGGCCGGTGCAGGGAATGGACGGCTGTTACATCACTCATGCCGAACATCCAAGCACCGACGCCAACGAATGCGATGGATCCGATCATCGCGAGTAATATTTTAGTCTTGCTCAGGGGAATGACCGGTTCGGTAGAAGGCGCCATGTAAGCTCCACTGATCAGCATAGGTATTCGGCGACGGTCGCTCCGAATAATTCCAATGACTAAAGCGTCGCTGCCGTGCCCCCGAACTTGTCAGCGGGGAAACGGCACCATTCGGCCGCCGGCTTCGTCCCAGAGGGCGAAGCTGGGCGCCACCAGGGCCTCGGCCAGCGTTATCGTGCGGACGCCGCCGGTCAGGGCGAGCAATGCCTTGTGGCAATCCTCGAGGCGGTAGTTGGGCACGCGCGGCAACAGGTGATGGACGTGGTGAAAGCCGATATTGCCGGTGAACCACTGCAGGAGCGGCGGCAGCTTCAGGTAGGAGGTGCCGCTGAGGGCGGCGCGAAGCGGCGTCCATTGCGGCTGACGCATCCACTCCGCATCCTCGAATTTGTGCTGGACCGCGAAGAGCCAGACGCCGGTGATCGAGCTCAGGGCGATCGTCGATATCTGGACGAATAGCACAGGCTTCCAGCCCAATAGCGCGATCAGCACCGCCAGCATGACGGCAAAGGTCGCGTTGGTGAAATAGACGCTGCGCCGCTCGGCGGACCAAGTCGCCGGCGTGTCGAAGGGAATGCGATAGAGCAGCAGAAAGACCAAGGGCGGCAGGATGAAATGGGCGATGACGGGATGCCGGACCGCCCGGTAGAGCCAGCGCTGGACCGTCGACAGCTCGCGATATTCCCCGAGAGTGAGGCAGGTGGCGTAGATATCGGTCGCGTCTCTGCGGTAATCGAGATTGTTCCAGACCGCATGATGGCGCGAGTGCTGCCGCCGCCAGCTGGCATAGGGTGTGAGCGTCACCAGGCTGCACAGCCAGCCCACGATCGCGTTCGCGCGCTGGGAGCGGAAATAGGAGCGGTGACCGCAATCATGCTGGATGATGAAGAGGCGCACGACGAAGCCGGCGGCCGGCACGACCAGTATCGCCGCCGCCCAGATGCCGCGATCGAACGCCGCGAACATGATGGCGACCAGGGCGAGGTAGCCGAGAATCGTCGTGGCGAACTGCGTGAGGCCCCGCCGAACCGAGGGATTCTGGAAATGGCCCAGGGCGGCGACAATGGCAGACCGCTCCTCGGCGAGGCCGGGGCAAGGCATGGATCGATTTTCTTCGGTCACTGTCGTCCCTTTCCGCTGGACGACGCTGGTCACCAAGCCGGGTGGCCCGATGACGTCAGGGCCATAAGCCCTCCTTGTTGAACGAAGCGGGGCGGGAGTCAACAATTCCTTAGAGAAAGTAGGTCCGAAAATCGCGTGTCGGTTCAGGGGGTTTTTTGTAACTTTCTGATATAATTCGTATTTCCCCATTGGAAACAAGGTTCTCAGAAAGTTTTCGGCTCACCCCGGCCGCGCCGCGCGTTTCTCCGCCTCGATCCAGCCATCGATGCGGCTTTCCAAAAGATCGAGCGGCAGCGGGCCGGCGAGCAGCAGGGCGTCGTGGAAGCGGCGCTCGTCGAAATGCTCGCCCAGCGTCTGCTCGGCGCGTTTGCGGAGCGCCACGATGCGGATCTCGCCGATCTTGTAGGCGAGCGCCTGGCCGGGCCAGGCGATGTAGCGCTGCAGCTCGGACTCGATGTTGCGCTCGGACAGCGCGGTGTTGTCGGTGAAGCAGGCGCGCGCCTGTTCGATGGTCCAGCCCTTCCAATGGATGCCGGTATCGATGACCAGCCGGCAGGCGCGCCACATCTCGAAGGAGAGGCGGCCGAAACGCTCATAGGCGTCGCGATAGATGCCCATCTCCAGGCCCAGCCGCTCGGAATAGAGCGCCCAGCCCTCGACATAGGCGGTCATGTCGGCGGAGCGGCGGAAGGCCGGGATGTCGAGTTCTTGCGCCAGTGCGATCTGCAGATGATGGCCGGGCACGCCCTCATGCAGCGCCAGCGCCGGCATCTCGAACAGGGGCCGCTGGTCGAGATGCGAGGTGTTGATCATGAGGCCGCCGGCGATGCCGCGCTGCGGGCTGCCCTCGAAATAGCGGCCGCTGGTGTAGTTCTCCTCGATCGCCGCCGGCACCGGGCGCACGCCGTAGGTCAGTCGCGGCAGCGTGCCGAAATGGCGCGGCAGCTGGTCGTCGATGCGCTTGGCGATCTCCGAGACCTTCTCCAGCAGCGACTGCCGCGTGGTCGCGTAGAAACGCGGGTCCTTGCGCAGGAAGGCCAGGAACTCGGCGAAGCTGCCCTCGAATCCGGTTTCCTTGATGACGCCGTCCATCTCGGCGCGGATGCGCGCGACCTCGGCCTCGCCGGTCGCGAACACCTCGTCGGGCGTCATGTCCGTGGTGGTGTGGCGGCGGACGAGCCAGGCGTAGTAGTCGCGGCCCTGCGGCATCTCGCTGGCACCGAGGCTGGTGCGGGCCTTGGGCAGATAGTCCGCTTCGAGAAAGCGCACGAACTCATGCTGCGCCGCGCGCACCGGGCCGGCGACCAGCGCCAGGGCCTGCGCGCGCAGCGCCTTTTGATCGACCAGCGGGATAGTGTCGGGCAGGGTCGCCAGCGGAGTCAGCAGCGGATCACCCTCGACCGGCAGCGAGGCCTGGCCGCGCGCGACCGCCAGCACACCCTCGACCACGCTTTTCGGCTGGATGAAGCCGGTGGCGAGGCCGCGCCGGGCATTGGCGATGTTGTCGGCATAATATTTCGGCACGCTCTCGAGCAGCGCCAGCCAACCCTCCGCGTCCGCGCGCTTGCCGATCCGGGCCGAGCCGACGAGGTATCCCAGCGTCGTGTGAAAGCCGCTGTCGGCGACGAAGGGAAAACGGGATTCGTCGAAGCGCAGGCTTTCCAGCTGATCGGCGATCAGGCGGGCGAGGAAGGCGTGGTTGACCTGATCCGCCGCCGCGAGCTTGGCCCGGTCGATCTGGCCGAGACGCTTTTGCAGCGCGTCGAGCATGGTCTTGCGCTGGGCATCGGCGGCCGGCGTCACGTCCGGCAGGGTCAGCGGCGCCGACGGATTCTCGCTGGCATATTGCAGTGGATCGTCGAACCTGCGGAAGGATTCGAAATCCTCGATGAGGTGTTTGAGCTGGGGATTCTCGCCGGCGGCGAGCGCCACCGTCGGCGCCATGGCGAGCAAGGCCATCGTCGCGAGCATCATCTTGATCATTCCAATCCCGATCCGGCGTGACTATGTGCCAGTCTCCACGAACTTCGACGACTTGCAAAGGACCCGTCCGGTTTCCCGCATCATGACCATGCTCGATCTGCCGGTGCCGCCGATCCTGAAGCTGGGCGAGGGCATCGCCCTGCTGCCGGGACGGGCCGGCGACGCCGTGCTGGAGGCTGTCCAAGCGGTGATGGCGGCGGCACCGCCGCGCCACCTGACCACGCCCTGGGGCAAGACGATGTCGGTCGCGATGACCAATTGCGGACCGCTCGGCTGGGTCGCCGACCGAGAGGGATATCGCTACAGCCCGACCGATCCGCTCTCGGGCCTGCCCTGGCCGGCGATGCCGGCGCCGCTGCGCGATCTCGCCGCCGAATCGGCGCTGGCGGCGGGCTTTCCCGGTTTCGCGCCGGAGGGATGCCTGGTCAATCGTTACGGTCCCGAGGCGCGGATGGGTCTGCATCAGGATCGCGACGAGCGGGATCTCGGCCAGCCGATCGTCTCGGTCTCGCTCGGCATGTCGGCGCGCTTCCGCATCGGCGGGCCGAAGCCACCGATCCGACGCGGACGATCACGCTCGATCATGGCGACGTGCTGGTGTTCGGCGGGCCGGCGCGGCTGATGTATCACGGCATCGACCGGCTCGTCGGCGCGGCGCATCCGCTGCTCGGCCGGCTCCGCCTCAACCTCACTTTCCGGCGAGTGACGCCGATGGGGATTTCGGCCTGACGCCGGGCGCGCGATCCTGTATGGTCCGCTCCTTTTCCGACCCGATGACCGATTCCCGATGCGCCCTTCTTCGTTTCTCTCACTTGCCGGGACGATCCTGCTGCTGCAGGCCTGCTCGTCGGGGCGTCCCGCCGCGACGGCGGCCGGCGATGCCGGCTGCGTTCCCGAGCGCGAGCAGCTCTTGGCCGCGAGCCAGGATATCGTCGCCGACACCGAGACGGATTATTGGCTGAGCCTGCGCAAGGCGGCGCCCGACAATACCGTCGCTGCGCGGCGGGTTACCGGCGACCTCGATCAGCTCGGCGCCGTGATCGACAAGCTCACCATCGATTACGGGCTGCTCAAGAGCTGCCGCCTGCAGCGCGCCGACAAGGTCCGCCAGGACCTCGCCGCCGGCACGCTCGATGCCGAGGAGGCCGGAAAGCGGCTGGCCCGGGAGCGGCAGATCTTCCTGGCCGAGCTCGATACGGCGCGCGGCTATGCCGGCCGGATCGCGGGCCGCCAGAGCATGCTGCAGGACGCGGCCGAGCGGCTGGTCGGCGAGGGGCCGGCGATCGGGGTCAAGCTGGCGCGCGCCGTGGCGGCGCCGCCGCTGCCGAACACGCCCTATCGCGCGGTCGATACCGCGACCATCTACGCCAAGCCCTCGGCGTCGAGCGGGCGTATCGCCGAGCTCCGGCGCGGCCAGCGGGTGCAGGGTCCGGGCGGCGGCCCGGCCGAAGGCTGGGTCACGCTCTATCTCAATGACGGGTCGCTGGGCTATGTCCAGATCGCCATGCTGAAGCCGGTCGAGCCCAATCCGGTCGCGGCCACGACGCCGATCTCGACGGCACCGGCCAAGCCCGCGCCGGCGCTTGCCCCCAACGATCCGACCGTGGCGCTGGCGCTGGCGGCGCGGCAGACCGTGCCGGGCAAGGACCAGTCCTTCGTCTCGCTGCTCGACGCCTCGGCCGAGACGGCGGCCATGAGCTTCGCCGCCGGCACGCCCGAATCGCGGACCGCCGGATAGGGCTTCCGTTCGGCGCCCGCGCACACGATATCTCACCCGCATCCGCACGCATTTCCAAGAGCTGATGGATTAGCCGCCATGCGCCGCTCCGCCGCCAAATTCGTTCCTCCCGGCCTGCCGATCGTCCGTTCGGTCGAGGCGTTGCGCGGCACCCTTGCCGGCTGGCGTCGCGACGGGCGCCGGATCGGGCTGGTGCCGACCATGGGCTCGCTCCATGACGGGCATCTGGCGCTGGTCCGCCGCGGCCTGGAAGCGGGCGAGGCGGTCGTGGTCAGCATCTTCGTCAACCCGACCCAGTTCGGGCCGAATGAGGATTTCTCAGCATATCCGCGCAGCGAGGCCGAGGATGCGGCGAAGCTCGAGGCGATCGGCGCGCATCTGGTCTGGGCGCCGCCGGTGGACGCGATGTATCCGCCGCATTTCTCGAGCTACGTCTCGGTCGAGGGGCTGACCGACGGGCTCGACGGGCCGCACCGGCCCGGCCATTTCCGCGGCGTCGCTACCATCGTCAGCAAGCTCCTGCTGCAAGTGCTGCCCGACACCGCCTATTTCGGCGAGAAGGACTACCAGCAGCTCCAGGTGATCAGGCGGCTGGTGCGCGATCTCGACATCCCGGTCGTGATCGCGGGCGTGCCGACCGTGCGCGACCCGGACGGGCTCGCGCTCAGCTCGCGCAACCTCTATCTGACGCCGGAAGAGCGCAAGATCGCCGCGACGCTGCCGATGGTGCTGGCCGAGACGACGGAGGCCGCGGCCGCCGGCATCGCCAGCTTCCCCGAGCTGCTGCGCGCGGCGCGGGCGGCGCTGGCCGAGGCCGGCTTCGGCTCGATCGATTATCTCCAGATCTGCGATGCCGAGACGCTGGCGCCGGTCGACCGCCTTGACCGGCCGGCGCGCATCTTCGTCGCCATCCGGCTCGGCCGCACCCGGCTCATCGACAATATGCCGATCGGGCGCTAGCGGGGGCTCGGCCGCCGGCGCCGGAACAGGCGCCAGCTCGCGCGGGCGAGCCAGGCGAAGAGGCCGGCCAGGAACAGCCAGGGCAGCGAGGCGATGGCGACGCGCAGGACCTCGGCGACATTGCGGCTCAGCAATTGTCCGGCATCCTTGAAGACGAGCGCTACCGGGTTCGAAGCGGCCGCGATCGTGTTCCGGCTCTGGAAATCGATATCGAGCAGCTCGGTCGCGACCCGGTCGGCCAGATGCTGCTGCTGGGCGGTCAGCGCCTCGATCTGGCTTTGGGTCTCGGCGAGCGAGCTCTCGATCTTGATCAGATCCTCGACCTTGGCGTCGGCATGCTTGGCGAGCTCGGTCAGCCGGTCGCGGAAATTGGTGAGCTCGCTCAAGCGTCGGTCGCCGTCGGTGATCGCCTCGGTCAGATCCTCGGCCTTGGTCGAGCGAGACTTGACCGTGACCGCGCCGGCCGCCTCGCCCGGCAGCGGCGCCATCGCCGCTTCCTCGAATGGCTCGACCTGGCCATGCGGCAGCCGGACCTGCAGCGAGGCGCGGGGGAAGCCCGCCCAATTCTCGTTGCCGAGCTGGATCGAGGCGGCGATCAGAACGCAGCCGCGGGCCGTGTCCTCGAGGCACAGATCGCGCGCCCGGCGGAAGCGAGGATCGACAGTGGCGGACGGCATCTCGAAGGCGAGCTGATTGCTGTAGGCCAGCTTCGGTCCGTCGTGCTTCTCTGCGGCGCGCCTGTTGTCCCGCGTTCCCGACACGGACGCGGCCGAGCCAGCCTCGTTCAGCGGTGCCGAGGACGGTCCCGGATCGCAGGCGCTGAGCGCGAGGGTGAGGCTGACTGTCCCGGTCAAACGCATCAAAAAATATCGCGCCATGCCAAATCCCCCGTTTCGCCCTTATACCGAAACGGATAGCGGGCGACTAAAGCCGGATTGAGGCAGCTTCTGGTTGATTTGAAGGCAGTGACGTGGAGGGCCGGATGCGCGAGCATGCCGGAGCCGATGATGAAGGATCGATGCCGATGAAGTTCAATCTACCGACGCCACCATTGCCGCCCCTTGCCGGCTTCGAGGAATTATCGGTCGGGCAGCGCTTCGCGCTCGGCAGCGTCGAGCTTACCCGCGACGACATCATGGAGTTCGCCCGGCAATTCGATCCGCAGCCCTTTCACCTCGACGAGGCGGCGGCCGAGCGGTCGATCTTCGGCGGGCTGGCGGCGAGCGGTTTCCATACCATCTCGGCCATCTTCGGCCTGGGCGCGCGCTCAGGCCTGCTAGCCGAGGTCAGCCTGGGCGGCAGCGGGGTCGAGGAGGCGCGCTGGCTGAAGCCGGTGCGGCCGGATCAGCCGCTTTCGCTCACCTGGACGATCGAATCGATCGCCCCGTCCAAGTCGCGGCCCGGCCGGGCGACGGTGCGCATCCGCTCGGACGTGACCGATTCCACGGGCGAGCCGGTCATGCGCATGGTGCTGGTGCACATCATGGCCGGGAAGGGCGCGGCGATGCCGTAAGCATCGCCGCGTATTCGGTCAGGAGTGCCGGAGGCTGGATTCGACCGGCTTGTGGTTGTGGTGGACGGCACGCTTGTGATGGACGACGCGGTGACGATGGTGCGAGACGGTGACCTTGTGGTGCGGGGTCTCGGCCAGAGCGGCGACCGGGGCCGCGATCGTCAGGGCGAGGGCGGCGAGCAGCAGCTTCATGGAGATACGCATGTCATATCCTATGGCCGAAAAGCTCGGCCGGGAGGGGCGGGATGTACCCGATCACCATCATAACGGACGAGCTGCGACATTTCTGCCCGGATGACAAAGATTTAAATTTTTATCCGTAGCCGGCCCCGGGATCTTCCACCCGAAGGCCGGCTCGGAGGGTGCGCACCGCGGCAAGTGGCCTGGACCGAACCTGCGGGGTGACGCGGACCCTCGGAACATAGTTGTTCTTACTCTGTTCCGCAAGCGGTTTGTTCTCTGTAGGTTCTTTTTTTGGCTGTTACCAGACGCCGGTGTTCGGCATGGATTTCCACGGTTCCGCCGGCGGCAGCGCGTCGCCTTCCTGCAGCAGCTCGATCGAGATGTTGTCGGGCGAGCGGATGAAGGCCATGCGGCCGTCGCGCGGCGGCCGGTTGATGGTGACGCCCTTGTCCATGAGGCGCTGGCACAGTTCGTAGATATTCTCGACGCGATACGCCAGATGGCCGAAATTGCGGCCGCCATCGAGCTTTTCCGGGTCCCAATTATAGGTCAGCTCGACCTGCGCGCTCTCGTCGCCGGGGGCGGCGAGGAAGATCAGCGAGAAGCGGCCGGCCTCGTTGTCGATCCGGCGCAGCTCCTTCATGCCGAACTTGTTGACGTAGAAATCGAGCGACTGCTCGACATCGGTGACACGAACCATGGTGTGGAGATATTTCATCGTCGATCGGCTCCGGACAGGCGGGGAACGATTGGGCGGGCGGCCATGGCATGCGAGCCATGGAACGCCCTCGAACCCTTTGTACATCCGGAGCGCCGGCCCTGTCATGCCTGCGCCCGGTTGGGAGAAGCTTCGGTGACGTTTCAAGGTTGGTGCCGGCTGCTGGCAGTCGCAGCGCTCATGCTTCCCATCGTCGCCCAGGCCGAGACGGTGCTTCGGCGCGGCAATCACGACGAGCCGGAAACGCTCGATCCTCAAAAATCCGACGGGTCGCAGGAATATTGGATCCAGACGGATCTGTTCGAAGGGCTGGCCAAGTTCGATGCCGAGGGCAAGATCGTGCCCGGCGCCGCCGAAAGCTGGGAGGCGAGCGCCGACGGTCTCACCTGGATTTTTCATCTGCGCCATGGGCTCGAATGGTCGGACGGCTCGCCGCTGACAGCGGAGGATTTCGTCTGGTCGCTGCGCCGCGCCGTCGATCCCAGGACCGCCGCCGCCTATGCCTCGATCCTCTACCCGGTCGTCGGCGCCAAGGAGATCAATGACGGGCGGGAAAAGGATCTGGCCAAGCTCGGGGTCGCCGCCCCCGATCCGCTGACCGTGACCTTCCGGCTGACCCAGCCTACGCCGTTCCTGGCCGGCGTGCTGACGCTCGGCATCGCCTATCCGCTGCCGCGCCGGGTGATCGAGGCCGAGGGCGAGGGCTGGACCCGACCGGGCAAGCTCGTCTCGAACGGGCCGTTCATGCTCGCCGCCTGGACGCCGCAGCTCGATCTCAAGCTGGTGCGCAATCCGCACTACCATGCCGCCGCCGCGGTCAAGCTCGACGCCGTCGTCTGGAGCGTCAACGAGGAGGACGAGACGGCGGTCAAGCGCTTCCGCGCCGGCGAGCTCGACATCGCGCGGGTCCCGACCAAGGAGGTGCCGGCGCTCAGGCGCGAGATGCCGGACGCGCTCCATACCGGCCTCATGCTGTGGACGCGCTATATCGAGTTCAATACCGGCCGCCCGCCCTTCGACGACGAGCGGCTGCGTAACGCCGTGGCGCTGCTGCTCGACCGTGAGGCGATCGCCCAGCAGATCGATCCGCATGGCGAGGCGCCGGCCTATGGCCTGGTTCCGCCCGGCTTCGCGGGCTACACGCAGCAGCCGCCCGACTGGATCGAGCTTTCCAAGGCGGATCGCGCGGCCAAGGCCAAGGCGCTGCTGGCCGAGGCCGGCTATGGCCCGTCCAACCGGCTCAAGATCGAGATGGTCTATCCGGCGGCGGAGGATCTGCGCCGCATCCTGACGGCGATGGCCGGGCTGTGGCGGCCCTACGGCATCGATCTGACCCCGCTCGCCGAGGAGAACCAGGTGGTCGAGACGCAGACGCGCAACCGCGACTACCAGGCCGCCTATCGCGGCTGGATCGCCGACTATCCCGACCCGTGGAGCTTCCTCTCGGTGTTCCGATCCGATTCCGGCGGGCTCAACAGCACGGCCTACAACGACCCGGCCTTTGACGCGCTGCTCGACCGGGCGGTCGCCGAGACCGATCCGGCGGCGCGGATGAAGCTGCTGGAATCGGCCGAACGCATCCTGTCGCGCACCATGCCGGCCGTGGCCGTGACCTACGACACCACGCCGCGCCTGGTCAGCCCGCATCTGAAAGGTTACGCCGACAATCCGCTCGACCAGCATCCGAGCGAGACGATCTCGCTGGCGCCGTGAGCGTCGGTCAATCCACCGGACGAGCGACGTCATCATGCTCTCGCAAGCCTTCCTCGGGAATTTCCTGACGGCGGCGCGATCGCTGATTTCCTCCATCTGCGGCCGGCGCCGATCATTCTTCCGCTTCGATGGCCCGCGAGAAGCCAGTTGACCCTGATCAAGTCGGCTGCAGCCCCAGTCCGGTAAGAGGATTCGTTCAGCTTAGTCCGCCGCTCATCCGGGAGGGGCGTTGCCCGAGCCGCGTTCCGGGAGGCTTCTTGGAGGATCGGATGGAATCCAGAGCAACCGACCCGGCAAGTCCCACTCAGACTTCCGGCGGAAGCGCGAAGGAGCCGGTGATTTCCCGACCGGCTCAATCCCCTAAGACGGGATTGGAATCTCGGGAGGCTGCCGAACGGCTGCGGCGGGACGGTCCTAATGAGTTGCCGCGTGCCGGACGACGCAAGCTCTGGCGTATCCTGCGCGATATTCTCACCGAGCCGATGTTCGGCATGCTTCTCGGCGCGGGCGTGATCTACCTGCTGCTCGGTGACAGGCTGGAGGCTGTGTTTCTGCTCGTATTCGCCTCCCTTTCAGTTGCAATCGCGGTCATCCAGGAGGCGCGAAGCGAGCGTGTGCTGGATGCCTTGAGAGATCTCACCAGCCCACGCGCTTTGGTGATCCGGGACGGCGAGCGGCGGCGGATCGCCGGGCGGGAGGTGGTGCGCGGCGATCTCGTTCTGCTGTCGGAAGGCGACCGCGTGCCGGCCGATGCCGTGCTGATCGAGGCGCGCGAGTTGCAGACGGACGAATCACTGTTGACCGGCGAATCGGTCCCGGTCCGCAAGCGCGCGGCCGAAGCGACGGCGGATCTGAGCACGCACCCTGGCGGCGATGATCTGCCGCACGTGTACTCCGGCACATTGGTCGTGCGCGGACAAGGGTTGGCGGAGGTTCAGGCGACCGGGCCGCAAAGCGAGATCGGACGGATCGGCCAAACGCTTGGAGGAATCGAGACGGCACCGGCGAACCTCAGCCGCCAGACTGCCCGCCTTGTGCGCGTTGCGGCGGCAGCCGGGCTCGGCTGCTGTCTTCTGGTCGTCGTGCTTTACGGCGTGCTCCGCGGCTCATGGCTGAACGCGCTGCTGGCTGGGGTCGCGCTCGGCATGTCGATGCTGCCGGAGGAGTTTCCGCTGGTATTGACGGTGTTCATGGTCATGGGCGCTTGGCGTATATCGCAGGCGCGGGTTCTGACCCGCCGGGCCGCGGCCATTGAAACACTGGGCGAGGCGACCGTGCTCTGCACCGACAAGACCGGCACGCTCACCGAAAACCGCATGTCGGTCGCTGCATTGCAGGCAGACGGCGAGATGGTGCCTGTGGCGGATGGGATCGCGCCTCCGCCTGCATTCCGCCGCCTGGTCGCGACGGCCGCGCTGGCAAGCGCGCCGGATGCCTATGATCCGATGGATCGGGCCTTCCAGGCACTGGCCAGCGCCTGTGGGGAAGATGCGGCGGGCTGGACGCTGGAGCGGACCTATGGACTGCAGCCCGATCTGCTGGCGGTGACGCAGGTGTGGCGGTCGCCAGGGGACGGACCCTTGCTGGCTGCGGCGAAGGGCGCGCCGGAGGCGATCGCGGAGCTCTGCCGGCTGGACCCGGTTGCGCGGGACGAGTTTGGCCGCCAGGCCGATCGGCTGGCCGTGGCCGGCATGCGCGTGCTCGCCGTGGCGGAGGCGACCACGCAAGATGTACTGCCCGAATCACCCCGCGCGTTCAGCTTCCGTCTGCTCGGGCTCGCCGGGCTTGCCGACCCGCTGCGCCGCTCCGTCCCCGCCGCCATCGCCGAGTGTCAGGCTGCCGGCATACGGGTCGTGATGATCACGGGCGACTATGCGGTCACCGCGCGCGCCATCGCCCGAGAGGCCGGGCTGGTCGCCAGTTCGACGCTGGATGGCCCCGTGATCGCAGGGATGAACGATGCTGAACTGTGTGAAGCCGTCCTGCGGGTCGACGTGTTCGCCCGTATCGTGCCGGCGCAGAAGCTGCGGATCGTCCGAGCGCTGAAAGCCGGCGGCCAGGTAGTGGCGATGACGGGCGACGGGGTGAACGATGCACCCTCGCTGAAAGCCGCCGATATCGGCATAGCGATGGGAGGACGCGGGACCGATGTGGCGCGAGAGGCCGCTTCGCTGGTGCTGCTCGATGACGATTTCGGCTCTATTGTGCGGACGGTCCGGCTCGGTCGACGTATCTACGACAACCTGCGCAAGGCGATGGCCTACATCATCGCTGTCCATGTGCCGATCGCAGGGCTGGCGCTGCTGCCCCTCCTCACCGGACTGCCGCTTATTTTCGGCCCGGTGCATATCGCGTTCCTGGAGATGGTGATCGACCCGGTATGCTCGATGGTGTTCGAGGCGGAGAAGGAGGAAGCCAACATCATGAAACGGCCGCCGCGCCCGGTTGGAATTCCCCTATTTTCGTCGACCCTTGTCGCCTGGAGCCTTCTGCAGGGCGTCATCGCCTTGTTGGCGCTCGCGGGGCTGTATCTGATCGCGCTGCGCAACGGGCTGCCGGACGACGACGTGCGTGCGCTAACCTTCGTTTCCCTGGTGCTGATCGACCTGGGACTGGTGCTCGTCAACCGAAGCTTCGGCACTTCGTTCCGCGACCTTATCGGCCAGCGCAACCGTGCCCTGATTTTGGTCTCGACCGTGACCGTGCTGATGCTGACGCTCATTCTCGTTGTGCCGTTGGGGCGGGATCTGTTCCGTTTCGGCTCGTTGCATGGCGATGATCTTTTGCTGGTGGCGGCCGTCGTTGCGGGCGTGGTGACGATGCTGGAGGGCCTCAAGCGCTTCTGGCGCACGCAGCTCGTGCGCTGAGCGAGAGGCGGAACAGGATGGAAGCCCTGTCCGGCGCGATCCTGGATATTGTCAGGGCGCATGCGGTCCTCGCCCCGCCGATCGTCTTTGCTTTAGCTTTCGGGGAATCACTCGCCTTCGTCTCCCTCCTACTGCCTGCAACCGTCCTCCTCGTGGGTGGCGGCGGGATCGTCAGTGCGGCGGGAATCGGCTTCTGGTCGATCTGGAGCGCGGCGGCGGCCGGTGCGGCGCTTGGGGATTGGGTCTCCTACTGGTTGGGCCTCCATTACAAGGAGGCGATCGGCGGTATTTGGCCATTGTCGCGCCATCCCGCGCTATTATCGAGGGGCCAAGCATTCTTCGAGAAGTGGGGCGCGGCCGGCGTTTTCCTTGGCAGGTTCTTCGGCCCACTCCGGTCCGTCATGCCGCTGGTCGCCGGAATCTGCGCCATGCCGCTGATCCCGTTCCAAATCGCCAACCTGACCTCGGCTGTGCTTTGGGCTACGGCAGTGCTTGCTCCCGGTTGGCTCGCGGTCGAGTGGCTGCTGTAACGGGTCCGGAGGGATGTCGCCAAACGCCCGCTCAGGGCTATCCTCGAAACACGGCCGAAGCTGAGGAACACCGCCGCCGCGCAATTGCGATCAAGCGGGCCGGGTCAAAGCCCGGCATAGAGGGATCATGGAACCCATGGCCGCCACAGACCCGATCGGCAAGGCGCTCTGGCTGATCGAAAGCGCGCTCGAACGCGAGATCGATCTGGACGAGATCGCCGCCTTTTGCGGCGTCTCGCGCTATCATCTGTGCCGTGTCTTCGGCATGGCGACGGGGCGGTCGGTGATGCACCATCTGCGCGCCCGCCGCCTGACCGAGGCGGCGCGGCGGCTGGCTGGCGGGGCGGGCGATATCCTGACCGTGGCGCTCGATGCCGGCTACGGGTCGCACGAAGCCTTCACCCGCGCCTTCCGCGACCAGTTCGGCCTGACACCCGAAGCGGTCCGGGCGCAGGGCCTCGACAGCATCAACCTGGTGGAGCCGTTGAGAATGGACAAGACGCCCTTGGTCGATCTGGAGCCGCCGCGCTTCGAGACCGGCCCGACCCTGCTCGTCGCCGGCATCGGCGGCCGCTTCCGCGCCGAGACGAACCAGGGCATTCCCATGCTGTGGCAACGCCTCGATACGCATCTCGGCCATATCGGCGGCCAGGTCGGCGGACGGACCTACGGCGTTTGCTGCAACGCCGACGGCCGGGGCAATTTCGACTATATCGCCGGGGTCGAAGTCTCGGATTTCGAGGATCTGCCGGCGGATTTCAGCCGCGTGCGCATCGGCGAGCAGCGCTACGCGGTGTTCACCCACCGCGGCCATATCTCGGCGATGCGGGCGACCGTCGACGCGATCTGGAACGGCTGGCTGCCGAATTCGGGACATCAGCTCGCCGCCGCGCCCGATTTCGAGCGGTATGAAGCGGATTTCGACGCGCGCAATCCGGTGAACGCGGTCGAGATCTGGCTGCCGATCAAGGGCTGACCGACGGGTCTATCGTCTCGGATAGAGGCGGAGGTGGGGAGGAGGCACGCGCCAACCCGGGGGCTTGTCCCCCGGGGTTGGGCACAGGTCGCGTTACCTTCGGCTCAGCGCGGCGACAGCACCATGGTCATCTGCCGGCCTTCCATGCGCGGGAACTGCTCGACCTTGGCAACCTCTTCCATGTCGTCCTTGACGCGCATGAGGACGTTCATGCCGAGATCCTGGTGCGCCAGCTCGCGGCCGCGGAAGCGCATGGTGACCTTGACCTTGTCGCCCTCTTCCACGAACTTCAGCATGCTGCGCATCTTCACGTCGTAGTCATGGTCGTCGATGCCGGGGCGGAGCTTGATCTCCTTGACCTCGATGACCTTCTGCTTCTTGCGCGCTTCGTTCTTCTTCTTCTGTTCCTCGTACTTGAACTTGCCGAAATCCAGGATCTTGCAGACCGGGGGATCGGCCGCGGCGGCGACCTCGACCAGGTCGAGGCCGACATTGGCGGCCATCGCCAGCGCCTCGCTCTTGGTCACGACGCCGACCATGTTGCCGTCCTGATCGACCAGCCTTACGCGGGGAACAGAAATCTCCTCATTGATGCGCGGACCCTCGCGGGACGGCGTGAGGTTCAAGGGTGGTCTGGCTATGTACATTCTCCCGTTGAAAGCGGAGCGGGCGCGCGGCGCTTACTGCGCGGGCGCCCGGGCCGCAATGATGTCGAAGCAAGATCCGATCCTGCTCCGACTGAACATGTCAGAGACCGATTCAGCGATAAGGCCGGATCGGCCCGCCCGCATCGGGCTCTAGCGAGCAGAGGGTACCGCCGCTTCCTCGACAAATCTAGTCATCGCTTCGTCGAGAGCGACGACTTCCTGATCTTTTCCGCCGAGCCGGCGAATCGCGACCTCGCGATTCTCGGCCTCGCGCCGGCCCACGACCAGCATGATCGGCACCTTGGCCACGCTATGCTGGCGAACCTTGTAGTTGATCTTCTCGTTCGAAAGATCGAGTTCGGCGCGCAGGCCGACCTTGGCGCAGGCGGCCCGCACCTCCTCGGCATAGGCGTCGGCGTCGGAGGTGATGGTCGCCACCACTACCTGAACGGGCGCCAGCCACAGCGGCAGCTTGCCGGCATATTGCTCGATCAGGATGCCGATGAAGCGCTCGAGCGAGCCCAGGATCGCGCGATGCAGCATGACCGGGCGATGCTTGTGGCTATCCTCCCCGATATAGGAAGCGTCGAGCCGTTCGGGAAGGACGAAATCGACCTGCAGCGTGCCGCATTGCCAGTCGCGGCCGATCGCGTCACGCAGCACGAATTCGAGCTTCGGGCCGTAGAAGGCGCCTTCGCCCGGATTCATCGTATAGGGCAGGCCGGTCGCCTCGATCGCGGTCTTGAGCGCCGCCTCGGCCCGGTCCCAGGTCTCGTTCGAGCCGGCGCGGACATCCGGCCGGTCGGAGAATTTGATGCTGACGTCGGTGAAGCCGAAATCCTTGTAGATGCTCTGCAGCAGATCGCAGAACGCGACCGATTCGGCCGTGATCTGGTCCTCGGTGCAAAAGATGTGCGCGTCGTCCTGGGTGAAGGCGCGCACGCGCATGATGCCGTGCAGCGCGCCCGACGCCTCGTTGCGGTGGCAGGAGCCGAACTCGGCCATGCGCAGCGGCAGGTCGCGATAGCTCTTCAGCCCCTGGCGAAAGATCTGGACATGGCAGGGGCAGTTCATCGGCTTGACGCCGAACAGCCGGCCGGGCTTGCCGTCCTCGCCATGCTCGGTCTCGACCTTGAACATGTTGTCGCCATACATGTCCCAATGGCCCGACGCCACGAACAGCGACTTGTCGACGAGCTGAGGCGTCTTCACCTCCTGGTAGCCGGTCCGCTCGAGCCGCATGCGCACGTAATTCTCAATGGTGCGGTAGAGCGTCCAGCCCTTGGCATGCCAGAAGACCTGGCCAGCCGCCTCTTCCTGCTGGTGGAAGAGATCGAGCTCGCGGCCGAGCCGGCGATGGTCGCGCTTTTCCGCCTCTTCGAGCTGGAAGAGATGCTGGTCGAGCTCGGCCTGCGTCGCCCAGACCGTGCCGTAGATGCGCTGGAGCATGGCGTTGCGATGGTCGCCGCGCCAGTAGGCGCCCGCGAGCTTCATCAGCTTGAACGCCTGGCCGATGCGGCCGGTCGAGGGCGCGTGCGGGCCGCGGCAGAGATCGGTGAAGCCGCCTTGATGGTAGATCGAGATTTCCTCGCTCGCCGGCAGGTCCTGGATGATCTCCGCCTTGTAATGCTCGCCGATGCTCTTGAAATATTCGATCGCCTTGTCGCGGCTCCAGACCTCGCGCTCGAACTTCTCGTCCTTGCGGATGATCTCGCGCATGCGCGCCTCGATCTTGACCAGATCGTCGGGCGTGAACGGCGTGTCGCGGGCGAAATCGTAATAGAAGCCGGTCTCGATCGACGGGCCGATCGTGACCTGCGCGTCGGGATAGAGCTCCTTCACCGCCTGGGCCATGACATGGGCGGTGTCGTGGCGCAGCAGCTCGATGCCGTCGGGCGAGTTGGCGGTGACGATCTCGATCCTGGCGTCGTCCTCTATCGGGCGCGAAAGATCGCGCAGCTTGCCGTCGACCTTGATCGCGAGCGCCGACTTCGCCAGGCTCTTGGCGATCGAGCCGGCGATCTCGGTGCCGGTCGCCGGTCCGTCGAAGCGGCGCGTGGCGCCATCCGGCAAGGTCACGGTTATCGGGTGCGGAGCCGCGGAATCGGGGGCCAAGATCATCGATCCTTATTGTCGAGTCGAGGCGCTAGGATTTAGCCCAGGCGAAGGGCTGCCGCAACCTCGGCCACGGACAGGTCAGCCAAGCCCGGACGGGGCGGCCGGCTCAGGCGACGGCGGACGTCATCTCCGCCGACGCAAGCTGCGGGAACAGCAGCTCCTCATAGACCGAGAGGGTGGCGTCGCACATGAGCCGCGTGTCGTAGCGCTGCGCCACCCAGCCGCGCGCGCGCGCGGCCAGGGCCAGGCGTTCGGCGCTGCCGAGGCTGAGCGCCTCGCCGAGCGCGCGGGCGAGCGATTTCGGATCGTTCGGCGGCACCAGCCAGCCGGTCTCGCCGGCCCGCACCGTCTCGCGCGAGCCGCCATGGTCGGTGGCGATGACCGGGCGGCCCATCGCCTGCGCCTCGATCGTGACCCGGCCGAAGCCTTCGGGCCGGGACGAGGCCGAGATCACGACATCGGCCAGCATGAAGGCGGCGGGCATGTCGCGGCAGGCGCCGACGATATGGAAGACCGAGCTCAGCCCCCGCGCATGGATGCGCTGCACCAGCTCGTCGCGGAAATGCGGCTTCTGCTCCTCGGGGCCGACGAACAGCACCTGGAAATTGCGGTCCGCCATCAGCGAGACGGCGTCGATCAGATCGACATGGCCCTTCCAGCGCGTGAGCCGGCCCGGCAGCATCACCACCGGCTTGTCGTCCTGCAGCCGCCAATCGGCGGCGAGCGCGATCAGGCGCGGCGGGGCGATCGATTCGGGATCGAAACGATCGAGATCGACGCCGCGCGGGATGATGCGCAACTGCTCGGGCGAGACGCCATAGACCTTGCGGGCATGGGCGCCGACGAAATCCGAGATGGCGATGACCCGCTCACCCTTGGCCATGACCGAGTTATAGAGGCGCTTCAGGCGCGTCTCGCCGCCATAGATATTGTGGAAGGTGGTGACGAAATGGCGGCCGGTGCGCTGGGCGGCGCGATAGGCGCTCCAGGCCGGCGCCCGGCTGCGCGCATGCACGACATCGATCTCGCGCGCCTCGATCAGCGCCGCCAGCCGGCCGATATTGCGGTAGATGTTCAGCGGACCCTTGCCGGCGAGCGGCAAGATCACATGCTCAGCCCCGGCGCGCTCGATCTCGCGCACCATCGGGCCGCCGGACGAGGCCACGACCGAACGCCAGCCGGCGCGGACGAGGGCGGCCGCGATCTCGACGGTGCCGCGCTCGACGCCGCCGGCCGCCAAAGCCGGGATGACCTGAAGCACCGCCGGAGGGCGTCCTGGGCCGGCAGAGGCGGCGGTGTTAGGCTCGGCCGTCGCAATCATCCTGGTCTTCGAACTTGATACCTGCATCAACATCGGTGCCCGATCGGCCCGACGCCTACGATAGTCTAGCACGCGGCCCCGCCGCTTCAATCGCCTACCGGAAATATCTGGGCCGATCCGGCCGGCCGGGCGTCGTTTTCCTGGGCGGCTTCCGCTCGGACCTGACGGGAATCAAGGCGCGGCACATCGATCGCCTTTGCCGCGCCCAGGACAGATCCTATGTGCGGTTCGATTATCAGGGCCATGGCGCCTCCTCGACTCGCTTCGAGGACTGCACCGTCGGGCTGTGGCTGGAGGATGCGCTCGCCATCATCGACCAGCTCACCGAAGGGCCGCAGATCCTGGTCGGCTCCAGCATGGGCGGCTGGCTGGCGCTGCTCGCGGGCTTGCAGCGGCCGGACCGGATCGCCGGCATCGCCGCCGTGGCGCCCGCCACCGACTTCACCGAGACGCTGCTCTGGGCGCGGCTCGACGAGGAGCGCCGCCGCGAGATGGTCGAAAGCGGCCGGCTGACCATCCCGTCGGCCTATGATCCGGCCGGCTATGTCGTCACTACCCGCCTGGTCGAGGAGGGCAGGCGGCATCTGCTGCTCGACGCGCCCATTCCACTCGGCTGCCCGGTGCGGCTGCTGCACGGCATGCAGGACGCCGACGTGCCCTGGCACCATTCGGTGAAATTGGTGGAAGCGCTCGCCGGCGGCGACGCGACGCTGACCCTGGTCAAGGACGGCGACCATCGGCTGTCCCGCCCGCAAGACCTGGCGAGGTTGGGGGCGGCGCTGGGCGAGCTGGGATAGCGTCGATCAGTCCTGGTCTTCCGGCGGCCGGCTGTAATCGGCGGCGCCGGAGATCAGCCAGCGCCCGTCAAGCCGGTGCAGGTTGAAGATGTTCGTGCCTTCATGATGAAGGACGTCGTCGATGAAGAACTTGTAGGGCGTCCAGGCCATGGCGATGTCGCGATCGATCCGGATCAGCGGATCATGGATGCTTTCAACCCGCTTGTGATCCCGATCGAAGGGAAGGCGGTCGACCAGGCCGCGCATGCTCAGATGAAGCGGCTTGCCGTTCCTGAGCAGCGTGGCGCCGCCTTCCGGCAGGATGAGGCGGAGCATCGCCTCCTTGTCGCGATTCTCGATGCCGTCGAGAAAATCCTGGATCACCTTCAGGACCGCCTGTTCGTCCTGCGCATCGCCCGGTTTGCTCGTCATGTCGCTCGGTTCCTCCTTGCAAGAGGAGCGACCATGGCGCCCCCAGGTTACGGCATGATTTCACGCTGCAGCAGGAAGCCCTGGTCGGCCGTCACCGTCTCTTCGAGGAAGCGCGCCACGGTGCGGATGCGCGGCACGAATTCGAGATCCTGGTGGAACGCCAGGAAGATCGGCCGCTCCGTGCGGGCGAGCGGTTTCAGCACCGGCACCAGCCGCGGATCGGTCTCGCCGGCGAAGGCGGGCAGCAGCACGAGCCCGGCGCCGTTGGCCGCCGCCGTCTGCTGCGCGAACATCGAGCTCGACCGCAGGGCGACGTTGGGCTCGGGCACGATGTCGAGCAGCCAATGCACCTCCGGGATCTGGACCAGATCCTCGATATAGTCGACGAAGCGGTGGCAGCGCAGATCCTCAAGGCTCGCGGGCGTGCCGTGCCGGGCGAGATAGGCGGGCGCCGCATAGAGGAAGAGCGCGAAGGCGCCGATGCGCCGGATGGTCAGACGCGGGCCGCGCACCGGCACGAAGGAGAGGCTGATATCGGCCTCGCGCCGGGTCAGGTTGAAGAGCGCGGGCGAGGTCACCAGCTCGACCAGCAGCTCGGGCGCGCGTTCGGCCAGGGCCGGCAACCTTGCCGCGACATATTGGCTGGCGATGCCCTCCATCATCGCGATGCGGACGCGGCCGGCGACGGCGGCACCGCGCGGCGTGCCGGACGCGATGCCGAGCGCCTGCGCCTCCATCGCCTCGGCCTGCGGGAGAAGGCGCGAGCCGGCCTCGGTCAGCAGGAATCCGGCGCTCGCCCGGTCGAACAGCTTGGTGTCGAGCATCCGCTCCAGATCGGCGATCCGGCGCGAGACGGTGGCGTTGTCGACCCGAAGCCGCTTGGCCGCGGCGGCGAGGCGCCCCTGCCGCGCCAGCTCCAGAAAGAACCTGAGATCGTTCCAGTCGAACATCCAGCCCTCGCATGACCCGCCCGAGGTCATGCAAGAGTACAGCCAATCGCGGTCTCAGAGAGCGTCGCCGAGCTCCGGCGGCTCGGGTTCAGGGGGCAGATCGCGGAAATGCACCGGCTGCCGGGGCGTGCGGTCGACTTCGAGCCGGAAGATGTCGAAGCGGTTGTAGTAACCCACGACATCGTGGAACTGCTTCTGCTCGATGCAGTCGTCGAGATCGATATCGGCGTAGAGCAGCCCTTCCTCGCGCTGCGCCGCGCCGATCTGGCGGCCGTCCGGGCCGATGATCATGGAGACGGCGCGGGGCGACAGGCGCAGGATCCGCTCGGCCTCGGGCGAAACCGAGCCCATGGCCTCGATCGCCGCCTCGTCGAGCACGCCGGAGGCCACGATGGTGAAGCACTTCGCCTCGAAGGAATGGGCGCCGCAGCGGATGCGGATCGCCTCCTCGATATCGTAGCCGGCCGTGTCGCCCGGCAGCCGCGTCGGCCAGATCGGCGGGAAGCTGGCGGTATGGATCTGCTCGCCCTGCGCCATCAGGCTGAAGCGCGCCAAGGGATTGGTGTTCTCGCCGCAGATGAGCCCGCCGATGCGGCCGATCGGCGTCTCCACGACACGCAGGCCGGCGCCGTCACCCTGGGCCCAGACCAGCTTCTCGTAATAGGTCGGCATCAGCTTGCGGTGATGGTTCTTGATCTCGCCGTCCGGCCCGATCAGCACGAGGCTGTTCCACAGGCAGCCGACCGAGGCGTCGGTGCTTTCGGAAAAGCCCATCGAGACATGCAGACCGAGGCGCCGGGCGGCGGCGCGCAGCCGGGTGATCTCGGGGCCGTCGAGCCGGATCGAGGCGGTGGCGAAGCGGCGGAACAGATGATGCGTCACGATCGGGGCGGCGAGCGCCGTCCAGATCGGGAAGCCGGGGATGAAGCTCTCGGGAAAGACGACGAAGGCGGCACCGTTGCGCGCGGCCTCGGTCATTAGCGCCACGGCCTTGTCCACCGTGGCGTCTGCATCCATCCATACCGGGGCGGCCTGCGCGGCCGCAACCTTGAGGTTGAGGGGATCGGTCATGATGTGTCTCGCGGCAATGGGAGGCCGCAGCCTGGGCCGGTTTCGGCGGCGGGGGGTAGCGGGAAAGCTGTAAGAGGTCTTGCAGGAATACCTGTTGTCCCGTCGCGGGATCGTCACATAGCGTTGTCCGAGGGCAGGAACGCCTTTTCATTGGGGGCAGGCAATGATGCGTTCACCGACACCGATTTCCGCTGCACCCTTCCGCCAGCGCACGCGCCTCGGCGCCTGCCTGTGCGTGCTGGTGGCGCTCGCTTACTACGGCTTTCTCATGGCGGGCGCCTTCGCGCCTCAGGCGTTGGCGCGGCCGGCGATCGGCAGCGTGCCCTGGTCGTTCCTGCTGGGCGCGCTGCTCCTGGTCTTCATCGTGGCCATGACCGGCCTCTACACGCTGCTCGCCAACGCCGCCGAGACCAAGGCCGGGGATAAGCGCCCATGAACGCGGAAACCAATCCGACCGCGATCGGCATGTTCCTCGCCTTCGCGCTGGTGACGTTGCTGATCACCTGGTACGCGGCCAGCCGCGCCAAGTCGCGCAGCTCGTTCTACACGGCCGGCGGCGAGCTGTCGGCGCTCGGCAACGGCCTCGCCATCGCCGGCGACTATATGTCGGCGGCGGCCTTCCTCGGCGTCTCGGCGCTCATCACCAATGTCGGCTTCGACGGCATGCTCTACGGCATCGGCTTCGTCGTCGGCTGGCCGACGGTGCTGTTCCTGATCGCCGAGAAGCTGCGCCGGCTCGGGCGCTTCACCTTCGCCGACGCGCTCTCCCACCATCTCGACGAGCGGCCGGTGCGCATCTTCGCCGCGATCTCGTCGCTGATCGTCATCGCCTTCTACCTCATCGCCCAGATGGTCGGCGCCGGGCAGCTCATCCAGCTGCTGTTCGGGCTCGATTACGGCTACGCCATCGCGATCGTCGGCATTCTGATGGTCTGCTACGTCACCTTCGGCGGCATGGTGGCGACGACCTGGGTGCAGATCATCAAGGCGACGCTGCTGCTCGGCGGCGCGGCGATCCTGTCGGTGCTGACGCTGGCGCGCTTCGGTTTCGATTTCTCGGCGCTCGTCGACCGCGCGGTCGCGGTCCATCCGAAGCACCAGGCGATCCTGGCGCCCGCCGCCATCGGCGCCGACCCGATCTCCGGTATCTCGCTCGGCGTGGCGCTGATGTTCGGCACCTCGGGCCTGCCGCACATCCTCATGCGTTTCTTCACCGTGCCCGACGTGCGGGCGGCGCGCGGCTCGGTCTTCTTCGCCAGCCTGTTCAACGCCTGCTTCTTCCTGATGGTGTTCATCATCGGCTTCGGCGCCGTGGCGCTGGTGCTGCCCGATCCCGCCTATCTGGCGCCCGGCGGCGGCCTCAAGGGCGGCGCCAACATGGCGGCGATCCATTTGAGCCGCGCCGTCGGCGGCGACGTGCTGATGGGCTTCATCTCGGCGGTGGCCTTCGCCACTATCCTCGCCGTCGTCGCCGGCCTCACGCTCTCGGGGGCGTCGGCCATCTCGCACGACCTTTATGCCCGCGCCTTCGGGGTCTCGGACGAGGCGAAGGAGCTGCGCATCTCGCGCATCGCCACGCTTGTCATCGGCGTGGTCGCGATCCTGCTCGGCCTCGCCTTCCGGACGCAGAACGTCGCGTACATGGTGGGCTTGGCTTTCGCGATCGCGGCCAGCGCCAATTTCCCCATTCTGTTCCTGGCTATGAATTGGCGTGGCCTGACCACGGCCGGCGCCATCGCCGGCGGCACGGCCGGGTTGGTCTCGGCCGTGGGCCTGACCGTGATCGGCCCGTCGATCTGGGTGAAGGTGCTGGGCAATGCGGCGCCGATCTTCCCCTACGACCCGCCGGCGCTCTTCACCATGCCGCTCGCTTTCCTGGTCGCCTGGGGAGTCTCGGTCTGGGCGCCGAGGATGGCCGCCGACGGCGTCGAGACCGCGAGCTAACCACCCGCCGCCAGGATCGCCTTGAGGCCGGTGCGATAATCGGGATAGGCGAGCGTCACGCCCAGCCTTTCCTTGATACGCCGATTGGAAACGCGCTTGTTGTCGGTATAGAAGCTGCGCGCCATCTCGGAAAGCTCGGCCGCCTCGAACGGCACGGCTGGTGGCGGCGGCACGCCCAGCAGCGTCGCGGCGTAGGCCAGCACGTCGGCCGGCGGCGCCGGATCGTCGTCGCAGAGATTATAAGCGGTGCCGGGCGAAGGTTGCGCGATCGAGGCTTCGAGCACGGTCGCGATATCCTCGACATGGATGCGCGAGAACACCTGGCCTAGCTTGATCACGCGCTGCGCCTTGCCGGAGCGGACGGTGTCGAGAGCGCTGCGGCCGGGGCCGTAGATGCCGGCGAGGCGGAAGAGATGGGCCGCGGGCTCGAGCGCCGTCCAGGCGCGTTCGGCCGCGACCCGGCGGCGGCCGCGCTCGCCGGTCGGCTCCAGCGCCGATGTCTCGTCGACCCAGCCGCCCTGACGGTCGCCATAGACGCCGGTGGTCGATAGATAGCCGATCCAGGCGGGCCGCAATTCGGCGAGGGCGGCGCCATAAGCGGCGAGCACCGGATCGCCCGCGGCATCGGGCGGGGCGGAAGCGAGAAAATGGGTGATGCCGGCAAGATCGGCGGGCTTCACGTCTTCACCGATGCGGGTGACGGCGAAGCCTTCCGCTTCGAGCGACGCGGCCTTGGCCTCGTCGCGGCAGGTGCCGGCGATCTCCCAGCCGTGCCGATGCAGGCGGCGAGCTAGGCCGAGGGCGCTATAGCCGAAGCCGCAGCAGAACAGGCGCGGCATCGTCTCAGTCCTTGATCGACAGGTAGCGGCTCGCAGTACCCGCATCATTGTCGATCCAGCCCTGGATGCGATCGCTCACCAGCATGGTCGTGGTGCCGTAACTGAGCGGCAGGACCGGCATCTCCGCCATGAGCCGCCGTTCGGCCGCTTCGAGCGCGGCCCGGCGCGCGACAGGGTCAACGGTCCCGGCTGCGGCGGCCAGATCGGCATCAAACTCCTTGTCGGCGAATCCCGCATCGTTGAAGTCGCCGCCATTGGTCCGATAAATATGTAGAAATTGCTCCGCATCGTCGATGTCATCGACGAAATTGAGCAGGCCGACCTGGTGGGCCTTATGGTTGATCGTCTCCATATAGACCTGGAATTCCTCGTTGGTGAGCGTCGCCTTTATGCCGATCGGCGCCCACATCTGCTGCAGCGCGGCCGCGAGGGTGCGGACTTCCTCATTGGTGGAAAAGGTGACCTCGATCGCGAGCGGATGATCCGGGCCGTAGCCGGCCTCCGCCATCAGCTGTTTTGCGCGCGCGACCCGATCGGCCATGGACATTTCCTGGAACGGCAGGCGTTGCGGCGTGTAGTCGCTCATCACCGGCGGCACGAAGCTGTAAGCGGGCTTTTCGCCGCGGGTAAGGACCTTGGTGACGAGGACCTCGCGGTCGATCGCGAGATTCATCGCCTCGCGTAGGCGATGGTCGGTGCCGAGCGGAGCCCGGCCCATATTGATCGACGCATAGGAGACCGAGCGCGACCGGCCGTGATGGACGCGGGCGCCAAACCGCGCATCGAGCGTCGGGATCTCCTTGGCCGGCGGCTGGGCGATATCGAGCTCGCCGGCCTGCCAGCGCAGGAAGCCGGTACTCTCGTTATCGACGACGATATGGCGCACGGCGTCGATCTTGATCTCATCCTTGCCGTAATAGGTCTGGCTCTTATCGAGCACGATCTGGTCGTGCGGGACCCACGAGCGCAGCGTGAACGGACCGTCGCCGACGATATTGCCGGGCCGGGTCCATTCATGGCCGAATTTCTCGATCGTGGCGCGCGGCAGCGGATAGGTCGCCCGCCCTGACAGCAACAGCAGCAGCGAGTGCTCGGGACGCACGAGATGCAGAACCAGGCTGGAAGGCGACGGCGCTTCGACGCCGAGCGCGGCCGGATCGGCGACCTTGCCGGCGACGATCGCCTCGGCGTTGATCACGTTCTGAAGCGGATCGATATAGGCAGCACCGGTCTCGGGGGTGACCAGCCGGCGGAAGGAGTAGAGAAAATCCGCCGAGGTCACCGGGTCCCCGTTCGACCATTTGGCGTCGCCGCGCAGATGGAAGCTGTAGGTGAGCCCGTCGGGCGACACGGTCCAGCTATCGGCGATGCCCGGGAGGATCTTTCCATCCACTGTCGCTCGGGTCAGCCCTTCGAACAGATCCTGCTCGACCTGATCATCCGAGGCACTGGTCGAGCGCTGCGGGTCGAGCGTTTCCGGTTCGGCCGCATTCCAGCGGGCGACGATCTTGTCGGCGGCCGAGGCCGGGCTCGCCAACGCCAGAAGCAGTGCTGTGCCGCAACCGGCCATCACCCAGAAATAAGGTCTCATGTCAGCCCTTCTGTTCGCAATCCGCGCCAGCTATGGCCTAAGCCAGGTGATGTCTCAAGGGGCTGACATCGGCCTCATTTTCTTGATCCAGGCATCCCGCCCGGCTGTCCGCCGCCATACGCGTCGGGCTCACTCCTTGATCGACAGGTATCGGCTCTCGGTATAGCGATCATTATCGACCCAGCCTTGCACGCGATTGCTCACCAGCATCGTCTCATTGCCGTAGCTCAGCGGAAACACCGGCATTTCCGTCATCAGCCGCCGCTCGGCCGCTTCGAGGGCGGCGCGGCGCGTTTCCGGGTCGAGCGCCTGGTCGGCCTTGCCGAGATCGGCATCATATTCCTTGTCGGCGAAGCCGGCATCGTTGAGATCGCCGGCGTTCGACCGGTAGATCCGCAGGAACTGCGCAGCATCGTCGAAGCCTATATTGAAACCGATCATGCCGACCTGATGGGTCTTGTGATTGAGCGTCGCCATGTAGACCTGGAATTCCTCGTTGGTGAGCGTCGCCTTCACGCCGATCTGCGCCCACATTTGCTGGATCGCGGCGATGATCGTGCGCGCCTCGTCATTGGTGAAGTAGGTGACCTCGACCGCCAGCGGATGATCCGGGCCGTAGCCCGCCTCGGCCATCAGCTCCTTGGCCCGGGCGACCCGCTCGGCCATCGTCATTTGCTTGAAGGACAACTCCTGCGGCGTGTAGCCGTCGATCACCGGTGGCACGAAGCTGTAGGCCGATTGCTGGCCGCGCGGCACGACCTTGGTGTTGATCACCTCGCGATCGATCGCCAGGTTCATCGCCTCGCGCAGACGATGATCGGTGCCGAGCGGCGACCGTCCCATATTCACCATGACGTAGTTGACCGAGCGCGACGGGCCGCGATGGACCTTGGCACCGAACCGGGCGCCGAGCGTCGGGATCTCCTTGGCCGGCGGCCGCGTGACGTCGAGCTCGCCCGCTTGCCAGCGCAGGAAACCGGTATTCTCGTTATCGACGACGATATGGCGAACCTCGTCGAGCGCGATCCCGGCCTTGTCGTAATAGGTCTGGCTCTTGTCCAGCACGATCTGGTCGTGCGGAACCCAGGAGCGGAGCGTGAACGGCCCGTCGGTGACGATATTGCCCGGCCGGGTCCATTCGCCGCCGAACTTCGCGATGACCGCCTGCGGCAGCGGATAGACCACGCGGTCGGCGAGCTTTTGCAGGAGCGCCAGGTCCGGGCGCTTGAGGTGGATGACGAAGCTCGCGGGCGTCGGCGCCTCGACGCCCAAGGCAGCCGGGTCGGCGATCTTGCCGGCGATGATCTCGGCGGCGTTGACGACGCCTTGAACGGGATCGAAATCGGCCGCCGCGGTCTTGGGGTCGACCAGCCGGCGGAAGGTATAGAGGAAATCGGCCGAGGTCACGGGCTCGCCGTTCGACCATTTCGCATCCGCCCGCAGATGAAAGCTGTAGGTCAGCCCGTCGGGCGACACGGTCCAGCTTTCGGCGATGCCGGGAATGGCCTTCTTATCGGTGGTGAGACGGGTCAGCCCCTCGAAGAGATCCTGCTCGACCTGGCCGTCCGAGGCGCTGGTCGTGAATTGCGGATCCAGCGTTTCCGGCTCGGATGCGTTCCAGCGTGCAAGGATCTTGTCGGCGGCCGAGGCGGGCGCCGCCGGCAGGAGGAGTGCTATGCCGCAGGCGGCTTTCGCCCAGATCCGCAACCCCATGCTTGCCGTTCTCCCTGCCATGCGCCACCTATGCCATGCAGGAACGGATATACCAAGGACCAGCCATTGCGTTTCTTATTCTTGATCATCGCGACCAGCCTGCTTCCCCTCGCCGCGGCAGCCGGCGCCGAGATCGACGGGCAGGATGCGGCCTCCTATCAGAAATGCCTCGATCTCGCCCGGTCAAACCCGGCCGAGGGATTCGAGACGGCATCCGGCTGGCGCGATCATGGTGGCGGCCTGCCGGCGGAGCATTGCGTCGCGATCGCGCTAGTCGGATTGAAGGAATATCCCGAGGCGGCGAAGCGCCTCGAAGCGATCGCCAACGAGATGACGGTACGCGAGTCCGCGGCGCTCCGCGCCGATGTGCTGAGCGAGGCGGCCGAAGCCTGGATGGAGGGCGGTTCGACCGAAGGCGCGATCGCCGCCCTCAATGCCGCGATCGAGCTCACGCCGAAGAACCCCGATTATTTCGTCAGCCGCGCCGTGGCGCATGCCCAGAGCAAGGATTACAAGGGCGCGGTCCAGGATCTCAACCGCGCGCTCGCGATCGGCGGGCCGCGCGGCGATGCGCTTGCCTATCGTGCCGCCGCCTATCGCTTCCTGGGCGATCTGAAGCAGGCGCGCGCCGACGCCGACAAGGCCGTGCAGATCGATCCGCAACTGCCCGATGCGTGGCTGGAGCGCGCCAATATCAAGCGCCTGACCGGCGACGATACCGGCGCACGCCAGGATTGGCTGACGGTGCTGGATCTGGCGCCTAAATCCGCCGCCGCCGACGCCGCTCGCGACAATCTCGAAACCCTCGATGTCCGCGTCGAGGGCGGGCAGGCGAGCGACGGCAAGAGCAAGGCCCGGCCTCACTGAGCCCGTGCCGTCCCTCGCCGAATTAGCGAAACCTTAAGAACTTATACCCTATACGAGATAGCGTCCCGTGATACCCTTGGTGCGGGTAGGTTTGAAGAGGTCAGTTTCATGTCGGTTGCCAGCGCCTCCAGCGCGTTTCCCGTTACCGGGTCTCTCGGCCTCTCCCTGCTCTCCATTGTCGGCGGTTCGGGAACGGCATCGGCCAACGCAGCGGCGATCGCGGCACCGCTCGATTCCAGCTCGGCGAGCGGCCCGTTCGCCGTGCTGTCGGCCAACGCCTCGACCACGACCAGCTCTCCGACGATCGCGGCCCTGACCACGGGTCAGCTGACCAACGGCGAGCACAAGATCATCCAGGCCATCGGCCAGTCCGCCGGCGGTCAGGCCACCTTGCCCTGGAATGCCGACGGTTCGGAGCCGAGCCAGCTCTCCTCGCTGCGCAGTCTCGGCTGGCTCAAGCTCGACAAGCCGATCCCCGGTGACAAGGGCACAGCGAGCGGCGTCTACGAGCTGACCCCGGTCGGCCAGGCCATTTTCAAGCGCACGGTCGGCGGCGATATCGGCGTGCCGCCGCCCGCGGACAGCAGCGCCAACGGGGGCCAGCTCGCCAACATATCCTCGGCCTTCAGCCAGGGCGTCTCGGCCGTCGCCGGCCTCCTCTCGTCGGTCGGCGTCGACGTCAGCGTCTGACCTCCGGCGGCGGGCCGGACCTATTCAAATAGTTGGAGCACGGTGATTTTGGGCCTGTTCGGCCTAAAACGCCAACGCGTCTGCCCAGATCTCACAGCGTGCCGAACATCGTATCCGGCAATTGCAGAAGCTGATTGAGTGAATTCATGGCGTGCTCTTGGGCCAGTCGCTCTGTCAATAGACGGTGCGAGCGCTTGCGCGCGAGGAACCCGGGCTCCGGCCTCCGCCCCGCGCGCCCAGTGAGGTGCCTCTTCAAGGCCTGGCGAGCCTGCCTATGAGTTCGAATCCTTTACATCCAGCCAGCGGGTGAGCGGGAAGAGCGTGTCGGCGTGCCAGCCGATGACGCGCTTGTGCACCAGCACGTTCGAGACCTGGAACGTCACCGGCAGCTCGGGCATATCGGTCATCATCTGCCGTTCCGCCGCCTCGAACGCCGACAGCCGCTCGGCCTCTGTCGCCGCCACCAGGCCGCGGGCGAAATCGGCATCGTAGGCTTCGCTCTTGTAGCCCGGCCAATTATAGGTGGCGTTGCTCGACTGATAGTTCTGGAACGAGCTTTCGAGGTCGTCGCCCAGATTGATCTCGCCCAGAATGCCGAGGTCGTAATTCTTCTGCTGGACCTGGGACAGGAAGACCTGCCACTGCATGTTGTCGAGCGTGAGCTCGACGCCGATCTCCTTCCACATCACCGTGGCGGCGGCCAGCTCGCGCCGGTAATCCTCCTGGGTCGGGTAGACCATGGTGAGCTTCAGCGGCTTGTCCGGACCGTAACCCGCTTCCGCCATCAGCTTGCGGGCGAGCGTCAACCGCTCGGCCATGCTCATATCCTTGAAGAAGACCGGCTGGGCCTCATAGCCGCGGATCACCGGCGGCACCATCGAATAGGCCGGCAGCGAGCCGTCGGGCAGCACCTTGCCCGCGAGCGTCTCGCGGTCGAGCGCCAAGCTCAGCGCCTGCCGAATCCTGAGATCCGTGCCGAGCGGCGCGCGGCTCATATTGATGGTGATGAAGCGATGCACATCGATGGGGGCGCTCACCAGCTCGCCCGGATATGAAGCGCGCAGCTTGGCCAGATCCTGGATCGGCGGCCGGTCGAACACGTCGAGCTCGTCGGCCTCCCAGCGCTTCTCGGCGGCTTGCTGATCGTCGGTGACGATGAACTGGACCCGGTCGATCCTGACCTGGGCGGCATCGCGATAGAGCGGGTTCTTCGCCAGCGTGATCGAGGATTGCGGCACCCAATCCTCGAGCGTATAGGCGCCGTTGCCGACGAAATGGCCGGGGCGGGGCCAGTCATTGCCCCATTTCTCGATCGTGGCGCGGTGTAGCGGCAGGGCGGAGCGGTCGGCGAGCTTGAGCGGCAGGTCGATGGCCCGGCGCTTGAGATGGATGGTGAGCGTCAGCGGGTCGGTCGCCTCGACGCCGAGCTTGGTGATGTCCTTCTCGGTGCCGGCGAGGATCTCCTCGGCATTGAGGATCGGCCGGATCGCCGTTGGATCGGCGGCACCCGTCGCCGGATCGACCTCGCGCCGCAGCGCATAGACGAAATCGCCGGCCGTGACCGGATCGCCGTTCGACCATTTGCCGTCGGGGCGCAGATGGAAGACGTAGGTGAGGCCGTCGGCGCTCACTTCCCAGCCGGTGGCCGCGCCCGGAATCGGCTGACGGTCGATATCGAGCACCGTCAGCCCTTCCAGCAGATCCTGCTGCACGGAGATGTCGTAGATCGCGATGCCCTTTTGCGGGTCGAGCGATTCGACCTCGCTGTCGAGCCCGCGGCGCAAAAGCTTGGCGGCGTCGGCGCTCGCGGCCGAGACCAGGAGCAAGGCGGCGAGCGCCGTCCGCCACAGCATCAGCCGGCGCTGCCTTCCTTGAAGGAGAGATGGCGGCTCTGCGGCATCGGCTGGTTGTCGCGCAGCCCCACGAGCTTGGGACTGACCAGCCGGTTGAGGGCATCGAAGCTGAGCGGGATGACGGCGTAATCGGCGAGCACCGTGCGCTCGGCTTCTTCCATCAGCTTCCGGCGCGTCTCCGCATCTGTGGCCGTGGCGCCGCGATGGAACAGATCGTCGAATTTCGGACTGTTGTAGCCGCCCCAATTGAACTCGCCGGCGTCGCTGCGATAATTGTCGAGGCCGTTCTCGTAATCATCGTAAGTGCCGCTGGCGCCCATCATGCCCAGATCGAAGTTCCGGCTCTGGATCAGGTGGACATAGACCTGCCATTCCATGTTGTCGAGCGTGAGGTCGACGCCGAGCGGCTGGAGCATAGAGCGGATGCCGAGCAGGATCTGGCGGGTATTGTCATCGGTCGTATAGGAAACTGTCAGCTTCAGCGGATGATCCGGGCCGTAGCCCGCTTCCTTCAGCAGCTCCTTGGCGCGCGCGGTCCGGTCGGCCTGGCTCATTTCCTTCATCGGCATCGATTGCGGCGTGTAATCGCTCAGCACCGGCGGATTGATGCCATAGGCCGGCTGCTCGCCGCGCGGGTCGAGCTTGGTGCACAGGATATCCCGGTCGATCGCCAGATTGAGCGCCTCGCGCAGCCGGATATCCTGCGCCAGCACGCCCTTCGCCATGTTGAACGGCATGAAGCGAGAGGATTTGTCGAGGGCCGTATGGAGCTGATCGGCCATGTTCTGCTTGGCCCAGGCGATATGGCTGCGGGGAACGGAGACCCAATCGAACTCGCCGCCCTGGAAGCGCTTCAGCGCCGCCTGACGGTCGGAGGCGTCGAGCCAGCGGACCTGATCGATCTTGACCGTGGCCGCGTCGTAGAAATTGGGATTCTTCTTCAGGTCGATCTCGGCCTGCGGCACCCAGTTGGTCATGACATAGGGCCCGTTCGAGACGATATGCTCGGGCTTCGTCCACTGATCGCCCCATTTCTCGATGGTGGCGCGCGGCAGCGGGAACAATGCCGGCTGGGCCAGCAGCAGCGGCATGACCACGCGCGGTTCGGCGAGCGTGAGCTTCAACGTGTAGTGGTCGAGCGCCTCGACGCCGAGCTTGGTGAGATCCTTTTCCTTGCCGCTCAGGATCGCTTCGTAATTCACCGCATCCTTGAGATAGGACGGATCGGCGGCGGCGGTCTTGGGATCGACCAGCCGGCGGAAGCTGTAGACGAAATCGTCGGCGGTGACGGGATCGCCGTTCGACCATTTCGTGTCGTGGCGCAGATGGAAGGTCCAGATCTTCTTGTCGGGCGTCACGTCCCAGCTCTCGGCGACACCAGGCACCGGCTTGGCATCGGCGTCGAGCGTCAGCAGGCCCATGAACATGTCGGTGTCGATGCCGAGCGGAAACAGGCTGGCGGTCTTTTGCGGGTCGAGCGATTCCGGCTCGGCATCGTTGGGCCGGTTCAGGACCTGCGCCGCCTGCGCGGAAGAGAGCACCGGCAGCAGGGCGGCGATGCCGGTGCCGAGCGCCAGAGCGAAAGTGGAAAGCCGCATCGGTCGATAACTCCTTCGACAAGCGGTTGAGTTCGGATTGGCGGCGATCCTGGCACAAGCCGCACACGGCCCCAAGCCTTCTGATAGCGGATTGTTCCGACGGCGCCTTTCCGCCCTCGACGTCCGAAAATGGCGAGACGCAATCGGATTACCAGGCATAATGCCGCCATGCTCGATCGCGATTCATGCTACCGCGCGCTGCTGACGCGCGATGTCCGGTTCGATGGCCGCTTCTTCACGGCGGTGACCTCGACCGGGATCTATTGCCGGCCGGTCTGCCCGGCGCGGCCGCCCAAGATCGAGCATTGCGTGTTCATGCCGTCGGCGGCGGCGGCCCAGGCGGCGGGTTTTCGCCCGTGCCTGCGCTGCCGGCCGGAGGCGGCGCCGGAGCTGGCGGTGTGGCGCGGCACCTCGAATACGGTCGCCCGCGCGCTCCGCCTCATCGACGAGGGCGCGCTCGACGACGGCAATGTCGAGGATCTGGCCGGGCGGCTCGGCGTCGGCGGGCGGCATCTCAGGCGGCTGTTCGATCATCATCTCGGCGCCTCGCCGATCGTGGTGGCGCAGACGCGGCGGCTGCTGTTCGCCAAGAGCCTGATCGCCGACACGATACTGCCGATGACCGAGGTGGCGATGGCCGCGGGATATCAGAGCCTGCGCCGCTTCAACGATGCGATGCGGCGCAATTGGGATCGGCCGCCGAGCGCGCTCAGGCGCGAGCCGAAGGAGACACAGGTCTTGACCACCGGCGTCACGCTGCGCCTGCCGTTCCAGGCGCCGTTCGATTGGGCGCTGCTGCTGGGCTTCATCGGCCCGCGCGCCATCCCCGGCGTCGAGCGGGTCGAGGGTGACATTTATCGCCGGACGATCGCGCTCGACGGGCGGCACGGCGCGGTCGAGGTCCGGCCGATCGCGGGCCAGAATTGCCTGGCCGCGACCATTCGGTTTCCGGTCGTGGCCGCCCTCGGCACTATCGTCGGCCGGCTGAAGCGGCAATTCGATCTCGATGCCGATGTCGCCGCGATCGATGCGCAACTCGCCGAGGATCCGGTGCTGGCGCCGCTGATCGCGGCCCGGCCGGGGTTGCGTGTGCCCGGCACCTGGGACCCGTTCGAGCTCGCCATCCGCGCCATCCTCGGCCAGCAGATCAGCGTCGCCGCCGCAACCAATCTCGCCGGGCGGACGGCGGCGCTTTATGGCGAGCCGCTCAAGCTCGAGGATGGCGGCTCGGCGCCGGACGGGCTCACCCATGTGTTCCCGACGCCGGCGCAGCTCATCGCCGCCGATCCCGGCCTGCTCCGCGTGCCGCGCAGCCGGGCCGCGACCATCGCCGGCATCGCCGCCGCCGTCGCGGCGACGCCCGAGCTGCTGAAGCCGCTGCGGCCGCTCGACGAGGCGGTCGAGGGGCTGTGCCGGCTGCCCGGCATCGGGCCGTGGACCGCGCACTACATCGCCATGCGGGCTTTGCGCGAGCCCGACGCCTTTCCGTCGGGCGATCTCGGCCTGCGCAAGGCGGCGGCGACCGAAGAAGCGGGCGTGCCCTCGATCAAGGCGCTCGAAGCCCGCTCGCAAGCCTGGCGGCCCTGGCGCGCCTACGCCGCCATTCATCTGTGGTTCAGCCTGAGCCGCACCCAAGGAGGATAGGATGGAGCTGAAGCTCGACCGCGTCGAAAGCCCGATCGGCATCGTGCTGCTGGCGACCGACGAGCGGAGCGTGGTGTCGCTCGATTTCGAGGAGTACGAGGCGCGGTTCGCGGCGCTGCTGACGAAGCGTTTCGGCAGCTATCGGCTGACGCCGGCGCCCGATCCGCTCGGCGCCTCGACGCTCGTGCGCGCCTATTTCGCCGGCACGGTCGCGGCCCTGGACGCGCTGCCGGTCGATACCGGCGGCACCGCGTTCCAGCGCAGCGTGTGGCTGGGCTTGCGGACCATTCCGAGCGGCACGGTCATGAGCTACGGCGCGCTCGCGTCCCAACTCGGCGTGCCCAAGGCCAGCCGCGCCGTCGGCTACGCCAATTCGCTGAACCCGATCGCGATCGCGCTGCCCTGCCATCGCGTCGTCGGCGCCGATCGCAGCCTTACTGGGTATGCCGGCGGGCTGGAGCGCAAGCGCTGGCTGCTCGCCCATGAGGGGGCGATGATCTGATCAGTAGTTCGGCCACAGGCCCGGCGTCGCCAGCTCGATGACATGGCCGTCCGGGTCGTCGAAATAGAGGCTCTTGCCGCCGGCCGGCCAATCGACCTCGCTTTTGAGGGCGACGCCATGGGCAGCCAGATGCTCGCGCCAGCTCTCGTAATCCTCGCGCGGAATGGCGAAGGCCATATGGGTCGGGCCGCTGCCGTCATGGCCGGGAATGATGCCGCCCGGTGTCGGCGCGTCGTCTCGCGTCATGCCGTGCCGGAACAGCAACAGCACGCCTTGCCGCCCGGCATCGAAGGCGTTGA
This sequence comes from Aliidongia sp., assembly GCA_035539155.1. Classification (GTDB taxonomy): domain Bacteria; phylum Pseudomonadota; class Alphaproteobacteria; order ATCC43930; family CGMCC-115725; genus JAXDMU01. The sequence continues at coordinate 222,056 of DATLIZ010000001.1, read as the reverse complement.
GGCGCGGGCTCTCCAGCATCATGTCGAGCTGTAGCACGTCGCGATAGAAGGCGGTCGCGCGCGCCATGTCGTCGACATAGAGCACGCTTTCGAGCAGGCCCGAGATGCGGGGCATCAGAAATCCAGATCGGCGTAATGCTCGGGTGCCGGGTTGCCGGGGATATGGTCGGCGAGCAGCGGCCGGAAGGCCGGGCGCGATTTGATCCGGGCGTACCAATCCTTGGCCAGCTCGTGGCTGCCCCAAGGCACGTCGCCGATATAGTCGAGCACCGAGAGATGGGCGGCGGCGGCGATGTCGGCCAAGGAGAAATGGTCGCCCGCGAGCCAGCGCCGGCGTTCGATCAGGAAGGCGATATAGTCGAGGTGATGGTGCAGATTGGCATGCCCGGCGCGGATCGCGGCCGAGTTCGGATGGCCGTAGCCCATGGTCCGCTTCATCATCTTCTCGCCGACCAGGTTCTGCGTCACCTCGCGGTTCATCTTGAGATCGAACCAGGCGACCAGCCGGCGCACCTCGGCCCGATCGGCGGGATCGATGCCGATGAGCGGCCGCTCGCGATAGACCTCTTCCAGGAACTCGCAGATGACGCCGGAATCGACGATGGGCTTGCCGTCCGGCTCGATCAGGACCGGCACCTCGGCCGCCGGATTCATCTCCAGATAGTCCGGCCGCCGATCCCAGACGCGCTCGGCGCGAAGCTCGAAATCGAGGTTCTTTTCCTTCAGCACGACGCGGACCTTGCGCGAGAAGGGGCAGAGCGGAAGATGGAAGAGGGTGCGCATGGTCGAACCGCAAAAGGGACCGGGCGGAACTGCCGATTCAGTCTTAGACCTTGAGACCCCGCCGGTCCAGCGCTCAGCCGGATCTGACCAGCCTGGATTGAAACATTTGTGTCAGGACACGCAGGGACAGCGGCTTCGAGATGATCGGGAAGCCTTCGGCGACGGCCTCGTCGGCGGCGGCGCTGTAGCCGGTGGCGAGCAGGATGCGCAGTTCGGGCCAGCGCCGCCGGGTCAGGCGGGCGAGATCGAGCCCGTTCATGGTGCCCGGCATCATGATGTCGGAGACCATGAGCGAGAATTCCTCGCCCGATTCCAGTCGCTCCAGGGCGATGGCGGCGTTGGGGGCGGTGGTGACGGTGCAGCCGAGCCGCTCCAGCAGGCCGGCCGCGACCTTGGCGACATCCTCGTCGTCCTCGACCAGCAGCAGCGATCCGGGCTCGAAATGGACGGTCCGGGCCAGCACCGCGTCGCGGCTCTCCTGCACTTCGAGCACGGCGCGCGGCAGGTAGAGATAGACGGTGGTGCCGAGGCCGGGCGCGCTGTCGAGCGCCACGCTGCCGCCCGACTGCTTGACGAAGCCATAGACCTGGCTCAAGCCCAGTCCCGTGCCGTGATCGACCGGCTTGGTCGTGAAGAAGGGCTCGATCGCCTGCCGGCGGGTATCCTCGGTCATGCCGGTGCCGTTGTCAGCGACGGCGATCTCGACGAAATCCCCCTTGAGGCTCGGTTCCTCGGGCGCCGGCAGCGTGACGTTGCGGGCGCGTAGCGTCAGCGTGCCGGCGCCGGGCATGGCGTCGCGCGCATTGACCGCGAGATTGAGCAGCGATGATTCGAGCTGGCCCGGATCGACGCGGACGGGCCAGAGATCGGCCGGCATCGCCGTCTCGATCGCGATGTCGGGCCGGAGCGAATGCTCCAGCAGGTTGCGCACATCCTCCATCCAGTCGGCGAGCTCGACGAGCTTGGCCTGGAGCGGCTGGCGGCGCGAGAAAGCCAGCATGCGGCGGACGAGGGCGCCGCCATTCTCCGCCGCCTTGCGGATCGAGGCGAGGCGCCGCCGGGTCGCGTCGTTGAGATCGGCGCGCATCTCGATGAGCTCGAGATTGCCGCTGATCACGGTCAGAAGATTGTTGAAATCATGGGCGACGCCGCCGGTCAGCCGGCCGAGTGCCTCGATCTTCTGGCTCTGCCGCAGCGCATCCTCGGCGCGCTCGCGCCGGACCGTCTCGGCATCGAGCTTCTCGGCCGAGTGCCGCTCGCCCTGCACCCGCCTGAGCGCGCCATAGGTGGTCACGACCAGGATCAGCGACATCGCCCCGGCCAGCGCCGCATAGATATCGAGATGGGTTCGCCAATCCTCGAGCGCGCCCTGCTTGTCGACGCCGTAGCTGACCACGATCGGCCGCCCGTGCAGATGCTGGAAGGCGAGCAGGCGGGTGCGGCCGTCGAATTCCGACGTCGCTTCGAGCAGGCCGGTCTGATCGCCCTCTGCGATGGCGCTCGCGAGCTTGGCGTCGGGCCGGGGCGGGGCCGAGCCGTCGGTCGGCATGGGGTAATGCATCAGCAGCGTGCCGTCCTGGCGGATCAGCGAGGCGGTGGCGCCGTCATGCGCGTCCGAGACGGCGCGATAGAAGCTGTCGAAATAGGCCGAGGAGATGGTGATGCCGACCAGCCCGTCGAAATTGCCGTCGCGCAGGCGCGCCCGGCTCAAGCTGAAGGCGACCCCGCCGCCGATCTGGCCGCGGAAGGGAGCGCTGATGAAGGTGTCGCCCGGACTGCGCTTGGCCGCGAGGAAATAGCCGCGCTGGTCGACCTCGAACCGCTGCACCGGAAAGGCGCGCGTGCTGGCGACGATGCGGCCGTCCGGATCGACCAGAAACAGGGAATCGATCTGCGGCAGGGGGGTGGCGACCTCGACCAGAAAATCATGGACGCTCCGGGAACTTCCGATCTCGTCCCAGCCGAGGCCGCGAACATGGTCGAGCACCCGCGCCATGATCAGATCGTCGGTCTCGAGCACCTTGAGCGCGTGCTCGCCCAGCGCCTCGGCCGTCTTCTCGACCTGCCGGTCGGTCGAGGCGATCACCTGGTCATGTTCATGCCACGCGATGGCGCCGAGCAGAAGCGCCGGCAGCAGGACGGAAAGGATAAGCTGTGCCCTGAGGGCGCCGAGCGCGCCGGTATTGCCTTCCTGTCCTCGAGGGGTAGCCAAAGCTTCCTGTCCGATCCGGTACTATGCTGTCGACAGCATAGTATAAGAATTGGGCAATGTCGCTCCACCCACGGCAGGCCCTCGCCCAAAAATGCCCCCTGAGGGGGCGGCTCGGCAACCGCGAGGCTCATGCATGGGTCGGCCGGAAGGCCATGCCGCCGATCCCGCTTGCGCGAGCCGGCATGCGTCACTATTTCGTGCAGCGCGATCTAGTGGCGCGATGCTAGCGGGTGGTTCCCGTCCGTCAGCTGATTCACTCCACCAGAATGCGCTGCAGAGCCGATGACGGAAGTGCACCTGATGAACGTGCGGAAATTATGGCTCGCGGTAGCGCTCGTCGCGGCCCTGTGCATCCCGACCCTCGATGCGGTCGCGAAGTCGGTCTCCTCGCGCGGCTATTCGGCGCCTTCGATGTCCCGGTCATCGGTGCCGCCGTCGCTGCCGTCCGTGCCCTCGACCGCGCCGGCGCCGAGATCGGGCAACGGCTACGGACTGCCCGGCCAGACCGCGGCGCCGCGCGGCAGCACCGCACCGCTCGGCGGCAGCGATGCCGCCATGTCCAAGCAGACGAGCGGCTCGGCGTTGCGCAGCTACGACGCGGCCAAGGAACAGCGCAGATTCGCCGCATCGAGCCCATCGGTCGCGGCCCCCAGCCAGGCCTTCTCAGGCTATGCCGGGCGGTTCAGGTCCTATGACGACTATGCCTTCCAGCGCCGCAGCTACTATTCGGGATATGGCTGGCAGCCGCCGGGCTACATCTATGGCTCGCGCCCGTCCTTCGGCATGTGGGACGCGCTGTTCCTGTGGTTCATGCTCGATTCGGTGAGCAATGCCAGCCATGCGCTCTGGTTCCACGATCATTACGACGATCCGGGCTATCAGCAATGGCGCCAGGAAGCCGATCGGCTGTCCGCCGACAATGCCGATCTCCGCGCCAAGCTCGATCAGCTCGATGCCCAGCAGAAAGCGCTCGCCGGCCAGCCGCGCGACCCGAGCCGCATGCCGCCCGACACCAAGCCGGAGCTGGCGCTCGCCGCCGAGAATGCGGTCGCGCCCGAGCCCGCGCCGTCGTCCGGTACGCACTGGCTGCTCGATATCGGCCTCGTCGTCCTGGTCGGGGGCGGGCTCCTGTTCCTGCGACGACGGATGTTCGCCTGATCGCCTGTCCTGACCTTTCCGGAGAGCCGCCGATGCAATCGCTGACCACGCTCGTCAACCTCGTCCGCTACAAGCTGTCGGGCGAGAAATATCAGCACAATCTCTTCCGCGTCGGCATGACGCTGACGCTCGAGCCGACGCCCTTCCTGCTGGCCGGCGACGCGATCAAGACGAAGAGCCCGATGACGGGCGGCGATCTCGTCACCTCGGTGACCGCCGTCGGCCTGCTGAACGAGGGCGATGTCACGCTCAATCGTCTCTATTTCAATGACGATTCCAGCTTCCTCCAGCTCTGGCTCGAAGCCGACGGCACCATCGCGGAATGCCGCTACTTCTCGCGCCACGACCAGGAGATCCCCGAGGATCAGGAAGATTGGGACGTCTGGCTCAATGACGAGAACGGTCTCATCGGCTGGCCGCAATTCCAGAGCCTCGACGGCAAGCTCTACGACCGGCGTTGGGCGCCCGGCAGCGCGCGGATCGAGCCGCGCATGCTGCAGGAGACCATCACCAGCACCGCCGGCACCGGCACCCGCGATCTGCGCGCCATGCTCTATGCGGCGCCGACCGGCCTCGCCGCCCCGGCGCCGCAGACCGAATATATCCTACTCAGCGCGGTCGAGCAGGGTGAGCGCGCCTGGGTCGACATTCATGCTGGCATCGACATCAATCCCGCCGGACTGTCGATCGCCTGAACTTTAGCTTCGCAACGGAGTAACGAAGATGGCCATCAGCTTCCTGAAGAACCTGCTCGGCGTGAAGGCGAGCGGCGTAATCCAGAGCGGCATCGAGACGTATGTCAAATGGGACCCGAAGGGCGCGTCCGAAGCCGAGCTCAAGACCATGGAGGGCAAGCTCGACCAGATGGGCCTGCATGTGGCCCAGGCGCGCGCCCGCTACAACGAGGCGCAGAAGGCGCTCGATACCGTCAACGCCCTCATGCATGAGCGCATGACCGCGGCTGACATGCTGCAGAAGCAGCTCGACGCCGAGACGGATCCCGCGCGCAAGGCGTCGCTGGAGAAGAGCCTCGCGACGCTGGTCGGGCTCCTGGAGCAGATGACCCCCGAGGCCGATCAGGACGCGAAGGACGCGGCGTCGGCCCATGATTTCGTCGAGCAGCTCGAAGCCGCCTACAGCGCCTTCGGCGAGAAGCTGAAGCATGCCCGTGCCGATCTCGACCGCGCTCAGCGCGAGATGGAACGGCAGCGCCTGACCCGCGACAATGCCGCCGATCAGGCCGAGGCGGCGCGCCAGGCCGCCGGACTCGCCAATTCCGGGTCGAGCGTCAATGTGGCGCTGGAAGCGATGCATGCCGCGGCCGAGCGCGACCGGCTCCGGGCCGAGGCCAGCAACGCCAAGGCGTCGCTGCTGAAGCCGACGGTGCCGGAGCAGGACGACCCCAACATCTCGGCGGCGCTGGCCGCGGCCAAGGGCGGCTCGGCCCCGCCGACCTCACTCGCCGATCGCCTCGCGGCGCTGCGCAGCCGCGGCTGACCTGAAGACTCGGTGGTTCGGCTGACGGATGGAAATCATCCGTCAGCCCTATTTTCGTTACTATCGTAGCGCGTTTTTCCAACGGCTGAATTTTGCCCGTAACGAAGTGCGTCGATGTTGCTCGTGCGTCAATTGCGCCGAGAGTTCCGATGCCGAGCCGCGTTTCCGTTCTCGCATTCTTCGCCGGCATGCTGCTGTCGTTCGCCGCATCGGCCTGGAGCGCGCCCGTGCCCATAAGCATCCAGATGCTTTACGAGCCGACGTCGCTCGATCCGCACAAGGCGACCACCAGAGAGGACGGTCTCGTCGATCTCGACCTGTTCGAGGGGCTGACGAGTTACTCCGCCACCGGCACCATTATTCCCGGGACAGCCCAAAGCTGGGAGGCAAGTGCCGATGGTCTGGTCTGGACCTTTCATCTTCGGCCGGATGCCGTCTGGTCGGACGGCATGCCGTTGGAGGCCGAGGATTTCGTCTATAGTTTCCGCCGCGCGCTCAGCCCGGGCATCGTCGTTCCGACAAACGTCGTGCCGGTGCCGATCCTGAATGCCGCGGAGATCATCGCGGGCCGGGAGAAGGATCCGACCAAGCTCGGCGTGACGGCGCTCGATGCGCATACGCTCCGCGTGACATTGATCAAGCCGATGCCGTTTCTGCCCGCGGCACTGACCGACACGACCTGGATGCCGGTGCCGCGCCAGGCGATCGAAGCTTGGGCGGATAAATGGGCGGAGCCCGGCCACATGGTGAGCAACGGGCCTTTCACCCTGAAGGCTCGCGCGCCGGAGAGCGAGATCGATCTCGCGCGCAACCCGCGGTTTCACGATGCGGGCTCCGTCTGGATCGACGAGGTTCGCCATGTCCTCGCCGACGACAACAGTGCCGCGCTGAAGCGCTACGCCGCCGGCGAGCTGGATGTGATACGGGCTCTCGCCAAGGGCGATCTCCCCCGGCTCAAGCGAGACCATCCCGACGAGCTGCGCAGCTATCCCCAGCTTGCCGCGATCGGCTTCCTCATCAATTCGGACAGTCCGGTCGGCCGCGACCCGCGCATCGGGCGCGCGCTTTCGCTGGTGATCGATCGCGACGAGCTGGAAAGCAAGGTCATCCGTCTCGATCAGATTCCGGCCTATGGCGTGGTGCCCCCGGGCATGCCCGACTATACCGTCCAACGGCCGGACTGGGCCGGACTGCCGATGGCCGAGCGGGTGGCGATGGCGAAGAATCTGCTTGCCGAGTCCGGCGTGCCGACCCCGCTCAAGATTCGTGTCTTGGTGCCGAAGATCGATCTCTTCCATCTCTATGCGCAGGCGGTCTTCGCCATGTGGCATTCGGCGCTCGGCGTCGAAACGGAAGAGGAGGGCGGAGAGCCGCGGGTCTTGATCGACCAATTGATTCATCACGATTTCGAGGTCTCGATCGGCCAGTTGGGCGCGACCGTTCCGGACGCTTGGTCCGTGCTCTCTCTGTTTCAAAGCGAAGAAGACAATCCGGGCAATTATCGCAATCCCGAATTCGACTCGCTCCTCGACCGGTCGAGCCGGATGGCCTCGCCGGCCGAACGCCGATCCCTGCTGCAATCCGCTGAAAAGCGGCTGCTGGACGATCAGGCGGTGATCCCGCTCAGCTACGTCGTCAGTCAGATGCTAGTAAGTCCGCGCGTGCGCGGCATCGAAGATTCCGCCCTCGGCTTTCATCCGTCCCGGTTTCTCTCAGTCTCCCAAGAAAAATGAGCGGGCGCCCGACCGGATCTCTTCGCTGCCGGATCAGCGCGTACCGGCGGCGCGGCGTGCCGGCGCGCCGCGCTGCTGCTCGCGTAGAAACAGCGTCAGCTTGTCGGCATCGATCGGGCGCGAGTAGTAGTAGCCCTGCGCGAAATCGCAGCCGAGCGACTTCAGACAGTCGGCCTGAGCGGCCGTCTCGACGCCCTCGGCGACCAGCGCCAGGCCCAGATCCTGGCCGAGCTCGATGATGGCGCGGACGAGCCTAAGCGCGTCGGCATTGCCAGGCACGTCCATCACGAAGGACCGGTCGATCTTGAGCACGTCGAACGGGAATTTGTGCAGATAGCTGAGCGACGAGTAACCGGTACCGAAATCGTCCAGCGACAGGCCGACGCCGCGCTTTTTGAATTCGCGAAGCAGTTCGGCCATCGCCGCCGGATCCTGCAGCAGCACGCCCTCGGTGACCTCGAATTTCAGCCGGCGCGCGACGCCGGCATGGCGGTCGAGGAAATCGAGCAGCTCCTGGGCGCTGCGCGGATCGGCGATCTGCCGGGGCGACAGGTTGACGGCGATGGTGGCATCCTCGTCCAGAAGGCCCTCCGCGAACCAGCGATCGGTCTGGATGATGGCTTCGTCGAGCACGAAGCGGCCGAGCTCGACGATGGCGCCGGTCTCCTCGGCGATCGGGATGAAGCGGCCGGGCGCGATCGAGCCCAGCTCCGGATGCCGCCACCGCGCCAGCGCTTCGAGCCCGCCGACCCGGCCGGTTTCGAGATCGATCAAAGGCTGGAATTCGAGGTGCAGCAGCCTTTGCCGGATGGCGTCCGGCAGATCGGCCTCGATCTGCGCCCGGATCTTGTTTTCCTGGCGTAGAGCGTCGCTGAAGAGCTCGACCCGGTTGCCGCCCGCCTGCTTGGCGCCATCCAGAGCCGCGCGCGCGTCGCGGACCAGATCGTGGCCGGTCTCGCCTTCCGAGGCGGCGAGGGCGAGGCCGACGCTCAGATGGACGGTCAGGACGCGATCGCCCGTCGCCACCGGCGCCGACAAGGCGGTCATGATGGCGTCGGCCAGACGCGCGCTCCGATCGCCCTCGGCGTCGGGCAGCCAGATTACGAACTCGTCTCCGCCCGTGCGCGCGCAGATCTCATGCCCTTCGATCAGGCCCTTCAGCCGCCCGGCGACGGCGACGAGCACGCCGTCGCCGATACGCGAGCCGTGCGCATTGTTGATCTGCCGGAACCGGTCGATATTGGCGACGAGCATGGCCGAGCCGGTGACGGCGCCGCGCTGATGCGCGTCGCGATCGAGCCGTTCGAGCAGATAGGCGCGGTTCCAGACGCCGGTCAACGGATCCTCGTAGGCGGCGCTTTCGAGCTTGCGCTCGTAGCTCTTGCGCAGCGTGATGTCGCTCCAGATCAGGAACACGCCGCCATCCACCGCCTCTTCGCGGGTGACGCTGAGCCAGGTGCCGGTCGGCAGCTGCACCTCGCCGGGCGCGCTCAGCCGGGTGAGCCAGTCGGCGTGATCGGCATCGAACGCGTCGACGAAATTCATGCCCTCGCGGACCTTCACGGCGCCGAGCGGGATCAGCACGTCCTCGACCCGGCTGTTGGCGATGACGATGCGGCGATCGGGATCGAGCAGCACCATCGCCTCGGTCGAGCTTTCCAGCGCCTCGATCAAACGGCCCTGGGCCGAGCGCCGGCGCGCCGTCTCGCGCTCCATCATCTCGCGGATGCGCTTCTGCATGGCGCCCATCGAGGCGAGGAGGGCGCCGGCTTCGTCTTGCGACCCCGCGGGAATCGGCGTCTCGAACTCGCCGGCCGCGATCCGGTTCGCGACCTGGGCCGCAGCCTTGAACGGCCGGACGATGCGGCGGCCGAGCAGGATCGCCATGAGAAAGGATGCCAGCAAGGCAGCACCGGTCATGCCGATGCTGAGATCACGGGCGAAGCGGATGGTGGCGACCGCTTGCTCGCGATTCCTGAGCCCATCATTTTGCAGCTGGTCGAGCAACTGGTCGAAATTCCCGCGGACGCGCTGGGACAGGTGGTCGGCCGCGTCGCGCTCGGCAGGATCCCGCCGGAGCCGCAGCCATTCATGCGCCTGATCGCGGAGGATATGCAGATCGGCGATCGCCTCGGCCGAGGAGGCGCGATCCTCGACCATGTCGATATCGCTCAGAAAACTGTCCTCGGGCGTCTCGTCGGCGCTCGGCCGGCCGCTGGTCGGCTCGCTGTTGGCCAGTTGCTCGAAAGTGGTGTCGGCGGACCGCGCGTAATTGATCGCCATCAGCGGCCGGTCATAGGTCTCGATGCCGAGCCGGCCGACCGCATCGATCTCGCGAATGCCGAAAAGCCCCAAAATGGCGGTGATCGCGCTCAAGGCAAGAAAGGACGCGAGCAGCTTGCTGCTAATGGATTTCGGCAATCGCAACCCTAACAACGAGCATCTCCTGGCGCGTCAGCGCGTAAAACGCCATCGCATTGCGTTCGTTCCACCCCGCCTCGGCTACACTACTACCAACAGGTAAACCCATCCCTACGATCGCGCAACCGGTGTCAATAGTTGCGATGCATTCCTTTAGGATATCTTTATGCGAGCGTTACATATTATCTGTGCGGGGTTGATTTGCCGCAGCGCCATCGCCGCCGGCCGGAATCGTTCCCATTTTAAGACAAGGCCGACACCTCTCGGCCGCGCGCGAGGGACGAACATTTCTTGGTATCGATTTCCGATTTCCAACGTTATCGACACGCTATGATCGGTAACCGAATGCAGGGTGACGTATCTTGAAATGGTCGGATCTCGCCGGCAAGCTCCGGCTATTGGATACACAGTCACTGCTGGCTGAGCTGCTCGTTTCCGAGACTATTGCCGCCCATACAATTCCGGAGATACTGCCGGCTGGTCGGTTCGTTTCGGTCGATGGCGTCGATCTACATTATATCGAGCGCGGGGTAGGGCGGCCGGTCGTGTTCCTGCACGGCGCCGGCGGCATGCTCGACGAGGTGCTGAGCAGCCCGGTCGCGGCACTGCTGGCGCAACGCTACCGCCTCATCGTCTTCGATCGCCCTGGCTTCGGCCATTCGACCCGGCCGCGCGCGGATCTGGCCGGGCCCGGCGCCCAGGCGCGGCTGCTGCGCGCCGCTCTCGGCAAGCTCGGCATCGAACGGCCGATCATCGTCGGCCATTCCTGGGGCGGCGCCATGGCGCTTGCCTACGCCATCGAGTTTCCCGAGGCACTCTCGTCCCTGGTTCTGCTCGCCGGCTGGGCCTATCCGGCCCGCCAGGCGGCGATCATGCTGTTCTCGCTGCCGAGCACGCCCTTTCTCGGCGGCCTCGTCCAGCGTTCGGTCTGGCCGTCGCTGGCACGGCTGCTGGCACCCGAGGCGGTCACGCGCATCTTCGCGCCGGCGATCGTGCCGGCCGCCTTCCTCGACTCGTTCCCGCTCGAAATGGCGCTGCGCCCGTCGCAGCTCTTCGCCGATGCCGAGGATATGTGCATGCTGAATCCGGGCGTGGCCCGTCTGCAGCAGCATTATTCCAAGCTCTCCATGCCGATCGAGCTGGTGACGGGCGACAGCGACAGCGTCGTCCATCCGGAGCAGCATGCGATGCGGCTCGCGGCCCTGCTGCCGCATTCACGCCTCACCGTCCTGGGCGGCGTCGGCCACATGCCGCACCACTCGGCCCCCGAAGAGGTCCTGCACGCGGTCGATCGCGCCGCCGTCTGACCCCAAGCGCTATCCTGATCCCAGGCGCTATTCGGCCGCCTCGATCTTGAGCGGCTGCTCGAGCCGGTTTAGCATCTCCTTGGGCACGATGTGCCAGAAATGGCCGCGCGTGCGCGCCCAATCGTTCAGCAGCTGCTCGGCGAAGCGCGATCCCGTCTCGGCGACATGCCGGCGGATCAGGCCGTAGACGAGATCGTTCCAATAGGGCGTCTCGATCCGCTGCCAGGTCAGGGTCTCGGCATTGACCTTTTCGGCGAAGCGATCCTCGGGATCGTAGACGAAGGCGGTGCCGCCGGTCATGCCGGCGCCGAAATTCTCGCCGACCTTGCCCAGGATCACGGCGACGCCGCCGGTCATGTATTCGCAGCCGTTCGAGCCGCAGCCCTCGACCACCACCTCGGCGCCGGAATTGCGCACGGCGAAGCGCTCGCCGGCTTGGCCCGCGGCGAAAAGCTGGCCCGAGGTGGCGCCGTAGAGCACGGTATTGCCGATGATGGTGTTGAGCTGGCTCGCAAGCGGGCTCGCGGTCATGGCGCGGACGACGATGGTCGCCCCAGACAGGCCCTTGCCGACATAGTCGTTGGCGTCGCCGAACACTTCGAGCTTCAAGCCCTGGACCGCGAAGGCGCCCAGGCTCTGCCCGGCCGAGCCGCGCAGCCGCACCGTGATATGGCCCGGCTGGAGCCCGTTCTGGCCGAACTTGCGGGTGATCATCGAGGAGAGCCGCGTGCCGATGGCGCGCTGGGTGTTGCGGATATTGTAGGTGAGCTGGACCTTCTCGCCGAGCTCGGACAAGGCGTTCGAATCCTTGATCATCTGCGCGTCGAGCGAGTCCGGCACCTCGTTCCGCCCCTCCATGGTGCAGTAGCGGGTGTATTCGCCCGGATCGGCCTGGGCCAGGATCGGGTTGAGGTCGAGATCGTCGAGATGCGACCAGCCGCGATTGACCTGGGCCAGCAGATCGGTCCGGCCGATGATCTCGTTCAGCGACCGGGCGCCGAGCGAGGCCAGGATCTCGCGCACTTCCTCGGCGACGAAGCTGAAGAGGTTGACGACCTTCTCGGGCGTGCCCTCGAACTTCGCGCGCAGCGCCGGGTCCTGGGTGCAGATGCCGACCGGGCAGGTGTTGGAATGGCATTGCCGGACCAGGATGCAGCCCATGGCGACGAGCGAGGCGGTGCCGAGACCGTATTCCTCGGCGCCGAGGATCGCGGCGATGACCACGTCGCGGCCGGTCTTGATGCCGCCGTCGGTGCGGAGCTTGACGCGGTGGCGCAGCCGGTTCAGCACCAGCACCTGATGCACCTCCGACAGCCCCATCTCCCACGGGATGCCGGCATATTTGATCGAGCTTTGCGGCGAGGCGCCGGTGCCGCCGCCATGGCCCGAGATCAGGATGACATCGGCCTTGGCCTTGGCGACGCCGGCCGCGACCGTGCCGATGCCGGAGCGGGCGACCAGCTTGACGCAGACCTTGGCGTCCGGGTTGATCTGCTTCAGATCGTAGATGAGCTGCGCCAGATCCTCGATCGAGTAGATGTCGTGATGCGGCGGCGGCGAGATGAGCGCCACACCCTCGGTCGAATGCCGCAGCTTGGCGATCAGGCTGTCGACCTTGAAGCCCGGAAGCTGGCCGCCTTCGCCGGGCTTGGCGCCTTGCGCCACCTTGATCTCGAGCTCGCGGCAATTGTTGAGATATTCGGCGGTGACGCCGAACCGGCCGGACGCCACCTGCTTGATCGCGGACGAGGCGTTGTCGCCATTCTTGCGCGGCGTGTAGCGCGCCGGGTCCTCGCCGCCCTCGCCGCTGTCCGACTTGGCGCCGATGCGGTTCATGGCGATCGACAAGGTCTCGTGCGCCTCGGGCCCGAGGGCGCCCAGCGAGATGCCCGGCGCCACCAGCCGCTTGCGGATGGCGGTGATCGATTCGACCTCGTCGACCGAGATCGGCGGCTTCACATAGGTGAAGTCCAGAAGATCGCGCAGATTGATCGGCGGCTGCTTGCGGATGGCGTCGGCGTAGCGCTTGTAGGTCGCGTAGGAATCGCGCGACACCGCCTCCTGCAGCATATGGACGAGATTGCCTTCGAAGGCATGGCGCTCGCCGTCGCGGCGGAGCCGGTAGAAGCCGCCGATGGGCAGCGTCAGCACGTCGCCGGCGAAGGCGCGCTCATGGGCGGCCAGCGCCTTCAGCAGGATGCCCTGAAGACCGATGCCCGAGATCTTGGAGTTCATGCCCGGGAAGAATTCGGCGACGAGCGCGCGAGACAAGCCCACCGCCTCGAAATTATAGGCGCCGCGATACGACGAGACGACGGCGATGCCCATCTTGGCCATGATCTTCAGCAGCCCGTCATCGACCGCCTTCTTGTACTTGGCGATGGAGCCGCCGGCGCTCATGCCGGGCAGGAGGCCGCGCTGGTGCCGGTCGATGATGGTCGCCTGCGCCAGATAGGGATTGATGCAGGTGGCGCCGACGCCGACCAGCACGGCGTAGTAATGGACATCCAGGCATTCCGCCGTGCGCACGCTGAGCGAGGTGAAGGTGCGCAGCTGCTCGCGCACCAGATGGCTGTGCACGGCGCCGGTGGCGAGGATCATCGGGATGGCGGCGCGCTGCCGACTGACCGCGCGGTCGCTCAGCACGACATGGGTCCGGCCTTCGCGCACGGCGTCGGCCGCCTCGCGCTGAATGCGCGTCAGCGCCTCGCGCAGCGGCCGGTCGCGCGTCGCCTCGCGATCGTCGGGCACTTCGAAGGTGCAGTCGATCTCGACCGTCATATCCTGCAGGTGCCGGCAGACCGCCGCGAACTCGCCATTCATCAGGATGGGCGAGGGCAGCTGGAGGATCTCGCACTGGGTCGCATCCTCGTCGAGGATGTTGTTGAGGTTGCCGAAGCGAGTGATGAGGGTCATCACCCGCCGCTCGCGCAGGGAATCGATTGGCGGGTTGGTGACCTGGCTGAAATTCTGCCGGAAGAAATGGTGGAGGCCGCGATATTTGTCGCTCAGGACCGCGAGCGGCGTGTCGTCGCCCATCGAGCCCACGGCTTCCTTGCCGGTCTCGGCCATGGGTTGGAGGATCAGCTCCAGCTCCTCATGGGTCCAGCCGGTGGCGCCCTGGCGGCGGCGCAGCTCGGCGCGGGCGAATTCGGGCTCGGACGCGACCGGCTCGATGTCGAGCGCTTCGAGCAGGGTGATGTTCTTCACCCACTCGCCGAACGGGCGGCTGGTGGCGAGCAGATCCTTGATCTCGGCGTCGCGGTAGAGCTTGCCCTCTTCGAGATTGACGCCCAGCGTCTCGCCCGGCCCGAGTCGGCCTTTCTCGATGATCTCGGCCTCGTTGCGCCGGACCATGCCGGTCTCCGAGCCCACCATGAGCAGACCGTCGGCGGTCATGGAGTAGCGCATCGGCCGCAGCCCGTTGCGGTCGAGCCCGGCCAGCACCCAGCGTCCGTCGGTCATGGCCAGTGCCGCCGGCCCGTCCCACGGCTCCATCACCGAATTGCAGTAGGAATAGAGGTCGCGATGCGGCTTCGGCATGCGGTCGCGCTCGGACCAGGCCTCGGGCACCATCAGCGCCTTGACCATCGGCAGCGGCCGGCCGGCCCGCGCCAGCAGCTCGAACACCTGGTCGAGCGCCGCCGAATCCGAGCCGCCGGCCTGGACCACCGGCTTCAGATCCTCGAGATGGCCCTCGAACGCCGCATGGTCCATGCGCGTCTCATGGCTCTTCATCCAGTTGAGATTGCCCTTCAGCGTGTTGATCTCGCCATTATGGGCGAGGATGCGGAAGGGCTGGGCCAGCGGCCAGGTCGGGAAGGTGTTGGTCGAGTAGCGCTGGTGATAGATCGCGAAGCTCGACTCGAAGCGCGGGTCGAGCAGGTCGGGGTAAAAGGCGGTGACCTGCTCCGCGAGAAACATGCCCTTGTAGATGATCGAGCGCGAGCTCAGCGAGCAGATGTAGAAGCCGTTGATCTGATCGCCGATGACGCGCTTCTCGATGCGCCGGCGCATCACATAGAGATCGCGCTCGAACTGCACGGCCGGGACGTTGCGCGGATTGGCGAGGATGATCTGCTCGATCTCGGGCCGGGTGGCGTTGGCCTTCTCGCCGATGACGGCGATATTGACGGGCACCTGGCGCCAGCCATGGACGGCATAGCCCATGGCCAATATCTCGGTCTCGACGATGGCGCGGCAACGCTCCTGGCCGTCGAGGTCGGTGCGCGGCAGGAACACCATGCCGACGGCGAGCGGCGTGTCGGGCGCGTCGTTGACGCCGCTGCGGGCGACATGCGCGCGGAAGAAGGAGTCCGGGATCTGCAGGTGGATGCCGGCGCCGTCGCCGGTCTTGCCGTCGGCATCGACGGCGCCGCGGTGCCAGATCGATTTCAGCGCTTCGAGGGCGGCATCGACGACGGCGCGGCGCGGCTTGCCGTCGATCGCGACCACCAGGCCGACGCCGCAGGCATCATGCTCGTCGGTCGGGTCATAGAGGCCGGCGGCTTCGAGATGGCGCGCGTTGGCTTCGTAGTTACGGCGGAATTCCTCGCCCGATTCCAGGATCTCGGTCATGTCGGGATCTCCTATTCCGCTGCCATGGTGGAT
The DNA here is from genome assembly GCA_035539155.1 of Aliidongia sp. Classification (GTDB taxonomy): domain Bacteria; phylum Pseudomonadota; class Alphaproteobacteria; order ATCC43930; family CGMCC-115725; genus JAXDMU01. The sequence goes on along the minus strand of DATLIZ010000001.1, from coordinate 206,334 downwards.
GTGCGGTCGGCGCTCTTTTCCAGATAGCGCGCGATCGAGACGGCGGCATCGCGCCCATCGCGCACGGCCCAGACGACGAGCGAGGCGCCGCGCACGATGTCGCCGGCGGCGAAGACGCCGTCCATCGAGGTCATGAGCGTGCGGTGATCGGCGCGGATCGTGCCCCAGCGACTGACCGCGAGGCCGGGCGCCTCGAACAAAGTCGGCATGTCCTCGGGGTCGAAGCCGAGCGCCAGGATCACCAGGTCGGCGGGGAGCGTGAACTGGCTGTCCTCGACGATCTGCGGCGTCTGCCGGCCGGTGCTGTCGCCGACGCCCAGGTGAATGCGGTGGGCCAGCACCGCCTCGACCTGGCCGTTGCCGGCGAAGCCTTGCGGGGAGGCGAGCCAGACGAACTCGACCCCTTCCTCCTCGGCATGGTTCACCTCGCGCTGCGAGCCCGGCATGTTCTTGCGGTCGCGCCGATAAAGGCATTTCACCGACAAGGCGCCCTGGCGCACGGCGGTGCGCACGCAATCCATCGCCGTGTCGCCGCCGCCGATGACCACGACATGCTTGCCGGCGGCGTCGAGCGCGCCTTCGGCGACCGCGTCGCCCAGGCCGCGCCGGTTGCTGATCGTCAGGTAATCGAGCGCCTGGACGATGTTGGCGAGGCCGATGCCGGGCGCCTGCAACGGGCGCGCCTTGTAGACGCCGGTCGCGATCAGCATGGCGTCGTGGCGAGCGCGCAGGTCGGCGAGCGAGGCATTGCGGCCGACCTCGAAATTCTGATGGAAGACGATGCCGCCATCGGCGAGCAGCTTGTGCCGGCGCGCGACGATCTCCTTCTCCAGCTTGAAATTGGGGATGCCGTAGATCATCAGCCCGCCGACCCGATCGTAACGGTCGTAGATCTCGACCCGGTAGCCTTTGCGCCGGAGCTGCTCGGCCGCGGCGAGGCCGGCCGGGCCGGCGCCGATGATGCCGACGCTCTGATCGATCTCGCGCTCCGGCAGCGGCGGCTGTACCCAGCCGCGCTCCCAGGCCGTGTCGGTGATGTATTTCTCGACCGAGCCGATGGTGACCGAGCTGAAGCCCTTCTCGATGACGCAATTGCCTTCGCACAGCCGATCCTGCGGGCAGATCCGGCCGCAAATCTCGGGGAAATTGTTGGTCGCCGAGCTCAGCTCATAGGCCTCTTCGAGCCGCCCTTCGGCGGTCAGCATCAGCCAGTCGGGGATGTTGTTGTGCAGCGGGCAATGCACCTGGCAGAACGGGATGCCGCATTGCGAGCAGCGCGAGGCCTGGGTCTCGGCCGATTTCGGATCGAACCGGGCATAGATCTCGTCGAAGTCGTGGCGACGGCTTTCCGCCCCGCGCTTCTCCGGCATCTCCTGCTCGATCGTCACGAACTTCAGAAGCTTTTCGCTCATCGCACCCACGCCGGAAGGCAAGGCCGCCCCGTGCAGCCCCGTCCACTGGATTTAGGCGTTGGCGATGGCTGATTTCCAGCGAAAAAACAACGATAGGTCCGGATCGGATCGAATATTAAGGGGGCACAAACCGGCCATGCATTTGCTACAGGGCTATTTGGTGGTTAAGGGTCCGAATCGGCCGTTTCGGTGATCTCTATCTGAAGTGGTCAGCCTTGCGAAACAATTGAAAGGAAGGGCGAAAAGATTTGGAGGAAACGACCGCGCTTACAAACGGCGTCAGGCGCGCTGGGTGGTGAACCAGCCACCCGGACGGTAGCGGCTGAGATAGAAGGGCAGGATCAGCTCCATCGCCGTGGGCGCAACGCCGAGGTCGCGCAGCGTGAGCGCGTCCGCGGCGACGACATTGTCGTGCTTGAGCAGCCGGACCTGGTCGCGGGTCAAAGGCGGCTTCGGCGCCCATTCGGCGAAGGCGGCGATCAGGCTCGCGAGCCCCGTGGGCACCGAGACGAGATGCGTGCGCGGCCGCTCGACCTCCTTGACCAGCATCTCCATCAGCGCGCGGAAGCTCTGCACCTCCGGGCCACCCAGCTCGTAGGTCCGGCCTTGCGCCTGCTCGGCGGCGAGCGCTGCGATCGCGGCGTCGGCCACGTCGCCGACATAGACCGGCTGGAACCTGGTCTTGCCGCCGCCGATCAGCGGTATGATGTGCGGCGCGTTGCGAGCCAGCTCGGCGAAGCGGTTGAAGAATTGGTCTTCCGGTCCGAACACGATCGAGGGGCGGAGGATGGTGGCTTTGGGGAAGGCGGCGCGGATGGCCGTCTCGGCTTCCGCCTTGGTGCGGGCATAGCCCGAATCGGAGTTGGGGTTGGCGCCGATCGCCGAGACATGCAGGAGGCGCGAGACGCCGGCCTCCGCCGCGAGGCGCGCGATCTGGGCAGCGCCCTGATGCTGCACCGCCTCGAATCGCTGCCGGCCCTTCTCGGCCAGGATGCCGACCAGGCTTACCACCGTGTCGGCGCCCTCGATCGCGGCGCGGATCTTGCGCTCCTCGCCGAGATGGGCGTTCACCAGGGCGATCTGGCCGACATCGCCCATCGGCTGCAGGAACAGCGCGTCCCCGGCGCGGCGCGACACCACCGCGATGGCCGCACCCTGCCGGGCCAGGCGCTGCACGATATAGCGGCCGATGAAACCCGACCCCCCGAACACGGTCACGCGGCGAATGCTTGTCATCTCGGCTCCGCTTGGATAGGCGGTCGCGACGGTCCGACCGCGGCACCGTATATACGGCCAGCGATGCAACCGGGCACGTTCGAAATGCAGATTGACAAGCCGAGGCTGACCCATTAACTCCCTGCCCCTCACCTGAGCCCAGGTGGCGGAATTGGTAGACGCGCTAGATTCAGGTTCTAGTGGGGGAAACCTCGTGGAAGTTCGAGTCTTCTCCTGGGCACCAAACTTAAGTCTCGAACCGGGAGCCTGACCCGGGTCGAGCATTGCGGACGCCGCTTTTGACCGTAACGCTCCATCGCGGCGATCTGCCTGCAAATCTCGATTTCGGATCCTCCGTCGCCATCGACAGCGAGACGATGGGCCTCAATCCCCACCGGGATCGGCTCTGCCTCGTGCAGCTTTCGGCCGGCGACGGCACCAGCCATCTGGTGCAGTTTCCGCTGGGCTCGTACGAGGCGCCTAACCTCAAGGCGCTGCTGGTGAATCCGGCCGTGACCAAGCTGTTTCATTTCGGCCGCTTCGACATCGCCGTGATGAAGCAATATCTGGGCGTGGTCGCGGCCCCGGTCTATTGCACCAAGATCGCCTCGAAGTTGGTGCGGACCTTCACCGACCGGCATGGGCTCAAGGATCTGTGCCGCGAGCTTCTGGGCGTCGAACTGTCGAAGCAGCAGCAATCCTCCGATTGGGGCGCCGACGAGCTCACCGAGGAGCAGCAGAAATACGCGGCTTCCGACGTGCTCTACCTGCATCAGCTCCGCGCCAAGCTCGACCTGATGCTGGCGCGCGAGGGCCGTGCCGAGCTCGCGCAATCCTGTTTCGATTTCCTACCCGCGCGTGCGCTGCTGGACCTCGAAGGCTGGCCCGAGATCGACATCTTCGCCCACTGAGGGCGGTCCCCGCAGCCCCCCACACTTCATTTGCCAAATTACGGCCGCTCTCGGATAGTGGCGGCCAATAAGCCGCTTCGACGGCAGGGCAGGGGGGAACATGGCCAGGATCACGCGCAGGACATTGCTCGGCAGTGCCGCGGCGGCAACCGCCGTCACCAGCTTCAACATCCTGACCTGGCCGGCCGACGCCGCCGAATTCAGCTACAAATACGGCAATAACCAGCCGGACACGCATCCGCTCAGCACGCACGCCAAGGCGGCGGCCGACCGGATTCGCGAGGAGACGGGCGGCCGACTCGACATCGCGCAGTTTCCGGGCAACCAGCTCGGCAACGATACCGAGATGCTGCAGCAGCTCCGCTCCGGCGCGCTCGAATTCCAGAAGCTGTCGCCGCTCATCCTCGGCACCTATGTGCCGCTCGCCTCGATCAACGGCGTCGCCTTCGCCTTCAAGGATTACGATGCGGTCTGGGGCGCCATGGACGGTGATCTGGGCGCACTCGTGCGCGCCGCCATCGACAAGGCCGGCATCCATGCCTTCGACCGTATCTGGGACAATGGCTATCGCCAGATCACGTCCAGCACGCATCCGATCGCGGTGCCGGACGATCTCAAGGGCTTCAAGATCCGCGTGCCGGTGAGCCCGCTGTGGACCTCGCTGTTCAAGGGTTTCGGCGCCGCCCCGGCCGGGATCAATTTCAGCGAGGTCTATTCCGCGCTCCAGACCCATATCGTCGAAGGCCAGGAAAACCCGCTGGTCACGATCAACGCGTCCAAGCTCTACGAGGTGCAGAAATACTGCTCCATGACGAGCCATATGTGGGACGGCTACTGGATGCTCGCCAACCAGGAGGCCTGGGCGCGGCTGCCGCCGGACATCCAGGAGATCGTGGTCCGCAACTTCACCAAGGGCGCGCTCGACAACCGTTCCGACACGGCGAAGCTCAACGCCGGCCTGGCCGACGAGATGAAGGGCAAGGGCCTCGTCTTCAACACGCCCGATCCGGCGCCCTTCCGCAAGGCTCTGAGCGATGCCGGCTTCTATGCCGAATGGAAGGGAAAGTTCGGGGCCGATGCCTGGGCCGTGCTGGAGAAATACACGGGCCCGCTGGTTTGAAACATGGCGGTCGATGACAGGCGGAGTGAAGCGGCCATGGCGATGGTGACGCGCAGCCCGCCGCGGCCGCTCTGGCAGCTCGATCTGGCGCTCGCCTGGCTGACCGAGGTACCGGCGGCGATCCTGGTCGTGCTCGAAGTGGCGGTGCTGTTCGCCGGCGTCGTCGCCCGCTACGTCTTCAACCGGCCGCTGGTCTGGTCGGACGAGCTGGCGACGTTCCTGTTCCTCTGGCTCGCCATGCTCGGCTCGGTGGTGGCGCTCAGGCGCGGCGAGCATATGCGGCTCACCGTCATCGCCAATCGCGTGCCGGCGGCCTGGCGCGGCGCGCTCGACACTTTCACCGCGATCATCGTCGCCGTGTTCGTGCTCGAGATCATCCTGCCGGCGCGGCGATATTTCATGGATCAGGCGGCCGTGACCTCGCCGGCGCTCGACATCCCCGACAGCTGGCGCACCTCGGCGATCGCGGTCGGCGCCGTGCTGATGATGGTGGTGGCGCTCTTCCGCCTGGCGCAGCGCTCGACGCCCTGGCAGATCCTGGGCGGCCTCGCGGCGACGGCACTCATCGCCGGCGGCCTGTTCTGGGCCAAGCCCTTCTTCATGACGCTCGGCAACTACAACCTCGTCATCTTCTTCGTCGGCATCGTCTCGGTCTGCGTGCTGCTGGGCGTGCCGATCGCCTTCGCCTTCGGCGTCTCGACCATGTCCTACCTGGCCGTGACCACGCGCATGCCGCTGCTGATCGTGGTCAACCGCATGGACGGCGGCATGTCGAGCCTGATCCTGCTCGCGATCCCGCTTTTCATCTTCCTCGGCCTCCTGATGGATTGGACCGGGCTCGCCCGCGTGCTGGTCGATTTCATGGCCTCGCTCTTGGGCCATGTCCGCGGCGGCCTCGCCTATGTGCTCTTGGGGGCGATGTATCTCGTCTCCGGCATCTCCGGTTCCAAGGCGGCCGACATGGCGGCGGTGGCGCCGGTGCTGTTCCCGGAGATGCAGCGGCGCGGCGCCAAGGGGGCGGAGCTGGTGGCGCTGCTGGGCGCATCGGGCGCCATGTCCGAGACGATCCCGCCGAGCCTGGTGCTGATCACCATCGGCTCGGTCACCGGCGTCTCGATCTCGGCGCTGTTCATCGGCGGGCTGCTGCCGGCGGCGGTGGCGGCTTTGGCGCTGGTGCTGCTCGCCTGGTGGCGCTATCGCGGCGAGGATCTTTCCGGCGTCCGCCGCGCGCCGCTCCGCGAGGTCGGGCGCACCTTCCTGCTCGCGATCCCGGCGCTCATCCTGCCCTTCATCATCCGCGCCGCCGTGGTCGACGGCATCGCGACCGCAACCGAGGTCTCGACCGTGGGCGTGGTCTATACGCTGCTGGTCGGCGCGCTCGTCTACGGCAAGCGCGACTGGTCCAAGCTCTACCCGCTGCTGGTCGAGACGGCGGCGCTGTCGGGCGCCATCCTGCTCATCATCGGCACGGCCACGGCGATGGCCTGGGCGCTCACCCAATCGGGCTTCTCGCGCCAGCTCGTCACCGCCATGGCCGGCATGCCCGGCGGCAAGGTCGGTTTCCTTGCCGTCTCCATCCTGGCCTTCATCGTGCTCGGCAGCGTGCTCGAGGGCATTCCGGCCATGGTGCTGTTCGGACCGCTGCTGTTCCCGGTCGCCCGCGCCCTGGGCGTGCATGAGGTGCATTATGCCATGGTCGTCATCCTGGCCATGGGCATCGGCTTGTTCGCGCCGCCCTTCGGGGTCGGCTACTATGCCGCCTGCGCCATCGGCCGGGTCTCGCCCGACGAGGCGATGGGCCAGGTCTGGATCTATCTGGGCGCGGTGCTGGCGGCGCTGCTGCTGGTGGCGGCCGTGCCGTGGCTCTCGATCGGCTTCCTATGAGTTTTGCCGTTTCGGGCGTTTGCCGCACTGCAGTGAATTGACTTCACCCGGATGCTCCCGTATACACGGCCGCTTGAATTTTTCGCGAGATTTTGGAGTTCCGTCGTGAAGCGCACCTATCAGCCCAGCAAGCTCGTCCGCAAGCGTCGGCACGGCTTTCGCGCGCGCACAGCCACTGTCGGCGGCCGCAAGGTGCTGGCGAACCGCCGGGCCCAAGGCCGCAAGCGCCTTTCCGCCTAAGCAGACGGCCTCAAGCAGGTCTTGAGGCCATCCGTCTTACCTCATCGACTAGAGGTGGATTCTCGTGTCGGATCAGATCGCGCCGCGATCCGGTCCGATATTATCCGACTCTGAGGCCCTTGAACGCGGGGTGACATGCCCTCAACTCTCGGTCGGCTGAAGCAGCGCAAGGATTTCCTGCGCATCGCCGGCGGGAGGCGTAAATGGGTCACACCCGGCTTCATTCTGCAGATCCATCCGGCGACCGCGCCGGAGCGTGCCGGCGCGCAGGCCGAGGGCAGGCGGGTCGGTTTCACGGCATCGAAGAAGGTCGGCAACGCGGTCGCGCGCAATCGGGCCAAGCGCCGGCTGCGCGCCCTGGCGCGTGAGGTGATGGGCCCACATGCTTCCGCGGCGCATGATTTCGTGCTGATCGCGCGCGGCGAGACGGGCGGGCGTCCTTATGCCGCACTGGCCGCCGATCTCGAAGCGGCAATGAGGCGCCTCGGCGTCTGGCGCGAGGACTGACCCATGGCGATCTTGCTGCGTAGCCTCATATTCCTCTATCGGATGCTGCTGGCGCCGGTGCTGGGTCCGAATTGCCGGTTCGAGCCAAGCTGCTCGGCCTATGCGATGGAGGCGATCCAGCGCTTCGGCGCCTGGCATGGCACATTACTCGCGCTCCGCCGGATCGGGCGCTGCCATCCCTGGGGTGGCAGCGGCTATGATCCGGTGCCCGAGCGGCGCTGAAGGAAGGCAAATGCAGGACAAGGAACAACGAAACCTCATTCTGGCGGTGGTGCTGTCGGCCGCGATCTTCTTCGCGTTCCAGTTCTTCGCGCCGCCTTCCAAGCCGCCGGTCTCGCCGACGCAACCCAACCAGCAGCACACCACGGCGACCGTGCCGGGCGAGAGCCCGGCGCCGACGACGCCGGAAGCGACCGCGACCCGGGCCGAAATCCTGGCCCAGGGCGGCCGTGTCACGATCGACACGCCGCGGGTCAAGGGCTCGATCAATCTCAAGGGCGCCCGGCTCGACGACCTGACCCTCGCCGACTATCACGAGACGGTCGACAAGAAGAGCCCGACGATCGTCCTGCTGTCGCCATCAGGCGCGCCCGATGCCTATTTCTCGGAACAGGGCTGGATCGGCGGCAAGGGATCGGCCCTGAAGCTGCCCGGCTCGGACACGGTCTGGCAGCAGGTCGGTACCGGCAAGCTCACGCCCTCGAGCCCGGTGACGCTCGGGTGGGACAATGGCGATGGGCTGAAATTCACCCGCACCATCGCCATCGACGATTCCTACATGTTCACCGTCAAGGATACGGTGACCAACAGCGGCAGTGCGCCGGCGACGCTGCGCTCCTACGCGCTGGTGGCGCGGTCCGGGATTCCGCCTTCGACCTCGACCTGGGTGTCCTACGAGGGGCCGATCGGCGTCTTCGACGGGGTCGAGAACGAGATCAAATATGCCAGCGTCACCGACGACAAGCCGGTCGAGCGGGACTCGACCGGGACCTGGCTCGGCTTCACCGACAAATACTGGCTGACCTCGATCGCGCCGGCCGACGAGAAGAGCACGGTCAAGGCGAGCTTCCACCATTCCGGCACGGGCGCCGGCCAGCAGTACCAGGCCGATTATCTCGGTCCCGAAACGACGCTCGCGCCGGATGCGACCATCGACAGCTCGACCCTGGTGTTCGCCGGCGCCAAGGAGGTCAAGCTCATCGACCGCTACGGCCAGGATTACGGCCTGCCCAATTTCGACAAGGCGGTCGATTGGGGCTGGTTCCACTTCCTGACCAAGCCGATCTTCTATCTGCTCGACTACATCTACGGGCTGGTCGGCAATTTCGGCATCGCCATCATGGTGCTGACGCTGATCATCAAGCTGATCTTCTTCCCACTGCAGACGCGCGCGGTGCATAACCTGAACAAGATGAAGGTCTTGCAGCCCGAGATGAAGAAGCTGCAGGAGAAGTATGCCGACGACAAGGTCAAGCTGAACCAGGAGACGATGGCGCTCTACAAGCGCGTCGGCGCCAATCCGGTCGCCGGCTGCCTGCCGATCCTGCTGCAGATCCCGGTGTTCTTCTCGCTCTACAAGGTGCTCTACGTCACCATCGAGATGCGGCACGCTCCGTTCTTCGGCTGGATCCACGATCTCTCGGCGCCGGACCCGACCTCGATCTTCAACCTGTTCGGGGTGATCCCGTTCTCGCCGCCGCATTTCCTGATGATCGGCGCGTGGCCGGCGATCTACTGCCTGACCATGTTCCTGCAGCAGCGCATGCAGCCGACGCCGCCCGACCCGGTGCAGGCACGCATGTTCCAGCTCATGCCCTTCATCTTCACCTTCATGATGGGCAATTTCCCGGCCGGCCTCGTCATCTACTGGTCGTGGAACAACACGCTGACCATGCTGCAGCAATGGGTGATCACGCGGCGGGGCAGGGCGACAGCGGCTCTCGCCAAAGCTTGATGGGACAATCCCCGACGGATGCCGTCGAGCCCGACGAGCGGGCGCCCAGCCCGGCAATGCTGGAGGCCGGGCGCCTGCTCTTTGCCCAGGAATGCACCTTCATCAACGGCTCGACCCTGCTCTCGACCATTCCCGAGGCGGCGCTGCCGGAGATCGCCTTCGCCGGCCGCTCCAATGTCGGCAAGTCGAGCCTGGTCAACGCGCTCACCGGCCGTCTGACGCTGGCGCGCGTGTCGAACACGCCGGGCCGGACCCAGCAGCTCAATTTCTTCGATCTCGGGCGGCGGCTGATGCTGGTCGACATGCCCGGCTACGGCTATGCCAAGGCCGCCAAGAGCGAGATCGCGCGCTGGACCGAGCTGGTCGAGACCTATCTCAAGGGCCGGCCCAGCCTGCGCCGCGTGCTGGTGCTGATCGATGCCCGCCACGGCGTCAAGAGCACGGACGAGCCGGTCATGAAGATGCTGGACACGGCCGCCGTCTCCTATCAGCTCGTGCTGACCAAGGCCGACAAGCTGAAGCCCAAGGAGCTCGAGGCGCGCATCCGCGAGACCGAGGCGATCGTCGCCAAGCATGTCGCCGCATATCCGGTCCTGCAGGTGACGAGTGCCGAGGAGAATATCGGCATCGGCGTGCTGCGTGCGGCGCTCACCGCTCTTGCGGAGCCGGCCGCGGTCAGGTAATGCCGCGACCTGAAAGGGTCTCCCGAGGAAGGATCGCGACATGACCGCTGAGGACGAAATCGCCAACCGGGCCGGAGTTCTCTCCGAGGCGCTGCCCTTTCTGCGCCGCTATACCGGCAAGCGGATCGTCGTGAAATATGGCGGCCATGCCATGGGCGACACCTCGCTCGGCGACAGTTTCGCGCGCGATGTCGTGCTGCTGAAGCAGATCGGCATCCATCCCATCGTCGTCCATGGCGGCGGCCCGCAGATTGGCCAGATGCTGGACCGGCTGAAGATCCAGAGCTCGTTCATCGACGGGCTGCGCGTGACCGACCTCGCCACGGTCGAGATCGTCGAGATGGTGCTGTGCGGCAGTATCAACAAGCAGATCGTCGGCATGCTCAACAATGCCGGGGGCTTGGCGATCGGCCTCTCGGGCAAGGATGGCGGGCTCATCCGCGCGCGCAAGCTGTCGCGCACCACGCGCGATCCAGACAGCCATATCGAGCGCGCGCTCGATCTGGGCTTCGTCGGCGAGCCGATCGCGGTCAACACCCAGGTGCTGAATCTCCTGGAAAAGTCGGACATCATTCCGGTGGTGGCGCCGATCGGCGCCGGCGATCTGGGCGAGACCTACAACATCAATGCCGACACCGCGGCCGGCGCCATCGCCGGCGCCCTGACCGCCACGCGCCTGCTGATGCTGACCGACACGGCCGGCGTGCTCGACCACGACAAGAAGGTGATGCCCGAGATCACGGTCGAGGCCGCCCGCGCCATGATCGCCGACGGCACCATCTATGGGGGCATGATCCCGAAAATCGAGACCTGCCTCGAGGCGGTCGAGGCCGGGGTCGAGGCGGCGGTCATTCTCGACGGCCGCAAGCCGCACGCCATCCTGGTCGAGCTTCTGTCGAGCGCCGGCGCCGGCACGCTCATCCGCAAGCATCGCGGCTGATCGGTCTTTCACCCACAGGCCTCGGCGTTCGCCGGGACCTGTGAGGAAGCAGGTCTGGACATTTTCGAACGGATCGTGAACAAAGGCCCGCTCGACAGAGGCGGCCGGGAAGAGGGGGCATCAGCGCCGAGGAGGCATCGAGGCCGCGCGACTGATCGGCGACCCTCGCTCACGGCTCGGCGGGCACCAACGTCCGGAAGAAATCGAGCTGCCACTCCATCTCCTCCACGCTCAGCGGAAAGAGGCCGCCGGCGACGGCGCTGAGACGCGCCTTGGGCGGCAGATGCGCGATAAGCATCTGCATCTGGAAGGCGAAGCGCATCGTGTAGCCGGCCTTCCAGGCGAGCGCCGTCAGCCCCTTGGCGCTGTGCGACAGCAGGATCTTGTTGACGACGGCCGGCGGCAGGCGCGAGCGCAGCGACAGGGCGGCGATGACGAAATCCATGTCCGTGCCGAAGGCCTGAGTGACGACATCCTCGCCCAGCGTGCCGGCCGCATAATGCCGCCGTGCGCGGCCGAGCGGAGATTCGTCGGCGGCGGCCGTGCCGGTGGCCTGGGCAGCCGCCTGGCGCTGCTGGACCAGGATGGTGATCGGGCTGCCGGGCCGGGCGCCGAGGTCCGGGCGGTTCTGCAGGAATTTGGCGAGCTTCTGGGTGACGAAGCCGGCGAGCTTCATCGCCGCCGCCTCGCTCAGGTTCGGCCGCTTGACCAAGGGCTCATGCCAAGCCTCGATCGGCGGCGCCTGCTCGACGATCCGATCGATCGTCTGCGGCGTGATCTCGGCGCTCGCATTCTCGAGCAGGATGGTGATGGCCATGGTGTCGCCGCTTTCGACCACGGCGTCGGACACGCGCGCGCCGATCGCCGGCCGCCGGGCCACGGCGCCGACCACGCGGGGGTCGGGCGCATGGGCGACGATCTCGACCAGATCGTCATCGGCGATCCGGCCTGTGAAGCCCAATGCCGGCAGCGCCACCTCGGCTATCTGATCGCGGCCGAGCGCCGTCATCATCCGTTCTGGCATCTTGGCGATGCCGCGCGCCGATTCGGCGATGAGCTGCCGGACCTGGGATAGATCGTCCCGCGCCAGCGCCTCCAGCACCGACAGGGTCAGCGTCCAGAGCTGGGCGGTATCGTCCCGGCTCAGGCTCTCGACCTGGTCGGCGATCTTGAGGGCTACCTGTCTGCGCACCGCGGGATCGTCGTCGAGCGCCAGCAGCAGATCGGCCTGGCGCGGCGTGCGCAGATGGGCGGCCACGGCCAAGCGCACGGCGGGCGAGGGGTCGCGGGCGAGGAAATAGAGCAGCTCCGGCGGCGCGTCAGGCGCTTGGGCCACGCCGGCCCGGACGGCGGGATCGGGATCGCGCGCCAACTGCTTGGCTCGATCGTCCGCCAGCGTCGGCGCGGCGGCAGCACGACGGCCGAGCAGGCGCGACAATGCCCCCCGGATGCCGCCCCCGCTTCCTGGACCGCCGTTTCCCGGTACGCCAGAACCCTGTGGCACGCCTCTGCACCCTCCGTCGACCGCGCCGAATCTTTAGAGGAGCCGTGGTTAAGCCGGCCTTAACCGAGCGGGACGTCCTGCGCTTCCCCGCCAGGTGGCAATCTGATCTAATGCCGGCGGTTTCTCCGGGGCGCTGCCGCGCAAGGTCACGGTCGATGGCTGAGGAAGACAGGAAGCGCTTCGAGGCGGTGGCGGAAACGCTGCGCGCCGACGTGACCATGGCGGCGTCCACCGTGACCTGGGATGCCCATGTCCGCCAGCTCTATCAACGGACCATTTCCGCCACGGTCAATCAGCTGCGCGCCGAGGCGCAGGCCGGGCGCATCAGCTGGCACCAGGCGGCCGAGCAGGCGAGCGCGCTCCGCAACGACACGATGGAGATATTGCGCACACGCTCCTCGCCGACCGGTCTGGCGATAGCTCAGGCGATGAAGAAGGAAGGGCTGACCTTCAACGGCGTCGTCGCGAAATATACCAAGAAGCTGTTCGGCGAGGCCGCCGACTTCACGCGTCTCAGCCAAGCCGAGCAGGAAAGCGTCTATGCCGCGGTCATCGCGGCCGCCGGCCGGTCGAACCCGCGCGTCAACGCCATGCTGCTCGGCGCGTCCCGGATCGGGCGGGGCCTGCTGATCCTGTCGCTCGCCGTCTCGGTCTACGATATCGCCACCTCCGACGATCCCGTGCATACGGCCGAGAAGGAGGGAGCGGTCACCGGCGCCGGCATTCTCGGCGGCGTCGCCGGCGGGGCCGCGGCGGGGCTCGTCTGCGGTCCCGGGGCGCCGGTCTGCGTCGGGGTCGGCGCCTTCGTCGGCGGCGCGCTCGCGGCGTTCGGGGTCAGTTGGTTCTGGTGACATGACGCCTTCGACCCGCTTCGCCCTGGAGCCGCTCGCCGGCGACGAGACGGCCGAGGCGCGCCTCGTCGCGGACGGGCGGCAGACGGCGGTGACGCTGCCCGGGCGCTGCCTCGAGGCGCAATATGCGCTGGAGCGGGGGGAGTTCCTGCTCTTTCTCACCCATGATGTGCCCTATGAGGAAGGGCTGGAGATCTGCCTGCTCGGATCGGATCTCCGGCTGATCGACCGCATTACGATCGTCTGGCCCTACGCCACCGGCCATTTCCGCGAGCCCGCGATCCGGTCGAAGCACTCGCTGTCGTTCCGCTTCATGGGCGATCACCGCTGGGTCGTGGAGGTGCTGTCGAGCCCGCGCCTGCACCTGCCGTTCCTCTCCGACCCGCGCGGCGCCTGGCGCCCGTTCCGGCTCTGGACCCGGCTTATCCTGCGGGCCGGGGGGTGATCCGGGCCCTAATCAGCGTCCGAGCATCTTGCGCGCCGCCTCGGACAAGAACCCGGATCGCGTCGTATCGCGGGCCTTGGCGGCTTTGTCGATGGCGGCGACGAGACCCTCATCCATCGAGATGTTGAGCCGCACCGATCGGCCCGGCAGCTCCGCACGCACCAACATGCGGCTGACTTCATGGATGCCGGGGTCGTGCAGGATGCGGTCGGGTGGCGTCGAGGCCGGCAACGCATCGCCATCTTCGACCAGGCCGGCCAGGTGCAGGCTCAAGGCTTCCTCGGCGTTCCGTGCTGCCTCCTCGACCGTTTCACCGGCGCTGGCGAGCCCGGGCAAGTCGGGAAAGAACACGCCGTAGCCGGGCTCGGCGCCCCCTTCGATGATCGCTGTATAATAGACGGTAGCCATATCCGCTCTCCTAGGTGAGCTTCACGCCGGCTTGACGCTCGATCGACTTCAATGTTCCCGTCTTCAGATCCTTGACCGGGTGCGGAAGGGTGACGCGACCGGGCTTGGTCGGATGCTTGTACTGACGGTGGCTGCCGACGGTGTTCACGAGCTTCCAGCCGTCTTCCTCAAGAACCCTGATCACCGCGCGGCTCGATCGGTCCATATAGGCTCCTCCATTGTGTATTCAATACACAATGCGGGATTGGTCAAGGGGCTGGCGAAGGTCGGTCGCCGCGTTCGGGGGAGGCTGGTTCTGGTGACGTGACGCCATCGACGCGCTTCGCCATGGAGCCGCTCGCCGGCGACGAGACGGCTGAGGCGCGCCTCGTCCTGAGGGCCGAACCACGATAACAGCCGTCACCCCGCCAAGCCCCGGTCGAGGCGGCTCGATCTGTTGCCGGCGGTGCCGTAGCCGCCGGTCAAGCAGACGGTCTCCATCATCTTAATGGCCATTTGTAACAGTCAAGCTACCCAAACAGGAATTTCTGCGCCGTTTGGATGTGTAATATATCCGTCCGGATCCCCCATTCCCTGAAGTTTCAGGCCACCTTGGAGTTTTTCGCAGAAGTGCGCGTAGGCAGCCTCAAAAGAAATATTCGACGGAGCAACCATTTCGTATAAATATACACCATCATTATGCTCTTTACCCATCGCCGCCTCAAGCTTAGGGCTTTTTGCACACAGCTGGTATTGATCGAACATTGGCGCATCCTCTCACGGTGTTGCCCTCCTCAAGCTAACATAAATTCCCGCATCGGCTTCCAGCTCCTGCGCCCCGTAGGCGGAATGGGGAGGGGGCAGAATCGTCACCATATTTTGGCCCCTCATTCACCAGCTTAGGCGGCATTGGTTCATATTGATTAGCTCGTCGTCGGGGATCATGGTAGCGATGCTGCCGGTAATCAGACAACCATGAGTGAGGGTAGATCTTGGGAATTGCAGCCAACCTTATTCCGACCATGCTCGACGCGGTCAGGCTCCACGGTCTGTCAGGATCGCTCTTGATGCTGGGTCGCCAGGATGTCGTGGCAAGCCGGGAACAATTCGCTCGTATCCTCGACACGGAAGGCTTCGCCTCGCATCTGGACCGGGATAGCTGGCAAGAGCAGGCGGGTTGGGTGACGCCGGAGACTTTCTTCGGCGCGCTGGGGTTCCCCAAGGTCGAGAGCATGGACATCTCGGACGTCGAAGGGGCGGAGATCGTCTTCGATCTCAATGAAGCGGCCACGCCGCCCCACCTTGTCGGTCGGTGCGACGTGCTCTTTACCGGCGGCACCTTGGAGCATGTCTTCCACCTGCCGAACGCTCTGGCACGATGCGCCGATATCCTGAAGGATGGCGGCGCCTTCGTTCACATCGGTCCGCTCAACAATTACGCCGACCATGGCTTTTACCAATTCTCGGCGACCTTGTGGTTCGACTGGTTCGCCGTCAATGGCTGGAGCGTGCAGGAATCGGTGCTGGTGCGGCTTCCGTCCTATAATCGGCCGGAACCGTCGGGATGGGGCTACAGCTTCCTGCCGCCGGACCGCCTCGGCAGGGTGGGGCAGCTGGCGATGCGCCTTATATGCATTTCCTCGTGGCCAGGAAGGACCCCGGCGCGGTCGCCGATCGCATCCCGATGCAGGCGATCTACGCCAAGCGGTACCAAAATGTGTCTTACGAGGCGCGCGGCCTAAGGGAGTTCCTGCCTTACATCGTTACCGAAGGAATTCGAGAAGAGGTGTGACTGCGTAAGCTGCAAACTGAACCCGATCCGTTATGAGCGATCGGGCCGCCCCCTCGACGGGCGGCTTTGCTGCTGCCGTTCCGGCTCCAGACGCTCCTCGTCCTGCGGGCCGCGGGGTGAGACTGCTTCGGTCCCACACATGCCGAAAGGAAATGCGGGACGACGCGGGAGAGGAGTGTCCCCTCGCGCCAGCCGCCTAGACGCCCGCGTGCAAGAAGACATCCACCGTCAGGTAAACCATTCCCAGCAGCACCGATGACGCGAGCGCCAGAGCCGATTTTGGCCTGCCAACTCGTTCGAGCCAAACCGGAAGTGCGATCGATAGTGCAATTCCCACTACCGGAAAGAGCAGCGCTGCTCCTGGATGCTGGCTTTGGATAATGGATGAGAACAGGCCTTCGTAGAGTAGCCACGCCCAAACGAGCGCATTCAGCACGACCATCGTAAACGTGGCATTTGACGCGACACGGAGTTCGTCTTGATCATCGTCGAAGTACACAGAACTCTCCGCCTGCTGTCTCGATACGATCGAGCCAATCTTCAGATATACAGAAATCTTCTCGGAATGCGGCTTAGTTCAACGGCCCAACTGGGCTGGTCCGCAGCGCCTCGATGGTGACGATGAAACGTTCAACTGCGGACATATTGCGTCAATGGGGAATTATCGGGAGATAATCCATCGAGTTGATCGGATCGTCAAGTCGTGCAGAGAATGGGCTTCAGGTCGCTCGTGGCGACGCCCTCGATGATGGACTGAATAGAGAGCGTGGTTTACAACGACGCCACGCACATCTGTGACCATTGGCGACGAGTTTACATTCATGCCGTTGATTCGTAACGAAATCCAGACCTGGATCTTCGATCTCGACAACACTCTCTATCCCGCCTCGTCCGATCTCTTCCCGCAGATCTCGGCGCGGATGGGGCAGTTCATCGGCCGGCGCTTCGATCTCGATCCCGAGGCGGCGCGGGCGCTGCAGAAGCAGCTCTTTCGGCGGCACGGCACGACCCTGCGCGGGCTCATGGTCGAGCACGGCGTCGATCCGCATGAATTCATGGATTACGTCCACGACATCGATCTTGCCGCTCTGGCGCCGGCGCTCGCGCTCGATGCGGCGCTGGCGGCGCTGCCCGGGCGCAAGCTCATCCATACCAACGGCTCGGTCGCGCATGCCGAGCGCGTGCTCGCCTGGCTCGGCCTCGCCGCCCATTTCGAGGGGGTGTTCGATATCGTCGCGGCCGAGTTCGTGCCCAAGCCCGAACCGGCCGGATATGCAGCATTGCTGCGCCGCTACGGCATCGAGCCGGCGCGCGCCGCCATGGTCGAGGATATGGCGGTGAATCTGAAGCCCGCGGCCGAGCTCGGCATGCTGACGCTGTGGGTGCGCACGGCCAATGACTGGGCGGTCGAGGGTTCGGTCGAATCCTGGGTGCATCATCATACCGAGGATCTGGCGGGCTGGCTTGCAGCGCCCGCCGGTTGACAGGTTCGCCGAGGGCGAGCCATGGTCGCGGCTCTCGATTCCACGCCAGAGATGCCGATTATGAACGCTCATCCGCTCGCCTCGATCATCGATCGTGCCTGGGAGGCCCGGGATGCGGTCTCGCCCGAAACCAAGGGCGAGGTGAGGGACGCAATCCTGGAGAGCCTGCGGCTGCTCGACGAGGGCGAGCTGCGCGTCGCGAGCCAGGGCGGCAATGGCGAGTGGCAGGTTCATCAATGGCTGAAGAAGGCGGTGCTGCTGTGGTTCCGCCTGTCGCCGACCGAGGTGATGGGCGGCGGGCCGCTCGATCCGAACCACGGCGAATCCGTCTGGTGGGACAAGGTGCGGCCGAAATTCGCCGGCTGGGATGCCGAAAAATTCAAGCGCGCCGGCTTCCGCGCGGTGCCCGGCGCGGTCGTGCGCTATTCGGCCTTCATCGGCGCCAATGCCATTCTGATGCCGTCCTTCGTCAATGTCGGCGCCCGCGTCGGCGCCGGCACCATGGTCGATACCTGGGCCACGGTCGGCTCCTGCGCCCAGGTCGGCAGCAACTGCCATCTCTCGGGCGGCGTCGGCATCGGCGGCGTGCTGGAGCCGCTGCAGGCCGATCCGGTGATCATCGAGGATGATTGCTTCATCGGCGCGCGTTCCGAGGTGGTCGAGGGTGTCCGGGTCGAGCGCGGCGCCGTGCTCGGCATGGGCGTGTTCCTGTCGGCCACGACCAAGATCGTCGATCGCGACAGCGGCGAGATCTTCGTCGGCCGCGTGCCGGCCTATTCGGTGGTGGTGCCCGGGGCACTGCCCGGCAAGCCGCTCAAGGACGGCAATCCGGGGCCGAGCCTCGCCTGCGCCGTGATCGTCAAGCGGGTCGATGCCCAGACCCGCGCCAAGACCTCGATCAACGAGCTGCTGCGCGCATGAGCCTGGCGCCGGTCGAGCCCGCCCCGCTCGCGGCGGCGCTGATCCGCTGCCCCAGCGTGACGCCGGCCGACGCCGGCGCCATCGGGACGCTCGCGACTGCCTTGAGGCCGTACGGTTTCGACTGCCACGAGCTGGTGATGTCGACGCCGGGGACGGATGATATCGCCAATCTGTATGCGCGCTGGGGACGCGGCGGGCGCCATTTCGCCTTTGCCGGCCATACCGACGTGGTGCCGGCGGGCGACCGCGCCGCCTGGAGCGTCGATCCGTTCGGCGGCGTTACCCGCGACGGCTGGCTGATGGGCCGGGGTGCCGCCGACATGAAGGGCGCCATCGCCGCCTTCGCCGCGGCGGCGACCCGCTTCATCGCCGCGCGCGGAGCCAGCTTCGACGGCTCGATCAGCCTGCTCGTGACCGGCGACGAGGAGGGCGTCTCGATCAACGGCACGGCCAAGCTGATGGAATGGCTGGAGACGAGAGGCGAGCGCATCGATGCCTGCATCGTCGGCGAGCCGACCAACGAGCGCACGCTCGGCGACATGGTCAAGATCGGCCGGCGCGGCAGCCTGAATGCGACCCTGACCGTGCATGGCACGGCCGGCCATGTCGGATATCCGCATCTGGCCGACAACCCGATCCATCGGCTGGTGGCGATGCTGGCCGGCCTGACCGCGACGCCGCTCGACGAGCGGACCGATCATTTCGAGCCTTCGAGCCTGCAGGTCTCGACGGTGGATGTCGGCAATCCGGCGACCAACGTCATTCCGGCGACGGCGCGGGCGGTCTTCAATATCCGCTTCAATGATCGCTGGACCGGCGCCAAGCTCGAAGCGCTGCTGCGGGAGCGGCTGGCGAAGCATGGCGGGCGCTGGGATCTCGCGGTCAAGGTCTCGGGCGAGGCGTTCCTGACGCCGCCGGCGGCGCTGGCCGAGCTCATCGCCGATGCCGCTGCCGCCGTCACCGGCGCGCGGCCGGTGTTCAGCACCACCGGCGGCACCTCGGATGCGCGCTTCATCCGACGCTTCTGCCCGGTCGCCGAGTTCGGGCTGGTCGGGCTCACCATGCACAAGGTGGACGAGGCCGTGCCCGTGGCCGATATCGAGCGGTTGGCCGAGATCTATCTCGGCGTGCTCGAGCGCTTCTTCGCGGTGGCTGCCTAGATGATGGTGACCGGCCGGGAAGCCGCGGACGCGCTCGGCGGCGTGCTCCGTCTCGCGATCTTCGATCGGGCCGGGGCCGCCGGCTTCGGCCGCGACGCGCGCGCCTGCGCCCGGTCCTTCTGGTCCTATCTCTTCGGCCTGCCGCTGATCCTGCTGCTGATCGGCCTCCAGGTCGCCGGCACCGACACCCCGACGCCGGCGCTGCTGGGCGGGGCGCAGTTTCTGGCCGAGATCATCGGTGCCGCGGGCTTTCCGCTGCTGCTGCTGCCGGTGCTGCGCCGCTTCGGCCGGGAAGATCGCTGGAGCTGGTTCGTCACCGGCTATAATTGGTTCAATCTCGGCCAGCTCGTGCTGATCCTGCTGGTGCTCAGCCTGCTGACAGGCTCGCCGGCGCCGCTCGGGCGGATCGTCCTGGGCCTCATCCAGATCTACGCGCTGGTGGTCGAAGCCTTCCTGGCCGAAAGCATTCTCGAGATCGGCGGGCTGCGCGCGGCCGCGATCGTGCTACTCGACGTTCTTTTCGGCGTCGGTGTCGGCCGGATCGCCGACTGGATCGGCGGCGCGTCCTAACGGCTCATAGCCGACCTCGACCAGATAGAGCCCGTCGGGCGGCGCCGTCGGCCCGGCGGCGCTGCGGTCGCGCGCGGCGAGAGCCTTGCCGACATCCTCGGGCTGCCATTGCCCGGTGCCGACCAGCCTCAGCGTGCCGACCATGTTGCGCACCTGGTGATGAAGGAAGGAGCGGGCCGCGGCCTCGATATGGATCTCCTCGCCACGGCGGAAGACATCGAGCCGGTCGAGCGTCTTCATCGGCGTGTTCGCCTGGCACTCGCTGGCGCGGAAGCTGGTGAAATCGTGATGGCCGAGCAATTGCCGGGCGCCCGCCGCCATGGCATCCGCATCGAGCGCCACGCCCAGGTGCCAGACATGGTTGCGCTCCAGCGCCGGCGGGGCGCGGCGATTGAGGATGCGATAGAGATAGCGCCGGCGCGTCGCCGACAGCCGGGCATGGAAATCGGGCGGGGCCCGCTCGACCGCGAGCACCGCCACCGCCTCCGGCCGGACATGGAAGTTGATGGCGCCGCGGATTTCGTCCGGTTCGTAATCGCGCGGCAGATCGGTATGGGCGACCTGGCCGAGCGCATGGACGCCGGCATCGGTGCGGCCGGCGCACTGGACGAAGATCGGCTCGCCCGCGAGCTTGGCGAAGGCCGTTTCCAGGATCTCCTGAACGGACGGGCCGTTGGGCTGCCGCTGCCAGCCGACGAGCCCGGTGCCGTCATATTCCAGTATGAGTTTGTAACGCGGCACGCCGAATAGATCCAATGCGATAAGAGGTTGCCTACAATAGAGGCATCCTGCCGAGGCGGCAAATTCGCCATCCCTTCGCGATTTGCAAATCTCCGATGAATTCCGGTGAATTTATGTTTAGGGTGCGCGTTAAGTCCGAAGCGGACAAGGATGGGGAGGGGAACATGCCGAAAAAGATCATTCGCCACGCCACGAGTGTCGCCGCTTGCAGCACGGCCTGCCTGGCCGTAGCGCTGGCCGCGGCTCCCTCGGCCGCGCGCGCCGCAGATGCCGAGCCGATTCGGATCGGCATCATCTCGGAAGCGTCGGCCATCGTCGGCGTCGCGATCCCCAATGCCGCCCAGCTTGCCGCCGACGAGATCAACGCCGCGGGCGGTATCGACGGCCGCAAGATCGAGATCATCAGCTACGACGACCATAATTCCGCAGCCGACGCGGTACGCGCGTTCCAGCGCGCGGTCAACCAGGACCATGTCGTGGCCGTGGTCGCGAGCTATATCAGCGAGGTCGTGCTGGCGCTGGAGCCCTGGTCGGCGCGGCTCAAGACGCCGCTGCTGACGCCGGGTGCCGCCAGCGACGAGATCACCCGGCATATCCACGAAGATTACGAGCACAATAAGTACACGTTCCATGAGTGGCTGGCCTCGTCCTCGATCGCGCAATCGATCTGCGACGCCTCGCATGATCTGTTCGTCACCGGCTACGGCATGAAGACGACGGTGGTGATGAGTGAGGATGCCGCCTGGACCAAACCGCTCGACGACCGGTTCCTGAAATGCCTGCCCGAGGCCGGTCTGCAGGTGCTCGACCATATCCGCTTCTCGCCGGACAGCACCGACTTCACGCCGATCTTCAACCAGATCGAAGGCAAGAAGCCGGATGTCATCATCACCGGCATCAGCCATGTCGGCGTGCAGCCGACGGTGCAATGGGCGGCCCAGCAGGTGCCGATCCCGCTCGGCGGCAACAGCTCGCAATCGACGACCAGCACTTTCTGGAAGGACACCAACGGCGCGGCCGACGGTGTCGTCTCGTTCGACGGTGCCGCCGAAGGCGTCGCGACCACGCCCAAGACCATGCCCTTCACCGAAGCCTATGTGAAGCGCTACGGCGTGACGCCGGCCTATACCGGCTATTCGTCCTATGACGCGATCTACATCATCACCGAGGCGATCCAGCGCGCCAAATCGACCGAGGCCGACCCGCTGGTGACGGCGCTCGAGGCGACCGACCATGTCGGCACCGTCGGCCGCATGCAGTTCTACGGCAAGGACGACGTGTTCACCCACGGCCTGAAATACGGCAAGGGGCTGATCACCGGCCTGACCATCCAGTGGCAGGACGGCAAGCAGGTGACGGTGTGGCCGGAGAATCTCGCGACCGGAAAGCTGCGTTTCCCGCCCTTTGTCAAGGTCAAGCAGGCGGCGGCGAACTGATCGGCTGAGGGATCGGATAGACCTCATGCTCGCTACGCAGATTCTCGTCGACGGTTTCGCGATCAGTGCGCTCTATGCGCTGGGTGCCATCGGTTTCACGCTCATGTTCGGCGTGTCGGGAGTGCTCAACCTGTCCCACGGGGCGACCATGGTGGTCGCCGCCGTGACCGCCTGGCTGGTCGCCAATAAGTTCGGCTCCTATACCGGGGCGGCGGCCGGCGTGGTCGCGGGCTTCGTCACCGCCTATGTCACCTATTTCATGATCGTCCGGCCGATCCAGCGCTCCCAGGCGATCCCGAGCGAGGAGAAGGAGATCTTCGTCCTCACCGGCACGCTGCTCTGGGGCATCATGATCCAGGAGGCGATCGCCTATTTCTACACCGACAATCCCAAGACGGTCCGGCCGCTGATCGAGGGCGTGGTCAACATCAACGGCGTGCGCACGCCGTCGAACGAGATCCTGATCGCGGCCATCTGCTGGGGGGCGATCGGGCTGCTCTGGCTGCTCGTCAACAAGACAAGGGCCGGCAAGGCGCTGCTCGCCGCCTCGATCAACCCGCGCGGCCTGACGCTGCTGGGTTTCGAGCTCTCCAACATCTATCTGCTGGTCTGGACCATCTACGGCGTGCTCGCCGGCATCGCCGGCGTGCTGCTGGCGACTTTCCTCGGCACCAGCTCGTCGCAGACCGGCCAACTCACCGCCAGCGCCTTCTCGATCGTCGTGCTGGGCGGCCTCGGCAGCGTCTCGGGCTCGCTGCTCGCGGCATATGTGGTGGGTTACCTCGAAACCGTCACAGCCTATCTGATCACGCCGGAGATTCGCTCCATGCCGGCGCTGATCCTGCTGGTGCTGGTCGTCTATGTGCGGCCGCAAGGCTTCCTCGGGCGGCGATAGGGGCTGACAACATGGCGAAATCGCGCCTTTTCTGGCTCATCCTGGTCGCCCTTGTGGCGGCGGCCATCCTGCCGCTCGGGGTCTCGGCCTATATCATCGGCTTGCTCACGGTCGCCTATTACTTCAGCGTCTTCGCGATGTCGTGGGACCTGCTGTTCGGCTTCGCCGGCGAGGTCAATTTCGGCCCGACCTTTCTCCTGGGCCTGGGCGCCTACGGCACCGGCATCCTCAACAGCGAATATGGCTGGCCGCTCTGGGCGGCGATGCTGGCCGGGACGGTGGCGGCGGTGCTGGGCGGCGTGGCGCTGGCGCTGCCGGCGCTCCGGCTGCGCGGGCCCTATTTCGGCCTGGTGACGCTGGTGGCGGTGCTGCTGCTCCAGCAGGTCATCGTCATCTTCGCCGGCATCACCGGCGGCGAGATCGGGCTGACCATGACCGACGTGCTGTCGATCGACGAGACCACCAATTACTACTATGCGCTCTTCTATATGGTCGTGGTCGGCGGCATCCTGTTCGGCCTGTCGCGCTCCTCGGTCGGGCTCATCCTCCAGGCCAGCGGCCAGGATGCGATCGAGGCGGCGGCGCTCGGTTTCAACGTCACCAAGCACAAGATGGCCGCCTTCTGCATCAGCGCGCTGTTCTCGGGCCTGACCGGCGCCTTGCTGGTGTCCTATCTCGGCACCGCCTCGGTCAGCACGGTCGTCGACATCTCGGTCGGTGTTCAGGTGATCATCGCCGCCGTGCTCGGCGGCCGCCGCACCATCCTCGGCGCGGCCTTCGGCTCGATCTTCCTCATCGCCATGGGCGAGCTGCTGCGGCCGATCGGCGAGCTCAGCACCTTCGTCGTCTCGGCGATGGCGCTCGCGGCCATCCTGTTCTTCCCAGACGGCTTCATGGGCCTCGTGCTCCGCACGGGAGCGCGGCAATGACATTGCTCACGGTCGACGGCCTCACCAAGCGCTTCGGCGGGCTGGTGGCGGTCAAGGATATCGGCTTCTCGATCGAGCCCGGCGAGATATTGGGCCTGATCGGTCCCAACGGCTCGGGCAAATCGACGGTGATGAAGCTGGTCATGGGCATCATCCAGCCCAATGCCGGCAAGGTCACGGTCGCTGGGACGGATGTGACCAACTGGCCGACCCACCGCATCGCGCGCGCCGGCGTCGGTATCGTGTTCCAGCATTCCCGCCCGCTGCATCGCCAGACCGTGCTGGAAAACATCATGCTGGCGCTGTTGCCCGACGCACTGCTACGGCTCATCGCCGATCCGGCGGTCGAGCGGCGGGCGCGCGAGATCGCCGAGCGTGTCGGCCTCGGCAGGGTGCTGGGCCGCTATCCGGGCACGCTGCCCTTCGCCGATCTCCGCCGCATGGAGCTGGCCAAGGCGATCGCCCGCGATCCGCAGGTGCTGCTGGTCGACGAGCCCTTCGCCGGCCTCACCGCGGCCGAGGTCGCGGGTTTCTCCGAGCTCATCGCCGGCTTCCGCGCCGACGGCAAGGCGGTGCTGCTGGTCGACCATAATGTGAAGAGCGTGGCGGCCCTGGTCGATCGCGTCTTCGCCATGTATCTGGGCGAGCGCATCACGGAGGGCCCGGCCGAGGAGGTCATGCGCAACGAGACGGTCCGCTCGGTCTATCTGGGCGGCACCATCCAAGTAGCCGAGCGCTCGCCCAACCTAGCGGCCAATCCGAAGAAGCTGCTCGAGGTCCAGGGCGTGAGCGTCCTCTACGGCAAGGCCCAGGCGCTGGAGAATGTCTCGCTCTCGGTGCATGAAGGCGAGTTCGTCTCGGTCGTGGGGCTGAACGGCGCCGGCAAGACGACCCTGTTCAACGCCATTTCCGGCCTGGTGCCCTACAGCGGCCAGATCCGCTGGAACGGCGTGCCGCTCAAAGGCACGAGCGCCGCCAAGATCGCGCGCGGCGGCATCGTCCATTGCCCCGAGACGCGCGAACTGTTCGGCGACATGTCGGTGCGCGAGAACCTCGATCTCGGCGGCCAGCATCTGGCGCCGGAGGCGAGCGCCAAGCAGCTCGAATGGCTGTTCGACCTGTTCCCGATCCTGTCCTCGCGCCAGGGCCAGGCCGCGCGCACCTTGAGCGGCGGCGAGCAGCAGATGCTGGCGATCGCGCGCGCGCTCATGATGCAGCCGAAGCTGCTGATCCTGGACGAGCCGACGCTGGGCTTGGCGCCGGTGATTCTGGAGCTGCTGTCCAAGGCGCTGACCCGGCTGCGCGAGACGACCGACATCACCTTCCTGCTCGGCGAGCAGAACGTCACCTTCGCGCTGCCGCATGCCGACCGGGTCTATCTGCTGGAGCACACCCGCATCGACTGGGACGGCGATCCCGTCCAGTTCGCCGAGGAGATGGGCACCGGCTACCTCTGAAGTCGGAAGCGAGAAATAGAAAAGGCCAGGTCCGCGGGGACTTGGCCTTTTTGTTTCGGTGCTTGTCGGGCGCTGTTCAGTGCTTGGCGGCCCGCTTCTTTTCCTGAACGTGGTGCGTCGCCGAAGCGTGATGCGCCGACGGTGCGTGATGGGCGGCCTCGGCCGGATGATAGACCGCGAGCTGGAGACGGCCTCGGCGCATCATCTCCTGCTCCTGCATCGCCTGGCGCAGCATGGTCTGATGCACGGAGGCGCCGTGGTGGTGACGCTCGCGCTCGCTCGGCAGCGGCTGGTTCGCCGCCAGCATCAGGCGCGGCGTGTTGTTGTGCGGCGCTTGGGCGCCGGGCACGGTCGAGGGATAGATGAAGCCATTGACGGGGGTCGGATTGCCGAAGACATCGCCCTGCCACTGGACGCTGACTTCGCTCCAGTCATTTTTCTCGGACACGTCATGGACGATGATGCCCCGGTCGATCCGGCTGCGATGCCAATTGGCATGGTCGATCCGGATCTCGCGCGGACCGCTGACGCTGCTCACGACGGCGACATGGCCGAGCGGCATCTGGTGCGTGCGATTGAACACCATCACCGAGCCGACGGCCGGCATGTGCTCGCGCTGATAGATGCTGTCGGCGTTTTCCCACCAGGACCAGGCGTTGCCGCTCAGCCCGAAATCCGTCGTCGCCTTGACGTATGCGACGCAGCTCATCGCATGAGCCGATGAGGAAACGCCGGCTGCGGCCAGCATTACCGAAAAGGTCGCCAGTAGTCGCTTCATGTTCCCCCGGTGAAGCAGAAAGCTGGGTAGAAGAACCGCTCGAACGAGCAGGCTCACGAAAGCCACGCCGAACATGCATGACCGATAGTTGATTTTCTATAAATCTTTGCGGTTGACAGCGATTTTTTTATAACAGGCCGAATCGCTCGGACGATTCGCGTTCGGCAGAATGCCGAGCAAATTTACAGAGAAATCCCCATTTTGATGGGGGTTCCGTTTAAAAATGCACGCCGTTGCACGATTCCGCGTCCCGGTCGTTGCAACAGGACAGGGCGGAAGACGCCATGCGTGCAGGCGATTCCGAGGTCATTATCGATGACCGTGCCGGGTGCGGCGCCCCCCGAGTCGGGTTCGGAAATCGCCGCGAGCACCTTGACTCGTTCCGACTCGAAACTAAATGACACGCCCGGCCATGGCGTCAGTGCCCGAACCTTGCGTTCGAGTGTCGCAGCATCTTGGTGCCAGTCGATCTCGCCTTCCTCGCGCTCGAGCTTTGCTGCGTAGGTGACACCCTCCTCGGGCTGCGGCATGGCGGCGAGCGTGCCGGCGGCGAGCCCGTCCAGCGCTTCGATGATGAGTTTGGCGCCCATCGCCGAAAGAGCGTCGTGAAGCGAGCTCGCGGTCGACGCCGGGCCGATCGGGACGGTGCCGCGGAGCAGCATCGGCCCGGTATCGAGGCCGGCTTCCATCTGCATGATGGTGACGCCGGTCTCGCTGTCGCCGGCGAGCAGCGCCCGCTGGATCGGGGCGGCACCACGCCAGCGCGGGAGCAGCGAGGCATGGACATTGATGCAGCCGAGGCGGGGTGCGGCCAGGATCGGCTTCGGCAGGATCAGCCCGTAGGCCGCGACCACGGCGGCATCGAGCGCGAGCGCGGCGAACGCTTCCTGCGCCTCGGCCGGTTTCAGGCTGGTCGGATGGAAAGCCGGAATGCCGAGCGCCTCAGCCCGGGCCTGGACCGGCGAGGGCTGGGTCCGGTGGCCGCGCCCGGTCGGGCGGGGCGGCTGGGTATAGACTGCGGCGAGCTCATGCCCGGCGGCGACCAGCGCTTCGAGGATCGGCACGGCGAAATCCGGCGTGCCCATGAAGGCGAGGCGCAGCTTTGCCGCCATTACATCGCCGATTCCGACTGGGCCTTCCGCACCTTGGCCAGCTTGCGCAGGATCATGTTGCGCTTCAGCGCCGAGATATGGTCGATGAATAATATGCCGTCGAGATGGTCGATCTCGTGCTGAACACAGGTGGCGAGCAGCCCCGTCGCCTCCATCTCCCGCTTCTTGCCGTCGGGATCGAGGAAGCGGAACTTGATCTGGGCGGGCCTGGTCACATCGGCATAGAGCTCGGGGATCGACAGGCAGCCCTCATTGTATGTGGAGAGCTCTTCCGACTGCCACAGGATCTCCGGATTGACCATCTTGAGCGGCTGCGGCGGCTCGTTCTCGCGCGCGACGTCGAGCACGACGACCCGCTGCAGGATGCCGATCTGGTTGGCCGACAGGCCGATGCCCGGCGCCGCGTACATGGTTTCCAGCATGTCGTCCATGAGCTGCCGGATCGAGTCGTCGACCTTCTCGACCGACTTGGCCTTCGTTTTCAGCACCTGATGCGGTGCGATGACAATCGGCAGACGGGCCATGACCGGCAGGATCTCTCGGGCTCTGGGTAATGCTGCCAAGACTGGTATGAGTTTGGCGCACGCGGGTCAAGCCGAAGCCGCTTTCGCCTGCTACCTTCGGCATCGGAAGGAGACCGAACAATGGATGTCACGAGCCTGGCGCTGGCCGCTCTGATCGGCCTCGTCCTCGGCGGCGCGATCGCCGCCCTGTGGGTGCGCCATGGCGTGGCCGAGGCGCGCGCGGCGGCGAGCGCCGATCTGGAGCTGCGTGCCGCCGCTTCCGTCCGGCTCGAAGAGGCGCTGGCCAAGGCCGTCCGCCTCGAAGCCCAGGCGGAAGCGGCGTTGGAGGCGCGTGATGCCGCCTTGGCCGCCCGCGCGCGCGCCGAGACCGAAGCGGCGCTCGCCCGCCAGGAAACCGAGACCATGGCCGCCCGCATGCGCGACTGGGAAGCGACCAAGGCCGAGTTCCTGAGCTCGACCAAGGCCGGCGTGCTGGAGACGGCGCAGCAGATCTCGTCGAAGCTGATCGAGGATCACAAGCGCGAGACGGCCGAGGCGAAGGAAGCGGCGGAGAAGCAGGTCAAGGCCACGACCGAGGCGCTGCGCCTGGAGATGAAGGATCTCACCGACGGCGTGTCGCAGCTCAAGGGCCAGGTCGCCGAGCGCGCCGTGGTGCTCGACACGGTCTGGCGCGCGCTGTCGAGTCCGGCCGGTGCGGGTTATTTCGCCGAGGTCGGCCTCGCCAACACGCTCAAATCCTTCGGGCTCGCCCAGGAGCGCGATTTCGTGCTGCAGGCGACGGTCTATGATGAGGAGGCCGTGCGCAAGCGCCCGGACGCGCTCGTCTTCTTGCCCGGCGACGCGGTGTTGGTGATCGATTCAAAGGCCTCGAAGCATCTGCTCGATCTGGCGCAGGCCGAAGGCACGGAGCGGCAGGACGAGGCCTATCGCAACCTCGCCCGTACTATGAATCAGCATCTGAAGGATCTGACCGACCGTGACTATCGCGGCGCGGTGCAGGCCGGCTATCGCAAGGCCGGACGGTCGAGCGAGATCTCGCGCCTCATGACCGTGATGTATCTGCCCAATGACGCAGCACTCGAAAAGCTGGGGCATGCCGATCCGTCCTTCATGCAAAAGGCGGCGCGGGCCGAGATCGTGCTCGCCGGCCCGTCCGGCCTCGCCGCGATCGTGGGCTTCGCCTCGGTCGAGATCAGCCTAATGCGGCAGATCGAGAATCAGGAAAAGATCGTCGCCGGCACCGAGCGGCTGCTCGACGCGCTGGCCACGGCGGTTGGCTATGCCGGCAGCGTCGGCAAGGGCATCCGCAGCGCCGCCGACGCCTTCGCCAAGCTCTCCAACAGCCTGAACAGCCGGGTCCTGCCGCGGGCGCGCGAGGTGACGCGGCTGGGGCTCCGGCCGGGCAAGCCGGTGCCCGACAATCTGCCGGCCTATCAGGTACTCGATCTCGGCGCCGAGACGATCGAGGGCGAAGCGACCGGCCTAGCCGAGATGCCGGCACTCGGGCCCTGATCGGCAAAATTTGCCGGGTGCCGGTTCCGGTTTGCCGGGAAGAGAAGATTCGCGCTGCCGGATCTTGTGTTAAGTCATTGAATTCAAAGTATCATGGACTTGGTGTCCTCTTTGCTGGTCTCCACTGCGGGTGCAACCTAGGGGATCGGTTATGAGCATCAACAGTATCATCGGCGGCTTTCACCACAATCACGAGCGGATCGGATCGCTGAGGCAGGCCGAAGCCGAGCTGCCCGGTCAGGGAGATCAATCCTCCGCCGGCTCTTCGAACAGCGCCAATTCCGCGACCAGTACCGCGGCGCAGTCCGCGCAGGGGCTTTCGGTGCTGAGCGCCGATCTTCTCGCCCAGCTCGTCGCCTTGCAGGCGGGAGGACAGGGTGCTACCCCCGGCGCGAGCGACGGCGCCGATTCCAGCGGCGGCAGCGCGGGCGTGACCGGTACGAGCCTGTCCGGCCAAGACGCGCAGAAGCTCTTTTCGCAGATCGACGCGAATGGCGACGGCAAGATCACTCAATCCGAACTCGAAGCGGCGGTGGTGAAGGATGGCGGCAGCAAGCAGGATGCGGACGCGCTCTACGCCAAGCTCGACCCGAACAACACGGGCAGCGTCGACGAGCAGCAATTCGCCAAGGCGCTCGACCCGTCCAACCCGAACGGGCTCAATTCCCAGCAGGGCGCGGGCGGAACCGGCGCATTGACCGCGCTGAGGGATCTGCTGAAGGCCGATGGCACGCAGTCTGCCCAGACGACCGGCGACGCGTCGAGCTCGGGCGAGACGCAGCAGCAGATCCTGGAGAGCCTGTTGGACGGGACCCAGGCCTGATCCACACTCGGTACGATATGAAGGACGGTGCCACTTCATCAATGTATACGCAATTAACCAATCTGGGTATGCTAGATCTAGTGGCACGTCCATTCGTATCGGCTAATGAATCAAAACGAATTATTGCAAGCGATTACGGCTCACCGCCGTTATCTCGACGGTGAAGCGGGCGGACGGATTCTCAACCTCAAGGGCGCCGCCCTTGCCGGGGTGGAGTTGTCGGCGTTGCGCCTGCAATCGGCTCGGCTGGCCGGCATCGACCTCTCGGGCGCGGTGTTGACGCGCAGCCGGCTCGACAATGCCGACATGCAGAGCGCCAACCTCGCCGGCGCCAACCTGGCCGAAGCGAGCTTGTCCGGCGCCGATCTGCGCGGCTGCAATCTGCGCTTGGCCAATCTCGAAAAGGCCAATCTCGAACGCGCCGATCTCAGGCCCGGCCAGCAGATCTATTGGGTCGGCGGCGAGCGGCGGGTCCGGGAACTGCCGTCGGATCTGTCCGGCGCCGTGCTGCGCGGCGCCCGGCTGCTGGAGGCGGATCTCACCGGCGCGCGGCTGGTCGAGGCCGACCTCCGGTCGGCGAATTGCCGGCATGTCCTGATGACGCTCGCCGATCTGACCGGCGCCTGCCTCGCGCGCGCCGATTTCACCGGCGCCGATCTGAAATCCGCTCGTCTCAACAACGCTGAGATCGACGACGCCGTCTTCGACCGGGCCGATCTCAGACGCGCCGAGCTGAAGAATATCGATCTCTCCAAGGCTTCCTGCAAAGACGCGCAATTCGCGGCGGTCACCCCGAAATCGTCGCAGGCGGATACCGCCCGCCTGGTCGAGGCCCATCAGCTCTGGATCTCGAGCGGCGGCCGTGACGGAAGGCGGCTCGATCTGTCGGGCGGAGTCCTGGCCGGGCTCGATCTCGCCGATACGGATCTATCCGGCGCCAAGCTCTCGGGCTGCGATCTCAGCGGCGCCGACCTGCGCGGCGCCAAGCTCTGCCTGGCACAGCTCGACAATTCGCGGCTGCGCAATTGCCGGCTCGAAGGGGCGGATCTGTCGGGCGCCAACCTCGCCGGCGCCGATATGGGGCGGGCCAAGCTCAGCGGTGCGCGTCTCGCCCCCATGCCGATCCGCGAGCCCGACGGGCGCCACAGCGGCCGTGCCTGGCCGGCCGATTTGCGCGGCGCCAGCTGCGTGCTGGCCGAGCTCACCAATGCCGATCTGCGCGAGGCGCGGCTCGACGCCACGGATTTCACCGGCGCCACGCTGATCGGCGTTGATCTGCGCGGCGCCAATTACGGCCAGGCGATCCTGAAGAGTTCGTCGCTGAGGGCGGCGCGTCTGTCGGATGCCTAGGGCCTATAATATTGAATTGATGGTAGTCGCGGCTCCATTGCCGCTGTAACGCGTCAATCCCGGTCCGACATCCTGCCGTAACCGGCTTCCGATGATCTCGCTCGCGGCCCAACTTGAGCAAGCGGGATCACATGTCCATAACGACGACGGCGCACGGCCCACGACTGTTCCGTGCCAAGAACGTCACCTTCGCCTTCATCATGGTGATGGTCGCGTATGTCATCTTCCACAATGAGCGCTTCCTGATCGACCCCACGCACCCGGTCTGGCAGCACTATAAGTCCTTCCAATGGTGGCTACTGCCGCACGGCGTCGCCGGCGCCTGCGCGCTGCTCCTGGCGCCGCTGCAGTTTTCCGATCGGCTGCGCCGGCGCTTCGCACTGCTGCACCGCGTGGTCGGGCGCATCTACGTCGCAGGCGTCCTCGTGCTCGCTCCCATCGGCGTCTATATCCAATATCTCGACGAGGGGCTCGGCGGGTCGCGATCCTTCACCATTGCCACCGTGGTCGACGCTGTCCTCCTGGTCGTCACGACCGGGTTCGGTCTCTTCTTCGCGCTGAAGCGCATGATCCCGCGGCACCGTCAATGGATGACCCGCAGCTACGCGGTCGGCTTGGTCTTCTTCGAAGGCCGCTTCATCCTCGGCGTGACCGGCCTCGATCGGCCGCCGGACCTCGCAGCCGCCGAGATCGCCATCTGGGCCTGCGTCGCCTTGTCGGTTCTGGTCGGGGATCTGGCGAACCAATGGTATGAAATGCAGCCTGCTCGGCGCCAGGCTCCGCTCCAGCAGTCTCGCGGGGAAAGCGGCGCGATTCGAGGCACCGCCTAAAGCGGGCGGCGTGCCTTGAGGGCGGCGGCGAGCGTGCCCTCGTCGAGATAGTCGAGTTCGCCGCCGATCGGCACGCCGTGCGCCAGGCGCGAGATCTTGATCCCCGTCGGCTGCAGCCGGTCGGTGATGTAATGCGCGGTCGACTGGCCCTCGACCGTGGCGTTCATCGCCAGAATCACCTCGCGCACCTCGCCCGAGGCGCTGCGCGCGATGAGCTCGGCGATGGTCAGATCCTCGGGTCTCACACCGTCCAAGGCCGACAGAATGCCGCCCAGCACATGATAGCGGCCCTGATAGGAGCTGGTGCGCTCGATCGCCCAGAGATCGGCGACATCCTCGACCACGCAGATGAGCGAGGCGTCGCGATTAGGATCGGCGCAGATGGCGCAGGGGGCATGAGTGTCGAGATTGCCGCAGATCGAGCAGGGCAGGATAGTCGAGGCCACCGCGCGGATCGCATCGGCCAAGGGCAGCATGAGCTGATCCTGCCGCTTCAGCATGTGCAGCACGGCGCGGCGGGCCGAGCGCGGACCCAGCCCCGGCAGCTTCGCCAGGAGCTGGATCAGGCGCTCGATCTCGCCGCTCGCCGCCATGTCAGAAGGGCAGCTTCATGCCGCCCGGCAGCTTGAGGCCGCCCGTCACCTTGGCCATCTCGGTCGAGACGTGCTCCTCGACCTTGGCCTTGGCGTCGGTGAAGGCGGCGAGGATAAGATCCTCCACCACCTCGACCTCCTCCGGGTCCATCAGCGACTTGTCGATCGAGACCTTCTTTAGGTCGCCCTTGCCGTTGAGCGTCAGCTTGACCATGCCGCCGCCCGACGCGCCGGTCATCTCGACCAGGTCGAGCTGCGCCTGCATCTCCTGCATGCGCTGCTGCATCTGCTGCGCCTGCTTCATCATGTTGCCGATATTCTTCATCACAGATCTCCCAGATCCTCATCCAGCTCCCAATCCACGTCGGCGACGGGGCCGGGATCATCTTGCTCGTAAAGCGGCGCCGGCGGCTCCTCGAGCGGCTCCAGCATCGGCGGCGTCCCGTCGAGGCTCGGCTGCGGCGGCTCGATGCCGGGCTCCTTGATCAGCTCGATCACGGCACCGGGAAAGATCGCCAATGCGGCACTGACCAGCGGATGGGCCGCGACCTCGGCCCGCCGCGCATTCTCGCGCGCCTCCGCCTGCTGGCGCATCGTCGGCTGGCCCTCGTCGCGCGACAGGCTGATCAGCCAGCGCTGACCGGTCGCGTCGAGCAGGAATTGCGCGAGCCGGGTCGAGAGATCGCGCGGCGCGTCATCGGCAGGCCGGAACTCGATCCGGCCTTGCTCGAAACGAACCAGATGGGCGCCGCCGGCGAGATGGCCATAGAGGAGCCCTTCGCGGCGTTCGGCGATGAGCGCCATCACCTCGGCGAAATTCGCAAGGCGCGGCATGCCGTCGGCCACAGCCTGGACCGGCGCGGGCTCGCGCAGCGCGCTGCCGCCGGTGACGATCGCCATAGGCCGTGCCGGCGGGTTGGGGGCCGGGCCGTTGCCGGCCGGGGCGGCGCCGTTGCCGGCGGATCGGGCGGTGCCGTTCTGCAGCGCCTTGACCAGCTCGCCCGGCGGCGGCAGGTCGGCGACATAGATCAGGCGGATGAGCGCCATCTCGGCAGCCTTGATCGGCTGCGGCGCGTTCTGCACCTCGACCAGCCCCTTCATCAGCATCTGCCAGGCGCGTGTGAGGGCGGCGATGCCGAGCCCGCCCGCGAGCGCCAGGCCGCGCTGCCGGTCCTGGCCGTCGCCCAAGGGCGAAGCGGCGGCGTTCCGGTCGCCCGGCCGCTCCAGCTTCAGCCTGGTGACGAAATGGGTGATGTCGAGCAGATCCTGCAGCACGGCCACGGGATCGGTGCCGCCATTATAGAGTGCTTCGAGGCCGGCGAGGGCCGCCGGCGCGTCGCCGCGCATCACGGTCTCGAACAGGTCGAAGGTCAGGCCCCGGTCGGCCACGCCCAGCATCTCGCGCAGCGCCGGCTCGGTCACGGTCTGGCCGAGGCTCAAGGCGATCGCCTGGTCGAGGATCGACAGGCCGTCGCGGACCGAGCCATCGGCCGCGCGCGCGATCAGCGCCAGGGCGCCGGGCTCGATCGTCACCGCTTCCTTCAGGGCGATCTCGCCGTAATAGCGGGCGAGCAGGTCGAGCGGGATGCGCGGCAGCGTATAGCGCTGGCAGCGCGACAGAACCGTCACCGGCACCTTGTTGATCTCGGTCGTGGCGAACACGAACTTGATGTCGGGCGGCGGCTCCTCGAGCGTCTTCAGCAGCGCGTTGAACGCCGCCTTGGAGAGCATGTGCACTTCGTCGATGATGTAGATCTTGTAGCGCGCCGAGACCGGGCGATAGCGCACGCCGTCGATCAGTTCGCGGATGTCGTCGACGCCGGTGCGGCTGGCCGCATCCATCTCGATCACGTCGGGATGCCGGTCCTCGGCGATCGAGCGGCACGGGTCGCAGACGCCGCAGGGCGTCATGGTCGGGCCGCCGGTGCCGTCGGGCCCCACGCAATTGAGCGCTCGCGCGATGATGCGCGCGGTCGTGGTCTTGCCCACGCCGCGCACGCCGGTCAGCATGAAGGCGTGCGCGATCCGGCCCGAATTGAAGGCGTTGGTGAGGGTGCGGACGAGCGTATCGTGGCCGATCAGCTCGGCGAAGGTGCTCGGTCGGTATTTGCGGGCCAAGACCCGGTATTCGGCGCCGCTCATCGAAACCGTTTGAAAAGGGGGGCGGCGGAACGATCGATCACGGTCGAGGCTGGCTCGGAGCGGGGATTCCGCCATGCAAGGGAATGGAGTGGGAGACCGGCTGCGACCCAGGCCGAAACTCGTTGCGGCTGCTTCCTTCCGGACCTGACCGGGTTGGCGAGGGACCTGCCCATAGCCGACCTCCCGCACGCATTATAGCAGGGTCACCGGTCGGCAACGCAAGCGTCATGGATCGCCGGCTCGCTGGGGTGCTTCACGAAAGCGCTATATCCCCGGAGACGCTCGGCGTAGCGTTTGGGAAACGGACAGGGAAACCGCCGACACCATGAGACGACCAAATTTCTACTCTGCGGGCGGGCTCGACCGCGTCGGCCATCGGCGCAAGGATCCCGAATGGCTGGAAGCGCGGCTCGGCGACGACAGCTCGCTCTTCGTGCCGGTCTGGCGGTCCCAGAATCTCGTGCGCGAGCTGCCGGAAGGGCCGAGGCCGGTTCTGCTGACCCGGCACGAGGTTGCGGCACTCATCGCCACCGGCCCCGATCTCGCCTTGCTCGGCGTCGAGAGCGAGTCTGCCCGGTTTGCGCTCGAACTGTCGTCGATCGAGTCCCCGCTCGACTCGCTGGAGCTCGATCAGGAAGGGCTCCGGTTTCGCGATCTGCGCGGCTTCGGGCCGCTGCTGGCGCCGCAGGAGGGCGCCTTGCTCGCCTATGCCCGAGGGCTCATGTACTGGCACACGCGGCACCGTTTCTGCGGTGTCTGCGGCTTTCCGACCGTCTCGGTCGAAGGCGGCCATGTCCGCCGCTGCACCAACGAGAGCTGTGCCACCAGCCATTTCCCGCGCACCGATCCGGCCGTGATCATGCTGGTGACGGACGGCGATAATTGCCTGCTGGGCCGACAGAAGGTCTGGCCGCCGGGCATGTTCTCGACCCTCGCCGGCTTCGTCGAGCCGGGCGAGAGCCTGGAGGAGGCGGTGGCGCGCGAGGTGTTCGAGGAATCGGGCATCGTGGTCGAGCAGGCGACCTATCACTCCTCGCAGCCCTGGCCGTTTCCGGCCTCGATCATGCTGGGTTTCTGGGCCACGGCGAAGACGCGCGAGATCGAGGTCGACGGCGCCGAGCTAGAGCAGGCGCGCTGGGTCTCGCGGCAATTCCTGCTGGAGCACCGCGACGATGATTCGTTCCGCATGCCGCGCAAGGATTCGATCGCGCGCCGGCTGATCGAGGATTGGCTGCACAGCTAGCTTGGAAAAAGGAACCCCAAAATGCGACGAGCCCGAGCATGTTACTGCTCGGGCTCGGTCCGCAGGTGCGGCGGGCAACGCCCCCACGGCCGGCTGCGCTAGGATGGGGTTGCAGCCGGGGCGATCAGTAATTGCGCGGGGTCGCAGAATATTGCGTCGCACCGGCACTGGCCGCCGAAAGTGAGAATAGCGCCAATTCGCCGGAATGGAACAGCCTCGAAACCGACCTAATGATCACATAAAAGTGAGCGTTCTGGTCCGATAGATCAGAACATTATAGTACGCACGACCCCGACGGTTGCCCCTATGAGCAGAATTCCCGTGGAAATTCCGGCAATTAGGAAGCCCGTGCTGCGCTTTTCCGGAGCGGTGTAATAGCCGATGGAGTAGATCACTCGACCTATGACAAAGACGAGGCCGAGGGCTGCACCGATCAGAGGAGAGATGGTCAGGCTGAAAAGCCACAGGGCGGGCAGGAAGACGATGAGTTGCTCCAGCATGTTCTGCTGGACTCGGAGCCGGCACTCGAAGAGCGGATGGCCGGTCATGGCGGGCGCCTTGACGCCGAACTTTTCGCGCGCCCGCCCGGCCATGGCGAAGTTCCAGACATAGACGAGAAGTGCCAGAATCGTGATGAGTGCGGGCAGTCGCTCGAACATCGGCATTCTTAAGGTCCTTGTGTCGCCGCCTTCCGGTAGGAATGGCCGGGATAGGTGCCGAGGATCGTGACTTCCTCGGTGAAGAATCGCAACTCCTCCAGCGCCAGCTGGAGTCGCCGCTCGGCCGGATGCGCCTCGACATCGGCGTAGAATTCGGTCGCGGTGAAGCGACCGCCGACCATGTAGCTTTCGAGCTTGGTCATATTGACGCCGTTGGTCGCGAATCCGCCCATCGCCTTGTAAAGCGAGGCTGGCACGTTGCGGACCCGGAATACGAGGCTGGTGACGGCCAGGCCGGCATCGACCGGCGGCACCACGGGCTCGCGCGACAGCACGACGAATCGGGTGGTGTTGTGCGCGGCATCCTCGATATTGGCCTGGAGCGAGACCAGCCCGTAGATCCGACCGGCCAGCTCCGAGGCGATCGCCGCCACCGTGCGGTCCTTGCTCTGCGCCAGCTCGGCCGCCGCACCCGCCGTGTCGGCGGCGACGATGGGGGTGGCGCCGAGCTTGCGGATCAGCTCCCGGCATTGGCCGAGGGCATGGACATGGCTGCGGATCGTCTTGATCTCGTCGATCGCGACGCCGGGCAGCGCCAGCAGATGATGGTTCACCGGCGCGAAATGCTCGCCGATGATGTGCAGCCCCGAATGCGGCAGCAGGTGATGGACATCGGCGACGCGCCCCGCCACCGAATTCTCGATCGGCAGGACGGCGAGTGCTGCCTCGCCGTTGGTCACGGCGGCCAGCACATCCTCGAAGGCGCGGCAGGGCAGGGTGCGGCGGTTCGGGAACAGCTCCCGGCAGGCGAGGTCGGAATAAGCGCCGGGCGCTCCCTGGAAGGCGATCGGCATGTTCTGGGATGTCTCGGTCATCGGCGGTCCGGCTAGGTTGCGTGTGGAAGGGATTTAC
The DNA here is from genome assembly GCA_035539155.1 of Aliidongia sp. GTDB lineage: Bacteria > Pseudomonadota > Alphaproteobacteria > ATCC43930 > CGMCC-115725 > JAXDMU01. The sequence goes on along the minus strand of DATLIZ010000001.1, from coordinate 168,418 downwards.
GGGGCGAGCATCCGGCGGGCCTGCTCCAGATCCTCTGGCGTGTCGACGCCGAGCGGAACGGTCTCGACGAGCGCGGCATCGATGCGCATGCCGGCTTCGAGCGCGCGCAGCTGCTCCAGACTCTCGCGCCGCTCGAGCTCGCCCGGCGGCAGCGCCACGAAGCGCTGGAGCGCCGCGCGGCGATAGGCGTAAAGGCCGATATGGAAATAGAGCGGCCCCGGACCGTAAGGGATAGTGGACCGGCTGAAATAGAGGCAGCGGCCGATGCCGTCGCCGTGCCAGGCGATGGCGGGCTTGGGCACGCTCGGCCGGTCGATGTCGGCGGGATCGACGATCTTGCAGACCAGGGTCGCGATATCCGTCTCGGCGCACATCGCCAGCGGGTCGAGCGAGCGGCGGATGAGGGCGCCTTCGAGCGTCGGCACATCGCCCTGGACATTGACCACGACGTCGTGCCGGGCGCCGGGATCGACCTGCTTCACGGCGTCCCATACCCGGTCGGAGCCCGAGGGATGATCGGGATCGGTCATGACCGCCTTGCCGCCGGCATGCTCGATCGCGTCCAGGATCGGCCGGTCGGCGCAGGCGACGACGACCGGGCCGATATCGGCCTCGACCGCGCGGCGCCAGACATGAACGATCATCGGCACGCCATGGATGTCGGCGAGCGGCTTGTTCGGCAGCCTGGCGGCGGCCAGGCGAGCGGGGATGACGACGAGCGGGTTCATCGGTCAGCGTTCCCGGGTTCGGCGTTCCAAGTCACCGATATTCCTCGAAAGAGGGGGGTGCGGGCAGAGGATTTTGAGTGATTCCCTCGGCCGGGCTAGGTAAGGTTCCGCACGCATCCATTCCGATCCGTCTGTGGGGGGCTTTCGGTTTCGTCGCCTGAGATTCGCTGGTCGAGACCCGTCCACCATACTGCCTATCTCCGTCAAGGGCTGCACAATGTCTTCACTCGAGTTCAACAAGGCCTCCGCGGCGTTCCTCGTCGCGCTGATTGTTGCGATGGTGACGGGCCTGATCTCGTCGAGCCTCATTCATCCCGAGAAGCTGGCCAAGAACGCCTATCCGATCGCGGTGACCGAATCGTCGGGCGCCGCCTCGGGGACTGCAGCCCCGGCCCCCGAGAAGCCGGCGCCGATCGCGGCCGATGTGTTCGCCAAGGCCGATGCGGCCGCCGGCGAGCAGATCGCCAAGAAATGCGCCGTCTGCCACACTTTCGGCAAGGGCGAGCCGGCCAAGGTCGGCCCGAACCTCTATGGCGTCGTCGACCGGCCGCGCGCCAGCGCCGCGGGCTTCAGCTATTCGGAAGCGCTGAAGTCGCTGGGCGGCAACTGGACCCCGCAGGACATCGCGGCCTTCATCTTCAGCCCGAAGGATTACGTGCCCGGCACCAAGATGACCTTCATCGGCCTGCCCAAGCCCGAGGATCGGGCCAACGTCATCGCCTTCCTCAACAAGCAGAGCGACGCGCCGGTCGATCTTTCCAAGGCGCCGTAACGTGATCCCGTCCGGCGAGCTCGATCAGGCGGTCGAGCTCGCCCAGCGCCTGGCCGATGCGGCCGGTGCCGTCATCCGCCCCTATTTCCGTCAACGCGTCGACATCATCGACAAGGCGGACGCCTCGCCGGTCACCATCGCCGATCGCGATTCGGAGGCGGCGATGCGCGCGCTCATCGCCGAGCGCTTTCCGGAGCACGGCATCGTCGGCGAGGAGCATGGCGCCGAGCGCGCCGATGCCGAGTTCGTCTGGGTGCTCGATCCGATCGACGGCACCAAATCCTTCATCTCCGGCGTGCCGCTGTTCGGAACGCTGATCGCACTGCTCTATCGCGGCCGGCCGGTGCTGGGCATCCTCGACCAGCCGATCTCGCGCGAGCGTTGGGTCGGCATCGCCGGCCGGCCGTCGACGCTCGACGGCGCGCCGATCCGGACCCGCGCCTGCACCGATGTCGCCGCGGCCACGATCTTCTCGACCACGCCCGACATGTTCAAGGGCGAGGAGGTCGAGCGCTTCGCGCGCGTCCGCTCGGCGGCCAAGCTCGTCCGCTACGGCAGCGATTGCTACGCCTACGGCCTGTGCGCGCTGGGCTTCGTCGATGCGGTCATCGAATCCTCGCTCAAGCTCTATGATTTCGCGGCCCTGATCCCGATCATCGAGGGCGCCGGTGGCACCGTCACGGATTGGCGCGGCCGGGCGCCGGGCATGGAAGGCGACGGGCGGATCCTCGCTTGCGGGGATGCCGCCCTCCATGCGGCGCTGGTGCGGCTGCTGGCATGATCGTCGGCTTCTACGAGCCGGGGACGAATCTCCAGGACCCGTTCTATCTCGCCTGGCAGGCGGCCCTCCGGCTCGCGGCCCCCGAGATCGAGCTGCGCTGCGCCGCGGATCTGGGCGACCCGGCCGAAATCGAGGCCGCGATGGTGTGGAAGCCTGCGGCGGGCTGGCTCGCCGCCCTGCCCAATCTCAAGCTGATCCTGTCGCTGGGCGCCGGCGTCGACCATGTCCTGGCCGATCCGCAATTGCCCCGGAGCGTGCCGCTGCTGCGGCTGATCGATCCCGCCATGACGCGGGCGATGGTCGAATACATGGTCTTCCAGACGCTACGCCTGCATCTGAAGGAGCCAGCCTATCGCCGCCAGCAGGCCACGTCCGAATGGCGCCAGCTCACGCCGCCGCCGCCCGCGCGCGACCGGCGGGTCGGCATCCTCGGGCTGGGCGAGCTCGGCGGCGCCACCGCAGAAGCGCTGATCGGCCTGGGCTTCGATGTCGCCGGCTGGAGTCGCTCGCCCAAGCGCCTGGCCGGAGTCGAGACTTTCGCCGGGGCGGCGGGATTGCCCGCTTTCCTCGCCCGCAGCGAGATCCTGCTGTGCCTGCTGCCGCTGACGCCGGATACGGCGGGTATTCTCAGCCGGTCCCTGTTCGAGCAATTGCCGAAAGGCGCGGGGCTGATCAATGCTGGCCGGGGCAAGCAGCTGGTCGAGGCGGATCTGCTGGCGGCCCTCGAGTCGGAGCAGATCGCCGAGGCGGTGCTCGACGTCTTCGCCCAGGAGCCGCTGCCGGCCGGCCATCCGTTCTGGACCCATCCGCACATCGTGGTGACGCCGCACGTCGCGGCCGCGACCAATCCCGTGACCGCGGTGGTGCCGGTCGCCGCCAATCTACGCCGGCTGGCGGCGGGCGACGCCTTTGCCGACAGGGTCGATCTGTCGGCGGGCTATTGAGCTTGGATCACTCGGCCGCGTGCGCCGAGGCGGCCATGATGTCGGCGAATTCCGAGAGGTAGACCGAGCCTTTGACCGTGCGCTGCACGAGCACGCTGCGGCGGTCGTCGGGATCGCGCTTGCGGCGGGCGAAGCCCAGGATGCCGAGTCGATCGAGCGCCCGCGTCACGGCCGGCTTGGAGATGCCGAGCAGCTCCGACAGGCCGCGCACCGTGTGCGGGGGCGGGGTCGTGTAGACGATCAGCAGGATGGCCATCTGGCGCGCGGAAAGGTCGGGGCCGGATCGGCGTACGCTCTCGCACAGCGCGCGCCGCCACAAATCCAGCCCCTCCGGCCCGTTGAACTCGATCGCCATGCCGACCTGCCGCGCCAAAGGTGCAATTTGTCTTGATTGCTTTATTGGCGCGGCATGCTTGCTCAATCGTTAATGGACTTGGCGTTAATGGGCTCGGCGTTAATGCGCTTGGCCGAAACGCTCCCGCAGGAACCGGAACAGCGCGCGCAGCGCCAGGGCCTCGCCGCCTTCGGGACGGCCCGGCCGGGTCGAACTATTCCAGGCATAGGTGTCGATATGCATCCAGGCCTGGCCCGGCTCGACGAATTCCTGGAGATAGACCGCCGCCACGACGGCGCCGGCAAAGCCGCTGTCCGAAATATTGTTGAGATCGGCGATCTTGCTGTCGAGCAGCTTGCGGTAGGGGCGCCAGAGCGGCAATTGCCACAGCGGGTCCTGCTCGGCCGTGCCGGCGGCGAGCAGCGCATGGGCGGCGGCATCGTCGGAGGAGAAGAGCGCCGGCAATTCCGGGCCGAGCGCGACGCGCGCGGCCCCGGTCAGCGTGGCGCAATCGATCATGAGGTCGGGCTTCTCGGTGGCGGCCTCGGCAAGGGCGTCGCACAGGATCAGCCGGCCCTCGGCGTCGGTATTGCCGATCTCGACCGTGAGGCCCTTGCGCGTGGTGAAGATGTCCATCGGCCGGAACGCGGTTGAGGACACGGAATTCTCGACCGCAGGCACCAGCACGCGCAACCGCACCTTGAGGCCCGTGGCCATGACCGCATGGGCGAGCGCCAGCATGGTGGCCGCACCGCCCATATCCTTCTTCATCATCTTCATGCTGGCGGGGGGCTTCAAATCGTAGCCGCCGGTGTCGAAGCAGACGCCCTTGCCGATGAGCGTCAGCTTGGGGGCCGCCGGATCGCCCCAGCGCAGATCGATGAGCCGAGGCGCTCTGGCACTGCCGCGCCCGACCGCATGGATGGTCGGGTAGTTCTGGGCAAGGAGGTCGTTGCCGACGATCAGCGTGCATTCGGCGCCGTGCTTCTTGGCCAGCGCTTCGGCGGCGGCGGCGAGCTCGGCCGGCCCCATATCCTCGGCCGGGGTGTTGATGAGGTCGCGGGCAAGCGATGCCGCCTCGGCCAACGCCTCGACCTCGGCGCGGTCGGCCTCCGCCGGCCAGACCAGATGGGCGAAGCCGCGCTTGGCGCGCTTGTAGCGGGTGAAATTATAGGAGCCCAAGGCCCAGCCCAGCGCCACGCGCGTGGCGCCGCCGGCACCGAACAGGCGATCGGCATCGAAATCGGCGGCATAAGTGCCTTCGGGCAGGCTGTCCGGCAGCCCGGCCAGCGCCCAGATCGGTTCGTCCTTGCTCACGCCTTGGAGCACCATGGCCAATTTCCCGTCCGGGCCGGCGATCAGCGCCGTCTTGCCCGCTTCGGCGGTGAAGCCGATCGCGTCGACCCAGGTGCGCAGCGCCGGGGCCTGCTCGGCATGCCAGGCGGCGAAGCCGGCCGCGGTCAGGGCCTTGATCGGAATGGCATCGTCCGCCCGGTCCGTCAGCGTCGCAACCATCTGTCCAGTCTCCTTATGAGCTTTGTTTCATCTGCGGGTTTCGAAAAAGCATGCCGCGCTCGCCTGTTTCTGGAAAGCCGCCAGCGAGATCGGCGCTATCGCGCAAGGGCGGTTGCACCTTCCCGGCAATCCCTTCACATTGTCGAGGTTTGCGCTAGAGCCTGATCCACCCACCTCGCACCGAAGTGATCGTCGATCGGTTCTTAATCTCTGGAATTCGGGCGGATTTCGCGTTTCAGATCGGCTCGCGCTGAAGCGATCTCGTCCTGGTGGGAGCGGCATGAACCATGGTCGAGCTGACCATCTATATCGGCAACAAGAATTATTCGAGCTGGTCGCTGCGCGGCTGGCTTCCCCTGAAGGAAAGCGGTCTCGCCTTCGACGAGGTGATGATCCCGCTCGACCAGCCATCGACCCGCGCCGCCGTCCTGGCCCAATCGCCGTCGGGCCGCGTCCCGGCCCTGCATCATGGCAGCCTGGTGATCTGCGACAGCCTCGCGATCGGCGAATATCTGGCCGAGATCTGTCCGGAGAAGCATTTCTGGCCGCTGGATCGCGAGAGCAGGGCGGTCGCCCGTTCGATCTCGGCCGAGATGCATTCGGGTTTTTCGGCGCTCCGCGACCATTTTCCCATGAATATCCGCTCCTCTTTCCCGCATCGTGGCGTGACACCGGAGGTCCAGGCCGATATCAATCGCATCACCGCGATCTGGCGGGAGCAGCGGCGCAAGGCCGGCGATGGGGCCGGGCCTTTCCTGTTCGGCCATTTCACGATCGCCGATGCGATGTTCGCGCCGGTGGTTAGTCGCTTTCGGACCTATAAGGTCGAGCTCGACGAGATTTGTCAGGCCTATGCCGACGCGGTCTGGTCCTTGCCTTCCTACCAGGAATGGCAGGATATCGCGCGGCACGAGCCGATGATCATCGAGACGGCCGAATTCTGAGTTTTGCCAAGGAGTAGACCGCCATGACCAGCCTGACCATTCCGGCCGGTGTCGAGCTCAAGGCCGGCCCGTCGCAGCCGGGCTACGACACGATCCTGACCAGCGAGGCGCTCGCCTTCGTCGTCAACCTGCATCGGAAATTCAATGCCGAACGGCTGCGGCTGCTCGCCCACCGCAAGGAAGTGCAGGCGAAGCTCGATGCCGGCGAGCTGCCGCAATTCCCGTCCGACAGCCAGGAGATCCGTACCGGCGACTGGACCGTGGCGCCGCTGCCTAAGGACATCCTCGATCGCCGGACCGAGATCACCGGCCCCGTCGATCGCAAGATGATCATCAATGCGCTCAATTCCGGCGCCAGCGTGTTCATGGCCGATTTCGAGGATTCGACCACGCCGTCCTGGAGCAACCTGATCGAGGGCCAGATCAATCTGCGCGACGCGATCAAGGGCACGATCGATTTCACCGATCCGACCAGCGGCAAGGCCTACAAGCTCAACGACAAGATCGCCGTGCTGTTCGTCCGTCCGCGCGGCTGGCATCTGCCCGAGGTGCATGTCGTCGTCGATGGCGAGCCGATGAGTGGGTCGCTGTTCGATTTCGGTCTTTATGTCTTCCACAATGCCAAGACGCTGATGGGCAAGGGCACGGCGCCGTATTTCTATCTGCCCAAGATGGAATCGCGCTACGAGGCGCGGCTGTGGAACGAGGTCTTCCTCGAAGCGCAGAAGGCGCTCGGCATTCCCGCCGGCACGATCAAGGCGACGGTGCTGATCGAGACCATCCTCGCCACCTTCGAGATGGACGAGATCCTGTGGGAGCTGAAGCAGCATTCCGCCGGCCTCAATTGCGGCCGTTGGGATTACATCTTCAGCTTCATCAAGAAGTTCCGCAACCAGCCCTGGGCCGTGCTGCCGGATCGCGCGCAGGTCACCATGACCACGCATTTCCTGCGCGCCTACAGCCAGCTCGTGATCAAGACCTGCCATCGCCGCAACGTCCATGCGATGGGCGGCATGGCGGCGCAGATTCCGATCAAGAACGATCCGGCCGCGAACGACGCCGCCATGGCCAAGGTCAAGGCCGACAAGGAGCGCGAGGCCAGCGACGGTCATGACGGTACCTGGGTCGCCCATCCGGGGCTGGTGCCGATCGCCAAGGAAGTGTTCGACCGGTTGATGCCGGGTGCCAACCAGATCGACAAGAAGCGCGACGATGTCCATGTCACCGCCGCCGACCTGGTCAAGATCCCGGAAGGCACCAAGACCGAGGCCGGTCTTCGCCAGAACATCGCGGTCGGCATCGGCTATATCGAGGCTTGGCTGCGCGGCATCGGCTGCGTGCCGCTGTTCCATCTGATGGAAGACGCCGCCACCGCCGAGATCAGCCGCGCTCAGGTCTGGCAGCAGCGCAAGCACAAGGCCAAGCTCGATGACGGCCGCCTCGTCGATTCGCCGCTCATCCGCGCGGTGCTCGACGACGAGATCGGCAAGATCAAGCAGAGCCTGGGCGAGAGCGGCTGGAGCAAGTTCCGCTACGACGACGCCTCGAAGCTGTTCCTCCATCTGGTCGAATCCGACCAGTTCGAGGAGTTCCTGACGCTGCCCGCCTACAAGATGGTGACGGCTTAAGCTTCCGTTGGAGAGAGGCGGGATCCCGGTCCCGCCTCTCGAAGTTCGCTACAGGCAGTCGAAGACCTGTTCCTTAGTTTGGGAGTCCGGATCCGCCGGATGCGGCTTGGCGGTCCGGCCATAGGCGGCGCATTCCTTGGCGGCGGTTTCGGCCGCGTTGGGCACGTCCGCTCCATATTTGAGCGAGATGGTAGCACCCTTGTCGGCGCCGGGCTCGTCGGAGCCGCATCCCGCCAACAGCAGGATAGCCGTCAGAGCCGCAAAGCTGGCACGCATCGTCAAACCTCGAATTGTCAGTCAGTTGTTTCCCCAGCCGAGGACAATTCCGTCGTTCTCGGCATAGATCAAGCACTCTCGCACGCCGGCGGCGCAGCGATCGAGCGCATCCCGGCGGGCATCTTCCATCGTGGCGCCGCCGCCGACGCCAAGTTCGGTATGGCCGGGGCTGAGCGCCAGCGCCTTGGGGCCGGACAGTGCCAGATAGGCGTCGATCGCCGGCCGCTGATCGTCGCGGATGAACGGCACCGTCGCGGATTTGAGCCGCCCCGACCGCTCCAGCAGCAGCGGATGGAAAGGCGGCTCGCCCGACGGCATCAGCTCGGCGATCCGGTCGTCGCGCGCGAACAGGATGCAGGCTCCCCCGGTCAGCCACTCGCAGCGTTGGACCGCGAGGCGCGCGACATCGGCCTCGGTCCGCTTGCCGGTATTGTCGGGACGCACCATCGAGACGAGGCCGCCCGGCGTCACCGCCAGCGCCTTGGGCGCCGGCGAGGCGGCATATTGGGCGAGCTGGTCCGCCTGCCGGTCGCGCTCATCGAGGCTGATCGGCACCAGCGCCGGCTTGTAGGAGATCGGCGCCGGCGCGAACCTGAGCGCCACGGCCGAATCCGGCTTGGACGAGGCCCAGGGAGTCGCAAGGCCGTCGACATCCGCGCCGAAGGCGGCCTGCGGCTCCGACGGGGTGGCATCGATCTGATGCTCCCGGAAGCCGACGCAGCCGCGGGCCCGATCATAGACGGCATGCCAGTCCGGCGCGTTCGGCAGCGCCCCGATCAGGCATTCGTCGAAATAGGTGTAAGTGAAGCCGGCGCCGCAGCCGAACGAGGTCCGGTCCGGTCGCGCGGCGGTCAGGATGACGCGGTTCGGCCGGGTCATCGGCGCCTGGGCGAAGACGCCGGAATAGCAGGCGGAGACGACGACCACGGTCGGCACCGCGCCGCAACCGGCGCTCAGCGCGCGATCGAGTTCGTCCGGCTTCAGGATCTCGCCGCTCGCGGCCAGGTAAAACCCGTTCTGATTGCCGTGCGAGGTGAGATAGACGAAGCATTCGCCGTTCGCCGCCGGCCGCACCGCCTGCAGTCGGGCGAGGAGCGCCGATTTGGTCGACGCCTCCATGTCGGCGCCGCGATGACGGCGTGCGGTCAGAAGATGGGTCTCGGTGCCGCGGGCGGGCAGGATGTCGCTCAGATAGCCGATCGCGTCGTCGAAAGCGTCGATCGAGGCGTCGCCGGCCGCCAGTACGGCGAGGACGGGGCGGTTCGCCTGCTTGACCGCGAGCAGGGGTGGCGGCGTGTCGCTCGGTGGCGCCGGGGCGGCGCAGGCCGACAGCAGCATGAGGAACGCGAGCCAGCCGAGGCTCGGCATCCTCACGACTTGGCCTCGCCGTCGAGCATGACCTGGTTGCCGTTGGCGAAGATCACGCAGTCCGAATTGCCGCCCACCGTGCATTTCGCGAGCGCGGCGGCGCGCGCCGCCGCCGGCGTGGCGCCGGTGCCGATGCCGATCGCCTCGTTTCCCGGGCTGAGCGCCAGCGCCTTGGTTCCGGAGAGCTTGCCATAAGCGATGGCCTCGCCGCGCTGATCGTCGCGAATGAACGGCACCGTGGCCGGGTCGAAGGTGCCGCCCCGCTGCAGCATCGGCGGATGGATCGGGGCATAGCCGGCCGGGCCGCTCGCCGCGAGCGCGTCGCCGCGCGCGAACAGGATGCAACTGCCGCCCGATTGCAGCTCGCACCGCTCGATCGCAAGCCGCGCCACGTCCTCGGGCGTCTCGATGCCGCCGGCGGCATTGGCCCAGGCGACCGTGCCGGCGAGCGTGAGCGCCAGCGCCTTGGGCCCCGCGGCATGGCGATAGGCCTCGAGCGTCGCCTGATTGCGCTGCCTCAGCGTCGGGAAATAGGGCACGCCGTCGAGCGAGAAGCGGCCGATGCCCTGCCGCCAGGCGATGCGCGGCACGACGCCGTTCGGTCCCGTCCGGTGTTCCCAGGGGCCGGGCAGGTCGGTGACTAGCGCGCCCAGGGAGATTTGCGGCTCGACCGGTGTCTGATCGACCAGCTTTTCCCGGCGCCGCACGCAGCCGCGCGCCCGCTCGAAGATCGCGACCCAGCTGGGGGCGCCGTCGAGCGAGCCGAGGAGGCATTCGTCGAAGGTGGTCAATCCGACATTCGGGCCGCAGCCGAAACCGCTGCGCCCGCTCGCCGCCGCCGTCAGGATCAACCGGTTCGGCCGCGCCATCGGCGGCGCCGCGAAATCGCCGCTGCTGCAGCCCGAGACGATGACGACCGTCGGCGCATTGGCGCAGCCGCCGGCGAGCGCGCGGTCGAGCTGCTCGGCATCGACCGTCCCGTCGCGCATCTTGAGCGTGTTGCCGTCATTCGAGCTGACGAGATAGGCGAGGCAGGCGCCGTTATTCTTGCCCGAGAGCTCCAAGGTCCGGCGCAGCACCATGGCCGGCGAGGCGGGATCGGTGGCGCCCGGCAGCCGCCTTATGCGCTCGGGCGAGCTGTTGTCGACCTCGTTCGGATGGACGATTCCGACGGTAGAGGGCGCCAGGAAGAAATCGGCGTTGAAGCGCTTGGAGTCGGCGCTCAGCAGCCGCAGCCGTTCGATCGGCTGGCCGATCGCGTCGAAGCGGTCGTGGAAATCGAGCACGGCATCGTCGGCGACCTGGCGGCTGGCGTCGCCGGCGGCGGCCACGACATCCCAGCGCGGTGCCGAGAGCGCCGTCGGATCGACCACCGGCGGGGCTGTCGGCGCCGGCGGCAGGGTCGGCATCTTCGCTTCCGGCAGTCGCGGCGTGTCGTCGTGACTACCGCAGGCGCTCAGCAGCAGGGCTGCCATCAATATGAAATGTCGAAGGGATCTCACCAAGGCCGCCTCTCAACCCGTACCAGGCTTTATAGGCGGAACCCCGGCGTTCCGTGCAAGAGGGATCAGGGTCAGGATGCGAAGGCGAAGAGTTTCTTGACCCGGGCGGTGAAGCGATGTCGCGACTGCTCGTGCCGGACAACCTCGTCATCCGTCACCCAGTTGAGCTGGATGACGCGGCGCGGCCCGACGAACTGCTGATGGCCGTGCCAGGAATTGGGTGTCACCAGAAAGGCCAGCAGCGTGCCCTCGTCCGGCGGCACCTCGGCGATCGGATTTTCGAGCGACTCCGGCGAGCGCAGCAGGCGCAGCCGGCCGCCATCCTCCTCCCACTGCCCGTTCATGTAGAGCAGCACGGTGATGATCTTGGTCTTGCTGTCGGTATGGATGCGGCCGTCCTTGGCGCGCGCCCGGCCGCGCACGGTCACCATGGTCGGGCGGTTCGACAGGTCGATATCGAACTTCCGCTCGAAGGCGGCGCGCATCTCGGGTCCCTGCAGCGCGTCGAGCAGCTGCTCGAAGGCGGGGCCGCCCTCGACCTCGCTCACCGGAAAGCTGCCCGGCTTGGCGATGGCGGGATAGTCGCGCGCGACGGCGCCGCGCGCCTCCGCCTTGAGGAAGCCCGGAACGATCAGATAGGGGAAAGGCTCGGTCGCGAGCGGGGTCGCCGCGAAGGCGTCAAGATCCAGCATGGTCATGATGATGGGGTCCATCCTCGTCGTCGCCAAGAGGCAGTTTAGCGCGGGTCTGCATCGCTGCGTTGCAGCCATTCACGATCAAAACGAGGGCGTGCGTAAGCAATCGTCAATGCTCTAGGTCAAATATCCTCTCAGATTTGGGGTTATTCGCGGGAAACGCACGATCATGCACGCAATTTTTCGTGGCATTAACGGCCGCATTCTCATCCTGCCTCTCGTCGCCATGGCCGCCTTGGCGGCGGTCGGCTTCGTCTCCGCCCATATGAGCAACAGCATCACCGTCGCCGAGCGCCAGGCCCGCGCCCGGGTCGTGACCGAAGCGGCGGCCAAGATCGTCGAGAGCCTGGAGGCGAGGGCCGAGAAGGGCGAGATGCCCGAGGCGGCGGCGCAGGATCTGGCGAAAGACCTCATTCGCGACATCCGCTACGACACCAAGGAATATACCTCCGCCTACACGCTCGACGGCACCGTGATCGCCCATGGGGCGCTCAGGGCCAAGCAGGAAGGCAAGAACATCATGGATACCCGCGATCCGGCGGGGACCTATTTCTTCCGCGACATGAAGGCCTCGGCCGAAGCCGGCGGCGGCTTCAGCTACTATCTCTGGCCGAAGACGCCCGATACCGAGCCGGTCCGCAAGGTCTCCTACACGATCCTGGCGCCGGGCGCCTGGAAGTGGGCCGTGTCCTCCGGCATCTATCTCGACGATGTCGATGCGGCGGCCTGGAGCAACACGGTCCGGACCAGCCTGGTCGTCGGGCTCCTGGCGCTCGTCACCTTCGGCCTGGCGCTCTGGCTCGGCCGGCGCATCACCGGTCCGATCCTGGCGCTGACCAAGGCTACCAACCGGCTGGCCGAGGGCGATTTCTCGATCGCCATCCCCGGTCTCGACCGGAGCGACGAGATCGGTACCATGGCGCACTCGATCGAGGTGCTGAAGGAAAAATCGGCCGAGTCCGCCGGGCTCCGCGCCGAGCAGGACCGCCTCAAGGCCGATGCCGCGGCGGACCGCCAGCGGGCGATGCAGCGGCTGGCCGACGGGTTCGAGACATCGGTCAAGCGCGTGGTGGAAAGCATCGGCGCCTCGGCCGGACGCATGGAGGAATCGGCCAACAGCATGAGCTCGGCCGCCGTCGAGGCCGATGGCCGGACCAGCTCGGCCGCGGCCGCCGCCGAGCAGACCAGCGGCAATGTCGCCACCGTCGCCGCCGCCACGGACGAGCTCAGCGCCTCGATTCACGAGATCGCGCGCCAGGTGACGCAATCCTCCGAGATCGCCTCGGGCGCCGTGCTCGAGGCCGACCGCACCAACGAGGTGATGACCGAGCTGGTGCAGTCGGCCCAGCGCGTCGGCGATATCGTGGCGCTGATCAGCGGCATCGCCAGCCAGACCAACTTGCTCGCCTTGAACGCCACCATCGAGGCGGCGCGGGCGGGCGAGGCCGGCAAGGGCTTCGCGGTCGTGGCGTCGGAGGTGAAGTCGCTCGCGACCCAGACGGCGCGCGCGACCGAGGAGATCCAGGCCAAGGTCGGCGAGATCCAGGCGATGACGGGCACAGCGGTCACCGCCATCCAGGGCATCGGTAAGACGGTGACCCAGATGAACGAGATCACGACGGCCGTGGCCGCCGCGGTCGAGGAACAGGGGGCGGCGACCGGTGAGATCGCCAAGAACGTGCAGCAGGCGGCTCACGGCACGCGCCAGGTCTCGACCGATGTGACCGCGGCCCAGCGCGCGGCCTCGGAGACCGGCTCGGTCGCAGCCTCGGTCCTGCGGGCCGCTGCCGATCTCGCCCGCGAGGCCGAGCAGCTGCGCGGCCAGGTCGACGGCTTCCTGGCCGAGGTCCGGGCCGCCTGACCGGCGCTTCACGCAGCATCTAAACATATGATTAGACAGCGATTCAGACTTTAGGTCGATCCGACCTAAAGTCATCGCAGTCCAGCCGTGCCGCGGGGAAGGTTGCATCCCGCGGCCGGCTCGGCCAGATAGTGGGCCGTCATGCGCCTCCTCTCCGATCCGCCGTCCGCCACCCTCGATGCCTTTCCGGGGCCGATGGCGGCTTATCGCGCCAAGCGCGCCGCCGGCGAGCTGAAGCCCGACCCGATGCAGGAGCTGGCGGCCGAGAAGCTGCAGATGCTGCACCGGGCGTTGCTCCACTACACGCCGCAGCCGCCGGCCGCGCCCGGCGGCTGGCGCGCGATCCTGGGGCTGGTGCCGTCGGCGCCGCCCAGGCCCAAGCCGAAAGGCCTCTATATCTTCGGCGGCGTCGGGCGCGGCAAATCCATGCTGATGGATCTGTTCTTCGCCGCGAGTTCGGTCCGGGCCAAGCGGCGCGTCCATTTCCACGCCTTCATGCAGGAGGTGCACGACCGGCTGCACCGACTGCGCGCGAGCAATGACGGCGAGCCGGTGCAGAAGCTTGCGGCCGACATCGCCGCCGGCGCCACGCTGCTTTGCTTCGACGAGCTCCAGGTCAAGGACATCGCCGATGCCATGATCATCGGCCGGCTGTTCGAGGCGCTGCTGTCGCTCGGCACGATCGTGGTCGCGACCTCGAACCGCGCCCCCGACGAGCTCTACAAGGACGGGCTGCAGCGCGAACGTTTCCTGCCCTTCATCGAGATGCTGAAGCAGGAGCTCGACGTGCTCGAGCTCGACAATGGCCGCGACTATCGCCTGTCGCGCCTGATCGGCCGGCCGGTCTATTACACCCCCGACGACGCGGCGGCCCGCCAAGCGCTCGAAGAGATCTTCACCGAGCTGACCGACGGCTCCCGGCCCGAACCGATGGTGATCGAGGTCAAGAAGCGCGAAGTCCGGGTACCGCGCCAGGCGCACGGCGCTGCCTGGTTCGAGTTCAATGATCTGTGCGGCACGCCGCTGGGCGCCGTCGATTATCTCGCGATCGCCGAGCGGTTCGAGAGCGTGGTCATCGCCGGCGTGCCGATGCTGACGCCTGCCATGCGCAACGAGGCGGTGCGCTTCAACACGCTCATCGACACGCTCTACGAGGCGAAGACGCGCACGATCATTTCGGCGGCGGCGGCACCGCAGACGCTCTATCCCGAAGGCGACGGTTCGTTCGAGTTCCAGCGGACGGTGTCGCGGCTGATGGAGATGCAGTCGGCCGAGTATCTGTCGAGCCGCCACTGTCCCGACGCACCCAAGGCGCATACGTGAGCCCGATATGGCCCGATTCGCGCGACGCTGATCAACGGGTTTCTGCAGGCCAGCCGCGCCGACGAAGCGCCGCTTGCTGCCTTGCAGCAATCCGGGTTTCGCGCTAAGACCCCGGGCGGCGCAGGGCAACCTGCACGGTGGAGAACTCACTCGCGGATGCGCGTCTAGCTGCTCCTTCTCCCGGCCGCCCGCTCCCCGGGACCATCTAAGGGACAAAATCCATGGCACGTAACAAGATCGCACTCGTCGGCGCCGGCCAGATCGGCGGCACCCTGGCCCTGTTGGCCGGGCTCAAGGATCTCGGCGATATCGTTCTCGTCGACGTGGTCGAGGGCGTGCCCCAGGGCAAGGCGCTCGATCTGGCGCAGGCCTCGACGGTCGAGCGCTTCGACAGCGCGCTCAGTGGCTCCAACGATTTCTCGGCGCTCGCGGGCGCCGACGTGATCATCGTCACCGCCGGCGTCGCCCGCAAGCCGGGCATGAGCCGCGACGATCTCATCGGCATCAACGCCAAGGTCGTCCGCTCGGTCGGCGCCAACATCAAGCAGCACGCCCCCAACGCCTTCGTCATCGTCATCACCAACCCGCTCGACGTGATGGTCTGGGTGATGCGCGAGGCTTCGGGTCTGCCGCATAACCGGGTCGTCGGCATGGCCGGCGTGCTCGACAGCGCGCGCTTCCGCCTGTTCCTGGCCGAGGAGTTCAAGGTTTCGGTCGAGGATGTCACCGCTTTCGTGCTGGGCGGCCATGGCGACACGATGGTGCCGCTGCTGCGCTACTCCACCGTCGCCGGCATCCCGGTGCCCGACCTGGTCAAGATGGGTTGGACCACGCAGGAGAAGCTCGACAAGATCGTCCAGCGCACCCGCGACGGCGGTGCCGAGATCGTCGGGCTGCTCAAGACCGGCTCGGCCTTCTACGCGCCCGCTTCCTCGGCCATCGCCATGGCGGAATCCTACCTCAAGGACAAGAAGCGCGTGCTGCCCTGCGCCGCCTGGCTCACGGGCCAGTATGGCGTCAAGGATCTCTATGTCGGCGTGCCGGTGGTGATCGGCGCCGGCGGCGTCGAGCGGATCGTCGAGATCGAGCTCAACGGCGAAGAGCGCACCGGCTTCGACAAATCGGTGAATGCCGTGAAGTCGCTGGTCGAGGTGGTGAAGGGTCTGCCGACAGAGTGATCGGGCAGCGACGCGGGTAGAGACAGGGGTCCGAACCGAATGAACATCCATGAATATCAGGCGAAAGCCCTGCTGAAGCGGTTCGGGGTGACGGTGCCGCGTGGCGGCGTCGCCTATACCGCCGAAGAGGCGGAGACGGTCGCGCGCGACCTCGGCGGTCCGATCTGGGTCGTCAAGGCCCAGATCCATGCCGGCGGCCGCGGCAAGGCCGGCGGCGTCAAGGTCGTGAAGTCGTTAGACGCGGTCAAGGAAACCGCCGACAAGATGCTCGGCATGACGCTCGTCACCCACCAGACCGGCCCGACCGGCAAGGAAGTGAAGCGCGTCTATATCGAGGAAGGCTGCGACATCAAGCGCGAGCTTTATCTCGGCATGCTGGTCGACCGCGCGACCAGCCGCGTCACCATCATGGCCTCGACCGAGGGCGGGATGGAGATCGAGGAGGTCGCGGCCAAGACGCCGGAGAAGATCCTCAAGGTCGCGATCGATCCGGCTTCCGGCGTCCAGCCCTTCCATGCCCGCGAAATCGCCTTCGGCCTCGGTCTCGAAGGCAAGCAGGTCCAGGTCGCGACCAAGTTCATTGTGTCGCTGGCCCAGGCGTTCCAGGAGCTGGACGCCTCGATCGTCGAGATCAACCCGCTGGTCGTGACCGGCTCGGGCGACATCGTCTGCCTCGATGCCAAGATCAATTTCGACGATAACGCGCTCTATCGGCACAAGGATATCGAGGAGCTGCGCGACGAGGACGAGGAAGATCCGGCCGAGCTCGAAGCCGGCAGGCACGGCCTCAACTACGTCAAGCTCGACGGCAATATCGGCTGCATGGTCAATGGCGCCGGCCTTGCCATGGCGACCATGGACATCATCAAGCTCTACGGCTCGTCGCCGGCGAACTTCCTCGATGTCGGCGGCGGCGCCACGCGCGAGCGCGTCACCACGGCGTTCAAGCTGATCCTGTCCGATCCGAACGTCGAGGGCATCCTGGTCAATATCTTCGGCGGCATCATGCGCTGCGACGTGATCGCCGAGGGCGTCGTCGCGGCGGCGCGCGAGGTCAGCCTACATGTGCCGCTGGTGGTCCGGCTCGAAGGCACCAACGTGGCGCTGGGCAAGAAGATCATGGCCGATTCCGGTCTGCCGATCCTGTCCGCCGACAATCTCGCCGATGCCGCGCAAAAGATCGTTCAGGCCGTCAAGGAGGCCGTGTGATGGCCGTTCTCATCAACGCTCAGACCAAGGTCATCTGCCAGGGCTTCACCGGCAACCAGGGCACGTTCCATTCCGAGCAGGCGCTCGCCTACGGCACGAAGATGGTCGGCGGCGTGACGCCCGGCAAAGGCGGCACCACGCATCTCGACCTGCCCGTGTTCAACACGGTGGCGGAGGCGGTCCACAAGACCGGCGCCGACGCCAGCGTCATCTACGTGCCGCCGCCCTTCGCCGCGGATTCGATCCTGGAAGCGATCGATGCCGAGATCCCGCTGGTCGTCTGCATCACCGAGGGCATTCCGGTGCTCGACATGGTACGGGTGAAGCGCGCGCTCACCGGCTCGCGCTCGCGTCTGGTCGGGCCGAACTGCCCGGGCGTGATCACGCCGGGGGAGTGCAAGATCGGCATCATGCCCGGCCATATCCATCGCCGCGGCAAGATCGGCATCGTCTCGCGCTCAGGCACGCTCACCTATGAAGCCGTGGCGCAGACCTCGGCCGCGGGACTGGGCCAGTCGACCTGCGTCGGCATCGGCGGCGATCCGGTCAACGGCACCAATTTCATCGATGTGCTGGAGATGTTCCTCGGCGACGACGAGACCCAGGGCATCATCATGATCGGCGAGATCGGCGGCAGCGCCGAGGAGGACGCCGCTCAGTTCCTGCTCGATCACAAGGTGAAGAAGCCCGTGGTCGGCTTCATCGCCGGCGTCACCGCGCCGCCGGGCCGCCGCATGGGCCATGCCGGCGCCATCATCTCGGGCGGCAAGGGCACGGCGGCGGACAAGATGGAGGCGATGAAGCGCGCCGGCATCCGCGTCGCCGACAGTCCGGCGGCGCTCGGCTCGACCATGGTCGAAACCTTGAAGGGATAGTGTTCCAACCGGCCGGTTGCCTTACGGTAACCGGCCGGAAACGTTTCGGATTAACGGCTCGTTGGTACTTGCCGTCGTAGCAGATGGCCCCGCCCTTCGGCGGGAGGGTGCCATGCGGCATAATCGCTCGATCGATGTCCGTGCAAGCCCAATATCTAGTATCGCCGCACCTGTCGGCTTCCCAGCGGCGGTTGCCCGCAACCTAATCCAGAGAGAGCGGCCGCGACGAACGGTCGTAAATCATCAATGGCGCAAACCTCCTTCCTCACCGGCACGAATTCGGCCTTCATCGCCGAGCTTTACGCGCATTACCTGGACGATCCGGCTTCGGTCGACGCCAGCTGGCGCGGCCTGTTCGACGGTCTGAAGGACGATACCGACGGCATCCTGTCCGAGCTCAAGGGACCGGCCTGGTCGCGGACGCCGCCGCCCCGCATTATCGGCAACGGCGCCGTGGCGCCGGAGAGCAAGCCGGCCGGCGTGCAGGGCCAGGCGGCCTATGCCGGCCTTCCGCGCGAGCCGAGCAAGGCCGCGGGCGACGACCGCAACATCGCCGATTCCATCCGCGCGCTGATGCTGATCCGCGCTTATCGCGTGCGCGGCCATCTGCTCGCCAATCTCGATCCGCTGGGCTTGCAGAAGCCCGAGACGCATCACGATCTCGATCCCGCCACATACGGTTTCACCGCGGATGATTGGGATCGGCCGATCTATACCGATCACGTGCTGGGCTTCGAGCGCGCGACGCTGCGCCAGATCGTCGAGCTGCTGCGCCGGACCTATTGCGGTACGATCGGTGTCGAATACATGCACATCCAGGACCCTGCCCAGCGCGCCTGGATCCAGGAGCGGATGGAGCATGTCAGCAACCGCAAGGAATTCGACACCAAGGGCCGGACCCATCTGCTCGGCCGGCTGACCGCGGCGGAGAGCTTCGAGCGCTTCCTCGACAAGCGCTTCACCGGCACCAAGCGGTTCGGTCTCGACGGTGCCGAGACCATGATCCCGGCGCTCGACGCGATCCTGGCGCGCGGCGCCGAGCTCGGCGTCAAGGAGTTCGTTCTGGGCATGGCCCATCGCGGCCGCCTGAACGTGCTCGCCAACGTCATGGGCAAGCCGTTCGCGGCGATCTTCTCCGAATTCCAGGGCACGCCCGCCCATCCCGAGGCGGTGCAGGGCTCGGGCGACGTGAAGTACCATCTCGGCACCTCGACCGACCGTGAGTTCGACGGCCGCACCGTGCATCTGTCGCTGACCGCCAACCCGTCGCATCTCGAGGCGGTCAACCCGGTCGTGCTCGGCAAGGTGCGCGCCAAGCAGCGCCAGCGCGGCGACAATGAGCGCAACGAGGTGGTGGGCCTGCTCATCCATGGCGACGCCGCCGTGGCGGGCCAGGGGCTGGTCGCCGAGACCTGCGACATGTCCGAGCTCAAGGGCTACCGCACCGGCGGCACGGTCCATTTCGTCATCAACAACCAGATCGGCTTCACCACGGCGCCGGCCTATGCGCGCTCGGGCATCTATTGCTCCGATGTCGCCAAGACCAACCAGGCGCCCGTCTTCCACGTCAATGGCGACGATCCGGAAGCGGTGATGCATGTCTCGCGTCTCGCCATGGAATTCCGGCAGGAATTCAAGAAGGACGTCTGGGTCGATATGTTCTGCTATCGGCGCCACGGCCATAACGAGACCGACGAGCCCGCCTTCACCCAGCCGCTCATGTATCGCAAGATCGCGAGCCAGCCGACCACGCGGCAGGTCTATGCGCGCCGGCTGATCGAGACGCAGGTCTTGAGCGAGGTCGAATCCGACAAGATCGCCGAGGATTTCGTCCAGCATCTCGACACCCAATTCGAGAACGCCAAGAGCTACCGACCGAACAAGGCCGACTGGCTCGAAGGCGCCTGGACCGGTTTCGAGCTCGCTTCGCAGGGCGACCGCAAGGGCGAGACGCCGGTGGCGATGGAGACGTTGCGCGCGGTCGGCGCGGTGCTGTCGACGCCGCCCGAAGGCTTCAACGTCAACCGCAAGATCATCCGTCAGCTCCAGGAGAAGGCCAAGATGTTCGAGACCGGCAACGGTTTCGACTGGGCCACCTGCGAGGCGCTGGCCTTCGGCACGCTCGCCCGCGAAGGCGTGTTCGTCCGCCTGTCGGGGCAGGATGTCGGCCGCGGCACCTTCTCGCACCGCCATGCCGTGCTGGTCGACCAGGAGACCGAGCGGACCTACATGCCGCTCAACAATCTGGCGCCCGATCAGGCCCAGGTCGAGATCTTCGACAGCCCGCTGTCGGAAGCGGGCGTGCTCGGCTTCGACTATGGCTACAGCCTGGCCGACCCCAAGACGCTGGTGTGCTGGGAGGGACAGTTCGGTGATTTCGCCAACGGCGCCCAGGTCATCATCGACCAGTTCATCACCTCCGGCGAGTCCAAGTGGCTGCGCATGTCGGGCCTGGTGATGCTGCTGCCGCACGGCTATGAGGGGCAGGGACCCGAGCATTCCTCGGCGCGCCTCGAGCGCTATCTGCAGATGTGCGGCGAGGACAATATCCAGGTCTGCAACCTGTCGACGCCCGCCAACTACTTCCATGCGCTGCGGCGGCAGATCCACCGCAATTTCCGCAAGCCGCTCATCATCATGTCGCCGAAATCGCTGCTGCGCGCGAAGCTGTCGAACCTGGCCGACATGGGGCCGGGCACGACCTTCCACCGCATCATCGGCGAGACCGAGACGCTGGTCGCCGGCGACAAGGTGAAGCGCGTCGTGCTGTGCAGCGGCAAGATCTATTACGAGCTTCTGGAGCAGCGGAAGGAGCGCAAGATCGACGATGTGGCGCTGATCCGCATCGAGCAGCTCTATCCGTTCCCGAGCAACGCGCTGTCCAAGGAATTGGAGCGCTTTCCCAACGCCGAGATCGTGTGGTGCCAGGAAGAGCCGAAGAATATGGGCGCCTGGAACTTCGTCGATCGGCGCATCGAGGCGGTGCTGGACGGTCTCGGCGGCAAGCGCCGGCCGGGCTATGCCGGCCGCCCGGAATCGGCGGCGACCGCGACCGGCTCGATGAAACGACATGTCAAGGAGCAGGCCGAACTGATCGATCAGGCATTGACGGTCGGTTCCAAGGCTTAAGGGGGACTTTTTCAGATGGCGACGGAAATCAAGGTTCCGGCATTGGGTGAATCGGTGACCGAGGCGACGGTCGCGCGCTGGCTGAAGAAGCCGGGCGACGCGGTCAAGGTCGACGACCCGCTGGTCGAGCTCGAAACCGACAAGGTCACGCTGGAGGTCAATGCCTCGGCCGCCGGCGTGCTGGCGCAGATCTCGGTCGAGGAGGGCGCCACCATCGAGGTCGGCGGCGTGCTCGGCCTGATCGACGCCGCCGGCGCCCAGCCGGCCGCCGCGGCACCGGCGGCCAAGCCTGCGGCGCCCGCTGCTCCGGCAGCGCCTGCTGCCGCCCCGGCGTCGGCTCCGGCCGCCGCATCCCCGGCACCGAACGCGCTCGACCGCTCAGGCCCCGCGGCCAAGAAGCTGGTCGAGGAGAACAAGCTCGATCCGGCCTCGATCGCGGCGACCGGCAAGGATGGCCGCATCACCAAGGGCGACGTGCTCCAGGCCCTGGCCGTGCCCGCTTCGGCCCCGGCCCCGGCCGCGCCGCCGCCCCGCGCCGCCGCCGGCCCGCGCGAGGAGCGGGTGCGGATGAGCCGGCTCCGCAAGCGCATCGCCGAGCGCCTCAAGGAAGCGCAGAACACCGCCGCCATGCTCACCACCTTCAACGAGGTGGACATGACGGCGATCCTGGCGCTGCGCGAATCCTACAAGGACGCGTTCGAGAAGCGCCACGGCGTGCGCCTGGGCTTCATGTCCTTCTTCGTCAAGGCCTGCATCTCGGCGCTCAAGGAGCTGCCGATGGTCAATGCCTCGATCGAGGGCGACGAGCTCGTCTATCATAATTTCTACGATATCGGCGTCGCCGTCGGCACCGAGACCGGCCTGGTCGTTCCGGTCGTGCGCGATGCCGATCTCATGGGCTTCGCCGAGATCGAGAAGACGATCGGCGCCTATGGCCGCAAGGCCCGCGACGGCAAGCTCTCGCTCGAGGAGCTGACCGGCGGCACTTTCACCATCTCGAACGGCGGCGTCTACGGCTCGCTGATGTCGACCCCGATCCTGAACCCGCCGCAATCGGCGATCCTGGGCATGCACAAGACCCAGAAGCGGCCGATGGTCGTGGGCGACAAGATCGAGATCCGGCCGATGATGTATCTGGCCCTCTCCTACGACCACCGCATCATCGACGGCCGCGAGGCCGTGACCTTCCTGGTGCGGGTCAAGGAGAACATCGAGGATCCGCAGCGCCTGCTCATCGATCTCTGATCGGATATTTCCATGACTGACAGTTTCGATCTCGTCATCATCGGCGGCGGTCCGGGCGGCTATGTCGCGGCGATCCGCGCCGGCCAGCTCGGCCTCAAGGTCGCCTGCATCGAGAAGAGCGAGCGCCTGGGCGGCACCTGCCTCAATATCGGCTGCATCCCATCCAAGGCGATGCTGCAATCCTCCGAGAAGTTCGAGGAGACGGCGCACGCGCTCGCAGCCCACGGCGTCAAGGTCGGCTCGGTCGAGCTCGACCTGCCGACCATGCTCGCGCGCAAGGACAAGGTCGTGCTCGACCTGACCAAGGGCGTCGAGTTCCTGTTCAACAAGAACAAGGTCACCTGGATCAAGGGCGCTGGCCGGATCACCGCGCCGGGCCAGGTCCATGTCGATCTCTCGGGCGGCGGCGCCCAGGAGCTCGCGACCAAGAACATCATCATCGCCACCGGCTCGGAAGTGATTCCGCTGCCCGGCGTCGATGTCGACGAGAAGACCATCGTCAGCTCGACCGGTGCCTTGTCGCTCGCCTCCGTGCCGAAGCATTTCGTCGTCATCGGCGGCGGCTATATCGGGCTCGAGCTGGGCTCGGTCTGGCGCCGTCTCGGCGCCGCGGTGACGGTGGTCGAGTTCCTCGACCGCATCACCCCGACCATGGATAGCGAGACCGGCAAGCAACTGCAGCGCCTACTGCAGCGCCAGGGCTTCGCCTTCAAGCTCTCGACCAAGGTCACGGCCGCCAAGCAGGGTCCGGACGGCGTCACCCTGACGCTGGAGCCCGCCGCCGGCGGCGCTACCGAGGAGCTCAAGGCCGATGTCGTGCTGGTCGCGATCGGCCGCCGGCCTTTCACCGAAGGGCTGGGCCTGGCCGAAGCCGGCGTCGCGCTCGACGAGCGCAAGCGGGTCCATGTCGACGGGCATTTCCAGACCAACGTGCCCGGCATCTACGCCATCGGCGACGTGATCGCCGGTCCGATGCTGGCGCACAAGGCCGAGGAAGAGGGCGTGGTCGTGGTCGAGCACATCGTCGGCCAGAAGTCGCACGTCAATTACGACGCGATCCCGGCGATCATCTACACCCATCCCGAGGTCGCCTCGGTCGGGCGCACGGAAGAGGAAGTGAAGGCCGCCGGCATCGAGTACAAGGTCGGCAAGTTCCCCTTCACCGCCAATGCCCGCGCCCGCACCAACGCGGAGACCGACGGCTTCGTCAAGATCATCGCCGACGCCAAGACCGACCAGGTCCTGGGCGTCCACATCATCGGCGCCGAGGCCGGCACCATGATCGCCGAGGCGACGCTGGCGATGGAATACGGCGCCTCGTCCGAAGACATCGCCCGCACCTGCCACGCCCACCCGACGGTGAGCGAGGCGATGCGGGAAGCGGCGCTCGCCGTCGACGGGCGGACGCTGAATATTTGAGGCTCGATGAGCGGCTGCCGGACCAGCCGGCGGCCGCTCACCGATCACCCAGCGGTACCGGGCGCCCCTCGATGCGGCCTTCGATAGAGCGGTAAATCATCGATAGCGGCTCTTTGACGGATGCTGTAAATTCCGAAAGATGAGGGCGGCGTTGGTTGCTGCCTGGAGCTGACCTGCACGATGAGTGACGTTCCAGAGAACCTGATTTTAGGTTATCTGCGCCGTCTCGACGAAAAGATGGACCGCGTCATCGACGAAGTCGGCGATCTAAAGCGTCGGGTTACTTCGCTCGAAGGCCAGATTTCGTCCCTGCATTCGCAAATTGCCCATATTCACGGTGATTTTTCCGGCCAATCGGTGCGGATCGACCGTATTGAGCAGCGCCTTGATCGGATTGAACGGCGCTTGGAACTGGCGACGACAGTCTGAGTCGACGCGGATACCAAGACGCGACCGCCGACACCAAGCCCGCGATCCGTGCGTGCAAGACGGCCAATCCAATGTCGATGGCTGCCGCCCGTTCCCCACCCGTGGGCGAGCCTCATGCAGATCGCGCTTAGATGGTGCCTTTGCTCGCAAGCACTTCTTCGATGATCCTCCACGGCTTTGCCGCTTCAACCGCATTTGTCTGGGTGAGGCCGGCGGCGACAATGAGTGCCTTCCATAGCGCCCAGGCCCGACCGCGCGACCATGTGGCCGGGTCCGGTCCCAGGCTTGCCCGAAACGCGTCCCGGCTTTCATTCGTGAATAGCGTCCATGCAATTGAGAGGTCGCAGGCGGGATCGCCCACGCCGAGCGCTCCGAAATCGATGACGGCGCTCAGCCGGCCCCTGTTCACCAGCAGGTTTCCGGCGCTGACGTCGCCATGAAACCATACCGGTGTGCCCTGGCAATCCGCGCGCAGCGCCTCTTCCCAGACTTCCACCGCCGCGCCGGTATCGATTCTGCCCTTCAAGGAGGCGATGGCTTGCCGCGTCTCGCCGTCATAGGTCGCCAGCGGGCCGCCGCGATAAAAATTGTCCGGACCGGGCGACGGTCCTTCCGCGGGATCGATATGCTGCAGGGCGAGCAGGAACGCACCGAGATCCCTCGCAAACCCGGACATATCGTCGATGCGTTCCGGAGCGGCGGTCTCTCCTGGGAGCCATCTATAGACCGACCATCGCCACGGATAGCTCGCTCCAGGCTCGCCCATCGCCAACGGCACTGGTATCGAAAGGGGAAGCAGGGGCGCCAGTTCAGGCAGCCAACGTTGTTCTTTCTCTACCTGGGCCGCGTAACAGGCCCGGCTCGGCAGGCGCACCAACATTTCGTTGCCGAGGTGAAAGGTCCTGTTGTCCCAGCCGCTGTTCGCAACCGGATGGACGGGCAGGTCGGTCCAATGCGGAAACTGCTCGGCGATCAAGTGCAGCACAAGCGGCCCGTCGATGACCGGCTCCACGAGTTCGAAATCGGCCTCTGTCATCTCAACGCCGGCCCGCCCGCGGATGCGCCCGGTCGTAGATCTCCATCAGCTTGGTCGCATCGATCTCCGTATAGCGCTGCGTCGTCGAGAGCGAGGCGTGGCCGAGCAGTTCCTGGATTGCGCGCAGGTCGCCGCCGCCGGCGAGGAGATGGGTGGCGAAGCTGTGGCGGAGCGCGTGCGGCGTCGCCGTGTCGGCGAGGCCGAGGCGGATGCGGAGCTGCTCCATCAGCCGCTGCACCAGCCGCGGATTGAGCGGACCGCCGCGCGTGCCGCGGAACAGCGGCTCCGCGGGGCCGAGCACATAAGGGCAGGCGGCGCGATAGTCCTCGACCGCTTCGATGACGGCCGGCAAGAGCGGCACCACGCGCTGCTTGTTGCCCTTGCCGGTAACGAGCAGCGTGCTCATGCCAGCGCGCGGCGCCTGGGCGGCGGTCAAGTCGAGCGCCTCGCTCAGCCGCAACCCGCAGCCATAGAGCAGCGTCAGGATCGCCGTGTCGCGCGCGGCGATCCAGGGTTCGGCCTCGGGCTGCTGGACGAGATCGATGGTGTCGAGCGCCTCGGCCGCGTCGCCGACCGACAGTGGCTTCGGCACCGAGCGCGGCAGGCGCGGGCCGCGCAGCAGGGCGAGCGCGGTGCTCTTCAGATGGCCGCGCCGTTCGAGGAAACGGAAGAAGCCGCGCAGCACCGAAAGGCCGCGCGCTTGCGAGGTCTTGGCCAGATCCTCGGCCGCGCGCTTCGCCAGGAACGCCCGGAAATCGCGCGGCTCCAGCTTGGCCAGCGCGTCGATGCTCGGCAGCCCGCCCAGATGATCGCGCAGGAAATCGAGGAAGAGGGCGAGGTCCCGCCCATAGGCCGCCACCGTGTGCGCCGAGGCGCGCCGCTCCGCGGTCAACTGCTCGATCCAGCCCTCGATCGCCTGGACCAGATCGGGCGTGGCCGCGTAGCGGGCGAGGGGGATCGGGTCGGGACGCTTGACGGTCAGGGGGCGAGCCACTGCGAGATGGTGATCTCCAGCGTCCGCGCGAGGAAGCTCAGCAGCTCCGTGCCCTGGCCGGCCTTGAACTTGCCGAGCCGGCGCGAGCCCAGGGCCAGCATGCCGGGCGGCGCGTTGGCGACCGCAAGGCGCAGCAGCGCCTCGGAATGGACGAGGCCGGCGCCGCTGCCGAAGATGGCGGGATCGCCCGCCACCTCATCCTCCAGCAGCACGTCGCGGTCGCGGCCTAGCAGAGTGTCGACCTCGCCCGGCGACAGAAGCTGGATGCCGACCATCGGCGGCCGGGCGAAGCGATCGCTCGATTCGATGCACAAGGTCACGACATCGACATCGAGCAGCACCGAAAGATCGGTCGTCACCGCCTGGATGAGCTGCTCGAAGCTGGTCGCCGCGATCAGCGCCAGCACCGCGCCATGGACGCGCTGCTGGCTCGACAGGTTCGACCGGCTGGTCGAGATCAGGTCGCGTTGCTGGCCGGTGACGCGCTGGAGATCGGCCTGCAGCCGGTTCAGCATGAAATGCTGCATGTCGACGACATTGTCGCCCTGCCGGTGCGAGGGCGGCGTCAGGAGCCCCAGCAGCTCCGAATGCTCGGCCAGGAAATTCGGATGACGGACGAGAAAGGCGGAGACCTCCTCCTCGGACAGCTGCTCCGCCGCGTTCTTGGTCGGTTTGGGATCGACCATGCGCCTCCTCCGCCGCTACTCGGCCGCCTTGTCGGGCGCGCCCAGGATCGATTGGCCGGTCTTCTGCCAATCCGCGACGAAGGTGGCGAGCCCCTTGTCGGTCAGCGGATGCTGGAACATCTGGCGCAGGACGGCGGGCGGCAGCGTGCCGACATGGGCGCCGAGCTTGGCCGCGGCGACGACATGGGCCGGGCTGCGGACCGAGGCGACCAGCACCTCGGTCTTGATCGCCGGGTACTGCCGATAGATCCCGACGATCTCGCCGATGAGATCCATGCCGTTCTGGCCGATATCGTCGAGCCGGCCGACGAAGGGCGAGACGAAGGTAGCACCGGCCTTGGCCGCGAGCAGCGCCTGGGCCGCCGAGAAGCAAAGCGTGACATTGACCATGGTGCCTTCGTCGCGCAGCGCGCGGCACGTCTTGAGCCCGTCCGGTGTCAGCGGCACCTTGACCGTGACGTTGTGCGCGATCTTGGCCAGGCGCCGGCCCTCGGCGAGCTGGGTCGCATGGTCGGTTGCGGCGACCTCGGCGCTGACCGGGCCGAACACGATCTCGCAGATCTCGGCGATCGTGGCGACAAAATTGCGCCCGGTCTTGGCGACGAGCGACGGGTTGGTGGTGACGCCATCGACCAGCCCGGTGGCGGCCAGGTCGCGGATTTCGGCAATATCGGCGGTATCGATAAAGAACTTCATGATCGGTCCAAAGAGTTTCGCCGGTCGCGCGCCGGCCCGTTTCAGGTTAAGACTGTAGCCCATGCCTGCTTCCAGCACCAGTTTCGCCGCGTCCGAAGCGCCGCGCGATCCCGACCCGGCGCCTCGCCGCGCCCGCGTGCTGCTGCCGCTGCCGCTCGACGGCGCCTATGATTATTCCGTTCCAGAAACGGTGGCGGTCGAGCCCGGCAGCTTCGTCGCGGCCCCACTCGGCAGCCGCACCATGGTCGCCGTCGTCTGGGATGCGGCCGAGACGCCGGACGCGATCGATCCCAAGCGGCTGAAGCCGATCGCCGCCGTGTTTCCGGTGCCGCCGATGAGTGCGGAGCTGCGCCGTTTCGTCGAATGGATCGCCGCCTACACCGTGTCGCCGCCCGGTGCCGTGCTGCGCATGGCGATCGGCCCGTCAGAGGCGCTCGTTCCGCCCGAAGGCCGGACCGGATTCGCGCCGGCGCCTGCATTGCCCGAGATCGAGCCGCGCATGACGACGGCGCGGCGGCGCGTGCTCCAGGTGCTCGATGACGGCATGCCGCGCCCGGCCACGGCGTTGGCGCTGGAGGCCGGTTGCAGCCCCGGCGTCGTGCGCGGCATGGCCGATGCGGGGCTGCTGGTCGAGGTCAAGCTGCCGGCGCGCCGGCCGCGCCCGGTCCCGGACTGGCGGCTGCCTTTCCCGACCTTGTCGCCGGCCCAGGCCGAGGCGGCCGAGCGCATCTCGCAAGCCGTGGGCTCGGGCCGGTTCGAGCCCTTCCTGCTCGACGGCGTCACCGGTTCGGGCAAGACCGAGGTCTATTTCAAGGCGATCGCGGCGGCGCTCAAGGCCGGCAAGCAGGTCCTGGTGCTGCTGCCCGAGATCGCGCTCGGCGCCCAGTGGCATCGCCGGTTCGAGCAGCAATTCGGGGCGCCTGCCGCTGCCTGGCATTCGGACGTCGGCTCGACCGAGCGCAAGGCGCTGTGGCGCGACGTGGCGGAGGGCAGGGCGCGCATCGTCGTCGGCGCGCGCTCCGCCCTGTTCCTGCCGTTCAGCGAGCTCGGCCTCATAGTCGTCGATGAGGAGCATGACAACGCCTATAAGCAGGAGGAGGGTGTCGTCTATCACGCCCGCGACATGGCGGTGGTGCGGGCTTCGCTCGCCAAGGTGCCGATCGTGCTGGCCTCGGCGACGCCGTCGCTGGAGAGCCTGGTCAATGCCGAGCGCGGGCGCTACACGCGCATCGTCCTGCCCGACCGCCATGGCGGCGCCTCGCTGCCTAAGATCGAGCTGATCGATCTCCGGCGCGACAAGCCGGCGCGTCAGCGTTTCCTGGCGCCCACGCTGCTGACGGCGCTCCAGGAGACGATCGATGCCGGGGAGCAGGCGATGCTGTTCCTCAATCGTCGTGGCTATGCGCCGCTGACGCTGTGCCGGCAATGCGGCCATCGCCTGCAATGCCCGAACTGCACCGCCTGGCTGGTCGAGCATCGCTTCATGGCGCGGCTGGTCTGCCATCATTGCGGCCATACCGAGAAATCGCCGGAGGAATGCCCGGCCTGCGGCGAGAAGCATTCCTTCGCGCCCTGCGGTCCCGGCGTCGAGCGGGTGGCCGAGGAGATCAAGGAAGCGTTCCCCACGGCGCGCAGCGCCGTCATGGCCAGCGACACGCTGGTCGGCCCCAATGCCGTGGCCGAGCTGGTCCAGCAGGTGCAGGATCACGAGCTCGATCTGCTCATCGGCACGCAGATCATGGCGAAGGGCCATCATTTCCCGATGCTGACACTGGTCGGCGTGGTCGATGCCGATCTCGGCCTCAATGGCGGCGATCTGCGCGCGGCCGAGCGCACCTACCAGCTGCTGCATCAGGTTTCCGGTCGCGCCGGCCGGGCCGAGCGGCCGGGCCGTGTGCTGCTGCAGACCTTCGATCCCGAGCATGCGGTGATGCAGGCCCTGGTCTCGGGCGAGCGCGACCGCTTCCTGGCGCTCGAAGCCGAGAGCAGGCGCGATCATGGCTGGCCGCCCTATGGCCGGCTCGCCGCCCTCATCGTGTCCGGGCCGGATCTGGAGACGGCCGAGTTCGCCGCGGCGGCGGTCGCGCGCGCCGCTCCCCATCTGCGCGGTGCCACCGTCCTCGGGCCGGCCCCGGCGCCGCTCGCGGTGCTGCGCGGCCGGCATCGCCGACGCTTCTTGCTGAAGACCGAGCGGCAGGTGAATATTCAGGCCCTGCTGCGGCAATGGCTGGGCGGGCTGCGCATGCCGTCGAGCGTGCGTATCCAGATCGATGTCGATCCTTACAGCTTTCTTTAGGAGACGGGTCATCATCACCTCATCCGAAAGCTATGAGCCCCGATCCTGGCCGTTCATCGCGGACGGCGTCGTGCTCGCCGTCACCGTCGGATTCTGCGCCGTGGCGCTCTGCCTGCTGATCTGGCGCAGCTTCGACGCCACGGCGAGCATGGCCGCGGGCGCGGTCATCTACGGCCTGACCCTGATCGCCTCCGCCGTGTGCTCGCTCGTCTACAATATCTGGTTCCACGACCGGCCGCGCAGCCTGTGGCGCCTGGCCGACCATATCGCGATCTTCCTCCTGATCGCCGGCACCTACACGCCGTTCTCGCTCGGCAACGAAGGCGGGCGGATCGCCTGGCTGCTGCCGCCGATCTGGACGGTGGCGATCGTCGGCAGCGTGCTCAAGGTGGCGCTCGGCCTGCGCTACGACGGCTGGTTCCTCCTGCTCTACCTGGCCATGGGCTGGATGGTGCTGGCCGGGCTCGGCGGCGTGGTGGCGAGCTTCGAGCCGATGGTCCTGGCACTCATGCTGGCGGGCGGACTCGCCTTCAGCGTCGGCACCATCTTCCACGCCCTCGGCAGGCGCTGGAGTTGGGGCAAGACAACCTGGCACGGCTTCGTGCTGGTTGGAATCGCTACTCATTTCGTGGCGATTTTCATGTTTGTTCTACCAATGGGTTGACGGCGGCCTCGCGGTCGCGCAAACAGTCCCACGGCGACTTTTTCTGCCTCAAATTTTCCGCTAGGGTGCCAGCCGCTTTCGGTAGGCGCCGACGCTGACAATGCGACGCTGCGCCATAAGGCGGTCTTTCAGGGCGCGACGCGCTGCGTGCCCAAGGGGCCCAGCTTGGTCGATTGACCTGGGGAGAAGCTTAATGGTGGATACGACGAAACCGCACGCGGCGGGTCATCCCGACGACGGACAGACGCGGCGTGATTTCCTGACGCTCACGGGAACGGCATTGGGTGTGGTCGGGCTCGGCGCGACGGCGTGGCCTTTCATTCAGAGCATGAATCCGGCGGCCGACACGCTCGCCCTTTCCAGCATCGAGGTCGATCTGAAGCCGGTCGCCGTTGGTCAGAGCATCACCGTGAAGTGGCGCGGCCACCCGGTCTTCATCCGGCATCGGACCGAGAAGGAGATCAAGGAGGCTGAGGATGTGAACGTCGCCGATCTGCGCGATCCCCAGCCTGATTCCGCTCGGGTGAAGAAGACCGAATGGCTCATCGTCGTCGGCGTTTGCACCCATCTTGGCTGCATCCCGCTCGGCCAGAAGCCGACGGATCCGCGCGGCGAGTTCGATGGCTGGTTCTGTCCGTGCCACGGCTCGCAATACGACAGCTCGGGCCGCATCCGCAAAGGTCCGGCGCCGCTGAATCTCGAGGTGCCGGCCTATGCCTTCACCAGCGACACGCTCGTCAAGATCGGCTGAGGGGGCATCTGACTATGGCCGCACCTGCATCGCATAGCTCTCCCGCCTTCCAGAACAAGCTGGTCCGCTGGATCGATCACCGCCTGCCCGTCTTCACCTTCGCGAAGCACGAGCTGCAGGACTATCCGACACCGCGCAACATCACCTATCTGTGGAATTTCGGTTCGCTCGCCGGCGTCATGCTGGTGATCATGATCGCCACCGGCATCTTCCTGGCGATGAATTACACGCCGAATTCCGAGCTCGCCTTCGGCAGCGTCGAACGCATCATGCGCGACGTGAATTACGGCTGGATGCTGCGCTACATCCATATGAACGGCGCGTCGTTCTTCTTCATCGTCGTCTATATCCACATCTTCCGCGGCCTTTATTACGGCTCCTACAAGGCGCCGCGCGAGCTGCTGTGGATGCTCGGCATCGTCATCCTGCTGCTGATGATGGCGACGGCGTTCATGGGCTATGTGCTGCCCTGGGGCCAGATGAGCTATTGGGGGGCGACGGTCATCACCAATTTGTTCTCGGCGCTGCCGCTGGTCGGTCATTGGATCGTGACGCTGCTCTGGGGCGGCTTCTCGGTCGACAATCCGACGCTCAACCGCTTCTTCTCGCTGCATTATCTGCTGCCCTTCGTGCTCTGCGCCGTCGTCGCGCTGCATCTGGTAGCACTGCATCAGCACGGGTCGAACAATCCGCTCGGCATCGACAAGAAGGGGCCGCAGGACGCGATCCCGTTCCACCCCTATCACACGATCAAAGACGTCTTCTTCATGTTCGCGTTCCTGACGGTATTCGCCGGGTTCGTGTTCTTCGCGCCGAACTTCTTCGGCGAGCCGGACAACTACATTCCGGCCAACCCGCTGGCGACGCCGGCCGAGATCGTGCCGGAATGGTACTTCCTGCCGTTCTACGCGATCCTGCGCTCGGTGCCGGACATTCTGTTCATTCCGGCCAAGCTCGCCGGCGTGCTCGCCATGTTCGGCTCGATCCTCCTGCATTTCTTCCTGCCCTGGCTCGATACCTCGCCGGTGCGCAGCGGGCGGTTCCGGCCGACCTTCCGGATCTTCTTCGTGCTGCTGCTGATCGATTGCGCCGTGCTCGGCGTGTGCGGCGCGCACCCGCCGGAAGGCGTGTACATCATCCTCGGCCGCGCCGCGACCGCCTGGTACTTCCTCCACTTCCTGATCATCCTGCCGATCCTGGGCAAGTTCGAGCGGACCTTGCCGCTGCCGACCAGCATCGCCCAAGCGGTCCTTAAGAATGGGGGTGCCCCGGCCGTGGCCGGCGCCCGGATGGAGAAGCCGTGATGATCCGTCGCTTGTTCCTGGCGGCGGCGCTGGCCGCCCTGCCGCTCGTCTCGGTTCCGGCCCTAGCCGAGGACGAGACGCCTCTGCTCCAAGGTCATTTCAGCTTCGAAGGCCCGTTCGGGACCCTCGACCGCGCCGCTGCCCAGCGCGGGTTGCAGATCTACAAGGAGGTCTGCTCCAACTGCCATGGCCTATACGAGCTCAGCTACCGCAACCTGTCGGAGCTCGGCTACAATGACGACGAGGTGAAGGCCTTCGCCGCCCAATCCAACGTCACCGAGATCTCGGACGATACCGGCAAGCCGGCGGAACGGCCGGCCCGGCCCTATGACAAATTCGTGCGGCCGTTCCCGAACGACATCGTCGCGCGCCTGTCCAACAACGGCGCTCTGCCGCCGGACCTGGCGCTCATCGTGAAGGCCCGCGAGGGCGGGGCGGACTACCTCTACTCGCTGATGCAAGGCTACGGGGATGCGCCGGCGGGCGTGAAACTTGGCGAAAACCTGAATTACAACAAATACTTCAAGGGCCATCAGATCGCCATGCCGCAGCCCTTGACCGACGGCGCGGTGACCTTCGCCGACGGCGCGCCGAACACGCTCAAGGACGAGGCGTACGATGTCGCCACCTTCCTCGAATGGGCGTCCGAGCCGGAGGCGGACCAGCGCAAGCAGATCGGCTGGAAGGTCGTGATCTTCCTGGTCGTGACCACCGTCGTGCTCTATATCGTCAAACGGAAAATCTGGTCCGACGTCGAACACTGAAGTACTGAGGTTTAGAGCATGAGTAGGCCGCGTATCGGTATCTTGGGCGGTAGTGGCCTGTATCAGATCGATGGGCTCGTGGATGTCGAATGGCGCTCGGTCGAGTCGCCGTTCGGCACTCCTTCGGACGAGCTGTGCTTCGGGCGGCTGGGCGGCGTCGATGTCGTCTTCCTGCCCCGGCACGGGCGCGGTCACAAAATCTCGCCGACCGAGATCAATTACCGCGCCAATATCGATGCGCTGAAGCGCAGCGGCGTCACCGACATTCTGTCGCTGTCGGCGGTGGGCGGCCTGCAGGAGCGCTATGCGCCCGGCAGCTTCGTCGTCATCGACCAGTTCATCGACCGGACCTTCGCCCGCGAGAAGAGCTTCTTCGGCACCGGCTGCGTCGCCCATGTCTCGATGGCGCATCCGGTCTGCCCGCGCCTGGGCGATGCGCTCATGGCGGCGGGGGCCGAGATCGGGCTCGAGATGCAGCGGGGCGGCACCTATCTGGTGATGGAGGGCCCGCAATTCTCCACCTTCGCCGAAAGCGAGCTCTACCGCAGCTGGGGCTGCGCCGTCATCGGCATGACCAACATGCCGGAGGCCAAGCTCGCCCGCGAGGCCGAGATCTGCTACGCGACCGTCGCCATGGTGACGGATTACGATTGCTGGCATCCGGGCCATGACGATGTCACGGTCGAGCTCGTCGTCCGCGTCCTGCTCGGCAATGCCGACAAGGCGCGTAACCTAGTCAAGTCGGTGGTGCCCAAGCTCGGCACCCATGACGGCCCTTGCCATGCCGGCTGCCAGACGGCGCTCGAGCATGCGATGATCACGGCACCCGAGGCGCGCGATCCGGCCGTGCTGAAGCGACTCGACGCGGTCGCCGGCAGGCTCTTGTCGCGCGGCTAGCGCGTCTCACCTATAGTCATAGTTCCAGGAAGGGAGGGCGGGACGATGCGCGTCGACGGCACTCCGATGCGGACGATCTGGCCGAGCGGCCACGGCGCCGTGAAGATCATCGACCAGACAAGGCTGCCGCATGAATTCGTCACGGTCGAGTTGAAGTCGCTCGACGACGCGGCGCATGCGATCCGCGCCATGCTGGTGCGCGGTGCGCCGCTCATCGGCGCCACCGCCGCCTACGGCATGGCGCTCGCGATCAAGGCCGATCCGTCCGACAGCTCGCTCGAGCATGCCTATCGCGTGCTGGCGGCGACGCGGCCGACCGCGATCAATCTGCGCTGGGCGCTGGAGCGGGCCCGGCGCGAGATCGGGCGGCACGCCCCGGTCGATCGGGTGCCGGTCGCCTGGCGTCTCGCCGCCGCCATCTGCGACGAGGATGTCGCGATCAACCGCGCCATCGGCCAGCACGGGCTGGCGTTGGTCAAGCAGCGCCGGCAGGGCGACAAGCCGGTCCAGATCCTGACCCATTGCAATGCCGGCTGGCTCGCCACCGTCGATATCGGCACGGCCACGGCGCCGATCTATGCCGCGCACGATGCCGGCATTCCCGTCCATGTCTGGGTCGATGAGACGCGGCCGCGCAACCAGGGCGCCAGCCTGACCGCCTGGGAGTTGGGCCGGCACGGCGTGCCCCATACGGTCATCGCCGACAATGTCGGCGGCCATCTGATGCAGCACGGCATGGTCGATCTCGCCATCGTCGGCACCGACCGCACGACCGCGTCGGGCGATGTCGCCAACAAGATCGGGACCTATTTGAAGGCGCTGGCGGCGCACGATAATGGCGTGCCCTTCTATGTGGCGCTGCCGTCGCCGACGATCGATTGGCAGCTCGATGACGGGGTGAAGGAGATCCCGATCGAGCAGCGCGACGGGGCGGAGGTGACGCATCTTACCGGCCGCGCCGGCGACGGACGAATAGTGACGATCCAGGTGACTCCCGACGGCAGCCCTGCGGCCAATTACGGTTTCGACGTGACGCCGGCGCGTCTCATCACCGGCCTCATCACCGAGCGCGGCGTCGCCGCCGCCTCGCGCGACGGGCTCTTGGGCCTATTCCCGGAACACCGGATGGCTCATGCCGGAGATTGACCGCTCGCTCCGGGATTCCGTCAATCTCCGCCGCAACCTCATCCATTGCGCGCGGCGGCTGACCGAGACCGGCCTCACCAAGAATACCACGGGCAATCTCAGCCACCGGGTCGAGGGCGGGCTGCTGGTGACGCCGACCGGCATGGATTACGACCGGCTGGAGCCGGACGACATCGTCTTCGTCGCCATGGACGGCACGCCCACCGGCAGAAGGCTGCCGTCCTCGGAATGGCGCTTCCATCGCGACATCCTGCTGGAGCGGCCGGAGGTCGCGGTCGTGCTCCACGCCCACGCGCCCTTCGCCACCAGCCTCGCCTGCCTGCGCGAGGGCATTCCGGCCTTTCACTACATGGTCGCGGTCGCCGGCGGCGCCGACATTCGTTGCGCGCCCTACGCCACCTTCGGCACGGCGGAATTGTCGGCCCATGCGGTGGCGGCGCTCAGCGGGCGGCGCGCCTGCCTGCTCGCCAATCACGGCATGATCGCGCTCGGCCATGATTTCGATCGTGCGCTCAAGCTCGCCGTCGAGATCGAGGCGCTGGCCGAGATGTATTGGCGCGCCCGCCAGATCGGCGCGCCGGTCATTCTCGACGATGACGAGATGGCGCGCGTGATCGAGAAGTTCCGGACCTACGGCAAGCAGCCGCCGCTTCTGGATGCGGTGGTGGAGTAGTCAGAATGCCCCATGGCATCAGCGGCATCGATCATGTTCTCGTCGGCGTGCGCGACCTCGATCAGGCGAGCCTCGCCTGGGAGCGGCTGGGCTTCACGCTGACGCCGCGCGGCCGCCATATCGGCTGGGGCACGGCCAATGCCTGCATCATGTTCGAGCGCGATTTCGTCGAGCTGATCGGCATCGCCGATGCGCGCGAATTCACCAACAATCTGGAAAGCTTCCTCGAACGGCGCCAGGGGCTGATGGGCGTCGCGTGGGCGAGCGCCGACAGCGTCGCCTCCGCCGCCTCGCTCAAGGCGGCGGGGCTGGAGCCCTCGGAGCCGCGCGAGCTCGGAAGACAGATGGAGCTGCCGCAGGAATCGGTCGTGGCCCGCTTCAAGCTGGTGCATCTGCCGGAGGCCGCGACACCGGCGATCCCGAGCTTCGTCTGCCAGCATCTGACGCCGGGCATCATCCGCCAACCCGCCTGGCTGAAGCATGCCAACGGCGCCGTCGGGCTCAAGGGCATCACCATCGTCGCCGAGGATCCGCCGGCGCTCAACCACGCCTATGACCGGCTGTTCGGCGCGCACAACGTCACCCGCACCGACAATGTGCTGACCCTTCATGCCGGCCGGCACGCGCTGGTGCTCGCGACCCGCGACGATCTCTCGGCCCTGCAGCCCGACCTCAGCGAGGACGAGATCCCCCCGGCCCCGGCGATCGTGCTGATGACCCTGCTGTCGGAGGATCTCGACCGCACGGCAGACCACCTGACCCGCTGGCAGGTCGAGCACGAGCAGCATGGCCGGCTGTCGATCATCGTGCCGCCCGACATGGCGACCGGCGTCGCGATCGAGTTCGTCGCCGCCTGAGCTTCCGGCAAACCGCTACATCTTCCCGAACCGCTCCCGCAGGGTCGGCTTATGGACCTTGCCGGTGGCGTTGCGCGGCAGCGCGTCCACGAAGCGGATCGCGCGCGGGATCTTGAAGCCGGC
This sequence comes from Aliidongia sp., assembly GCA_035539155.1. Lineage (GTDB taxonomy): Bacteria > Pseudomonadota > Alphaproteobacteria > ATCC43930 > CGMCC-115725 > JAXDMU01. Next base: position 131,376 of record DATLIZ010000001.1, on the reverse strand, counting down.
GAGGTTCTCCCGGCAATGCGAGAGGATCGCCGCCTCGTCGAGCGCATGGCCGGCGCGGACCGCGACGATGGCGTGCCCGACCTCGCCCCAGCGCTCGTCGGCGACGCCGATCACCGCCGCCTCGCCGACCGCCGCGATCTGATAGAGCACATTCTCGATCTCGGCCGGATAGACGTTCTCGCCGCCCGATATGTACATGTCCTTGCAGCGATCGACGATGTAGTAGAAGCCCTCGCCGTCGCGCCGCGCCAGATCGCCGGTCTTGAACCAGCCATCCTGGAAGACCGCTTCGTTCACATCCGGCCGGTTCCAGTAGCCGGGGGTGATGCTCGGCCCCTTGACCCAGATCTCGCCGACCTCCTCGGCTGCGGCCTCGGTGCCGTCCTCGCGCGTGATGCGCATCTCGCAATAGAGCAGGGGCTTGCCCGACGAGCCGCTCTTGCGCGCCGCCTCGTGCTTGGGCAGGAACAGCACCGACGGGCCGGTCTCGGTCATGCCGTAGCCTTGCTGGATGGTGACGCCCCGGCGCTGCCAGGTCTCCAGCAGCGACAGCGGCATGGGGGCGGCGCCGACGCCCGCGACCTCGAGCCGGCTGAAATCGGCATCGGCGAATTCCGGCTGCTGCGACATGAAGAGATAAGTCGCGGGCGCCCCCAGGAAATGGGTGACGGCGCGGTCCGGGTCGCTGATCACCCTCAGCACCAGCGCCGGGTCGAAGCTGCGCATGACCACGACCGCGCCGCCGACATGGAAGGCCGGGTTGGAGAAATTGTTGAGTGCCGCGATATGGAAGAGCGGCATGAAGGTGAGGGTGGTCGAGGCCGCGGTCAGCCCGACGATGTTGAGGTTGACCGCGTTCCAGAAATGCATGCCGTAGGTGATCATGGCGCCCTTGGGCCGCCCGGTCGTGCCCGAGGTGTACATGATGGTGACGATGTCGTCATGGTCCATCCGCTCGAACCCGGCGAGCGGCACGGCCGCCGCCAGCGCCGCCTCATAGCCGGCCGCGTCATGGACGAGCAGGCCGAGCCCGTCCTGGCGCTGGGCGAGCACCGCCGCCGTCTCGGCGAACTCCGGATCGTGGATCAGCAGGCGCGGGCCGACATCGCCGATGATGAAGGCGAGCTCGGGCACGGTCAGCCGCCAATTGAGCGGCACGAAGATGGCGCCGAGGCGCATGCAGGCGAATTGGATCTCGAAGATGTCGGTGCTGTTCATCGCCAGCACGGCGACCCGGTCGCCCCGGCCGATGCCGCAACCGTCGCGCAGATGCCCGGCGAGACGCGCGATCCGCCGGTCGAACGCGGCATAGGAAAAGCGCCGCCCGGAAGCGAGATCGACCATGGCGAGCCGGTCCGGCGTCAGGCCGGCATGGTGCGCGATCCAATCGAAATGAAGCTTCGCCAAGACGCACTCTCCGTTTCCATCCCGGGCGATCGTCTGCCGCAACCGTCCCATGCCCGAATCATTACCCGAACCGGCCGGGAGCGCGAATTAAAAGGTTGAGCCCATAGGCCGGTTCGGGCTAGCTTCGCCCCGCTGGACCCGTAGCTCAGCTGGATAGAGCGCTGCCCTCCGAAGGCAGAGGCCGGACGTTCGAATCGTCTCGGGTCCGCCAGCATTTCCCCAATTAAATCAATCAGTTAGGCCGCGCGCGCAGAGCCGTTCAGCGCAAATTGGCGCAGAACGTTGCAAGCACGCGCCGTTGACGTCGCGCAAGATTGGCACGCGCGTTGCCACGCCGTCCTTGTAGCGCGCCACTTAGTTTTGGGCCCAACGACAGTTAGTTTTGGTCCGACAAGTCGGATTGAAGCAGGGCGATCGGCGGGGCTTTGGCTATCTTCAAGCTAACCTAGATGGACGTACCCTCACCCCTTCTTGCGAGTGAGGCAGCCATGACCAGCGTTTCAAAATTTTGCTCAGCCTGCGGATATCATCAGTTTTCGCCTTGTCCCGGATACTCTGGACCGCCGTTCTTCGTTCCGTGCGGAGCGGCACAATGCGATCGTTGCGGCACGGTGCGGCGGGAGCATTGGCCTTGTCCCGTTCAGAGCCCCGATTGCCCCTGTCATGACGATCGGGACAGAGATCCTTCTGCCTTGTAACACCGGATCGCGATTACCATTAGTTTGGTTCGTGGCATAAGCGCGCGCGATCGTCGGATTGCGGCATTTTGACAAGTCGGTTGGCGCTGCAGCAGCAAGCGTTTTCGCCTCTCGCACGGAGATCAAAATGAGTATGACGCCCGAGGATGCGTGGCGGGAAGAAGCATACGATCGAATGGTCGAGGAAGTGCTCGAAACACATAGAGAGCAGATTGTTGAGGAGTTCGTCGCCGCGCGTATGGCTTCGTATTATCGCCAGAACCCGGATTTATCGGCCGCGGCAGAGCGAATGCTCGATGAGGCTATCCGCCTTCTAAAGATAAGTCCTTCCGCTTCACTTGTGTTTTCATATGCTGCCATCGAAATCACGTTGAAAAACGTACTGCTTAAACCTGTCGCCTTCGGAATGATACACGACGAGCTTACAGGCCCACTGATAACAGATCTTGTCATTAATAATCGCCAGTTTACCAAGCTGCTCTTTCAAGTTCTTCGGGAATACGGCTTCGATATAACCACACAAAAACGTCAGGGATCTTCAATTTCTCTCTGGGAGGAAATGAAAGATCTTCGAACTTTAAGGAATGGTGTTGTTCATTCAGGTGAACCGACATCAAACGAGCAGGCAGCATTGTCGTTGAGGTACGCCAAATTCCTCTTGCATAAACTTTACCCGCAGGTGAGAGCACTTATCATTGGTGAAAACACCTAGTTCGTTGCCCCAGGCGCTCGCGGCGCAGGAACACGCCGCCCATGGGCGAGCGTGCTGCGCCAAGTGGCCGACGCGCTCCAGAACTGGACTCGGTCGTGGTCATCGGCCCCGTCGGACCGGCCTGCCCCGAATTGATGGCAAAGTCACTCGTCCTGGTGGTAAGACGGGGAGGTTTGCAAGTGGGGCCAGACTCATGAACACGGTACTGGCGATAGCCGGCCTGACGCTCCTCGCCCTGGCCCAGCCCGTGGGACCGGCTCAGGCAGCTATCGGCCCTGCGGCAACGCCCCCCGAGCCGCCGGAAACGCCGCCTGGCGCCGTGGAAGGCCCGCGCTTTACCGTGCAGACCTTCGGCGGTTGGACCTATCGATGCCGCGAGCCCTATGTCGACGGCAAGCCGGACCGGGCGCAATGCGAGCTGGCGCAGGATGTGTTCGTCACGAAGGACGACAAGCCCGTGCCGGTCATGGCCATCGCCTTCGGCCGCGATCCCGATCTCAAGGGCCATGTCGTGACGGTGCGCGTGCCGTTGGGCGTTCGCCTGAAACCTGGCCTCAGCGTGGCCGCGGATGGCGGCACGCCGTTCGTGCTGCCGTTCGACTTTTGCGGCGAGCGCGGCTGCTGGGTCAGCAACGCCGCCGGCGATGCGCTGCTCCAGGCGCTGAAGCCGGGCAAGACCGGCCGGGTCAAGCTGACGCTGGTGAACGGCCGGGATCTTACGATCGAATTCAGCCTCACGGGGCTCGCCGCCGCCGTGGCGGCGCTCGACAGCGCGACCAAGCCTGCCGGTAAAGCCAAGGGGAATTGAGCCGCTCACCGGCCGATGGTGACGCGCCCGGCGAGCTCGTTCGGCACGGCGAGGTAGCACATCGTCGTGTGGAAAATCGAATAGCCGAATCCTTCCAGCCGTAACCTCAGCGCCTCGCGGTCCACCTTGATGAATTCTGCGAAGATGATCGGCCGGCAGCGTCCGATCGTGGCCTGGGCGCCGTCGAGCACGGCCAGCTCCATGCCTTCGACATCGATCTTGAGCAGATGGACGCGCTCGAAGCCGAACCGGTCGAGCGTGGCGAGCGGCACGAGTTCCGCCGCGGCGGGGTCATGCCCGCGCTCCTGGCTCAAGGGTTCGCGCTGCTCGGCGGAGAATTCGACGCTGCCGAAATTGAGCGGCTTCGAATAGTCGAATTGCGGGATCTCGACCGCGCCCTCGCGGTCGCCGACCGCCAGATTATGGACGTGGACGTTGGTCAGCCCGTTCAATGCGACGCTGCCGCAGATCATGTTGAAGAGGATGCGCTGCGGCTCGAACGCGTGGATGACGCCCTTGGGGCCGACAAGGGGGGCGAGACCGAGCGAGAAGGTCCCGAAATTGGCGCCGAGATCGAGGATGCTCAGCGACTTGCCGAAATCGGCATCATAGAGGCGCAGCACCTGGCCCAGCAGCTCGATCTCGGCATGGTCGAGCGACTGGCCGGTCTTGATGAGCGCATTCGCCTGGTTGATGTCGTTCCGATTGATGATCATCTGGCCGTAACGCGTCGGAACGACGATGCTGAACGGCACATTCCCGACGCTCATCCCTCGATACTCCGCCCGTGATCGGTCGATCTTGGCCATGGACGGGCGAGTTGAACAGGGTAAACTCAACTCCGCCCGCGCTCTATCCCTGCCCATTCCGGTCGTGAACCGCTCTCATGAATGCTCCACAACAGGTCCTATGTTCCTGCGGCAGCGGCCTGCGTCCGGTCCGATGCTGCGCGCAGGATCTTTCGATATTGGCGCCGACCGAGGCGAGCCGGCATCTGCTGCCGCTGGTCGATCGGGCGATCGCGCTGCACGGCCAAGGCGCGTTCGCCGAGGCGGCCACCCTCTGCCTCGAGGTGCTGGAGCTGGCGCCGGGGCAGGGCGGAGCGCTCGCCGTGCTCTTCCAGATCAAGAAGGTGCTCGGGCCGCGCACGGCGGCAGAGGCGCTGGTCCGACGGCTGGTGACGCTGCAGCCGAACAATGTCTGGGCAACGCAGGAGCTGGCGCTGCTGCTGTTCGGCAAGGGCGATTTCGTCGAGGCCGAGCTCCATGCCCGGAACGCCGTGCGGATCGCGCCGACGGACGCGCAGTCCCACAATCTGATGGGCATGATCCTGACGGAGGCCAACCGGCCGCAGATCGGCGAATATCACTATCGTCAGGCGCTCGATCTGCTCGGCAAGCGGCAGCCGATCCTGATCGCGAACCTCGCCTGGTGCCTGAAGAACCAGGGTAAGATGGTGGAATCCCGCAAGCTCTATCAGGAATCGATGACGCTCGACCCGACCATCCTGCAGACCGTGCTGGGCTGGGCGCGGATGGAGGAGACCGACCGAGACTTCGCCAGGGCCGATGCGCTGCTGGACCAGGCCGAGCAATTGGCGCCCGGGAATGTCGCCACCCTCCTGCACCGTGCCGTCGTGCGCGGGCGGATCAAGGAATATGATGCGGCGCTTGGCATCCTCGAAACGATCGAACGGCGCAGCGAAGGCGGCGGGCTCGGCCCCAACGAGCTCTCGGAAAAGGGCCGCCTGCTCGACAAGATCGGGCGGTTCGACGAGGCCTTCGCCGCCTTCGCGGCCGGCAAGCGGCGCGGCATCGAGCTCAGCGGCATCAGCTATCTCGGCGATCATGCGCGCCAGCTGACCGAACGCCTCAAGGCCTATTTCACCGCGAACCGACTCAAGATCGTGCCGCGCGCGGGGCCGATCGAAACCGGGCCGCGGCCGCTCTTCATCCTGGGCTTTCCGCGCTCCGGCACCACTATGGTCGAGCAGACGCTGTCGGCCCATCCACGCATCTCGGCCGGTGACGAGCTGCCCTTCATCAACGACATCACCAATCTGATGCCGCGCATGCTGAGCAGCCCGCTGCCCTACCCCGAGGCGCTGGCCGATCTGTGGATGGGCGATCAGCGCGAAGGGCTCGACAACCTGCGTGACTACTATCTTCAACGGGTGCGTCAGCTCGGCATCGTCGCACCCAATACCTCCTGGTTCACCGACAAGATGCCGCTGAACGAGATGCATCTCGGCCTCATCGCGCTGATGTTTCCCGAGGCGCCGCTCATCCATGTGCTGCGTCACCCGCTCGACGTCGTGCTGTCGGTCTTCTCAAACCAGCTGACCCACGGCTTCCACTGCGCGAGCGCCCTCGAGACGATCGCGCAGCATTATGCGCTGATGGCCGATCTGGTCGAGCACTACCGCGGCGAGATGACGCTGAGATACCTGGCGGTCCGTTACGAGGACATCGTCGAGGATCAGGAAGCCGGGGTCAGGCGTATGTTGAGCTTCATCGGCGCCAGCTTCGATCGGCGATGCCTCAGATTCCACGAGAATACGCGCTATGCCCGGACTGCCAGCTACGCTCAGGTGACCGAGAAGCTCTACGACAGCTCCCGCTATCGCTACCGACACTATCTCAAGCATTTGAAGCCGGTCATTCCGCTGCTGGAGCCCTATATCCTGCGTCTCGGTTACGACATCGATGGCTGAACTCGTCGCGGCACCGTCGCCGCCGGTCTCGAAGACGGTCGATCAATGGCTCGCCGACGCCGGAGCGCATGAGCAAGCCGGCCGGTTCGTCGAGGCCGAGCTTCTGATGGCTCAGATCATCGCGGCCAAGCCGAACTATCACCCCGCCCTGAATCAGGCGGCGATCGTGTCGTTCAAGCGCAAGCGGACTCCCGAGGCGATCGAACGGCTGGCCCGCGCGATTGCGCTGGCGCCCGAGGTGATGATCTATCACCGCAATATCTGCGAGCTCTACCGCACGCAGAACCGGCTCGACGAGGCGATGGCTCATGCGCTCCGTGCTGTCGAACTGGCTCCCGAGGATGCCGGTGCTCATTACAATCTAAGCGTCGTCCGCTACGACCGGCTGGAAATCGCCGAGGCGATCACGGCCGTGCGCCGCTCGCTGGCGCTCGACCCCAGCAACGCCTCGGCCCATTTCGAACTGGCGGAATGCCTGCTGGCCGACGGCCAGTTCGAGGAGGGGTGGCGCGAATATGAATGGCGGTTCGATTTGCCGGGCGTGCCGAAACCGCTGCCGTCCGTGCATCGAGGCCCGCTCTGGGACGGCCGGCCGATCCCGGACGGCAAACTGCTGCTGATCGGCGACCAGGGCTTCGGCGACACGATCCAGTTCTGCCGCTATCTGCCGATGGTGGCCGAGCGCTGTCCGCAGATCGTCATGGGGTGTAGCCCGGAGATGCGGCAGATCGTCGGCCAACAGCCGGGCATCACCGAATATTTCGATCATTGGGACCACATCTCGGCCTTCGAGGCCTATTGCCCGCTCTCGGGCCTGCCGCGCCTGTTCGGCACCGACCTCGCCACGATTCCGGCCCGCGTGCCCTATGTGAGAGCCGATGCGGCCAAGGCCAAGCAATGGCGGCAGCGTCTCGATACGCTGGTGCCCAGGGGCTTTCGTCGGATCGGCCTGGTCTGGGCCGGCCGGCCAACCCACGGCAACGACCATAACCGCTCTATGCGCCTGAAGGCGCTCGGTCCCTTGTGCCGGATCGCGGACGTGGCATTCCTGTCGCTGCAGAAGGGCCCGGCCGTGGCCGAGATCGGCAGCTATTTCGGCGCCGCACCGCTCATCAATCTGGGGGCCGAGATCGAGGATTACAGCGACACCGCGGCAATTCTCGACAGTATCGAGCGCGTGGTCACGGTCGATACCAGCGTCGCCCATCTCGGCGGCGCCATGGGCCGGCCGGTCTCGATCCTGGTGCCTTACGCGCCCGATTGGCGCTGGTTGCTCGGCCGCAGCGACAGCCCCTGGTACCCGAGCGTGACGCTCTACCGCCAGGCGAGGCCGGGCGATTGGACCGGGCCGGTCGAGGCCGTGGCCAGGAGCTTGGCCCGCTAGAGTCGCAATCGCTCGGCGAGCATGAACGGAGAGCCTGATGGCCAAGGTCCATGTCGTCCGACCCCCAGCCGGGATCGGCGAAATCCTCGGCGGAGCCCAGTTCAGGCCCTGCTGCCGCGGGCCGAAGCCTGGCAGTGGTTTCGGCCTCTGCGCGGCAGATCTCGACCGAAGCTGGAATGCACCTCCGATCGCCGCGGACAACCTCACCAGGTGAAGCGGAAACCCGCCGTGATGGCGTTGCTGCTGGCGCCGGAGGCCAAGTCGCCATCGTAGTGGGCATAGACGCTGACATTGGCGAATACCGCGGTCGCCAGCCCGAAGCCGATCCGGGCCGAGTCGCCCGGCAGCTTGGCCCCGGCGACCTGGAAGCCCGCCCCGGGCGCGCCGATGAAGGCGGCATTCGTGCCACGGTTGACCGGCGCGAACTCGTGCGCCCAGCCGACCGATAGGTCGGTGGTGACGAGGGCACTGCCCAGGGCCAGGTCGGTACTGATCCGGCCGCCGAGCGTGCTCTTGACCGAGCTTTGCGACTGCTTCGCCACATTCAGGTCGAGCACGCCGGCCCCGGTCTCGCTGAAGCCGTCCTGGTCGACCGTGCCCAACGCCAAGCCGACGAACGGGGTGAGCGTGGTGGCGTGGCCCAGCGCCAGGCCGTAGCCGGCCTCGAGCGAGCCGGTCAGCTCGGTGTCGGTGACATGGCCCGCGGCCAGGCCCGGCCGGCCCGGCAGCGACACGTTGCGCCGGGTCGTACCGTCGCCGTAGCCCACGCCCATGGTCGCGTCGAGATAGGCCGGCCCCTGGGTGTAGTTGGCATAGAGGGCGAACTCGGTATGGTCGACCTGCGCCCGGCCGCCGCCGTCGTCCAGGCTGAAGGTCGTGCCGCCGTAGCCGAGGCCGGCACCGACCCTGAGCGCCGGCGTCAGCTTGTAGTCGGCGCCGACGGCACCGCCGGCGATGGTCTCGTCCAGGCGATGGCTGTTGCCGTCGCCCGACAGCTGGCCGACCTGGCCGTAGCCCGAGGTCCACACGCCCCACGGCTTATCGGCGTTGGCCACGAGGTCATCGGTGCCGCCGTCGAGCCGGGCCAGCTCCTGGCGGCCGCCCGCTGCCATGCTGCTGGCACCCAGCCGGGCAAGTGCGGCCTGCTGGGAGAGCTGCCCGGTGAAGGCCACCCCGGTCTGCAGCGACGTCGTGGCCAGGCTGGCATGGCTTTCGCCGGACAGCCGGGTCAGGGCCGAGGCCACGCCGGCCGCGGTCGGGAACTGGTCCAGCCCGCGGATCGCGGTGGCGAAGCCGGCCGGGTTCGCGGCGAGACCCGCGTCGAACGCCACGGCGACGGCATGCTGGTTCGCGGTTTCGACGAACGCCGGCGGTGGCGGGGGTGGCGAGACCGGCGGTGACACGGGGGGCGAGCCCGGCGGCGGTGGCGGCGACACGGGGGGCGAGCCCGGCGGTGGCGGCGGGGACACCGGTGGCGAGCCCGGCGGTGGCGGCGGGGACACTGGTGGCGAGCCCGGCGGTGGGGGCGGTGGTGGGGAGACCGTTTGTTGGACCAAGGTCACGAACGCGTCGTTGCCATCGTAACTCAGGGCCGGGGTCAATAGCGCCGTGCCGGTGGCGCTGGCGAACCGGCCGCTCACGCCGCCGGCCGCGTTGACGATCGTATAGGTCTTGGCCGCCAGGAAGCCACCGTTCGAGACGACCGCGACCGCACCGGCCAAGGCCGCCGTACCGCTGACGATCAGTTCCGAGCCGCTCGGATGCGCCTCGTCGAGCGCCACGCGCAGGGTGCCGGTCGAGGTTTGGGTGAAGTTGCCGTTGATCCTCAGCGGGGCACCGAATGCACCCGGCTGCAAGGTGCCGGCATTGGTGACCTGGGCGATCGTCCAATCGCCGCTTGCGGTCCAGTCGGCGGCCGTCGCGATGTTGAGCCCGCTGCCTGTGCCGAAATGGGCGATCGCGTTCGCCATCGTGCCCTGGCCGGTGAGGTCGATCACGCCCGCCCCCATGCCGCCCTCGATGCTGCCGGTCAGCACCGAGCCGGTGTCGAGGATCAGGGTGTCGGCGTTGCCGCGGAAGTCGACCGCGACCCCGCCAAGGCCGATGATGGTGCCGGCGTTGCTCAAGGTCGAGCCCGTGCCGGTGAAGACCGCGCCGGTGTTGCCCGCGATCGTGCCCGGGGTGCCGTTCTCGACCAGGGCATTGCTGCCGATCCCGGCGCCGGCGATGGCGTTGTCGAGGATGGTGCCGGCATTGGTGACCACGCCGCCGTTGCCGACCAGGATGCCGTAGGTGCCGCCCTTGATATAGCCGCCGGCCAGGTTGGTCACGGTGCCGGAGCTGATGACGCCGGCGTAGGACGTGCCGATGATCGTGCCGCTGTTGACGATCGTGCCGCTGCCGGTCACGCCGCTGGTATCGCCGATCACGACGCCGGTGGAGGCGTTGGTGAAGGTGCCGGCGTTGGCGAAGGTGCCGCCGGTCGTCGTGATCGTGCCGCTGTTGCCCATGGAGCCGGCGTTGGTCAGCGTGCTGGTGTTGTTAACCATGCCGCTGTTCGAGAAGCCGCCGCTGTTGGTCGAGGGTGAGCCGGTGTTGACCACGCCGCTGCTGGCGAGCGTGCCGCCGTTGCTGATCGTCAGCGTGCCGTTGAGCGTGCCCTGGTTGGTCAGCACGGTGCCGTTCGGCACGGTCGCATTGCTGACCGACGTGCCGGCGTCGATGTTTGTGCTCGCCCCGAACACCACGTTCTCGAAGCCCAGCACCTGGGCATTGCTGAGCGTGCCGGTGCCTTCGACCAGCAGGGTATTGTCGCCGGCGCTGCCGTCGGCCAGACCGGAGAGCGAGCCGCCGCTCTCGATGATCAGCTCGTTCGTGCCGCCGGCGAAGCGCACCGCCGTGCCGCCGTTGCCGACGATCGCGCCGAGATTATCGATCGTGCCGGTGGCCGAACCGGTGAACAGCACGCCGACGTCGCCGCTGATCGTGCCGCGGTTGGTAATGAGGGCGGCACCGCCCGTGACCAGGATGCCGCTGGCGCCGCCGCCGATCGACCCGCTGTTCGAAACGCTACCGCCCGCGCCCAGATGAACACCCTGTCCCGCGGCCCCAGTCCCGGCGATCGTGCCGGCATTGCTGACGGTGCCGGGGCCGCTGAGCAGGATGCCCGCGGCCCCGGCGGCGGTGCCGGTACCGATGATGGTCCCGAGGTTCTGGATCGAGCCGCCGCCGTCCATATAGACGCCATACCAGCCACTGATCGCGGCGCCGGTGATGTTCGTCAAGCCCGCCGCGCCGCCGACCATATAGACGCCGGCCGCCTTATAGTGACGAGAACTCGGGCCGGTAATGGTGCCGGTCGCGGCATTGCCGACGATAGTGCCGGAATTGGTCAGCGTGCCGCCGACCATATAGATGCCGAGCGCGCCCTGGACCCGGCCGAAATTGGTCACCGTGCCGGCGGCATTCAGATTGACGCCGAAAAGACTGCTCTGGATCGTGCCGTAGTTGGTGAGATGAAACACGCCGATATTGCTGTAGGCGGCAAAAGGCCCGGTGCTGGCCGTAATGAGCGCCGTCGTGTCGGTGGCCGAGCCGTTGACGAGAGTGCCGCCGTTCTGGAAAGCGACGCCTTCTACGGTGCTGGCGGAAATGGTGCCGAGGTTCCGCACATAGCCGGGATTCTTCAGATAGACGCCGGTCGTCCCTGCGATCGTTCCGGAGTTGAACACCGTTCCGGCGCCGGTGCCGGTGAACCGGATGCCGGTGCCGGCTGTGCCGTTGATGGTACCGGAATTGGTGACCGTGCCGCTGCCGGCACTGGCCGAGGTGACGCCGGTCGCCGCGGAAAGCCGCCCGCTGTTCGTGAGGATGCCGGTGCCGGTCAGGGTCAGCGTGCTGGAGATGGTCCCGCTGTTGGCGAGCGTGCCGGCGTCGGTCAGCATGACGCCGGTGCTGATCGAGCCGGTGCTGGACCAGGACGCGCCGCTGTCGACCTTCACCACGTTGAAACCGGTGAAGCTGGTGCCCAGCCCGACGAGCGTGCCGGTATTGCCCAAGGTTCCGGCCGCCAGTTCCAGCGTGTTGGTGCCGGCACCGCCATCGACGACGCCGCCGCCGAAGCTGCCGACCCCCGGCTGCAGTTGCAGCAGATCGTTGCCGCTGCCGAATCGCACCGCCGTGCCGGAACTGCCGATGATCGTGCCGGTGTTGACGAGCGTGCCGGCCGAACTGCCGGTGAACAGCACGCCGACGCCGGCCGTGCCGGTGGCGTCGATGGTGCCGGCATTGTTGATGGAGCCGATGAGCAGCGAAACGCCGGCGGTCCCGCCGTTGATCGTGCCGGTGTTGACGAGCGTGCCGGCCGAACTGCCGCTGAACAGCACGCCGACGCCGGCCGTGCCGGTGGCGGTGATGGTGCCGGCATTGGTGATGGTGCCGACGGGCAGCGTAATGCCGACGGTCCCGCCGGTGATCAGGCCGGCACTGTAATTCGCTATCGTTCCCGTATAGTTGACCCGGATGCCGTACTTGGTCGCATCGGTGGCGGTGACCGTGCCGCTGTTCAGGATGACGCCGTTGGCGACCTGAATGCCGCCGCCGCCCTGCATCACGGCGCCGGCCTTGTTCGTGATCAGCCCGTTGTCGACGCTGACGCCATAGCCCGTGCTGGCGAGGATCGAGCCGTAGTTCGTGACCGTGCCGTTCTGGTGGATTTCCAGGCCGACCGCGTTGCCGGAAATCGTGCCGGTGGCCAGGTTCCTGACGACGCCGGATGCATTATAGACATACACGCCGCCGATGTTCGTGCCGCTGATGGTGCCGGCATTGGTCAGCGTCAGCGCGGCATTGTTGACATAGATGCCGTAATTCAGGCCGTGGATGGTCGCGGCGGTGCCCTGGTTGGTGACCGAACCGCCGCCATTCAGGAAAATCCCGTCGTTGCCCGTGCCGGCAATGGTGCCGGCGTTGGTGATGGCCGGCGTGGCGGTGCTGTCGGCATAGACGCCGTTGCTGCCGCTGACCTGCCCGCCCAGTTGATTGGTGAGGCTGGCGGTGCCGGTCAGGGTCACCGTGCTCGAGATGGTCCCGCTATTGGCGAACGTGCCGGCATCGGTGAATGTCACGCCGGTGCCGATCGAGCCGGAACTCGACCAGTTCGCGCCGCTGTCGACCTTGACCACGCTGAAATTGGTGAAACTCGGCGCCGTGCCGGTGCCGGAGACGAATTCGAGCGTGTTGGTGCCGCCGCTGCCGTCCACCAGGCCGGTGAAGCTGGCGCCGGATTGCAGTTGCAGCAGATCGTTGCCGCTGCCGAACCGCACCGCCGTGCCGCCATTGCCGATGATCGTGCCGCCGTTGATCAGCGTGCCGGCCGTGCTGCCGGTGAACAGCACGCCGACGCTGCTGGCGCTGGCGCTGGAGCCGACGATGGTGCCGAGGTTCGTGATCGTGCCGCCGCCGCTCATGTAGGCGCCGTACCAGCCGGTGACCAAGGCGCCGGCGGCGTTCGTCAAGCTCGCCGCGCTGCCCTTCATATAGACGGCAGCGGTCTTGATGCCGGAGGTCGTCGCGCTGGTGCCGTCGGCGGCAATGGTGCCGCGATTGGTGATCGACCCGCCGGCCGAATAGAGGCCGATGGCGCCTTCGATCCGGCCGGAATTGGCGATCGAGCCGCCGGCGTTCAGGACGACGCCGACCCAACTGGCGCTTTTGATCGTGCCATAGTTGATGATCGTGAGCGCGCCGAGACCGGCATAGGCGCCGAAATTAGCGTTGGTGGTTTCGATCCGCGCCGTCGTGTTGCTGGTCGAGCCGTTGACGAGCGTGCCGCCTTGCTCGAACGATACGCCGACCTGCCGGCTGACGATGATGCTGCCCGTGTTCTGCACATAGCCGGCATTTTTCAAATAGATGCCGTTCGCACCGGTAATCGTGCCGGAATTGAACGCGGCACCGGCGCCGGTGCCGGTAAACTGGATGCCGGTGCCGTAGGTGCCGGACGCCGCGGAGGCGGTGATGAGCCCGGTGTTGATGACCGTGTCGCTGCTGGCGCTGGCCGAGGTGACGCCGTTCCTCCCGGACAGCAGGCCGCTGTTGGTCAGGCGGCCGCTGCCGGTCAGCGTCACGGTGCTGGCGATCGTGCCCGTATTGGTGAGCGTGCCGGCGGCGGTCAGCGTGACGCCCGTGCCGATCGAGCCGGAACTCGACCAGGACGCCCCGCTGTCGACCGCGACGATGCCGAAGTGGGTGAAGCTGGAGGCGTTTATCGTGCCGGTATTGCCGGCCGTCCCGGCGGCCAGCTCCAGCGTATTGGTGCCGGCACCGCCGTCGGAGATACCGGTGAACTGGGCTCCCGGCAGGATCTGCAGCAGGTCGTTGCCCGCGCCGAAGCCGACCGCCGTGCCGCCCGTCCCGATGATCGTGCCCGCGTTGACGACGGTCCCGGTGCCGCTGATCGTGATGCCCCGGACGCCCACAATCGTACCGGATGCGCTGTTTGTCACCAGACCGCCGTGGTAGAGCACCACCCCGGCGCCTTGGTCGGCTCGGATAAGGGCGGTATTGTTGACCGTGCCGCTATAGAGTCCGATGCCGGCTCCGGCCCCCGAGGAGCCGTAATTGACCACGGTCCCGTGGTTGGTCACCGTCCAGGGCGCGCCGGACGGGCCGCCATAGAGCGTAGGGCCGACGCCGGTGTAGTACAGCCCCTGATTAGAGGCGATGACGGGATATTGGGATGCCTGAAATCCTCCATAGGCCTGCGCCGTGTTCGGCAGGACGACGCCGAGCGTCACGGTTGCCGAGAGGATCATAAGCGCGCCCGCCGCCGTGCTGCCGAGGAGCATGGCGGCGAGGCCGCCTCTGACCGGAGGGCGTGCGTTCTCAAGGGCAGGGGCGACGGCCGGGGCAGGGCGAAGGCTCATGGCATCCCTGTACAACGAGGTCTCAGGCCGCAGGCAGACTTGGATATTTTGTCGGAGCGGATCAGTCGAAGTTTAGCGACCAAATACTTTCGAGGGTCTAAACATTCAGCCGTCCGGCCATAGCGGAAATCTAAGAGTTTTGAAATTCACGGATGAGCGTTTCTGCGCAGCAGGTTACCGCCCATCGCGACGAGGATCATGGCATGGGACACGTCGATGCGCTGCTCGTAGTCACGAACGAGGCGGCGCCACCTCATCATCCAGCCGAAGGTGCGCTCGACGACCCAACGTCTCGGCAGGACCTGGAACCCCTTCTGGTCGTCGGACCGGCGGATGATCTCGACGACGAAGTCGAGGTAGGCGGCCTTGTCCATCAGCTTGAGCCGGTCATAAGCGCCGTCCGCGAACAGATGCTTCACCCAGGGCCAGCGCTTGCGGATCGCCTCCAGGATGGCTGCGGCCCCGGCGCTGTCGGAGATGTCGGCAGGCGTCAGGTTGACCATCAGCAGCCGCCCGTCCGTATCGACGGCCGGAGGGCGATGTTCCGCCGGGAAAAAAAGCGAGGCGTGCACCCTTTTCGGCCTGCCGCTGCTGAAGCCGGACGAGATCGACGATTCCTGCGCAGGTCGTTGGCGTTTTCGATCGGGCGATGACCATCCGGGGTCTTTCTGACATCCTGGCAGGACCCCCTTGCTATGGAGGAACTCCATCATGCTCGATCATATCGGCTTCGGCGTTTCAGACCTTCCCCGTTCGCGCGGCTTCTATCAGGCGGCGCTGGCGCCGCTCGGCATTGACCTCCTCTATGAGCTGACGCCGGAGCAGAGCGGCGGCGAGGCGCATCTGGGCTTCGGCTCGGCCGGGCGGCCCTATTTCTGGATCGGGTCGGGAAATGCGCTGGCGCCGTCGCTGCATGTCTGCTTCACCGCGTCCGACCGCGCCATGGTCGATGCATTCTACCGGGCGGCGCTCGCGGCGGGCGGGCGCGACAATGGCGCGCCAGGTATCCGCGCTCATTACCATCCGAACTATTACGGCGCCTTCGTGCTCGATCCGGACGGGCATAATGTCGAGGCGGTCTGCCACCTGCCGGAATGAGGCCGCGCGGCGCGAAAGCCTCAGGGCCGCGGAGGCGGCCCGCGCGGCGACTGAGCGACCTCATGATAGACGTCCCGAATCGTCGGTCGAAGGGCATGACGGACAGGCCCGATCTTCGCTACGCTGCCGGCCGGTTCCACGGCGGATGGGCGGCATGAGCGGCAGGCGCAAGCGGGTGGGCATCCTCGGCTTCAACGGCATCACCGCGCTCGATCTGGTCGGGCCGATGGAAAGCTTCGCCGCGGCCTTTCTCGGCGATGGGGCAGGGGGCTACACGCCTTGCTACGAGGTCTGCGTGATCGGCCTCGACGCCCGGCCCTTCACCGCCACCTCGGGCCTGACCGTGACACCGCGGGCGAGCTTGGCCGAGGCGCCTTCGCTCGACACGCTGATCGTTCCCGGCGGTTTCGGCCTGCGCGCGCCCGAGATCAACGCGACCGTCGCCGAGTGGCTGGCGCGGCACAGCGGGCCGATCCGGCGCGTCGCCTCGGTCTGCACCGGCATCTACGGGCTGGCGCCGACCGGCCTGCTCGACGGCAGGCGGGTCACCACCCATTGGGCGCATGCCCGCGACCTAGCGCGGCGCTTTCCCCGCCTCGAGGTCGATCCCGACGTGCTCTTCATCAAGGACGGCAAATATTACACCTCGGCCGGCATCACCGCCGGCATCGATCTGGCGCTGGCGCTGATCGAGGAGGATTTCGGTCAGGCGGTGGCGCTCGGCGTCGCGCGCGGCTTGGTCGTCTATCTGAAGCGGCCGGGCGGCCAGGAGCAATATTCCGAGCCGCTGCGGCTGCAGGCCGGCGGGGTCGGCAAGCTCGGCGACCTCGCCGTCTGGCTCGCGGGCCATCTCGCCCATGACCTGTCGGTGCCGGCGCTGGCCGAGCGGGTCAATCTCAGCCCGCGCCAGTTCTCGCGCCGCTTCAAGGCGATGTTCGGCGCGGCACCGGCCGCCTATGTCGAGACGGCGAGGCTCGACGAGATCCGGCGCCAGCTCGTCGAGACCGGCCGCACGATCGAGA
Organism: Aliidongia sp.; assembly: GCA_035539155.1. Lineage (GTDB taxonomy): Bacteria > Pseudomonadota > Alphaproteobacteria > ATCC43930 > CGMCC-115725 > JAXDMU01. The sequence goes on along the minus strand of DATLIZ010000001.1, from coordinate 114,608 downwards.
GCATCGCGCTTTCGGTCGGGTTCGAGAGCGGCGATGTCGGCCGTCGCGCCTTCGAGCGCCGCTTCGGCATCGCCCCCAGCCTCTATCGCGAGCGCTTCGCCCGGCCGGAGGGGAAAATATTCGCGTGAAGGGGGTTCGGAATGCGCCGGCTCCGGAGCCCCGAAAAAAACCCTGTGACAAATCGGGCTGGGCGAATTGTCGTGGTTGTGCGGTTTTCCTCCATCAGGAACAATGGGTTGTTTACACCGGTCTCGGCCGGGCTGGGGAACCACTAAAATCGGGAGGAAGGCATGAGGAAATCTCTGGGAGGGCTCGCCTTGGCCGGGGCGCTGCTCGCTTCGACCGCCATCGCCGCCGACAATAATGTCGATACGCTGGGCAAGATGCAGACGACGGGGGCGGCGCCCGATATTCCGCTGGTGCCGCAGACCGGCCCCAAGGCCGATGCGATCAAGAAGAACCTGACCAAGATCAAGCTGCCGCCGGGCTTCCATATCAGCCTCTATGCGCTGGTGCCGGATGCGCGCCATATCGCGGTCGGGCCGCAGGGCGTGGTCACCTTCGTCGGCACGCGCAAATCCAAGGTCTGGGCCGTGACCGATCGCGGCAAGTCGGGGACGGCCGACGAGGTCAAGGAGTTCGCGCCCTCGATCCCGAAGATATTGCCGAACGGCGTCTGCTTCTCGCGCGACGGCATGCTCTACGTCGCCGAGCAGAACCGCGTGCTCGCCTTCGCCGCCGCCGAGTTCTTCTATGAAAGCCCGGATGTCGCGGTGAATATCGTGGTGCCGGAGGGCGAACTCATCCCCAAGGACGCCGAGAGCTTCAACCACACCGCCCGCGTCTGCCGAGTCGGGCCGGACAACAAGCTCTATATCGCGCTCGGCCAGCCCTTCAACGTGCCGCCGCCCGACAAGCTCAAGGAATTCGCCAAATACGGCATCGGCGGCATCATCCGCCTGGACCAGGACGGCAAGAATCGCGAGATCTACGCCAACGGCATCCGCAACTCGGTCGGCCTCGATTTCAGCCCCAAGGACAAGTCGCTCTGGTTCACCGACAACCAGGTCGACGGCATGGGCGACGACATTCCGCCGGGCGAGATCGACCACGCCACCAAGGCCGGCCAGAATTTCGGCTTCCCCTGGTTCGGCGGCGGCCATACCCGCACCAACGAATACAAGAGCGAGACGCCGCCGGCCGATGTCGTCTTCCCGGCGGTGGAAGAGGCGGCGCATGCGGCCGATCTCGGCATGAGCTTCTATACCGGCAAGATGTTCCCGGCGAAGTATCAGGGCCAGATCTTCTCGGCCCAGCACGGCTCCTGGAACCGCACCGTGCCGGTGGGCGCGCGTGTCATGCTGACCACGATCAAGGATGACGGCACCGCCAAGAGCGAGCCCTTCGCCGAAGGCTGGCTCGACGAGAACGGCGAATATCTCGGCCGCCCGGTCGATGTCGAGCAGATGCGCGACGGCTCGCTGCTGGTCTCCGACGATCTCAACGGCGCCCTCTACCGCATCACCTACGGCGACTAAGCGCATTGTTTCAGGGCCCCGGGCTGCGTGCCGGGGCCCGCCTTTCCTCACGCTCACGGGAATTTGTCTATGAGGTTGTGCATACCGATCGCGCTCGCTCTCGGCGCGCTTCTGACCGCGGCGCAGATCGGCGCGGCCCGGGCCGAGGACATGTCGGCCGGCCGCAAGAAAGCGGTGCAATGCCAGGCCTGCCACGGGCTCGACGGCAAGGCCAAGGTGCCGGATGCGCCGAACCTGGCCGGCCAGAACGAGCAATATCTGGCGAAGGCGCTCGGCGACTACAAAAGCGGCGCCCGCCAGAACGACATGATGTCGCTGATCGCCCCCAAGCTGTCGGATCAGGATATCGCCGACCTCGCCGCCTACTATGCCGGATTGCCCGCCGTTTCCGGTGGATGAAAAGATCGGGCTAAGCCTCTTCAATCGCGAGCGTTCTTGCCGCTTCTATGCTATCCGTCGATGACGGGGGGCCGCAACGCGGCGGGTGCTGGGCCTCTCGAGCGCAAAGGGACGGAGAAGCCTGGTTCGCCGATGTTGTCGAAGAAGATATTTTTGAGGGGAGGGAAGAATGTTCCAGCAATTATTGACCCCGGTCTCGGGAAGCCTCGGCCTGTCCTTCGTGGTGGCGAGCCTTCCGATCCTTACCGTGCTTCTGCTGCTCGGTTTCTTTCGGCAGCCGGCTTGGCAGGCTTCGCTCGCCGGGCTGATCGTGGGTCTCATCGTCTCCGTCGGCGTCTGGGAGATGCCGGTCGGTCTCGCGGTCGATTCGGTCGTCAACGGCATGGTCTTCGCGCTCTGGCCGGTCATGTGGATCGTGGTCAATGCGCTGCTGCTCTATAATATCGCGGTCAAGACCGGGCGCTTCGACGCCTTCCGTGTCTGGGTGCTCGAGCATCTGCCGAACGACCGCCGAATCGTGCTGGTCGTCATCGGCTTCTGCTTCGGGGCGCTGCTCGAAGGCGTCGCCGGATTCGGCACGCCGGTCGCGATCACCAGCTCTCTGCTCATCCTGGTCGGATATCCGCCGCTCGAGGCGCTGGTCTTCGTCCTCATCTTCAATACCGCCCCGGTGGCGTTCGGCGCGCTGGGCGCGCCGGTCACCGTGCTCGGCGCCGTTACCGGCCTGCCGGCGGCGGCGCTCGCCCAGATGATCGGCCGGCAATTGCCGGTCATGGCGCTCATCCTGCCCTTCTACGTCATGGCGCTCTATGGCGGCCTGCGCTCGGTCAAGGCGCTCTGGCCGGTGCTGCTGGTCGCGGGCGGCAGCTTCGCCATCTCGCAGTTCGTCACCTCCAACTTCATCGACTACACGCTGACCGACGTGCTGGCCTCGATGGGCTCGCTGATCATCACTCTGCTGTTCCTGCAGGTCTGGCGCCCGGCGCCCGATCCGGAATTCTCGGTGCGCTCGACCGCGCTCGAAGCCGGAACGAACAATGGCAGCGTGCCGCCCTGGCAGGGCTGGCTGCCCTGGATCATCGTCGCCGGCACCGTGATCATCTGGACCTCGTTCAAGATCTTCGCGATCGGCCAGATCAGCATTCCGTGGCCGGGTCTCCACAACGCGATCTCGATCACGCTCTACAACAACAAGCCCTACGCCGCGGTCTGGGTGTTCCAGCCGCTCGCCACCGGCACCGCGATCCTGCTCGCGGCGATCGTCACCGCGGCGATCCTCCGCCTCAACCCGGCCGGCTTCTTCGCCTGCGTGACGCAGACGATCCGGCAGGCCTGGATCGCCATCGTCACCGTCGCCTGCATCGTGGGGCTGGCCTATCTCATGAACTACTCGGGCCTCGCTTACACGCTGGGCCAGGGCGTCGCTTCGGCCGGCTACTTCTTCGTGCTGCTGTCGCCGTTCCTAGGCTGGGTCGCGGTGTTCCTGTCCGGCAGCGACACCTCGGGCAACGCGCTCTTCGGCAATCTGCAGGTGGTCGCGGCCAAGCAGCTCAATCTCAACCCGGTGCTGTTCGCCGCGTCCAACTCCTCGGGCGGCGTCATGGGCAAGATGATCTCGCCGCAGAACATCGCGACGGGCGTGTCCGTGACCTCGCTCAAGGGCAAGGAAGGCGTGGTGTTCGCCCGCACCTTCGTCCACAGCATCGTGCTGACGATCCTGCTGGGCCTGCTGATCGCGTTCCAGCAATACGTCATCCCGGGCATCATCCCGACGGTCGGGCCGTAAAACATAAAATGGGCGAGAGGCCCGGGTCGTTCGCGGCCCGGGCGTTTCTTCTCAAGAGGTGCCGAAGCTCTGCACCAGCGCGCCCGAGACCAGGTACCAGCCGTCGATCAGCACGAAGAAGACCAGCTTGAACGGTAGCGAGATGATGCTCGGCGGCAGGCTGACCATGCCCATCGACATGATCAGCGACGCCACCACGATGTCGATGATGAGAAACGGCAGGAACAAGAGGAAGCCGATCTCGAAGGCCCGGCGCAGCTCGCTGATGAGGAAGGCGGGCAGCAGGGCGCGGAACGGCGTGTCCGCGGGCTCGGCCGCGGTCATCTTGCCGAGGCCCATGAACAATCCCAGATCCTGCTCGCGCACATGGGCCATCATGAAGTCGTGGAACGGCGCCACCGTCTTCGCCAGTGCATCCTCCTGGCTGATCTTCTCGGCGATGAGCGGCTGCACGCCTTCCTCATAGGCGCGCTGCAGCGTCGGTCCCATGACGAAGGCGGTGAGGAAGATGGCGAGGCTGACCATCACCGTGTTGGGCGGCGTCTGCTGCACGCCCAGGGCCGTGCGCAGGAAGGACAGCACGACGATGATGCGGGTGAAGGAGGTGACGGTGACGAGCAGGCCCGGCACCACGCTCAGCACGGTCATGACCGCGACGATCTCGACCAGCCGGCCGGTGACCGAGCCGTTCTCGCCGCCGAGATCGACCGAGAGCGACTGCGCCGCCGCCGGTCCCGCCAGCATCAGCAGGGCCGCGCAAGGGCCGAGCAGCCGTCGCAAGGTCATGGTCATGGCGCTTCTCCCGGCAGATGCCGGGCGAAATCGCGGCCGGTCGCGTCGATGCCGGCCTCGACCACCAGATCCTGGCCGATGCCGAGCAGGAGGAGATGCTCGCGATCGTCGCGCCGGACCAGCACGAGCCGGCGGCGCGCATCGATGGGCTGCACCTCGACGACCGACAGGCGCCGCCCGCCGCTGCGCCGGAACCGGGCCGGCGGCCCGAACCTGCGCAGCAGGAACGCGAACAGGCCGATCAGCGCCAGCACGAAGATCAGCGACAGGACGAAGCGCATATAGGAATCGATGATCGCTTCTCCTCACTCGTCCGTTTCTTGCCGGCGGGCCGCGGCGGCGCCGTAGCTCTTGGCGGCCTGGCGCGGGTCGGGGGTCGTCACCCCGCCGAGATTGATGATCTGGGTCCGCAGCGCCTGGCCGAGCACGTCCAGCCGCTCGACCAGACGCTTCAGCCGGTCGGCCGCCGCCTTGTTCCGTTCGGCGACCGCGCGCGAGCAGATGAGGGCGATGCGCTGCGGCAGGTCGGCGAGATCGACCAGTTGGCCGGCGCCGATCTGGTCGAGCGCCTCGTTCAGCCGATGCTCGGTGGCGGCGATCAGCGATTCGAGGTCCGTGTTGCTGCTCATGGTGCCTCGGCCGCCTCGCGCTGGTGCAGCTCCCAGCGATAGATGTGCGACAGGATCTCGGCGATGGCGGCGAAGGCCGCGACCGGGATCTGATCGCCGACATCGAGCGTTGCCAGGATCTCGACCAGGTCGGCATCCTCGCGGACCTTGACGCCATGCGCGAAGGCGATGTCGAGGATCTGGCGCGCGACGGCGCCGCGGCCGGTCGCCACGACCGTGGGCACCGCCAGTTCCGTCTTGTCGAATTGGAGCGCTACCGCCTTGTCCGTCTTGGCAGCGTTCTTGTCGGCATCCATTGGCCAGCCTCCGCTAACGGCAGCAGAGTTGCGTGTTGTGCTTAACAAAAGGTTGCCGCCCTCTCGCCTTGATGCCGCACCGGCAGATGGGCAGGCTCTCGTTAATCGATTGTTAAAGCGACTGTCCGATGCTCGGCCGTCCTTGATAGCTAGGCGCCCCGATGGATCTCGCCAATTTGCCTCTATTCTCCGCGATTTCGCGGAAGATGAATTGGCTGACGGCGCGACAGAATCTGCTGGCTCAGAACGTCGCGAACGTCGATACGCCGCAATATAAGGCGGTCGACCTCCGGCCGCTCGATTTCCGCAGCGAGCTGGCGCAGGCTCAGGGCCAGCCGCAGCTGCAGCTCGCCTCGACCAGCCCCGGCCATCTGGCCACGCCGGTCGGCGACCTCAGCGGCGATGGCGCCACCGAGAAGGAAAAGTTCGAGCGCGACATCAACGGGAATACGGTGTCGGTCGAAGACGAGATGATGAAGGTCACGGAAACCACGAGCGACTATCAGCTCATCACCAGCCTCTACAAGAAGCAGATCGGCCTCTTGAAGCAGGCGATCGGCAAGGGGACAGGCTCGTAACGGGCCGGATCTGCGATGGATTTCGACGAGACGCTCAAGGTTTCCACCGCCGGCATGTCCGCGCAGACGACGCGGCTGCGGACGATCGCCGAGAATCTGGCGAATGCCGACTCGACGGCGCTCACGCCCGGCGCCGATCCCTATCGCCGCAAGCTGGTGACCTTCCGCAACGTGCTCGACGAGACGACCGGCAACAAGCTGGTCAAGGCCAACAAGGTGGTCGAGGACGCCTCGCCCTTCGAGATGAAATACATGCCGGGCCATCCCGCGGCGGACGGCAACGGCTATGTGCGCTTCCCGAACGTCAACACGATGATCGAGATGGCCGACATGAAGGACGCCCAGCGCGCCTACACGGCCAATGTCGATGTCATCGACAACGCCAAGACCATGCTCAGCCGCGCCATCAGCCTGTTGCAGAATTAGGATTCGGGGAAGAGGCATGACCATCAACGTCGCAGCCGGTGTCGCCGCCTACGCCAAGGCCGCCCAGGGTCTCGCCGCACCGCAGGGTGTGACGCCCCCCACCGGGGCCGGTTCGGGCTCGGGCTTCGGCGACATGCTGAAGTCGGCGCTCGAAGGTGCCATCGATTCCCAGAAGCAGGGTGAGACGGCGAGCATGAACGCCGTCGCCGGCAAGGCGGATATCAACAACGTCGTGACCGCGGTCAACAATGCCGAGATGACGCTGCAGACGGTGCTCGCCGTGCGCGACAAGGTGATCGCGGCCTATACCGAAATCCTGCATATGACCGTCTGAGAGGCTACGGGAATTGCGTGCCTCCGCATTTTCGGACGCGGTACCCGCGATCCGATATCGCGCATTTTCGAAAAATCTCGTGGAATCGGTCAGCCTCGCCGCCTTCGGATGAACCAGTCCCAGATACTCGACATCTCGCGCGAGGCGATCTTCGTCATTCTGAAGATCGGCGGCCCGGCGATGATCCTGGCGCTGATCGTCGGCGTCTCCATCTCGATCTTCCAGGCGCTGACCCAGATCCAGGAGCAGACGCTCACCTTCATGCCGAAGATCATCGTTATCTTCCTGGCCATGCTGGTGCTGCTGCCGTTCATGCTCGAGACGCTCACCAACTTCACCCATGGGTTGGTCGATCGCATCATCTCCATCCAATGACCCGCGATGCATAGCCTCAGCTTCAGCGAGCTGCTGCCGGCCAACGCCTTCGTCCTGCTGATCGTCTTATGCCGGGTCGCCGCGGCGGTGGGGCTGATGCCCGGCTTCGGCGAAGCCTATGTGACGATGCGGGTGCGCGCGTCGCTCGCCGTCCTGATCACGATCGTGGTGGCGCCGCTCGTCGCCGATACGCTGCCGCCTGAGCCTACCAATTTTCTGCGCCTCACCATGCTCATCATCGGCGAGATCTTCATCGGCGCCTTCATGGGGCTGATGTCGAAGGTGCTGCTGGGCTCGCTCGAGACTGCCGGTGCCATCATCGCGACGCAATCGAGCCTGGCCAGCGCCATCACCTTCAATCCCGGCGCCGAGACGCAGGAAACGTTGCCGGCCGGACTGTTCGGCGCATTGGCGCTGGTGCTGATCTTCGCGCTCAATCTGCATCATATGCTGCTGATCGGCGTGGTCGACAGCTACCAAGCCTTTCCCGTGGGCGAGGGGCCACCGTTCGACGATCTGTCGCGTGTCATGATCCAGCTGGTCTCGCAGGGCTTCATCATCAGCCTGGAGCTCGCCGCGCCCTACATTATTCTCGGCACGCTGTTCTATCTGGCGCTCGGCCTCATCGGCCGGGTGATGCCGCAATTGCAGGTCTTCTATATCGCGCTGCCGCTGCAGATCATGGGCGGGCTGACCATGCTGGCGCTGACCTTGTCGGCCAGTATTCTTTGGTTTCTCGGGGTCTTCCAAACTTTGCTGACCGGCTTCATGCGAGGCCCATGATAGGTTCGGGACACAGAGTCCAGAGGCGGGAGTGGTGCTTTTGACGGATTTGGCGCAGGGTGGTTCGTTGCGGCAGCGGCTCGTTCAGCCACTGAGGCTGGCGGCTTGGACCGGCGGATGTGTGGTGCTCGCAGCGATCGTCGTCCTGTCGATGATCCAGCTCGATTGGGTGCCGGCGCCCGACAGCCGCCTATGGCTCGTTCTGCTCGCCGGCCTGGCGATCCTGCTGGCCGGCCTGGTTGCGGTCATCGGCGCGATGCTGGCCTTTCTCGCCCGCTATGACGCGCTGCCCGGCGAAGCTTTGGGAGCGCTCGAGACGGTCTGCTTCGTCGCCGACGGCAAGGGCGGCGTGCGTCTGCTCAATCCTGCCGGTATCGCCTTCTTCGGCGCGAACGGGGCTCCGCTTTCGATTCTGCGGACCGGCGCCTCGGGCGACGAGGGCGCGCTGCAGGCTTTCGAGGCGCTGGTGACGGGCGGCAGCCTCGGCCGGGCGGGGCGGGCGGTCATCCAAGTCTTCATCGACCCGGTCCGGTCGCAATGGCTCGATATCGCGGTGACGCCGCTCAAGGGGCGCGCCGGCCGTGCCCTCTGGTGCATCGAGGATGTCACCGCGGCCGAGCGCCAGCGACGGGAAGTCGAGGCGGGGCGGACCCAACTCGTCGATTTCTTCGGCGGTTCGCCGATCGGCCTCTATTCGCTCGACGCGGCCGGCCGCTTCGTCATGGTCAATCAGGTGTTGGCCGGCTGGCTCGGCGTCGCCGCGGAAACGCTGATCGGGGGAGGTGCGCGGCTGCAGGATTTCATGCTGCCCGACCAGCCGCATCTGCGCACCGCCTTCGATCCGCTGGCGCCGGCCGAAGGGCTCGAAGTGATCCTTCAGGGGCGCCAGGGCCGGATCATCACCGGTGCCGTCAGCCAGACGGTCATGCGCCACGGCGACGGGCTGCGAACCCATTCCGTGCTGCGCGATATGGCGCCCGAGCGGGCGCGGGACGAAGCGCTGAAGCCGGCGCGCGAGCGGTTCCAACGCTTCTTCGAGATCGCTCCGGTCGGCATCGCGCTGATCGATCAGCAGGCCCGGTTCAAGGAGACCAACCGGGCGCTCGAGCAATTGCTGAATGACGGGCGCGAACGCGTCACCGGCCGCGACCTGTTCGACTTCATCGCCGACGACGCCCATCGCGACGCGCAGGATCGCATCGCCGCCGTCTCGGCCGGCGAGCTCAGCGACCGGCCGCTCGAAATTCGGCTCAAGGGCTCGAACGAGAAGACGGTGGCGCTGTTCGTCAGCCGGCTCGAAATCTCGGACGGCACGCTCGCCGGCCTCATCCTCTATTTCATCGACTTGACCGAGCAGAAGAAGCTCGAGGTGCAGTTCGCGCAATCGCAGAAGATGCAGGCGGTGGGCCAGCTCGCCGGCGGCGTGGCGCATGATTTCAATAACCTGTTGACCGCGATGATCGGCTTCTGCGACCTGCTGCTCCTGCGCTTCCGGCCGGGCGATCAGTCGTTCCTCGACATCATGCAGATCAAGCAGAACGCCAACCGGGCGGCCAATCTGGTCCGTCAGCTCCTGGCCTTCTCGCGGCAGCAGACGCTGCAGCCGCGCGTCATCCAGATCGGCGAGGTGTTGTCCGAGCTGTCGCATCTGCTCAACCGCCTGCTCGGCGAGAATGTCGAGCTCAAGATGATCCATGGCCGGGATCTGGGGCCGGTGCGCGTCGACCAGGGCCAGCTCGAGCAGGTCATCATCAACCTCGCCGTCAATGCGCGCGACGCCATGCCCAATGGCGGCACGCTCACCATCCGCACCATGAACATGGAGGTCCGGCAGCCGGTCCAACGCGAGATGGAGATCATGCCGATGGGGCCTTACATCCTCATCGAGGTGACCGACGACGGCGTCGGCATCCCGCGCGAGATCATCAGCCGCATCTTCGAGCCTTTTTTCTCGACCAAGGAAGTGGGCTCCGGCACCGGCCTCGGCCTCTCGACCGTCTACGGCATCGTCAAGCAGACGGGCGGCTTCATCTTCGTCGAATCGGTGGTGGGTTCGGGCACCAAATTCTCGATCTACCTGCCGCGCCACCAGCAGACCGAGGCGGCGGCGCCGGTGCGCGGCGACATCGTCGAGCCGGTGGTGCAGGCCGATCTAACCGGGGTCGGCACGGTGCTGCTGGTCGAGGACGAGGATCCGGTCCGCATGTTCAGCGCCCGCGCGCTGCGCAACAAGGGCTATACGGTGCGCGAGGCGCGCAGTGCGGAGGCCGCGATCAAGATCATCGAGGAGGGCGAGGAGGTGATCGACCTCATCGTCACCGACGTGGTCATGCCGCGCATGGACGGCCCGACCATGATCAAGGTCATCCGCGAGAAGCTGCCCGATGTGAAGGTGATCTTCATCTCGGGCTATACGGAAGACACCTTCCGCCGCCGGCTGGACAATGAGCAGGATATTCATTTCCTGCCCAAGCCTTTTTCGCTGAAGCAGCTGGCGACCAAGGTGAAGGAGATCATGGGCGATCCCGTCGGGGTTGAGTAGGCGGAGCCCGAGTCCCGCCGCCTTCGCGACCTCCTTAGCTTTCACGGTCCGAAACACCGAGAACGAAAAGGGTTGTATTGCAGAACGAAGCGCGTACATTGATGCGCATTGCAAACGCCGACGGGCCTGTGGAATAAGGGGAGCGGTCATGACGCAGTCTGTGTTGCGCCTGGTGGATAAGAGCGAGATGGATAAGCAGAAGGCGTTGGAAGCGGCCCTCGGGCAGATCGAGCGGGCGTTCGGCAAAGGCTCGATCATGAAGCTGGGCGCGCGGCCCGCTTCGACCGACGCGGAGGTCATCTCGACCGGCTCGCTCGGGCTCGACATAGCGCTCGGCATCGGCGGCCTGCCCCGCGGCCGCATCATCGAGATCTACGGGCCGGAAAGCTCGGGCAAGACGACGCTGGCGCTGCATGTCATCGCCGAGGCGCAGAAGGCCGGCGGCACCTGCGCCTTCGTCGATGCCGAGCATGCGCTCGACCCCTCCTATGCCCGCAAGCTCGGCGTCAATATCGACGAGTTGCTCATCTCCCAGCCCGATGCCGGCGAGCAGGCGCTGGAGATCGCCGACACGCTGGTTCGGTCCGGCGCCGTCGACGTGCTGGTGGTCGATTCGGTGGCGGCGCTGGTGCCGCGGGCCGAGCTCGAAGGCGAGATGGGCGACAGTCATATGGGCGTCCATGCCCGCCTCATGAGCCAGGCGCTGCGCAAGCTCACCGGCTCGATCTCGCGGTCGCGCACCATGGTGATCTTCATCAACCAGATCCGCATGAAGATCGGCGTGATGTTCGGCAATCCGGAGACCACGACCGGCGGCAATGCGCTCAAATTCTACGCCTCGGTCCGGCTCGACATCCGTCGCATCGGTGCGATCAAGGAGCGCGAGCAGATCATCGGCAACCAGACGCGCGTCAAGGTCGTCAAGAACAAGATGGCCCCGCCTTTCAAGGTGGTCGAGTTCGACATCATGTATGGCGAGGGCGTGTCGAAGCGCGGCGAGCTCATCGATCTCGGCGTCTCGGCCGGCGTGGTCGAGAAGTCCGGTTCCTGGTTCTCCCATGAGGGCAATCGGATCGGCCAGGGCCGCGAGAACGCCAAGACCTATCTCAAGGAGCACCCGGAGGTTGCCGAGGCGATCGAGCGCTCGATCCGCGGCAATGCCGGCCTCGTCGCCGAGGCGATGCTGGCGGCACCCGATGGCGGCGCTTCCTCGGAAGAATGATCCACTGATCCAGGCGGATCGGGCTCAAGGAACCGATCAGAACTAAACAAAACGGGCCGAAGGAACATCCTTCGGCCCGTTGCCATTTACCCGGTTGGGATAGCGGCTTACGCCATCGCCTTTTTCAGCCCCTGATCGAGCTTGTCCAGGAACTGGGTGGTGGTGAGCCAGGGCTCGTTCGGGCCGATCAGCAGCGACAGATCCTTGGTCATCGAGCCGGATTCGACGGTATCGACGCACACCTTCTCCAGCGTCTCGGCGAAATGCTGGACATCCGGAGTGTTGTCGAACTTGCCGCGGTAGTAGAGGCCGCGCGTCCAGGCGAAGATCGAGGCGATCGGATTGGTCGAGGTGTCCTTGCCCTGCTGATGCTGGCGGAAATGGCGGGTGACCGTGCCGTGCGCCGCCTCGGCCTCGACGGTGTTGCCGTCGGGCGTGAGCAGGACGGAGGTCATGAGGCCGAGCGAGCCGAAGCCCTGCGCCACCGTGTCGGACTGCACGTCGCCATCGTAATTCTTGCAGGCCCAGACGAAATTGCCGTTCCACTTCAGCGCGGAGGCGACCATGTCGTCGATCAGCCGGTGCTCGTAGACGATGCCGCGCTTGGCGAACTCGGCCTTGAAATCCTTGTCGAACACTTCCTGGAACAGATCCTTGAAGCGTCCGTCATAGGCCTTGAGGATGGTGTTCTTGGTCGACAGATACACCGGCCAATTGCGCAGCAGCCCGTAATTGAAGCAGGCGGCGGCGAAGCCGCGGATCGAGTCGTCGAGATTGTACATGCCCATGGCGACGCCCGCCGACGGGAAGTCGAACACGTCGTACTGGACCGGCTTGCCGCCGTCCGCGGGCGTGAAGGTCATGGTCAGCTTGCCGGGGCCGGGCACCAGGAAGTCGGTCGCGCGATACTGGTCGCCGAAAGCATGGCGCCCGATGACGATCGGCGCGGTCCAGCCGGGGACCAGGCGCGGCACGTTGGTGCAGATGATCGGCTCGCGGAAGACGGTGCCGCCCAGGATGTTGCGGATGGTCCCGTTCGGGGATTTCCACATCTTCTTGAGCTTGAATTCTTCGACCCGCGCCTCGTCCGGCGTGATCGTCGCGCATTTGACGCCGACGCCGTACTGCTTGATGGCGTTGGCCGCGTCGATGGTGACCTGATCATTGGTCTGGTCGCGATATTCGATGCCGAGATCGTAATATTTCAGGTCGATATCGAGATAGGGCAGGATCAGCTTTTCTTTGATGAACTGCCAGATGATCCGGGTCATCTCATCGCCGTCGAGCTCGACGACCGGTGTCGCCACCTTGATCTTGGTCATGCGGAATTCTCCTGGATGGTTCAACGGCGCCGGCCGCACCGCCGGAAACGGGTCGGGACCATATCATGCCGCCTTGCACCGGCAAGTGGCACCGAGCGCGGATCAGGCCATCGAATTCGCTAAGCGGACCGGGGAAGGGCGGGTCCGCACCCGGGCCACGACACGCGGCCGGACATCGGCGGGAAGCTTGCGTTCCAGCCCCTCGACCAGCAGCGCGCCGGAGGCCGGAACGGCCTCGACCGCAAGCACGGTATTGGCGTTCAGCACCGGTGCAGGCAGCCGCTCGGCGCCGGTGAAGGGGGCCGCCTGGCAATCCATGATCTGGCCGCGCCGCAGCCGGTTGTTCGCCGGCGCCGGCAGCTTTTCGCCCCCGGCCCGCGCCGGCGGTCGCGGTACGCCCGGAAAGCCCGGCGCCAGCCAGTCATTGGCGACACCGACCATGCCGTCGCCCTGATGAAGGCGGCGTCGGCGGCCGAGCAATTCGATCACGGCATACTCCTGCGGTCGCGTTCCGGCCAGGATCACGAAGCCGGGTGCCGAGATCTCCGGTTCCGGTGCCGTCAGCAGGGCCAAGGCCGTGTCCCAATCTGGTGCCGTCTCGAAGATGTGCCGCAGGAAATGGCTGAGCGGGATCGTCCCCGGTCGGCGCAGCATGCCGATCCGAACCGCGATCTCGTCGAGACTGCGGATGCCGATCGGCGCCTGACGCGGCGCCTGGTTGATCGCGGCGGCGAACCGGCCGGGCGCGGACGCGGTCAGGGTGCCGACATAGCCGGGCCAGGTAATGTCGTCGAACGGGCCGTAGCGGGTCGACCGGCGCGCCACCACGATCCGGCGGCCGAGCCCGGGCATGCCCCAATCCAGGAGGCGGACGAGCCGGGCGCCCCGCCCGGCCGGATCGGGGCCGGCGGAAGTGGCGCAGGCCCATTCATAGACGCAATTGAGCAGCCAGGCGCCGGGCAGGTCCACTAATCCGGCGATTTCGGCGATTTCGGGCGCATAGGGATCGTCGCCCCGTTCGAGCCAGCGTCTCGTCAGCCGGTCGCCCAGCCGCGCCAGAATCGGCAGGGCGGGGTGGGCCGAGAGCGCCGCCGAAAGGGCCGCCCGCGCCGCTTCCGGCATACGGCGGGCGAGCTCGACAGGGCCATCCTCGCCGAGCTCGACGATCGGAATCAGGATCATGAAAGTTCTTTCGAAACGGAGGTTAGAGGCGCGGACTCTCCAGCCTGTGCTGCGATGATGGTGCTGCCGCCAGCGTCGGCAGCGCATCCTCGATCCGCTCGATCCATTCGATAAGCTGAAGTTCGCCTCGTTCGATAAAGCGCTCCGTCGCCATGCGCTCGAAGAGTGCTGCGAGAGGGCGCCAATATCCGTCGAGATCGATCACCACGATCGGCTTGTCGTGCAGGCCCAGCTGCCGCCACGTCACGATCTCGAACAGCTCGTCGAGCGTGCCGAAGCCGCCCGGCAGCACGAGGAACCCGTCCGACCGCTCGGCCATCAGCTGCTTGCGCTCGTGCATGCTGCCGACCACGAGCAGCTCGCTGATCGCGGGATGCGCCACCTCCCGATCATGCAGATACGCCGGGATGATGCCGGTGACCCGGCCGCCCTCGACCAGCGCGCCGTCGGCCACGCGGCCCATGAGCCCGATCCGGCCGCCGCCATAGATGAGCTCGATGCCGGCCCGGCCGATCAGGCGGCCGAGGGCGAAGGCGGCTTCGAGATAGGAATGGGCGGCACGATTCGACGAGCCGCAATAAACGCAGAGGCTCCGCACTTCAGCCATGATGCTTCCTGTTGGCGCTTTCGGGGCGCAATCTGCCCCGGATTGGATTACAAAGCGGTTTCAAGGACTCCGGTGATCTTTCAGTCGTGGCAAAGTTGCTCAAGGCTGGAACTTCGTCTCCAGTGCGGTTACGGTGCAAAGCCGTACTGCATTAATTTAGTCAGAGGCCCCATGCGCCGTCCCCTCATCGCCCTCGCCACTCTTGCCATGACGGCAGCCGCGCCTAGCCTCGCCCACGCCGATGACCTGAAGATCGTCGACGAATTGCGCTTCGGTGTCTATGAGCACGATGCCAGCGTGTTCGGCCATCAGAAGGAATCGGGTGCCGATATCGGCAACGAGGTGCTGTTCACCTCGCCGAGCTTCCTCAGCGTGATCTGGTCGCCTCGGCCGATTCTGGGCTTTCTCGAAAACACCAACGGCACGACCTCGCAATATTACGGCGGGCTGACCTGGACCTGGAACTTCGCCACCGACGTGCTGCGCAGCGACGATGCCTTCTATGTCGAAATCACCGAAGGCCCCGGCTTCAACGGCGGCAAGACCAACGTGACCGATCCGCTGGAGCAGCAGACTCGCAAGTCGCTGGGCTCGCATTGGCTGTTCCGCGAGGATCTCGATATCGGTTACCGGCTGACGCCGCAATGGTCGATCGCGTTCAGCTACAACCATATCTCTAATGCCGATCTCGCATCGCGCAACGAGGGGCTGAACAATATCGGCGGCCGTATCGGCTTCAAGTTCTGAGATCGACTGAGCGGCCGGAGCGTTGGCTCTCGGCCGCAATCTTGAAAGGCCGGTTGTGATCGCGTTCCTCGCGAAACTCGTGGAGTTTTGCCGGCGCCACGCTTGGGTGGTCCTGGGTATTACCCTGGTCCTCACCGGGCTCGCCGCATTTTATGCTGCCAATTCGCTCGGCGTCGATACCGACACCGGCAAGCTCTTCTCGCCCGACCTCGCCTGGCAGAAGCAGAAGCGCACCATGCAGGCGGCCTTTCCCGCCCAGGCCGGCGAGACCACGATCGTCGTCGACGGCGCCAATGCCGGCGCGGTCGAGGACGGCACGGCGGCGCTGGCCGATGCTCTCGCCAAGCGAACCGACACCTTCATCTCGGTCCATCGGCCCGATGGCGGCCCGTTCTTCAACCGTTATGGGTTGATGTTCCTCTCGACGGACGAATTGTCGAAACTCTCCGACAAGATCGCTCAGGCCGAGCCGCTGCTGGGTCCGCTCGACGCCGATCCGAGCTTGCGCGGCCTGTTCGGCGTGTTCGACCAGGCGGTCGGGGCGATCGAAACCGGCCAAGCCGAGGGCGTCGATCTGGGCGGACCGATGGGAGAGTTCGCCGCCGCGACCCGGTCGGTCGTGGCGCGCAAGCCGCAGCCGGTCGATTGGGACAGGCTGATGACCGGCGAGGCGCCGCGTCCCGAGCAACTGCGCCACTACATATTGGTGCAGCCTAAGCTCGATTACGATGCGCTCGAGCCCGGGGCGCGGTCGAGCCAGCTCATTCGCGATACCGCAGTGAAGCTCGGTCTGGCGGAGAAGGGGGTCCGCATCCGCCTGACCGGCGATGTGCCGCTCGAGGATGACGAGTTCGCCAGCGTCTCCGAAGGGGCGGGCGTGAACACGGCGCTGAGCCTGGCTGCGGTCGTGGTGATCCTGCTGATCGCCTTCCGGACGGTGCGTGTCCTGATCGCGATCGTGGTGACCCTGCTGGTCGGGCTGGTGCTGACGGCGGCGCTGGCCGCCGCGATGGTCGGCACACTTAACGTCATTTCGATCACCTTCGCGGTGCTGTTCATCGGCATCGGCGTCGATTTCAGCATTCAATTCTCGATGCGCTACCGGGCCGAGCTGACCTCGGCCGGACCGACGCTCGACGCGGCGGCACGGTCCGCGGCGCTCGGACGAGCCGCACGCGGCATCGCCGGCCCGCTGGCCGTCGCGGCGGCGGCGACGGCCGTGGGCTTCTATTCCTTCGTCCCGACCGATTATCAGGGCGTGTCGGAGCTGGGACTGATCGCCGGATCGAGCATGATCGTGGCGCTCTTCGCCAATCTGACCGTGCTGCCGGCGCTGCTGACGGTGCTGCCGATTCTCGGCCGGCCGGAAGCGGCCGGCTTCGCCTGGGCGGCGCCGGCCGATCGCTGGCTCGACCGCCATGCCCGGCAGGTCACGGCGCTGGCACTGCTGCTCGGCCTCGTGGCCGCCGCCGCCGTGCCGTTCGTGCGGTTCGACTCCGACCCGCTCGATCTCAAGGACCCGACCAAGGAGTCGGTCAAGACCGCGCTCGAGCTGACCCGCGATCCGCTCGCGACGCCTTATAATATCGATGTTCTGCTGCCCGATCTCGCCGCCGCCCAGAAGCTCGCGGAGCAGCTGGAAAAGCAGCCCTTGGTGCGCATGGTGCTGACGCTCTCCTCTTTCGTGCCGGAGGATCAGGAAGCGAAGCTCGACATCATCACCCAGATGCAGCTCTTCCTCGGACCCATCCTCGATCCCGGCAACAAGCTGCCGGCCCCGACCGAGGCGGAGGAGCGCGATGCGACCCGGCATTTCGCGGCCGACCTCAAGCATCTCCTGGCCGGCCCGAAGGCCGCGTCGCTGGGCGATGGCGGCAAGCAGCTTTCCTCAGCGCTCGACGCCTTCCTGGCCGAGCCCGGCGGCGGCGATGTCGCGACGCTGCGCGCGACCCTGCTCGGCGGCTTCGGAGAGCGCATCGATCTCCTGCGCCAATCCTTGATGGCGGCGCCCATAACCGCCGAGGAGATGCCGCCCGAGGTCAAGTCCGACTGGATCGCCGCCGACGGGCGCGCGCGGCTCGCGGTCTTCCCCAAGGGCGATATGCATGATCACGCGGCGCTCGCCAGCTTCGTGCATCTCGTGCGCTCGATGTCGCCGAACGCGACCGGCGGTCCGGTGCTGATCTACGAGACCGGCCGCACCGTCAGCGGCGCCTTCCTCAGCGCCTCGATTTCGGCCTTCATCGCCATCACCATCGTGCTCGCCATCATCCTGCGGCGTGTGCGCGACGTGCTGCTGGTGGTGATCCCACTCGGCCTCGCCGGTCTCTACACCATGGCGACGACCTTGGTGCTGGGCTTGCAATTCAACTATGCCAACGTCATCGCAGTGCCGCTGCTGATGGGCATCGGCGTCGCCTTCGACATCTATTTCGTCATGCTGTGGCGAGCCGGCACCGGCAAGGTGGCGCTGCTGCAGACCTCGACCGCGCGCGCCGTCCTGTTCAGCGCGCTCACCACGGTCACGGCTTTCGGCAGCCTGGCGCTTTCGCACCATATCGGCACCGCCAGCATGGGCGTGCTGCTGATCGTGGCGCTGTTCTACGTGCTGCTCTCGACGCTGTTCATCCAGCCGGCCTTGATGATCGTGGCGGGGCATGGCCGTGCCCCGCAACCGCCTGCCGATCAGTCGCGCAAGCGCTCGGCGGAGGTCTCCCGCGCCAAGGAAATGGCGGGCAAGCCCACCAGGTAGATCAGCGAGACCAGCGCTATCGCGATCGGGTAGCCGCCGAAGCGGGCGGCCAGAAGCCCGACGATGGTGGGGCCCGTCGCACCCAGGATGCGGCCGAGGCTGAAAGCGAAGCCAGACCCGAAGCCGCGCAGCGCCGAGGGGAACAGCTCCGGCAGCCAGATCGTGTAGAGCGCGAAGATGCCGTTGGTGAAGAAGCCCAGGATCGGCAGGAAAGCGAAGAGAAGCACGATGCCCTCGGATGCGGGGATGATGAAGAGGTAGACGAAGACGTTCGTCACCAGGGCGCCGAGGAAGAAGATATAGGCGGTCCGCTTCCGGCCGCCGATGAGCCCGGTCAGCCAGGGCATGGCGAGGCAGCCGAGGAAGGTGCCGAAATTGGTGAAGACGCCGCTCAACGCCGCCATGCTCTGCGCATGGCCTGCCGCCGAGCCTTCCGCGACGAGCTTCGAGATCACCACCGTCGGAACCCAGAAGGTCGAGGACCACAGGCCGAAGATCACGCAAGCCATCATGAGGGCGGCGCCCCAGGTCGATCGCGCCTGGGCGCCGGTGAAGAGCGAGGAGATGGGAGCCTTCTCGGTTTCGGCATGCTTCGGCTCGGGCAGCGTCGCGCGCAGATAGAGCCCGAGCATCGCCGGCAGGACGCCGATCATGAACAGGCCGCGCCAGCCGAAGAAGGGCAGGGTTCCGAGCGCCACCAGGGCGGCGAGCGTCAGGCCCGTCGGCGTCGCGGTGTGAAGCCAGCCGGCAAGGCGGACGCGGATCCGCTCCGGCACCGATTCATGCAGCAGCGGCGTGCCTGCGGCCCATTCGCCGCCGATGCCGAAACCGGCGAGGAAGCGGAAGATGGCGAAGACGGCGACCGAGTAGGCGAGTCCGCAGCAGGCGGTGAAGATGGAATAGGCGAGGATCGTGTAGCACAGCGTGCGCACGCGCCCGATCCGATCGGCGAGCCAGCCCCAGAACATCGAGCAGGCCCAGCCGAGCATGAAGATCGAGAACAGCATGCCGCCATAGGCGGCGATATTCGCCTTGGTCGCCTCGATGCCGCTTTCCGGCAGCAGATCGCTCAAGGCGGCGACGAGAATGAACTGGTAGAGGCCGCTATCGAAGCCGTCGAGCATCCAGCCGCTCCAGGCGGCCCAGAACACGCGGTAGGAGGAAGCGTCGCTGCGGGCCGAGACGAGCTCGTCGGCGCTGCCGAGGCTGGACATAGGCGGTTCCTTCCCTTGAGCGGCCTCGCCGCCTGTCTTTTACCGGCCGCGCTCTTCGGCGCGTGAATGGCTTCACGGCAGCTTAGCCGGTTGCGATCTAACTGCAACGCTCGGGACAGGGTTCGGCGGGAAGGCCGTCATGCGGCCGGATGACGCATACGGTCGTCCGCGTTCGGCGCCGTCAGTCGGACGCCGATAGCGGCCGGGCGACGTCTTCCAGCGACTTGCCTTCGGCGGCGATGCCGAGCTTGAGCTCGACCAGGGCGGCGAAGACCATCATGGCGGCGGCGAGTCCATAACCCCAGCCGATCGGACCGCGCTCGCCGCCTTCGATCAGATGGCTGAAGAGGGCGGGGCCGATGACGCCCCCGACCGCCGTGCCGACGGCGTAGAAGACGGCGATGGCGAGCGCCCGGATCTCCAGCGGAAAGCTCTCGCTGACGGTGAGATAGGCGGCGCTGGCCGCGGCCGAGGCGAAGAAGAAGATGGTGCTCCAGCCGATCGTCTGGCTGACCGCATCGAGATCGCCACGGACGAAAAGCACGGCCAGGACCGCCAGCAGCAGGCCCGAGATGGAATAGGTCGCGGCGATCATCGGCCGGCGGCCGACGAGGTCGAACAAGGGCGCCAGCAGCACCGAGCCCAGGAAATTGCCGAGCGCGAAGGGCAGGATATAGAGGCCGATTTGGTGGGCCGGCACCTGGTAGAAGCGGTCGAGCACCAGCGGATAGGTGAAGAAGATGGCGTTGTAGAAGAAGGCCTGGGTCGCCATCAGCACCAGGCCGAGGAAGGCCATCCTAGGATGAAGCCGCACCAGACTCCGCGCCAAATCGATCGGGCCGACCGCGTGATCGCGGATCCTGAGGCTGATCGAGCGCAAGGCCTCTCCGCGCTTGACGCCGGCCTGCGCTTCGATCCCGTCCAGGATGGCGTCGGCCTCGGCGATGCGGCCGCGGATCATGAGCCAGCGCGGGCTTTCCGGAATCCATTGCCGCAAAATGAGAATGCCGAGGCCGAGCACGGCGCCGATGCCGAAGGCGAGGCGCCAGCCCAGATCTTCCGAGACGAGGCCGGAGGCCAGCAGCCAGGCCGATCCGGCGGCGCCGGCACCTGCGCCCAGCCAGAAGGAGCCGTTGACCACGAGGTCGGTCCGTCCGCGGAATCGGGCCGGGATGAATTCCTGGATCGCCGAGTTCATGGCGGCATATTCGCCGCCGATGCCGGCGCCGGTAAGCCCGCGCAGCAGGGCGAAGCTCCAGAAATTCCAGGCGCATGCGCTCGATATCGTGGCGACGAGATAGAGGCCGAGGGTGAGATAGAACAGCTTCCGGCGGCCGAGCCGGTCGGTCAGCCAGCCGAAGAACAGGGCGCCCGCGACGGCGCCGATCAGATAGGCGCTGGCGCTGAGGCCGATCTCCGACTCGCTCAAATGCAGCACCGGGCTGGCCCGGAGCGCGCCCGAGACGGAACCGGCGATAGTCACTTCCAGACCGTCCAGAATCCAGGTAATGCCGAGCGCCAGGATGATTCGCGTGTGAAATCCGGTCCAAGGCAGACGATCGAGGCGGGCCGGAATGTCGGTCTTGATGATCTTCGAGCTGCCGACGGTCTCCCGCTCGGCGTCTCCCGGTCTTGTCTGTGCTCGCACCGGCTTCCTCCCGACCAGATCAACCGGTGCGGGCAGGGATGGTTCCGCATGAGCCGTATGGGTGGGTTGCCCGAATTACGGTCGGCCCGTTGGATTAAATCCTGTATTAGGACGTTATTGCGCCATGGGGATCTCTCGCCGCCATTTCCTCGTCTCCGCGACGAGCGCTGCCCTTGTGCTGCCGCGTGCCCGCGCGCTGGCCGACGATGCCCAAGGCTTCTCTTTCGACACGGTCAAGTCGCTGGCGCGCACACGCTCGACCCAGCCTTTCCAGCCGCCTTCGAACGATCTGCCGGCGCCGGTGCGGGCGCTCGACTATAATCACTTCCGGATGATCAATTTCCGATCGGGCAAAGCCTTCTGGCGTGACAGCGGGCTGTTCCAGGTCGAGCTGTTCCATCGCGGCTACCAGTTCGACCGCAAGGTCTCGATCAATCTGGTCGAGAACGGCATCGCGACCGAGCTCAGCTATTCGCCCGACCTGTTCGATTTCGGCCCGACCGGGCTCGACGCGCCGACCGATCCGGATTTCGGCTTCTCCGGTTTCCGCCTGCATTTCCCGCTGAACCGGCCGGAATATTTCGACGAGTTCGCCGTGTTTCAGGGCGCCTCATATTTCCGGCTGGTCGGGCGCGGACAGCAATACGGCCTGTCGGCGCGCGGCCTCACCATCGATACGGCCTCGCCGCAGGGCGAGGAATTCCCGATCTTCACCAATTTCTGGATCGAGCGGCCGACGCCGACCGCGACCTGGGTCACGGTCTATGCGCTCCTGGACAGCAAGAGCACGACCGGCGCCTATCGGTTCACCATCCTGCCCGGCACGGCGACCCGCGCGCGGGTCGAGGTCGAGCTCTATCCGCGCCTCGACATCCACAAGCCCGGCCTGGCGCCGCTCACCTCGATGTTCCTGCAGGGCAAGATCGCCAACCGGCCCTTCGCCGATGCCCGGCCCGAGATGCATGACAGCGACGGGCTGATGGCCCATGCCGGCTCGGGCGAATATATCTGGCGGCCGCTGATCGATCCGCGCGTGCTACGCGTCGCCGCCTTCGGCGACACCTCGCCGAAGGGGTATGGGCTGCTGCAGCGCGAGCGGGATTTCGAGGATTACCAGGATGCCGATCTGCGCTACGAGGATCGGCCGAGCCTGTGGGTCGAGCCGGAAGGCGACTGGGGCAAGGGCGCGGTCGAGCTGGTCGAGATTCCGACCAGTGACGAGATCAATGACAATATCGTCGCCCATTGGGTGCCCGAGGCGGCGGTAAAGGCGGGCCAGACCTTCGCCTATGCCTATCGCCTGACCGCGCTGCTGGACGACCGGTCGCTGCTGCCGATGGGGCGGGTCATGGCGACCCGCATCGGGCCGCTCGAAGTGACCGAGATCACCAAGGTCGACCGCGCGGCGCCGCAGCGCATCTGGGTCGATTTCACCGATGGCGACCTGCCTTCCATGCGCGCGGCGCTGCCGCTCGAAGGCATCGTGTCCGCATCCACGGGCAAGGTCGACGAGGTCACCTGCCGCAAGATCACCAGCGGCTCCTGGCGCCTTTCCTTCATTTTCACGCCGGATGGGCGCAAGGAATCCGAGCTTCGGGCCTTTTTGCGGCTTCATGACGAAACTTTGACCGAAACCTGGTCTTTCCTCTGGGCAGTAGATTAACATCGTGCCGATAGGAGCAGAGCGCATGCAGCGGGAGAAACGCCCCGGCGAAGCGCCCATGGTGATCCGGCGCGTCATCTTCTGGCTCGTCGTCGCCGCCAGCGCGGTCTTCGCGACGTATCTCATGTCCGAGGTGATGGCCGCCAACGGGCTGACGCCGGTGCGGCTGGGCGTGCTCGTGCTGTTCACGGCCAGCTTCACTTGGCTGATCGTCAGCTTCTGGACCGCGATCCTGGGCTTCATCGTCCGGCTCGGCCTCAAGGACCCGGTGTCGCTGGCCGAGGCGGGCCATGTCAGGCTGCGCGAGCGGACGGCGATCATCATGCCGATCTACAATGAGGATACCGAGCGCGTCGCGGCCGGGCTCGAGGCGACGATGGGCGGCATGACCCGGACGGAGTGGGGCCGCCATTTCGATCTCTTCGTGCTGTCGGACACGACCGACCAGCGGATCGCCACGGCCGAGCTCGCCATGGTCGCGGCCTTGCGCGCGCGCCATCCGGACGGGGTCAAGCTCTACTATCGGCGCCGGCAACCGAATATCGGCCGCAAGGCCGGCAATATCGAGGATTTCATAACGCGCTGGGGCGGCGCCTACGCCCATATGATCGTGCTCGATGCCGACAGCATCATGTCCGAGGACACGCTGGTGGCCCTGGCGCAGATGATGGAGGCCAATCCCGATTCCGGCATCATCCAGACCATCCCGACGCCGGTCAACCGCGAGACCCCCTTCGCCCGCATCCTGCAATTCGCGGCCCGACTCTACATGCCGGTCATGGCTTACGGCCTCGCCTTCCTGACGCGCGGCGAGGGCATCTATTTCGGGCACAACGCCATTATCCGCATCGCCGCCTTCGCGCGTTATTGCGCGCTGCCGGTGCTGCCGGGTGCGGCCCCGCTCGGCGGCGAGATCTTGAGCCATGACTTCGTGGAAGCGGCGCTGATGCAGCGTGCCGGCTACAAGGTCTGGATCGTGCCTGAGCTCACCGGCTCTTTCGAGGAGCTGCCGGCCAATGTCATCGATTACGCCAAGCGCGACCGGCGCTGGTGCCAGGGCAATATGCAGCATGGCCGCCTGCTGGGCGTGCCCGGCCTGAAGCGCATGAGCCGGCTGCAGCTGTTCATGGGCGTCACCAGCTACCTGACCTCGCCGCTGTGGCTCCTGCTGCTCATCCTCAGCACGATCGACGCCGTCCAGCGCGCGCTCCAGCTGCCGGTCTATTTCAAGCCTGGTTACAACCTGTTTCCGGACTGGCCGGTCGCGACCGACGCCCAGATCGACACGCTGCTCGGCATTACGCTCGCGGCCCTGTTCCTGCCCAAGCTGCTCGGCGCGGCGATGGTGATGGCGAGCCGGAGCGAGCGGCGCCTCTATGGCGGGTTCGCGCCGTTGGTCGCGAGCATCATGGTCGAGATGGTGTTCTCCGCCTTGCTGGCGCCGATGATGATGCTGTTCCAGACCAATTTCGTGGTCTCGACCCTGCTCGGACGATCCATCTCGTGGGATGCCCAGCCGCGCGACGATCGCGGCCTGAGCTGGCGGGAGGGCATGCGCCGGCACGGGCTTCAGACCATGATCGGCCTCGTCTGGGGCCTCGCCATCTTCGAGCTGGCGCCCGATTTCTTCTGGTGGATGTCGCCGATCACGCTCGCCTTGGTGCTCGCCATTCCGCTCTCCGTGCTCTCCAGCCGCGCTCGGCTGGGGCTCTGGCTCAAATGGATCGGGCTGTTCGTGACGCCCGAAGAGACGCGCACGCCGATCGAGTTGCGTCGGATGCGGCGCGCGCTCGTCCGCGGCTTGCCCAGCCTGCGCGGCGGCGTCGGGCTGCTCGACTATGGCGGCGAGCTGACACCGCCCGAATCCAGGCTGGAAATGACACGGCTGCCCTGGTCGGGGGAGATCGGGCAGGCCGCCTGATTGTTTCAGGCGTAACACGATTTGCCGATGGGGCAATAAAGCTGCAATCGGTGCGGATCAGTGTGCCGCCGCAGATATAGAGCCATCTTTTGCGGCGCTTGGGGATGGCGCCTATGGCCGATGAAACCATTGCGGTCGTGTCGTCGCTAAAGAGGGCTCAATCCGATGAAATCCATCAGGCTGTTTTCTGCCCTGACCGGGTTTGCGTTCGCTTCGCTCGGGCTTTCGACCGAGGCGGCCAAGTCCGGTATCGGAGAGGGAGTCTTCGTTCTCAGCTTGGATGAATCCGACTTGGGTGACATGCCTCCCCCTCGGCACAAGGTCATCGATATAACCGTCAACACCCCTTCCGCTATCGCCTTTACCGTGGACGTCGTGCTGGCGGACGGTGAAAAGCGCCATGAAGCGTGGGAAGGCGCCCCTGACGGCATGCTCCGTCCGCGCAAGAACGGGCGGCACGGCGAGCAGGATGCCTTTCGTTGGATCGGCCGCATTCTGGTGGCGGACGATCGGCTGGATGACGGAACCAAGTTGCACGAAGAAATCAGCTTTTCGGAGGACGGCAATACCATGACGATCGGCAAGATCGTCCAGTCGGCCAAGGGTGAAGGGCCACTGATCTCTGCCGTCTTCCGCAGATGGGGCTGATCAAAGGCGTCATTTCCTCTCTTGCGGCGGCATGAAATCATCATGCTGCCAGGAGATGAAGAGGACTTTCCACTGATTCTCCGCGGATTCGCCGAAGGTCGGGCCGACCGTTTCGGTATAGGAGCCGTCCTTGGCGTAGACGGTCATGCCGACCTTGGAGATGCCGGTTTCCACCGCGTGTTTGTAAAGCGCGATCTCGGGAAAATCGAGCGTGCCGGCGAGCGGTATCGGGACTGGAAAGGCCGGGATGCCGACCAGTGTCGAGTCGGTGTTGATCGATTGGGCTCCCGACCGAAGCTCGACCACGTAATCCGCGGTACCGCGATCGGTCACCAGCTTGGCGCCGCCATGAGCCAGCCGGTCGCGCACCAGGCTGAGCGTGTATTTGGTATCGAGCCCGTCGAGAAATTGCGCGTCGACGAAAACCTTCGGCGCACCCTGCCAAGGCACATCGAGCTGCTCGGCGACCTTGTCGGCGGCTTTTGAGATCAGCAATTCCTCGGTCGCGGTACGCGCCGGCTGCGTGTCGCGGACGGTGGAACAAGCGGCGAGCGAGGCGAGAACGCCGAGCCGGATCAGATGATTGAAGGTCGTGACGAGGTGCTGTCGCTCAGCGCGCGCCGAGCTCCTTGAGAATGAAGACATGCATCGAGGCTCCCCCAGGTTGCATTTTGCCAACGCATTGATGTTGGCCGAAGTTCCCAGTGCATTGCTGCGGTGCGGGAGGGGGTAATGTTCAGGGAGAGGCCTGGTTGTCGGCCTTCTTCGCCAGCATGGCGATCAGCCCGTTGAAGCCGTCGCGTTCGAGCACGGCCCCGAATTCCGAGCGTCTGGTGGCAAGCTCGCTGATGGTGCCGGTCAGAAAGACATCGACCGCTTGCGGACCCCCGGAGCCGTTGTCGCGCATGAGATAGTTCAGGGTCACAGGCGTGTCTGAGGGACGCGTGATCTCGGTCATGACCAGTGTGCCGCCGCCCGAGTCGCGGGTTCCGTCGACGATGATCTGCTCGCCGGAATAGCCGTCGAAGCGGCGGGCATAGGTTGCGATGATGAAGCGCCCGAACGCGTCGGTGACCTGGTCGCGCTGCGCCTGCGACCAATTGTTCCAGGCCGATCCGACCACGATCCGCGTCATCAGCGGCACGTTGAAGGTTCGCTTGATCGCGGGCTCCAGCCGGTTGTAGCGGCCGTCATAGCCCAGCTGATCCGCGCTCTTCATCACCGAGAGGAGGGTCTGGTTGAACGATTCGATGACCGGCCTCGGATCGACCTTGCCGAGGGCTGCCGTCTCGGTAGCCGTAGGTTCCGCCGCCTCGACCGGCGGTGCGGCGAGGAGGGCGAACCCTCCTGCCAAGAAGAGATATTTCGCCAGCTTAACCATTGAAACGATTGCCCTCGGAAGGCGACGGCCGGGGGCCGGCATGAAGGGGTGGAGGATGGATCAGGCTCGGGCGGGAACGGACAGGCCGGACCGGCCGAGCGCCTCCAACGCGGTCGCGACGATATGTTTGGCGTTGAGGCCCGCCGCATCATACTGGACGCCCGGTGAATCATGGTCGATGAAGCTGTCGGGCAGCACCATCGGCCGGATCTTCAACCCGGCATCGAGCAAGCCGCCGCTCGCCAGCGCGTGCAGCACCTGCGTGCCGAAGCCGCCGATCGAGCCTTCCTCGACCGTTATCAGCACTTCGTGGCTGCGGGCGAGCCGGGTCACGAGGTCGAGATCGAGCGGCTTGGCGAAGCGCGCATCGGCGACCGTGGTCGACAGGCCGTAGCGCTCCAGATCCGCCGCCGCCTTCAGCGATTCCTGCAGGCGGGTGCCGAGGCTGAGGATGGCGACGGTAGTGCCCTCGCGGATGATGCGGCCCTTGCCGATCTCCATTGGCTGGCCGATCTCGGGCATCTCGCAGCCGATGCCCTCGCCGCGCGGATAGCGCACGGCCGACGGGCGGTCGTCGATCGCGACCTGGGTTGCGACCATATGCACGAGCTCGGCCTCGTCGGATGGGGCCATGATGACGAAATTCGGCAGGCAACCGAGATAGGCGAGATCGAAGGAACCGGCATGGGTGGCGCCGTCCGCTCCGACCAGGCCGGCACGGTCGAGCGCGAAGCGGACCGGCAGCTTCTGGATCGCCACATCATGCACGACCTGATCGTAGCCGCGCTGCAGGAAGGTCGAATAGATCGCGCAGAACGGCTTCATGCCCTCGGTGGCGAGGCCGGCGGCGAAGGTCACCGCATGCTGCTCGGCGATGCCGACATCGAAGGTCCGGGCCGGGAATCGCTTCTGGAACAGGTTGATGCCGGTGCCCGACGGCATGGCCGCGGTGATGCCGACGATCGAGTCGTCCTTCTCCGCCTCCTTGATCAGGCTCTCGCCGAACACGTTCTGATAGGAGGGCGCGTTCGATTTCGGCTTGGCTTGAGCGCCGGTGACGACATCGAACTTGGACACGCTGTGATATTTGTCGCCGGCTTCCTGCGCCGGCGCGTAGCCATGGCCCTTCTTGGTGACGACATGGATCAGCACCGGGCCGATATCGTCGGCGTCGCGGATATTCTTCAGCACCGGCAGCAGATGGTCGAGATTGTGACCGTCGATCGGGCCGACATAGTAGAAGCCGAGCTCCTCGAACATGGTGCCGCCGGTGACCAGGCCGCGCGCATATTCCTCGGCCCTGAGCGCCGCCGTCTTCAGCGTGCGCGGCAGCGCCTTGGCGAGGTCGATGGCGCCATGGCGGAGGCTCATGAAGCTCTTGGACGACAGCAGCCGCGACAGATAGGCGCTGAGCGCGCCGACTGGGGGGGCGATCGACATGTCGTTGTCGTTGAGGATGACGATGAGGCGCGTCGATGGCATCGCGCCGGCATTGTTCATGGCTTCATAGGCCATGCCAGCGCTCATCGAGCCGTCGCCGATCACGGCGACGACATTGTTCTTGCCGCCCTTGAGGTCGCGCGCGACCGCCATGCCGAGTCCGGCCGAGATCGAGGTCGAGGAATGGGCGGCGCCGAACGGGTCGTACTCGCTCTCGCTGCGACGGGTGAAGCCCGACAGGCCTCCCCCCTGGCGCAGCGTGCGGATGCGGTCGCGGCGCCCGGTCAGGATCTTGTGCGGATAGGCCTGGTGGCCGACATCCCAGATCAGGCGATCGGCCGGCGTGTCGAATACGTAATGCAGCGCGACGGTAAGCTCGACCACGCCCAGACCGGAGCCGAGATGGCCGCCGATGAGGGAAACGGCTTCGATGGTTTCCTGCCGCAGCTCGTCTGCGAACTGCCGCAGCTCCGTTTCCTGCAGCTTGCGCAGATCGGCGGGAACCGTCACACGGTCGAGAAGAGGCTTGGATTGGCCGAACACATTAACTCCTTACCTGAGCCCTCGAGGGCATCCGGTTTGTATTTAATCTGTAAACCTACCCGCTGGACGGCACCGCGAGCAACGATTCATCGTAGAATTAAGCTTTCCCCCACGCCAGCCTGTGGCGGCGGCGCTGATCGGCAAGGCGATTCCATCGCCTCGGCCTTGCGGTTGGCGCGCAAGTCGCTTATTTGCCCGCTTGGCATGGAGATGCTAGGGTCCTCGCGCATCGCGGGTCGATTCGCCGCATCGGATTTAGGAACGGGACGGTCTCTATGAAGGTGATTTTGGCCAAGCCGCGCGGCTTTTGTGCCGGTGTGGAACGGGCGATCGAGATCGTGGAGCGCGCCTTGGAGAAGTTCGGCGCGCCGGTCTATGTCCGCCATGAGATCGTGCATAACCGCCATGTCGTGGACAGCTTGCGGGCCAAGGGCGCGCTTTTCGTCGACGAGATCGACGAGATCCCGGCCGGCGGCATCACCGTGTTCAGCGCCCACGGCGTCTCGCAGAAGGTCGAGGACGGCGCCAAGCTGCGCGAGCTGCCGGTGATCGATGCGACCTGCCCGCTGGTTTCCAAGGTCCATCACGAGGCGCAGCGCTACGCCGACACCGACCGCGACATCATCCTGATCGGCCATGACGGCCATCCCGAGGTCGAAGGCACGATGGGCCGCATCAACGGCAAGGTCCATCTGGTCGCGACTCCGGCCGATGTCGAGACGCTGGATGTGCGCGACCCGAGCAAGCTCGCCTTCGTTACCCAGACGACTTTGTCGGTCGACGACACGCGCAGCGTCATCGAGGCGCTGCGCAAGCGTTTCCCCGCGATCGTCGGGCCCGATACCAAGGATATCTGCTACGCCACCCAGAATCGGCAGCGGGCCGTGCGCGATCTGGCCAAGCTGGTCGATGTGATCCTGGTCGTGGGCGCCGAGAACAGCTCGAACTCGAACCGCTTGAGGGAATTGGCGGCGGAGATGGGGGTTCGGGCCTATCTGATCGCCGACGCCTCGGTGCTCAATCCGGAATGGCTGAACGGCGCCGAGGCCGTGGGGGTGACGGCCGGCGCCTCCGCGCCCGAGCATCTCGTGCAGGAGCTGGTCGATCGCTTGCGCGATCTCGGCGCTTCCGACGTTGAAATTCTTCCCGGCGTGGACGAGAACGTTCGCTTCAAGATGCCGCCCGAACTGGCCGATACGGCCGAAGCCGCAGTTTAACCGCTCCTGTCTTCCGACATAATTCAAACCTAAACGACCGTTTCCGCGGTCTTCAAAGATTCGGGGTCCAACGTGGCTGTTTCGCTGCTTCAAAGCGTCAAGGTCGGCGCCTATGTCGTTCGTCAGCATCTTGCCGGCCGCAAGCGCTATCCGCTCGTGCTGATGCTGGAGCCGCTGTTCCGCTGCAACCTCGCCTGCGCCGGCTGCGGCAAGATCGATTATCCGGACGAAATCCTCAATCAGCGCCTGTCGGTGAAGGAATGCCTCGACGCGGTCGACGAGTGCGGCGCGCCCGTGGTCTCGATCGCCGGTGGCGAACCGCTGCTGCACAAGGAGCTGCACCAGGTCGTCGAAGGCATCATCGCGCGCAAGAAGTTCGTCTATCTTTGCACCAACGCGCTGCTGCTCGAGAAGAAGATGCATCTCTTCAGGCCGAGCCCCTATTTCCAATGGTCGGTGCATCTCGACGGCGATCAGGAAGACCATGACCGCTCGGTTTGCCAGGACGGCGTCTATGTCCGCGCGGTCGAGGCGATCAAGAAGGCCAAGGCCGCGGGCTTCCGGGTCAGCATCAACACGACTTTGTTCTCGAATGCCGAGCCCGCGCGGGTCGCCGGTTTCTTCGACGAGGTCAAGCGACTCGGCATCGACGGCATCATGGTCTCGCCGGGATATGCCTATGAGCGCGCGCCCGACCAGGAGCATTTCCTCAATCGCCGCAAGACCAAGGAGCTGTTCCGCGACATCTTCCGGCGCGGCAAGGGTCATGGCTGGGGCTTCAACCAGTCACCGCTCTTCCTCGATTTCCTGGCCGGCAACCAGAATTATCACTGCACGCCGTGGGGGAATCCGACGCGCACCTATTTCGGCTGGCAGCGGCCCTGCTACCTGCTCGGCGAAGGCTATGCCAAGACCTTCAAGGAGCTGATGGAAGAGACGGATTGGGATCGCTACGGCACCGGTAACTACGAGAAGTGTGCCGATTGCATGGTCCATTCCGGTTACGAGGCGACCGCCGTTCAGGATGCGGTGAAGCATCCGCTGAAGACGCTCGCCACCACGCTCCGGGGCCCCAAGACCGAAGGGCCGATGGCGCCCGAGATCGCGCTCGATAAGCAGCGCCCGGCCGATTACGTCTTCTCGCGCCATGTCCAGGATGCGATGACCAAGCTCGCGCACAAGCCCAAGGAAACGGCGCCCGCCGCCGCCGCGGAGTAGGCGGGATTCGGGTCAGGCGCTCGGCACGATGTCGCCGAGCGCCTCGATCAAAGGGCCGAGAAAGCGGCGGTAGGGTGCGGCGCGCCCGACGCTGTTGCCGTAGATCGGCTGGCGGACCTGGTTGACGCTGGCCGAGCTGACCGTGCGCTGGGTCTCGTGGAAGCGCAAGCAGGCATCGTCCCAGGGCAGGCCGCAGAATTCGAGCAGACGGGCGGTCTCGCCCGCAACATCGGCGACCAGGCTTTCATAATCGATCTCGCAGATCGATTGCGGCGGCAGCACCGCCCGCCAATGCGCCATCAGCCCGCGATAATGCCGGTAATAGCGGCCGAGCTCACCCTGGTCGTAGGAGAAATCCAGCTCGCCGGAGAACAGCTTGGAATAGCCGGACAGGCAGGTATCGAGCGGATTGCGCCGGCAATGGATGATCCGCGCCGCCGGCAGCATCGCGCGAATCAGGCCCAGATAGAGGAAGTTGGTCGGCATCTTGTCGATGATCCGATCGGCCGGCGGCACCAGCGCTTCGAGCCGGGCGAGATATGTCCGGCTCATCGCCCGCAGCCGTTCGGGATCGAGCTCGGCCAGCAGAGCGGGATAGGCGCCGGGCAGCCCGTCGGCGGTTTGGCCGTTGCGGGCCAGATCGCGCATCAGATAGGGCTCGCCGGCACCCTTGGCGCGCGGATGCGAAGCCAATATATGCTCGACCAGCGTCGTCCCGGAGCGCGGCATGCCGACAACGAAGACCGGCCGGTCCGACCGCAGCCCGCCGGTGGCGAGCCGGTCGAGCATCGCTTGCGGACAGGATGCGGCGATCTGCGCCATCAGGTTTCCGACGACGCTGTCGTCGTAATCGACATTCACTCGTTTCAGGCGGTTCCCGGCATCGAGATGGGCGAAGGCGCGCTCGCCGTCGCCATGATCGAGATAGGCCTTGCCGAGCGCGAAATGCAGCGTCAACCGCTCGCGATAGCCGCGCATTCGGGCGAGCAGAGCCTCCATCGCCGCTAAGTCCGGATCGCCGGCCGCGAATTTCTTGAGATCGGCCTTGCCGTACCAGGCATCGACTTGATCGGGGTCGTGCGCCAGCGCCTGCTCGAAGCAGATCATCGCCTCATGCCCCCGGCCGAGCTCGGTCAGCAGCACGGCGCGGTTGGACAGGACGCCGCTCGGCTGCGGCAGACCCGCCGCGGCGGCTTCGAACGCCGCCAGCGCCTCGTCGGGCCGACCGAGCTCGCGCAGCAGCAGGCCGGCGACATTGTCGGTATTGCCGTCCTCGAAATGGAGTTTCCGCAATTCCCGGCAGGCCGCCAGCCCTTCATCGAGCCGGCGCTGCTTGAGCAGCACGACGGCCCGGCGCTGCAGGATGATCGGTTCTTGCGGCCACAGGATGTGCGCCCCGTCGAGCCAATCGAGCGCCCGGTCGTAGCGCCTCAGTTCCTGCTCGACCTCGGCGCCGATGAGATAGGCGTTGAGGTTCGGCGGCGTCAGCTCGACGGCGCGCCGGACCGCGTCGAGCGCCAGCCCGAATTCTCCGAGCCGTGCCAGCACTGCGGCAAGGTTGGCGTGAACGCTGGCATTGTCCGGGTCGAGCGTGAGTGCCCGTTCGTACTGAGCGCGCGCCGCGTCCAGCTCGTCGAGCTGCTGGAGTACCACCCCCAGATTGTTCATGGCGCCGGAGAAGTTCGGCTGCAGGGCGAGCACGGTTTCGAAGCAGGGGCGGGCACCGGCCGGATTGCCGGCCTCGACCCGGATGCGGCCGAGCGTGTCCCAGGCGGACGTCAGCCGGGCATCGCGCGCAAGTGCCTGCGTCGCCGCGGCTTCGGCCAGCGCATAGCGGCGTTGCCGGCGATGGAGCTCGGCCAGATTGCGGAAATAGATCGGCAATGCGGCTTCGGCCGCGCACGCACGTTCCAGATAGTCGGCGGCGATGGCCGGATCCTGCCGCGCATCGGCGATCAACCCGAGCATATGCAGCGCGCCCGCATCCTCCGGAAACGCCTCGAGCAGTTCTTGGGCAGCCGTCTCGGCTCGGCCGAGCTGACCCTCTCGTCGCCATTGCTCGGCCTCGCGCCAAAGCGCGGCCCGGAGATCATCGGTCTCGGCGAGGAAGTTCATCCGCGGATACCACAGAATACGCCCAATTTCCGAGAGGACGATCGCAGAGCTTAAATATAGATCATCCTGCTCGTCCGTATCTTCAACGGAAGATGCCCAAATCTAGCAGCGAGTATTTACGGAGTCCTAGAGAAACGTGTTTCGTCTTGTTTCATCTGGTTGCGGACGGTCGTTCACGTCGCGAAGACGCCGACGACGCAACCGGCTTCCGTCAGCACGCGTTCGGCGCGTGCCGCGGCTCGGGCCAGTGCCAGCAGGGCGGCGAGCTGGCCGGGCCGGCGCAGGATCGATCCCAGGATGGCGCCGAGATCGGTCCCGCCCGCCTCGGTCACGCCCACTAACGCGGCCGGCGGCAGCGCCGTGTCGGCGGCGTCGCAGATCACCCGAATGGCGGCGAAGGGCCGGCCGGCGCGCGCGGCCGCTTCCGCCAGGACATGGCTTTCCATGTCGATGGCCGCGGCGCCGCTTCGCTGCCGCAGGGCCGCCTTCGCCACGACGCTGGCGATGGGCGTGTCGACGCCCAGGATGGGGTCCGTTTCGGCTTCGAGCCGTTCGAGCAGTTGCTCGTGCCAGAGTCTATCGACCGGCAGGGTCCGGCCGTCTTCGGTCAATATCGCGCGCGGCAGCAGCAACGTGCCGGGCGGCAGCCGAGGGTCGAGGCCGCCGGCCAGGCCGAAGCTCAGGAGATGGGTAGTATCGGCCGCGACCAGCGCCTCGGCGCCTCGCCGCGCCCCTTCGGCGCGGGCGCCGCTGAGCGCGATGGTCACCGCACCCGGCGGCACGTAACGCGAAACGCAACGGGCCTCCGACCGGAGGCCCGTCAGGATGCCGATATGGGGCATCGGCTCGTCACATGCCGTGCATGACCTGCTTGGAATTGCCGGTCAT
Source organism: Aliidongia sp. (assembly GCA_035539155.1). GTDB lineage: Bacteria > Pseudomonadota > Alphaproteobacteria > ATCC43930 > CGMCC-115725 > JAXDMU01. The sequence goes on along the minus strand of DATLIZ010000001.1, from coordinate 80,402 downwards.
GAGGTTGCGGTAGCGCGCCAGCGCCATCAGCGGGAAATAGGCGCGATAGCCGTGGTAGCGCAGATAGAAGACACGCGGGAAGCCGACGGCGGTGTAGGTATCCTCGTGCCACAGGCCGGTTTCCTCGCGCGTGCGCATCAGGAACTCGATGCCGCGCTTGGTCGCTTCGTGCTCGGCGGCACCGGCCGCCATCAACCCGAGCACGGCCCAGGCGGTTTGCGACGGGGTCGAAACCACGCCCTCTCCGTGATGGCCGTCATAATAGCTGATGCCGTCCTCGCCCCAGCCGCCGTCCGGCCGCTGCATGCGGACGATATAGTCGACGGCGCGCCTGAAGCCGGGATGGGCATGATCCTCGCCTGCGGCATTGAGCGCGCACAGCACCGACCAGGTGCCGTAGATGAAGTTGGTGCCCCAGCGCCCGTACCAGGAGCCGTCGGCTTCCTGCTCCTTCCAGAGATAATCGACGCCGCGGTCGATCACCGGATTGCCGCGCTTCATGCCGATCTGCGCCAGCATGGAGACGCAGCGGGCGCTCACATCCGCCGTCGGCGGGTCGAGCAGCGCGCCGTGATCGGCGAAGGGGATGTAGTTCAGATAATAATGCTCGTTATCGGCATCGAAGGCGCCCCAGCCGCCATTCTTGCTCTGCATGCCGATAATCCATTCGACCGCCCGGTCGATATTCTCGCGATGGGCCGGATCGCCGGCGCGATCGATCGCCATGACCACGGCGGCGGTGTCGTCGACATCGGGATAGTGGGCGTTGCCGTACTGGAACGCCCAGCCGCCGGGGCGCACGCCGGGGCGCGCCTCGGCCCAGTCGCCGACGACATCCAGCTCCTGCTTGGCGATCAGCCAGTCGCTGGCGGCCGCGGCGGCGCGCTTGCCGGCCGGCGAGGCGGCGCCGTCACTGCGGACGTCGCCGACCTCGAGCATGGCATGCGCGGCGAGGCCGGTATCCCAGATCGGCGAGACGCAGGGCTGGACGTAATGATCGCCGTCCTGATCCTGGATCACCAGCAGCCGCAGCGATTCCTTGGCCGTGACCAGCCTCGGATCGTCCTTGGCATATCCCAGGCACTCCATCGCCATGACCGAATTGGCCATGGCCGGGAAAATGGCGCCCAAGCCGTCCGTGCCGTTGAGGCGTTCCTCCATGAAGGCCACGGCGCGATCGATCGCGCGCTGCTGGCCGGCCTTCGGGAAATGCGGCTCGACCCGGCGCAGGACATGGTCGAGCCAGCGGAACAAGGTCGCCCAGACATTTCGGTTGGTCGCGTGCAGGTAATGCCGCTCCTCGAACGGCGGCACCAGGAACAGCTCCGCGATGCTGATCTTGCGCGGGTTCTTCGCCTGCGGCTTCCGCGCCATCAGGATCAGCAGCGGCACGATGACGGTGCGCGACCAGTAGGAGACCTTGTTCAAATGGAACGGAAACCATTTGGGCAGGCTCATGATCTGCACCGGCATCACCGGCACGGCGCGCCACGGCACCTGGCCGAAGAGCGATAGGGCGATGCGCGTGAAGACGTTGCAGCGGGCGGCACCACCGACCGAATGGATGGCCTGCCGCGCCCGCACCATGTGCGGCGCCTCGGGATCGTCGCCGGCGAGCTTCAAGGCGAGATAGGCCTTGGTCGTGGCACTGACATCGAACACGCCGGCATGGAACAGCGGCCAGCCGCCGTCCGTCCCCTGGATCTTGCGGAGATACCGGGCGATGCTCGCCTGCAGCGTCTCGTCGATCTCGTCGAGATAATGCATCAGCATGATGTATTCGGCCGGGATGGTCGCGTCGGCTTCGAGCGCGAAAACCCAATGGCCGTCAGGCCTCTGCCGGGCGACGAGCGCCTCGGTGGCGCCTTCGATCGCGGCGTCGAGCGAGTCGATTGCAATCTCGTCGCCAGCAATCTCGGGCGCGGAGCTGACTTTATCGGCCGTCTTTGTCATTTCTTCCTGGCAAGGATAGGTCCAATCAGCGGCGGGGCTGGAGAGTGGTGACAAACCAACGCGTTCGCAAGGGCGAAGGGCGCAGGGCAGGTCACGATTTCGTTGTCATGCGGTATGGAGGACACAATTGGCGGCGTTCTCGCCGGATCGGATGGCGCCCTCGATCGTGGCGGGCAGGCCGGTATCGGTCCAATCGCCGGCCAGCGCCAGATTTCGCCACCGAGTCGCCGCGCCCGGCCGCCGCCGCACCTGCGCCGGTGTCTGGGCGAAGGTGGCGCGCTTCTCCTTGACGATGCGCCAGGCCGGCAGCGGTGCCGGCGCAAGCCCCAGCGCCGCCGTCACGTCGCCCCAGAGCCGGACCGCCAGGCTGTCGGCATCTTCGTCGACGATCCGGGTCGCGGCACTGACCGTGACCGAGGCGAGGTCGTGCCGGCGGAACACCCATTCCGCCGTGCCGCCGATGACGCCCAGGATGCGCACCTCGTCCGGCGGCAGCGCCTCGCCCAGCCGGAAATGCGCATTGACGATCGAGCGGTACTCGGTCGGCACGGTCAGGCCCGGCAACAGTCCTTCGGCCACGGCCGGCGACACCGCCAGCACGATGCTGTCGCCCCCGTCGAGCGCGAGCTTGCCCCCCGGCAGATCGATCGCGACGGCGCGGTCGTCGGCGAACTCGATACCGCGCACCCGGCTGCCCGTGCTCAGGCGTCCGCCCCTGAGCGCCAGCCAGGCGAGTGCCGGATCGACGAAGCTTTCCGACAGGCCGACGCGCGCCACCAGCGGCAGGCAATAGGCGGCACCGCGTCCAAACGTCTCCTTGAGCACGGGCCAGAGCAACGCCGCCGCACCCTCGGCCGCCTCTGTATTGAGGGCGGCGACCGCCAGCGGTTCCCAGAAGCGGCGGAAGAGGGCCGCATTGTCGCCGACCAGCGACGCCACCGTATCGCCCGGCCGGGCACGCGCGATCCTGATACCGCTCAGATAGTCGATCGGCCGCGAGCCGGGTACGCGCCGGCTGCGATCGAACAGCCAATAGGGGATCGGTCCGCGGTTGGGCCGAAGCTCCCAGCGCTCGCCGGTGCCGAGATCGACGAAGGGAAAGCGTGCCTCATAGGGTCCGGCCAGGCTGTCCGACGCGCCGATCATTTCCAGATAGGAGCGGGCGGAAAGGTTGCCGCTCATCAGCAGGTGGTTGCCATTGTCGATGCGGCAGCCGAGTACCTCGTCGAAATAGGAGCGGCAGCGCCCGCCCGCCTGCGGTCCGGCCTCGTAGAGCACGACCTTGCGGCCGGCGGCGGCGAGGCGAACGGCGGCGCTGAGCCCGGACAGGCCGGCGCCGATGATGTGCGTGCGCGGCATCGGGTCAGAGATAGCCGCGGCGGAGCGCGATCCACAGCTTGAGCAGTTTCGACAGCTTGACCGGCGGCCGCGGCGGCGCCCAGCCGCGCCGCATCAAATGCTGGATCGTCGCCTTGTAGACACCGCCCATCATCATGGCCGGCCGCATGGCAGCACGTTCGCACTCGGCCATCGCTCGTTCGGCCGCCTCGAATTCGGCGAGCGCCCAGGCGGCCACCTCCGCGCAGACGGCGCCGAGCTTGGGATGCGCCAGGACCGCAGCGGGATCGTCGGTCATGATGCCGTGGGCCGCCAGCGTCTCGCGCGGCAGATAGAGCCGCCCGCGCTCGGCATCCTCGTCGACATCGCGCAGGATGTTGGTGAGCTGCAAGGCGAGGCCGAGATGATCGGCGACATCGTCGGCGCGCGGCTTCCAGGTGCCGAAGATGCGAACCGACAGGCGCCCGACCGCGCCCGCGACCCGCGCGCAATAGAGCTCCAGCTCCGCCCGGCCGGGTGCCCGGATGTCGCGGTCGGCATCCATCTGCATGCCGTCGACGATGGCGAGAAAGTCGCTCTTGAGCAGGCCGAAATTCCGGACCGGGCCGATGAGCGCGCGGGCGAGCGATTTCGACGGGATGCCGCCTTCATAGATCGTCTCGATCTCGGCCCGCCACAGATCCAGCTCGGCGCTCTTGGTCGTACCGGGCGCCGGCGGCTCGTCGGCGATGTCGTCGACCTCGCGGCAGAAGGCGTAGACCGCGAACATGGCGTTGCGCCGCGCTTCGGGCAGCAGCCGCATGGCCGTATAGAAAGAGCTCTTGGCGGCGCCGGCCCGGCGCACGGCCTCGGCCAGATCGGCCTCGAAGTCTTCGGCCAGGGCGGGTACGGCGCTCATGACGGCATCGCCATGCGCGGCATGGCGGGACGGGCGCGCCGGCGCCAGAGCCCGCCGAGGAGCGCCCCCACGGCCACGCCTGCCGCCGCCGGCTTCGACAGTGTCACCCGCGCAGCCAGCGGATCCTCCCGCTTCAGCCGCCCGGTCAGGCGCACGCACATATTGCGGATGATCTGGCATTCGAGGGCGATGCGCGTATCGTCGACCTGCCGCACGATGTCGGCGCATTCTTCCAGCAGCCCTTCGAGCGGCCGGATCACCCGGTCCAGCACCTGGCGCAGCGCCGGCGTCAGCCGGTCGCCGGCCAGATCCTCGAAACGCGCGCCGGTGGCGGCCATGTCGTCGGTCGGCAGATAGACCCGGTCCAACGCGCGGTAATCCTCGCCGCAATCCTGGAGGTGATTGACCACTTGCAGCGCGTTGCACAGCGCATCGGCGGCCGGACGGCAGCCGGGACCCTCGCCGTGCAGATCGAGCAGATGCCGGCCGATCGGTGCCGCCGACAGGAAGCAATAGCCCAGCAGCTCGCTCCAATCGCGATAGCGCGCCTTGCGGGCGTCCTGGGTGAAGGCGGCGAGCAGATCGAGGCAATGCTGCGGCGTGACGCCGGTCTCGTCAAGGCTCCGGCGCATCAGATGCGCGCTCGGCGACTCGCCGGGAGCGCCTTGGATGATGGCGCCCATCTGCGCCAGCCGCTCGACCTTGTCATCCGGCTGGAGATCGGGATTGTCGGCGATATCGTCGGCCGCGCGCGCGAAGCGATAGAGCGTATGGACGTGGCGCCGGAGGTCCGGCCGGATCAGGAACGAGCCGACCGGGAAATTCTCATCGGCCATCCCTTTGCCGGACGGGGTCTCGAAACTGTCGGTCATCGCCCTGTCATGCCTCAGGCGCGCTTCTGCCGCAAGGGGACGTAGCCATTGGCCTCGAACCAGTCGACCGCATCGGCGAAGCCTTGGGCCGCCGGGCGCGGAACGTAGCCGAGCTCGCGCCTGGCCTTGTCGATGGTGAAGAACATCAGCTTCTTGGCGAGCCTGACGCCGTCGACCGTGACGAAAGGCTCGCGCTTGGTGAAACGGCTCACCGCCTCGGCGCCATAGGCGAGCGGCAGGATCAGATTGGCCGGCAGCTTGATCCGCGGCGGCTTGCGCCCGACCAGCGGGCAGATGATCGCCAGCACCTGGGCCAGCGTCAGATTCTCCGAACCCAGGATATAGCGCTCGCCGATCCGGCCGCGCTCGAAGGCGAGAAGATGTCCTTCGGCGACATCGTCGACATGGGCGAAATTGAGGCCGGTATCGACATAGGCCGGCATGCGACCGGATGCCGCTTCGACGATGAGGCGGCCGGTCGGCGTCGGCTTGATGTCGCGCGGGCCGATCGGTGTCGAGGGATTGACGATCACGGCCGGCAGGCCGCGCTCGCGCACCAGCCGCTTGACGCCTTCCTCGGACAGGAATTTCGAGCGTTTGTAAGGACCGATCATATCGTCGAGCGAGACCGGAGTCGTCTCGTCGGCGATGCCGCCCTTCACCAGGCCCAGGGTGGCGACGCTCGATGTGTGGACGATGCGGCGGACGCCGGCGGCCTGGGCAGCCTCCATGAGCGCCAGGGTGCCGTCGACATTGGTTCGGTACATCGCCGCCTCGTCCGGAACCCAGAGGCGGTAATCGGCGGCGACATGGAAGAGCGCCTCGATCCCGGCGACGGCGGCGGGCAGCGTCTCGGGCTCGGCCAGGCTGCCGGTGGCGATCTCGACCGGCAGGTCGGCGAGGTTGCGGCGGTCGCTGCCGGCGCGCGCCAGCACACGCACCCGATGACCGGCCGCGATCAGCTTGCGGGCGACGGCAGAGCCGACGAAGCCGGTGGCGCCGGTGACGAGGCAGATCATGGCGAAACGCGCATGGGGCAGGGGCTCCGCGGCCAAAGGAGCCCGGTCATTACCTCATGCCGGCCTCGATTGGGAAGGGCTGCCGCCCTGTATCGGAAATTACGATCGTAGCTCGAAAAATAGCGGCGGACATGGCGCCGTAATTTCCCTGCCCAAAGGTCGCGCCGAATCGTCGCCGTCTCATATTTTTCCAAGGAATTCGTCATGTCCAACATCATCGCCTTGGCGATATTGCTCATCGCTGCCGGAATGCTGGTCTGGGCGAGCTTTCGCGTCCGCCGCGCCGAAAATGCATTTCTGCGCTGGGGCGGCAGCGGGCTCATGGGAGTGTCGGCGCTCGCCGCGTTCGTGGCGGCGGGCTTCGCGCTCGCCGGGCTGGTCCGGCTGCATGGCCGCAGCGCGCCGGTTCCCGAGGTGCGCGTCGCCGGTACGCCCGAGCAGATCCGGCGCGGCCAGGCTATCGCCGACGGCTTCTGCGGCGCTTGCCATTCGCGGACCGGGACCCTGACCGGCGGGCTCGATATCGGCAAGGATTTCCCGTTCGATATCGGTTCCCTGGTCTCGGCCAACCTGACGCCGGCGGGGCAGCTCGGCCACTGGTCGGACGGCGAGATCTTCCGGGCCGTTCGCAATGACATCGACGCCGACGGACATTGGCTCATCGTCATGTCCTACACCAATGCCGGCCGGCTCAGCGACGAGGACACCAAGGCGCTCATCGCCTATATCCGCAGTCTCCCGGCCGATGGGCAGGAAACCGCCAACCCGCCGGACCGGCTCAGCCTTCTCGGGCTGATGCTGCTCGGCGCTGGCGAGCTGCCGAGCGGCAAGCCGGTCTTCACGGGGGCCATCGCGGCGCCGCCGAAGGGGCCGACCCAGGAATATGGCGAGTATATCCTGTCCTATCAGGACTGCCGCCAATGCCATGGCGCCGATCTCCGCGGCGGCGTGAAAGGGCAACTCGGACCCGTTGGGCCGGACCTCGATATCGTGAAGGCATGGACGCCCGCGGAGTTCCTGGCCACCTTGCGTACCGGCATCGATCCCGCAGGCCATGAGCTCAGCCGGCAAATGCCGTGGCGGCCGATCGGCAAGATGGATGATGAGGAGCTTACCGCCGTCTATGAGTATCTGACGCACCTGACCGGCTCTCAAAGCACCTCGGCCAGATAGCGACCTGTGCGAGCGTCTGGGGAACAGGAGAGGAGATGGCGCCGATGCCGCTCACCGTCGAAGCGCTCGATCATCTGGTGGTGAATGTCCGGGATGTGGAAGTTGCGGCCGCCTGGTATCAGCGCGTGCTGGGCATGAGCCGCGAGGATTTCGATCCCGGCCATGGCGGCGTCAGGCGCACCTCGGTCAAGTTCGGCCGGCAGAAGATCAATCTGCGCCCGGTCTCGGCCAGCAAGGAGGATTGGTTTACCGCCGATCACGAGGCCGCCGGCAGCGACGATCTCTGCTTTCTGACGGTGGCGGGGCCGGAGGCGGTGGCGGCACATCTCCGTGCCGAGGGTGTCGCGATCGAGGCGGGGCCGGTCGAGAAGCGCGGCGCCCGCGGCACGCTGATCTCGGTCTATTGCCGCGATCCCGACGGCAGCCTGATCGAGATCTCATCCTACGCCGAGTAGTTGGGAGGGAAGCGCGGCACCGGTTTCCGGTGCCGCGCGACGCCTGACAATTCTGCTCGAACCGATGCTGCTCGATTTGGGCTACTCGATCTGGCGAACCGGCCCGTTCGCGTCGGCGAAGTTGCTGGTGTTGATGACTTGGATGCCGGCATTGTGCTCGCCGTTGAACGGCGTCTCGGTACCGGCGCAACCGGCCTTGATGGCCTCGGCCGCCGAGTCGAACCACAGACCCAGGTGATAGATCTGCACGGGCGCGGTCTGCGGGTTCTTGGTGGCGTCCGGGAAGGTGCCGCCCGGGAAGACCGCCGGAGCCGAGGCGACGCCGGGGGCGACGATGAAGGTTTCGACGCTGAAGCGGCCGATGAAGTCGGCGACGCCGACGCCGTTCCCATCGGTCGAGATGTCGCCCAGATACCAGGACAGGCCGAACGGCGCGTTCGGCACCTGAATATTGAAGAAGTCGAAATCGGAATTCTTCGGCAGGCCTTCGACTTCCACATGCATGGTCTGCACGTTGCTGGAAGTATCGGTGATGGTCACCATGCCCTTCGCATTGGGCAGGCACTTGGCGGCGCCGCTGGAAACAACGATCGGGAAGGAAACATTGTTGCTGCCGGCGGCTTGAGCGTTGGCCGAACCGAACGATGCTGCTGCCAGCGTGGCGCCGGCCAAGGAAAGAATGAGTTTCTTCACGATAAATCTCCGAATTTTTCACCAGGTCGATGTCGCCTGGCGAGATAGGAGATACGTTTCTTCCGTGTCGCGATGACTTCAGTCGGACTGAATTGTGTTTCAATTGTATTGAGCCAAGTTTTGCCCTGATCCGAGGCAAGTCTTTGTGAAATGATCTGCGGGCCAATTCTGCACTTGATCGGGAAGCGCGGCGATCTAGTTTGATGTGTTTCGTGCGCCCAAGGCGATACGCTTGATTTCGGTTGTCATCCCGGCTCGAACAGATGCCGCATCACCTCCATATAGAAGGAGCGGAGATTGACCGTCTTGCGGCGGCGCAAGACATAGAGGCTCTCCTGAGTCTCCTCGATGTCGAAGAACTTCTCGACCAGGTAATATTGCGGCCGGAACTCGTAGTCGTGAATGAGGATGGTCGCCGTTTCCGGCGCGCAGGCGGCTGCGGCGAGCGCGCAGCCGACGCGGAAGCGCCCGTCGATCAGGATCAGATCGAACAGGATCTCGGTCGCGAAGAACGGGTCGGCGTAGTAGCGCGGCCACTGCTTCAGCTGCGACTCGTCGGTTGGCCTACCCCACTCGCCGACCGGGCCGATATCGGCATGGGTCAGGAACAGGCGGCGATGGGAAACGGCCTGGGCGATCTCGGCATTGGCATGGAGCTTATGCAGCCAATCGGGGTCGCTCTCGATGGTCAGGATCAGCCGGGCCGGCGAGCGCACGGCCATGAGCGTGCTGCCGCCGCTGCCGAATTCCATGTAATTGGTTGCCGTCGCAAGCTTGCGCGCGAGCAGCTCGCGCTCGCCGTCGCTCATCCTGACCGGTAGATCCATGGCGCTCTTCTCCTCGCGCAAAGCTTGCCATGGCGCATGGCCGGTGGGCGAGCATGTCCCGCCGGCTGCGGCGAAAGGGCGGATCAGCCGTTGATGCGGATCGAGCCGGAGCCGGTGCTGTGCTGCGTGATGTTGCCGGTCACGTGGGCGACCTCGATATCGCCCGAGCCGGCGGTCCGGAGTGCCGCCTCCTTGGCGGTGGCGTTCAGGCGGACATCGCCGGAGCCGGCAATTGCGACATCGAGGTTGCCGATCTCGCCGCCTTCGATCTCGACATTGCCGCTGCCGGCGATGGCGATCTTGAGATCGGGCGCCATTGCCGTGCCGATACGGGCGTCGCCGCTGCCATGGATATCGATGCTGACCGGCCCGTCGAGCTTGCCGAGCTCGACATCGCTCGAGCCCGAGATCGCGAGCTGAAGTGCGGTAAAATCGCCGCCATGCAGATCGCCCGAGCCGGCGAACTCGGCCTTGAGCGGGCCGCCGACCGAGCCGATGACGTAATCGCCCGAGCCGCCATTGTGAATGTCGAGCGGCATGCCGGCCGGCACCTTGATGTCGATGACGAGCGTCGGCTCGTTGAAGCCGCCGCAGTTTCCTTTCCGCTCGATAAGCGCCGTCTCGCCGCCGGCGAAGCTGAGGGGCGCCAGCTCCTCCGCACTCGCCGCCGTCGCCTGGACCAGCACCTTGCCGGCGAGTCCGGCCTGCGGCTCGATCGTGACGGACTTGACGCAGCTGGTGCGGATGTCCAGCTGCTCGCCTTCGACCGTCTGGCTGGTGCTTTCCGCCCTGGCGAGATCCGAAAGGGCGAGCAGGGCGATGATGGCGGTCGTGCCGAGGATGAGAAAACGCGTCATGAATGTCCCCCAGATGAAGTCGGCACAGTCTTTTCAAGCGACGTGCCAAGCTGAAAATCTCTTTTGATCAAGAGGTTATATCGGCGTCGTTTCGTCATGATGGCGGAAACCGCGACTTTGTCGCCGATATCGCCACCGACGTTGCGCGCGATGCGCGGCTGCATCCCCATGATGGGGGGTTGCTCCCCGGATCAATCAGGACTAAATCAGTCCTATTGGAGCGGGACCCTATGATCATCCTGAGCAAGCTCGCGGATTACGGCGTCATCGTCGCCTCGCATCTGGCGGCGGTAGCGCCGAGCCAAGTCAACGCCATGCATCTGGCGGCGGACACACGCCTGCCCCAGACGACGGTGGCCAAGGTGCTGAAGCTGTTGGCCAAGGCCGGCATCGTCTCGGCCGTGCGCGGTGCCGCCGGCGGCTATCGCCTGGCCCGTGCGCCGAGTGAAGTGTCGGTTGCCCAGATCATCGCGGCGATCGACGGCGCCTTCGGCATGACCCAGTGCACCGGCAAGGTCGAGCCTTGCGATCGCCTGCATTTCTGCCCGACCCGGCCGCATTGGCACCGGATCAACCAGGCGGTCGAGCAGGCGCTGGAGCAGGTGACGCTCGCCGACATGGCCGGCGCGGCGTTGCCGTTCCATCCGTTCCAGACACCGGATTTCACTTTCGAGACCAGCCCGATATGAGCGTTCCCACCCTCGATACCGTCCGCGCCGTCACTGATCGGCAATACCAGTATGGCTTCATCACCGATATCGAATCGGAGACGGCGCCGATCGGTCTGGACGAAGACACGGTCCGGTTCATCTCGGCCAAGAAGGGCGAGCCCCAGTGGCTGCTCGATTGGCGGCTGGAAGCCTTCCGCGCCTGGCAGAAGATGGAGAGCCCGGATTGGGCCAAGCTCCAGATCGAGCCGATCGACTACCAGGCCGCCACATATTATTCGGCGCCGAAGGCCAAGCCCAAGCTCAACTCGCTCGACGAGGTCGATCCCGAGCTGCTGAAGACCTACGCCAAGCTCGGCATTCCGCTGAAGGAGCAGGAGCTGCTAGCCAATGTCGCGGTCGACGCCGTGTTCGACAGCGTCTCGGTCGCGACCACCTTCAAGGGCAAGCTCGCCGAGATGGGCATCATCTTCTGCTCGATGGGCGAGGCGATCAAAGAGCATCCGGAGCTGGTGCGGAAATATCTGGGCTCGGTCGTGCCGGCCGCGGACAATTTCTTCGCCGCCTTGAATTCCGCGGTCTATAGCGACGGCTCCTTCGTCTACATCCCCGAGGGCGTGCGGTGCCCGATGGAGCTGTCGACCTATTTCCGCATCAATGCCGCCAATACCGGCCAGTTCGAGCGGACGCTCATCGTCGCCGAGAAGGGTTCCTATGTGAGCTATCTCGAAGGCTGCACGGCGCCGCAGCGCGACGAGAACCAGCTTCATGCCGCCGTGGTCGAGCTGGTGGCGCTCGAAGGCGCCCAGATTAAATACTCGACCGTCCAGAACTGGTATCCCGGCGATGCCGAGGGCCGGGGCGGCATCTATAATTTCGTCACCAAGCGCGGCGATTGCCGGGGCGCCAACGCCAAGATCTCCTGGACCCAGGTCGAGACCGGCTCGGCCATCACCTGGAAATATCCGAGCTGCATCCTGACCGGCGACAATTCGGTCGGCGAATTCTATTCGGTGGCGCTGACCAACAATCGCCAGCAGGCCGATACCGGGACCAAGATGATCCATATCGGCAAGAACACGCGCTCGACCATCATCTCCAAGGGCATCTCGGCCGGTCGCGGCCAGAACACCTATCGCGGCCAGGTCAAGGTGCTGCCCAAGGCGGCGGGTGCCCGCAACTTCACCCAGTGCGACAGCCTGCTGATCGGCGATCAGTGCGGCGCCCATACCGTGCCCTACATCAATGTCTATAACCGCACGGCCAGGGTCGAGCACGAGGCGACGACATCTAAGGTCAGCGAGGACCAGATGTTCTATTGCCAGCAGCGCGGCCTGACTCCGGAAGAGGCGCTGTCGCTGATCGTCAACGGCTTCGCCAAGGAAGTGCTGAAGGAGCTGCCGATGGAATTCGCCGTCGAAGCCCAGAAGCTCCTCGCCATCAGCCTCGAAGGCAGCGTCGGCTGAGAGGCCGCGCTCAGGAATGGAAACGATGCTCGAAATCAAGAATCTGCACGCCCGCGTCGAGGACAAGGAGATCCTCAAAGGCATTTCGCTCAGCGTGAAGCCGGGTGAGGTCCATGCCATCATGGGGCCGAACGGCTCCGGCAAATCGACGCTCGCGAGCGTGCTCTCGGGCCGCGACGGCTATGAGGTCACCGAAGGCACGGTCGAGTATCTCGGCCGCGATCTGCTCGAGCTCGACGCCGACGAGCGGGCGCGCGAAGGCGTGTTCCTGGCGTTCCAGTACCCGGTCGAGATCCCGGGCGTGAACAACATGTATTTCCTGCGCGCGGCCGCCAATGCCGTGCGCAAGCATCGCGGCGAGCCCGAGCTCGATGCCGGCCAGTTCCTCAAGACCGTGCGCCAGATGCTGAAGCTGCTGGAGATGCCCGAGGCGCTGCTGAACCGCGCCGTCAATGTGGGATTTTCCGGCGGCGAGAAGAAGCGCAACGAGATCTTCCAGATGGCGCTGCTCAATCCGCGCCTGGCGATTCTGGACGAGACCGACAGCGGCCTCGATATCGACGCGCTGAGGCAGGTCTCGGCCGGTGTCAACAAGCTGCGCAGCGCCGATCGCGCCTTCGTGCTGATCACGCATTATCAGCGCCTGCTCGACCATATCGAGCCGGACCATATCCATGTGCTGGCCGGCGGCAAGATCGTCATGTCGGGCGGCAAGGAGCTGGCGGCCGAGCTGGAGAAGCATGGCTACGCCATGCTGGGCGACGCGGCCTGACATCATGAACGATTTCCTCGACATGCTCGGCGCGCCTCCGGACGATGCGCTGGCCGCGGTCCGCTCGGCCGGCCGGGCGCGCTTCGCCGAAAGCGGCTTTCCCACCCGCCGCACGGAAGCTTGGCGCTTCACCGAGCTGCGCAAGCTGACCGAGACGCGTTTCGGCCCGGCATCGGCCGGGATCGCCGGCATGCCCGCGATCGACGAGATCGCCGATGCGGACCGGCTGGTCTTCATCAATGGTTGCTTCGTGGCCGACCGTTCACGCATTGGCACGTTGCCGAAGGGTGTATTCCTCGGTTCCTTCGCCGATTGGGCGCGCGCTCATGCCGACGAGGCCGCGGCCAGCTTCGATCTCGCCGGCGGTGCCGACCGGGCCTTCCTGTCGCTCAATGCCGCGTTCGCCACCGACGGTCTGGCGCTGATCGTGCCGGCAGGGGTGAAGCTCGACCGGCGCATCCAGGTGATCCACATCGCCAGCGCCGTCGAGCCGGCGGCAAGCCATTTGAAGCATCTGGTCCGGCTGGGCGATGGCGCCGAGGCGGTGCTGGTCGAAAGCTTCACCGGCAGCGGTCCGCACTGGACCAACGCTTCGGCCACGGTCGAGCTCGGCGACGATGCCAAGCTCGGTCACTACAAGCTGCAGAACGAGGCGGCCGAGGCGACCCATATCGCCCATCACGCCGTCACCATCGGCGCGCGCGGCCATTATGACGGTTTCCTGCTGACGCTCGGTGCCGGCCTGTCGCGCCAGGATATGCGGGCGACCATCGCCGGGCCGGACGCCTTCTGCGGTTTCTCCGGCGCCTATCTGCTGGCCGGGCGGCAGGACGCGACCATGGCGTCGGTGATCCTGCACGCGGCGCCCAACGGCCGCACGCACGAAGTGTTCAAGGGCTGCCTCGCCGATCGCGCCCATGGCGTCTTTCAGGGCCAGATCCGGGTGGCGCAGGCGGCGCAGAAGACCGATGCCTATCAGCTCAACAAGACGCTGCTGCTGAGTGATCGCGCGGTGATGGATTCCAAGCCCGAGCTGGAAATCTTCGCCGACGATGTGAAGTGCAGCCACGGCGCCACCATCGGTGACCTCGACGAGACGGCGCTGTTCTATCTGCGCTCGCGCGGCATCGAGGCCGAGCAGGCGCGCCGCATGCTGATCGAAGCCTTCGTCGTCGATGCCGTCGATCTGATCTCGGACGAGGTCGTGCGCAATCATTTCATCGCCGCGATCGGCCATTGGCTGGCGGCGCGCAAGGAGCCGGCATGAGCAAGGACAGCGATCCGCGCACGACCAGCCTGATCGACGGCCCGGTCTCGCGCCCGCCTTTCGATTCGCGCCTGATCAAGCAGGATTTCCCGATCTTCCGGAACAATCCGGACGTGGTCTTCCTCGACACGGCGGCGAGCGCGCAGAAGCCGCAGATCGTCATCGACGCGGTCAGCAATTTCTATGCGCGCGACTATGCCAACGTGCATCGCGGCGTCTATGGGCTGAGCCAGCGCGCGACCGACCGGTTCGAAGCGGCGCGCGAGACCGTTCGCCGCTTCCTCAATGCCCGCAGCGGCAATGAAATCGTGTTCGTGCGCGGCGCCACGGAAGGCATCAATCTCGTCGCCCAGAGCTGGGGGCTGTCGCAGCTCAAGGCCGGCGACGAGGTGCTGCTGACCGAGCTCGAGCATCATTCGAACATCGTGCCCTGGCAGCTCCTGCGCGACCGGATCGGCATCAAGCTCGTCGTGGCGCCGATGGACGCTACCGGCGGGCTCGATCTCGCCCGGTTCGAGGAATTGCTGAGCCCACGCACCAGGCTGGTCGCGATCACCCATGTCGCCAATGCGGTCGGCGCGGTCATGCCGCTCGACGCTGTCATCCGGCTCGCCCATGAGCGCGGCGCGCGCGTGCTGGTCGATGGCTGCCAGGCGGCCCCGCGCATGCCGGTCGATGTCCGGGCGCTCGATGCCGATTTCTACGTTTTCTCCGGCCACAAGACCTATGGGCCCTCCGGCATCGGCGTGCTCTACGGCAAGGAAGAGCTGCTGAAGGCGATGCCGCCCTGGCAGGGCGGCGGCGACATGATCCTGAGCGTCACCTTCGAGGAGGCGGTCTATCAGGAGCCGCCGCACCGGTTCGAGGCGGGAACGCCCGACATCACCGGCGCTCACGGGCTGGCGGTGGCGCTCGACTATATGGAGCGGCTCGGTCGCGAGCAGATCCTCGCCCATGAGGAGCGGCTCACCGAATATGGCGCGCGCCGGCTGGCCGAGCTCGACGATGTACGGGTCATGGGCGGCGGCAATCGCCGGCTGGGCGTGCTCTCCTTCGAGGTCGAGGGCGTCCATGCCCATGATCTCGCGACCATCCTCGATCACCACAATGTCGCCGTGCGGGCCGGCCATCACTGCGCCCAGCCGCTGATGGACCGGCTTGGCGTCGCCGCCACGGCGCGCGCCTCGTTCGGCGTCTACAATGACGAGACCGATATCGACGCGCTGATCGTGGCGGTAAAGGCCGCGCAGGAGCTGTTCCGGCGATGATGGATCTACGCGACCTCTATCAGGACATCATTCTCGATCACGGCCACAAGCCGCGGAACTTCCGGCCGCAGGAGCATGCGAGCCACACCGCGCAGGGCCACAACCCGCTATGTGGCGACCGGGTGACGATCTATCTGACGGTCGAGAGCGACCGCATCGCCGACGTCTCGTTTGTCGGCCGCGGCTGCGCCATCTCGACGGCGTCCTCCTCGCTCATGACCGAGGTGCTGAAGGGCAAGACGCTCGAAGAGGCGGACATCCTGTTCAAGGCGTTCCACGCCACCGTCACCGGTGCCGGCGAGATCCCGCCGGTGACCGAGGCGCTCGAAGATGATTTCGACCGGCTGGCGCCGCTGGAGGGGGTCAAAACCTATCCGGCCCGCGTCAAATGCGCGACGCTCGCCTGGCATGCCTTCGAGGCGGCGCTGAAGTCCGGCGGCAAGGCGGTCGAGCCGGTCAAGACGGAGTAATCGGCCGTGGTCGAGGATGACGGCAAGACCCTGTTCGACTTCATGCCCGGCCGGCCCGTGCCGGCCGATGACGATCCGTTCGAGAAGCCGGTCGAGGACCATCGCGATCCGGCGTTGACCGAGGCGGTGTTGGACGCGATCCGCACCGTCCGCGACCCTGAGATTCCGGTCAATCTGGTCGATCTCGGGCTGATCTACGAGCTCAGCGTCGGGCGCGACGGCAAGGTCTTCGTCGAGATGACCCTGACCGCGCCGAGCTGCCCGGTCGCGGGCTCGCTGCCGGGCGAGGTCGAGAAGGCCATCCGTACCGTCGCCGGCGTCACCGACGCGCATGTCAGGCTGGTCTGGACACCGCCCTGGCACAAGGGGCTGATGTCCGAAGAGGCGATGCTGGAGCTGGGGCTCCTATAAGAAGAGCAGGAAGGCTGCTTCTGCGACCAGCAACAGGAGCAGCATCGCGCCGATCGGCCAGATCGCCTTGTAGACGGCTTCCTCGGCCATGCCGGACAGGGCCGCCCCCATCGCGACCCGGATCGGCGACAGCAGCGAGAAATTGCTGGCGGCCACATTCTGCAACGTCGCCGGCCACAGGACGGCGCCCGTCCCCATCGCCGCTTGAACCGACATCATCATACCGGCTGCCGACACGTTGGAGCCGGTGAGAAAGCCGCCGACCGCGCCCAGAACGGGGGCGGCCAGCAGCGTTTCCGGGCCGAGTGCCGCTTTCAGCGCCGTGCCGATGAGCTGCGCGCCGCCAGCCGCGGTCAGGATCTGCGTCATGGCGAGGAAGAGCAGCGTCACCAGCACGGGCCGCCAGGCGGCGAGCGCCGTCTCGCGCAGGTGCGTGCCGAGCAACCCCGCCCGGCCTTCGGCGATCAGGAAGACGAGCGCCGTCCCGATCAGCCACAGGCAAGGGTTATAGAGCAGCGCGAAGCTCGGCAGCCCGTCATAGGGGGCGAGCACGAGCATGCTCTTGAGCGCGTGGGTGAGAGGCGGCATCGTCCGTGTGGCGATGAGCGTCAGGCTGAGCACGGCATAAGGGGCGACGAGGCGCGCCGTGCCGGCGAATGCGGCGGCATCGGGCCTCCGGTCGCGCAGATACCGGACGACGATGAGCGTGCCTGCCGACGCGATGCAGCCGAGCTCGGCTGCGACTTCTCTGGTGGCGATGATCAGGGCGGCGGCGAGCAGCAGCGTCCAGGCGGCATCGTCGAGCTTCTGGCGCGTCGGCACGGGATGCCCGGCCTTGCGCGCGAAGCGCCAATAGAGCAGCAGATAGCCGGCCAGCAGCGGGGCCGTCAGATAGGCGCTGGCCAGCGCCAGCTCCGTCTCGCCGAGACCGATCAGACCGGCGCCGACGAGCGTGCCGACCGCGAGCGCGCCCCAGGGCACCAGGATCTGGCTGTAAAGCGCCAGTGCGACGGCGGGCACGCCGCCGAGGCCCATGCGGAAGAGGGCGGACAGGGCAATGACGCATCCGACGCCGAAGCCGGTGGCCGATTCGGTGAAGGGGCCGATCAGGAAGCAGATGGCCCAGAGCTGGCGATGTGAGAAGCCTTCGACCGCGCCGGGGCCGGCTACCACGCGCCCGATCGCGCGGTAGAAGAACAGGCCGGCGACGGTGACCGCGATCGCCTGCCAGGCGATCCAGGCGCCCTTGAGGCTTTCCCCGACGGTAAAGCCGATGATGCCGGTTCCGGCCGGCTGCAGCCAGGCGGCGGCGGCGACGGCCAGCGCCCAGCCGATCAGCCCGGACGGCAGCACGCCGAGCCGGCGGCTGGCGATGAGCGCGATCACGGCGAGGAGCGGGGCTGCGGCAATCAGGGCTGGCATCGGAAACGGCAATTGTGTTCGGTGGCGGATCGTGGAAGATGCCCAGGCAAAGAACAACCGCTCGAAGGGCTCAGGGGCATGATCACGATTTGGGGCCGCAGCTCGTCATCGAACGTGCAGAAGGTGTTGTGGTGCTGCTCCGAGCTGGGCATCGAGTTCGAGCAGACCCAGGTCGGCCGGGAATTCGGCTGCAACGACGAAGCCTGGTATCTGGACATGAACCCGAACGGGCTGGTGCCGACCATCCGCGATGGCGAGCTCGTGCTGTGGGAATCGAACGCGATCCTCCGCTACCTGTGCGGCCGCTACGATGGCGACCGCCTCTATCCGGCCGCCCTCGATCGACGCGCCTATATCGATCAGTGGCTCGACTGGCAGCTCACGATCATGAACCCGGCGATCAGCCCGGTGTTCTGGGGGCTCATCCGCACGCCCGAGGCGGAGCGCAACATGTCGGCGATCCTGGTCGCGGGCGAGCGGTTGGGCAAGGCCTGGACGCTGATCGACAAGGCGCTCGCAGGATCGCGCTATCTCAGCGGCGATACGCTGTCGATCGCCGATATCGCGCTCGGCAACGCGGTCCATCGCTGGTATGCCTTCCAGCTTCCCGACAAGCCCAAGCTGGCGCATCTCGATGCCTGGTATAGTCGGTTGCAGGAGCATGCGGGCTTCCACAAATACATCTTCACGCCGACGATCGTGTAGGCAGCCGGGCGGCGCCGACGATCTCCGGTCGTCCGGTCATGACACTGCCTTGTTCATCGTCTAGGCTGCAATCGAGACCGGCGCTGCCATCTCGGCAGCCGTTAAGGGAGGAGAGAGCGGTGGCTCGCACATCCAGCGCGCGACAGCCCAAGCCCGAGGCCGGATCGGTCGAGCGCTTCATCAATCGGGAACTGTCCTGGCTCGCCTTCAACGAGCGGGTGCTCGAAGAGGCCGACAATCTGCGCCATCCACTGTTCGAGCGGCTGCGATTCCTGTCGATCTCGGCGAATAATCTCGACGAGTTCTATATGGTGCGCGTCGCCGGCTTGCGCGGCCAGGTCATGGCCGGCGTCGAGACGTTGAGCCAGGACGGGCTGTCGCCCGTGCAGCAGCTCGCGGCGGTGCGGCAGAAGGTCAGCGCGCTGATGCACGCCCAGCAGGAATGCTATCGCCGCCTGCGCAAGGAGCTGCGCGCGGCCGGCATCGCCGTCATCAATGCCGAGGAGGCGACCGAGACCGAGCGTGACTGGCTGCATGAGCGTCTCGTCAGCGAAGTCTTCCCGCTGCTGACGCCGCTCGCCATCGATCCGGCCCATCCCTTTCCCTTCATTCCCAATCTCGGTTTCGGGCTGGCGCTGCACCTGATGCGGCTCGCCGACGAGAAGCGCATGCAGGCGCTGCTGCTGCTGCCGCCGTCGGTCGGCCGCTTCATCCGGTTGCCGAGCCAGGCCGTGCGCATGATTCCGATGGAGCAGGCGGTCGGCATGTTCCTCGACCGACTGTTCCCCGGCTTCAAGGAACTCGGGCGCGGTGCTTTCCGGGTATTGCGCGACAGTGACATCGAGGTCGAGGAAGAGGCCGAGGATCTGGTCCGCCTGTTTGAGACGGCGCTGAAGCGCCGCCGCCGCGGCCATGTCATCCATCTCGGCGTCGAAGCGACCATGCCGCCGGATCTGTGCCAGTTCCTGACCGAGCGGGTCGACGTGGCCATCGACGACGCCTTCCGGCTCGACGGTATCCTGGGGCTGGCCGATCTCTCCAAGCTCATCATCGACGAGCGGCCGGATCTGAAGTTCGCGCCCTACAATGCGCGCTTTCCCGAGCGTATCCGCGATTTCGGCGGCGATTGCTTCGCCGCGATCCGGCACAAGGACATCGTCGTCCATCACCCCTATGAGAGCTTCGACGTCGTCGTCCAGTTCCTGCGCCAGGCCGCGCGCGATCCGGATGTCGCCGCGATCAAGCAGACGCTCTACCGCACCTCGAACGATTCCCCGATCGTCCGGGCGCTGATCGAGGCGGCCGATTCCGGCAAGTCGGTGACGGCGGTGGTCGAGCTCAAGGCGCGCTTCGACGAAGAGGCCAATATCCGCTGGGCGCGCGATCTCGAACGGGCCGGCGTGCAGGTGGTCTACGGCTTCGTCGAGATGAAGACGCATGCCAAGGTCAGCCTGGTCGTGCGCCGCGAGGGCGGCAGCCTGCGTTCCTACGTCCATTACGGCACCGGCAACTATCACCCGATCACTGCCAAGATCTATACCGACCTCTCCTTCTTCACCTCCGATCCGGCGCTGTGCCGGGATGCCGGCCGGCTGTTCAACTACATCACCGGCTATGCCACGCCGGAGACGCTGGAGAAGATCGCCATAGCGCCGATCAATCTGCGTCAGCGTATCCTGGGGCTGATCGAGGGCGAGATCGCCCATGCCCGCGCCGGCCGGCCCGGCTCGATCTGGTGCAAGATGAACCAGCTCGTCGATTCGACCGTCATCGACGCGCTCTACCGCGCGTCGGAGGAGGGGGTCGAGATCGACATGGTGGTGCGCGGCATCTGCTGCCTCAAGCCCGGCGTGGCCGGCCTGTCGAGCCGCATCCGCGTGCGCAGCATCGTCGGCCGCTTCCTGGAGCACACCAGGATCTACGCCTTCGGCAATGGCACGGCCCTGCCGCATCGCGACGCGCTCGTCTTCATCAGTTCGGCTGATTGGATGCAGCGGAATTTCGACCGCCGGGTCGAGACCCTGGTGCCGATCGAGAATCCGACCGTGCATCAGCAGGTGCTCGACGAGATCCTGGCCGAGAACCTCAAGGATGTGGCGCAAAGCTGGACACTCGGCGCCGACGGAGTCTATAGCCGTGTGCCTTTCGACGAGCATGGCGTGAACGCGCAGAATTACTTCATGACCAATCCCAGCCTGTCGGGCCGCGGCTCGGCACTTCACAAGCCGCAGGGTGCGCCGAGATTGGTGCTCGACAACGAGTGAAATCGAAGGTGGGCCCGGCGCTTCCGAACGATTCCGCCTCGCCGTTGGATGCGCGGCGGCAGACCATGGTCGGCGTCATCGATATCGGCTCGAACTCGCTGCGCCTGGTGCTCTATGACCGCATCGGCCGGGCCCCCAATGTGCTGTTCAACGAAAAGGTCATGTGCGCGCTCGGGCGCAGCCTGAACAGCACCGGCCGGCTCAATCCCGACGGTGTGGCACTCGCGCGCGACAATATCGAGCGCTTCGTCATGCTGGCGCACCAGCTCGGCGTCAGCCGGCTCGACGTGCTGGCGACCTCGGCCGTGCGCGACGCCGAGGATGGGCCGGGCTTCGTCGCCGAAATCGAACGGCGAACCGGCGTCAAGGTCGCCGTGATCGACGGCATGCGCGAAGGCAGGCTGTCCGCCTCCGGCGTGCTCGCCGGCATTCCCGACGCCGACGGCATCACCGGCGATCTCGGCGGCGGCAGCGTCGAGCTCGCCATCACCGGGCCGCAGCCCTCGGGCTTCGTCGTCAGCCTGCCGATCGGCCCGTTGCGGCTGCTCGAGGCGGCGGGCGACCCTCACACCGCCATCGACAAGGCGATCGAGACCGTGCCCTGGCTCGCCCAGGCCACCGATAAGCCCTTTTATGCCGTCGGCGGCGCCTGGCGCGCGCTGGCGCGCATTCACATGGAGCACAATCATTATCCGCTCCATGTCATCCAGAATTATGCGCTCGAACGGCCCGAAGCCGAGCTGTTCCTGGGCCTGATCGAACGGCAGTCGCGCCGGTCGCTCGAAAAGATCATGGGTTTCTCGCGCAAGCGGCTCGAGACCGTGCCGCTCGCCGCCTATGTGCTGGCCAAGCTGGTCACCAAGATCAAGCCGTCGCGGATCGTCTTCAGCGCCTTCGGCCTGCGCGAGGGGCACCTGTTCGAGCTGCTGTCTCCGGCCGAGCAACGGCAGGACCCGCTGCTCATCGCCTGTGCCGACATGGCGCGGGTCAATCCGCGTTTCGGCGCCGGCGGCGACGAGTTGCTCGCCTGGACCGACGCGCTGTTCCCAAACGAGACGCCGGCCCAGCGTCGGCTGCGCCGTGCGGCGGCACTCGTCTCGGATATCGGTTGGAGCGAGCACCCCGACTATCGCGACGAGCAGATCTTCATGCGCTGCCTGCGCATGCCCGTGCCCGGTATCGATCATGGCGGCCGAGTCTTCATCGCCAACGCGCTCCATGCCCGCTACGGCGGCGAGGCCGAAATGCCGATCGTCGCCGGCACGCGCGGCCTGCTCGACGAGGCCGTCTTCCTGCAAGCGCGCGCCGTCGGCCATGCCTTTCGGCTCGCCTATACGCTGACCGGCGGGGCGCCGGGCCTGCTCCATCGAACTTCGGTCGCGCTCGAGGCGGCGAGCGTGGCGCTCACCATCCCAGAGCACACGGCGATCTATACCGGCGAGGCGGTGCAGCGCCGCCTCGACGCGCTCGGCCGGGCGCTCGGCCGGCGCACGCTCATCCGGACGGAAGATTCGCCGCCGCCGAAGAAGCGGGCAGGGCGGGACGGCTGATCTGGACGGGCTGGACTAAATCAGGCCTTCGATCCCGTCAACCTCGATCGAGATCGACCACCAGGATACGCTTGCCGCGTGCCGTCAGCGCCAACTTGCCGTGCTTGAGCGCCAGCGCGTCGCGGCCGAAGATCTCGAAGCGCCAGCCCTGGAGCGACGGCACGGCGGCCTCGTCGTCGGCGGCGATCATCTCCAGCTCGGCGGCATTGGCGACCAGCTTCTGCGCCACATCCTGTTCCTCGCAGCGCAGCTTCAGCAGCACGCGCAGGAGATCGACCAGGGGGCCCAGGCCCGGCGGCAGGTCCGTGCGCTGCTGGGGCTCGGGCGCCTCGGCCTCGGGTGCCGCACTGCCGCGTGCCACCGCGGCCAGCATCTCGCCGCCGAGCTTGCCCTCGGCGACCGAGCGACCGAGCCCGCGGATGCGCGCGAGATCGTCGATCGTGGTCGGCGCATGGGCCGCGATCTCGAGCAGCGATTCGTCACGAAGCAGGCGGCCGCGCGGCACGTCGCGCTGCTGGGCCGCGATTTCGCGCCAGCTCGCGATCTCGCGCAGGATGCTGAGGAAGCGCCGCGTGCCGCCGCGGGTCTTGAGGCGCTTCCAGGCTTCCGCCGGTTCCAGCCGATAAGTCGCCGGGTCGGTCAGGTTGGCCATTTCCTCGTCGAGCCAGGAGGCGCGGCCGGATTTCTCCAGCCGGTCGCGCAGCTTTTCATAGGCGGGCCTGAGATGGGTCACGTCGGCCACGGCATATTCGAGCTGCCGCGGCGTCAGCGGCCGATGCGCCCAGTCGGTGAAGCGAGAGGATTTGTCGATGCGCGCGCCGGCGAGCTTGCCGGCCAGGGTCTCGTAGCTCACCGCGTCGCCGAAGCCGCACACCATGGCCGCGACCTGGGTGTCGAACAGCGGCT
Source organism: Aliidongia sp. (assembly GCA_035539155.1). Classification (GTDB taxonomy): domain Bacteria; phylum Pseudomonadota; class Alphaproteobacteria; order ATCC43930; family CGMCC-115725; genus JAXDMU01. The sequence continues at coordinate 57,148 of DATLIZ010000001.1, read as the reverse complement.
GCGGAATCGTGCCGGTCAGGTGATAGAAGATCTCGATATCCTGCCGCGCGGCATGGAAGACCTTCAGCACATGCGGATCGGCCATGAGCGCGTAGAGCGAGGACAGATCGATGCCGGGCGCCAGCGTGTCGATCACCGCGGCCTCCTCGGCGCCGGCGATCTGCACCAGGCAAAGCTGCGGCCAATAGGTCTTGTCGCGCAGGAATTCGGTATCGACGGTGATGTAGTCGGACGAGGCGTGACGGGCACAGAACGCCACCAGCTCGTCGGTCGAGGTGATCAGGTTCATTAAACTGCTATACACGGTCTGCCCGGCGCGGCAAAGCGCTCCGGCGCCCCGTTGTGCCGGATCGTCCCCGAAGCTTGACAAAGCAGGAGCGGCGATGTGCTCTACGCCGCTTTCCGCGCGGCGGCGCTGTCCTATTCTCCCGAACCCGAGGCCCTGATCCATGCATGCCTACCGGACCCATACCTGCAACGCGCTGCGCCTGGCCGATGCCGGCGCCCAGGTGCGCCTGAGCGGCTGGGTTCACCGCAAGCGCGATCACGGCCAGCTGATGTTCGTCGATCTGCGCGATCATTACGGCATCACCCAATGCGTGCTCGACAGTTCGAGCCCGATCTTCGCGCTTGCCGAAGCGCTGAAGCTCGAAAGCGTCGTCACCGTCACCGGCAAGGTCGTCGCCCGCTCCAAGGAGACGGTGAATGCCGGCCTGCCGAGCGGCGAGATCGAGGTCCAGGCCGCCGAGCTCGTGGTGCAGGGCGAGGCCGAGCCCTTGCCGTTCCCGGTCAACGCCGAAGCCGATTATCCCGAGGAGACTCGGCTCAAGTTCCGCTTCCTCGATCTGCGCCGCGAGACCGTGCACAAGAATATCGTGCTGCGCTCGCAGGTCATCGCCTCGATCCGCCGCCGCATGATCGAGTCCGGGTTCATGGAGTTCCAGACCCCGATCCTGACCTCGTCCTCGCCGGAGGGTGCGCGCGACTTCCTGGTGCCGAGCCGGCTCCATCCGGGCGAGTTCTATGCGCTGCCGCAGGCGCCGCAGCAATTCAAGCAACTGCTGATGGTCGCGGGCTTCGACCGCTACTTCCAGATCGCCCCCTGCTTCCGCGACGAGGATGCCCGCGCCGACCGCGCGCCCGGCGAGTTCTACCAGCTCGATTTCGAGATGAGCTACGTGACGCAGGAAGACGTGTTCGCGACCATCGAGCCGGTGCTGCACGGCGTGTTCGTCGAGTTCGCCGCCGGCCGCGCCGTGACGCCGGCGCCGTTCCCGCGCATTCCCTATGACGAAGCGCTGCTGAAATACGGCTCGGACAAGCCGGATCTCAGGAACCCGCTGGTCATCGTCGATGCTGGCGAGGTGTTCGCGGGCTCGGGCTTCGCGGTGTTCGCCAAGGCGCTGGAGCAGGGCAAGATCGTCCGCGCCATCCGCGCGCCCGGTGCCGCCGAACGGCCGCGCAGTTTCTTCGACAAGCTCAATGATTGGGCGCTGGAGCAGGGGGCGAAGGGTCTCGGCTACGTCACCTTCGCCGAGGGCCAGGCCAAAGGGCCGATCGCCAAGTTCCTCGACGAGCCGCGGCTGGCCAAGCTCAAGGCGCTGACCGGCGCCGGCGACGGCGATTCGGTGTTCTTCGTCTCGGACGCCAAGGGACCGGCGACCAAGCTCGCCGGGGCCGCGCGCATGAAGATCGGCCAGGAGCTGGGGCTGTGCGAGACCGGCATCTTCAAATTCTGCTGGATCGTCGATTTCCCGATGTATGAGCGGAACGAGGACACCGGGCTGATCGAATTCAGCCACAATCCCTTCTCGATGCCGCAGGGCGGGCTCGAGGCGCTGGAGAAGCAGGATCCGCTGACGATCAAGGCCTATCAGTACGATATCGTCTGCAACGGCATCGAGCTCAGCTCGGGCGCCATCCGCAACCACCGGCCGGACATCATGTACAAGGCCTTCGCGCTCGCCGGATATCCGGCGAGCGAGGTCGAAAGCCGGTTCGGCGGCATGCTGAACGCGTTCAAGTACGGCGCCCCGCCGCATGGCGGCTCGGCGCCCGGCATCGACCGCATCGTCATGCTGCTCGCCGACACGCCGAACATCCGCGAGGTCATCGCCTTCCCGCTCAATCAGCAGGCCCAGGATCTGTTGATGCAGGCGCCGTCGCCGGTGCCGGCGGCGCGCCTTAAGGAACTCCACATCGATCTGCGTCTGCCCACCAAGGAGCGCCAATAGCATGGTTCGATCGGTGCGTTACGGCCTTGCGACGCTGGCGCTCGTCGGCGCGGCCCAGCCCGTCATGGCGTTGGAGGTCATGCCGCACCGCGCGCTCTATGTGATGAGCCTGGAAAGCGCCAAGCCCAGCAGCGGCGTGATCAACGCTACCGGCACGCTCGGCTATGAGTGGGGCGAGACCTGCGACGGCTGGACGATCGAGCAGCGCTACGATCTGTCCATGCAGTACGAGGACGACAAGCCGGCCAAGATCGGTTCCTCCTTCGTCACCTGGGAGTCGAAGAACGGCTTGAGCTACCGTTTCAACGAGCGCAAGACGCGAAACGGCCAGCTCGAGGAAGAGATCCGCGGCGAAGCCACGATGAAGCCGAACGGCGGGGCGGGCAAGGCCAACTTCAACAAGCCCAAGGAACAGAGCTTCGACCTGCCGCCCGGTAGCTACTTTCCGACCGCGCACACGCTGATGCTGATCCACAAGGCCGAGGCCGGCGAGCATTACGTGCCGGCGCAGGTGTTCGACGGCTCGGAGTTCGACGGGCCGGTGCTGGTCGGCACGGTCATCGGCAATTCGATCGACAAGACGCTCATCGCCGCCGGCGTCAAGTCGCCGCTGGTGACGCGTCAGGGCTGGCCGATGCGGCTCGCCTTCTTCCCGGATTCGAGCAAGTCCGAGCGGCCGGATTACGAACTCGCCATGCGGCTCCTCGACAATGGCGTGTCGAGCGAGATGACCATCGATTATGGCGACTACGTCGTCAAAGCCGCCTTGCAGAAGATCGAATCGCTGCCGCATCCGGCCTGCTGATCAGCGATAGCGGATCGCCGCCTCGATGGTGAGGCCGATCCCGACCGAGCCGAACTTGTCGCCCTCGACGATGCGCGCGTCCGGCACCTCGGCCAGGATCGCGCGGCGGACATTGCCGAGGAGCGTCGAGCCGCCGGTCAGGAACAGCGCATCGATCGATCCGGGTTTGAGCCCGGCATCGTCGAGACAACGCCGGACCATGGCGCCGATCCGCTGAGCGAGCTCGGCCGTCGCCTCGTCGAACTGCCCCTGCGTGATGCCGGCCATCAAGTCCGGCTCGATCCAGTCGAGATCCATCCGGTAGCGGCTCTCTTCGCTGAGGCCGATCTTGGCCTGCTCGACCGCCATCGCCAGCCGGTGGCCATATTGATGCTCGATCACCGCGATCAGCCGGTCGAACAGATCCGGCCTCGCCGCCTCGCGCCGGACCTGGCGCAGTTCGGCGCGGATCTGCGGCGTGTAGAGGAAATTGATCTTCGACCAGGTCGAGAGGTCGGTAAAATACCCGTTCGGCGCCAGCAATCCCGGTCGCAGCATCGAGGATTGATAACCCAGATGCGGCATCACCGCGCGCAGCGACAGCAGCCGGTCGAAATCGGTGCCGCCGACGCGCACGCCGTCATTGGCCAGGATATCGCGAGCCCGATCGGCCTGGGCACGCCGCTCGGGTCCCAGACGGACGATCGAGAAATCCGAGGTGCCGCCGCCGATATCGGCGATGAGGGCGATCTCCTCGCGCGCGACCTGCTGTTCGTAATCGCGCGCGGCGGCGATCGGCTCATATTGGAACGAGACCTGGCGGAAGCCGGCGCTGCGGGCGATATCGGCGAGGGCCGCCTCGGCGCGCGCATCGGCCGCCTCGTCACCATCGACGAAATGCACCGGCCGGCCATGGACGACGGCGTCGAGCGGTCGGTCGAGCGCGGTCTCGGCGCGCGCCTTGATCGCGCCGACCAGCCGGGCCAGCACGTCGCGAAAGCCGATGCGATGCTTGTCGAGCAGCGTGTCCTGGTCGATGAGGTCCGTGCCCAGGACCGATTTCAGCGAGCGCATGAAGCGGCCTTCGACCCCGCGCACATAGGCGTCGATGGCGTCGCGGCCGATGAGCGTCTTCGCCGCCTGAAAATCGAAGAAGATGGCGGAGGGCAGGGTGGAGGCACCCCCCTCGATCGGCACGAGCGCCAGACGATTGCCCTGTTGCGCGCCCAGGGTCGAGTTGGACGTGCCGAAATCCAGGCCGCAGAATGACATGACGACCGCCGCTGGTTTGGAGAGGCGGGTTGATACTGGAAGTTCGACGGCCATTCCAGCGTAAAATATCGGGCGTGCGGGGGAGAGTCCGCGCGGCGTTGCCCGGTCCCCTCAATCCCAGAGCCAGGCAGCACCTCGGACGCCGCTCGCATCGCCGTGTTTTGGCGGCACCAGTGCCGTGGTCACGGTGTCCGAGAATATGTAGCGCCGCCACCGCGCCGGGACATCGGCGTAGAGGGACGCGATGTTGGAGAGGCCGCCGCCCAGCACGATGATATCGGGATCGACGAGGTTGATCACCGTGCCGAGCGCCCGGGCCAGCCGGTCGACATAGCGGCGCATGGTTTCGACCGCGGTTTCGTCGCCCTGTTCGGCTGCGGCGGCGATGGCGGAAGCCGTCTCATCCCGGCCGGTGCGGGTGCTGTGCTCCGCCGCCATGGCCGGGCCGGACAGGAAGGTTTCGATGCAGCCATGCCGGCCGCAATAGCAGGCGGGACCCGGCCGCTCGTCGTCCAGAGGCGCGGGCAGGGGATTGTGGCCCCATTCGCCGGCGACGCCGTTGCGGCCGGTGAGCAGCCTGCCGTTCACGACCAGCCCGCCGCCGACGCCGGTGCCGAGAATGACGCCGAAAACCGTGCCGGCACCGGCCGCGGCACCATCGGTCGCCTCGCTCAAAGCAAAGCAATTGGCGTCGTTCGCGATGCGGACCGGGCGTCCAAGCGCCTCGGCGAGCAGCCGGTCGAGCGGCAGCCCGTTCAGGACGGTCGAGTTGGAATTGCGCAACAGGCCGGAGGCCGGCGACAGCGAGCCCGGCGTGCCGATCCCGACCGCTCCCTCACCGCTCAACCCGAGGTCGGCCTCGATCGCCTTGACGAGGCCAGCAATTGCGCTGATCGTGCCAGAGGCGTCACCGGACGGCGTGGCGATGCGCCGACGGGCCAAGACCTTGCCGACGGCGTCCAACGCGACCGACTCGATCTTGGTGCCGCCGAGGTCGACGCCGATACGGAGCGGAAGGGGCATGTTGGTCAAGACCTTGGCGTTACGAAGCTGAATGGAGGATGGTGGTCGGAATGCCACCGAACGGTGATGCCTCGAAAAACATTACGAAGTTTTAAGCCTATTTGTTTAAAGCTGGATCGTGGCCAAGGACCTTGAGCATCGGTCCGAAGCTGTCTCGCGCGCTGGGGAGGAGCCATTGATCACAGCTCGACCGGCGCCGCAAGCGGCTTTACAACAAGGGATTGCCGATGAGTAAGACGATTCTGATCGTCGAGGACAACGACCTCAACATGAAGTTGTTCCATGATCTGCTGGAAGCCCATGGCTACAACACGCTTCAGACCAAGGATGGTATCGAGGCGCTCAAGCTGGCGCGCCAGCACCGGCCCGATCTCATCCTCATGGATATCCAGCTGCCGGAAATCTCCGGGCTCGAGGTGACCAAATGGATCAAGGAGGATGACGAGCTGAAATCGATCCCGATCATCGCCGTCACGGCCTTCGCGATGAAGGGCGACGAGGAGAAGATGCGGGAGGGCGGCTGCGAAGCCTATCTCGCAAAACCGATTTCGGTCGCCTACTTCATAAAGACGCTCAAGCATTTCTTGAACTAGAGAGCGGTCGATGTCTGCGCGTGTACTGGTCGTCGACGACATCGACGTCAATGTTCGACTGCTGGAGGCCAAGCTTCTCAGCGAGTATTACGAGGTTTTGACTGCTTCCAGCGGGCCGTCCGCGCTGGAGATCGCCAAGCGCGAAAAGCCGGACATCGTGTTGCTCGATGTGATGATGCCCGGCATGGACGGGCTCGAAGTCTGCCGCCGGCTCAAGGCCGATCCCGATACCCGCTATATCCCCATCGTCATGGTCACGGCCTTGAGCGATGTTTCCGACCGCCTCAAGGGGCTCGAGGTCGGCGCCGACGATTTCCTGACCAAGCCGGTGAACGATTTGGCGCTGTTCGCGCGCGTCCGCTCGCTGGTGCGGCTGAAGCGGACGCTCGACGAGTGGCTGCTGCGCGAGGAGATCAACGGCCGCCTGACGGCACTGCCGGGAGAGGTCAGTCTGGACGATCTCGAGCTGTTCCATCCGGCACGGATGCTCCTGCTCGAGGATAACGGGCTCGCCGGACAGAAGCTCACCAACATCCTTCAGCCGATGGCGTCGGAGCTGGTTCTGGTCAAGACCAATACCGAGGCCCATGCGCGTGCCTCCGAAGGCAAGTTCGATCTCATCATCATCAGCATGACGCTGGAGCGCGACGACCCGCTACGGCTCCTGTCGCAGCTGCGCGCGGTCGAGCAGACGCGGCAATTGCCGGTGCTGCTGATCCTCGACGACGGCGATTATCCGCGCCTCGCCAAGGGGCTCGATCTCGGCGCCAACGATTACATCATCCGCCCGGTCGAGCGGAACGAGCTGATCGCGCGCGCGCGCATCCAGATCAAGCGCAAGCGGCTGCAGGATCAGCTGCTGGAAAATTACAAGCGCGGGCTGACGCTGGCACTGACCGACGGCCTCACCGGCCTCTATAATCGACGCTATGTGACGGCCCATCTCGACACGCTGTTCGCCCGCGGCGAGGGCGGCGTCAAGGATCTCGCCGTGCTGATGTTCGATATCGACCGCTTCAAGCAGGTCAATGACAGCTACGGCCATGGGGTCGGTGACGAGGTGCTGATCGAGGTCGCGAAGCGGGCGCTCTCCAACGTGCGCGGCTTCGATCTGGTCGGGCGCTATGGTGGCGAGGAATTCCTGATCGTCATGCCGGAAAGCACGATGGCGTCCGCCGGTGCGGTGGCCGACCGGCTGCGCCGGGCGATCGGCGATCATCCGATGCGGGTGTCGAATCCGCCGGGCAGCCTGACGATCACCGTGTCGATCGGGGTCGCCGTCGCGGACGGCAATTGCAGCCAGCCGGCTCAGCTGTTGAAAAACGCCGACGAGGCGCTGTTCGCCGCCAAACGGGCCGGCCGAAACCGTGTCATGGCCTGGGAGGCCGACGGCCCGCATATGCCGCTCCCCGAAGGGATCATGCCCTAACAGCGGACTGCGGGCGCCGGCAGGTCTAGAGGCCTGCCGGCCTGATGCGCCGCGCGCGACGGCGCGGCGCACGCTTATATCAAATCCGGGTAACCCGGGCCTCAGTCGCCGGGGCCCACCTCCGTGGGCTTGGCTTTCGCGCCATGCGGCGCGCGCTCGTCGTCGCTCGCGATACCAAATCCGGGATTTGGTATTACTTGATCTTGGCTTCCTTGAACGCGACGTGCTTGCGTACGACCGGATCGTACTTCTTCAGCTCCATCTTTTCGGTCTTGGCGCGCGGGTTCTTTTTGGTGACATAGAAATAGCCCGTGTCGGCAGTGCTGACGAGCTTGATGAGGACGGTCGCGGGTTTGGCCATGGTCAGTTTCCAGACGGCGAATTCGATGAACCGGCGAAACTAGCCATATCCGGCGCTATGTCAAGCTCCGCCTTGAAGAATCACGAGATTGCGGCCGTGCCCGCATTGCATGCGCGGCTACCGGGCGGGCTCAGGTTACTGGAGGTCGTCCCGGGCCGCATGCATCTCGGCATGGGCGACCGTGACACCCGGCTGCGACAGCGCCTGGGCGTAGAGCGTCGGGCTTCCTAGGACCTGCTTGGCGAGCTTGAGGTCGAGCGGATTGTCCTTGTTGGTCTCGGTCGGGCAGGCGTTCCGCAATTCCGTCCAGTCAGTGTCGCTGAGCTGGGCGCGGGGCTTGGTTTCGATCCCTTGGGTGGGGTGGACGCCGCGATCGAGGATATGGGCGATCTCTTCGGGGACGGGCAGCCCGTCATCGATGTGGCTCGTGCAGAAGGTCGGCACGATGCCGTGCTGATGCAGGATATAGCCCGCCGGCGTCACGAGCTTGGCCCAGGTCAGCGTCAGCTCGCCGTCATTGGGAAGCGTCAGCACGCGCTGCACGGTTCCCTTGCCGAAGGAGGAAGAGCCGATCACCACGGCGCGGCCCTTGTCCTGCAAAGCCGCGGCGACGATCTCCGCCGAGGAGGCGGTGCCGCCATTGACGAGCACGACCATCGGCAGCCCGTGCGTCCGGTCCTGGTCGGTCGCTTCGTAATATTGGTCAGCGCCGGCGTGGCGGCCGCGCGTCGAGACGACGGCGCCGTGGTCGACGAACAGGTCGGCCACTTCGACCGCCTGATCGAGCAGGCCGCCGGGGTCGCCGCGCAGATCGAGCACGATGCCCTTGGCCGGCTTGCTGCCCGACATGGCCAGCCTGTCGATCTCGCTGGCGAGGGATTCAGCCGTGTTGTGGTTGAACGAGGTGAGGTGGAAGATGGCGATCGGGCCGTCGCGCTCGGCCGTCACCGTCGGCAGCACGACCAGCTCGCGCGTGACCTTGAAGGTGAAGGTGCGGTTTTGCGACGGCCGCTCGACCGTCATCGAGACCTTGGTACCGGATTGGCCGCGCAACAGGTTGGTGACCTGGTCGGGCGCGAAGCTGATGACCGGGCGCCCGTCGACCGCGATCAGCATATCGTCGACTTGAACGCCCGCGGCGGCCGCCGGCCCGTCCTGCACCACGACATTCACGCGCGGCTTCGCCACGGTATAATCGAGCGTCACGCCGACGCCGACATAGCCGTCGCGCGAGGCGCGCTGATCGCGCGCGGCATCGTGGCCGGCATAGCGGGTGAAACGGTCGAGCTTCTCGATGATGCCGCCGAAGACGCGCTTATAGAGCTGCTCGTCGGACTCGCTGCCGAGCATCGGCTCGTCCTTGTGCGCGGTATCGATCGCGGCCGTGGTGACCCGCGCCCAGCCGCTGGCGTCGTTGCCGGCGGGGCGAGGCAGGCGGCCGACTTCGATGCCGTGCGACATGAAGAAGACGCTGCTGGCGTCGGATTGGACCGAGAAGCTTTCGTCGGTCGCGTCGAGCTTTTCCATTCCCGACAGAGCCAGGGTCTCAACCGCGACCGGGTCGATGTAATAGTCTCGGATGCCCTGATAGGCATCGTTGAAGAGCGCCCGCGTCAGCTCGGGGCCGGCGGGCGGACGGTTGCTGTCGGTCGATGAGGCGCAGGCCGTTATCGTGAATAAAAGAAGCCCTGCCAGCGCCAGGCCGGCCTTGAGCTGATGATGCGTGTCGGCTGCCGTAGCGGCCTGATTATTCTTAGTATTTCGCATCGCCACCATATGTGCTACGCGCCTGGCCGACTGAGAAATTAGCGAGCCTTTTCCGATACCACCGGTCGCACCTTGCGCTCGAATCGGCTCGAATACAAGAGTTGCGCTTAGCACCGAACGCGCCCGCCAATACCCTCTCCCGTACGCCGGAGTCGTTGACAAAGGATGAGCGAGCGGTCGCCCGCCCATCATGCCGGCTTCAGGCCGTAGTTGCTGCCCAAGGCGGTTTGAGAAAGCTTGGCGCGGCGGCCCGGCCACGGTAAAGCCTGTCCCTCCGAAGGTTTGAGAGACGTGAATTAGTGCCTACCGACACCGCAACCCCCCGACCCGTCCTGCCGTTCCGCCATGTCCTTGCCGTCGTGCTGGGCAATGCGCTGGAATTCTACGATTTCCTGACCTACGCCTTCTTCGCGGTGCAGATCGGCCGGACCTTCTTCCCGAACGAGAGCGCCAATTCCAGCCTGTTGCTGTCGCTCGCCACATTCGGCGCCGGCTTCATCACCCGGCCGCTGGGCGGCGTAGTGATCGGCATGATGGGCGATCGGGTCGGGCGCAAGCCGGCGATGCTGCTCTCCTTCTCGCTGATGGGCATCGCCATCGTCGGGCTGGCGCTGACGCCCTCCTACAATTCGATCGGCGTCGCGGCGCCGATCCTGGTGCTGTGCTTCCGGCTGTTGCAGGGCTTCTCGCTCGGCGGTGAGGTCGGGCCGACCACCGCCTACATGATCGAGGCCGCACCGCCCAACCGCCGCGCCCTCTACGCCTCGATGCAGGGGGCCACGCAGGATTTCGCCGTGCTGTGCGCCGGGCTCATCGGCGTTGTGCTGGCCAATCTGCTCGACGCCGATACGCTGCAGAATTGGGGCTGGCGTATCGCCTTCCTCATCGGTGCCGCGATCATCCCGTTCGGTCTCATCGCCCGCAGCGGGTTGATGGAGACGCTGGAACAGAAGGATGGCGCGGAGGAGATGGAGGCGCATCCGGACGCGCCGACGCCCTGGCGTATCGCGCTGCTCGGGCTCTGCCTGCTCGGCAGCGGCACCATCTGCACCTATGTCATGACCTATCTCGCGACCTATGCCACCGATACGCTGGGCATGCCGTCGCGCCTCGCCTTCGGCGCCACGGTCGTGGTCGGGCTGTGCGGCCTCTGCCTCGATCCGGTCAGTGGCTGGCTGTCCGACCGGTTCGGGCGCAAGCCGATCATGTTCATCCCGACCTTCCTGCTGTTCCTGGCGGCCTATCCCGCCTTCCTGGTGATCTCGCACTACCGGACCGAGACGGCGCTCTTGAGCGCCACGGCCGTGCTCGCCTGCCTGAGCGCGCTCGGCCAGATCCCGATCCTGACGGCGCTCACCGAATCCCTGCCGCGCCGGATCCGGTCGGGCTCGCTCGCGATCATCTACGCCGTCGCCATCGCGACCTTCGGCGGCACCACCCAATTCATGCTGAAATGGCTGATCGACGTGACCGGCAATCCGCAGGCGCCGGGCTTCTACATGATGGGGGCGATCGCCTTCGGGCTGGTCGGGATCGTGCTGATCCCGGAATCGGCGCCGGCGGCACGGCACAAGCGATGAGGTTCAGCCTCGGCGGCGTTTCGGGGGCGCCCTGCCGCGCTGCGCCCTGAGAGGGGTCGGTTGGTGGGCCTTGACAGCGCCGCCTTCGGCATGGAGCAACGCGAACACCATGCCGCCGGCGATCGGATCGGCCTCGACCAGCTTGACCTCGACCCGGTCGCCGAGCGTGAAGGTGCGGCGCGTGCGCTGACCGATCAGGCAATGCTGGTTGGCGTCGTGATGGTAGTAGTCGCCGGGCAGGCTGCCGATCGGCACCAGCCCATCGGCGCCGGTATCGTCCAGCGTCACGAACAACCCGAAGCGGGCGACGCCGTTGATCCGGCCGGGGAAGCTGGCGCCGACATGGCTTTGCATGAAGGCGATGGTGTAGCGGTCGACGGCCATGCGTTCGGCAAGCGCGGCCCGCCGCTCGGTGCGTGAGATATGGGCGCCCAGCTCGGCGAAATCTTCGGGTGCGATCGGGTCGAGCCCGCCTTCGCCGAGCTTCAGGCCCGCGACCAGGGCCCGATGCACCAGGAGGTCGGCATAACGCCGGATCGGCGAGGTGAAATGGGCGTAGCGCCGCAGCGCCAGGCCGAAATGGCCGAGATTTTCCGGTGAATAGACCGCCTGGGCCTGCGAGCGCAGCACCAGTTCGTTGATCAGCGGCGCCTCCGGCCGGCCCACGGCCGCCGAGAGGATCTGGCCGAAATGATGCGGCTTCACCGCCTGTCCCTTGGACAGCTTCAGCCCGTGGATGCCGATACCGTCGAGAAACTCGCGCAGTGCGTCGAGCTTGTCCGGATCGGGCACGTCATGGACGCGGTACATGCAGGGCCGCTTGACCTTTTCCAGCGTCTCGGCGGCGGCGACGTTGGCCGCGATCATGAATTCCTCGATCAGCTTGTGGCTGTCGAGCCTGAGGCGCCGCTCGATGCTGGCGACCGTGCCGTCCGGCGCCAGCACGACCTTGCGCTCGGGCAAATCGAGCTCCAGCGTGCCGCGCTTGCGCCGCGCGCGGTCGAGCGCCTGGTAAGCGCCGTAGAGCGGGACGACGAGCAGGTCGCGCAGCGCGCCGGGCGGCCCGTCCATCATCTCCTGGACCTGCTCGTAGGTGAAGCGGGCGGCCGAGCGCATCAGGCCGCGCACGACCTCGTGCCTGAGCTTCGTGCCGTCGGCGTCGAGCCACATATGGATGGCGAGGCAGGCACGCTCGACCTCGGGCTTGAGCGAGCACAGTTCGTTCGACAGCGCCTCGGGCAGCATCGGCACGACGCGGTCGGGGAAATAGACGGAATTACCGCGCTCGGCGGCGGCGCGATCGAGCGGGCTGCCGGGGCGGACGTACCAGCTGACATCGGCGATCGCGACCAGGATATGCCAACCGCCGGGATTATCGGGATCGGCATCGGGCTCGGCCCAGACGGCATCGTCGAAATCGCGCGCATCGGCGCCGTCGATCGTTACCAGCGGGATCTGGCGCAGATCGGTGCGGGTGCCGAGCGTCACCGGCTTTGCCGCCTCGGCCTCGGCGATCGCCTCGGCACTGAAGCCGGTCGGAATGCCCTGGGTATGGATCGCCACCAGGCTGATCGAGCCGGGATCGCCGATCTTGCCCAATCGTTCGACGATCTGCGCGTGCGGCAGGCCGAGGCGTGGCAAGGGCAGAGCCGCCGCCAGCACCAGCTCGCCATCCTGGCAGCCCATCGCCTCGGTCGGGCGCACGGTGTAGATGGTCTTATGCTTGCGGTCGGTGGGCGTCAGGCGGCCGCCGCCGTCGCGCCCGGCGGTGAAAACGCCGAGCACGCGGTCGCCCTGCGGCTCCAGCTTGCGGATGAGCGCGGCGCTATATTGGCCGCCTTCGAGGCGGCTGAGCCGGACGACGGCGCGTTCGTTGAGGCCGAGGGCGCCCTTGTCGAGCCGGATGCGCGGCGGGTCGGGCATGTCGCCGAGCGGCCGGCACCAGGCGTCGCCGCCGGCATCGATCTCGTAGAGCTCGACCACCGCCACCTCGGGCAGGGCGCCGGCCGGCGCCAGACGCCGCCGCTGAGTGCGCTCGACCGGGCCGGAGCGCTCGATATCCTTGAGCAGCCCCTTGAGCGCCACCCGGTCGGCCGGCTTGACCTTGAACGCCTTGGCGATCTCACGTTTGCCGACCGGAAACGGGCTCGCGGCGATGAACTCGACGATCTCCTGTCGACTCGGCAGCCCGTTTGGACGCCGCGGCTTGGTCACTCGGCGCCCGCGGCCTTGCGCGCCGCCGGCTTCTTCGCCGCGGCGGGCTTCTTCGCGGCCGGCTTCTTAGCCTTGGGCTTGGCGGTGGCCTTGGCCGGCGCCTTCTTGGCCTCGGTCTTCTTGGGCGTGTCGGCCTTGGCCGCAGCCGCCTTGCGCACCGGCTTGCCGCGTCCGCTCGGCGTCTTGGCCTTCTGCGCCTCGAGCAGCTTGACCGCATCCTCGAGCGTCAGCTCCTCGGGATTCGAGCCGCGCGGGATGGTGGCGTTGACGCCGCCATGGCTGATATAGGGGCCGAAACGGCCCTTGAAGAGCTGGATCGGCTGTTGGTCGGCCGGATGCTCGCCGACCGTGCGCAGCGGGGTGACGCCGCCGCGCCCGCGCTTCGGCTCTTCGGCCAGCAGCGTCACAGCGCGGTTGATGCCGATCGTCAGCACATCGTCATCGGCGGTGAGCGACTTGAACACCTTGCCGTGCTTGAGATAGGGACCGAAGCGGCCGATGCCGGCTGTGATCGGGTCCTTGGTCTCGGGATGGACACCGACATCGCGCGGCAAGGCCAGCAGCGCCAGGGCGCGCTCCAGCTCCAGCTCCTGCGGCTTCACACCCTTGGGCAGCGAGACGCGCTTCGGCTTCTCGCCGGTTTCGGCGTCGCCGAGCTGGATATAGGGGCCGTAGGGACCGACCCGGACGCTAACCGGCAGGCCGGCCGGATCATTGCCGAGAATGCGCGGCCCTTGCTCCAGCTCGCCGGCGCCGCCGCCATCCTTGCCGTTGCCGTTATCGACCGCGAGCGGCCGGGTAAAGCGGCATTCGGGATAGTTGGAGCAGCCGATGAAGGCGCCGAACTTGCCGAGCTTCAGGCTGAGCCGGCCCTGGCCGCAGACCGGGCAGACGCGCGGATCGACGCCGCCTTCGGCCTCGGGGAAGAAATGGGGCCCCAGCGCCTCATCGAGCGCGTCGAGCACCTGGGTGATGGTCAGGTCCTTGGTGCCGGCGATGGCCAGGCTGAACTCGGCCCAGAATTGCCGCAGCACTTCCTTCCAGTCGGCCCGGCCGCCCGAGATCTCGTCGAGCAGGTTTTCGAGGTCGGCGGTGAAGGAATATTCGACATAGCGCTCGAAGAAACGCTGCAGGAAAGCCGTGACCAGCCTTCCGCGATCCTCCGGCTGGAAGCGCTTCTTCTCGAGCGTGACATAGGTGCGGTCGATCAGCACCTGGATGATCGAGGCATAGGTCGAGGGCCGGCCGATGCCGAGCTCTTCCAGCCGTTTCACCAGGCTCGCCTCGGTATAGCGCGGCGGCGGCTCGGTGAAATGCTGCTCCGGCCGGACATCGAGCCGATCGAGCGCGTCCTGCTCCTTCAGCGCGGGCAGGCGGCGATTCTCGTCGTCATCGGCATCGTCGTCGCGGCCTTCCTGGTAGAGCTTGAGGAAGCCGTCGAAGCGGAGGACGGAGCCGGTGGCACGGAAGCCGGCGCGGCCGGCGACGCCGTTGATGTCGATGGTCGCCTGGTCGAGCACGGCCGATTCCATCTGGCTCGCCAGCGTGCGCTTCCAGATCAGCTCATAGAGCTTCAACTGGTCGGTATCGAGGAAGCGGGCGACGTCGGCGGGCTTGCGGAAGACATCGGTCGGCCGAATCGCCTCGTGCGCCTCCTGGGCGTTCTTGGCGACGGTGCGGTATTGGCGCGGCTCGGGCGGGCGGTAGTTCGAGCCGTAATCGCGCTCGATCAGCCGGCGCGCGGCGCCGATCGCCTCGGCCGATAGCTGCACGCCGTCGGTTCGCATATAGGTGATGAGGCCGACCGTCTCGCCGCCAAGCGTGATGCCTTCATAAAGCCGCTGGGCGATCTGCATGGTGCGCGAGGTGCCGAAGCCGAGCTTGCGCGAGGCTTCCTGCTGCAGGGTCGAGGTGGTGAAGGGCGGCTGCGGATTGCGCCGGACCTGGCGCTGCTCGACCTTATAGACGAAATAGCCAGGCTCGCCCTCGACCGCCGCCACCGCCTTCTTGGCGGCCTCCTCGTTCGGCAGGTCGAAGCGATCGAGCTTCTTGCCGTCGAGATGGGTGAGGCGGGCATTGAAGCTGGCGCCGGCGGCGGTGCGGAAGGTGCTCTCGACGCTCCAATATTCGGTGGCGCGGAACGCCTCGATCTCGCCTTCGCGGTCGCAGATGAGGCGGAGCGCCACCGACTGCACGCGGCCGGCCGAGCGGCTGCCGGGCAGCTTGCGCCACAGCACCGGCGAGAGCGTGAATCCCACCAGATAATCGAGCGCCCGGCGCGCCATATAGGCGTCGACCAGCTCGTCATTGAGCTCGCGGGCGTTCTGGAACGCCTCCAGCACGGCGGTTTTGGTGATCTCGTTGAAGACCACGCGCTTGACCGGGATCGATTTCAGCGCGCGCCGCTGCCTCAGGACCTCGCGGACATGCCATGAGATCGCCTCGCCCTCGCGATCCGGGTCGGTGGCGAGGAAGATGGCATCGGCGCCCTTGGCGGCGTCGACGATCTCGCGCAGCCGTTTCTCGGCGCGGGCGTCGACCTCCCAATCCATGGCGAAGTCCTCGTCCGGCCGCACCGATCCGTCCTTGGCGGGCAGGTCGCGGACATGGCCATAGCTCGCCAGCACGACATAGTCGTCGCCGAGATACTTGTTGATGGTCTTCGCTTTGGCGGGCGATTCCACGACGACGACGTTCATGGAGGGGATTGAGGTCCTTGTTGGGGGTCAGCGCCGCGAAACGCGGCCACCCGGGTGACGATCGAGCCGGCCGGCCAATTCGAGCTCGAGCAGGATGGCGGCGACGATCGAAGGCGAGAAGTGGCATTCGCGGATCAGTTCGTCAACGGTCACGGCAGTGGGACCCAGCAACTCGGTGATCCGATCGCGCGCCGCCGACAGCTCGGATTCGCTCGAAATCGGCGCGGAAGCGAAGCGCCGCCGGTCTTCCGCCAGCCCCGCGCGCGTTGCCGCCGGGCCGATCACGCCGAGCATATCCTCGACGCTTTCGACCAGCGTGGCGCCGTTGCGGATGAGATCGTTGGCGCCGCGGCAGCGCGGATCGAGCGGCGATCCAGGCACCGCGAAAACATCGCGGCCCTGCTCGGCGGCGAATCGCGCGGTGATGAGCGACCCGGATTTCAGCGCCGCCTCGACCACCAGCACGCCGACGCACAGGCCCGAGACCAGCCGGTTGCGGCGCGGGAAATGCCGCGCCTGCGGCACCGTGCCGACCGGCATCTCGGCCAGGATGACACCGCGTTCGGCGATCTCCTCGTGCAGGCGCCGGTTCTCCTCGGGATAGACCACGTCGGCGCCGCCGGCGACGACGCCGATCGTGCCGCTCTCGAGCGCGCCGCCATGCGCCGCCGCATCGATGCCGCGCGCCAGGCCCGAGACCACGACGAAACCGTGCCGGCCCAGATCCCAGGCGATCTCGCGGGCGAAACGCTGGCCGGCGGCCGAGGCGTTGCGGGCACCGACGATGCCGATGGCGCGACGGCCGGCGAGATCGGTCCTGCCGCGCAGCGTGATCAGGGGCGGGGCATCGTCGAGCTCGGCCAGGAGCGGCGGATACTCCGCCTCGCCCCAGGCGACGAGCCTCGCCTCCGCCCGTGCGACCGCTGCCATCTCGCGCTCGGCCTCGGCGCGCGGCCAGACCTTGAAGTTCCGTCGTCCGCCGCGTTCGGCGAGTTCCGGCAGCGCCGCGAGCGCGCCTGCGGCCGAGCCGTACCGCTGCAACAATTGGTAAAAGGTGATCGGCCCGACATTGTCGCTGCGGATGAGCCGCAGCCAGTCGAGCCGCTCCTGTGGGTTGAGAGACGGCGTCATGATGCGACCTTGCCCGGAGGGCCGGGCAGCGGTCAATGGCTTCGCAAACTGTTGAGATGTATGAGGCATCCGGCGCCGACCGAGCTTGGGATCGTTTGAGCATGCGGGTGCGTGCTCGCGCCGCTTTCGCCGGGCGAGGGGGAGGGTTTCCGCACCGCTGTTCCGCTTCCGTCTGGATGCCGATCAGGCGCTGCTGAAGCGTGGCGGATCGCTGCCGTTGGCCGCGGTGCGCGGCGAAGGCGGTTCCGGCGGTTCGACGATGCCGGCGCCCGCGAACCAGCGCCCGGTAAAGGGAGAGCGCTGCGGCGGCTCGACCGTTCCGGCCGCACCCCGTCGTTCCTCGATCGCCCAGGCCTCGTTTTCCCACAGGCGCCAGTCGGGCTCGACGCCCAGGCCCCGGCAGATGCGGGCGATGATCTTGCCGATCGGGCGGTCCGCGAGATCCGCCTCGATATCCTCGTCCCCGAGCCACTCGTTGAGATCGGTCAGCAGATCCTCGACATCGCTCTCGCGCACATCCCGCTCGATCACCTGCCGGACGGCGCGCTTGACCAGACGTGCCCGCGCGTCCCGCCGCGCCGTCGCCATGCTCATCCGGCGGGATCGCTCCGCCCATTCGGCATCATGCGCCCGTTTGTGGGTCTGCCGCTCCCGGTCCTCGATAAGCTTGTTCTTCAGGGCCATGGTCTGGCGAATGGATTTGGTGATGTCGGCAAAAGCCTTCGCCGCCTCGCCGGCGCCGAGCCCGCCCTCCGGATCGAGCGCCCGCTGCCGCACCGAGCGGACCAGATCCATGCCGATCTCGACGAGCTCTTCCAGCCGCCGGACATCCTGCTCGGTCCGATCCTCGCAGGCACGACTCTCCGCCAGAGCCCCGTTGGGGTCGGCTGGTTGCGTGTGCGCCGTGGCGGCGGATTCCCGATTCAATTCCATGAACAGAACAAGAACATGAGTCGTCCTTGGCGTCAAGTAAATCTGGAGCCGAGCCTGTGGACAAGGTCGGGCTCGGCCCCGCCTGACACGTCGCCGCAGATAAGCCGGTGTCAGGTGCCGGCCATTCGCGGACAGCTATTCTCTTAAACTTTGAAGAGCCAGCTTCCGTTTGGTTGACTGATAGCGGTGTAGATCTGACGGGTTCCTTCACCGCTGTCTGTCGCTTGGTAGACCACGACGAAAGAGAAGGCGTTCTTCGATACCTGTTTCCAGTCGCTCATCCTGACCACAGATACGCAGGGCAGGCGTGTCAACGGCATGCTGGTTTCAGGCCCAATCACCTGATTCAGCCAAACTGTCGAGTCAAGGTATTGCACGACAGAATTGCCGACCATGCCCTTTCCAGTACAGGCCATTCGCCCCACGAATCCGTTGATTGCGGGACTGGCGCTTGTAACCAATTGTGCGACTGCAGGATCGGTGGTGGGCATGTAGACGGAGGATAGATCTTGGGAGCTTGACCGATTGCCGAGCAGAGATTGGCCACCGGCGAGTTGTGGCATTGCGCAACCGCTCAACAGCACGCCCAGGGCTACCGCAAACGTTATCGGTTTAATATGCATGATGACCCAAAGTAGTTTTTCACCAACTGTGGGTAGCATGCCTCACGAGCGCCATCAACGGATGCATAGGTAGAAATTAATTCGCATTTTAAGGGTGGTCGACTGGGGATCTGTTAAGGCTCGCGCGGGTATCGCGCCAACTCACCCCCGCCCGAGCTTGATCTTGCCCTCGGTGCCCTGCGCCAGCCGGCCGATATTCTCGTGGTGGCGGATGACGACCAGGATCGCCAGCAAGGCGGCGAGCAGCGCTTCCTCTAGGCCGCGGGCGAAGAAGGCGGCGAGCGGGCTGGTGCCGATCGCGACCAATGCTGCGAGCGAGGAGTAGCGGGTGGCGTAGGCGACCACGAGCCAGATCAGGCAGGCGGCGGCGCCCACGGGCGGGTCGAGCGCCAGCAGCACGCCGAGGGTGGTGGCGACGCCCTTGCCGCCCTTGAAGCCGAGCCAGACCGGGAAGAGATGGCCCAAGACCGCGCAGAAGGCGGCTGTGAAGGCCGCCTCGGTTCCGAAGCGGTAGGCGATGAGCACGGCCACGGCGCCCTTGCCGCCGTCGAGCAGCAGGGTCGCCAAGGCGATGTCGCGCCGTCCGGTGCGCAGCACGTTGGTCGCGCCGATATTGCCGGAGCCGATCTTGCGGAGGTCGCCGGCGCCGGCGAAGCGCGTCAGCAGCAGGCCGAACGGGATCGAGCCCAGCAGATAGGCCAGCAGGGCGATCGGTGCCAGATCGAGCATGATGAATCAGGCTTCCGGGGCGATATGGGCCATGCGGCCGGCGACCAGCGTGCGCAGCACCTTGCCCTGGACCGGATGGCCGTCGAACAGGGTGTTGCGCGCCTTCGACTTGAAGGCGCCGACATCGATCCGCCACGGCCGGTCGAGATCGAAGAGCACGAGATCGGCGGGGGCACCCACCGCCAGCCGGCCGATCGGCAGGCGGAGGATGTCGGCCGGCCCTTGGGTCAGCTTGCGCAGCACCTTCAAGAGCGGCAGGCCGGCATCGTGATGGAGCGACAGGCTCAGCGGCAGCAGGGTTTCGAGCCCGACCATGCCGGGCTCGGCCGAGGCGTAGGGCAGGCGCTTGGCATCCTGGTCCTGCGGCGCATGGTCGGAGGCGATGGCATCGATGGTGCCGTCCTTCAGGCCCTCGACCACGGCGCGCCGGTCCCCCTCGCTGCGCAGCGGCGGCGACAGCTTGGCGAAGGTGCGGTAATCGCCGATCGCGGTCTCGTTCAGCAGGAAATATTGCGGGGCCGTGTCGCAGGTGACCGGCAGGCCGCGCGCCTTGGCCTTGCGGATGGCGGCGATCGCGGCCTCGGTCGAGACGTGGGCGGCGTGATAGCGGCCGCCGGTGAGCTCGACCAGGTGCAGGTCGCGCTCGATCATCATGATCTCGGCCGCGGCCGGCATCGAGGGCAGGCCGAGGCGGGTCGCGACCTCGCCCTCGGTCGCGGCACCGCCATTGGCGAGGCGCGGCTCCTCCGGATGCTGGACGATGAGGGCGTCGAAGGTGCGGGCATAGCTCAAGGCCCGGCGCATGGTCAGCGCATCGGCGATGGCGCGCGTGCCGTCGGTGAAACCGACCGCACCGGCGGCGGCCATCAGCCCCATCTCGGTCAGCTCCTTGCCTTGGAGGCCGCGCGTGGCGGCGGCGAAGGCGTAGATATTGACGAGGCCGACCTTCTGGGCGCGGCGGGTGATGAACTCGACCAGCGCCACATCGTCGAGCACCGGCTCGGTATCGGGCAGGCCCACCAGCGAGGTGATGCCGCCGGCGGCGGCGGCCTGGCTGGAGACGGCGAGGCTTTCGACATGCTCATGGCCGGGCTCGCGCAGATGCACGCGCATATCGACAAGGCCGGGGGCGAGGCAATGGCCGGCGCACTCGACGATGACCGCGTCGGCGGGCGCTTGGCCCGCGGCGTCGGCGCCGATGGCGGTGATGAAGCCGTTGACGGCGAGCAGGTCGCCCACAGTGTCGAGGCTCGTCCAGGGATCGAGCAGGCGGGCGCCTTTGAGGAGCGTGGAGGGCATCAGGACTCGTTCCGCTGGTCGGGCTTGGTCAGCAGCAGATCGAGGCAGGCCATGCGCACGGCGACGCCCATCTCGACCTGCTCCTGGATGACGCTGCGGCCGATATCGTCGGCGATCTCGCTGTCGATCTCGACGCCGCGATTGATCGGGCCCGGATGCATGACCAGCGCGTCGGGCTTGGCGCGGGCGAGCTTCTCGGCATCGAGCCCGAAGAAATGGAAATACTCCCGGACCGACGGGAAGAAATTGCTGTTCATCCGCTCCGACTGCAGCCGCAGCATCATGACGATGTCGACATCGGCCAAGCCGCGCTTCATGTCGTGGAAGATCTCGACGCCGAGCCGATCGATCTCGCTCGGCAGCAGCGTGCGCGGCGCCACGACGCGGACGCGGGCGCCCATGATGTTGAGCAGTGCGATATTGGAGCGGGCGACTCGGCTGTGCAGGATGTCGCCGCAGATCGCGACGGTCAGGCCCTTGAGCTCGCCCCGGTGGCGGCGGATGGTGAGCGCGTCCAGCAGCGCCTGGGTCGGGTGCTCATGGGTGCCGTCGCCGCCGTTCAGGACCGCGCAATTGACCTTCTGCGACAGCAGCTGGACGGCGCCACTCTCGTGATGGCGCACGACCAGCGCGTCGAGATGCATGGCGTTCAGCGTCATCGCCGTGTCGAGCAGGCTCTCGCCCTTCTTCAGCGAGGTGCCGTCGACCGACATATTGATGACGTCGGCGCCCAGGCGCTTGCCGGCCAGCTCGAAGCTGGTGCGCGTGCGCGTCGAGTTCTCGAAGAACAGATTGACGATGGTGCGCCCGCGCAGGACGGCGCGGCGCTTGTCGTCCTGGCGGTTCTGCTCGACATAGCCTTCCGCCAGATCGAGAATGAGGCCGATTTCCGCCGCCGACAGGCCGTCTATGCCGAGGAGATGCCGGTGCCGGAAGGGCCGAGCCGAGAAGGTATCCATAAGTGCATAGCTATAGGCGCCTGTCCGGAGCGAGACAAGCGCCGGGCGCTATGCGCGGTGCGGGAATCTCGGATCAGGAACGTGCGCGGCGGCGGAGCAGGGCGAGCCCGAGCAGGCCGGCGCCCAGCAGCGCCACGGCAGCCGCCTCCGGCACCGGCATCGCCCCGGCGGGCGTCGCGGTGAAGGTGCCGCGCTCGGTCTGGCGGGTCTTCACGTCGAAATAGGCATATTGCGAGGTGATCATCAGCGAATCGCCGTCGGCGGCGAGGCCGGCATAGGTGATGTCGTCGAGCACGCCCGAGGTGAATTGCGCCAGCGCATTGCCGCCCGGATTCTGGCCGTCGAGGGTGAAGGTGTCGCCATTGAGCGTGAAGCTCAGGCCGGTGAGCGCGCCCGAGGCGCCCTGCGGCACCTGGAAATAGTTCGAGACGGCGTTGAGGCCGGTCGCGGGCGCGGTGTTGATCGTGAGCGTGCCGGTGCCGCCGACGCTCGAACCGGCGGACGGCGTCAGCGTCAGATTGTAGGTGATGAGATCGGCGCGCGCGGCGGAAATCGAGAGCAGCCCGGCGATGGTCGCCGCGGCAAGGTGCTTGATAGACATGCTGGTGATTCCCGTCGATGTGTCGCGCGCGGCCGGATGCCATTCTATCGGGAGGTTAGCGCGCCGGGATCAAGGAATGCTTAATCCGCCTGGAGATTTTGCTCTATCGATGATTTATTGCAATATATCCTATATAGGATATATCGTCGTTGGGTTGATTGCGGAAGGCCCCGGCGATGCCCGCGATTCGTGTCGAGAATTTGAGCAAGAGCTTCCGTATCCGTGGTCCGTCGGCGCGAAACCGGGCGTTTTCTGAATGAGCAGAAATCTTGCCATACTCGACCAATACCGACGCAATGGTCTCCGTCCTGCGGGTAGACCGATTTATTCTGAGGGATGTAGGCGAGAAAGTTTCTCCATGGCTCTTAGGCGCTCGAGTTCTGCTGGTGTGTGATCAACAGTTCCTGGTCCATATAATCTTGCTTGATAGTAATTTCTTGGGACTTCCTGACCCCTTTTGAGGTATAATTGCTTGACTTCTAAATCTCTAGCGTCCCTATCATCTTCGCACTCATCGTCGGCACAATTTCCATATCGGCACGGTTGAATATATGGACCAGATTCTCCGGCAAGAGGCTGTTCAGCGCTGACGATATAGCACAATTTGCTAGTTCGATCTAAATTCACGCTGAGTATATCGTGATACTTGATACAACTTGTAATTATGCCAACCTTCTTTCCTTGCGATATATCGCGCCAGTCTTCGCGGCTAATATTTAATTTCGCAAGTTCAAATTTAGCATGTGGACCTAAAAGCATTCTCGGAAGTCGTGATACAGGGGGAAGCCAATCTGGATGCTCGGTGGACGGATGAAAGCTCCAATTCGAATTTTTGACGGCATAATAATCCAAATCACAGTCTGTAATTGGATCTAGATCTAATCCAACACTCGTATCCAGTAGTGAGCTGGCAGGTAAAATGATTCTCTCTTTTTTCGAGTATTCTAAATCTTTCGTCGGAGTAGTGCCACTATTTTCTATAAATACTCGAACGGACCATATATCTGCTCCGTCATCGGACTTCTTTATTTCGGTCCTGACGTCGTTAGCTGTGACAAACGCCCTCTGAGTTGCCCTAAATTCGTCTATCTGATTAGCGAGGCTATTCTTAATTTTATCTGCGTCGCGACTTCCATACGATATCGCAGCAACCCCGACAGCGGCGGCTATCCACAGTCCTGATACCTCTAACCATCCTCTCAATATCTCGCAGTTTTCCTTTCTTTGCCGAGCTTTATGCTCGGCCGCTTCCGCGCGCTCACAGGCACGCCGACGACGTTTAGACATCAGATTCGCCATGCTTTTCCCCATATCTTGAATATTCATGTCCGTGATATTGGCGCAACTAGGGCGATCATGGAAGGCGTCGGAGAACCTGAGGACCAAGCTTCGATGATCCCGTTCGATGTTCGAGCGCGGACTCCGGCGCTACAGCTCCGGCAACCGCATCGTCGAGCTGCGCTGAGCTGGTGCCGGGGCAGGGCGGCTGCTATGGTCGGGACATGAACGATCCGGCTCACATCCGCTGCTGGTGGCGCTCCTTCCGATAGGAGCGGCCCGTCGTTCGTCTTTTCATTCCGCAACACGGTGCCGCCGGAGATCCTGGTGCCGGCACCCATGCGCTATGGCTCGATCGAGATTCCGGCGGCTCTTTCATAGAGGCAGGCCATGAATCCCGACCAGATGCCGATCGTGCTGACCGGCGACCGCACGACCGGACCGCTCCATCTCGGCCACTACGCCGGCTCGCTCAGCCGGCGCGTCGAGCTGCAGCGGGATCACCGCCAGTATCTCCTGCTCGCCGACATGCAGGCACTCACCGACAATGCCGAGAATGCCGCCAGGATCGGCGGCAACGTGCTGGAGGTGGCGCTCGATTATCTGGCGGTCGGCATCGATCCGCAGAAATCGGTGATTTGCGCGCAATCCGGCCTGCCGGCGCTGGCCGAGCTGACCATGCTTTATATGAACCTCGTCACGGTCGCCCGGCTGGAGCGCAATCCGACGGTCAAGCAGGAGATCCGGCAGCGCGGCTTCGCCCGCGATATTCCGGCGGGCTTCCTCTGCTATCCGGTGAGCCAGGCGGCCGATATCACCGCCTTCCGCGCGACGCTGGTGCCGGTGGGCGAGGATCAGCTGCCGATGATCGAGCAGACCAACGAGCTGGTGGACCGCGTCAACCGCCTCGCCGGCGCCGAGCTGCTGGTCGAGGCTGAGGCGCTGCTGTCCAAGGTCGCGAGGCTGCCCGGCATCGACGGGCGAGCGAAGATGAGCAAGAGCGGCGGCAACGCCATCGCTCTTTCGGCCGCGCCGGCCGAGATCACGGCGGCGGTGCGGGCGATGTACACCGATCCGGGCCATCTGCGGGCGAGCGATCCTGGCCGGGTCGAGGGCAATGTCGTCTTCACCTATCTCGATGCCTTCGACGACGAACCTGAAGAGCTGGACGACCTCAAGGCGCAATACCGGCGAGGCGGGCTCGGCGACATGGTGCTGAAGCGCCGGCTCGAAGGCCGGCTTCAGGCGCTGCTGGCGCCGATCCGGGAGCGGCGGGCGGAACTGGCCCGGCATCCCGACGCGGTCATGGATATCGTGCGGGATGGGACGACGAAGGCGCGGGAGGTGACGGCGGCGACGCTCGACGCGGTGCGCGCGGCGTTCGGGCTCCGGGTGTTCAGCTGATCAGGTTGATCGCCTGCTTCTGGGTCTTGTCGGCGACCTTCAGCACATCGACATTGGCCTGGAAGCTGATGCGGGCCGAGGCCACGTCGAGCACCTGCTGGGTGAGGCCGGTGTCGCTCGATTGCTGATCGGGCGAG
Organism: Aliidongia sp.; assembly: GCA_035539155.1. Lineage (GTDB taxonomy): Bacteria > Pseudomonadota > Alphaproteobacteria > ATCC43930 > CGMCC-115725 > JAXDMU01. Next base: position 32,098 of record DATLIZ010000001.1, on the reverse strand, counting down.
GCCGCCTGGAGCGCCTGGAACACTTGGCCCGGCGCCGAGCTGGGCTGGGTGCCGGTAAGCGGAGATGCCACGGAAGAGGAGCCGAACGGGGCAACGGGCGCGGTGCCGTCTTGACCGTTGGCGATATTGTTGGCGGCGGTGCTGAGCTGGATCTCGGCCGCGACGATGCCGGAAACGGCGTTGTCGCTGGCGCTGCCGATTGAATCGACCATGATTGAGCCTCGATTTCGAGTTCTGGCGGGAAGATCGGCCTCGCACTACCTGGAGTCAAGGAATCATCATTTTGGATTTGATGGAGTTGGGGCGCAGTGGGAAAGCGCAATAGTCAGGCGCAGCCCTTAGCTTCTGCGCTCGAGCTTCCGTTTCAGCTTTCCAGCATCGTAGTCGTGCCGCATCTGCGATAGCGAGGCATGATCGGGGCTGCTGGCGAGGACATCGGCCAGGGTGTCCGTGCTGGCAAAGCCAGCAGCGAAATGCGGCCCGTACTCTGCCCGAAGCGTGCTCACCAGCGTGCTGCCGTGTTTTTTGCTGATCTCACCGGTCTGGTTGCGATGCCGGTTATCAAGCCCTGGTTGCACATGCATGATGAGCTCCCTTCGTATGAGAAGGCTCGTGGGAGGCGGACAGTTCATATGACTAGCGCCTCGGGATCCAAGGCGGTCGCTCCCCGGTGCGCTAGATTTCGACAAACAAGCGGCCGGTTTCGACCGGCACGCTGCCCGCAAGCGCCTCGGTGCGTTATAAGAGGGGCATGACGAACGGCACATCCGATGCTCAGCTCGACCGCCGATCCTCGCTCCTGTCGATCGCCGGTTTCTGGGCCTTCTATTTCCTGCTGAACACGCTGCGCTGGGCGATCGAGGGGGCGCCGGATCAACTCGGCGCGATGGACCGGCGCGCGGCGGTCAGCCTGTTCGGTATCGGTTTCACCTTCATCCTCTACCTGGTGCTGCGTCGCTTCGAGCGCAGGCCGATGCGAGTTCTGGTCACGGTTGCCTTCCTGGCGTCGGTACCGGTCTCTATCGCCTATGCCATGGTCAATTACGCCGCCTTCTACATCGTGCGGCCCTCCGACAGCGTGCTTCAGGAGATCGCCAAAAATCCCATGCAACATTCCGGGCCGTGGGCCGCCATCGCGGACTCAGCCGTCACCTGGTACTTCTTCATCGCCGCTTGGGCCGTGCTGCATGTGGCCTTGATGTACGCGGCCCGCGTCCGCCAGGCCGAGCGCACTGCCGCGCGCTACCGTAGCGAGGCGCAGGCGGCCCAGCTCCGGGCGCTGCGCTATCAGATCAACCCGCATTTTTTGTTCAATACGCTGAACTCGCTCTCGACCCTCGTGCTGCGCGGGCGCACGGACGAAGCCGAGCGGATGATCGCCAACCTCGCCGCCTTCTTCCGCGCGAGCCTGACCGGCGATCCGACCGAGGATGTGCCGCTCTCGGAGGAGCTCCGCATGCAGCAGCTCTATCTCGATATCGAGAAGGTGCGCTTTCCGGACCGGCTGCTCGCCCGCTTCGAGATCACGCCGGAGGCGGCGGGCGCCTCGGTGCCGGGCCTGATCCTGCAGCCTTTGGTCGAGAACGCGATCAAATACGGCGTCAGCCGGAGCGGCCATCCGGTCACCGTCGCGATCCGCGCCCATGGCGAGGCCGACCGCCTGCATCTCACCGTCGAGGATGACGGCGGCGCTTGCGACGAACCCGCCGCCGCCCAGGCCAGCGGCCACGGCGTCGGGCTGCGCAATGTCTGCGAGCGGCTCGCCGCCCGCTTCGCCGGCACCGCCGAGTGCCGCTACGGCGCCCGGCCCGGTGGCGGCTTCCGGGTCGATCTCGTGCTGCCGCTGAGGCGGATATGACCGAAGGGCGAGTGCTCCGGACGCTGATCGCCGATGACGAACCGCTCGCCATCGAGCGCCTGCAGATCCTGTGCGCCCGCCTGCCGGAACTGCATCTGATCGGCACGGCCCTGGACGGCCCCGCCGCACTCCGTCTCGCCGAAGCGCTCTCTCCCGACCTGCTGTTGCTGGATATCGCCATGCCCGGGCTCGACGGGCTTGGCGTCGCCCGTGCGCTGGACGGCGCCGGCGCGCGCAGCGCCGTCATCTTCGTCACCGCCTTCGACCATTTCGCCATCGATGCCTTCGACGTGGCGGCAGTTGATTATTTGCTGAAGCCGGTCGAGCTCGATCGGCTCGAACGGGCGATCGCGCGCGTCCGCGCTCAGATCGAGCATCGCGCCGATGCGGACGCGGCGGCACCTCGCCTCCCGCCCTCGCCCTGGGCACGGGAATTCTGGGTACCGTATCGAGCCGAGATCATCCGCGTGCTGGCCGCCGAGATCGAGCTGATCGAGGCCGAGCGCGACTATATGCGCCTTCATATCGGCCAGCGCTCCTACCTGCTGCACCAGACGATCTGCGAGCTCGAACGCCGGCTCGACCCCGCTGAGTTCGTGCGGCTGCACCGCTCGACCATTGTGCGCCGCGACCGGATCGCGGGCTTCAAGCGGGATGGCGAGGGGGGATGGCAGGTGGAGCTGAAAGACGGGCGCGTGTTGCGCGTTGGCCGGACCTATCTGCAGAATGCCCGCGCCATGGTCGAGCGATAAAGCCTGATGAACCAGACAGCGATTCAGACTTTAGGTCGATTCGACCTAAAGTCGTCGCGGTCTAGTGGTGCGATGCTAACGGACGGTTCCCATCCGTCAGCTGAATCGCTCCACTATCTTATTGGTCTGGTGGTCAAATTCATCTAACGCTTGGGCACCAAGCGTTAGATTTTGACCACTAGGAGGGTTCATTATCCCACGCTCGCGCCGCCCACGAACAGGACGACCGTGATCAGCGAGGCCGCCATGACCGCGGCGAATTTCACGACATAGCCGTAGAGGCCGTGGCTCAGATAAGCAGGCATGACATCCTCCATTCATTCCGGGCGAAGGCCGGGATTTGCCCCGGCCCTCGGATTTGCGGCGGCTCCGCGCGATGCCGCCTATCGGCTCGCGGGCCTGGCGACGACGAGCGAGGCGAGGGACGTGTTCGCGGCGGAAGCGAGGAACGTCCGCGCCTTGGCCGTGGCATCCGCCATCGCGGTGTCGTAGCAGACGTGGAAGCCCTCCATTTCCAAGAGGATTCGCCGATCCACGAAGGGGTCGCAGACATCCTTGGCGGCATGATGGAGCCGCTGCATCAGCATCGCCTGCCCATCCTCGCTCCGGAGGTCGAGATCGCCGATCATCACCAGTTCGGCGTGACGTTCCAGCAGCGGGGGCACCGGACCGATAATGGTCTCTTTGGTTACTTCGCCGGCATGGGCGAGGCTGAAGCCGGATATCAATAGAGCGGCTGAAAGGGCAACTATTCGGACGCGTGGGAACATGAGTGGCCTCCCAGGTCAAGTGTTGCGAGGCGCCATTTGCCTCCGAGTAGAAAGCTAGCGATCCCGGGCGCGCGCGTCCTACGGCGTTCGATCGAAGCGGCGAGCGCTTCGGCCAACGACGGCTTCATCGACGAACGGCAGGAAAATGACGACGAAAGGCAGTGGATGACTGAGGGGCGCCCGTGCACCGCTCGCCGAGCGCACACATCCGGGCGAGACCGGTCTCGCCGGATCTCTTGGCCCCATCTTCTGCTCGGTCGATCTCGGGAATCACGACCGGGTCGCTTGACATGCCCGACGACCTGCGCAATTGGCTGTTTTCATGGAAACTCCGCTTGCGGCCTGAGCCGCCGCGCCGACAGCGCGAGTTCGCTAAGCTTGTTCGCTCACTCCGGCACAGGACACCACCATGAGCATTCGCGTCGGCATTGTCGGGATCAGCGGTTTTGGCGGCGGCGAGGCGATGCGCCTGGTCGCGAGCCACCCGTCTTTCGAGCTGATCTACGCCGCGGGCGAGGGCAGCGCCGGTAGCCGGTTGGTGGACCGCTTCCCCGGTGTGGCGCCCAAGCTCGCCGAGCTGGTGATCGAGAAGTGGGACCCTGTGAGCTTGCCGAAGCTCGACGTGCTGTTCGCGTCGCTGCCCACGGGCGCCTCGGCCGAGGCGCTGGCGCGCGTCCCCAGGGACGTGAAGATCGTCGACATCGGCGGCGACCACCGCTACGTCGAGGGTTGGGCGTACGGCCTGGCCGACGTCTGGCCAGCCCAGATCGAGGGTCAGATCCGCGTTGCCAACCCCGGCTGCTTCCCCGCGGCGACGCTGAACGCGCTGGCGCCGCTGCTGGTCGACAAGCTGATCGAGCCCGGCAACATCGTGATCGACGTCAAGACCGGCATCTCCGGTGCCGGCCGGGGCGGCGGCGACAGCAAGTTCGGCTACGCCGAGAGCAACGAGAACTTGCTGCCCTACGGTCTGCTCAAGCACGTCCACATGCCCGAGATTGCCGAGACGATCGAGCGGCTGAGCGGCGGCAGCGCGGCCGGGCTGGTGTTCACGCCACATTTGGTGCCGATGACCCGCGGCGTACTCGCCACCATTTACTGCCGCGGCCGCGCCACCACGGACCAGTGCTTGGACGCGGCCCGGCGCTTCTACGCCGGGCGGGCGTTCGTCCGCGTGACCGACAAGCCGCCGCAGACCAAATGGGCTACCGGCTCGAACCTCGCGTTCGTCAGCTATGCGGCCGATCCAGAGCGCAACTTGGTGATCGCGATGGGCGTGGTCGACAATCTCGGCAAGGGAGCGGCCGGTCAGGCGGTGCAGAATGCGAACCTGATTTGCGGCCTGCCGGAAACCGCAGGGCTGGACGGCGCACCTGTTTGGCCGTGAGATCTTTTGCCAGCCGGTGTTGTCCGTCGTTTGCTTGTTGATTTCCAGTCGGGCTGTCGCCGAGCCAGAGCTTCGGATGACCACAGATCTCGAACCGTTCCTACAGGCAAGCGTCGGTCCGCTAGAGCCTTTCACATTTCGACGGAAGCGTATCCGGGCGCTTGCGAAGACCTCTCGCCTCCCTTCGTCTTGGCCGGGCTTGTCCCGGCCATCCACGCCTCGCCGCTGCTTGCGTACCACACGGAGAGACGGGGATCACCGGGACAAAGCCCGGTGATGACGGTCAAATGTGATCGCACCAAAGGGGAACCGAGCACGATTCCGTCAGCAGATGTTCCCGGCGCCATCGTCGCGCAGCCCCTGCGACAACACTCAGCTCGCGGTCTTGCCGCCATTGACGCGCACGATCTGACCGGTGATGAAGCTCGCCTTTTCCGAGCCGAGGAAGACGATCGCGTCGGCGACCTCCTGCGGCCGACCGCCGCGCTTCATCGGGATGGCGGCGTAGAAGGCCTGCTTCTTCTCCGGCGAGCCGGTCAGGCGGTCGAGCATCTCGGTCTCGACCGGGCCCGGCGCCACGGCATTGACCCGGACGCCGAAGGCTGCCGCCTCGATGGCGGCGGATTTGGTCAGGCCCTCGACCGCATGCTTGGTGGCGACGTAGAGCGCCATGTTCGGCGCGCCGCGCTCGCCCATGGTCGAGGAGATGTTGACGATGCTACCGCTGCCCTGCGCCTGCATCGCCCGCAGCGCGTGCTTCATCCCGAAGAAGGTGCCGAGCACATTGGTGTCGAACATCGCCGTAAAGGTCTCGGCGGTCTGCTCGGTCACCGGCCCGGGCGTGCCCTCGGTGCCGGCATTGTTGACCAGGACGTCCAGCCGGCCGAAGGCGCCGACCGTCTGCTCGATGAGCGCGCGGACCTCATCCTCGTGGCGGACATCGGCGCGGATGAAACGGGCCTCGACATTGCGCGCCTGCAGCTCGGCCGCGAGTGCGGCACCTTCCGCATCGCGGCGGCCGGAAACGACCAAGCGGACGCCTTGATCGGCAAAGGCCAGGGCGGTGGCGCGCCCTATGCCCGTGAGGGCGCCGGTGATCAGGATGACGGGCTTGCTCATGATATGCTCCTCCAGAGTTCACAGGTTGTTTTCAGGGCCGCAGCGGGTCAGGCGCCGAAGCTGGAACGCGCAATGACGGTATCGTACCAGCGTCGGGTGGCCCTGTTCGCCGCCGGAATCGCCAGCTCCAGCGCCTTGGTCGCGAAATCGACCGCAACCACCGCGGTGATATCGGCCGCGCTGAAGCGGTCGCCGGCGACGAAGGGCGCTTCGCCGAGCCTCACTTCGAGATCGGCATAGAAATCCGCGATACGCTCGAGGCCGCGCTCGACCAGCGCCGGGATCTGCTCGTAATCATGCGTGCCGGCGATCGCGCGCCCCTTGAGGCCGCGGAATTTGTTGCGGACGGTCTCCATGACCGCGGCAAAGCCTTCGAGCTCCATCCGGCGCTCCCACATCGTCACCAGCGCCTTCTCCCTGGGCGAGGCGCCGAGCAACGGCGTGCTCGGATAGGCCTCCTCGAGATAGCGCATGATCGCGGGAACCTCGCCGATCGCCGTCCCGTCATCGAGGACGAGCGTCGGGACGACCCGGCGCGGGTTGATCTTGGCATAGGCCTCGGAGAACTGCTCCTTGGCACCGAGGTCGACGGGGATGCGCGAGACGCAAATGCCCTTCTCGGCCAGGAAGATGCGAACGCGGCGCGAATTGGGCGACGCGCTCGATTCATAGAGTTTCAGATCGTCGGGCGACATGGTGGGGAGCTCCGGAAGGAGAAAGAAGGTTGCCGGTCAGCCGGCGGATTTGCCGCCGTCGACGGTGAGGATGTGGCCGGTGACGAAGCTGGCATCGTCCGAGGCGATATAGAGGATCGCCCGGGCGATCTCGTCGGGCTGGCCGATCCGCTTCTGGGCATTGAGCGAGGCGAGATAGGCCTTGACCTCCTCACCGCCGGTGAAGCGGTCGAGCATGCCGGTCTGGATCGGGCCCGGCGCCACGGCATTGACCCGGATGCCGAGAGTGCCGACCTCGAGTGCCACGGACTTGGTCAGGCCCTCGACGGCGTGCTTGCTCGCGGCGTAGATCGACGCGCCGGCGGCGCCTTCATGGCCGAAGGTCGACGAGATATTGACGATGCTGCCGCTGCCCTGCGCCTGCATCGCCCGCAGCTCGTGCTTCATGCTGAGGACGGTGCCGAGGACGTTGGTGTCGAAGGTCGCGGCGTAGCTTTCCGGGGTCTGTTCGACGGCCGGGCCGGGCTTGCCTTCGGAGCCGGCGGCGTTGACGGCGATATCGAGCCGGCCGAAGCGCTTAACCGTCGCGTCGACAAGCGCGCGGACATCGTCGTCGTGGCGCACATCGGCGCGGACGAATTCGGCTTCCGCGCCGGCCGCGCGCAGCTCGGCTGCGACCGCGGCGCCGGCATCTTCATGACGGCCGGCAGCAACGATCTTCGCGCCCTTGTTGGCGAAAGCGAGGGCAGTGGCGCGGCCGATGCCGGTAAGCGCGCCGGTGATCAGGACGACGGGGGTGCTCATATCGATTCCTCTCGATGCAGCAGGTTGATGGGCCATGCCTGAACTGTCTGGCTGGCGACCTGCGGAATGAGGTTCGCTGCAGAGCGGTTCGGCTGAATGTCTCAGTAACAAGAGAAGAAATAGGTCTTGCTCTTCTTCTTGAGAAAGACTTTGTTTGTGGGGTTGGATACCTCAAAGGCATCGCTCGATGGATCTGCGCCATCTTCGCTATTTCATCGCCATCGCCGAGGAAGGCAGTCTCACCGTCGCGGCGGAGAAGCGATTGCACACAGCACAGCCGTCGCTCAGCCGGCAGATGCGCGACCTTGAAGCCGAGCTCGGCTGCGAGCTGATGATCCGCAGCGCCCGAGGAGTCGAGCTGACGGCCGCCGGCCGCGTGTTTCTCGACCATGCGCGCAGCGTGCTGGTTCAGATCGAGGCGGCGATCACGGCGACGCGGCGCGCCGCGTCACCGGCCAAGGCGGTGTTCGCGCTGGGTTTCCTGACCGGTCACGAGTTCGAGTGGCTGCCGGCCGTGATGGCGATCATCCGGGACGAACTGCCCAACACAGAGGTCGTCATCCACAGCCTGTCATCGCCCGATCTCGCCGACGGGCTGATGCGGGGGAAGATCGACCTCGCCTTCCTTCGCCGTGAGCGGAATGCGCCCGGGATCGTCTTCACGCCGCTGATCGACGAGCCGCTGATCGTGCTCATGCCGGCGGATCATCGCCTGGCGGCCCGCGACGCGATCGGTCCCGAGGACATCGCCGGAGAGCAACTCGTCGGCGTGCCCCACGATAAATCCCCGGCACTGCGCGCGGTAACCGATGCCTACAGCACGCGGATCGGCGTCGATCTCACGCCGAACCACTATGTCGACAATCTCTCGATGGCGATGTCCCTGGTCGGGTCGACCGGCGGCATCGCCTTGATGCCGCTCTATGCGCGAAACCTGCTGCCGCCGACGATCGTCAGCCGGCCGCTCGCCGGGGTGCCGCCGACGATCGATCTCTCGCTCGGATATGTCGAAACCAATCAATCGCCGCTTCTGAAGACCATCGTGTCGAGGATCGGCGATCTCAAATTCGCAAAACGGCGCGGCTGAGAGGTGTAGGGCGAACTCTTCGCGCTCGCTGTCGAGGTTCGGATATGGCCTTCCGCTGGCAAGGTCAGGCGCTCCAATTGCAGTGTCGCGTCCACGGGAATAGTTTACCGGTTCAAAGGGCATGACTTCCAACGAGTGGAAGAAGCGATGGACCGATTAGAGGCGATGACGATCGTGCTGCTCACGTCGAAAAGGGCAGCCTCACAGCGGCGGCGAAGGCACTGAACATGCCGTTGCCGACGATCAGCCGAAAGGTGAGCGAACTCGAAGCACATCTTGGGACGAAGCTGCTGCACCGCTCGACGCGCAAGCTGACCCTAACGGACGCGGGTCAAAGCTATGTCGCCAGCGTGAAGCGCATCATGGAGGAGATTGACGAAGTCGAACGCGCTGCATCCGGCGAATACGCGGCGCCGCGGGGTGAACTCGTCCTGACGGCGCCCGTTCTGTTTGGCCAGACATATATTCTACCAATCGTCACCGATTTCCTTGCTGCCTACCCGGACATCAATGTCCGGTTGCTCTTATCGGATCACAATCTTCATCTGTACGACGAACACGTCGATATGGCGGTCCGCCTGGGAGCATTGCCCGACAGCAGCATGATCGCGACCCGCGTCGGCTCCATGGAAACATTAGTGTGCGCCTCGCCGGGCTTGCTGGCGGCTCATGGCGTGCCGAAGCATCCGAGAGAGTTGGAAAAACTCCCGTGCGTGATTTTCGCCGGACCCGCCACCACGAGCTGGTCCTTCCAAGATCCGGCCACCAAGCGCGAGTTCGGCGTCACGATCGTGCCACGTTTGTCGGTGACCTCGGCGGAGGCCGCCGTTCAGGCTGCCCTCCGGCATACCGGCTTTACCAGGGTATATCGGTATCACTGTGCGGAAGAGCTCAGGGCGGGGAGGCTGATCCGGGTCCTGCAGGCGTTCGACGTGGATGCGATCCCGGTTCATCTCGTCCATGCGGCGCGCGGGCTGTTGCCGCAAAAGATGCGCGTCTTCTTGGATTTCGCCGCCAGCCAATTGCGATCGGCCCTGTCGCAGCTGGGGTGAGGTCGCGGCGAGCGACGGTAGCTCCGTCATTCGGTGCGCATCCTCTTCTTCCATTGGATGAAAGTTACACTCTCAGTATGGGCGCATTATTATATCCAGCGAAAGGAGGCACCTTCTCCTCACCGAAGCCGCTGTGGCTCGGTTGCACAGGAGAAACATCATGTCCCGTATCGCCGTCCCCACCATAGAAGAAGCTCCCGCCAAAGCTCAGCCGATCCTTCAGAACTACGTGAAGGTCCTCGGCGTCGTTCCGAACTTCTTCGCCCTGATCTCGCAATCCCCCGACGCCCTGAAGGCGATCGCCGACATGCACGCCACCCTCGGCAAGAGCCTCGGCCACAAGACCAGAGAGCGCATCCACGTGATGACGGCCGAGGTGAATGGCTGCAGCTACTGCCTGACGGCCCACACTTATCTCGCCTCGAAGCTGAACGGTCTGGAGGCGGATGACCTGGAGCTGAACCGCGAGGGTCACTCCACCGACCCGCAAGCGGACGCCGCCCTGCAGTTCGCCTACAAGGTCGCCAAGAACCGCGGCCACATCGAAGACGCCGACATCGAGGCGGTCCGCGCCGCCGGATTCACCGACGCGCAGATCATCGACATCGTCGCCGAGACCGCGTTCAGCTTCATCACCAACCTGTTCAATAACACCTTCAAGACCGATCTCGACCCCAGCTTCCCGCCCATGCAGGTCCGGAAAGCGGGCTGATCCGGAGATGGACCGGGCGCTACTTCGGTACGCCCGGTCCGCGTAGATTGTCGAAATCATCGCGCTCGCGGAGCACCGACTACGCCCCCTCCGTCCGCCCCATATAGGCGAGCCGGTCGAGCACACCCTGGAGGATGTAGGCGGCGGCGGCGCGGTCGACGAGCTCGCCGCGACGCTTGCGGGTGAGATCGGCCTCGATCATGCCGCGCGTGACGGCTGCGGTGCTCAGGCGCTCGTCCCAGAAGCCGATGATCGGATCGTCGATATCGAGGAGATTGCGGGCGAAGGTGCGCGTCGATTGGGCGCGCGGCCCCTCGCTGCCATCCATATTGATCGGCAGACCGATGACGAGTGCTCCGATATTATGCTCGCGGCGCAGGCGCTGCAGGGAAGCGGCATCGTCGCTGAGGCGCCCGCGCGGCAGCGTCTTCAGCGGGTTCGCCATCATGAGCAGCGTGTCGGAGATCGCCAGGCCGATCGTCTTGGTGCCGAGATCGATGCCCATCAGCCGTTGGCCCGGGACCAAAAGCGCCTTAAGCTCCGTGGGGTTGCGGATGGGCATGTCGGGTGTTAGCTTCCGCGCTCTTTTTACAAGCCTGGGCCGGCGCCCGGACGAGTTCGAGGTTTACTCCATGTCGCTGGACAAGGCCACCGTGGCGCGGATCGCCACGCTCGCCCGTATCAAGGTTCCCGAGGCCGATCGCGAAGCGGTCGGGCGGGAATTGAACAAGATCCTGGATTGGGTCGAGCAACTGAGCGAGATCGACACCGAAGGCGTGGCACCCATGACCAGCGTCGAGCATCTGACCCTGCCGATGCGGACGGACGCCGTGACCGACGGCGATCGCGCCGACGAGATCCTGCGCAATGCGCCCGGTGCGGCGCATGGCTTCTTCACCGTGCCGAAGGTGGTCGAGTAATGACGGTGCTGACCGATCTCACCCTGACCACGGCGCGCGAGGGACTCCGCCGCAAGGAATTCTCGGCGGTCGAGCTCGCCGAGGCGCATATCGCCGCGGTCGAGGCCGCGCGGCCGTTGAACGCCTTCATCACCGAAACGCCGGAAAAGGCGCTGGGCGAGGCCTATCGCAGCGACGAGAAGCTGGCGCGCGGCGAGGGCGGCCCGCTCGAAGGCCTGCCGATCGCGATCAAGGATCTGTTCTGCGTCAAGGACGTGCTGACCACGGCCGGCTCGCATATCCTGGACGGCTTCAAGCCGCCCTATGAATCGACGATCACGTCCAAGCTGTGGCAGGCGGGGGCGGTGTGCCTCGGCAAGCTCAACATGGACGAGTTCGCCATGGGTTCGTCGAACATGACGAGCTATTACGGTGCGGTCCATAATCCCTGGACGCGGCAGGGCGACAACCGGCCGCTGGTGCCGGGCGGCTCCTCGGGCGGCTCGGCCGCTGCCGTGGCCGCGCGCATAGCACTCGCCGCGACCGGTACCGACACCGGCGGCTCGATCCGCCAGCCCGCCGGCTTCTGCGGCATCGTCGGGGTGAAGCCGACCTATGGCCGCTGCTCGCGCTGGGGCGTCGTCGCCTTCGCCTCCTCGCTCGACCAAGCCGGGCCGATGACGCGCAGCGTGCGCGACGCGGCGCTGATGCTGAAGATCATGTGCGGCCACGACCCCAAGGATTCGACCTCGGCGCCGATGGATGTACCGGATTTCGAGGCGGCGCTGACCGGCGACGTCCGCGGCCTGCGCATCGGCATTCCCAAGGAATACCGGGTCGACGGCATGCCGGCCGAGATCGACGCGCTCTGGCAGCAGGGCATCGACTGGCTGAAATCGGCGGGCGCCGTGCCGGTCGAGATCAGCCTGCCCATGACCAAATACGCGCTGCCGACCTATTACATCATCGCGCCGGCCGAGGCCTCGGCCAACCTCGCGCGCTATGACGGCGTGCGCTTCGGGCTGCGCGTGCCGGGCGACACGCTGGGCGAGATGTATGAGAACACGCGCGCCGAAGGCTTCGGCGCCGAGGTGAAAAGGCGCGTGCTGATCGGCACCTATGTGCTGTCGGCTGGATATTACGACGCCTATTATCTGAAGGCGCAGCGGCTGCGCACGCTGATCGCGCGCGATTTCGACGCGGCCTTCGAGAAGGTCGACGCGATCCTGACGCCGACGGCGCCCTCGGCCGCCTTTGCCTTGGGCGAGAAGATGGACGATCCGCTGGCGATGTATCTGAACGACGTATTCACCGTGCCGGTCAATCTCGCGGGCCTGCCCGGCATGTCGGTGCCGGCCGGCCTGAGCGCCGACGGGTTGCCGCTCGGGCTGCAGGTGATCGGCCGCGCCTTCGACGAGGCGACCATGCTGCGCGTCGGCGGCGTCCTGGAGACGGCCGCCAATTTCACCGCGCGGCCGAAGAGTGATTTCGGCAAGGGAGCCGCCTGATGAGCGCCCGCGAGGATCTGCTGGTCGAAGGCCGCACCGGCAAGTGGGAGATCGTGCTGGGCCTCGAGGTCCATGCCCAGGTGATCTCGAAATCGAAGCTGTTCAGCGGGGCCGCCACCGATTTCGGTGCCGATCCCAACAGCCAGGTCTCGCCGGTCGATGCGGGCTTCCCCGGCATGCTGCCGGTGATCAACGAGATGTGCGTCGAGCAGGCGGTGAAGACCGGGCTCGGCCTCGAAGCGCAGATCAACCTCGTCTCGGTGTTCGACCGGAAGAATTATTTCTACGCCGACCTGCCGCAGGGCTATCAGATCTCGCAGTTCACCCAGCCGATCGTCGGCAAGGGGCTGATCCATCTCGACATGCCGGACGGCTCGGTCCGCACGGTCGGGATCACGCGCCTGCATCTGGAGCAGGATGCCGGCAAGAGCCTGCACGACCAGCATCCGACCCAGAGCTATATCGACCTCAACCGCTCCGGCGTGGCGCTGATGGAGATCGTGTCCGAGCCGGACATGCGCTCGGCCGAGGAGGCGGGGGCCTATCTCAAGAAGCTGCGCTCGATCCTGCGCTATCTCGGCACCTGCGACGGCAACATGGAGGAAGGCTCCATGCGCTGCGACTGCAACGTCTCGGTGCGCCGGCCGGGCGATCCGCTCGGCACGCGCTGCGAGATCAAGAACGTCAACTCGATCCGCTTCGTCATGCAGGCGATCGAATACGAGGCGCGCCGGCAGATCGAGATCATCGAGGAAGGCGGCACGATCGTCCAGGAGACGCGGCTGTTCGATTCCGGCCGCGGCATTACCCGCACCATGCGCTCCAAGGAAGAGGCGCATGATTACCGCTATTTCCCCGATCCCGACCTGCTGCCGCTGGTGCTGAAGCAGGAATGGGTCGACGGGCTCAAATCCGGCCTGCCCGAGTTGCCGGACGCGAAGAAGACGCGCTTCGTCGCCGACTACAAGCTCTCGCCCTACGATGCCGGCGTGCTGGTGGCCGAGAAGGCGGTGGCCGCGTTCTTCGAGGATGTGGCCCGGGGCCGCGACGCCAAGCTCGCCGCCAACTGGGTCACGGGCGATCTCTTCGGCGCGCTCAACAAGCGCGGTCTCGGCATCGAGGCATCGCCGGTCTCGGCAGCTTCGCTCGGCGAGATGATCGACCTCATCGCCGACAACACCATCTCGGGCAAGATCGCCAAGGATGTGTTCGCCGCCATGGTCGAGACCGGCAAGTCCGCCGGCGCCATCGTCGAGGAACAGGGGCTGCGCCAGGTCACCGATACCGGCGCCATCGAAGGCGCCATCGATGCGGTGATCGCGGCCAACCAGAACAAGGTCGCCGAATATCGCGGCGGCAAGGACAAGCTGTTCGGCTTCTTCGTCGGCCAGGTGATGAAGGCAACCCAGGGCAAGGCCAATCCGGCGATGCTGAACGAGCTCCTGAAGCAGAAGCTCGCCGGCTGATCGGGACCGTTCCCGGTGCAATGGCGCCGGGAAGCTTCCTTATCGGTTGTAAGTCTCCATAGGATCCGTTCTTGGGCGGCGAAAGAAAAGCTCAATTAATGCCGGTTGAGTTGCGGCAATGATTTTCGGCTCGCCTATTTCGCTTGTCCGGGGACGATAGCGATGCTAAATTAACATCGCTTGTTTGGCATTTACTTGGGATGTCATTTCGGCGGGACAGCGTTTTGCTTCCCGCTTCCGCCTGAACTCATGATGGTCTGCCGCCGCGACTGTCCGGAGTGTGGGACCACCCGCCGCTCGGGGGATCGACATGTCCACGCATCACGTCGCTTCGGTGCCCGTTCCCTACACTTATTCGTTCCGGCTGACTTTCCAGATCCAGGAAAGCCATGTCGAGCTGGTCGGCACGCAGCGCGTCGCCATGCGGGCGTCGGCGTCGCTGCCGGGGGCGCCCGGCGAGCAGCAGGTGGGATTCTGGTTCGAGCTCAGGGACGAGAAGGGGGCGGTGCTCTATCACCGCGCGCTTCGTGACCCGCTGCCCGAGGGGATCGAAGTCTTCGACGATGAGAAGGGCGGCAAGATCCGGCGCGCGCCCAATACGCGCAAGGAGGCCAGGTTCGACATGATCGTGCCCGATCTGCCGGCGGCCGAGGATTTCATTCTTCACGGGACGCACGGCAAGCCCGAGGAAGCGCGCCGTGCCAGCCGGCAGCTCGCCCGATTCCCGCTGGCGCAGCTGCGCAAGCTGGCGATCGAGCAGGAACGGCAGACAAAGCCGAGATAGTCGGCATCGAAGCAGGGCGAAGGCCGACCGGCATGCATGCGTGCCGGAATGCCGGATTCTGTCCGCAACCATCAGCCGGGGCAGGGAACGACGCCATGACCACATCCGACGGATATGTGCTCGGCACCCATAAGATCGTCGATCACGGCTCGAACGCGCAACGCTACAACATCGTCATGCTCGGCGACGGCTATCAATCGACCGAGATGGCGAAGTACGCGACCGACGTGCAGGGCTTCATCGATCTGCTGCGGTCGACCGCGCCCTATACCGATCTCTGGTGCGGCATCAATTTCTTCCGCATCGATGTGGTCTCGACCGACAGCGGCGCCGACGATCCCGGCACCTGTGGCGACGGCACGACCGGCTCGGGTGCGACACCGCGCACCTATTTCGACGCGACCTTCTGCGGTGACGGCGGCACGCGGCGGCTTCTGACCTGCAACGACGATACGGCGCACGATCTGGCCGTGGCGCAGGTGCCCGAAGCGCACATCATCATGGTGATCGTCAATACCAGCGAATATGGCGGCTCCAGCGACGGGCGCGTCGCCAAGCTTTCGACCGCGTCCAGCTCGGCCGAGATCGCGCTCCATGAGATGGGGCATCTCGCCTTCGGCTTCGCCGATGAATATGATTGCTATACTTGCGTCTCCGGCGAGACGGGCCGTGATCATTTCTCCGGCTCGGAACCGTCGCAGCCCAACATCACCGCCAATACCGATCGCAACACGATCAAATGGAAGTCGCAGCTGACCTCCGCGACCGACACGCTGCCGACGACCACGAATGCCGATTGCACCAAGCAGGACAGCCAGGCCAATCCCAAGGCCGCGACCTATGTCGGCGCCTATGAGGGGGCGGGGTATTTCCATTGCGGCTGTTACCGGCCTTCCTTCAATTGCCGGATGCGCCAGCTCGGCCAGCCCTTCTGCGCGGTCTGCCAGCAGGTGATCCGTGACACGCTGGCGCCGCACCTGCCGGCGGAATCGATCATCCTCGACACACCCAGCATCGCCTTCACCAATATCCCCGAAGGGCTGGGCGGCACGGGCGTCACCACATATCGGGCGATCGTGTTCGAGGTGGTGACTTGCGCCACCCGCACCTTCCGCATCACCGCCGGCCCCACGGGCGGCTTCGGCACGCCGCTCGGCACGGTCGTCTCGGTCAGCGCCAACGACGCCGACCCGATCGCCGAGGCCCGGCTCTGGCTCTCCTATGTCTCGACCGTGGCGGGCGCCCATGCCAGCGGCAGCGTCACGGTGCATTGCGACGAGACCGGGCAGAGCTGGGTCATCAACATCGCCGCCAATACCGTGGCGCGGCCGAAGAGCGCTGTGGCGCTGGTGCTCGACCATTCCGGTAGCATGGCCGACGATGCCGGCGACGGCACGACCAAGGTCGGCAAGCTGCGCGAGGCGGCGAGCATCTTCATCAACGCCATGCTGGATGGCGACGGCCTGTCGGTCGTGCGCTTCGACGACACCGCCCAGGCGCTGATGCCGGTGACCAATGTCGGCGTGCCGCTGCTGGGCGCCGGGCGGATCGCCGCGATCGGGCATATTTCCGGCGCCGAGCTCGATCCCGCCGGTAGCACCTCGATCGGCGCCGGCGTGGTCGCGGGCAAGGGCACGCTCGACGCGGCGCAGGCGCTGGGTACACCGCATTACGACGTGACCTCGATGCTGGTGCTAACCGACGGCGAGGAGAATACCGCACCCTTGCTGTCGGCCGTCGGCAGCAGCATTACCGCCAACACCTTCGCCATCGGCCTCGGCCAGCCGGAAAATATCAGCACCGTGGCGCTGAACACGCTGACCCAGGGCCATAACGGCTATCTGCTGATCACCGGCACGCTCACCAGCGACCAGGCGGCCCGACTCAACAAATACTTCCTGCAGGTGCTGGCCGGCATCACCAACGCCAATATCGTGCTCGACCCGCACGGCGTGCTGACAGCGGGGGCGGTGCATCGCATTCCGTTCCAGGTGGCCGAGACGGAGTACGGGCTCGATGTCTTCCTGCTGACGCCGGTGCCGGGGCTGATCGAGTTCGGGCTCGAGACACCGGACGGCGAGATCTTCACGACCGCCTCGCCCATGACGCTGACCAACATGCATTATGTGCAGGCCGGGCGCATGGCCTATTACCGGCTGTCGCTGCCGGCCGATCCCGCCCGCGCCGCCGGCAGCCATGCCGGGCAATGGAACGTGTTGCTGAAGCTCGGCAAGCCCCGGCTCGAGGTCGATAATCGCCAGGATTTCGTCGCGGGCGCCGTCGCCGTCGGCGGCGGCATACCCTACGACGTGGTCGTCCATTGCTATTCCAACCTCGATTTCCAGGCGCGCGCGGTGCAGAGCGGGTTCGAGCCCGGCGCCACCGTGACGGTGCTGGCGAGCCTCAGCGAATATCAGGTGCCGGTCGATCATCGCGCCCGCTGCTGGGCCGATGTCACGCGGCCGGACGGCAGCGGATTCGTGCTGGCGATGGACGAGGCCGAGGCCGGACGCTTCGCCGGCGCCTTCCCGACCAGCCTGCCGGGGCTCTACACCATCCGCGTGCGCGCGCTCGGCACGACTTTCCAGGGCGTCTCGTTCCAGCGCGAGCAGACGCTGAGCGCCGCCGTCTATGCCGGCGCCAACAATCCACCCCAGACCGGGGACGGCGGCGCGGACCATTGGTGCGCCATCCTGCGCTGCGCGATCGCCGGCGGCCTGATCAGCGGCAAGCTGCTGGAGCAGCTGCGCGCGGCCGGGCTCAATATCGAGGTGCTGCTGAAATGCATCGAGGCGAACTGCCCGCCGCCGACGAAACCGCCGCGGCGTTGAACTGACCGGCGCCGGCGCAGGATCGCCCGCTTCATCCTCGGCCTCGCCCGCACGCAGCGGGGCGCGTCGTTCCGCGAGATCCGGCCAGGATCAACGGCTTGGCCGGATTCACTGCGATCGAGGCCGATGGCGGCGTCATGATTGCGGCCTGCGAGGTGTCGGCGGGGAGGGGGACGGCGCCCTATATCGTCCGCGATCCCGATAAATTGCGGCATCTCGATCCGGGCCTCGTTGACAGGCCGAAGCCGGCTCTCTAGAACGGAGCTACAAACGCCGTGTGATAAGCCCACTCAATCGGTGGAGGGGTGGCCGAGTGGCCGAAGGCGGCGGTTTGCTAAACCGTTATAGGTGCAAAACACCTATCGTGGGTTCGAATCCCATCCCCTCCGCCACCCCACTTCAAGTCATTAAAAAATATATCTTTTTCGGCATGGTGCCGAATCTGGCTCGCGATGCCGCCGGGAACGAACCGGCGCCTCTGTGCCGACTACTGTGCCGATATCGAGGCTCGGCACACCGCGCCGGCGCGTTTCTGGATCAAGAAAGTCGAGATATATCTCGTGGCGCGCACTTGGTTTTGGGCCCAACGACAGTTGGCTCTGGTCCGAGCATCGCCATTTCGCGGTATCGAACGCAGCGGCCGGGATCGCCGCGGTGCAGTCCCTGCTCGCGAATTTCGGTGGAGACCGTCATTGGGCTGATGCCGGGCGACATTTTTGACGAGCGCGTGCCCGCCGCCGGCTGGGCGGTCCCGATTGCGAGGGATCGGCGGTAAGTCAGCGGCGACATAGGTATTTTCCGATGCTACCGGGCCGGCATCGGCCGCTGGTATTAACCATATTGCCGCTTTCGCCTTCACGTCCGTCGGACCAGTTCCGGCCGACATCGCCCGACGCACGGATCATGCCGTCGGCAGCTTCGTCTCGACGTTTGGGACGGAGATCGGCTTCCTTGATCCTGAAAGGTCCAAGCCTTGTCCTTCTCAATTTTCTACGTCGTTCCGTTTGCGGCGATCTTGGGCTTCCTGCTGATCACGACGAGCGTGAGGATCCTGCGTGAATACGAACGGGCCGTAGTCTTCACGCTCGGACGGTTTCAGAGGGTAAAAGGCCCCGGCCTGGTGCTGCTGATCCCCTTCGTCCAGGAAATGGTGCGTGTAGATCTGCGCATCCAGGTCATCGAGATACCCAGCCAAGACGTGATCTCCCGTGACAACGTCTCGATGAAGGTCGACGCGGTGCTCTATTTCAACGTCGTCAATCCGGAGCGCGCGATCATTCGCGTTCAGGACTATCTGCCCGCCACGAACATGCTGGCTCAGACGACGCTGCGCGCGGTGCTGGGGCAGCATGAGCTCGACGAGATGCTCTCGGAGCGCAAGAAGCTCAGCACCGACGTGCAGAGCATCCTCGACACGCAAACCGAAACCTGGGGCATCAAAGTGAGCAACGTCGAGATCAGAACCGTCGAGCTCACGGACAACATGGTACGCGCCATCGCCAAGCAGGCGGAGGCGGAACGAGACCGGCGGGCCAAGATTATCCATGCCGAAGCCGAGTTCCAAGCCTCGCAAACCCTGGTCGACGCCGCCCGGATCCTGGGCAGCAGCCCGGCCGCGATGCAGCTGCGCTATCTGCAGACGCTGGCCGAGATCGGCGCCGAGCAGAATTCCACCGTCGTCTTTCCAATGCCGATCGACCTGCTCAAACCGTTCATCGAGATCTTGGACAAAGCCGGCAAGGTGCCTGCTGCCAACGGTGCCATTCGGGCACCGCTCGTAAAGGAGCTTCCCTTGACCGTATGAGGCAGGGGAATACGGCTGATCCATTCACGGACATCTCGATCGGCACGGCTCGGCAACCATAGGGAGCAAGCAATGTTGTGGGACGCGTCATCTCTCCAAGGCTACGCGATCGAAGCGACCGACGGCGACATCGGCACTGTGAGCGACCTGCTGTTCGAGGATATCGGCTGGGTGGTTCGATGGCTCGTGGTCGATACCGGCCATTGGCTCACCGGCCGCAAGGTTCTTCTGCCACTCTCGGTCCTGGGGCAACCCGATCGGGCCTTGCGCAGCTTTCCGGTCAAATTGACCAGGCAACAGGTCAAGGACGGGCCGGATGTCGACACGGCGCAGCCCGTATCCCGGCAGGACGAGGCAAAAATCTCGCATTATTACCGCTGGACGCCATATCCGGTCGGTAGCGACGTGCCGCTCAGCAACACCATGGCGATACCGTTCGTCGAGCCGCTCTTCCTATCGCCGATGGGCCCGGCCGTCGAATCTGAACCCGACGTTCCGGGCGATCCGCATCTGCGCAGCATCGCCGCCGTCACCGGATATCACATTCATGCGACCGACGGCGAAATCGGCCATGTCGAGAGTTTCCTGGTGGATGATGCCGACTGGAGCATCCGCTATCTCGTCGTCGACACCCGGAACTGGTGGCCCGGCGAGAAGATCCTGGTCTCGCCGCGCTCGGTAACGGAGATCGACTGGGCCGACGAGTCGATCCATGTCGATGTCCATTGTCAGAAGATCAAAGACGGTCCGCGCTACGATCCGGCCGTCATGCCGGATGGCGCCTATGATGAAAAGTTCCTAGTCCATTACGGCATCAAGCGGATCAAGCCGTGAGGACCGGCAGGAACAAGTCTGCCAAGCCCGATCGGTTGGTTTCTTCGCCGCACGGCTCGGGCCCGGCTTTCTGACGACGGAATTGCCGCCGGCGGCGCGCCCGCAGCAAGGGTTCGCCACCACGCCATCGCTCTGAGAAGGTGAAACGCCACTCGTCAGCCCAGATCGGTTTAGCAGAGGATTGAGCTGCATCAATGTTCCGTCCAGCGGCTCGATCGATAACGGCTCGGGTTTGCGTAAGGAGTCGCGTCGCTTGGCGCCAAACCAAGAACGATGAAGCGGTAGGCAGTCATGAATGATCATCGCGCTAAGGCGCCGGCATCGACGGTGCTTCCGGTCCCGGACAAGGCGGCCGTCCTCTACACCTGTCCGATGCATCCGCAGATCCGGGAGGCGAAGCCAGGCAATTGCCCCATCTGCGGGATGACCCTGGAGCCGGTCGCGGCGACGGCGGATGTCGGTCGGAACCAGGAACTCGTCGATATGACCCGGCGGTTCTGGATCGGCTTGGCCCTGGCCTTGCCGGTCTTCATCCTGGAAATGGGCGGCCATATTCCAGCCCTCGGACTGCATGATCTGGTCCCGGAGCGCATATCCGTCTGGGTCCAGTTCGTTCTGTCCACCCCGGTCGTCCTGTGGGCCGGGTGGCCATTCTTCGAACGCGCTTGGCAGTCGGTTCTGCACCGCAGCCTGAACATGTTCAGCCTGATCGCGCTCGGTACGGGCGCCGCTTACCTCTACAGCCTCTTTGCGACCTTCGCGCCGGGACTGTTCCCAGCCGGGTTCCGTGGGATGGGCGGCACGGTCTCGGTCTACTTCGAAGCCGCCGCGGTGATTACCGTTCTCGTCTTGCTGGGCCAGGTGCTGGAATTACGTGCCCGCGAGCAAACCGGCGGCGCGATCCGAGCCTTGCTCAAATTGGCGCCCAAGACGGCGCACCGTCTGAGGGTTGGAGGCGAGGACGAGGAAGTGGCGCTCGAACTGGTGCAGGTCGGCGACCGTCTCCGGGTGCGACCCGGCGACGGCGTGCCGGTCGATGGCGAAGTGCTCGAGGGAAAGGGCGCCGTCGATGAGGCGATGGTCACCGGTGAATCGATGCCCGCCGCCAAGCAGCCCGGGGACAAGCTCATCGGAGGCACGGTGAACGGCACCGGCTCCCTGATCATGCGCGCCGACAAGATCGGCGCCGACACCATGCTCGCGCGCATCGTGACGATGGTCGCCGAGGCGCAGCGGAGCCGGGCGCCCATTCAGCGCATGGCCGACACGGTGTCGGGCTACTTCGTCCCGGGTGTGCTGGTCGCGGCCGTCATCGCGTTCGTTGCCTGGGCCCTTCTGGGTCCCGCTCCCGCATTGTCGTACGCCCTGATTGCGGCGGTCTCCGTGCTCATCATCGCTTGCCCCTGTGCGCTTGGCCTGGCGACGCCGATGTCGATCGGCGTGGGCGTCGGCAAAGGCGCCGGGGCCGGCGTCCTGATCAAGTCGGCCGAGGCGCTCGAGCGCATGGAAAAGGTCGACACCCTGGTGGTGGACAAGACCGGTACGCTGACAGAAGGCAAGCCGAAGGTGACGGCCATCGTTCCAACCGCCGGACTGTCGGAGGCCCAGATTCTGCGCCTGGCAGCCAGTCTCGAGCGATCCAGCGAACATCCGCTCGCCGCGGCCATCGTTTCCGCCGCGCGCGATCGCAATGAATCAATTCAGGAGGCGACGGATTTCGCCTCCGTCACCGGTAAGGGCGTCACCGGCAAGGTCGGCGGCGAGGCCGTGGCGTTGGGCAACGCGCAGCTGATGACGGACCTGGGCGTCGCGCTCGGCGATCTCGAGCCCAAGGCCGACGAGCTTCGCGGCGATGGGGCGACCGCCCTCTTTCTCGCGGTGGACGGCAAGCCCGGCGGCATCATCGCCATTGCCGACCCGATCAAGCCAACGACGCCGGCGGCGCTCGACCGTCTTCGGAGCGACGGCATTCGGATCGTGATGCTTACCGGCGACAACAAAACAACCGCCGATGCCGTTGCCCGCAAGCTTGGCATCGAGGAGGTCGAAGCCGATGTCTTGCCGCAGGACAAGAACCGCATCGTCAAGACGCTGACAGCCGAGGGGCGTATCGTCGCCATGGCTGGCGATGGGGTCAATGACGCTCCGGCCTTGGCTGAAGCCGCGGTCGGTATCGCCATGGGAACGGGGACCGAGGTCGCCATTCAGAGCGCCGGGATCACCCTGGTGAAGGGTGACCTCGCGGGCATTGCGCGCGCGGTGGTCCTCAGCCGGGCGACGATGCGAAATATCCGCCAAAACCTGGTGTTCGCGTTCGCCTACAATGTGATCGGCATCCCGATTGCCGCAGGGGTTCTCTACCCGAGCTTCGGGCTCCTCCTCAATCCGATCGTCGCCGCGCTCGCGATGTCGCTCAGCTCCGTGTCGGTGATCGTGAACGCGCTGCGGCTGCGCGCGCTGAAGCTTTAGGGAGCTGCGTTCGAATGCCCCGGCTGCCGGCACCAATGCTTATGTTGCCGCCCGGGAGCCCGAGCGCAGCGCAATCTCGTTCGGATAACCGACAAGGATAAATCATGTTCCCGTCCCAGCCCTCGACAGAATCCGCGCTGCCCTCCGGCGTCCAACGCGCTCTCCACCGTCATTGGCGCACCTTCCTGGGCGAGGGGATCCTCCTGAGCCTGCTCGGCCTCGCCGCGATCATTCTGCCGCCGCTTGCCGGCCTCGTGGCGACGGTATTGCTCGGCTGGCTCTTCCTGGTCGCGGGGATCGCCGGCCTGATCTTCACGATCCGGGCAAAGCAGGCTCCCGGCTATTGGTGGTCGCTGTTCTCGGCGCTGATGGCCGTCGGTGCCGGCGGCGTCCTGCTGTGGGACCCGCTCACGAGCCTGGTCACGCTGACCTATGTGCTGATCGTCTATTTCATCGTCGACGGACTTCTCATGATCATCCTCGGCTTCGCCCATCGGCGCGAGCTCTCGGGTAAATGGGAATGGATCATGTTCAATGGTGTGGTTGATCTGGTCCTGGCCGTCATTGTCATAGCCGGCTTACCGGGCACGCTCGTCTGGGTGCTGGGCCTGCTGGTCGGTATCGACATGCTCTTCGGAGGCGCCTCCCTGATTGCGATGGCGCTGGAAGCGCGGAAGCCCGTCGCGCCCTGATGCGCAGTCGGGTTGGCGCTCGGCAGGCGCCACCGTCGAATCGCCGATGGGTCGATGTAAGAAGGATTCCCGCCACATGCCGAATCCCGTGCCGGCATCGGAAGAGAGATCGGCACCCGTTGCCCGGGCTTGGCCGCTTTTCACATCGCTCTCCGGCTATCGGCCGGGCATGCTTCCGCAAGACCTTGTCGCCGGACTGACGCTGGCCGCCATCGCGATACCGGAACAGATGGCGACCGCCCGATTGGGCGGGTTTTCCCCGGAAATCGGCTTTTGGGCGTTTGCCGCCGGCTCCCTTGCCTTCGCCATGTTAGGGGCCAATCGCTTCCTGTCCGCCGGCGCGGATTCGACCATCACGCCGATCTTCGCGAGCGGCCTGGCGCTGCTGGCGGCGGCTGGAACGCCGCATTATGCGGTGTTGGCTGCGACCTTGGCGTTGCTCGTCGGCGGCATGCTCGTTGTCGGCGGATTGCTACGCCTCGGCTGGATCGCGGATCTGCTGTCCGTTCCCGTGACGACGGGGTTTCTAGCCGGGATCTCCATTCACATCATCGTCTCGCAGCTGCCCGGCCTTCTCGGAGTTCCGCCGCCTGACGGCAGCCTGATCCACCGCGTCGGCATCCTCGCGGACGAGCTCCCGCAAACGAACCTCCCTTCGGCCGCGATCGGCCTGAGCGTGCTGGCCCTGACCCTTGGGTCCGACCGGATCAGCACGCGCGTTCCCGGCGCCTTGATCGGCCTTTTCGCTGCCACGATCTCCGTCGCCTGGTTCGGTCTCGAGCCTCTCGGAGTCGCGGTTGTGGGAACCGTTTCGGGTGCATTGCCGGCGATCGCCCTGCCGGCGACAGGGTTCGACGAACTGCCTCAGCTCGTGCCGCTGGCCCTTATCGTTGCCCTTGTCACGATGGTGCAAACGGCCGCGACGACACGGTCGTTCGTCTCGGATGGCGACCGGCCGCCATCGGTGGATCGCGACTTCATCGGGATTGGGGCCGGGAGCATTCTGGCCGGGCTGATCGGCGCGTTCCCGGTAAATGCCAGTCCGCCGAGGACGGCAATCGTCGAGGAAACCGGCGGGCGGTCGCAAGTTTCCGGCTTGGTGGCCGCCGCGGTCGTGCTCAGCCTCCTGACTTTCGGGGCCGGGCTGTTGGCACGGGTGCCGCAGGCAGCCCTTGCCGGCATTCTCCTGTTCATCGCTTTGCGCATCTTCCGTGTTCCGGTCATTGCCCAGATCTACCGCCGAACCTTCGGCGAATTCTGTCTGGTCGTCATCACGATGATCGCGATCATCGTCCTGCCGACGGAAACCGGCGTTGCGCTCGGTATCGTCCTGTCGCTGCTGCACGGCATGTGGAGCAACACGCGGGCTCGCGCCATCGAGTTCGAGAGGGTTCCAGGCACCTCGATCTGGTGGGCGCCCAGTTCCGGATCGAAGGGTGAAACGCTTCCGGGCGTCGTCGTCATCGCCTTTCAGGCGCCCTTATCCTTTTTGAACGCGTATGAATTCAGGCGAGGCGTGCTCGAGGCGATCGATCGCCACGAGCCGCCGCCGCATCTCGTCGTCCTGGAATCCAGCAGCATCATCGCTATCGACTATACGGCCGCGCAAATCCTCGCGCAGATCGTCGAGCATTGCCGAGCGCGCGGCATAAGCTTTGCCGTCGCCCGGCTCGAATCCGTCCGGGCCTTCGAAGCGATGTCCCGCTTCGGCATCCTCGACCTTCTTGGGCCGGGACACATGTTCCATAGCGTCGAAGAGGCGGTAACCGCGCTCGGCGGCCATTCTCGATAAGGCCGGACTTTGTCCGCGATTAGCGATGCGGGCGTGTTCAGCGGGATTGGCGTTCGGAAGCGGCGTCGTCATACGGTTGCGTTTCAGGCGCTTGCGCCGTGGCCGGCGCCAGCAGCGATCTCTTTGGCGCGGTCTAGCGTTATCCCGTGATGCTGCTCGACCGAGAGCGGATATTCGGTCGACTGAAGAACAATACGCGGACGCAAATTGCCAGACCGGAGAAATATGTGGCACCGGATTTCGTGCGGTTCCGGGTAGCCGTTTATCCAGGTGCTGAGCCATCCGAAACGTGGCGGCTCGTCTTGAGCGATCGGAGAATTCCACCGGGCGAGAATGTAACGGAGGCTCTCTTCGGATACGGAAACCCAAACGCCCCAAACCAAACGCTCGGCGCTGTCGGACACGGGTATCTCCAAACAGCCCCGAACATAGCGCTCAGTATCGTCAATGATGCAGATATCATCGGTGAGGTTGGCTCGGGTGGCGCGTTCGGCTTCGGGGAGTCCAAACCAATTACGCGGCGCGGCAAACCCGTAGTCCATCGGGAGGGTGTCGAAGGTCCGACCACAGCAACTGCAAACCCATGTGTGATCCACGGCGTCCCTCTTTGCCACCCTCCGGGTCGGCTCCCGTCACGCGATCATAGGTTGCTGGGCGTGGGTCGCCAACCGAACTCCGGCGCTTGCCCGCCCGCCCGGGGGATCACGGCGTTAGATGCCGTCTTTCATTTTTGCTGCAGCGCACCATATTGACGGATCGGAGCATTTTCCCCCAGCCTGGTCGTTCGCTTGCCGGTCCTTCGACCTCCGATGCCGGGGCTCGTTCGCTCGCGGCTCGGCATCGCCGCTTTTCGAAAGACACATTATGCCCGGACTCGACGAGACGTTGCACAAGCTCGCTGAATATCGAAAGCGCTTCGAGGATCTCTTCCCCGCTGCCAGCAGGCGGTCCGAGGCCAAGGCTCGGCCCAGCCGAGATTCGCAGAAGCTCGTCGAGACGGATGCGTTCGGCGCCAATCCGGGCAATCTCCGGATGTTCAGCTTCGTCCCCGACCTGTTGCCGCCCAAGGCCCCTTTGGTGGTCGTGCTTCATGGCTGCACCCAGACGGCCGCCAGCTACGATAACGGTGCCGGCTGGTCGGACTTGGCCGCGCGGTTCGGCTTTGCCGTGCTCATTCCCGAACAGCAGCGGGCGAACAATCCCAATCTCTGCTTCAACTGGTTCGTCCCTCGGCACACGGCGCGGGACGAGGGCGAGGTGGCCTCGATCCGACAGATGATCGACCACATGGTGACGGAGCACGGGCTCGATCCGGCACGGATCGCGATCACCGGTTTGTCGGCTGGCGGTGCCATGGCCGCGGCGATGTTGGCCTGCTATCCGGAGCTCTTCGCCCATGGCGCCATCATCGCAGGATTGCCCTATGGCGCGGCGGGCAACGTCCAGGAAGCCCTCGGCGCCATGTTCCAGGGCGTTGGCAAGTCGGGAGAGGACTGGGCCGACCTCGTTCGAAGCGCTTCGCCCCACCAAGGGCCTTGGCCGAAAGTGTCGGTCTGGCACGGATCGGCCGATGCGACGGTGCGGCCCTCGAATGCCGGGGAAACCGTCAAGCAGTGGATTGCTCTCCATGGGCTGCCCGAGGAACATTCCCACGAGAAGGCCGGCCCCGGCTTCACGCATCGCGTCTGGCAGGGCAGGGATGGGAGCACGCTCCTCGAAGCCTATGATATCGCCGGGATGGCTCACGGCACGCCGATCGCGCCGAATGCCGTCGAGCCCCAAGAACGGTGCGGTGCCGCAGGCCCGTACATGCTCGATGTCGGGATCTCCTCGACTTACCTGATCGCCCAATCCTGGGGCCTGGTCGGCGAGACGGCGCGTGCGCCGGCGGCGGCAAGAGCGGCGGTGCCCAGCGCGGGAGATCCTCACAAGAGGCGGGAGCGGTCCGCGAACCCGTCGGCGCGGGGTGCTTCGAGGCCTCGTTATGCCAACAGTCCCGTCGATCCGGGCGCGGTCATCGCCAAGGCTCTCCGAGCGGCGGGGCTCATAAAGTAGAGCTGCCGCCCGGAATGCCTGTCACTCGGCGGGCGCGCGTTCTTCGGGCGGCGGCACCGGCGCCATTGTCTCGAAGACGCCGTCCCGCCGGACCAGGGCATGGAAGAGCGCGGCCGCGACATGCAGCAGGACCAGCGCAAAAAATGCGAAAGCCAGATAGAAATGCGCGCCCCAGAGCAGCGTGTGCAGGCTGTCGCTTTGCGGCAGGATCGCCGGCAGGAACATGCGCCCATAGATCACGACCGGATAGGCGGCGGCCGACAGCATCGCCCAGCCGATGAGCGGCATGCCGATCATGAGGATATAGAGCGCGTAATGCGACAGGAGCGCCGCGAGCCGCATCGGCTCGGGCAGGTCGGCCGGCAAGGGCGGTGACCCGTAGCGCAGGCGTACCGCCAGGCGGATCAAGGCCAGCACCAGAATGGTGATGCCGAGCGATTTGTGAATGGAGACGAGCGTCAGATGCTTCGGCATGACGGTCGATTCCAGGCCCACGCCGATGAAAAGCATCGTGAGGATGCAGGCTGCCATGAGCCAGTGCAGCAGCCGCTGGAGCGGGGTGAATCGGTGGCGGATGTCGATCATGGCTTGGTACCCGTTGCGGTTCGGGGATAATCCTTGGCCTCGGCCGAGCGCAAATTATAGGACTTCGCATAGGCGGCCGACCGGGCGGCCGGGAAGGGGTCGTCCGACGTTCGTATGCCGGTGGGCAGGACGGTCGGATCGAAGTTGATCTCGCGGCACGGTCCGTCCCGCTCGGCTTCGATCTGCTGCACGACAAGCGCGCCGACCTCGACGGTATGCCGATCTTCCGGCCAGGCCTTGCTCGGATCCGCCGTGGGATCGTCCGGATTGGCGACGGTCACATTCATGGTCCAGCGCTGCGGCCCGCTCTTGACGCGCTCGGTGATCTCCTGCTCGAGGAAGTCGGGGCCGCGCTTGGCGAGGTCCTCGGGCGCCACCGGAACGGGCTCTGCCGAGGGCAGGAGCGACCAGCGCACCGCATGCTCGGCGCCTGAATTGTCGGTGAAGATGAAGGCGTTGAGGCCGTTATACCGTTCCTCGGCGTAGCTGCCCGTCCAGGGTGCGCTCTTGGCCCAGCCGCCGAACGCCGCGATCTCGGGATGCACGCCGGCGAACGTCTCCATCGCGTGCGGGTCCTTGCTCCCCGAGGCGAGCAGCAAGTCGTAGAACCCTTGCGGCGTCGCGACCGGGAAGAACGGGGCGTCGATCATCGCCGTACGCCATTCCTGACCGTCGGGGGACGAGATCTGTAGCCCGATGCCGCGCACCCGCACCGTCGCATCCGGCGCGTTCGCATCGGGGGTGCCGAGATTGAAGCGGCCGAGCGCCGGATATTGGCCGCGGGTGAAAATCTCCGCCTTCGACAGCGCCGCCCCGGCCCCGTTCGAATCGAAGATGCCGGTGAAGCAGATGCCCTTGGCGTGGTTCCGGCGATGGCCGAGCGACACGGCGTCAGGCGGCGCGAACGCCTCCACCATCTTGGCCGGCGTCAGGCGCTGTGGCGAAAGCCATCCCGCCGTATAGGCGAAGGCGGCGGCGGCGACGGCGATGATAATGGAGATCAGCACCAGCGATCCGAACGCGGAACGCGCGGGCAATCGGCTTGGCTCGGGCAACGTCTATCCCCCTTTGGGCTGCTTGAGCGGACTTCTCGCCTGAAACGCGCTTCCTCGCCTGCGGGACGCGGGCGCGCATACTCCGGCACGAGTATAGCCACGATAGTACAGGATCGGCTTTCAAATGTTCACCGTCTCTTACGCAAGCGCGTGATGACGGGGATCCATACATTCGGCGACGCGTTCTAGCCAGAAGTGGCAATATGACTTGGATACCGGCCTATCGGTTCGAGCGTGTATTGTTTATGCGCGTTGCAACTATGTAGAGATTCCAGACCGCTCAGGGTCATGCCGGCTCTCGGCGTTACCCGGAGCCGTTTATCCGGCGTGAGTCCGTCCGACGTGCGGCGGCGATCCCGCCCAGGATGATTGTAGATCGCAATGCGTCTATTTCTCCTTGCGCGAGACTGTAACCTTATGCACACTCGATGTGAGGTTGCGTTCGAGCAAGCGAACGTTCCTCCTGTCTAAATGGCGACACGCACTAGTTCGAACATTTGACGTAGCCCGAAAGGGTAACCCGCAATTGAACGAAGGTGTCAAAAAATGAAGACCCTCTTTCGCCTCAAGAATATGTTCGCGTCCGAGAAGAGCCTGAAGGCATACGCTTGGTATATCTGGTACTGAGTCGGCAAACCATATCCTGAACAAAGGATAAGGTTGATGATTTGTCCCGTGACCGACGACGCCCTCTCGGCTCGCCGGCCGCGGGCTTTCTCATTTTTTGGGATCATCGATAGATATGCCTACTACCGGCAGGCGTACTCGGACTACTGTTTTTACGCCAAGACTTGAAGCGCTCCTGCGCGATCATCGCGGTGCGGACGTCTTTCGATTGGATGACAGCACGGTCGGCGTCGCCGGGCCGGCTTTGACCGATCAAATCCTCAGCGCCAGGGCGGCCACCGAGATCGAGCGCCCGACCTTCAAGCCCCTCCACGGACGGTCCATTCCCCGCGCCGACGCCTTGAGATCGATGCAAGCCATCGGACGCGACGTGCGGGCGGCGATGCAGAAACCCATACCCGAAGCGGTCGATTTCTCCGGCCCATGGCCGCATGTCGGGCACGTCTACCTGCGCGATCTCATCCTCGGCGGCGACCCTTACCGGCTGCGCTTCCTGATGGACCGCATCTTGGAGCTGACGCCCAAGCTGACCTGGGCGGTCATCGCCATCGGCGCGGCAGTCCCCCTCGGGCTTCGGCCGGGGGCGTCCGCTATCGCCACCCTGACCGCCAACGCCTCGACCTATACCGATCGCCGTTATGCCATGGGCCTCTACCGGCGCACGGCCGCCCCGGTCTGTTTCACCGTCTCCACGTTGGTCGCTAATGCGCTCTGGCTCGGCGCCCCCTTTGACGACGGCATGCCGAACCGGAACATCCTGTATGAGGCCCTGCGGCTGCTGCCGCCATCCTGGAATATCTTGCGGAACGCGTCCCCCGAATATCCCACCCTCGACTCGCGGATCGGTCCGAACGACGATGTCCTGATCCTGCCGTTGGTCAGCCACCGCGACCCGGCGCTCTGGGACGATGCCGACGAGTTCCGTCCCGATCGCTGGGACAGCCTCAACCCCGACGACCAGCCGGGATATCTGCCCTTCGGCCATGCGTCGGAGCGCTGCTGGGGCCAGCATATGGTAATTCCGCTGGCCGAGATGCTGCTCAACATCCTGCGCAACAACGGCCTTGCCGTCAGCCCGCAGCAGACCACCGCCGAAGTGCCTCTCGCCGGCCTGCTCGGTGTCTCCGAAGTGACGATGACCCGGCAATGATGGCGGGAGATATTCCCTTGCTCCGGGGCGCGGCATCTGCCGCTTCCCCGGCGCAAAGGGGCCTTGAGTCCGCGAAGGCCGCGGCTACTTGGTCTGGATCGCGACGCTGCTCGAACCGTGCAGCAAGCCCTTGGCATCCTTGAAACGGACAAAGATCCGCGAGGCGCCCGGTGCGAAGGCGATGGGACCTCTCGATTGCAGGAAGATCGAGAATGTCGGAGTCGCCTTCGCCGCGATATTCACGGCGACCGAGCCGGCCGGGGCAGAGAGGCAACGGCTGGTCGCCGGGTCCGTCTGACAGAGCGTCGCCGTCACGGGCAGTGTTGCCGTGCCGGTATCGACCGAAACCGTGAGCGGCGCCGCGACGCCGACATTGGCGCTGGCGAGCGCGAAGGCGCCGCCGCCGCCGGTCGGGAGCACGACGATCCCATCGTTGGTCGCCGTCGCCGCCAAGGCGATGACGTCGGGGACGGGCGTGGTCGACATCGCCAGATCGACGGTGTTCACGCCGACGATGACGGCCGCCGAGGCCGCGCCGCTGCAGCCGTAATCGAGGTTCATGTTGGATGCGTTGAACGCCGCTGTGCCATGGAAGGAGAGCAGGAAGGTTCTCATGCCGTTATTGCCTGGAATCGTGACCGGCGTGTTGATCGTGCCGACTGGGATGTTGGTGGCTGGATCGGTCGCCTGATAGTCCATCGTCAACCCGGCCGGCGCGTTGGCGGGCAACGATATTTTGCAATTGGCGAGCGCGGTCGAGCCGGAATTGATCATATTGGAAAAGATCGTCGCCGTATTGTCGAGCTGCACCGAGCGGGAGCCGGGAAGAACCGCGGCGAATTCAGACGCCGCTCCTCCATTTCCGGGGCAGGTGGTGAAGAGGCTCGAGCAGGCGCCGGCAAAGACGGGGGAGGCCTGCAGGAGGCTTACGACTTGGCCGTATCCGATCGTCGGGCTGTTCGCCTGAACGGCGAAGTTGCTTCCCGCCGGGCTGACCAGCATCGGGTTCGTGTCGCACTTGTTGCTGGCGCATGAAAAGTAATTGACGTCATTGTCGAACAGCTGAACGCCGAGGCCGCCGTAGGTGACGTTGTTGGCGTAGGTGTTGTTGGTGTCGACGAAGGTGTCGCCATTGCCGGCGACGAGCGGGGCATTGGCGCCGCCACAGAAGGCGCAGGCTGAGTTGGTCGGGGTCAGGACGGCCTGGGCGACATTGTTGATCCAGACATTGTTGGAGCCGCCCTGCATGCTGAGGTCGCCGATGGCGATGCCGGGCATGCAATTGTCGGTGCCGTTGCCGTAGACGGTGTTGTTGGCGACGGTGACGTTGGA